>JAUEPE010000004.1 GCA_030403585.1 Frankia sp. RB7
GTCGTCCACAACTCGTGCGGATAACCATGATCCTTGGCCTTGTCGCACGCCAGCGACACCAGCCAGGCTTTGGCCTCCGGCGTAATCGTTGGCTCCTTGCCCGGTCTGGGTCGGTCGTCAAGCGCCATCAACGACCCATAGGCCAGCGCCCGTTCGATGCAGCGTTGGACCGTCTGATGATGAACTCCAACCCGTTGTCCGACCGCAAAAAACGACGGGTTCTCGCGATAAGCCAGAAGCATCTGCGCACGCTGCACCCGGCTGGCCGGCTCGGTTCGGGACCGCGAAACGGCCGTCAAACGCGCAACGTCTCCATCTGTCATGGCCACCTCAAGCGCTCGCCGCCATGTTCCCATGATCTCGCTCCTCGTTCAGCTCTTCTCAAACGAGGAATCCACCAACATAATTCCGGTTCCATCCCTGCTCTCTTCATCGAGGCCGGTTTCATGGAATCGCTCGTCTAGTCTGCTCCCGAGTTTGCTGAAGGCCATCGTCATGACCGACCGACGCCCCCTGCTTCGCGCGCTCTACGACGCCGCCGTTGCCGCCGCCCATCCGAAGACGATTTTGGCGCCGCATCTTCGCCCCGCGCCCAAGGGGCGCGTGATCTGCCTCGCCGCCGGCAAAGGCGCGGCCGCGATGGCCGCGGCTGCGGAGCGGCACTATCTCGACACGCTCGAGCTCGCGCCGGAGCGGCTCGTCGGCATCGCCACCACGCGCCACGGCTACGGCGTGCCGACGCGTCGCATCCGCGTCGTCGAGGCCGGCCATCCCGTTCCGGACGAGGCTGGCCTCAAGGGAGCGGCCGACACGCTCGCGCTCGCGGGCGAGGCCGGGCCTGACGATCTGCTGCTGGTGCTGCTCACCGGCGGCGGCTCGGCGAACTGGATCGCGCCGGTGGACGGCATCAGCTTTGCGCAGAAGCAGGCGGTCAACAAGGCGCTGTTACGCTCGGGCGCGCCGATCGGCGAGATGAACGTCGTGCGCAAGCATTTGTCACGCATCAAGGGCGGACGTCTCGCGCGCGCCGGCCAGAACGCCGCCGAGATCGTGACGCTCGCGATCTCCGACGTGCCGCATGACGACCCGTCCGCGATCGCATCCGGCCCGACCGTGCCCGATCCGACCACGCTGGCGGATGCACGCGCGATCGTCGCAAAATACAAGCTCGCGATCGACGATGCCGTACGCCACGCGCTCGACGATCCCGCCAACGAAAGCGCCAAGCCGGGCGATGCCGCCTTTGCGCGGACGCATTTCGAACTGATCGCGCGTCCGAAGCAGTCGCTCGACGCCGCGGTGAAGCTCGCCAAGGACGTCGGCTACGAGACCATCGATCTCGGCGCCGATCTCGAGGGCGAGGCCCGCGAGGTCGCCGCCGACCACGTCAGGCTGGCGCTGCAGGCCCGCGCGCAGGGCAAGCGCGTCGCGATCCTCTCCGGCGGCGAGCTCACGGTGACCGTGCGCGGCAATGGCCGCGGCGGCCCCAACCAGGAATACGCGCTGGCGCTCGCCGATCTGCTCAAGGACACGCCGAACATCTCGGCACTCGCCGGTGACACCGACGGCGCCGACGGCGGCGCTGGCCATCCCACCGACCCCGCCGGCGCGCTGATCGACGCGGCGACATTCGCGAAGATGAAGGCGCAGGGGCTCGCGCCGCAAGCGTATCTCGACAACAACGACGCGACGACGTTCTTCGAGGCGACGGGCGATTTGCTGCTGCCGGGGCCGACGCTGACCAACGTCAACGATATCCGGGTGATTTTGGTGGATTGAGGCGGCAGCCCCGGTGTCACTGTCATTCCCCGCGAAAGCGGGGAATCCAGTACGCCGCGGCCTATCGATCAATCACAACCGTCTCGGAGTACTGGATCGCCCGCCTTCGCGGGCGATGACAGCCGAGCCTCAAAACTCGTTGGCGATCTTCGACAGCATTTCGAGCAGGGCTTCGCGGTTGGCTTGCCCGAGCAACTCGTTCAGCCGCGACTCGTGCTTGGTGGCGACGAGCTTCTTGGCGCGCGTCAGCACGGCCTTGCCCTTGTCGGTCAGAACCAGGATGTGCGAGCGGCGGTCGTTGGTAGAGCGGATCCGGGCGCAGAGGTCGCGGCTTTCGAGATTGTCGAGCAGGGCGACGAAATTCGGCCGGAGGATGCCGAGGGTGGAGGCGACCTCGGTCTGGTTACGGCCCGGGTTCTTCTCGACCAGCAGCAGCACCGAGAACTGCGCCGGCGTGAGCTGGAGCGAGGCCATGCAGCGCAAGAAGTTCTCGAACACCTTGAGTTGGGCGCGCTTGAGCACGTAGCCTAGCTGCTCCGAGAGCTCGCCGAGCTGGAGGGCTTCGGGCAGGCCCTCGGCGGCATCCTTGCGGCCCTTGGTCGCGTCACCAGGCTTTTCGGAGGACTTTTCAGCGGTTTTGGAAACGGTCATCGCCTCGTGCTCGTAATCCCGCTAAATTCGGGACGGGTCGTCCGCCCACCCTTGATGTTATATTTGATAATTGTTATGGACCATATCAAATATCGTCAGCGTATTTCAATGGCTGTGAACGGACCATCCACCGCGATCGCGGAGACCGGTCCGGATCGTTGAGGGGGAGCGTCCGGTCTTGAACACCACCATCATGCTGTTCCTGCTGCAGGACGGCATTACCAATGGCGCGATCTATGCGCTGCTCGGCCTGGCGCTGGTGCTGGTGTTCGCCGTCACCCGCGTCATCCTCATCCCCCAGGGCGAATTCGTCACCTATGGCGCGCTGACCTATGCCTCGCTGGCCTCGGGCCAGATGCCGGGCACCGCCAAGCTCGCGCTGGCCATGGGCATCGTCGCCTGCGCTTTCGACCTGTTCGTCGCCCGCAAGGCGCTGCATGGCCGGCTGATCCTGCGCAGCATCCTCGCCAACATCGTGCTGCCGGCCATCGTGCTGGCCGTGACGCTGCATTTCGCCGGCCAGAAGCCGCCGGTCGCGGTCTGCATCGCGCTGTCGCTGCTGATCGTGGCGATGATCGGCCTGTTTCTGTATCGGATTGCGTTCCAGCCGCTGGCACACACCTCGGTGCTGGTGCTGCTGATCGCCTCGGTCGGCGTGCATCTGGCGCTGCAGGGGTTGGGCCTGCTGTTCTTCGGCGCCGAAGGCCAGCGCGGACCGCCGGTGTTGTCCGGCGCGTTCACCGCGGGCTCGCTGCGCTTCACCGGCCAGAGCCTCACGGTCTACGGCATCACCATCGCCTTCATCGTCGGTCTGTGGCTGTTCTTCGGGCTGACGCTGTACGGCAAGGCGCTGCGTGCCACCGCCGTCAACCGGCTCGGCGCACGGCTCGCCGGCATCCGCACCACGCTGTCGGGCCAGATCGCCTTCCTGCTGGCGTCCGTCATCGGCGCCCTGTCGGGCATCATGATCGTGCCGATCACGACGCTCTATTATGACTCGGGTTTCCTGATCGGCCTGAAAGGCTTTGTCGCCGCGATCATCGGTGGCCTCGTCAGCTATCCCCTCACGGCGGTCGCAGCCCTCTTCGTCGGCATCGTCGAGGCGTTCTCGTCGTTCTATGCCTCCAACTACAAGGAGGTGATCGTGTTCATGCTCCTGATCCCCGTGCTGCTGTTGCGCTCGCTCGCAGCACCTGCCGTCGAAGAAGAGAAGGACTGAGGCTGAGATGCAGAGCCGGCTTCCCATCCTCATCTTCGCACTCGTCATGGCAGCGATCCCGTTCGTCCCGGGCATGCCGCCGTTCTGGATCGTGCTGCTCGACAATATCGGCCTCACCGCGCTGGTCGCGATGGGCCTCGTGCTGCTAACCGGCGTCGGTGGCCTGACCTCGTTCGGACAGGCCGCCTTCGTCGGCTTCGGCGCCTACACCACGGCGCTGCTGACGACGGCCTACGGCCTGTCGCCCTGGCTGACCTTGCCGTTGTCGCTCGTGGTCAGCGGATTGCTCGCGGTGCTGCTCGGCCTGGTGACGGTCCGCCTCTCCGGCCATTACCTGCCGCTCGGCACGCTGGCCTGGGGGCTTGGCCTGTTCTACCTCTTCAGCAAGCTGGAATTCCTCGGGCGCAACGACGGCATCTCGGCGATCCCGCCACTGTCGATCGGCTCGTTCAGGATGCTCGATCCCGGCTCGATCTACTTTGCGATCTGGGTCGCGGTCATCATCTCGGCCGTGCTCACGATGAACCTGCTGGACTCCCGCACCGGCCGCGCCATCCGCGCGCTGCGGCGCGGCCATGTCGCGGCCGAAGCGTTCGGCGTGCATACACCGCGCGCAAAACTCCTGGTGTTCATCCACGCCGCCGTGCTCGCCGGCCTCTCCGGCTGGCTCTACGCCCATCTCCAGCGCGCGGTGAACCCGACACCGTTCGGCGCGCAGGCCGGCATCGAATATCTCTTCATCGCGGTGGTCGGCGGCGCCGGCTATGTCTGGGGCGGCGTGCTGGGTGCGGCCATCGTCGTGATCCTGAAAGAGGTGCTGCAGAGCTACCTGCCGCTGATCCTGCCCGGCTCCGGCCAGGTCGAAACCATCGTGTTCGGCATCATGCTGGTGGCGCTGCTGCAACTTGCGCCCGGCGGCGTCTGGCCCTGGCTGATGTCGTTCCTGCCCGAACGCACCAGCGGCAGGAAGCCCGACACCTCGCTGAAGCTCGACGCGCGCCTCCGCTCGCCCGGTCAGTCCAGCGTCCTGCTTCACGTCGAGAAGGCGCGCAAACAATTCGGCGGCGTGGTCGCGGTCAACAACGTCTCCTTCGACGTCCAGGCCCGCGAGATCGTCGCGCTGATCGGCCCAAACGGCGCCGGCAAGAGCACCACCTTCAACCTGATCACCGGTGTGCTGTCGGCGACGTCAGGCTCGATCTCGGTGCTCGGCAAGACAGTCGACAACGCGCCACCGCAGGAGATCGTCAAGCTCGGCATCTCCCGCACCTTTCAGCACGTCAAGCTCGTGCCCGACATGACCGTGCTGGAGAATGTCGCGATCGGCGCGCATCTGCGCGGCCATTCCGGGCCGCTCGCCTCGATGCTGCGGCTCGACCGCGCCGACGAAGCCAAACTGCTGGCCGAAGCGGCCCGCCAGATCGAGCGCGTCGGCCTCGCCGATCAGATGCATCAACTCGCAGGATCGTTGTCGCTGGGACAGCAGCGCATCGTCGAGATCGCCCGCGCCCTGTGCGTCGATCCGATGCTGCTGCTGCTCGACGAGCCCGCCGCCGGCCTGCGCCACATGGAAAAGCAGCAGCTCGCCAAACTGCTGCGCGATCTGCGCGACGGCGGGATGAGCGTGCTGCTGGTCGAGCACGACATGGGCTTCGTGATGAATCTCGCCGACCGCATCGTGGTGCTGGATTTCGGCACCAAGATCGCGGAAGGCACGCCTGCCACGATCAAGACCAATCCCGAAGTGATCAAGGCTTATCTCGGAGTGGCGGCATGAGCGCGCTGTTGTCCGTCACTGATGCGCATGTCGCCTATGGCAAGGTCGAAGCCGTGCGCTCCGTTGGGCTCGAAGTCGGCGAGAACCAGATCGTCACCATCGTCGGCGCCAACGGCGCCGGCAAGACCACGCTGCTTTCCGCGATCATGGGCATCCTGCCGTTGAAGGGCCGTGTCGCCTTTGCGGGCCAGGACCTGGCCCGGCTCGACATCGAGGATCGCGTCGCGATGGGGCTCGGCCTCGTGCCCGAGCACCGCGAATTGTTCGTGACCATGAATGTCGAGGACAATCTCGAGCTCGGCGCCTTCCGCATCGAGCGGAGCCGGGCGAAGGCCTCGATCGAGCGGATCTACACGCTGTTTCCGCGGCTGAAGGAGCGCCGCAAGCAGCTCGCCGGCACGTTGTCGGGCGGCGAGCAGCAGATGCTCGCCATGGGCCGTGCGCTGATGGGCGAACCGAAACTCCTGATGCTGGACGAGCCGAGCCTCGGCCTCGCGCCGATCATCGTCGCTGACATCTTCCGCATCGTCACCGAGCTTCGCGCCAGCGGCGTCTCGGTGCTGCTGGTCGAGCAGAACGCGCAGGCCGCGCTGAAGATCGCGGACCAGGCCTATGTGATGGAGCTTGGCGAGTTCGTGCTGAGCGGCAAGGCCAGTGACGTCGCCGCGAATGAGCAGGTCGCGGCGAGCTATCTCGGCTTCCAGCACGAGGCCACGAGCGCGCTTTAATTACCCACGCTTCGCCGTCCGCACAAATCCCCAGGCGGCGATCGCGGCCATCAGCAGCGAGATCAGCACATTGTAGCCGGCGAGCGAGAGGCCGAGGAAGCGCCACTGCACCTCGTCGCAGCGCACCACCTTGACGGTGTCGAGCCGCGACAAGAGATCGCCGGCGCTGCCGAGATTGACGACCGGCCCGGAGCAATCGGTCGGCCCCTTCCAAAGTCCCCATTCGACGCCCGCGTGATAGGTGCCGAGGCCGGCATTGGCGAGCGCCGCCAGCGCGAGGATCGCGAGCCCGGCCAGCAGCAGCGATCGCGGCGCGCCGCTCCGCGCGGCAAGCGCCGTGAGCGCGCCGAGCGGGATCGCGAGATAGTAGGCGTAGCGCTGCTCGAGGCAGAGCGGACAGGGCAGGACCTCAAGAACGAGCTGGAAAAACCAGGCCCCCGCGATCGTTGCTGCGGCGAACAGGGTCACGGCCAGCGAAGCCGTCAGCGCAGGACTGCCGGCAGCGGGGCGAAATGTGGGTATTGCGGCACTCTGGGTGGTCACGGCGGCCTCTCCGGATCAGGCTGGCTTTAAGCCTCTAACCCCGGCCCAGGCCCCTGTCGAGAACGCCCGGGATCACTTTGGCGCGGGTTGACCTCGGTTTGTCCATGGCTATAGTCCGCCGGCTTCGCGAGGCTCCTTCCCGGGACCGACCGAGGGCCCCTGTGGCGGAACTGGTAGACGCGCTCGACTCAAAATCGAGTTCCGCAAGGAGTGCTGGTTCGATTCCGGCCAGGGGCACCACGCTTCGCCCGTTCAGGCTTCGTATAAGACCGATATCGGCACAATCCACCGCCTCGTTCCGAAAGTGGGACGCCGCAACGCGTGAATTGATCCCGTCGCGGCAGCGCGAAGTGCCGAGCCCGGCCTTCATTATCGATTGGCAAGGTCCCCCAGCAGCCTAACGATCTCGCTGGCCGGCACCGGCCTACTGTACAAATATCCTTGGACCTCAATGCAGCCTTCGACATTGAGGCACCGCATCTGCTCTTCGGTCTCAACGCCTTCCGCAGTCGTGATCATGCCAAAGCTCACGCCTAGCCCCGCGATCGCGCGCACGATGGCAAGACTGCCCTGGTCGACGAGCAAGTCCCGGACAAAGGTCTGATCGATCTTGATCTTGTCGAATGGAAAGCTGCGAAGATAACCGATGCTGGAATAACCGGTGCCGAAATCGTCCATCGATATCCGGACGCCAAGATTGCGCAACTGATTGAGGACCGCAATATTGCGCTCCGACTTTTCCAGCAGCACCGATTCGGTGATTTCCAGTTCGAGGCGGGTGGCCGGAAGTCCGGAGGATGCCAAGGCACTTATGACGGTCGAAACCAGATTACCCTTGGAAAACTGCAACGGCGACAAGTTTACCGAAACACAGATTCCGTCGGGCCATTCCATCGCTTCCGCGCATGCCTGCCGCAATGCCCATTCGCCGAGCTGGACAATAAGCCCCATCTCTTCCGCGACCGGGATGAACTCGGAAGGAGGAATCAGGCCGCGCTCGGGATGCTGCCATCGCATCAATGCCTCAAAGGCGGTCACCTTCTTGGTCTGCAAATTGACCAGCGGTTGATAGAACAGTTTGAAGCCGTCCTGCATCAGGCCGGTTCGCATGTCACGTTCAAGTACGCGACGCGCTTGAACGACCGCGTCCATTTCCGGATCGAACATGCGGTAAGTGCCGCGACCGTCGGATTTCGCGCTGTACATCGCAAGATCCGCGCTCTTGAGAAAGCTCTCGGTATTCATGTTGCCGGGATGTGCAACGGCGATGCCGACGCTTGCCCCCACCGTCACATCATGACTGTCGATGCTGCACGGTTGACCGACAACCTCGATGATCCTTTCCGCCAGCGCGATAGACGAGTTCGGTTGCGGGACCGACATCTGCAAGATAGCGAACTCGTCGCCGCCGAGCCGTGCGATACGATCCGTTCGTTGAAGAAGGTCGCGGAGTTTGGTCGCCACCGACTTCAGGAGCAGGTCTCCGATCGAATGGCCCAATGTGTCATTGACCGCCTTGAAGCCATCGAGATCCAGAAACAGAACTGCCACGGGATGCGGGGTTACCGAAACATCCTTCAGCGCTTCCTCGAGCTGCTCCTTGAACAAGAGACGATTGCCGAGGCCGGTCAGTGAGTCGTGATAGGCAAGATATTGCGACCTCGCCTGCGATTCTTCGCGATTGGCGATCTCCACCTTGAGCTTCTGATTGGCGTCTATGAGGCGACCGGTGCGTTCTTCCACGCGATGTTCCAGATCCTCATTGGCCTTTCGCAACTGCTCGTTAGCCAATGCAACCTGCTGCTCGGCGCGTTTGCGGCTGATCTGGGTATTGACGCGCGCCAGCGCGACGGCAAAGTCGACCGGCTTCGTGACGTAATCGTTAGCGCCGAGTTCGAGCGCATCGACGATGTTCTCACTCTCTGATTTCGCCGTGACCATGATCACCGGCAACGCGGCCGAGGACTTCTGGCCGCGGATTCGCTTGAGAGTCTCGATGCCGTCTATTCCCGGCATCATGACGTCCAGCAGCACCAGATCGAATGATCCCCTCTCGATCAGATCGATCGCGGCAAAGCCGCTGTCGGCCTCCACCACCTCGAAGCCGCGGCGCTCAAAGCGTCGCGTCAGGACGGTACGATTGTCACCAATGTCGTCCACGATAAGCAATCGCGGCCGAGCATTCGTGTCGCTGTCAGCGGCATCGGCCGGCCTCGCTTCCGGCCGCAGTATTTCGACACGTTCCGCCTGGGACTTCGAAACCACCATAAGACTATCTTTCAGACCGCCAACACATTTGCAATTTGGGGACTCGTTTCGCAATAATTTTCGTCAGCTTCCTGCTGCTGGCTTATCCAGGCGGGCACACGGATCGTAAAGCAGGATCCGTGGCCGAACTCGCTGGTGGCGGAAATTCCACCGCCCATGAGCGCACAGAATTTCTGGCTCAGCGCGAGGCCAAGACCGGTTCCACCGTATTTGCTCGAGGTCGCGGAATTCGCCTGACCGAAATTCTGAAACAGGCGTCCGATATCCGGCGAAGCAATGCCAATGCCCGAATCCTGCACCTGAATTTCGATCCAGTCTCCGCCCTGGCTCTTCCTTCGTTGGACGGACAGTATGATCGTGCCGTTCTCGGTGAACTTCGCGGCGTTGCTCATGACATTCAACGCCGCCTGCCTCAACTTGGTCTGATCGGTGGAGACCGTCCCGAGGTTACTGGAGCATTTCACCACGAGCTTGTTGCCGTTTTCGGTCACCATCGGCTGGACGTTCGCAATGACTTCGCGAACCATCGCATTGAGATCGAATTCCTCGATCTTCAACTCGATGTGGTTCGACTCGATTTTCGAGAGATCGAGCACATCGGTCACCAGCGACAGCAGATGCTTCCCGGCCGAATTGATGCGCTCGAGGTCGATCTTCTTGTGGCCTTTCTTGCCGTCCAATTCGACGCCTTCGAGCAGGATTTCACTGAAGCCGATCACCGCATTCAGTGGTGTTCGCAACTCATGGCTCATCTTGGCAAGGAAGATCGATTTTGCGCGATTGGCTGCGTCGGCTATATCCTTGGCCTCGCGCAGGCGAATTGCAGTCTCCCGGTGCCGCTCCGCTTCGCGTTCGAGGTCGGATCGCATCGCAATCATGTTGGCGTAGTAAATCGCCATCCACGACATGTAGATCGTGGCGGACAGAATCGAGATCCAGCCGACCGTCGCGAGATGGTCTTGCGGAACCAGTTCAGGGAACCCCCAGCTGAGATAAGCAGCGCAGAAGCCGGCGATATTGACGGTGAACAGACCGACGACAAGAAACGGACGCTCAGACAAATAGAAGAAGCCGAGCAACAGGCTGATGATCAGCCATGGCAGGAACGGCGAACTCACGCCGCCGTAATAGTAAGCCCCGAACAGCGAAGTGAAGGCGAGCAATTCGACCGAGACAAGGGCCGACAACTGCAGATTGCCGGTCTGCCTGTAGACCAACGGCAGCGTCCAGAACGACCATATGCAGGCGATCACGGTCCAACAGGCAAAGCCGGGGTGCGGATCGCTGAGATAAAGAAACAGCGCGATCGATTGCGACAGCAACGGGCCAAAGAGATGCGTGAAGACGAAGTTTTGCGCGAGGCCCCGCTCCGAGCGCTCGAGCTTCGCCGCCGCCGGAATGAACCAATCGATCGCCGCGAAAATCTGATCCCAGATTAACATCTGCCGCCGCCCCGATTGCTTCGGTTAAGGCGCAAAACCTAGCTACGTGGCTTTAAAAAACCGTTTATGACGCAATCAGCGCTTATCGCTCCATCACGGCGATTAACGCGGCTTTAAACGGAAATGAATACCTTGCCGGGCGATGCGGCATTTACAAGCCGACTACGCGATATTTGCAAGAACAAGCCAGCGGCGGATTTCTCACGACCAGCGCAGAAGGCGATGCGTAATTCATGAAATCAAATCTCGCAAGAGCCATTGCGGCACTCGATAGTCTGGTAAATTATTTCATACCGTCCGCGATCGCGGCAGACCGTGATGCACGAAACCGCGCGCACGTCTTTCTGGTAAGCCACATTCTGGGCCCGTTCATTGGAAGCGTAGTGCCAATTGCGCTCTACGTGCTTGATCCGTCACCAGGATACGAGGTTGCGGTGCTCGCAATCTCGATCGTCGCGTTCTGGATATTTCCATTCCTGCTGCGGGCCGGCGCGCCCTACAATCCCCTCGCGCTGGTGTCGATCCAGAATCTGATATTCTGTATCCTCTGGAGCTGCTACTTCTATGGAGGCGTGACTTCCCCAACATTGGCGTGGGTGCTCGTCATTCCGCTGCTGGCGTTTTTCTACCTTGGTTCATCCAAATCGCTTCGCTTGATCGTGATGGCAATGTTCGCGGCCAACGTCGCGATCTTCGGCACGTTCTATTTGTATGGTTATCACTTCAAGAGCGACCTGCCGGTAGCGGCGATGCAGGGCCTAGGGCTTGTCTCCACTGTCGCGGCGGCCCTCTACGTTGCGATGATGGCACTCTACTACGCGAAGATCCAGGCTTCGCAAACCGAGCTGGAAGGCGAGATGCGGCAGCACATGGCGACCGCAACGGCGCTGCGCCAGGCCACCGAGGATGCGGAGCGGGCGGGCGCCGCCAAGGCGGAATTCCTCGCCAAGATGAGCCACGAGTTGCGCACGCCGCTCAACGCCGTGATCGGCTACAGCCAGATCCTGCTTGAAGACGCCGAGGATGAAGGCGACAGCGAAAGCATCTCCGATCTGAACAAGATCCACAGCGCCGGCCAACATTTGCTGAAACTCGTTAACGAGATTCTTGATCTTTCGAAGATCGAGGCCGGCAAGATGGAGCTGGATCTGGAGGAGACGGATATCACCCAACTGCTCAGCGATATCGTCGACGCCGTGAAGCCCGCCGCCAGTAACAACGGAAACGAGGTCTTTTGTTTATTGAATCCGGACCTCGGAACAGCCCTCTGCGACGCTGCCAAATTCCGCAATATGGCCGGCCAATTGCTGGATAACGCCGCGAAATTCACCCATCATGGCCGGGTCGAGTTCGTCGCGGAACGGCAACGCGACGAAACGCGCGACGATCTCGTGGTTCACGTCATCGACACCGGCATTGGCATCGCACCGGATCAAATTGCCCACCTTTTCGAAAAATTTACCGTCGCAGACGATTCAAGCACCAGCAAGTATGGCGGCACAGGTCTTGGACTCGCACTCAGCCAGAAGCTTTGCAAGCTGATGGGCGGCGAGGTGTCTGTCGAAAGCGAGCTCGGAAAAGGCAGCCGGTTTACGATCCGGATGCCGTTGCTCACGGGCCGACGGAAGGGGGATGCGTTCCACTCAGCGACGCTCGTCCCTGCGGTTTCCGACCTGACTTTGCAATCGACCACGGAAATTGCCAATGCCTAAGATATTGCTCGTCGAAGACAATGAGATCAACCGGGATATGCTGACACGACGCCTGCAACGTTACAATTTCACTGTCTGCTGCGCGCATGACGGTGCGGCGGGTGTTGCGATGGCAGCCAGCGAGATGCCGGACCTGATCCTGATGGATGTCGCACTGGGTGAAATCGACGGTTGGGAAGCGACCCAATTGATCAAGGCCAATCCCGCGACGGCAGCGATCCCGATCATCGCACTGACGGCTCACGCGCTGGCAAGCGATCGCGACAAGAGCGTCGCGGTAGGCTGCTGCGACTTCGACACCAAGCCGGTCGATATGCAGCGGCTGCTGGGCAAGATTCGTGGTTGCCTGCCCGCCGCAGAACGCGAAAACGCCGTCGCCTGACTTCAGCCAGAAAAAAGATTTCGGATTACCTCTCTGAGCCGGCGCGAAAGCGCCTCGGGCGAAGCGGATACCGCTTCGCCCGAGGCGAACGCGTCAAATCAAGAATCCAAAGCTTCGGATCTGATTCAATCAGAACCGAAAGGCTCTAGTACTTCGCGACGACCGGCCCACCCCAGTTGAACTTGTAGTTCAGGCCCACTGTAGCCGTCTGGATCGTGAGGCGGATGGCATTGGTATCTGCCAAAGCGCCGCCTGGACCAAACCCCGGGACCAATCCCGACGACAGGAAATCGACGTTCTTGGTCCCGAAGTCCATGTAGTTATATTCGCCGAACACCGACCATCCCGGGGCGAACATCCATTCGAGACCCCCGCCGACGGTGTAGCCGGTCATGGTGAAGCCAGCCGATTCGCCGACCAAACCGCCGAGGGCCGGAACTACAGCCGCACCGCTGCCATTGGCCCATGCCGCACCGCCCTTCACGTAGGCAAGAACCGCCGGCACAACCGTGTAGCCAAGGCGCCCGGTCAGGGTCTCGAAGTTGTTGACCTTGAACTGGGCCGTGATGCCCGGGAAAGCCGCGACCGGATTGGAAGACGTGATGGTGCCGAACTGCGCCTGGCCCTGAATGCCAATGACCCAGTTCGAGGCGAACTCATAGTCGCAGCCAATCTGGCCGCCGCCGATCACGCTGCTGCCGTGGTTGCCGCCGTAATCGACGTAAGGCGTCGGCACGCCGGCAAATCCGACCTCCCCGGCGTTGAAACGGTCCCAGCCGCCGCCGACGTTGCCGCCGATGTAGCAACCGGTCCAGGAGATCTGGGGAGGAGCGTAAACCGGCGCCTTGGTGTAGGGGCGAGCCGCCAGATCGGCGGCCGATGCCGCACCAATTCCAAAGATGGCGCCGGTCGCAACAGCCGCCGAAACCATGAGTATATTCTTCATCGCCGCCCCGATGGTTGATCTGAATGAACCACGCCAAAATGTGTGCGGCAGCATGCAATTATTATGGTTAACGAACGGCTAACAGGGTGGAACTCACTGACTTTCCGTTAATTCAAGTGGGTCGGCAGCACCGGCTGGATTAGCAAGCCAGGAACCAAAGACTCAGTAATCGCAAGCGAAGCCATTGAAAGGCCAGCCAATTCGCCGCGCCGTTCCACCGGACATTAATTCAATTGGCTCATCATTCTCCCCAAAGGGTCCATCAGGACCAACAAGCTCATCAATAAAAAACGGCGAACGGGGTTGCAATGTCAGACATCACCAAGGCCACTGCACCGACTGCCGCGTTGACCGGCAGCATGAGAGACTTCCGCGTGCCCGGCGGGGCGGACCTCCTGAAGCGAACCGAAGGCTTCTTCAAATGGCAGGACTTGCGTCGTCAAAACGGCCTGTGGCCGTTTTCGCGCGCGACCGAGGACGGGCCCAACACGATCTGCATGGCGCAGGATGACCGCGGCAACAAGATGCGGGGCGTCAATTTTGCCTCGCAGGACTATCTGAGCCTGTCGTCGCATGCCGCAATCAAGGAGACCGCCAAACAGACTATCGAACGCTGTGGCGTACATAGTGCCGGGTCTCCGGCTTTGGTCGGCAATACCTCTTACTCGGTCGCGCTCGAGAGAAAGATCGCTGAGTTCCTGAACATGGAAGAGGTTGTGCTGTATCCGACGGGATGGGCAGCCGGCTTTGGCGTGATCAAGGGCCTTGTCCGTTCCGCCGACCATGTGGTGATGGACATGCTGACCCACTCCTGTCTCCAGGAAGGCGCCAATGCCGCCACCAACAATATTCATTTATTCCGCCACCTCGATAACGAATATTGCCGGAACATCCTGACCAAGATCAGGGCCAAGGATAAAGAGAACGGCATCCTGGTCGTGACCGAGGGCCTGTTCTCGATGGACTCGGATACTCCCAAACTGGCCGAGCTCCAGGAGTTGTGCCGCGAGTTCAACGCCACCCTGGTGGTCGACGTCGCGCATGACCTCGGCAACCTCGGCCGCATTGGCCGCGGACATATCGGCGTCCAGGACATGCTGGGCAACGTCGACGTCGTGATGGGCTCTTTCTCCAAGACTTTCGCGTCGAACGGCGGCTTCGTCGCCTGCAACAGCCGCGCAGTGAGGGAATATCTTCGCTTCTACAGCGCCCCCGCAACGTTTTCGAATGCGCTATCCCCGGTGCAGGCGGCCACCATCCTGAAAGCATTCGAGATCGTGGGCTCGGTCGAAGGGCGCGTGCTGCGCCTGGAAATGATGACGAACATTCTGTCGCTTCGCGATCAACTGAGCGAGGCCGGCCTCGACTATTACGGCGATCCGTCCGCGATCGTCTGCGTCAAGATGGGAAGTGAAGGCCTCGCCCGGCTTGTGAGCCGGCGCCTGCCTGAACTTGGGCTGATCGCCAATCTGGTCGAATTCCCGGCGGTTCCGAAGGGAGCCGCGCGCATCCGGATGCAAGTGATGGCCAATCATTCGGAAAAGAACATTGCCGACGCCGTCCGCATCCTCAAGACCGCGAGGGAAGAGGCCGAGTTCGAACTCGAGCGCAGCAGGCAGCCCGCTCAGTCCCCCCAACACGTCGCCGCCTGATGACAAATTGGCCCGGTCAAAGGCTGAGACCTTTGGGCGGGTCAATACCTCAATTCCCGCAGGTTCAAGTCCCGGGCAGCATCTGAACCAATGCGGATGCATTAGTTGTTGCAAAGCCGCTCAAGGTTAGGCGGCATCTCATAACGTCGCATTGCATCTCGCCAAAGAGCAGCAATGTGTGATTACGCACATCCCTCTCCTTAGCAACCGTCACATCTTCCCTTCTCGCATGACGTCGCGAGCTCGTCGCGCGGCTCACGCCACCCGCATATAGGCCGTGATCATCGTGTAGTCCTTGCGCGGACCTGACACGGCGTGACGAACGACCAAACCACCATCGGTCAGGAAAGTGTAAGTCGACCGATAATGGTCGAGATTGCAGAGATGGTCGCCGCTTCCGTTCAATGCTCCATCATCCGATGCGGCGAGCTCGATCGCGTGGAATAGCCGCGGTGGAGTCTCCTTGAAGAAAACTTCGAATCCCCGGTCGCGCTTGCGGAAGAGGTACTCTCGCTCCGCTTCAAGTTCGGTGCCGTTGAGGAGCTTCAAGCGTCCCTGCTCGCGATAGGCGAGGCACTCCGCGTCCAATGGCGTGAAGGTCGCAAGGCCCTTCATGCTCCCTTGACCTTCGATGACCCGGTCGAACGACCAGGCGCCGGCGAGCCTCGTCACGACGTCCGAAGCGTCACCCCAACTATCGATCACGGTTTCGTTCATGTCCCTCTGGACTTGAGTTCGACTTCGCCGCCGCTACCTATATCCCAGCGACAATGCGTGTCGAGGCAGTGAGCGAGTGATGGCCAGGAGACCCACGACAGACACCGACGCCGGCGACCTGCCCCGCTATTTCGTCTGGGTCCGCGGCCTCGACGGACCCGAGCCGCAGAAATGGGTCGACATGGAGTTCGGCGTCGGCGACTGGAAGCGGCCGCTGGTTCTGGCCTGGCTGGAGCTGCCGGCGGAAGAACGGCGCATGCCGCTGTCGGTGCTGGCGAGGCGATACCCGCCGCCGAAGGTGGAGGCGCTTTAGGCGCGATCCCTCACCTGCCCCGCGCCGCGGTCGGGGTCAGGCCGAACCTGCGGCGAAAGCAGCGGTTGAAGTAGGAGAGATCGTTGAAGCCGCAGGCGAAGGCGATGTCGCTGATGCGGCCTTCGCGATGGGCGAGCAAATCGGCCGCCTTGCGCAGGCGCAACTCGGTCAGGCGGGTGGTGAAGCTGGCGCCCGCCTCGAACAAGAGCTCGTTGACATAGCGTTCGGAGAGACCGGCGGCAGTGGCGAGCTTTTGCGCGGAAAAATCCGGCTCGTGGAAGCGCGCCGCGAGGATCGACCGCACGGCCTTGAGCCGCACCGCGCGCAAGCCCCGGCGCCGTGCCGCGGCCGCAACGTCGCTGCGGGCGCCCAAGCCGATCGCGGCGAGATCGAGCAAATGGGATGCGATCGCCATGCCGGCCTCATCGGCGGCCACGGGATGACGAAGCAGCAGGTCGCTGTAATCCATCGCCAGCGACAGTGCGCCGCCGGCCTCGAGCTCGCAGCCAACGAGGTCGTCGACGTCGGCGACCATCGCGCGCAGTGACTCGACCGGCAGGTGCACGTTGGTGAAGCGCTTCTGGCTGGCGCCGTCAGCGGCGAAGAACGGCTCGTCGAGCTTGAGCAGCACCATCGATCCCGCCCGCATGGTGAATTCGCGGCCGCGATGAACCACCTGCGAGGAACGATCGCCGGTGTTGCGCGCGAGGCAAAAGCGGTCGTCCCCGGTCTCGACCACCTGGCGCTTTTCCCGCCGCACCGTGACGAAGCTGCCGTCGCAGCGGCCGAGCATGGTGGTGCCGATATGGATCGAGTTCATCGTGGCGCGAAACGGTACGTCGGATGCCGGATCGAGCTCGCCGGTGTTGGAAAAATGCTCGAACAGCTCGGCGAAGCGGATGAAGCGCTGCCGGTCGGACAGATCCTGCGGCAGCATCTCGGTCGAGAGCGACTTCCTGATGACGGACATCGACAAGGACTTCCGGGAAAGGCTTTTTCGGAAAAAATCGCGCAGAAAACGATTGAGCCTTGCAAGCCGGGGACGACCCGCGCTGAAGGCTAGAGGTCACAGGCTACCAGTACGGCCACTCGATTCAAGCTGCGCCGGTCAGTCCAAGCCGCGTCGCCTCTGGCGCCGGACAGTCCAAGACGGCCCGCCCGGCGCCATCCTATTCAGGCTGCGGATGCGACATCCCGCCACACGCGAATCGCGTCCGGGCAACCGGGCGGCCCCAGCCTGACGCCCGCTGGAGGAGACAACATGCGAACCTCTCTACCCCGCAGCCTCGTGCTCGGCGGCGCTATCGCAACCAGCCTCTGCATCGGCTACGCGCTCGGCGCGCAACCGCACATGGACGAGGCGGTGGCGATCCTGCAATCGGCCCGCGCCGAGCTTGCCAAGGCCGAGCCCAACAAGGGCGGCCATCGCGAACGGGCGCTGGGACTGATCGACCAGGCGATCACCGAAGTGCGCGCCGGCATCGCTTTCGCGGCCACCCACTGACCGGCGCAATCCAGGAGAACACAGCATGATACGAACCGCGTTTGCCGCGGCGCTCGCGCTCGGCGCCATCGTCAGTTCAGCCCAGGCCATGCCGCTGGCGCCGTTCGGCGCGCAGAGCAATGGCGATGTCATTGCGGTCGCCGGCGGCTGCGGCGCCGGCTGGCACCGTGGCCCCAATGGCGGCTGCTTGCGAAACTTCGCCGACCCCGCCGCGCATGCCTGCCCGCGCGGCTACCATATCGGCCCCGGCGGCGCCTGCCGCGGCAACGGCAGATAAGCCCCGGCCAAACCGCGCTTCGCAAACTGGAGTCATGCCCGGGCTTGCCCGGGCATTTCTTTTTCGATTGTGGCGGAGATCATAGACAGCCGCAGCAAGACGGCGCAATCCTGCTTGCTACCTCAGCGCGATTGTGGGCGAAATACATCCATTAATTTACGACGAAACCACTGGTTGAATTTGAAGGATGCCGCCCGAGCGGGGCTTGAAGCATCCCCAACTGAGTTTTCGGAGGGGTCCATGACGCACCAGGACAGGGCGCTGCATGGCGGCGCTGCAAGTGCTGCAAGGCCGGACCATACGCACGATGATGCAAATGCCGCGGCGAATGCGGCCGACGCACGTCCGCCGCGCAAGCTGGTGCTGTTCGCCGACGGCACCGGCAACGCCTTCTCGACCCAGGAATCCAGCGTCTGGCGTCTCTACGAGGCGCTCGACCATACCAAGCCCGATCAGATCGCCTATTACATCAAGGGCGTCGGCACCGCCGGCTGGGCGCCGCTCGCCGCCCTCGACGGCGCCACCGGCCTCGGCGTGCCCGCCAACGTCCGCAAGCTCTATCGCTTCCTGTGCTGGAACTGGCGCGAGGGCGACGAGATCTACATCTTCGGCTTCAGCCGCGGCGCCTTCACCGCGCGCACGCTGGCAGCGCTGATCGCGAGCCAGGGGCTGGTGCCGGCGGTGATCGACAAGGTCGCCGTGTCGCATGCGGAGATGCAACGCAACACGATGGCCGCATGGCGGGAGTATCGCAAACAATCGGTCGGCTATCGCAGCCTGCCGACGATCTGGGTCATGCGCTGGCTCCGCGACGTGCTGATCTATCTCTATCAACTCGTTTTCCGGCAACGCTCCTACGCGAAGGTGCGCGAGGCCATGGACGGCCGCAAGGACGTCAAGATCGAATTCCTCGGACTGTTCGACACGGTCGAGGCGTTCGGCGTACCGATCGAGGAGCTCCGTGTCGCGATCGACTGGGCGATCTGGCCGATCTCGTTCCGAAACTACCGGCTCTCCGACAAGGTGAAGCACGCCTGCCATGCGCTCGCGCTCGACGACGAGCGCACCACCTTTCATCCGCTACGCATCGACCAGGCCGACCTTGCCGAGGAGCAGATCGTCAAGGAGGTGTGGTTCGCGGGCTCCCATTCCGACATCGGCGGCGGCTATCCGGAATCTACGCTATCTTTTGTGCCGTTGGTGTGGATGGCCGAGCAGCTCGGCAACCAGCTCCGCTTCCAGGACGGCACGATCGCGCGCTTCCGCGAGTACCAGTCGGCGATCGGGCCTATGCACGATTCGCGCGGCGGCGCCGGCGTGCTGTACCGTTACGGTCCGCGGCCGATCCACGACCGCGTGGAAGATGGCGGACCGCCGGTGGTGCACTTCGGCGTGGTCGAGCGCATGCTGCACGGATGCGACAATTATGCGCCGCTGATGCTTCCGGCCAATGCAAGGGTGCTGCTGCCGGATGGACAGGTGCTGCCGCTGACGCGGGACGAAACGCGCAAGGCCATGAGGTCGGCCTACGCGAAGCGAGCAGGCGATGGCCACAGGGCGGCCGAGGCCGACGCCTTCATGGCGATGAGCCCGCCGAATCCCGAGATGGCGCGGCAGGTTCTCGACACCGTGTGGTGGCGCCGCTTCGCCTATTTCTCGCTGCTGATCGCGCTCGGCATCTTCGTCGCATGGCCCTGGATCGCGCGCTCCGTCGTGGGCTCGTCCAAGGAGCACGGGCTCGAGGGTACCATCCTGCTCAAATGGATCACGGCGATCGACAACGGCACGAGCACGGTCGTCAAGCCGTTCGCCGATCTGCTGGCGAGCGTGCTGCCGTCCTACGCGGCACCATGGCTTGCGATCGCGCTGTATTATCCCACCGTCACCACGGTGCTCGTCATCATCATTTTGATCGCGTGGAACAGGAACGCGGCGCTGCGCGACAGCATTCAGGAACGTGCCCGGCTGGCCTGGTACCGGCCCGACCGGATGGCCTCGCGAAGGCGCGTGAGCAAATCCGGCTGGTTGCTCGCGATCGGCCGGTGGATGCGGCTGCACGCCTGGCCGGTGCGCATGGCCTTCACCAACGTGCTGATGCCGGCGGTTTTCCTCATCGCGATTTTCGGCTCCGCTCTGCTGTTGCTGTCCCGCGGCTATCTCGACTGGCGCGCGGGCGTCGGCGACTTCTGCAAGAGCAGCGCGTCGACGCATGCCGTCGGCGACACGCCGGTCGCGGCCCGCGACGGCGAATTGTTCGACGTCAGCGATTTCTGCTGGCCAAGCCGCCTCGCGGTCGAGAAGGGCCGCAAATACCGCGTCTGGATCGAGATGGCCGATCCGTGGTTCGACCGCACCATCATGACCGGCCTGAACGGATTCAAGACCCCGCCGGATCCAACCCACCGCCTCGCCGTCCCGCTCCTGCGGCTGCAGGGTGCAGACTGGTTCCAGCCGGTGGTGCGGATCGGCGCGCGCGGATCGTACGATCTGCCGCTGCAGGCCATCAACGGACTGCCCGCAAACGATTTACCGCGGCGGGTCCACGCGACGGTGCCGGCCTATGATGACGACAGCAAGGACAACTACCCGATCCATGTCGAGGACTCCAAAGAGTTCGAGACACAAGGCAGCGAATTGAATCGCGTCTGGAAGACGTTCGGGGATTTCGAGCAGATCCCGGCCGCGGCGCTGCCCGCCGCGCGCGCGCTCTGGCGCAAGCAGGGACTGTCCGAGCTGTTCGTCGCGGAATTCGAGGCGCCCGAGGCCGGCGAGCTGTTCTTCTACGTCAACGACGCCGTCCAGCTGTTCCCCCGATTCATCTCCACGCGTCTCGCGCCGCGCTGGTTGCTGCCGGTTCAGGGCCGGCGCGTCCAGTTCTACAAAAACAACAGCGGAACGGCGACGATCCGCCTCCAGCGGTTGCCAGCGCCCCCGCCCCCATGATTATGGGTGTCGCGCCCGCGGCGCCGCGGCTAAGCTTGCCGCGCGCGCCGCGGGGGACACGCGGCCGGGACCATGATCATGACGGACCAGGGCGAGACCGGTGAGGCCATCACCATCCTCCTCGTCGAAGACGACGCACCGACCTTCTGGCGTCTTCAGGACGCGCTGGTGAAGGCTGGCTACGAGGTGCGCACCGCGGGCTCGCTCGGTGAGGCCCGTAACGCGCTTGCCGGCGGCGCGCCGCGCGTGCTGCTGACCGATTTGCGGCTGCCCGACGGCCATGGCGTCGAGCTGATCCGCGAGACCAGACGGCGCTTTCCGGACACCGAGATCATGGTGATCTCGGCGCTTGGCGACGAGGAAAGCGTGATCTCCGCCATCACCGTCGGCGCCACCGGCTATCTGCTGAAGGACGCCTTCCCGACCGACATCGCCACCACCGTGCGCGATCTGGTTGCCGGGCATTCGCCGATCTCGGCCTCGATCGCGCGCTTCATCGTGCGGCGAACGCAGAACTCCGCCGAGCCGCCGCCCGGGCCCGTGCTCAACACCGCAAAGCTCACCCCGCGCGAGATCGACATCCTCTGGGGCATCGCCAAGGGTTTTAGCTACGCCGAGATCGCAAGCCATCTCGGCCTGTCCAGGCAGACCGTGCCCGGCCACATCAAGAACATCTATCGCAAGCTCGAGGTGCACACGCGGAGCGAAGCCGTGTTCGAAGCGGTGCAGCAGGGCCTGATCAAGCTGTGAGCGAGATTGCCGCGAGGGCCGCGGTCCCGCGGCACAGGCTACGGCTCGCGCGTATCGTGCCGTATCTGCTGCTCCAGGCGCTGATCGTGATTGCCACCATGCTCGGGCTGCGGCTGCTGGAGCCGCACGATCCCGACGATTTTGCGGTGAGCGAGTTCTCGCTGCACGAGGCCGGCGCGACCCGGCCCGTGACGCTGCCGCATTTCACGGCTTCGCGTTATTCGCTGGCCGATCCGCCGCTCTACTCGGGCAAATTCACTTTCAAGCCCGATGCCGCCGATACGACCTGGTCGGTCTTCCTGCCGCGCTTCAGCAACGGCGCGGAGATCGCGGTCAACGGCGTCGCGATCCTGGACTCGCGGCGCGATCCCACCGCCAACCGGCCCGACCGCAACACGCCGGAGATCGCGGTGATCCCGCCATCGCTGCTGCACGACGGCAGCAACGACATCACGGTGCGGCTGTTCGTGTGGGGACCGCTGCGAGGTTTCCTCGACACCGTCTATGTCGGCCCGGACGCCGCCTTGCGTCCCGCCTACGAGACGCGCACGCTGCTGTTCGTCACGCTGCCGGTGGTGTTCTCCGCCTGGCAATCGATCCTCGCCGTCATCCTCGCGATCATGTGGCTGATGCGGCGCCACGAGCCGGTCTATGGCGTGCTGGCGGTGGCGATGGTGCTCGGCGTGGTCCAGGCCTTCCTGACGCCGCCGGTGCCGCCCGCCACCTCGTCCCGGTTGGCCGCGGTGCTGCTCTCCTCCGCGCCGATCGAGAGCGCGCTGATCGTGGTGTCCACCGTGCTGTTCCTCGGCTGGCGCTGGCCGCGCTACGGCGTGCTGCTGTTCGTGCCGGGACTCATCGTGATCGCAGGCGGCCTCATCGCCGGTCCGCCGCTGCCGCGCATTCTCTTTCTGCTTTTGGGCATCCCCACGGTCGGGCTTTGCCTGGTCCTGACGGCCGGTATCGCGGCCTACGCGGTGCTTCGGCGCAAGGACGTGGCCAGTTTCACGCTCGGCTGCGCGGCGACCATCGTGCTGACCTGCTGGGCCCACGACATGCTGTCGGTGTTCGAGATCATGCCCAACGAGCGCACCTTCGTCTCGCGGCTGTCCTATTCGGCGCTGCTGATCGCGATCGGCGCCGGGCTGACCTGGCGCTTCGCACGCGCGCTGAACCAGGTCGACAGCTTTGCCGGCCAGCTCGTCGCGCGCGTGCGCGAGGCCGAGGAGCGGTTGAAGGCGAGTTTTGCCCGCGAGGAGGCCCGCGCGCGGGCCGCAGCCCTCACCAACGAACGCACGCGACTGATGCGCGACCTGCATGACGGCCTCGGCGGCCAGCTGATCAGCATCGTCGCACTCTCCGAACGCGGGCAGGAGGGCGCGACCATTACCGATGCGGCGCGCGCCGCGCTGAAGGATTTGCGCCTGGTGATCGATTCCATGGACGACATCGGCGGCGACCTCATGCTCGCGCTCGGCTCGTGGCGCGAACGCGCCGCGATGCAGTTGCGGCCGCATGACATCGCGCTCGACTGGCGCGTGGCGACGCCGCAGGGCCTGCCGCTGCATCCTGAACTGCGGCCCTGGCATGTCATCCAGATCGTCCGCATTCTGGACCAGGCCGTGACCAATGCGGTCAAGCACGCGGCCGCCCGCCACATCGCTGTTGCCATCGAGACGCGCGATGACGGCCAGGGGCCGTACGG
This sequence comes from Frankia sp. RB7, assembly GCA_030403585.1. Lineage (GTDB taxonomy): Bacteria > Pseudomonadota > Alphaproteobacteria > Rhizobiales > Xanthobacteraceae > Bradyrhizobium. The sequence goes on from JAUEPE010000004.1 coordinate 23,306, forward strand.
CGTGATCAGCATTGCAGACGACGGCAAGGGATTTGAGCTCGCCGACGAAGGGACGAGTCCGACGGCGCGAGGCCTGCGCAACATGAGAAGCCGCGCGGCGCGCTGTGGCGCAGTGCTCGATCTGGGCTCGGATACCTCGGGCACGCGCGTGCGGCTGCAATTGCCGCAGGTCTTTCCCGACAGCGACGCGGCCGCGGGCTGAACAGCCCCCTCCCCGGGCGCATGGGACGCACGGAGAGAGGGGGTCGGGCCGGGATCTGGCCTGCGAAGGACGGGGGGTTCGTTCGCAGGTTTCTTGGCCCGAAGCGATGCAATCAGCTCAATGGAACGAGGCCGTCAGCGCACGCCGACGCGATTGACCGGGCCGCCGCGATTCATCGGCGTGCCGGCGCGGACGCCGACGCCCGGCGCTCCCACACCGGGCGTTGCCACGACCGCAGCGGCAATCGGCGCGCCGGGCGCAACCACCACCGCTCCGACCGGCCGCACCACGCAGCCCTTGGGCACGCCGACCGTCTTGCAATAGACCACCGCCTGCGCCGGACTCGTGCCCAGCGACACCATTGTTGCACCCGCCAGCAACATCATCGTCAGCCTCGCGCCCAGCGCTCCCAGTTTTTTCGACATCTTGCTCTCCTGCTTCCCGTTCGGCGCCCGATGCAATCACCGGGTCTCGCAGCCGACGTGCAGCCTCAATGGCAAAAGACGAAGCGCCAAGACATGCCATGAAGATGGGGGTGCGGCGCGCGAGCCGCCGAGCCGATGCCATGAACATGGCATGGACCGGCCATGGATCTCCGCGAGATGGTCCGGCCCGCTTGATCCCAAGTAGGAACAATGACAAGCTCAAAGAGGTGCATCATGAAGATTTCAATTCTTGCCGCGCTGCTGCTCGCCGCCGCTATCCCGCCCGCATCAGCCCAATCCGGCCCCACCCTCCAAGAGCAGATGGCCTGTCGCAGCGACGCCAGTAAATTCTGCGCCGAGCATGTCGGCAAGCCGCCGGAGATGAACGTCTGCCTGCGCGAAAACAAGGCCAAGCTTTCCGACAGCTGCCGCAAGGTGGTGGAGTCGCACGGCGGGTGAAAAACCTGCGGTTCACCCTCCCTGGAGTGCCCTGGAGTGGGAGGGTGAATAACGCACCCCCTGCGGGGCGATCACGCCTTAGCCGCCGGAACGATCCTTGTCCGGGGAGATCTTGTTGGCTTCGTCGCGCGCCTTGCGCGCCGCTTCATCGGTGATCTGACGAGGCGTCGGCGCGCGGCCAGGCTTCGCGCCCGATTCCGTGTCGCGGATCGTCGAACGCAATTCTTCGGCCCTTCTCTTGCGGGCCTTCTCGTCATCATCCGCGCTCATGCGTGTCACCTCCATCGGCGCTCCAGTTCACACGAAGCTAATAGCATGTGGAGCGCCGACAAGGCCTCAGGAACCGCTGACCGCCTTGATCGCTTCCCGCAAGGCGTCCGCACGGCTCGTGAACGGATCGTTCTTCGCCGGCTTGCCCTTGAGCGCGCGCATGGATTGTTTGGCGCTGGGGCTGCCCTTGTCGAGCGCTTTGGCGCGACTTGCCTCGGTACATCGGTCGATGGCCGCGCGAACATTGGTGCCTGTGAGCTTGAGGCCTTCGATCGGTCCATCAGCCGACTTTGCACCTCCAAACCAGTTGCGCTGCCACCAGGTCTTCGTCGACGGCACGTACCAGCTCAAATAGCCGTCCTTCAAGACCTGCCGCGGTTCCTTCAGCGAGCCGGTGTAGCTGTAGCGAACGCCGGCCGCAGGCATTGGATCGAAATAGTTTGGCGTGTAGAAGTCGGAGACTTGGATACCGTTGATTGTATAGGCGCAATTCGCCGCCTCGCAGGGATCGCAGACTTCGACCAGGAAGTTGACCCGTCCTTGGTTCTTGACTGGCGATTCGCCGGCAACCGTCCGGCGGCCGAACGGATCGGCAAGCATCTCCAGACATTCGTGGCTGGCCGTCAGCGACCAGGAGCGATCATACATCACCAGCGAGAACGGCTGCCCATGCTTGTCCTCATGGTAGCCCGCAGCCGAGGGATCACCGATGTCGTCCTTGATGATGATCGGCCAATAATCCAAAGGCATGTCTTCCAGATGTTCATAGGCCGCGACGTCGGCGTTGATTTTCCAGATCGGTCCGAAATCCCGCGAAATCTGCTTGGACAGAGCGCCCGCGACCTTCGCCAGCTCGGTTGGTTTGATCTTCGATTCTTCGGAAACAAGTGCAACATGGGCTGTCAGCATGAAAGACTCCTAATGAGTATGTTGCGATCAAAATGTGGAGGCGCGGGGCTCTCCGAGAGAATTGAAATCATTGCGCCGAAATACTGCGCGTGCGCCGCACAACCATAAAGAAACATCTGGATATTATTCAATTTCGCCAGCAGATGCAATCGGCCTTTGCCGCCATTCCGAACAGTTGCGAGGACGACGGACGTGTCCGCGCCAGCGCGCTGTTCTCGCCGTCGATGATGTGCAGGCGCAGGCATAGAGAATGCTGGTGGCTTCGTCGATCACGGGGGGCGAGATGATCGACATTGGTCATGTGACCGTCGATGGCCGGCGTTCCGCGCGAAGGGCCGGCCGAGATTCGTCGGCCAGATTTCTTCGCCGGTCACAGCATCGAAGGTGTAGACCCAGTTGCCCAAGGCGGCGCGGCCTCTCGCCGGCGGCGCCGATCATGCCTTGCGCGGGGGATCATCCGGAACGAACCGCCGCTCACGTTCGCGTGCGCGTCGGATGTTAGTCGTCATCCGGACCAAATAGCCGGAAGCCGCCGCGCGGACGACTGACGACGACATCGCGGGGATCGGAATCCGCGCGAACGTTGCGCGCAACATCATCCCAATCGGTCTGATCGCGGCCGCCGCGTGCATCACGCGTGTCATAATGGCGTCGCTCGGCCCAGCGCTCGTGACGCTCCACACGTCGCCGCTCGGACGCGGCGCGCTTCACGTCAAAATCCCTGGCCTTGGCATAAGCGTTGTCAGGTGACGATGCCGGCTCGGTTGAAGCCTGTTGCTCGACGGGTTTTGTTGCTTGCGGTGCCGGCGCAGGCTTGGGCGGCTCGACCGCGGCCGTTGTCTGCGGGGGCGGCGGGGGTTCAGCGCTCACCTGAGTGGCCTGTACATCAGGCTTGGCCTCGCTCTGCGCCTGTGCGGGCGCTGCGATCACCGCGCCGAAGGATTGCGATCCCGTGAGATATTGCACGCGCTCCGAAGGCGCGCTTGTCGTATCCGGCGCGGCCGTTTCCGCACGTTGCGCCATCTTGCCGGTATCGGGCCCCTGCTTGGGCGCGATCGGGTGCATGATATTGCCGGCGACGATGCCGCCGCCGAGACCAATGGCGATGGCGGCAACGATCGATCCGGCACCGACGAAATAGGCTGTCGAAGCGCGCATTGGTCCACTCCCTGTTCGGAGCGGGCAACGCCGTGGCTTTGCCGGATGTTCCTGATCAGAGCGCAGTTCCGTCGAGGAACTTCAGCCTCAGATCTCAAGCCTCAGATCTGCTGCGCGACCTGTTCGAGGCCAATGATGCGAGCGAGCTTGCGGACTTCTTCCTTTTGATCGTCACGCAGCTGGAACAGCAGCGGCATTGCAGCCGACTTCAACTGCTGGACCTCGTCGCAGTTCGGATCGATCGGCACGCTCGGCCCGTTCGGATTGGAGAGCTTGTTCGCCGAGATCTTGCGGACGACATTGCGCAGCGCCGTCTCGACCGAGGGCCAGTAATATTCCTGCGACGACGACAGCTTCAGGCGATCCCTGATGCCCGCGATCTGCACTTCGGAGAGCAATGAATAGGTCTTTTGCGGCTGCGGCTTCGCGACAGCCTTCGGCTTTGGTGTAACTCCGATAGCGGCGGTGGTTTCCGCAGGCGCGGGCGCCTCGTTCACACTCGGCTTCGTCATCGGGAAATCGGACGGGGTGGCCGCGGCAAAGGCCTGGCGCAGTGGCTCGGTCAGGACGGGGGCCTGCGAAAGCTGGCCGGCGGGAACCTGCACCGGGTTGATCGCGGCCGAGGCCAGCGCCAGGGTCGGAACCAGCCGGTCGGCCTTGGCGGCACGGTTGGCGGCGAGCGGCTTGGGCGGGGCCTGGGTGATCATCTCGGCGCTGACGCTGGGGACGCTGTCGCGGCCGAGAATGGCGGTGGTGGCGGCACCGAGGACGAGGAAACAGGTCAGCACAGTGAGGGTGATGGCTCTGGACAAACGTCTCTCCGGAAGGACCGCTTCACGATGTTGTCAGCGATGCCGGGAAAAATGGAACGAAATAAGGCTTGAGTGTGCTTTTGCGGCGACATTCACCATGTCTGCGGCGACAACACCAAAAAGCCTAATGAAATCAGGCAGCGGCTGCCAGATCGTAGGCGTCCTGGATGTCGGCAACGATCTCCGAGGCCTCCCAGACGGCGCGCGGCTCGACCGATTGCAGCGTCACCGTCCAATTGCCGCCCCGGCGGGTGCGGGGAACGCTGAGGATGTCGAACCGGACGGTGCGGCAGAGCGGGTGACGGGCCAGCGCGTGCGCGACGCGGACCCGGATCTCGTCCAGCGTTGCGGATGTCTTGCTGTTGAGAAAATCGAAATCCATTGCCTGTCCCTCTCGTCCTGATTGGCGGCCGTGAGGGGGATTCTGGGCTGGCGATGGTTAATCTGCCGTTAAGTACAGGCTTGCGGAGCCATGCGGGATTAACCGTGCTGGGCGGCGCGGAACGCTATCGCCCGCCAGCGTCGCGGTATTCGGCGGCCGTCCGCGCCACGAGATCGTCGACTGCCATCACGTCGGTGACGCCCGACGTCGAATGCCCGCCGCTCCAGATGTCACGCCAGCGTATGGGACGGTTCTCGCGCGCGGCGACGTCGATGTCCTTGCCGATGTCGATGGCGCCGCGTGTCGGCAGCTCATCAGGATCGAGCCCGGCGGCGACGATCGATGGCTTCAGCATGCTGGTCTGCAAGCCCGTGAAGGCGGTGGTGAGCAGAATGTCGTCGGCGCTGCTCTCGACCAGCATCTGCTTGTGACGTTCGTCCGCCATGCTCTCGCGCGTGGCGATGAACTTCGTGCCCATGTAGCCGAGATCGCAGCCGAGCACTTCGGCTGCATGCAGCGCACGGCCGTCGCTGATGCCGCCGGCGAGCACGATGATGCCGTCGTAGAATGTGCGCACCGCACGGACGAACGCGAACGGGTTGAGCCAACCGGTCTGTCCGCCCGCGCCCGCGGTGAGCAGCACGAGGCCATCGGCGCCTGCCGCTGCCGCACGCTCGGCGTGGCGGATGGAGGCGACGTCCGCCAGCACCAATGCGCCGGCATCGCGCAGCGGTTTCAACACGGGCGCCGGCGAGCCGACCGATGTGATGACGATCTCGGGCTTGTGCTCGAGCAGCACGGCGAGATCCTGCTCCAGTCGCGCGTTGGAGCGATGTACGATCAAATTCGGACAGAGCGGCGCGGCCTTGCGGCCGGTCTGATCCTCGTGCTGCCGCAACCGCGTTGCGATCTCGGTGAGCCATTCATCGAGCTGGTCCGTGCTGCGGCAATTCACGGTGGGGAAACTGCCGATCACCCCGTTGCGGCAAGCAGCAACCATCAGCTCGACGCCAGACACCAGAAACATCGGCGCTGCGATCAGCGGCAGGCTGAGACGATCGCGAAAAATTTGCAGTCGATCGGATGTCACGCAAATCTCCGCATCGCGCTTGCTTCTCCCGGCGGGCTTTGTCGTTCCATCCCGCATTCCCTGTGCTAGCCTTGCGCGCAAACATTGGCACGACACAAGCCGATGACAAAGCAACGAGGAAACATATGTCCGATCCGCTCCACGCATCGTCCCCGACTTGTGCGCAGGCGCTACGGGCGCTAGCGCGCTATCCCGGCCGCACGGCTTTCGCCTGGCCCGGCGGATCGCTGAGCTATCAGGGCACCATCGATCTGATCGGACGCATCCAGGGCGTATTCGTGCGGCTCGGCTTGCAGCCCGGCGCGCGCGTCGCCTTCCTCACCGCGAACCGCGCCGACACCTGGTGCGCCGGCGTCGCCGCGCAATTGTCGCGATGCTGCGTCACCTGGCTGCATCCGCTGGGATCGGAGACGGACCAGCTGTTCCAGCTCGAGGATTCCGAAGCCGAAGTGCTGGTGGTCGATGTGGCCGCCTTCCGCGATCGCGGTGGCGAGCTTGCCGCAAAAGCAACGCGGCTCAAGGCGGTCTTCACCATGGGGCCGGCCGACTACGGCGTCGATCTGCTGGCGGCGATCGAGGGCGCGGGACATGCCAGCGCGCGGTGCCTCGCAAATCTCGACGATCTCTCCACGCTCAATTACACCGGCGGCACGACAGGCAAATCAAAGGGCGCGCTGCGCTATCATCGCGAAAACGCCGGCGCTGCCGGCGCGATCCTCGCCGATTTCGAGATCCCCGACGCTGCGCGCTATCTCACGGTCGCCCCGATCAGTCATGTCGCCGGCACAAAAGTGCTGCCGACGCTGATGCGCGGCGGCACCGTGCACATGCTGAAAGGCTTCGATCCCGAGGCGGTGCTGGCGACGATCGCACGCGAGCGCATCAATTTCACGCTGTTCGTGCCGACGATGATCTACGTGCTGCTCGATCATCCGGCGCTGAGCAAGACCGATCTCTCCTCGCTCGAGCTCGTGCTCTACGGGGCCTCGGCGATGTCGCCGAGCCGGCTGGTCGAAGGCATCGAGCGCATCGGCCCGGTGTTCTCGCAGCTCTACGGCCAGACCGAATGCTACCCGGTTTCAGTGCTGCGCAGAAAGGATCACGATCCCAAGACGCCGGAACTGTTGTTGTCCTGCGGCTTCCCGATCGCGGCCTGCGAGGTCAAGATTCTCGACGACAACGACCAGGAGGTGAAGACCGGTGAGGCCGGCGAGATCTGCGTGCGCGCGCCGCATGTGATGGCGGAATACTGGAAGCGGCCCGACATCACCGCGGAGACGCTGAAGAACGGCTGGGTCCACACCGGCGACATCGCGCGCCAGGACGAGCGCGGCTACATGTTCATCCTCGATCGCAAGAAGGACATGATCGTCACCGGCGGCTTCAACATCTTTCCGCGCGAGATCGAGGATGTGCTGTCGCAACATGCCGACGTCGCGATGGTCGCGGTGGTCGGTGTCCCCGACGAGAAATGGGGCGAGGCCGTCACCGCCATCGTCGTGCCGCGCGAGGGCGCAAAGCCGGATGCCGACGAGCTGATCAATCTGGTACGGACGCGAAAGGGTTCCGCGCATGCGCCGAAACAGATTCAGTTCGTCAAGCAGCTGCCGATGACCGGCGTCGGCAAGGTCGACAAGAAGGTGCTGCGCGCGGGCTTCTGGAGCGGACGCGACCGGATGGTGGGATAGCACTTGAGGAGCCGCGTTGGCCGCTTTCAACGAAGCATTTGATCGAGGCGATCGCGGAGCTGGTCCTGATGATAGGGCTTTGCAAGCCGCGGCAGATCAAGTTGAGCCCCTTCGGGCAACTCGGCATATCCTGTGGCGAGCAAGATTGGCAGTGATGGGCGCAACTGACGCGAGGCAGCCGCCAGCTCGAGCCCGGTCATTCCCGGCATGACATGATCTGTCACCAGGAGGTCGATCGGCTGCTCACTTCGAATGATGTCGAGGGCGTGCAGGGCCGAGCTGACGCCGATGACGCGGTGCCCGAGATCTTCGAGCATTTCGGTGGTCGACATGGCGATCAGCGGATCGTCATCGACAAACAGGATGATCGCCGATCGACCAGCCTGCCGGGCGACGGGGCAGGACACCTCGGCTTCCACAGACTGAGTTGCAACCGGAAGAACCAAGGTGGCCGTGGTGCCGGTTCCCAACGCGCTGGAGAGCTGAAGCGCCCCGCCGAGCTGCTCGGCGAGGCCATGCACCATTGACAAGCCGAGACCCGTTCCTTTCCCCAGCGGCTTCGAAGAGAAGAACGGCTCTACCGCCCGCTTCAATGTCTCTGGAGACATCCCTTCGCCTGTATCGATCACGGAAAGCTCCAAGTACTGGCCGGGCTGCACGACGGATTCGCCGTTCGCCTTGTAGTCACGGATACGGATGTCGATCGCACCGCCGTCAGTCATGGCGTCGCGTGCATTGATGACGAGGTTCAGGATGGCGAGTTCGAGCTGGTTGGAATCGGCACGCGCGGGCGGCAATTGATCTGGAACGTCCAGCCGCAGTTCGACGCGGGGACCCAGCGAGCGTTCGAGCAGGTCGATCGTGCCCCTGATGAGCGCACCGAGATCGATCGCCACCGCTCGCAGATCCTGCTGCCGCGCGAACGCCAGCAGGCGCTGCGTCAGAGACGCGCCCCGTTCCGCCCCCTGCAGCGCGCCATCGATCAGCCGACGCAGACGCGGATCGTCCGGTATGCGCTTGCGCAGCAGGTCAAGATTGCCCATGACGGCCATCAGCAGATTGTTGAAGTCATGAGCGACGCCGCCGGTCAGCTGCCCGATGGTCTCCATCTTCTGCGCCTGGCGCAGTTGATCCTGCACCCTCTCGCGCGCGGCAACCTCCTTCATCAGATCGACGGTGCGCTGCTCGACGCGCTGCTCAAGCGTGGCGGAAAGTTCGGCTAGCGCCGTGCGTTCTGTCGCGAGCTGCGCCAGCAAAGCCTCCCGCTCGATCTCCGCAATCTTGCGCGCAGTGATATCGGAGCACACCCCGACCATCGATCGGACCCTGCCGTCGGGCCGGAGAACCGCGCGAGCACGTATCTCGACCCAATGCTGGGACCCGTCAGGCCAGATGTTTCGGTATTCGATGCTATAATCGCCGCCGCTGGTGACGGCACGGTCGAACACACCCTGTCGTCTGACGCGATCATCCGGATGTACGGAAGCGAGCAAGTCCTCATATGAGAATTCCTGCTCGGGCCTGCGTCCGAAGAACAGCTTGCAGGTATTCGAGGCGTCGAGCATCAACGACGGCAGGTGCAACTCGAGCGCTCCCAGCCGCCCCGCCCTCAACGCCGTTTGCAGCAGGCCCTCGCTCTCCGTGAGATTCTCCAGAATGGCGCGCGACTGATATTGACGGCGACGCCCCCTGATGGCGGATCCCACGACGCTGACCAGCGTCGTTGGGTGAAACGGGCGCTCGATGAAGGTGACGTTTCCCAGCGCCAGAGCGAGCCGCATGGCATCGGGATTTCGCTCCGGACCACCGCCCTGGCGCGTCAGCAGAACAATCGGAAAATCCGACCATGAGGGCTGCTCGTTCAACCATTTCACCAGCCCCCGCAGGTCTGCGGTTTTCACCGCCTCGTTGGCTATGATTGCGAGCCCCGCGCCAGCTACTATCTCGCGAACCAGCGCATCGAGCTCGGTGCAAATGTCGGCTATAAAGCCCGCTTCCCTGATTAGGCTGGTGGCCACTGACGCATCGCGCCCAGTCGGGGCAAGGACGATCGCGCGTTCCGAGGATTCGCCCGGTCTCACGCACCAGACTCCCGAAGTAGTGGTTTCCCTCCACCGACATAAACGGGCACGCCGCGCAACACCCCCTGAAACTCTTCCAGGGGTTCGCCGATGGCGAGACCGCGGTTGCTAATTCGGTACTCCCGTATGGTCGATTCGTGCACGCCCATACGCTTCTTGATGACGGAAATGGCACGCCGCACGCTGCCCAACGCCTCGAAATACCGCAACAGGATCACGGTATCGGCGAGATACGTGACGTCGACCGGTGCCTTCATGTCACCGACGAGACCGTGCTGGGCGACAGTCATGAATGTCGCAGCCCCGCGGCGATTCAGGTATTGCAACAACTCGTGCATGTGGAGGATGAGCGAATTCTCCTCGGGCATGGCCGCCTGGTAGCCGTTCAGGCTGTCGATCACGACAGCCTGAATCCCCTGCTCGTCCACGCGCTCGCGAACCATGTGAGCGAATTCCCCGGGCGAGAGCTCTGCTGCATCGACCTGTTCGATCGCGAGGCTGCCATCCCTGCGCATCGCTTCGAGATCAATTCCGATACCTCTCATGCGCTCGAAGAGCAGGCCCAATTCTTCGTCGAACACGAACAGCGCGGCCTTCTCGCCTCGCGCCACGGCGGCGACGGCGAACACAATCGCGATGAGGGATTTACCGGTCCCCGAGGGGCCGAGAACGAGGGTGCTTGAACCCGTCTCGACGCCGCCGCCCAACAGCCCGTCCAACTCGGCGATGCCGCTCGAAAACCTGCTGTGCCGCATATCGGCGCGATGCTCGGAAGCAACCAGCCTCGGAAACACGTTCAATCCACCGGTAGTGATCGTGACGTCGTGATAACCACCGCGAAATTTCGTACCCCGATACTTCACGACGCGGACGCGCCGCCGCTCAGCACCATAGTCCGGAGCAAGCTCTTCCAGACGAAAAACCGCATGCGCCACGCTGTGCACGGTCTTGTCGGCAGCATCGGCCGTAAGATCGTCGAGCAGCATTACGGTCGTGTTGTATCTGGAGAAATAGTGCTTGATGGCCAGGATTTGCCGGCGATATCGCAGCGAACTCTGGGCCAGAAGCCGGATTTCGGAAAGACTATCGAGCACGACCCGGTGCGGCTTGACGCGATCGACGGCTTCGAAGATCTGCTTGGTCGTCTCGCCAAGCTCGAGATCGGACGAATAGAGCAGGCTCTGCTGCTGCTCGGAATCAAGCAGGCTCTCTGGCGGCAGCAGTTCAAAAACCGTCAGTTCATCGTCCAAGACCCAGCCATGCGAAGCGGCGCCATCGCGCAACTCGCGCTCCGTCTCCGATAAGGTGATATACAAACACGTCTCGCCGGCCTTGGTCCCTTCGAGCAGGAACTGCAACGCCACCGTCGTCTTGCCAGTGCCGGGCGCACCTTCTGCGAGGAACAGGTGTCCGCGCGACAATCCCCCGGACAGGATGTTGTCCAGGCCCCGGATTCCGGTTCTGGCCTTTCCAGTAAATTTCTCAATTGAAGTCATTTTTCCCTCTACCGGGAATAAAACCGGAAACGGAACAATCGGTTCCGCCCTCAACCTAAGCAGACCCATGCACAGCGGGCAGAGGAACTGCCGACTATGCGCTGCTGAAGGGAACCGATAGTGCCAAGCCTATCGAGATAGGCTGCCGATATGAGACCAACTCACCAAGGATAAAGCTACGATGCGCTCATCGCTTCTCGATCACAAGGCTCTGCACCGCGCGACCAAAATAGCCCTGACGGTCGGCGAGCCGCGACATCGCAAGGCCGGCGCCGTCGGGGCCGATCCAGGATTCGCCGTCGAGCAGGATCCAGTCGCCGACCGGCCGGCGCGCCAGGCTCACCGAGAGGTCGGCGTTGATGTAGGTCCAGGCGCGGAAGTCGAGCGTCGAAGCGGTGCCGTTGGAGAAATCGGCGGCGACCACGGCGCGCATCGCCTGCGAGACCGCCTCGCCTTCGACCAGCGGATGATCGAGGCGAAACCAGATCGCGCCGGCACCGGCCTGGCCGAAGCGGCCGCGGGCGGCGCGCATCGAGACCATGCCCGCGAACGGACTGGTCGCGCCGTGACCGTCCTCGACCAGCGAGTCCTCGGGCGACGGCAGCGTGACCGGCAACTCCTTGACGTCGTCGGGCAGCGGCTGTGACTGCCGCTTGATCTTGAGCACGGTGGCGCCGACGACCTGCACGCCGTCGGCGAGCAGCTTGACTTCGCAGAGCTGAATCTTGCGGCCCTCGCGCAACACGTTGCTCTCGATCGTGAGCGGCGCCACCGGCACCGGGCGCATCAAATCGATCGTGACGCGCGCGATGTTCATCGGCACGGGCGTCGCAATGCGCTCCGCCGCCCACGTCACCAGCGCCGACGGCGCCGAGCCGTGCTGCATGCGCCGGTCCCACGGCCCCGCGGCATTGGGGCTGGTGACGACGCTGTTGCCGTCGACGCGGTAGATGGCGGTCATGGCGAGAGCCATCACAACGGCGGGTCGATCGCTTCCTCGTATTCCTTCTTGAAGCGCGCGATCATCTCGGCGGCGGGCACGATGCCATCAACACTGCCGATGCCCTGGCCCGAGCCCCAGATCTCCTTCCAGGCCTTCGGCTTGGCGCGTTCGCCGGAGGCGTCGGTGCCGAAGTTCATCTTGGAAGGATCTGAGGTCGGCAGGTTTTCCGGATCCATGCCGGCAGCGAGGATCGAGGGCTTCAGATAATTGCCGTGCACGCCGGTGAACAGGTTGGAATAGACGATGTCGTCGGCGCTCGCCCCCGCGATCATCTCCTTGTATTTCTCGACCGCGTTGGCCTCCTTGGTCGCGATGAAGGCCGAGCCGATATAGGCGAAGTCCGCGCCGAGAACGCGCGCGGCGCGGATCGCCTTGCCGTTGCCGATGGCGCCCGACAGCGCGATCGGGCCGTCGAACCATTTGCGGGTTTCGGCGACGAAAGCGAGCGGCGAGATCGTGCCGGCATGGCCGCCGGCGCCGGCCGAGACCAGGATCAGGCCGTCGGCGCCCTTCTCGATCGCCTTGTGGGCGAACTTCTGGTTGATCACGTCGTGGAAGACGATGCCGCCCCAGCCGTGCACGGCCTGGTTCAGCTCCTCGCGCGCGCCGAGCGAGGAGATGACCATCGGCACCTTGTACTTGGCGCAGAGCTGCATGTCGTGATCGAGCCGGTTGTTCGACTTGTGCACGATCTGGTTGACCGCGAACGGCGCCGACGGCTTGTCAGGATGCGCGCGGTCATAGGCCGCGAGCTCTTCGGTGATCCGCGCCAGCCATTCGTCGAGCAGCTCCGGCGGCCGCGCGTTCAGCGACGGGAAAGAGCCGACCACGCCCGCCTTGCACTGCGCGATCACCAGGTCGGGCACCGAGATGATGAAGAGCGGCGAACCGATCACGGGGATCGACAGGCGTCCCTTGAACAGAGCAGGCATGGACATTGCGGAACGATCCTTTGTTGGCAGACGCATTGAAGGTTGGGAGCCATACCAACAAGGCAATCTTTCCACTGTCAAGTATTGCGTTTTGGCGCCGTGGTGGATGCCGCTACCGCAATTCCAACGCGCGGAATTCGCTCCTCACGAAACAGGCAGCGCTACCCAAGCAAATCCGGATTGATCAGCCGCTCGAACGAGAACATCTCGTCCCATTTTTCCTGCGTCAGCAGCTTGCGTTCGGCCACCACGATCTGGTGCAGCGACTTGCCGCTCTTGTAGCCCTCACGCGCGATCTCGGCGCATTGCTTGTAGCCGAGCAGCGGCTTCAGCACGGTGACGATGCCGAGCGAGTTCAGCACCATGTTGCGGGTGTGCTCGTCATTGGCGGTGATGCCGACAATGCAGTTCTCGCGCAGGCTGTTGACGGCGCGCTCCATGGTGCGGATCGAGAAGAACAGCGCAAACGAGATCACCGGCTCCATCACGTTGAGCTGGAGCTGACCGGCACTTGCTGCCAGCGTGACGGTCATGTCGAGACCGATGACGAGGAAGCTGGTCTGGTTGACGACCTCGGGGATCACCGGATTGACCTTGCCCGGCATGATCGACGAGCCCGGCTGCAATTGCGGCAGGTTGATCTCGTTGAAGCCGGCGCGCGGGCCGGAGGCGAGCAGGCGGATGTCGTTGCAGATTTTCGTCAGCTTGCTCGCGGTGCGCTTGAGCACCCCGGAGAGCTGCACATAGGCGCCGGTGTCCGAGGTCGCCTCCACGAGATCGCCGGCGAGAATGAAGTCGACGCCGGTCAATCCGCTGAGATGCCGGACCGCAAGCTTGGGATAACCGACGGCCGCGGTGACGGAGGTGCCGATCGCGGTGGCGCCGAGATTGATCTCGCGCAGCAGCGCGCGCGCTTCCGAGATGCGGTCGACCTCCTCGCCGATGGTGGTGCCCCAGCCGCGGAATTCGGCGCCGAGCGACATCGGGACTGCGTCCTGCAGATGCGTGCGCCCCATCTTCAGCACGCGTTCGAACTCGCGGCCCTTGGCGAAGAAGGCCTCCTGGAGCTGGCGCAGCGCCGTCATGTAGCTCTCGAGCCGCAGGATCAGCGCCAGTCGAAACGCGGTCGGATAGGTGTCGTTGGTGGACTGGCCGTAATTGACGTGGTCGTTCGGGCTGACGTGCTGGTAGTCGCCCTTGTTGAAGCCCATCGATTCCAGCGCGAGGTTCGCGATCACCTCGTTGGCATTCATGTTGGTCGAGGTGCCGGCGCCGCCCTGGATGAAGTCGGTGACGAACTGGTCCATCATGTCGCCAGCAATGACGCGGTCGCAGCCGAGGATGATCGCATCCGCGACCTTGGTATCGATCGCACCGAGATCGCGATTGGCCATCGCGGCGGCCTTCTTCACGTAACCCAGCGCCTTAACGAAATAAGGCTCCTGGTTCATCGGAATGCCGGTGATGTGGAAGTTTTCCTTACCCCGGATGGTCTGGACGCCGTAGTAGATATCGTCGGCGATCTCGCGCTGTCCGAGGAAGTCCTGCTCTGTGCGGCTCATGGGCGCTCCTTGCTGCTCGCGCGACGTCCTCAGTTCTGGCACAGCGCGCTGGTGACGACGGTATCGGTGCGGCAATCATCCGGTTTGCGTTGCCTGCCCGGAATGAGAACCTTGGCCGAGCACTTCTCGGCGGAATCGGTGTTCAGGCTCTTGCCGTCCTTGTAGCCCTTGCCCTGGCAGAGTTGATCGGCAGCGAGCTTGCAGTCGGGCCCGCCGCTTGGCGAGACCGGACAGGCCACACGCCCCGACACCATGGTGGACGGCCGCGCCAGGCGCGACAGATCGTTCATGGTCTCGCTCGGGCTTTTGATCGGCGGCAGGATTGAGGGCAGCTTGTCGAACAGCTTGCCCATTTCATTGATCAGCCCGGAGTTTTCCTCGCGCGTCGAGGGAGCGGGCGTCGAGGGCGGCGGCGCGGCCTGCGGCCCCTGCTCCTGCAAGCCAAGCGACGGCGGCGCCGATTGCGCCCACCCCGTCCCGCCGGCACCGGGCAGGAGCAACAGCACCGCTGAGATCAGCGTCCCGAGTCGCACTGCCGGATTTCCGGATCGAACCATCATAATCGCAACCGTAGCCGAAGCCGGCGCGGCGGCAAAGCCGCTGCAGCCCTAGATCAACTTGATTGCAACGACGAAGCCGAGCACCAGCACCGCGGCGCCGATCGCGACCCACAGGCCGAGATGCTCCTCGAGCTTGCGCCGGATCCAGTCGCCATAGCGGTTGAGCAGGACCGCCACGATGAAGAAGCGCCCGCCGCGCGCGACGATCGAGCACAGGATGAAGAGAACGAGATTGTAGCCGGCAAAGCCCGAGGTGATGGTGACGAGCTTGTAGGGGATCGGCGTCAGGCCCTTGAGCAGGATGATGACGGCGCCCCACTCCGCATAGGACGCGCGGAAGGCATCGACCTTGTCGCCGAGGCCGTAGACCTGGATCAGCCAGTGGCCGACCGAGTCGAACAGCAGCGCACCGATGGCGTAGCCGAGCAGACCGCCGATCACCGAGGTGACCGTGCAGATCGCGGCGTAGAGCCAGGCGCGCTGCGGGCGCGCCAGCGACATCGGGATCAGCATCACGTCCGGGGGAATGGGAAAGAAGGAGCTTTCGGCGAAAGCCACGGCCCCCATGATCCAGAGCGCGTAAGGCTTATGGGCGGCGTCGATGCACCAGTCGTAGATACGTTTCAGCATGGCGCCGCGATCAAGCACCATGGCACGGATTTGTCCATCGTGAGTTTTGTGACGATTTTAGTGGCGCTTGCGCGCCACACGGCCCTCGAGCGCGACAATTGGCCGCCTGGCGGCAACACGCGGTGACGCGACTTTGGGCAGCTTCATCGGCGACTTCGGCAGCTTTTCAGCAATGCCCAACATGTCCTCACGGCGCGACATTTCACGCCAGACGTCTTCGGGGCGCACGCCGGCGGAAGCCCACAGCACGGTGAGATTATAGAGCAGATCGGCGCTTTCCCGGACCACGGCCTCGGTGTCGCCGTTGACCGCATCGATCACGACCTCGATCGCCTCTTCGGCCAGCTTCTTCGCCATTTTGGACGGCCCACGCTGAAACAGCCGGGCAGTACGCGATGTTGCCGGATCAAGATCTCTGGCCGCGAGCACAGCCAGATATAGCCGCTCAAGCGAATCACTCATGTACGCAAAACTACTCTAAACAAATGGTCGACGCGTTAACGCTTGACAATAAAAGGCAAAAGGCCGGCGCGACAAGCGCGCCGGCCTTTCGTGGTCAACGACTTACCAACAACCCGCGCCGCCTCGGCTGCAGGAGGCAAAGGGGTCGCGACCGACATTGCCATTGCCCGGGTATTCGCGGCTGTTGCTGTGGTAATAGCTCGGGCCGCCGTAGTAGACCGGGCCCTCATCGTAATAGGCCGGACCGCCGCCGTAATAGGCCGGGGGGGCATCATAGGCGTAGGCATCGCGGGTTGCTGCGATCGCAAGGCCGGTGCCGATGGCGCCGGCAATCGCTGCGCCGGCGAAGGCCGCGCCGCCGCCACCATGCCAGTGGCGGCCGCCTGCGAACGATGCGGTCGGGGCCACGGTGGTCAGCGCCAGCACCGCGGCGGTGGCGAGAACGGCCTTGCGGCCGGCAAATTTCGAAAATCGGTCAAACATCGCTTGGACCCTCCTTGGGACCTTCAATGGTGCCTCGAGACAGGCTCATGTCTTTCAAACACCCGCAGCCCATGTTGGGTTCCCCAACCCCAACAGAAGATGAATGGGGCTGCGTGATCGTGACGCAACTACCGCTCATCTGCTGTTCATGTTGGGGCTTTGTCTGCGAGGCTGGGCCCGGCATTTTCAAATGACGATCGTGCAGGGCGAGACGAATTCGATTTCGGTAAATCCGCTTTGCGCCTCGCGGACAGACGGCCATCAACTGAAGATAACCAAAAGCTTCCGCTGTATCTCGCCAGCCATCCCTGCTTAAATTGTCACCCCGCCGTCTCCATCGGCTGCTTGGGTAAGTGCCTACTTCATGTCCATCCTCCGCCTCTACACCCGCGTTCTCGAGTTGCTCGGCAAGGAGGCGCGCCTTGGCTGGCTGCTGGCGTTCGCCAATCTTCTGCTCGCGGCCTCGCAGTTCGCCGAACCGGTGCTGTTCGGCCGGATCGTCGACGTGCTCTCCGGCAAGACGGTCGCAGGCTCCGGTTCGGCCTGGCCATTCCTGATGGCCTGGGTCGCGTTCGGATTGTTCGCCATCGGCTGCAGCGCGCTGGTGGCGTTGCAGGCCGACCGGCTCTCCCACCGCCAGCGCCAGGCGGTGCTGACCGGCTATTTCGAGCACATCCTGCAACTGCCGCTGACCTTCCATTCCGGCACCCATTCGGGCCGGCTGATGAAGGTGATGCTCAACGGCACGGACGCGCTGTGGCGGCTCTGGCTCGGCTTCTTCCGCGAGCACTTTGCGGCGATCCTGTCGGTAGTGGTGCTGCTGCCGCTGTCGTTGTACCTGAACTGGCGGCTCGCGATCCTGCTGTTCGTGCTCTGCGTCGTCTTCACCGCGCTGACGACCTTCGTCGTGCGCAGGACCTTCGGCATGCAGATGGCGGTCGAGGAGCAATACAGCGAACTCTCCGCGCGAGCCTCCGACGCGCTCGGCAACGTCGCGCTGGTGCAGAGCTTTGTGCGCGTCGAATCCGAGGTGCAGGGTCTGCGCTCCATCGCCGACCAGCTGCTCGCGGCGCAAATGCCGGTGCTGTCGTGGTGGGCGCTCGTCACCGTGATCACGCGCGCCTCCACCACCATCACCGTGCTCGCGATCTTCACCCTCGGCATCGCGCTGCACGACCAGGGCCTGACCTCGGTCGGCGAGATCGTGATGTTCGTGAGCTTCGCCACGCTGCTGATCCAGAAGCTCGAGCAGGTCGTGAGCTTCATCAACAACGTGTTCATGGAAGCCCCGCGCCTGCGCGAATTCTTCAACGTGCTCGATGCCGTGCCCGCGGTGCATGACCGGCCAGATGCGATCGATGCCGGCCGGCTCTCCGGCCTCGTCGAGTTCAACGACGTCACCTTCTCCTATGACGGCAAGCGGCCGGCGATCGAGGACCTCTCCTTTACCGCGCTGCCCGGCCAGACCATCGCGCTGGTCGGCCCGACCGGCGCCGGCAAGTCGACCGCGATCGCGCTCTTGCATCGCGCCTTCGATCCGCAATCCGGTTTCATCAGGATCGACGGCATGGACGTTCGCGGCGTCACGCTGACATCGCTGCGGCGAAACATCGGCGTCGTGTTCCAGGAAGCGCTGCTGTTCAACCGCTCGATCGCGGAGAATTTGCGCGTCGGCAAGCCGGATGCGACCGAAGCCGAGATGCGCAAGGCGGCCGAGCGCGCGCAGGCGCTCGAATTCATCGAGCGCAGCGGCGGCTTCGAGACCAATGCCGGCGAGCGCGGCCGCATGCTCTCAGGCGGCGAGCGGCAGCGGCTGTCGATCGCGCGCGCTCTGTTGAAGAACCCGCCAATCCTGATCCTGGACGAGGCGACCAGCGCGCTCGATGCCATCACCGAGGCCAAGGTGAACGCCGCTCTCGATGAAGTGATGAAGGGCCGCACCACCTTCGTGATCGCCCACCGCCTCTCCACCATCCGCAATGCGACACGGATCCTGGTGTTCGAGAACGGACGGGTGATCGAAAGCGGAACTTTCGATGAACTCGTGGCCAAAGGCGGCCATTTTGCCGAACTCGCCAAGGCCCAGTTCATGGTGCAGGAACGGGCGCAGCCGAATGCGCTGGCCAGCGCCGGCGCGGCTGAGGCTATCGCGACAGCCGTCAAGTCCTCGTAGCACCGTCGAAATTCGGCCTATTTCATTGCGGAATACCCGGCTGAAGCCCCTATTCTCGGCGCAAGAGCCGGTATAGGTTCGCGCTGCCGCGAGCGGCGGCGCTGGATTTCAGAACCGAACAGAGATCACGAGATCCGACCGGAACCGGCGGATTTCCAAGGACCGGAATCGGATAGTGCACGCCTTTCGCCCGCTGCTTCGCAAGCCCCTGTTCAACCTGTTCGCTGCGGCTCTCGCCGTCGCTGCGCTGCTCGCACCGCGCATCGCAAACGCAGAAGCGCTGCTTCTGATCGAAGCCGACAGCGGCAAGGTGCTGCAGGCCGACAACGCGACGATCCCCTGGTATCCGGCCTCCGTCACCAAGATCATGACCGCCTACGTGACGCTGAAGGCGGTGAAGGACGGCAAGATCACGCTCGACTCGATGCTGACGGTGTCGCCGACGGCGGCCTCGCAATCGCCCTCGAAGATGGGCCTCCGTGCGGGAACACAGCTCACTGTCGACAACGCGCTGAAGATGATGATGGTCAAGTCGGCGAACGACATGGCCGTGGTGCTGGCCGAAGGCATCGGCGGCTCGATCGACGGCTTCTCCGTGATGATGAACGACACCGCGAAGAAGCTCGGCATGACGCAGACGAACTACGTCAATCCGAACGGCCTGCCTGCGGACGGACACGTCACCTCGGCGCGCGACCTCGCCATTCTCGCGCGCTCGTTCCTGCGCGACCTGCCGGAATACGAGTACTACGTGCACATCCCGGCGATCCGCTTCGGCAAGCGCGTTACAGGCAATTTCAACAAGCTGATCGGCCGCTATCCCGGCGCCGACGGTTTCAAGACCGGCTTCATCTGCGCCTCCGGCTATAACCTCGTGGCCTCAGCCACGCGCAACGGCCGCCGCCTGATCGCGGTGGTGCTCGGCGCCAATTCCGGCACCGCGCGCGCAGTGAAGGCGGCGCAGCTGCTGGAGCGCGGCTTCAGCCAGGACAATCTGTCGTGGCTGCGCCCCTCGCTCGGCACCGTCGAGAACCTCGTGCCGGTCGACGCCTCGCCGCCGAACCTGCGCGAGGAGATGTGCGGCGGTCACCGCAAACGGCCGGCCAGCGACGACGATGATGCGTTGATCGCGACCAACAGCGGCGGCACGAGCGGTTCTGCCACCGGCGGCGCCGCCCAGGTGACGTTCTTCACCGCAGGCCTCCAGCCCCCGCTGATGAAGGCGTCCGAGCTGATGGCCTCGGCGCCGGCGGCCGCGGAGCCCGTGGTGGTCTATACCGGCCCGACCCGCACCGGTGCGGCCCTGGTCGCGGCGGTCGCCGCCGACACCGACCAGCAGACCCCGCCGAAGGCGCGTGGCAAGAAGTCGCGCGTCGCCAAGAAGCCCGACGCCGCCAGCGACGCCAAGACGACCGCGGCGAAACCAGCGGCCGCCAAGCCTGACGCGACGGCCAAGACTGACGCCAAGAGCGATGCAAAGACCGCGGCCAAGCCAGCGGCGAGCAAGCATGCCGCGGCCAAGCCTGATGCTGCGGCCAAACCCACTGCGGACAAGCCGGCGGCCAGCGGCGATCAGGCTGCAAAGCCTGCCAAGCCCAGCGCGGCAACCAAGCCGGCCACCAAGCCGAAGCCCACGCCCAACAACAGCTAGGTTAACGCTCCAGTCCCGTTGAGGCGCGGGTCGCACTTCGCACCTGCGGGAGCGATTTGCGACGATTCCAGTAGCCAACTCCCCGGCCTTTGCCCTAAGCCTCGACCGCTTGCCAGCAGTTGCGGCAGGCTCGATACTGCCGGCAATGAGGCAAGCCCGAGACACAACGGGCTCTGGTGTAAGAGAGGGGAGTTTCCATGGAGCGCATCTGGCTCAAGCAATATCCGCCCGGCGTGCCCGCTGATATCGAGCCGACGCAATACGCATCGCTGGTCGACCTCCTCGAGGAGAGCTTTGCGAAGTTCGCCGATCGCAAGGCGTTCATCTGCATGGACAAGGCGATCAGCTATCGCGACCTCGACCAGATGTCGCTGGCGCTCGCTGCTTACCTGCAGGGACGTGGTCTGCAGCGCGGCGCGCGCGTCGCCATCATGATGCCGAACGTGCTGCAATATCCGGTCGCCACCGCCGCGGTGCTGCGCGCCGGCTTTGCGGTGGTCAACGTCAACCCGCTCTACACCCCGCGCGAGCTCGAGCATCAGCTCAAGGATTCCGGCGCCGAAGCCGTCATCGTGCTGGAGAACTTTGCCCATACCGTCGAGCAGGTGATCGCGAAGACGCAGGTCAAGCACGTCATCGTCGCCAGTATGGGCGATCTGCTCGGCTTCAAGGGCGTGATCGTCAACCTCGTCGTCCGCCGCGTCAAGAAAATGGTGCCGGCCTGGTCGCTGCCGGGCGCGGTCTCGTTCAACGACGCGATCTCGGCCGGCCGAGGTGCAACCTTCAACAAGCCGAAGCTGTCGCCCGGCGACGTCGCCTTCCTGCAATATACCGGCGGCACCACCGGCGTCTCCAAGGGCGCCACGCTGCTCCATCGCAACATCGTCGCCAACGTGCTGCAGAACGACGCCTGGCTGCAGCCGGCGATGGCTGCGCCGCCGCATGTCGATCAGCTCATGATCGTCTGCGCGCTGCCGCTCTATCACATCTTCGCGCTGACGGCCTGCTACCTGCTCGCGGTGCGCGCCGGCGGCTGCAATCTCCTGATCCCCAACCCGCGCGACATTGCGGGCTTCATCAAGGAGCTGGCAAAATACCAGGTCAACAGCTTCCCGGCGGTGAACACGCTCTACAACGGCTTGATGCACCATCCCGACTTCAAGAAACTCGACTTCTCCAAGCTGAAGATTTCGAATGGCGGCGGCATGGCCGTGCAACGCCCAGTCGCCGAGCAATGGAAGGCGATCACGGGCTGCTCGATCGCGGAAGGCTACGGCTTGTCGGAGACTGCGCCGACGCTGACTTGCAATACCGCCACCAATGCCGAGTTCAATGGCACCATCGGCATCCCCGTGCCGTCGACTTTCATCTCGATCCGTGACGATGACGGCAACGAAGTGCCGCTCGGGCAGCCCGGCGAGATCTGCGCCAAGGGCCCGCAGGTGATGTCGGGCTACTGGAACAGGCCGGAGGAGACGGCGAAGGTGATGACGGCCGACGGCTATTTCCGCACCGGCGACATCGGCGTGATGGACGAGAAGGGCTACACCAAGATCGTGGACCGCAAGAAGGACATGATCCTGGTCTCCGGCTTCAACGTCTACCCGAACGAGATCGAGGAAGTGATCGCGAGCCATCCGGGCGTGCTCGAATGCGCCGTGATCGGCGTGCCCGACAGCGGATCCGGCGAAGCGGTGAAGGCCTTCGTGGTCAAGAAGGACCCGAACCTCACGCCGGAGGACGTCATCAAGTTCTGCCGCGAGCAGCTCACCGGCTACAAAGTGCCCAAGCAGATCGAATTCCGTGCCGATCTGCCCAAGACCAATGTCGGCAAGATCCTGCGCCGCGAACTGCGCGACGAGAAGAAGGCTCAGGCGGCGTAAGGCTGCCTCGCTCCGCCGTCATTGCGAGGAGCTCTTGCGACGAAGCAATCCAGAGTGCCCCCGCGGCGACATCTCTGGATTGCTTCGCTTCGCTGCTTTGCTCGCAATGACGAAAAAATTGGCAACCCGTTCTCATCACAGCGCGGTGAAGCGGTTTCCCTCGGCCGCTAAAATGCTCTAGAACAGCCCCGGCCCCTTTCCATGGAGAAACGACGATGGCGATCCAGACTGGCGACAAGCTGCCCGAGGCGAAATTCCGCGTGATGACGGCGGAAGGCCCGCAGGTGAAGACCACCGACGATATCTTCAAGGGCAAGAAAGTGGCGCTGTTCGCGGTGCCCGGCGCCTACACCGGCACCTGCCACAAGATGCATCTGCCGAGCATCTTCCTCAACGCCTACGCCATGAAGGACAAGGGCGTCGACACCATCGCGATCGTCTCGGTCAACGACGCCTTCGTCATGAACGCCTGGAAGCGCGACACCGACCAGCGCGACGAAGCGATCTTCCTCGCCGACGGCAATGCCGACTTCGCCAAGGCGATCGGCATGGAGCTCGACGCCTCCGGCAACGGCCTCGGCATCCGCTCCAAGCGCTATTCGATGCTGGTCGAGGACGGCGTGGTCAAGAAGCTGAATCTCGAGGCGATGCCCGGCAAGGTCGAGGTCTCCGGCGGCGATACGCTGCTGGGGCAGCTCTGAGCTTTAGGCGCCGCTCTCAACCACAAATGACACTGTCATGCCCCGCGAAAGCGGGGCATCCAGTATTGCAGAGGCTTCGAGATTTATCACAGCCGCCGCGGCGTACTGGATCGTCCGGTCAAGCCGGGCGATGACGGCTAAGAGTGTAGCGGCATTGCCGACTACGCCTTCGTCCTCGCCATCGCGACACCATCCCGCGCCAGCTGATCGGCCCGCTCGTTCTCGGGATGACCGGCATGGCCCTTCACCCAGTGCCAGCGCACGTCATGCGCCTTCAGCGCGGCATCGAGGCGCTGCCATAGCTCGACGTTCTTGACCGGCTTCTTGTCGGCGGTGCGCCAGCCGTTGCGCTTCCAGCCGTGGATCCAGCCGGTGATGCCCTGCCGCACATATTGGCTGTCGGTGTAGAGATCGACCGTGCACGGCTTCTTCAGCGCTTCGAGCGCCGAGATCGCCGCCATCAATTCCATCTGGTTGTTGGTGGTGTGACGCTCGCCGCCGTTCAGCTCTTTTTCCTTGTCGCCGAACTTCAGGATCGCGCCCCAGCCGCCGGGCCCGGGATTTCCCGAGCAGGCGCCGTCGGTATAGATCGTGACATTGGGGAGCTCGCTCACGCGACCAGTCCTGACGGCATCAGCCCATAATCGCGCGCGCTGGAGACGCTCTGGTGGAAGCGCAGCTTGCGAAAATATTCCAGCGGGTCCTTCGGCTTGACCAGCGCGCCCGGCGGCACGTTGAGCCAGTCGACCAGCCGCGTCAGCAGGAAGCGGATCGCGGCACCACGCGCCAGCAGCGGCAGTGCGGCCTCTTCCGCCTCGGAGAGTTTTCGCAAGCGGCCATAGGCGTTGAGGAAGGCGCGCGCCTTGGTGACGTTGAAGGAATGATCCGGCTCGAAACACCAGGCGTTCAGGCAGATCGCGACGTCATAGGCCAGCATGTCGTTGCAGGCGAAGGTGAAGTCGATGATGCCTGAGAGCTTGTCGCCGAGGAAGAAGACGTTGTCGTTGAAGAGGTCGGCGTGGATCACGCCTTCCGGCAGATTGGTCGGCCAGACGCCGCCCGAGAGATAGTCGAGTTCGGCCGCGAGGAACGCGCGCAGCCCCGGCTGCACCTCGTCGGCGCGGTGTGAGGCTGCATCGAACAGCGGCCGCCAGCCCGCAACCGACAGCGCGTTGGCACGCTTGATCGCAAAATTCTCGCCTGCCAGATGCATCCGGGCCAGGCCCTCGCCGACGCCGGCGCAATGGGCCACGTTCGGCTTGCGCGGCCAGACGCCTTCGAGAAAGGTGATGATCGCCGCGGGGCGTCCGGACAGCTCGCGCAGCGCCTCGCCGTCCCTCGCCTTGACCGGCAGCGGGCAGCTGACGCCGTGCTCGGCGAGATGCGTCATCAACGCGAGAAAGAACGGCAGATCGTTCTTCGCCACGCGCTTCTCATAGAGCGTGAGGATGAACGAGGCTCCGTTGTTTCCCTGGGTGGTGTGCAGCAGGAAGTTGGTGTTCTCGACGCCCTCGGCGATGCCCTTGTAGGAGAGCAATTCGCCGAGATCGTATTGCTTCAGGAAATCCGCAAGCTCGTCGGCGGCAACGTCGGTGTAGACCGCCATAAAGGTCTACTCGGCGGCGGCTTCGGGGCGCACCTGGCGCGGCAGCGGGAAGAACTCGTTCTCTTCCGCGGCCGAGACCGTTTCCACATGCAGCGTATAGCGCTCGGCAAACGCGTCCATGATTTCCTCGACGATCACTTCCGGCGCCGACGCGCCCGCGGTGATGCCGAGGCTGGTGATGTTTTCGAACCGCGTCCAGTCGAGGTCGGCCGCGCGCTGCGCCAGCACCGCAACCTTGCAGCCCTCGCGCTCGGCGACCTCGCGCAGGCGCTGCGAGTTCGACGAATTGGGGGCACCGACAACGATGAGCGCGTCGACCACCGGCGCCACCTTCTTCACCGCGAGCTGGCGGTTGGTGGTGGCGTAGCAGATGTCTTCCTTGTGCGGCCCGTTGATGTTCGGGAAGCGCTCCTTGAGCAGCGCCACGATCTCCGCGGTGTCGTCGATCGACAGCGTGGTCTGGGTCACGAAGGCCAGATTGTTCGGGTCCTTCGGAGCGATGGTCTTGGCGTCTTCCGCGGTCTCGATCAGGGTGACCGCGCCGACCGGCAGCTGGCCGAGCGTGCCGACCACTTCGGGATGATGGGAATGGCCGATCAGGAATATCTCGCGGCCGCGCTTGAAGTGAATCGCGGCCTCGCGGTGCACCTTGGTCACCAGCGGGCAGGTCGCATCGAGCGAGAACAGATTGCGGGACGAGGCGTCGGCCGGAACCGACTTCGGCACGCCATGGGCCGAGAACACGACGGGCGCGGTGGTATTTTCCGGAATCTCGGCCAGCTCCTCGACGAAGATGGCGCCCTTCTTTTTCAACCCGTCGACGACGTATTTGTTGTGCACAATCTCGTGGCGAACATAGACCGGGGCGCCATATTTATCGAGTGCCCGTTCCACGGTGTCGATCGCCCGGACCACTCCGGCGCAGAAGCCGCGAGGAGAACAAAGCACTAACTTGAGGTCTGGTTTGGCTGACATTGAGCGATCTCGGGACCGAATCACCCATTCGCCTTCTGGCGGGGGACGGTCGATGGATGAAAAGGGCTAAAACGGTCTGCTTGGACTTTATAGCGACTTGAGAGGGAATTGGGCCCCCTTTCGGGCGCTGTCAAGGCACTATCTATAGCAGAACCATTGCGTGGCTACCCCCTCCGGGCTTATATAGCGCGAATTCCCTGTCATCGCTGATGACCACCGGTTTCGCCTCCAAAAGGGGTGGGCGAAGCACAAAGGAGATTTGCCATGAGCAACGCACCTCTGATGCCCAAGGCGACCGCCGTCTGGCTGCTCGACAACACCGCGCTGACCTTCGACCAGGTCGCCGATTTCACCAAGATGCACCCCCTCGAGGTGCGTGCGATCGCCGACGGTGACGCTGCCCAGGGCATCAAGGGCAGTGACCCGATTTCCAACGGCCAGCTGACCCGCGAGGAGATCGAGAAGGGCGAGAAGAACCCGGACTTCCGGCTCCGTCTCCAGGAGAGCAAGGTCGTGCTGCCGCCCCAGCCCAAACGCAAGGGCCCGCGCTACACCCCAGTGTCGCGCCGCCACGAGCGCCCCAGCGCCATCCTCTGGCTGCTGCGCAGTCATCCGGAGCTCAAGGACGCCCAGGTCATGCGCCTGGTCGGCACCACCAAGAGCACCATCGCCAGCGTCCGCGACCGCACCCACTGGAACACGTCCCAGCTGACCCCGATCGACCCGGTCACGCTCGGCCTCTGCTCGCAGATCGAGCTCGATTTCGAGGTGGCACGCGCGGCCAAGGAAAAGCCGATCGACACAGCCTATGGCGGAGCCACTTTGCTGCCGGCCTCCGAGACCACCAAGAAGGACGAGTACGAGCCGTCGGAGAAGTCGAGCGACGACCTCAACGTCGACGCCGTGTTCGCCAAGCTCAAGACCCTCGGCGGCAAGAAGCAGGAGCAAGAGGAGGAGTAGTCCTCGCTCTTCGTTTGCGATCGAATGCACTTCAAACGCGGCGGGGCAACCTGCCGCGTTTTTGTTTGCGGCTTCCTTTGGCGGACTACGGCCGATCCGGATGGTTCAACATGTATTCGCCGAGATCGCGCTGGCGACGATCGGCGCGTGAGGTGGCGGCATTACGCTGCACGTCGCGGTCCTTGCGGCAGGCCACATATTCCGGCGAACCGACCGCGAGGCCGCGACTCTGGCACACCGCATCGTCGTCGTCGCCGCCCATCGCTATCGGCGTCTGGTAGCGCGCCGAGCAGGCGGAGAGAGCGATGGCGAGCAGGGCAACTGCGAGCAGGCGCGGCGCGGTGGCGAGTGGCATACGAGGTCCCTCATTGGCCGGCCCTGTTTAGCGCGGAATACGGAGAATGTAAGTCGGCAGACGCCGCTCCGCGCTCGCTGTCATTCCCCGCGAAGGCGGGGAATCCAGTACGCCGCGGCTTCTCGGCTCTAGCATCGCCGTCTCTGGAATACTGGATCATCCGCTTTCGCGGGTGATGACAGCGGAGAAAAATTCACACCCGTCCCTTCAGCGCCTCTCCGATCTCGTCGAGCACCTTGGGGTCCTCGATCGTGGCGGGCATGGTCCAGGCCTCGCCGTCGGCGATCTTCTTGATGGTGCCGCGCAGGATCTTGCCGGAGCGCGTCTTGGGCAGGCGGCCGACGATGATGGCGAGCTTGAAAGCGGCGACGGGGCCGAGCCGGTCGCGCACAAGTGCCACGATCTCCTTCTCGATCTCGGCGGGCGGCCGCTTCACGCCGGCCTTCAGCACCAGGAAACCGCACGGCACCTCGCCCTTGATCGCGTCCTTGACGCCGAGCACGGCGCATTCGGCGACATCGGGATGCGACGCCAGAATCTCCTCCATGCCGCCGGTGGAGAGGCGGTGGCCGGCGACATTGATGATGTCGTCGGTGCGGCCCATGACGAAGACATAGCCGCCCTCGTCCTTGTAGCCGGCATCCGACGTCTTGTAGTAGCCGGGGAATTCGGTGAGGTAGGCCTCCCTGAAGCGTTCGTCCTGATTCCACAGTGTCGGCAGGCAGCCCGGCGGCATCGGCAGCTTGATGACGATCGAGCCCATGATGTTGGGACCGACCGGCTTCGCCGCCTCGTCGACGACATCGACCTGGTAGCCCGGCATCGGCACCGTCGGCGAGCCGTGCTTCACCGGCAGCATTCCCAAGCCCACCGGATTGCCGGCAATGCACCAGCCGGTCTCGGTCTGCCACCAATGATCGATCACAGGGACCTTCAGCTGCTGCTCCGCCCATTCCACCGTCGGCGGATCGGCGCGCTCGCCCGCGAGGAACAGCGTGCGGAATGTCGACAGATCATATTGCCGGATGAACTTGCCTTCCGGATCCTCTTTCCGGATGGCGCGGAATGCGGTCGGCGCGGTGAAGAAGGCGACCGCCTTGTGCTGGCTGATGACGCGCCAGAACGCGCCGGCATCGGGCGTGCCGACCGGCTTGCCCTCATACATGATCGAGGTCGCGCCGTGCAGTAGCGGGCCATAGATGATGTAGCTGTGGCCGACCACCCAGCCGATGTCGGAGCCGCACCACCAGACCTCGCCCGGCTTGACGCCATAGAGATTGAACATCGACCATTTCACGGCGACCAGATGCCCGCCATTGTCGCGCACGACGCCCTTGGGAATTCCGGTCGTGCCTGACGTATAGAGAATGTAGAGCGGATCGGTCGCGGCGACCGGCACGCAAGGCGCGGTCTTGCCGTCGTTCATCGCCTTGCGGCGCAGGCTCGTCCAGTCATAGTCGCGCCTTGGCGTGAGGTCGCAGATCAGCTGCGGACGCTGCAGCACGATGCAGGCCTTGGGCTTGGCGGACGCGAGCTTGATCGCCTCGTCGAGCAGCGGCTTGTACTGCACGATGCGGCCGGGCTCGATACCGCAGCTTGCGGAGAAAATGAGTTTCGGCTGCGCATCGTCGATGCGGGTCGCAAGCTCTTTTGCGGCAAAGCCGCCGAACACCACGGAATGCACCGCACCGATGCGCGCACAGGCGAGCATCGCAACCACGGCCTCCGGCACCATCGGCATGTAGAGGATGACGCGATCACCCTTGGCGACGCCAAAATCCCCCATGATGGCGGCGAGTGCCTGCACCTCGGCCAGCAACTCGGCATAGGTCAATTTCGTGACCGAATCCGCCAGCGGCGAATCATGGATCAGCGCGACCTGGTCGGCGCGGCCGCGTTCGACGTGCCGGTCGAGCGCGTTGTAGCAGGTGTTGACGACGCCGCCGGTGAACCAGCGGCCGTAGACGCCCAGGGTGGCATCGAAGATTGTCTTCGGCGGCTCGATCCAGTCGATCTCCTTCGCCGCCTCGGCCCAAAAGCTTACAGGGTCGGCCAACGAGCGCGCATAGACGTCGTGATAAAGGCTCTTTCCTTGGACGTTCATTCCCGCGCTCCCGTTCCCTTTATTGGCCGGATCAAGTGCCGGCCTTGTTTGAGGGGCATTGTCCCGGGATCGGGCCGCGGTTCAAGCTGAAAAGGATGGTGTACGGTCTCCCTCTCCTCGTTCTTAGGGCGGAGACGCGAACCTAGCCCTCTATCGCATTCAACCGCTGCAACCTGTCCTGCATGACCTTCTTCAGATCGTAGCCGGGGCGGCGGAAGCTGGCGTCGCGGGTGGCGAGGAAATCGTGCTGGGATTTACGCAGATCGGCGGCCGAGCGCCGGTTCATCGATTTCAGCGCGCGCTCATAGGCCTCGGCGAGCTGGCGGTCGAGCATGCCAAGCTGCGGATCGGCGCAGATCACCTTCTCCACCTCGCGCTTCGCATCGGCGCAATCGAATGACGGGCCGTTGCCGGAATTCGCAGCCAACGGCTGCGGTGGTCCGGCGCCGAACTTCGCGATCTCCGCCATCATGGTGCGGCGGCCGTCCGCGGCGTTGGTGTTGCCGGGGTCGAGCCGCAGCGCCGTCTCGTAATCGGCCAGCGCCTTCTTGCGCTCGCCCATCTTGGTATAGAGCACGGCACGGTTGTTGTAGGTCTTGGCAAAATTCGGATCGAGCTTCAGCGCGTCATTGTAGTCGCTGAGCGCCGCGCCGAACTCGCCCCTGAACTGGTAGGAATCGCCGCGATTGGTGAAGAAATTCGGCCGCGGCGCCAGCTGAAGCGCCTGGTTGTAGTCGATGATCGCCTTGTCATAGTCTTTCATCGCGGCATAGGCGAGCCCGCGATTGTCGTAATACTCGGGCACCTTCGGATCGAGCCTGATCGCCTCGCTGTCGTCGGCGACCGACTTGTCGAGCTGGCCGAGCTTCTTGTAGGCCGCGCCGCGATTGGTGTAGCTGCGCGCCCGGTTCGGATCGAGCCGCAAGGCCTCGCTGAGATCGGCGACCGCCTTGTCGTTGTCACCGTTGAGATAATAGGTCGCGCCACGATCGGACCAGGCCTGCGCATAATCCGGCTTCAGCTTGATCGCCTTGTCGTAATCGGCAAGCGCCCGGTCGAGCCGGCGCTGGTTGGTGTAAGCGACGCCGCGCAACTCATAGGCTTCGGCATCCTGCGGATCGAGCTCGATCGCCTTGCTGAGATCGGACGTGGCGCGGTTGAGATCGCCGCCCGCCTCGCGCAGCAGGTCGCCGCGCAGGCGCCAGGCGCGCGCATTCTTGCCGTCGAGCGCGATGGCACGGTCGATATCGCGCAGCGCCTGCGTGAGACCGCCGGAGGTCCGCGCATTGGCGTCGGCCCGAACCAGCAGCGCCGCGACGCGGTCGGAACCTGGGTTCGATGCCTGGTCGATGATGGCGGTGCATGCGGAGATGATTTCGGCTGGCGCAGCCTTGCTGCCCGTCACGCAATCCGCGGCGGATGCCGGGGCGGCTAGGACAAGGCTGAGCGCCGCGCCGAGGAGGAAATTGCGTAGCGAGGCTTTGGATATTTGCGCGGAACAACGCGTACGCATGCCGAAGCACTCCGTGACATCAGGTTTTCACCATTGTCGCGGCAGGTTGCGATCGGGTTCAAATGGCGGCTAATACCCGTCCACCCCATTCAGCCGCTGCAGCCTGTCCTGCATGGCCTTCTTCAAATCATACCCCGGCCGGCCGAACCCGGCGTTCCGGCGCGCAATAAAGTCATCCTGCTCGCGCTGGAGTTTCCTGGCCTCGCCCTCGTTGCGCGCCTCGTGCAGCACGCGTGCATTGGCTGCATAGACCTCGCGGTCGAGGTCGGAGAGCTCGCGGTTTGCGCAGATCGCCTTCTCGACCGGGCGGCGCGCTCCTGCGCAATTGAAGCTGGGCTTGCCGGCGACCGCCATCTGCGCGCCGATCCGCTCGAGCTCACGCGCGATCGCCTTGTGATTGGCCTTGGCCTTTTCGTGGTTCGGATCGATCCGGAGCGCTGCGCCGAAATCTTGGACCGCCTTGGGCTTGTCGCCCTTCTTCAGCCAGAGCTCGCCGCGCGCATTGAAGATTTCGGCCAGTGTGGGATCGAGCAGCAACGCGCGGCTGTCGTCGGCGATGGCCCGGTCGATCTGGTCATGCCGCGCCAGCAGCGCGCCGCGCGCGATCAGCGCCTTGACCAAATCTGGCCTTGCTGTCTTCTCGTTGTCGATGACGGTAGCGCAGGCCGGGTCCGCTCTGTCGATATCGTCGGCAGCAGCTGCGGCAAGGCATGCCGCGACGTCGACCTGTATGACGGCCACCGGCTCGCCTCCGGTCGCGGCCCGGGCTGCGCCGGGCGAGAGTGCCGAGAGCATCACAGCAGCTGACAATTGAATGAGTTTTTGAAAACGCATGCTCGCTGCAGTCGGAAACTCTTGCCTTGAGGCCGTACTATCCATCATACGGCCGGATTGGTGCTAGCTTGTGGCGCCGCTCACATCGGTTTCGGGGATCGTGGTGTCGACATTCGAATGGATCATCGCGCTTCTGCTCGGCGCCGTTGCATTATCGGCGCTGGCGCGGCGGATCAAGGTCCCCTACCCAACCTTTCTCGCCATCGGAGGCGCGCTGATCGCTTTCGTGCCCAACAGCCCGTCCTGGGCGCTGGAGCCCGACTTGGCATTGGCGCTTTTTGTCGCACCGGTGCTGCTGGACGCTGCCTTCGATACGTCCTTGCGCGATCTCCGCAACAACTGGGTTCCGGTCTCGACCCTGGTCGTGGCCGCGGTCGGCCTGACCACGGTCGGCGTGGCCGTTGTCGCGCACCGGCTGTTTCCGAACATGCCCTGGGCCGCCGCGGTGGCGCTCGGCGCGATCGTGGCGCCGCCGGATGCCGTAGCGGCGGTCGCGATCCTGAGCCAGGTGAAGCTGCCCAATCGCATGGTGAAGGTGCTGGAGGGCGAGAGCCTGCTCAACGACGCCAGCGCGCTCCTGATCTATCGCATCGCCGTCGGCGCGGTTGTCATGGAGCACCTCAAATGGAGCGAGGTCGCGCCGACGATCGCGCTAGGGCTGGTCGGCAGCGTCGTCGCCGGTCTTGTCGCGGGACGCATCATCCCGTTGTTCATGGAACGGGTGAAGGAAGCGCCGAGTGCGATCATCGTCCAGTTCGCCACCACCTTCATGGTCTGGATCGCCGCCGAGCGTCTCGGCCTCTCCGGCATCCTTACCATCGTCGTCTATGCCATGACGATCTCGCGCACAGCGGGGCAACGCATGTCGGCGCGGCTGCGGGTGCCCTCCTACGCAGTGTGGGAGACCATGGTGTTCGTGCTCAACGTGCTCGCGTTCATGTTGATCGGCATGCAGATGCGCCCGATCTGGACGAAGTTGGACGCGGACGTGCGGTGGGAATATTGCGCGGCTGCCGCATGGATCCTGCTCACGGTCATTCTTGTCAGGCTGCTCTGGATCACGTTCTACCGCACCACGCTGCGTGTGCTGATCGCACACGACGTCTATCATCCGAAGGACCCGAAGCAGATCGCTTCGCCCAAGGGGGGCCTCATCATCTCCTGGTGCGGCATGCGTGGCCTCGTCACGCTCGCGACCGCCTTTGCGTTGCCGGAGAACTTCCCTTATCGCGACTTCATCGTCTTCATCGCCTTTGCGGTGGTGCTGGGTTCGCTGGTGATCCAGGGCCTGACATTGCGGCCGTTGATCCTCGCTTTCGGCCTCAAGGACGACGATCCCGTCGGCATCGAGGTCGCACGCGCCCGCGCTGTCGCCTATCGCGCGGCGCTCGATGCGATCGAGGACGATCCGTCGGAAGAGGCCGAGATCCTCAGGCTCGAATACCGCGCCCTCCTGATGCAGGCCGACGACGATCCGCACGGCGGCATCGCCAACGGCGAACTACCCGCCGATCCCCTGCGCCGCCGCGCCATCGAAGCCGCGCGCAAATCGATCTTCAGCCTGCGTGCGACCGAGGTGATCGGTGACGACGCGTTTCACCGGCTCGAGGAGGAGCTGGATCGGGCGGAGTTGAGTGCGGGGGGATAGATCCGTAAACGCCGCTGTCGTCCCGGACAAGCGAAGCGCAGATCCGGGACCCATACGCCGCAGCAATCGCTTTGCGGCGACTCGGAGCGACCAGTCTTCGCCAAACCAAATCCTGTGGTTATTATGGGTCCCGGCCTCCGCCGGGACAACAGAAAGCTACGCCCCCGCCTTGCTCGTGATCCCGCCGTCGACCACCAGTTCGATCCCCGTCACATATTTCGACTCGTCCGACGCCAGGAATAGCGCGGCGTTGGCGACGTCGAAGGCGTCGCCCATGTGGCCCATCGGCACCTGCGCATCGCGGGCGCGCCACATCGCTTCGACATCACCCTTGGCGTAGCTATTGGCGAGGCCGGCGGAATGCTCCACCATCGGCGTCTTCATCAAGCCGGGCAGGATGGCGTTCACGCGCACATGCTGCCGCGCGAACTCGATCGCGGTGGTGCGCGTCATCTGGTTCATCGCCGCCTTTGAGGCGCCGTAGGTGACGTAGGAGATGCCCATGTGGCGGATCGAGGCGATCGAGGAAATGTTGATGATCGAGCCGCCGCCCTGCTTCACCATCACGGGAATGACGTGCTTCATGGCGAAATAGGCGCTCTTGAGGTTGACGGAGAAGACGCGGTCCCAGCTCTCTTCGGTCACCTCGACCACGCTGCCCATCTCGGCGATGCCGACATTGTTGTCGAGCACATCGATGCGACCGTAAGCCTTGAGGCACGCAGCGACCATCGCCTCGATCTCGGCAGGCCGCGACACATCAGCGGTGAACGCCGTCGCGTTGCCGCCTTCGCCGGTGATGATCTTCGCGGTCTCCTCGGCGGCCGCGCCGTTGCGGTCGACGCAAAACACCCGCGCGCCCTCGCGCGCAAAGGTCACCGCGGTCGCCTTGCCGTTGCCCCAGCCGGGCCCGATCGAACCGGCACCCACCACCATCGCAACCTTGCCCTTGAGCCGGTCCATCGCGTTTCTCCCTTATTTCTGCTGTTCGTCGCAGATGCTCATCTTCGTGACGTTAGCACCGATGGGATGGCCGACAATCTCCGAAAGCGTCTGGCACTGCCCGTCATGACATAGCCGCCATTCTCCAGCGGCGCCGGAATTACCGAGTATGACTTCCGGCATCGGCGGGCGCGCAGGCCTCCATTGAAACCAGCCGTCGACGAGCCGCGCCTCGGGCGGCGGCTCCATGCCGGGGCCGGTGCCCTTGACGCGGGCTTGCACCAGTTCGAGGCCCGCGGGCGTGACGCGCCAGTCTTCCTGCCACTCGACCTTCGCGATCGAATGGGTCCACGCCAACGTGAAGGCGGACAGCGCCAGCGCCTTCACAGCCCCGGCTGTTGCGAAGCAGAGGCTCACACCGCCTCGACCACGGCCGGCGGACGCTGCCGCCATTGCCACAGCACCAGCGCCGCCGCGAGCACGAAGCCCGCGGTGTCGCTGAACGGGAAGTCGCCGAGCAGGCACATCGCGGCACCGAGCGCCACCAGTCGTTCGACGAACGACAGTCGCGTGAACAGGAAGCCGATCGCGACCATGCCGAACAGCGCGATCGCCACCAGCGCCTTGAAACTCGCGAGCGCCACCGCGCCGTAGAAGCCGAGCTTGGCCGCCATGGGATCGCCGGCTTGCAGCATCAGCGCCGGCGAATAGACGAAGATGAAGGGGATGACGTAGCCGGCAAGCGCGATGCGCATCGCCTCCCAGCCGATCTTGTCCGGATTCTCCTTTGCGATCGGCGCGGCCGCCAGCGCGGCCAGCGCAACCGGCGGCGAGAGGTCGGCCATGATGCCGTAGTAGAACGCGAACATGTGGCTCGCGATCAGGGGCACGCCGAGTTTTGCCAGCGCGGGCGCTGCGAGCGCGGCCGTGATGATGTAGGTCGGGATCGTGGGAATGCCGGTGCCGAGCAGGATCGACAGCAGCATGGTCATGATCAGCGCCAGGAACAGGCTCTTCTCGCCGAGCCCGATCACCCAGCCGCCAAAGATGGTGCCGACACCGGTCTGCGACATCATGCCGATGATGACGCCGACGATGGCGCAGGCCATGCCGACGGTGATGGCGGATTTTGCGCTCTCGGCCAGCGAGTCGCGGCAATCGCGCAGCGCTGCAAAGCCACCACGGACAAACGCGGTGATCACGATCAGCGCAACGACCACGCAAGCAACGGGCACGATCTGCAGACCGTCATGCGACAGCGCGGCGACGACCAGCGCCAACCCGATCCAGAAGATGTAACGGATCAGCATCGCGGAGGCGCCGGCCGTGATGCTGGCGCCCAGGATCAACGCCACCGTGAGCGCGAGACCGATGCTGCCGGCATAGAGCGGCGTAAAACCCTCGAACAGCATGTAGACCAGGGCTGCGAGCGGCAGCACGAGATACCAGCCTTTCACCAGCGCCTTCCAGGCGCTGGGAGTCTCCGAGCGCTTCATGCCGGTGAGGCCGTGCTTACCGGCTTCCAGATGCACCATCCAGAACGCCGACGCGAAATAAAGTACCGCCGGGATCGCGGCTGCCTTGACGATCTCGGAGTATTGGACGCCGAGCGTCTCCGCCATGATGAAGGCGACCGCACCCATCACCGGCGGCATGATCTGCCCGCCCATCGAAGCCGTCGCCTCGACGCCAGCGGCAAAGGCGCGGCGGTAGCCGAACCTGATCATCAAGGGAATCGTGAACTGGCCGACGGTGACGACGTTGGCGACGCCGGAGCCGGAGATCGTGCCCATCATGCCGGAGGCAAACACCGCGACCTTGGCCGGGCCACCACGGGTGCGGCCGAACAGGCCGAGCGAGACGTCGGTGAAAAGCTGGATCATGCCGGCGCGCTCCAGGAACGAGCCGAACAGGATGAACAGGAAGATGTAGGTCGCCGAGACGTAGATCGGCACGCCGTAGAAGCCTTCGGTGCCGTAGGCGAGATGCGTGATGATCTGGTCGAAATCATAGCCGCGATGGTTCAGCGGCGACGGCAGATATTGCCCGAAGAACCAGTAGACCAGACACGCGCCGCACATCAGCGGCAGTGCCGCGCCCATCAGGCGCCGCGTGCCCTCGAAGATCAGGACTGCGAGCAACGTGCCGACCGCGAGATCGAGCCTGGTCGGATCGCCGTCACGGGCGATCAGGTCGGCGTAGAATATCCATTGATAGAGGCCGCAGAAAAAGCCGGCGCCGCCGATCACCCAGCCCAGCGCGCGGCCAAGATTGCTCTTCGCGGTGAAGTTGGCGATCAGGCCGAAGGTGAGCAGGACCAGGAAGCCGACATGAACGCCGCGCACCACCTGGCTCGGCAGATAGTTGAAGGCGGCGACATAGAGCTGGAAGGTCGCAAACGCGATGCCGATCCAGTAGGCGAGCGTGCCCCACCAGCCCGGACCAAAACCTTCCGGGAAACCGTGCTCGAAATTGTCGAATTCAACCTTGATGGGCTCTGCGTCCGTGCCCTCTGCCTTTTCCAGCATTCTAAATCGTCCTCAACCCTATGAGCGCATTCATAACGCCGACACCGCCTCCACACACGTCATGGCCGGGCTTGTCCCGGCCATCCACGACCTGCGGTGCCTCCAAGAACGTAGATGCCCGGGACATCTGCGCGAAGACGCGCTTCGCGCTTAAGCCCGGGCATGACGTCCGCGGATAAGGCGCGCCTTACTTGATCAACCCTTTTTCCTTGTAATAGCGGATCGCGCCGGGGTGCAGCGGAACCGGGCTGCCGGTGGCGGCCGTCTCGAGCTTGATCTCCTTGCCGGCCGCATGCGCGTTGGCGAGCTCGGGCAGCGACTCGTAGACCAGTTTTGTCATTTGATAGGCGAGGTCGTCCGACACCGCCGAGGAGGTCACGAGGTAGTTCACCACGGCTGCAGTCGGGACGTCCTTGTCCTGTCCGGTATAGGTGTTGGCCGGAATCATCGTCGAGATGAAAGGCGGGCCGATCTTGTCGACGGTCTCCTTCGGCACGGCCACCACATTGATCGCGCTCGAACTCGACAGATCTTTCAGCGAGGCCACGCCGAGGCCGGCCGATTGCAGCGTCGCACCGAGCTGGCGGTTCTTCATGAGGTCGACGGATTCAGCGAACGGCAGATATTCCACCTTGCCGAGATCTTTGTAGGTCATGCCGGCGGCCGAAAGGATCGCGCGCGAGTTCAGCTCGGTGCCAGATTTCGGCGCGCCGACCGAGAGGCTCTTGCCCTTGAGGTCGGCAAGCGTCTTGATGCCGCTCTCGGCGGTCGCGACGATCTGGATGTAGTTCGGATAGATCGCGCCGATGGTCCTGAGCTTGTCGAGCTTGGTCTTGAAGCCGGCCTCCTCGTCGCCCTCCCAGGCGGCCTTCAGCGAGTCGCCCAGCGTGAATGCGATTTCGCCGCGGCCCTGCTGAAGCAGGATGAGATTCTCGACCGACGCCTTGGTGGCCTGCACCTGCGTCTTCACGTTCGGAATCTTGTCGCCGTAGATCTTTCCGATCGCGACCCCGAGCGGATAGTAGACGCCGGAGGTCCCGCCGGTCAGCACGTTGATGAAGGATTGCGCATGCGCGCAAGGTGCCGACGCCGCGAGAGCAAAAGCCGCGGCTGCGCCGATAATCGTACGTTTCATGGTTGTTATTCTCCCCAAACCGGCGGCGAAATTGGCCGGACGAGGGGAGCGGGTCAACCCATCCAAAAGGCACAACAGGGCTGCGGAAGCCCCTGTTTTAGCTGGGTTTTGAGGGAACCAGGCGGGTGCGGCGACGTGGCGCAGCCCGACGAACTAGCGTGAGGTTCAATCAATCTCGCGGCTGGGCTCGATGCAACCTCTCCCGCTTGCTTGCGGGAGAGGTCGGCGCAACGCGCCGGGTGAGGGTTCTCTCCTCTAGGGGATTGTCCCATTGCGGTGACACCCTCTCCCCAACCCTCCCCCGCAAGCGAGGGAGGGAGCGCACCGTCATCGCGGCGACAGCGTGTCAGCCTCAGCAAGCCGTTACTGAAAAGTCATGTCCAGGCACTTGGAGATATCGGAGCCGAGGCCGGAGGAGATGGTGATGCAGCCGCGGATCTTCTGCGCTGCCATGTCGGCGGCCCAGATCGAGTAGCCGCCGGGGCCGAAGAACGAGTTGGTGTTCGGCGGTTCGGTCTCGGTCACGTCGAAATCATACTTGCCGTCGGTCTCGAAGATGCGCGGCTTCTTAGTGCAGCCGCCGTCGGTCTGGACGTTGATGACTTCCTTGTTGTCGCGGGTCAGCGCCAGCGAGACCTGGCAGCGGAAATATTCCGAGGTCTTGCTATTGAAGAGATAAGTGTAGGACTTGCAGGTCGCGGTGTTGAGCTTGCCCGGCGCAAGGCCACGGCTGCACGAAATCCGCTGGTTGTGGCTCAGCTGGAAATCATCGGCCCGGGCGGCCGGCGCGAGCGCCGTCAGCGACACCCCGGCAATCCAGCAAAATTTAATGACGTGGCCCATTCGAATCATCCCCACCAATATCTTTGTCGTGTTGCGTTCTAGACTGAAAGCGGAACATAGTCGCGAGGGGACGAAGTGAAAATCACAAACTGCTGGGCAAGACGTGATGCGCTGCGGCGTCATCGCCGATTGACCCGGAAACATCGTTCGTGATTTGTTCAAGCGCGGCACCCAACGAGGGGGAGGATGGATGATGGCATTTTCAATCAAGACATTTGCAATTGCAGCCGCGCTGGGCGCGCTCGCCGCCCCCGCATGCGCCCAAAACGCGGCGACGCCGTGGGAGCTCAAGCCGGATACCGGCTATGCCTATGACAAGGAAGGCAAGACGTTTTCCTACAAGATGGGCACCAGCAATGCCGGCGATCTGCTGAAGGGCGCCAAGAAGGTGCCCAAAGGCACGCTGTTCTTCATCGGCCAGAACGGCCAGCTCTACATGCGCAGCGGGCAATATCTCGAGGGCGACGGCAAGTTCAAGTTCGGGTCGGATCAGTAGGGAGGGTGGGGCCAGCAGCCAAGCAGTCGGTGTCATCGTCCGCGAAGGCGGACGATCCAGTATTCCAGAGACGGACGTTCTGAAGTCGAGAGGCCGCGGCGTACTGGATGCCCCGCCTTCGCGGGGCATGACAGCTACTGAGGACTAAAACGCCGCCGCCAGCTCCCGTGCGCCGGCATTGTTGCTGTTGCTGTCCATCCGCGTATCCGTCACCGCGAGCAGCTTCGCCACCGTGTTGTGGCGGATTGCGACCGGGTTGCGCTCGTAGCCGCCGCGCTGGAAGAAGTTTGAGGTCGGCACCTGCTCGCGCATCGCCTGCGGCATCGTCACCATGTCGAGGCCGGTGCCGTCGCCGGTGAGGTTCATCATCTCGAGCTCGGCCGCCGAGAGCGGACGGGTGTAACCCTTGGCGCGGGCGAACAGCACCGAGGTCATGAGCTTGTGGGTCTGCAGCATCGGCCCGATGTCGATGTCCAGCACCATCGCGTGCATGGCCCAGCCCTGCGCGGTGTCGCCGATCTTCTCGTGCTCCGACCAGGTGTCCGGCACCGACTTCGCATGCGCCACCATCTTCTTCAGAACGCTGAGCTTGTGCTCCAGCGACTGGCGCGCCGGCCCCGAGGTACGCGCGACCTTGTCGGAAAGCGCGCGGATGAGTTCATGGCCCTGCTCGGCCAGCAGCTCGACGCTGTTGGTGGTGAGCAACTGGTTGTAGCCCATCGCGGTCGAGATCGCGCGCTTGCCGCCATGCTCGATGCCGGCCTGCACGTCATAATTGCCGGTGCCGCCGGTCTCGAACGAATAGACTCGCACCGCCTGCTCGCGCGTCAGCCCGGAGGCGAGCGCGTAGCGCGCATAGGCGCGCTTGAACTCGACTTCGGAGGTCGGCCGCTGCGGCGTGAATTGATAGAGATCCTGCGCGGCGCGCAGGAGATCGGCGACCACGGGGAGCGGCTTGCGGGTCGGGCGCTGCGGGGTTTCCTCCGGCTCCGGGTTCACCGGCCGCTTCGGCCCATTATAGAGCGGTGCCTGCTCCAGCACGTAATCGTCGAGCGTGATCTGCTGCCCGCTGCGCCGCTTGGCGTTGCGGCCTTTGCGCTTCTCCGAGACCTGGCTCCAATATGCGGCGGCTTCGGCATCGAAGGCGCCGCGGATTTGCTGATACTCGGCCAGCTTGCGGCGATATTCGAGCACCGCCGGCGACACGCCTCCGCTCTGCGCAAAGAACTGCGACAACAACTGGGCGTTGGCATTGCGGACGGCGGGCGGCAGCGCGTCGGACTCGCCGCCGCGAGCGGCGGGGACGAGCAGGACCAGCGCGAGTGGAACCAGCGCCAGATGTGTTCGAATCGAATGATGCATGCTGCTCTCTTAGCAGGCATCCGGTAACCGTCACGTTAACGCGCCGTTTACCTCTTTTTTCGTCTATTTTTTCGTCTCTTGCGTCACTTCCAGGCGAACACCGGCTGTTCCAGGTCGGTCACCCGGGTCTGGCGCCCCGCCAGCACCTCGCGGAACTGGTAGATCAGCGCCGCCGTCGGCGCGTGGATGAGGCTCATCTGGTGATGGAAGCGGATCACGCGACGGGTACTTTCGGGGATAGCCGTGAAATCGAAGGCGTCATCGCGCTCGATCGTGTCGAGCGCGATGCGATGGACGGAGGCGACCTCGTCCGGGTTCGGCGTGATCGCATTGCTCTCGGCAGCCCAGACCACGACCGGCGTGATCAGATAGCCTGAGCGTGTCGGATAGTCGTCGAGCAGACCAAGCACCGCGTTGGCGGGAAGCCTGAGCGCAAGCTCCTCGTCGAGCTCGCGCAGCGCCGCCTCCACCGGCGTCTCGCCGGCATCGCAGCGCCCACCCGGCAGCGCCCATTGACCGCGATGCGAGCGCAAGCTCGACGCGCGCTTGGTCAGCAGAAACGCAGTGTCGTCGTTGTCATGGCACGCGGTCAGCGCCAGCACCACCGCGGCGCGCTTCAACGCCGACGGCTCGGCCGCATCGGGCAGCCGCGCGAATGAAGCGCAGGCATCTGCGATATTCCGTCTGGTGGCATCGCCGAAAGCTCTCATGATGCTTGACTACACCAGGACCGCGCTCGATGAAATGAGGAGAGATCAAGCGTTGCAAGGATGGACGGAGCGATGACCAGCAAGACCGCCGCAAAGCTCAAATCAGACGGCTGGATCATCCTGGAGACCACGGGCTTCATGCACCTGGTCGGCCCGTTATGGGAGCGCAAGGTCGACGGCCGATATGAATTCGCACTCGCCACCGAAGACAAGCACCACAACCGCCGCGGCATGGTCCAGGGCGGCGTGATGATGACCTTCGCGGACCGCACCTGCGGCATGACTGCCCGCTACGTCTCCGGCAAGGAGTATATGGCGACGGTGCAGCTCGACACCCATTTCGTCGAGGCCGGCCAGATCGGCGACATCCTGATCTCCCGCCCCCGCGTGGTCCGCGCGACCCGCAACCTGATCTTCATGAGCACCGAGGTGAGCGTGGATGACCGCTGCGTGGTGATGGCGAACGGCGTGTTCAAGATTTTGAAGGGACCGGCGTAGCTCCTCCACCCCGTCATTGCTAGCGCAGCGCTCGCAATGACGGAACGAGGCGGATATGCTGGCGCCAACAAAAGCATCGAGGATAGTCCATGCAATACCGCCAGCTCGGCCGCTCCGGCCTCAAGGTCTCGCCGATCTGTCTGGGCACCATGATGTTCGGCGGGCCAACGGATGAAGCCGCCTCGCAGCGGATCATTGCCAAGGCGCACGAGGCCGGCGTCAACTTCATCGACACCGCGGACGCCTATTCGAAGGGCGACTCCGAGGAGGTCGTCGGACGCGCGCTCGAAAACAACCGTCACGCCTGGGTGCTCGCGACGAAGCTCGCTAATCCCATGAACAACGATACGGGAAACGATCCCAATCGCGTCGGGCTGTCGCGGCGCTGGGTGTTGCAGGCGGCCGAGGAAAGCCTGAAGCGGCTCGGCACCGACCACATCGACATCTACTATCTGCACAAGGAAGACCACGCGACACCGCTGGAGGAGACGGTGCGCGCGATGGGCGATCTGATCCGCGCCGGCAAGATCCGCTATTTCGGCGTCTCCAACTACCGCGCCTGGCGCGTCGCCGAGATCTGCAACATCTGCGACCGGCTCGGCATCGACCGTCCCGTGGCGAGCCAGCCCTATTACAACGCGATGAACCGCATGCCCGAGGTCGAGCATTTCCCGGCCTGCGCCTATTACGGCCTCGGCATCGTGCCCTATAGCCCGCTGGCGCGCGGCGTGCTCACCGGCAAGTACAAGCCGGACGCAGCCCCCGACAAGGAAACGCGCGCCGGCCGCAACGACACCCGCATGATGCAGACGGAATGGCGGCCGGAATCGCTCCAGCTCGCGCAGGAGATCAAGAGCCACGCCGAGAAGAACGGCATCACCGCCGGCCAGTTCGCGGTGGCCTGGGTGCTCAACTCCGCTTTCGTCTCGTCGATCGTCGCAGGCCCGCGCACCGAGGAGCAGTGGGACGGCTATATAAGCGCGCTCGACTACCGCTTCACCGCGGAAGACGAGGCACTGATCGACCGCCTGGTCGTGCCGGGTCATCCGTCGACGCCGGGCTACAATGACCCGGCCTATCCGATCGAGGGACGCCGCGCGCGGACGGCCTGAACTTTCGGAGACAACCATGGGGCTTGAAGACCGCTACGGCCTGCCGCTCTCTACCAGCTCCGATCAGGCGGCGTCGGCATATCGTGAAGGTGTCGATCTTATGCTCGCCGGCTGGACCGGCACGGCGGAGACGCTGGAGCGCGCGATTGCCGCCGATCCGGATTTCGCGCTGGCCCACATCGCCCGCGCCCGCGTGCATGCGTTCTACCAACAAGGCGATCTTGCACGGCAGAAAGCGGCCGAGGCGCGCGAGCTCGTCGCAAAACGCGGTACAGAGCGCGAGCGTTCGCATGTCGAGACGCTGGCGCTTGCGATCGAGGGCCGGCTGCCCGACGCCATCGCATCGATGCTCAAGCATATCGACGCGTGGCCGCGCGATGCCGTGGTGCTGTCGCTGCCGCTCGGCGCGTTCGGCCTGTTCGCCTTCTCCGGCATGGCCGATCACGATCGCGCCCGGCATGAGCTGTGCGAGCGCGTCGCGCATCACTACGGCGAGGACTGGTGGTTTCTCACTCTGTCCGGCTGGGCGATGACCGAGAATGGCGACGTCGCGCGCGGCCGCACTGTGACCGAGCGCGGCTTCAATCTGCGCCGGGCCAACGCCCATGCCGCACATGCCGTGTTGCATGCGATGTTCGAGGACGGCTCGATCGACGAAGCTGACCGTCTCGTCGACGAGTGGCTTCCGACTTACGATCGCGCCGGCATCCTGCACGGCCACATTCTCTGGCACCAGGCGCTCGGCGCGCTGGAGCATGGCGATGCCGCCCGCGCGCTCAAAATCTATGACGATGTGCTGCAGCCCTCCGCCACGCAGGCGCCGCCGCTCAACGTCATCACCGACGGCGCTTCGCTGCTCTGGCGCCTGTCGGCCTACGGCCACGCCGTGCCAAAGGCGCTCTGGGTCGAGGCCGACGCCACCGCGCAAAAGCTCTTCCCGAAATCAAGCCTGCCCTTCGCCGACGTCCACATGGCGCTGTTTGCGGCCGCGACGCAAAATCGCGAGGCGCTTTCCGTGCGGCTCGCCGTGATCGAGCAGCGCCTCAACGAGGGCAAACTGCCCGCCGGCCCCGTGGTGCCGGCGATCTGCCGCGCGCTTGTCGCCTTCGCGGACGAGAATTACGCCGCTTGCGTGCGCAAGCTCGCGCCCGTCCTCACTGAGGTCGTGCGGATCGGCGGCAGCCATGCCCAGCGCGAGCTGATCGAGGACACTTTCCTCGTGGCCCTGATGCGCAGCGGCGAACTGCCGCGCGCCCGCAGCCTGCTCGACGCCCGCCTGCACCGCCGCCCGTCCTTGCGCGATGCGCGCTGGCAGGCGGCGATGGCGTGAACTCTGCCACGAAAAAAACACCGGTTTGGCGGCAAGTGCCCGCCGGGACGGGTTGGGGCGATCGAAGCGAATCGCCGATGGGTGGCGCGGTGGTATTCCAGACGG
This sequence comes from Frankia sp. RB7, assembly GCA_030403585.1. Taxonomy (GTDB): domain Bacteria; phylum Pseudomonadota; class Alphaproteobacteria; order Rhizobiales; family Xanthobacteraceae; genus Bradyrhizobium. The sequence continues at coordinate 67,374 of JAUEPE010000004.1, forward strand.
GATTGGCGGAGCAAACGGGATCGCAACCAATTTGCGATTCGATGGTTGTTGGGCGGAACTTTCGCCCGTCCGTCGCCCCCTGGCACAAGAGCCTGACGATGCGCCTCCGCCGACCGGTCCTGGCTGCAATCCTCGTCTCCCTCGCAAGCCCTTGTTTTGCCGAGTCTTCCACCACGATCCCTGTCAACAACAACCCGCCGGCCCGCCTGAATTCTCTCGTCGACATGCTGGCGTTGATGTCGGGTCATTGCAAAACGCTGAAGGTGGCCGGGCGCCCCTTTGCCTGCAAGACCGTTGCCTTCGCCCATGACGACAAGGGCCGGGTCAACTTCGCGGTCGCCGTCGACGATCCCTCCGACGAGAACCACGTCGTGTCGTTCTCCGGCGAGAACGGCAAGCGGGCCGACGACAATTCCTATGAGCTGCCGATCGACCGCATGCTACTCAACTCCAAGGATCGGCCGAAGGTCGACGGCCTGCCGGTGCCGGCGGAGCAGACTTCCACCGGCAGCTGCCGCCAGACCGGCAATTTCGCTGCCAGGAAGGTCAACGACGTCACCTGCTCCGCGACCGACAATGAGGGCCGGAAGTACGAACTGCTGTTCGTCTCCGACGGCACGCCGGTGAGCGTGCGCCGCATCAGGCAGTCATCGCCCTCGGTCCAGGATCCGTTCAAGTAACGGCCCTTCCTCGTCATCGTGTATGATCCCGGCCAAGCCCCGGAGAATCCCATGACGCGCGACCGCCTGTTTCTGCTGCGCCCCAATTTCGAAGATCCGGCCTATCCGGGCCGGCGCTTCTATTGCTGGCATTGCGCGCTGATCGAGGGCCTGCTCGCTTCGTTTCCGGCGCTGGCCGAAAAGTTCGACGTAGAACGCATCGCCTGGCCGAAGCCGCGGCAGGCCGTGATCGAACTCGTCGGCGAGGAGAACCAGTGGCTGCCGCTGCTGGTGCTGGCTGACGGGACGACATCGCCGCACCAGATGTGCTCTTTCCCAATCGCCCCACATATTTGACCCAGCAAGCAAGCTCCGGAATCCGCACGCGATGCCCCATCCCCTCCCCGCCCTCATCGTCGTCGACGTCCAGCGCGCATTCGACGAATGGGAGGCGGCGGGCAAGCGGCGCAACAATTCGGATGCGGTGGCGCGCATCGTTGATCTGCTCGCGGCGTTCAGGGCGAACGGCGCGCCGATCTTCCACATCCGCCATGAAGGCACCAAGCCTAACTCGACGTTCCTGCCCTCGCGCACCGGTTACGCCGTCAAGGACGAGGCACGCGAACTGGCCGGCGAGCCCGTCATCGTCAAGCGTGTCAACAGCGCCTTCATCGGCACCGACCTCGAGACGCGCCTGCGCGCGAGCGACATCGCGACGGTCGTGATCTGCGGCGCCACCACCAATCATTGCGTGGAGACGACGACGCGAATGGCCGGCAATCTCGGCTTCGACGCGGCGCTGGTGCGCGACGCGACCTGGACATTCGATCGCGTCGGCCCCGACGGCGACACGCATTTGGCCGAGTCCATCCACGCGATGACGCTGTCGAATCTAAATGGTGAATTTGCCCGCATCGTGACCACGAACGACGTCGTCACCTCGCTCGCAGAAGTGCGACAATAAATCTCAGCGCGATCGTACGTTGATCGTCTGCGTCGTTTCGACGCCCGCACTCGCCGGAACACAGCAAACGTCCATCTGTTGTCACTCGACATCTCAACTGGAGTGATGACATGAAGTATCTCTTTGTCGCGATGGCCATTGGTGCGGCTACGCTCACCGCGTCCACAGCCAACGCGGCCGGCGGTGGCAAGGCCAAGCCGAACGCGCAAATTGGCCAGTCGACCGACATCAGCGCGCAGCACAGGCACGGCCATTACGGCCATCGCCATCACAGTTGGCACCCTCACCACGGCGGCTATTACCGTCCGCATTATCGCAGCTATGGCTACTATCCGCGGCACCGCGGCTATTACGGCGGCGGACCCTACGGCTATTATGGTGGTGGCGGCCCCAGCGTGACGTTCGGCTTCGGCGCCAATCGCTGGTGAGACCAAAAGGCCCGCAGAGATGCGGGCCTTCTTTCTCAACCCTGCACGATAAGGCCAGCCGTTTCCAGCCCGCTCGCGAGCGCCGCCTCGACCGTTCCCATGTCGCGGCCTCGATAGAGCGCCTCGCCGGAGAACAGTACCGAGCCATCTGCGCGCGCGAGACTCTCCTGCGCCACGCGCGTTCGCGGCGTCGCCCAGGAATAGGCGCCGCCGGCAAAGCGATCGTGCGCCCAGTTGGCGGCTTCCGACGCCACGAGGTCGCGTTCGAGATCATCGCGTGACAGGCCGAAGATAGTGGCGAGCGAATCGATGCCGGCGTCGATCAACGCCTGTCGGTTGAGTCTGGTCAGCTCTGCGGTGCGCGGTCCGCCGAACCAGCCAGTCAGCACGGGATGCTCGGATGGATTCTGCGTCCACCACACCGGGATCGTCCCATCCGACAGCAGGAAGGTTAGATCCGCCGTCCGGTCGCGCCACCATGGCCGGCCGAAGCGCAGCAGGATCTTGATGACATTACCGAAGCCGATGTCGACCGCCGCGGCCGCCTTTTTGCGCGCGGCTTGCGGCAGCGCGATCTCGCGCAACAGCGGCAACGGTACGGTGAGGATCACCTTGTCGCAGACAAACACCTCCCCGCCCGCGCAACGAACCGCAACGCCCTCTTCGATCGCCGCCACCGCGCAATCGAGGCGGATCACAACGCCATGCTTGCGGCATTCGGCTACCAGAAACGTAATCAACGCGCCGTAGCCGCCGACGACGCGCCCCTGCGAATGGTGCCCGCCGTCCATCCATTCCTCACGCAGAGCTAGCGTCGAGGCGCGCTCGGGTTCGGCGGCGTCATAGCCTTCGACCATCCGTTCGATCGAATGCCGCATCCGCGCATATTTGTCGCCTGCAAAATGCCGGCGCAGGAACTCGGCGACGGTGAGGTCGTCCTTCAATTCCCTCAGTGCGGCATGAAGCTCGGCCTCGTACGGATTGTCCCGGCCTTCACGCGAGAGTTTTGTGCCGTCAAAGCTCCATTGCGTGCCTTCGATGGCCTGCACCGACAGCCCCGCCTCGCTCAGCAGACCGCGCGTGACCGGCGCCTCGCCATGGACGAACTCGGCGCCGCCATCGGCGGGATAGCCGAACTGGGATGCCGACAACGGATTGATGCGCCCGCCGCAGCGGTCGCGCGCCTCAAGGATCGTGACCAGTTTGCCGGCGCGCGCGAGCTCGCGGGCCGCCATCAAGCCAGCTGCGCCAGCGCCAACGATGACGATATGCTCCGACGTATCAGACATTGCCGTTGCTTATTGGCCCGCGGCGTCGCTGTGGATCAAATAGCGCAGCAACAGCACACCGCCGCCGAGCTGCCGCGTACTCTCCAGCGTCATCGCGGTGAGCGGCGCGCGCTTGTCGCTGTCCGCGTCCGTCGAATCGAACACGAAGGGGGCGCCCTTGGCGCCGTCGATCGCGGGGCTGAGGATCAGGTTGAATTCGTCGATCAGGCCGGCACGCAGGAACGCGCCATTGGCGACGCCACCGCCCTCCACCAGCAGGCGCTTGACCCCAAGCTCGCGATTGAGGATCTCGACCGCCACTGCGAGATCGATCTCGGACTTGCCGGCGAAGACATAGGACACGTTCTCGCCGCGCAGGCCAGCGAGATGCGAATCCGGCACGCCCTCGGTGAGCACCACGACGATCGGATCACCACCGATGTCGGAGCGGCCCCAGCCGATCTTGCCGTGCGCGTCGAGCACCACGCCATAGGTTTTCGCGTCGCGCCGCGCGAACCAGTTTTCGCGAGGCACCTTTTCGCTCGACGTCTCGGGATAGGGCTTGCCCTTGGCGAACTCGGAGCCGGTGACGCGGCCGATCACCCAGGCATCGCCGCCGAGCTCGTCATGAATCTTCTCGAACCAGTCGGTACCGGCGCCCTTCGGGCGCCAGCGGCTGGGATGGGTGCGGCCGTCGAGGCTCGAGTGCATCAGGCAGACGACGTAAGGCTTCATGCAAATTCTCCGTGCCCGCTCGTCAGGCCGGCTTGTTGCCCCGGGCGCGATCGTTCACGATCACCGCGAGCGGATTGAGTTTGGGCGGCGCGACCAGCTGAAGCGTGTTGCTGTCATGATGATTGAACGGCGCACCGCGGACGAACAACTCAGTCGCGATCGCATAGCTCCAACTGCCGTCGTCGTTGAAGGTGATGTCGCAGCGGTAACTGTCGGTGCGGAAGGCTTGTTCCAGGAAGTCGGTCGAGCAGATCCCGTAAGCAGTATCGCCGCGCTTCGCCGTGACGGAGATTGTCTTGTCATCCGGCTTGGCGTGGCCCGAGGCCAGCAGCACCTGCCCGCGCGGAATCGCCAGCGTCTGCATGATCAGCCCGGTCGCGGCCTCCCACAACCAATAGCCCACCTGCTCGTGGAAGGTGATGTCTTCCTCGGGCGTGTTGATATGGATGTGATAGCGCAAGCCATAGAGCAGCTGCGGCCCGTTGGCCTGCGGATCGATCGGGTCCATCCGGATGTGCTCGATGAAGGTCCGCCGCTCCGGCCCATCCGCCTTCGGATTGATATCGATGCCCTTGTTCGCCTGCCAGGTCCCGGCGAGCCGGCGGAGCGGCCCGAGATTGGCGAGACTATCGGGCGAGACGTCCTCGGGCTCGGTGAAGATGTCGGCGGGAATGGGGAGCATGGAGACCTCGCATCGTTGCGCGGAGCAGCAATAGCACAAGGGCGGCGCGAATCGAGCGGGATGGAACCGAAAAGGAACCTGCGCGTTATGAGCCCTTGAGTACGAGCCCTCGATAGTCGGGCTCGAATGGGCAAGGATGCCCATGTCACGCGTCGCGAGGGGGTCCGGTGCTGTCGGAGAAGGCTGCTCGGCAGTCAACTGATGTGAGCTTCCTCGCCGATGGCGGCGACTTGGGTGCCGCGATGCGTGCGCTCGACTGGTCGGACTCGCCGCTCGGCCCTCCCCGCCAATGGTCCCAGGCACTGAAGACGACGGTCAGCATGCTGCTGGCCGCGCAAGCCCAGATCGTCCTGTTCTGGGGTCCGGAATTTGTCGCGCTCTACAATGACGCCTACGCCCCCGGCATCGGCACAAAACATCCCCGCGCCCTCGGCCGTCCCGCGATCGAGAACTGGGGCGAGCTGTGGGACGATCTCGAACCGCTGCTGGCCGGCGTGCGCGACACGAGAAAGACATTCGCCGCCAAGGATCGCCCCTTCTATATCGAACGTCACGGCTACGGCGAGACCAGCTATTGGGACGTCTCCTACTCGGCCGTACCAGACGATGACGGCTCGGTCGGCGGCGTGCTTTGCATCGTGTCCGACACCACCGAACGCGTGCTGGGCGAGACGCGGCTACGGGCGAGCGAGGCGCGTTACAGGGAGCTGACCACGACGCTCGAGCAGCGCGTCGCCGAACGCACCGCCGAGCGTCATTTGCTCGCCACCATCGTGGAAACCACCGACGGACAGATCCAGGCGCTCGATCTCGATTATCGCTGGCTCGCCATCAACGCATCCTGTGCGGACGCCTATCAGCACATTTATGGCAAGCGGCCGAAGGTCGGCGATTCCCTGCATGAATTCCTGGCCGACCGGCCCGAGCATCTTGCGGCGGCTGCGGCAATCTGGGGCCGGGCGCTCAGCGGCGAAGCCTTCACCAGTATCGAGGAGTTCGGCGATCCCCGGCTCGATCGCCGCGTCTACGAGATGAAGTTCGAAACGCTGCGTGCCCCTGACGGGACGCGGATCGGCGCGTTCCTGACCGGGATCGACATGACGGATCGGCTGGAGGAGCAGGCGCGGCTCGCACAGGCCGAAGAGGCGCTGCGTCAGGCCCAGAAGATGGAGGCCATGGGCCAGCTCACCGGCGGGGTCGCGCACGACTTCAACAATCTGCTGACGCCGATCGTCGGCCTGCTCGACATGTTTCAGCGCAAGGGCATCGGCGGCGAACGCGAGCGTCGCCTGATCGCCGGCGCCGCCCAGGCGGCCGAGCGCGCCAAGACGCTGGTGCAGCGTCTGCTTGCTTTCGCGCGCCGGCAACCACTTCAGGCCGTCCCGGTCAATATCAGTCGTCTCGTGACCGACATGGGCGATTTGATCTCCAGCACGACCGGACCGCAGATCCAGGTCACGGTGGATACGCCGGAAGGACTTCCCGAAGCCATGGCCGATCCCAACCAGATCGAGATGGCGATCCTCAACCTCAGCGTGAACGCCCGCGACGCCATGCCCGACGGCGGAAGCTTGCGCATCTCCGCCAAGACCCGAACGATTGAGCGCACGCACGGCTCGGAACTCGCGCCTGGCTCCTATGTATGCATCTCGGTTGCAGACAACGGCATCGGCATGAGCGAGGAAACGCTGGCCCACGCCGTCGAGCCGTTCTTCTCGACCAAGGGTATCGGACAAGGCACAGGCCTCGGTCTCTCGATGGTTCACGGTCTTGCCTCACAGCTCGGCGGCGCGCTGACGATCGAGAGCGCCGTGGGGTCAGGCACCACGGTGGAGTTGTGGCTGCCGGTCAGCCACGCAGCCGCGGGCGCGATCGACGACGTGCCGCAACCCAAACTGTGGCCGCTGCTCGTAGGCACGGCGCTGCTCGTCGACGACGAGCCGCTGGTGCGCATGAGCACCGCCGAGATGCTGAGCGAGCTCGGCTACAGGGTCGTCGAGGCCGGCTCCGCGGAGGACGCGCTTCAGCGTGTCAGAGAGGGCCTCCGACCGAACCTGCTGGTCACGGATCATCTGATGCCGGGCATGAGCGGAACGGACCTCGGGCTTGCGCTGCGCAATCAGTATCCCGAGCTCCAGATCCTCGTCGTCTCCGGCTACGCCAACAACCAAGGCATCACGCCGGATTTGTCGCGGCTGACAAAGCCGTTCCGGAGCGACGAGCTGGCGGCGAGTTTGGCGAATCTCGCGAAGGTGGGACGGTAGGGGTCGTCCACCCGCATCGTTATCCCTGACCATGCTCCAGGAGCAACCGGGACCTTTTCGGTGTGAAACACATCACACGCTGTAGCTGCATTTTATGCTAAAAACTCGGGCGTAAAGCCAGCACTGCTGCCCGCTGCACATGAGCCATTCGCAACGGTTCCAGCGCATCCCAGGGAGGGTTGCCATGACAGTTGTATTGAAGATTGGAAAGATCAGCGCTCTGACCGCCATCACCAGGATCGTTTCTGGTCATGCTCCGGCGCTACGTCAGACACTTCAGGGGCTCACCGCGGCAAACGGCGGCAAAATCTCGTCTCTCGGAACCATCCATATCGTGCGTTGGGTCATCTTCGATGACGACACGCGTTTATTGTTTGCGACGAATTTTGATGGCGACGTGGAAGACTATATGCGCGATTTTGCCGAGCGGGCCCCCGATGGAATCGACGCGATCTGGGGCCATTGCGAAGGATATCCGGGAGCGCGCGATTATCCAAAGCTGCGCGACTATATTCTCGGAAGCGCCATCGAGACCGACGGCTATTATTGCGCCTATCCGAACTCTACCGTCGCCGACATCAACAAGGCGCTGGATTGGAAGGCCAAGTTCGACACATTCCTTGACCAGATCGGTTGACGGGAATGGCTGCCCAATCCGCAGCCGTCGACCTGGATCGGAACGATATCCAGGGGATGGCGATGCGGCCGTATCGCTTCCCGTTTGCGCACTATCATCTGCTGAACGTGAGCGACCCGGCGCGAGCTCGGCGATGGTTCAGTCGTGTGGCGGAGCGATGCACCAGTGTGGCGGGTCTGGACGCATCGCCTTTGCCGCAGGCTTTCAACGTCGCCCTCTCGTGGCAGGGTCTGTCGGCGATAGGTCTACCAGAGGCCAGCCTGCTAAGCTTCCCACAGGAATTCCAGCAAGGAATGGCTGCGCGCGCCGATCGGCTCGGCGATATCGGCGATAATGCTCCGACGCGGTGGGGTGCACCGTTCAACGAAAAAGTGCACGCGCTCGTCGTGGTGAGTGCGATGACATCAGCGGATCGCGATACCGCTTCGACAGCACTGCTGTCTGATTTGCGCGAGAACGGCTTGACCGCCGCAGGTGCCATCGATGCGAAGTTGTTGGCCGGGCAAGATGGCAGGCCTGTTCCAATCGAGCACTTCGGCTTTCGTGACGGAATTACGCAACCCGCCATCGAAGGCAGTGGGGAGCCCGTCCTGCCTGGCGCGGGCATTCCGGAGGCAGGTGGTTGGCGAGCCCTGAAGGCTGGCGAGTTCGTGCTCGGGCGGCCCGATGAGACCGGTGCAGTCCCTGACGTGCCCACCCCCGCAAGCTTCAGTGGCAACGGCAGCTTCGTGGTGTTGCGCAAGCTGCACCAGCATGTCTGGGCTTTCCGGGATTTTCTGCGGCGCTCCGCGACTGACGAGGCCGACGTCGCGCTGCTGGCGGCGAAGCTGATGGGACGCTGGCAAAGTGGCGCACCGCTGGCCCTGGCAGCAGATCAGGACGACGTAGTGCTCGCCGCGGATCCGCAGCGGAATAATCAATTCACGTATCTCGACGATCTGCGGGGAACGAACTGCCCGATCGGGGCGCACGTGCGGCGCCTCAATCCGCGCTCGGGGCTGACGGGCCCGAATGGCGCATCCGTCCATCGGCATCGGCTGTTGCGCCAGGGTTTGCCCTACGGGTCGCGCCTGCCTGCGGATGCGGCTGCCGATGATGGCGCCGAGCGCGGCGCCATCATGTTGCTGGTGAACGCCGACATCGCGCGTCAATTTGAATTCGTTCAGAAGGTCTGGATCAACGATGGTGACTTCGCTGGCCTCGGGAATGACAAGGATCCGATGATCGGCGGCAATGACGGAAGCGGAAGCTTCACGATCCCGCGCACGGGAGCGCCGCGGCGTCGATTGACCGGACTGCCGGCGTTCGTGAGTACGCGCGGCGGAGAATACTTCTTCCTGCCGGGCATCGCCGCGTTGCGATCCTTTGCCGACTCACCGGCGGACACAGCCTCATGATCGATTCAGGCTGAGTTCTTCAACAGCCTGCCAGGGAGAACAAAATGGCGTGGAAACCGAATTCAATCGTCGCCTCGCTGGCCCTGCTGTTCTCGGTCATTGTTGCCGCGGTCATCGTGATCGCGGGCGTGGTGGGCTACCCCTACGTCTCCAAGGTCTATGACGGGATCAGGGTGAAGTTGCCGGAATATCCAACCGCCCAGAAGACCCGCTGGCTCGAGCAGAACTGGACGGACAAACGCGACTGGGTTCACCACGCCGATCAGGGGACTGCGACGTTCCACATCCCGTACGAATGGTTCATGGCCCTTGAACAGCCGGTCTTGTCGCTGACGGCAGTGGGACCTTTGAGCGACCCCGCTTATCTCGATCGTTTCGGATTCATTCCCGATCCGGCGGTTCCCAAGCTCGGATTGCCGATCGGCATGGCGCGCGGCAAGGCGATGGTCGATGCCACCGCACAGCCCTGGAAAAATCCGCGGGCGCCGTACAATGACATGACGCGGGTCGGGCTGACCTGCGCGGCGTGCCACACCGGACGTTTCACCTACCAGGGCACAGAATTCCTGGTCGACGGCGGCCCGGCCCTCACGGATCTCGGCAAGTTCCGCACCGCACTTGGCCTCTCGCTGGCGTTCACGCGCTTCGTGCCGTTCCGCTTCGACCGGTTTGCCGAAAAAATCATCGGAGCAGACCCGAGCGAAGTGGAAAAGACTCGATTGCTCGCGCAACTCGACAAGATCCTGGCGCAGGGCAAGGGGCTCGCCGATCTCGACACCGTGGTTGCTCCGCAGAGCGTGGTCGAGGGGTTCGGCAGGCTCGACGCGTTGAACCGCATCGGCAACGAGGTCTTTGCGGTCGATCTCAAGATTCCCGCCAACTATGCCGCCACGTCAGCACCCGTGCATTTCCCGCGCATCTGGGACGCCTCGTGGTTCGATTGGGTCCAGTACAACGCATCGATCGAACTGCCCATGGTGCGCAACGTCGGTGAGGCCATGGGCGTGTCCGCGATGATCAATCTGACAAGCGTGCAGGGCGGGCTGTTCAATTCGGGCGTCGAAATCGTGAACCTGGACAGGATCGAGAAATCGCTGGCCGGGAAGCAGCCGGACGAAAGCACAGGCTTCACCGGATTGAAGTCACCACAATGGCCTTCCGAGCTTCCTCCGATCGACAAGAAGCTCGCCGGGCAAGGAGAGGCACTCTACAAGGAGCACTGTCAGGGATGTCACCTGCCGCCGGTCGGCAGTGCCGAGTTCTGGAAGTCTGACCGCTGGTCGCTGCCGGACAATCGGAAGCAGGAGCGTTATCCAGGCGAGCGTTATCTTCGCGTCGAGGTCGTCCCGTTTGCGCATATCGGCACGGACAGAGCGCAGGCCCGGGATATGTTCGATCGCAAGGTCACCGTTCCGCGGGAGCTCGATATTTCTTCCGACAGTTTCGGCCCGGCGCTCGGTGCCGTCACCGAAAAGACCATCAAGCATTGGTATGACGGCCAGACGCCACCGGTTGCACCGAAAAAGCGCGAGGAGATGAACGGATACCGAGACAACGGCATCCAGGCCCCGCTGGGCTACAAGGCGCGTCCGCTCGACGGGATCTGGGCAACGCCGCCGTACCTGCACAATGGCTCGGTGCCCAACCTTTATGCCCTGTTGTCGCCGGTCGCGGAGCGACCGACGAAATTCTACCTCGGCAACCGCGAATACGATCCGGTCAATGTCGGATATCGCTATGACAAGTTGGAGAACGGCTTCGAACTCGATACGAGGCTCCGGGGCAATACCAACACCGGGCACGAGTTCAATAGCGATGAGACCAAGCAAAATGAAAAGGACGGCGTGATCGGCCGTCTTTTGACACCGCAGGAGCGGCGGGCGCTGATCGAATTTCTGAAGACAATGTGAGAGCCGAATGCACTGCCGCCGACTGCGCCAACACGCTCCCATTGCGTCACGACCTCACGGTGCTAAGACCTTGAGGAATGAAACTTGCCTTGTGGGCTACGGCCCTCGCCAGGGCGGCGTGGTTCCCAAAGTGACTTTCAAGTGACGATTTCGAGTGGTTGGAATGCAGCAGGCTTCGGTCGAAAAATTCTCAGACCTCATCGGCGCCATCTACGATTGTGTGATCGCACCTGAGCAGTGGACCAGGGTTCTGAACGATATTCGCATGGAGTACGGCTTCGCCACCGCCGTGCTCTCGGCCTACAGCCTCACCAATGTGAGGATTGGCGTCAATGCGGCCTCCGGAACCGACCCTGTCCCGACGATGGCCCAGACCAGCAAGGAGTATGTGGCTGACATCGTCGAACTCTGGGGCGGCCTCGAGCGCATACGGCAATATCCGCTTGGAGAACCGATCATTCGATCCCAGGCGGTTCCGGAGGAAATCATCCTCGGCAATCGGTATCACCGCGAATGGGCCCTGCCGAAAGGCTTGTTCGACGCCGTCGGCGTCGCCCTTGTTCGCGAGAAGGCGATGATCGGAAACGCGACATTCAGCCAGCATGAATCGGCGGGCCCCATCGAGGATGCGCAGGTCAACGGGTTGCGCCTTCTCGCACCGCACATCCGCCGCGCCGTGACCATCAGCAATCTGTTCGACATGAAGACGGTCGAAGCCGCGACATTCTCCGCCACCGTGGAGACCCTGACGGTCGGTGTCGTCCTGGTCGACGAGGAGTCGAAGATCGTTCACACCAACGCCGCCGCCACCGCGATGCTCGACGTCGGCGATCCGATTCTGACCCGACATGGCCGCATCGCGGTTCAGTCGGCGACGACGACCACCTCGTTGCAATCGGCCATCGCGCAAGCTGCGAAGGACGAGGCGGCGCTCGGCCAGAAAGGCATCGGCATCCCGATCCTTCGCGGAAGCGGCGACCCGCTCGTCATCCACGTTCTGCCGCTGCGACGCGGCCACATGCGCGCCGGCCTGATCCAGCGCGCCGCCGCAGCCCTGTTCGTGGCGTCGGCCTCCGGACCGCCGCAGATGTCGCACGTCGCCCTCAACCAGCTCTACGATCTGACGCCGGCCGAAATTCGGATCTTCGAGCTGATCTGCGAGGGCCATACCCGCGACGCGATCTCGGGGCTGCTCGGCGTGTCCATCGCCACCGTGAAGAGCCATCTGCTTCATGTGTTCGAGAAGACAGGCTGCCGCCGCCAGGTCGATCTGGTCAGGCTGGCGAAGTCGCTGACGTTTCCGGTGTGAGGCGAAAGACCGCTCTCAAGCCGCCTCGGACGTCGATCCCGCACGCTGCTCGAGCACGCCGATCGTCGCGACCAGATTGTCGCGTCGCGCGCGAAGGTTCGCCGCGAGCACCGGATAGGTCGGCTCTCGCGCGTCGAACACCCCGGCGCGGGCCTCTTCTTCGAGAATGTCGGTGTTGAGCAGCCGGACGCGCCACCACAAATCGGCGATCAACGCGTCGAGCCGGAGCTCTCCAGCACCAGAACGGGACACTTCCTGCATCACTTGCCTCAACCTGAAACGGCCTCCCTGCTGAGGCCTGGCTTTGGCCCTGACTGAGCAAGTGGGGTGCCAGAAGGTTGCGCGCGATCCGGTTCCTAGCGCTTCGTCTTGTCAACCACCATCCTGCCCTTTGAAGCAATGTCACCCCATTTGGCGGACCATGTGACTTCTGAGGTCGAGGATCGCTTGATCCCCTTCTGATCCCACGCCCCCTGCAGCGCAAACAGAGCGCCCTGAGGATCGACGCATCGCACGATCCACCAACCATCGGGCAAAGCGATCGGCTCCTGAAGAACCCGGCCCCCGCCGGCATCGACCCGCCGGGCCGCCGCGCCGACGTCGTCAACATTGAAGTAATGGAGCCAGCACGCCTGCGGTACGCTGGGAAGCTTGGTGAGCATGCCGCCGATCGTCTGCCCGGCCGCCGAAAACAATTCATACACGCTTGCCGGGTCGGCCTCGGTGGAGGCCTGTTGCCAGCCGAGAAGCTTGCCGTAGAACGGAAAGACCTTGCTTCGGTCTTCAGCCAGCAACTCGTGCCAGCCGACGCGCCCGGGCTGGTCCAACCCGCTCTGTTGCGATTGGCCATATGCCAGTCCGGTGACCAGCGCAAAATTCGCGCCTTGCGGATCGGCGACCACCGCAATGCGGCCGATATTGCTGTCGGTCGGCGAAATCAGGATCGCGCCCCCAAGCCTGTGGATCTGCGCGACCCGCGCATCCATGTCATCGACGGCGACGTAGCCGAGCCATCTCGGCGTTGCTCCCATTCGCACCCCTTCTTCGGGGAGATCCATGAGCCCGACGACCGGAGCGTCGCCTGCAGTCAGCAGCGTGTAAGCCAGGTCCGGGCTCGACCCGTCTTTCACAGCCCAGCCGACCACCCCGGCGTAGAAAGCAGCGGCCGACGGCATATCCGTCGTCAGAAGCTCATACCAAACGAAGCATCCGGGTTGATCGACCAAGCTAGTGTCCCCGTTCGGACGGACCGACGATTGCGCACTGCATCATGCGCCGCAGCCCGGTGACATCGACAGGAATCTGGACAGGAATCTGGACAGGAATTTGCGGCAACGCCATTCATGAAGATGAATGTAGTCTGAACGAGCGCCATTACATTTCGTGTTCACGTGAATCTTGCCCGCTTTGATTGCCCGGCGTACGATGATTGGAGAAGATCGTTCTTTCGACCATGGAGGATGCGGCCATGCAGCGCGCGAAGCAAGCTTCGAAAAAGAAGCGAATGACCAAAGCTGCAGTCCCGGCGCTCGGATTCGCCGGACTGACTTTTTCGATGGCGGGAAGCGCGATGGCGTCCGCGCTGCCGGCAGACGAGCCGCAACAACGATTGAATTTTTCGCCCGGCCAGTTCAACGCGCTCAGCGAGGAAGAACTCGCCGACGTCAACCTCGCCACCTTCCACCTCGCCGGCGATGAAAAGACCTTCAGCGGCGTGCTGCTCGCGCGCGGATGCGGTGGCTGCGGCCATGGCTGTGGCGGTTGCCGTGGCTGCGCGGCCAGAGGCTGCGCTGGCTGCCGAGGCTGCGCAGGCTGCAGATCCTGCCGCTGCGGCGTTGGCATTGGCTGCGGCGTCGTTGTGCCGGTGGCATGCACAGGGTGCTGCGCATCGTGGGGCCGCTGCCGCTGGTGCTAGGCGCTGGCGCTTCTTGACCAGACATCGACGGGTCGCAATTTCATTGGCCGGGTTCGCTAGCGACCCGGCCGATTTGTTGTTGTCCGCCGCAGGGTTCGTTTCGCCCGGCTCCTCGGCTTGCCGATGGCGAGCGAGTGTGTTCCAACCTATCGAAGAACGCCGGTCGAGGATACACGTGCTGAGCCGATGACAGTCAAGCGAAAGAGCAGCGCTGCGAAGCAGACCCGCAAGGACATCTTGCGATTCGCGCCAAACTTCACCGCCTATCTGCTGCCTCCCAATGCGGTCTGTCTCTACTCCGAGAGCCGCAAGTTCTTCCTGCACGGCGATCTCTATTGCGCGTTGGCAGGCGCGATCGGAAAGAACGGCAAGACCGCGCCGGAGATCATCCGCCAGCTCTCGAAGCGTTTTCCCACAACCGAGATCGAGGAAGCGATCAGGCGGCTGCTGGAACGCCGCTACGTCGTCAGCGGAGCATCGCAGGCATCCACAGGCGCCGTTGCTGGTTATTGGGCAAGCCTCGGCCTGCCTCCGGAGCTCGCCGAAGAGAACCTGCGCAATTGGCCTGTGCGGGTTGAATCGATCGACGTCAAAGGCGCGGGCGAACTGAGCGCGGCGTTGGGCAAGCTCGGGGTTCACATCACCAGGCGATCGCCCAGGCTCGTCGTCACGCTCGTGAACGACTATCTCGAACGGCAGCTCGCTGAGGTGAACGGGAAGCGCGTCGCCGACGGGACGCCCTGGCTGCTGGTGCAGCCGTCCGGCGTGTTTCCGCTGGTGGGACCTGTGTTCAAGCCGGGCGAGAGCGCCTGCTGGACCTGCCTGCACGATCGCATGATCCGCAACCGCGAGATCAAGGGCTTCCTCGACCGCGGCGCGGCGCAAGCGGTTGCGATATCGCCGCTGGTCAGCGACACCGTGGGCGAGACCGCGATCCACTTCGCGGCCGTTGAAATCGCCAAGGCGATCGCCTCCGGGTTCCGCACCGATCTCAGCGATCACATCGCAAGCTTCGACCTGACCGGGGCTGTGATCGCCAAGCACTACGTCGCGAAGCGCCCACAATGCGCGATCTGCGGCAGCAAGAAGCTCAGGAATCCGCGACGGGCGGCAATGCCGATCGAACTTGCCGAAGGCAGAAAGCTCGTCATGACCAGCGGCGGCTACCGCACCGTGACGTCGCGAGCCACCGTGGCGCGGTATCGCAAGCACGTCAGCCCGCTGACCGGCGTGGTGTCGCGGCTCGAGCGGATCGAGGCCGATCTGCCGATGAACACCAATTTTTTCGCGCACCACAATTTCTCTGCGCCGGCCTGGAACATCGACCAGCTCAGGTCCGGCCTGAGCGGCGGCAGCTTCGGCAAGGGCTCCACGGCCGAGCAGGGCGAGGCCAGCGCGCTGATGGAGTCGATCGAGCGCTATTCGGGTATTTTCCAGGGCGACGAGATCAGGACGACGCGCCGCTTTGCCGATTTTGCGCCCGGTGACGCGTTTCTTCCCAACGACATCCAGTTCTTCAGCGACATGCAGTTTCAAAACAGGCATGTCCCGCTGCCGGACGATTCACATCCGGTTCCCGAGCCGTTCGATCCCGCGACCAAAACCGAGTGGTCCCCGGTCTGGTCGTTGCGCGACAAGCGCTTCAAATATCTTCCGACCGGCCTGCTGTATTTCTTCTATGGCGGCTTCCACACCGATTCGAACGGATGCGCGGCCGGCAACACAAGCGAGGAGGCCATCGTTCAAGGCTTCCTCGAACTGGTCGAGCGCGATGCCTACGCGATCTGGTGGTACAACCGCGTGCAGCGTGCCGAACTCGATCTTACCCAATTCGAGGATTCCTATGTGCGGGATCTCCAGAGCCAGTTTGCAGATGCGGGGCGCCGGCTCTGGGTGCTCGACATCACCAGCGATCTCGGCATTCCCTCCTATGTCGCGATCATGCACTGGATGCAGAACGGGCACGAGAACATCGAGTTCGGGTCCGGTTCGCATTTCGATCGCCGCATCGCACTTTTGCGTTCGCTCACCGAGCTGACCCAGTTCATGTCGATCGGGATGATGGGCGGTGGAAGCGGCGAGAAGTCGTCGCTCGACGGTGTCACGCCGCTGCGGCTGGACGATTATCCGTTCCTGATCCCCAGCGACAATCCGATTATCCCGCCGGCGCCTGGCCTCACAGTTGCGGACAACACGCGCGACCAGGTCAATGCCTGCGTCGAGATCACAACTCGCGCAGGTTACGATTTCCTCGTGCTCGACCAGACCCGCCCCGACGTCGAGGTCCCCGTCGTCAGGGTGCTCGTCCCGGGCTTGCGGCATTTCTATCGCCGCTTCGGGCCCGGCCGGCTTTACGACGTCCCGGTAAAACTTGGGCTGCTGGACCGCCCGCGACTGGAAAGCGAACTCACTCCGTTCCTGCCACACACCTGAAGGCTGGTCTCGTTGCGCGCTCCCCGGAAAAAACCGAGCAGGACAATCGCGCCCATCATCGCCGCCCGACTGAACGGCCGCTTCTCCCTTCACATGCAGGCCGACGGAAGCATTGCCGCGGTCTCGAACGACACTTCGGTCAGCCTGGGACAATTCAGTCCAGCTGCAATCGCGCGCGCGGGGCATCTCGCCACCGGCCTGCCGCTGGCCTCCCTCGCCGGCAAGAGCGTCCTCGCGCGGCAGCTCCATGCTCTGGTGCGGCGGCTGGCGCAGCACGGGCTGCTCGACTATCGGCTATTCTCTCACCGTGACGAGCAAGATTTGGTGGTGATCGAACCACAGATTGCCGACTACTGGCCGCAACGCGCAAAGCTAGCGAGCAGCGATACGATCGTGTTGTCGCGCTTCGCCTATCTGCGCCGCCGCGGCAACGAGATGGTGCTGGAATCGCCGCGCGCCGGCGCGCTGTTCCGGATTTGCGATCCCGTCATCGCCGCCACGCTTGCGACGCTGTCGCAGCCGCAAAAGATCGGCAAGCTTCGCAAGCAAGCGCCTTCCCTGAACCTCGATCTTCTCGGATTGCTGCTCGACAGCGAGATGCTGATCAAGCGCGATGCGAAAGACGGAGACAGCCTTCGCCTCGACGAAGGCGACCGCAATCTCGCTCTCTGGGATTTCCACGATTTCGTATTTCACACGCGAAGCACGGAGGGCCGGCATGCCAATCCCGTGGGCGGCACGTACGCGCATGCGGGGGCTATTCCGCCGCTGCCCGCCGTGCGCCCGCCCTGGCCCGGCAAGACAATCTCGCTGCGCAAATTCGCCACGCCAGAGCACCCGGCGTCACCCTTCGCAAAACTGCTACGCGAGCGCCATTCGACACGGGATTTCGACGACCAGCATCCGGTCACGCTCGCCGAGCTCGCGCAGTTTCTAGACACCACCGCCCGCGTGCTGTCGGAATGGAAGAGCGGCGCAGATGTCGATCATGGTCCGGAAGTCACCTACAGCTCGAGGCCGTATCCGGCCGCCGGCAGCGCCTATGAGCTGGAGTTGTACCTGACGGTCTCGAACTGCGAGGGGCTTGCGCGCGGGCTCTATCACTACGACGCCGGCACCCACGCCCTGTTCGCGATCGATACCTCCGCCCAGCAACTCCAGGCACTCGCGATGGCCGCCGAATTCGCCATGGACGCATCCGGCCCGCCGCAAATCCTGATCACCATCGCCGCGCGGTTCGGGCGGATCTCCTGGAAATACTCCTCGATCGCCTATTCGCTGATCCTGAAAGACACTGGCTGCCTGATCCAGACGTTCTACCTGGCGGCGACCGACATGGGGCTCGGTGGCTGTGCCATCGGCACCGGCAATATCGATCTGTTTGCGAAGATGACGGGGCTCGAGTTTTACGTTGAGGGGCCGGTGGGGCAGTTCGCGCTGGGGCGTGGAAAGAAGGCGGGGCGCGGAGGCTAGAGACATATCTTTGAGATGTCGCCTGCCTGGACCGTAAGGGAAATGGTGCCCAGGGGCGGATTGCGCTGCCCGACGACTTTGCCATTGAAATACAATAGGAATTTCTGGCGCGGGATGAGAATGTTTACCAGCCCTGTTACAAAGATGGACTGAGCCGATCATGCCCAAGTTGAAGAGCCTCAAACATGGGACGCTGAGGCGGGGTCACCAGCCTAAAGGCCAGCAATTCGGTGCTCTAAGAGTTTTGAACAATGCCGGAAGCTCCCGCCGCAGGCGAAAACCGCCGCATCTCAGCAAACTGAAGTAGCCGGGTTACTGGAGGAAATGTGCGGTAGCTTTCGTCTAGGTCCATTGCTTTCACCTCGCGCGTGCCCATCATAATAATAGCGCTAGTTGCGATGGGTGGCGCAGGCGGAGCTGTCAGCTTCCCCCCAGTTTTAGCCACAAGAATTTCTCGGACGGCGGTCCAAAGCTCGCCGAGCCTTTGCGGAATCAGCGTCAAATCGCTTGCCACAAGCCGATTGGCGCCATGAAACATCTGGCGGGTTTTCCACAAAGCCTTGGCGACATTCCTAGCAACGCCTGCCCTCTCCGCCAAGAAATTGATTATCTGCTGACCACCGACATTGCGGCTAGTCGGCTTGCTGCAAACAGGGCAGCTCTGAATCTCGTGGCCGCATGGAGCCTTGTAGAAAAGGCTCACCGCCTCTTGCCCGTGCTGAACAAGAATTTCTAGCGCGATCCAAAAACAAGCAAAGCGCTGAACGTCTGCGCTTTCTTCAAGGCCCATTCGATACCATCTCATCGCCGCCCGCACAGGTTCTGCGAGAGTGTCATACCGCACGAGAGTGCTCCAATCGATCGCACTGGAAGTATGAAAATCAGACGATTGAAGTTTGGGCGTTGCGTAGTTCGTATAATTCACAAACTTTCTGACATCGCCGATAGTAATCGGTTTAGTCACGTCTATGATCTCAAGTCGATAGGCGGTGACGGGAAAGTCCCACAAGATGCTAAGCTGATCGACTAGCTCCTCCAGATGGACTTCCAAACCCCTTACGATTTGATCGTGATTGCTCATGTCTCCGGAGAAATAGACTACACCTCTAACAGGCGCGCCACCGACTCCCAACGCTTGCCATTCTCCTTCGTCAACGAAAGGGCAGACGTTGAAGTGAAGCCCATTGCTCACCGGCACCGAGAAGATTTGGTCAAACCGTGCGCGAGGATGTCCAAGATTAGGAAACGGAGTTGTCTGCGAAGACCCCGGCTCCTCGATTTCGAAGGCCAAGGGTGCTCTAAGGTATGCGTTTATTTGCAGCAGTGCGTTCGACACGTGAGCCCCCTATCCGCGCGATTTACCAACCCTTGGCCCAGGCTAATAGATTCGTGCCAGACACCAAGCGGTACTCTAAATGTGCGTGCATTGAGTGCACTGGACTGCACCCCCTTGGCGCGCCCTCACCGTCGCCCGAATGATGATCGATGCGCGGGCGTCCGTAGGTCTGGGGTGAGCAATTTTGCTCAGACCGCAGAACGGGGTCATGCAATTTGTGCCACCACCGGCGCATTTCATTGTCCGGGCCCGATCCCGCACCGCCGATCATTGCCCATGGACACATCCGAGGCCAAACGACCAGAGCGGCCTTGCGAAGTGTGCCGTCGCACCATGACCCACGTCAGCACGTTGGGAGCGATGGGACTGCGCCGCAAGACCTCGGTCTTCCGCTGCGAACATTGCCTGCGAATAGAGGTCGAAAAGGAGTAAGGCCCGCTTTGGTTCGCGGCACGCACTGGCAGCCCTGGGAAATTTAGGGGTGGACCATGCCGCCGCGGCTTGCGCTGCCCCTTTAAATGGCACTGAGCAATGTTGGACAGCGGTGGTGATCCGGAGTGTGCTGGGCTCTCAGCGGGACGCCAGCGAGGCCGCCCCTCGCGCTGCGCTCCACCTCCAGGGTGGCCCCGGTTCTAGCCCCGGACTGGGGTCACTTTGTATCGATCGCTGGTCGGCCCTCGCCGGCATCGGCGGCCTGATTGAATTTTGGAACTTGCTTATTTTGATCCGTTGACGCCTGTGCACTTACATTTGCTGACTGAAGCACCCACCTTGATCTCATCGCCGCGCCGCTCTCGGTAGCTATCGGTGACTGAGAGCCGATTGTGCTCCCGCCCCACTCGAATGGAGGCCGGAGCCAATGCCGCGACGTCGTTTCAAACAGAACCAATCCCTCGAAGAGCGCCTGATAGAACAGGCTATGCGATTGCGTCAGGAAGCAATCGCGCTTCCTGACGGTATCGCGCGTGAAGAGACCCTGAGCCGTGCCGCGCAAACGGAAGCCGCGGTGCAGATGAGTCAGTGGCTTAGGTCCAAGGGCGACGCGTGACGACGGCAAGAACGAAAACCGGCCCAACTCCGAACGCGCGTTCGACGATGGGCCGTTCCGGGTGGATGGCGCGAAACTAGTATCGTGCCACAGACCACTATTCCAATTCCCCAAGAGGAATGTCGTTCCTCGGTTCGCCGACGAGAACTCCGTATCCTGAAGGAAAGCGGAGCGCGGATCGCATTCAATTGTCAGATGGACGATCTGTCGGACCCGGCCGTTCCCCGTGGTCAGCCGCAATCGTTGCAGCGCGAAAATAGCTTGGCGGCGCGCCGATGATGCGCTTGAAGGCACGACTGAACGCTGCTTCCGATTCATATCCAAGCCGGCGTGCGACGACCGCGATCTTCAAGCGGTCGCGAAGTAGCCACTGCTTTGCTTCCTGCATCCGCAACTGCGCCACGTAACGGGCAGGTGTTTGGCCGACCACATTGGCGAAGCGCAGCGCAAATGCCGAGCGAGACGCATGCATGACGTCCGCCAGCGCCTCGACCGTCCAATCCCGGGTCGGATCGCGATGGATCGCGGCGAGAACCCGCCCGATACCCGGGTCGCGCGCTGCCGCGACCCAACCTTCGGAGCCGCAGCCTTTCTCCACCCAGTTGCGAATCAGCGCCGCGGCAACGACATCGGCCAGACGCGTCAGCATTCCACCCGCACCGACGCGATCCAGCGCGAGTTCGGCGGTCATGGCCTCGAGCAAATGCGGGATGGCGGGCTCGTCGGTGGCGAGTTCGTGCATCTGCATCAGCTCGGGCATCATCAGAAGCAGGGGATGCTGGCTGTCGAGGTTGAAGGTCATGCCGGCACCGAACAGCACGGTTTCTTCGCCATCGCGATTGCCGTCGCTGCAGGTGTCGCGGATGCCGCAGCACACCGGCTCGAAGCGGCAATGCTCCACGGGTGCGGGAAAGGCATCAGGCGAACTCGCCAATGCGTGTTCCGCGCCGCGCGGCAGCAAGACCGCATCACCCTCTTCAAGGGCGACCCAATTGCCGCCGGGAGCTCGCAGCCAGCAGCCTCGTCCCGCGACGAAGTGGAATTGGGCCTTTGACTGCGCCGGAAATAACAGCCCCCACGGGGCCGTCATGCGGCAGCGCGCGTAATCGACACCTTCGAGCTTCAGTCCCCGGAGCATCTCAGTGAGGGGGTGCGCTGCGGTATCTTTGGACGAATTATCAAGCATTGCGGGTTTCCTAGCATGGAAACTCCAAACGGTCACGTCCATCTATGGCGTTCCCTCTGGAGACGATCATGCCCGATTCCGCCAATGCCGCACTTGCTGACGATGTTTCTCCAATAACCAATGCGCCGACTGCATCGGCGTGGGCGGCTGTCGTCTCCTTGATGCTGGGCGCGTTCAGCCAGGTCACGGCCGAGTTCCTGCCTGCCAGCCTGCTTACGCCGATCGCCGCCGATCTCGGTGTCTCGGTCGGCGCCGCCGGGCAGGTGGTGACGGCGACGTCGCTTGTCGGGATCGTCGCCGGGCTTGCAACAGCCATCGTGACACGCGCCATGGATCGCCGAATCGTCCTGTGGTCGCTGACGGTGCTGTTGATCGTATCCAATCTGCTGTCGGCGACCGCAAGCAACCTGACGATACTTTTGTTCGCCCGCATGTTGCTCGGCATCAGTCTCAGCGGCTTTTGGGCGATGGCAACGGCCACCGCGATGCGGCTTGTCCCGGCGGACGCGCTGCCGCGCGCGATCTCACTGATCTTCAGCGGAGTATCGATTGCCACAGTCAGCGCTGCGCCGATCGGGGCATATCTTGGCGATCTCTGGGGGTGGCGGAACGTGTTCTTGCTTGCGGCTGTGGTCGGCGCCGTCGTGCTGGTCTTTCAGATGCTGACGCTGCCGCGCTTGCCGCCGCTCACGTCACCGGATGTGCGTACGCTTTTTGTGTTGATGCGTCGGCCAAGCGTCCGGCTCGTGATGATCGCAGTCGCCATCAGTATCTCGGGCCATTTCGCCGGTTTCACTTACGTCCGCCATTTCCTCGAGCAAGTGCCGAAGCTTCCGGTCACGACGATTTCACTCGTCCTGCTGGCTTATGGTGTGGGCGGCTTCCTCGGCAATTTCGCGGGCGGCACGCTTGTCGTCCGCAGCGCGAAGGTCGCGATCGTCACCGGATCTGCAGCCATCGCCGTGCTCGCGCTGGTGCTTCTTGTTTTTGGCAGCTCGGGCCTTGTCTCGGGCATCGCGGTTGGCCTCTGGGGCTTTGCCTTCGGCGTGCTCCCGGTTGGCTTCCAGACTTGGATGGTGCGGGTCGCATCGGACGAAGCCGAATCTGCCGGTGGCCTGCTTGTATCGGCCTTCCAGGTCGCGATCACGGTCGGCGCAGTCGTTGGCGGCATTCTGGTCGACGGCTTCGGCCCGTTCGGCGCCGTTGGTTATCTCGCGGCGGCGACAGCGGCGGGCGCCCTGCTTGTGTCGCTGTCGCGCAGCGGCGAGGTGCGGCCCTGATGTGCGGCCGACATCCAAGGCCCGCGTTCCAGCCGAGAAGCGACCTGAGGGATGTCGGCATGGGCTCGAAATCTCTGCTCCAGACGGCAAATCACAGGTTTTCACGTCCACGGATCCAACTCGCCACCAGGACCTCCTTGCGAAATACAATGGCTAAGCTATGTATATCCCAATTGGATATACATGAGGCCGCCATGACACGCTCGACGGTGTTTACCAGCAACCGCAGCCAAGCCGTGCGACTGCCCAAGGCCGTCGCCTTTCCGGAGGACGTGCATCAGGTCGATATTTTGAAGATCGGTCGCAGCCGAGTGATCGTGCCGCAAGGTAAACGGTGGGACGACCTGTTTCAGACCGGTCCGCGCGCAAGTGACGACTTCATGGCCGAGCGCGAGCAGCCGCAGGCGGAGGAACGAGAGCCGCTGTGATGCTGACGTACATGCTCGACACCAACATCTGCATCCATGTGATGAAGAATTATCCGTTGGACCTGCGTGAGAAATTCAATTCACTGGCCGAGCAACTTTGTATCTCGAGCATCTCGCTCGGCGAGTTGCACTATGGTGCGGAGAAGTCAGCACGTCGCCCCGAGAACCTGACGGCCATCGAACATTTCACAGCGCGTCTCGAAGTGTTGCCGTTCGAAGCTAAAGCTGCTGCGCATTACGGGCAGGTTCGGGCGGAGCTGGAGAGCTCGGGAACTCCTTGCGGCCCGCACGACATGCAGATCGGCGGTCATGCCCGCAGCGAGGGGCTGATCGTCGTGACCAACAACATGCGTGAGTTCAGCCGCATGCCGGGGATCAGAGCTGAGAACTGGGTCTGACCGAAGCGAAGGTGCATCTCCGCCGCGTGCGTCTCCGCCATCAGGCACGAAATCCACTGCCCCGTCTTTCGGGGATTACGACGATGAACGTTTCGGCGCGCGTCGCAAAGCATGACGAAGTGCTGAACGGAGCGCTCGCCTCTATTTGCCGCTAAGCCCTGCCCTCGCCGCGCTCGGCGGCTAGCTGCGGTCCCGGGCAAACAACGCGAGCCAGCTTATCTAACCTGACACTGAGGTGGATGGTGCCCAGGGGCGGAATCGAACCACCGACACTGCGATTTTCAGTCGCATGCTCTACCAACTGAGCTACCTGGGCGTGCTCCAAAGAGGGGCCAAAGCCCATCGAGCGGGCGGTTTATAGTGGGCTGGAAGCGGCCTGTCCACCCGGCTTCGCCAAGTGGCTTCGCCGGGCGCGGCCCGGCTGTGTACAAGGTCGGGCGGACTTGCCGCGGCTGGCGCGCGGCGCATCGGGCTTCCACACAAGATATTGATATTATTAATTATTCTTCGCCGTCAGCTTCGTCATCGCGGCCGGGGATGACGTAGGAGCCTTTCAGCCAGCGGTTCAGATCGACGTCGCGGCAGCGCGAGGAGCAGAACGGAAGGGTGGCCTGCGCCTGCGGCTTGCCGCAGATCGGGCAGGTCTTGAGGGGCCCGGCGGGCTTTTTGACGTGGTCGTCCATGAGGGCTTGTACCACTGCATCGCGGGCGATGGGATGGGTTTGGCCGCCTCGCCTCAAGCGAGCGCACAGCGCACAAATTCCTCAATCCCACCAAGGGCCGATCTACTGTGCATGGGGTTGTTTTCGAGCTCTTTGTCGGGCCGCGGTCAGACGGCGGTGGCGTTGAGCCAGCCGAAGCGGATCGGAAAGCCTTCGCCGCCGAGCAGCGTGGTGGTCTCGTAGAGCGGCAGGCCGACCACGTTGGAGTAGGACCCCACCATCTTCACCACGAACGAGCCGGCGATGCCCTGCACGGCATAGCCGCCGGCTTTGCCGCGCCATTCGCCGGAGCCGATATAGGCCTGGATGTCGTCTTCCGACAGGCGCTTGAAGCGGACGCGGGTCTCGACCAGGCGCTGGCGGAAAGCCTCGCGCGGCGTGACGAGGCAGATCGCGGTGTAGACGCGGTGGTTGCGGCCCGACAGCAGCCGCAGGCACTGCGCGGCCTCGTCCACCAGATTGGCCTTGGGCAGGATGCGGCGTCCGACGGCCACCACTGTATCGGCGGACAGGATGAAGGCGCCGCGCAGCTCGTCGTCGAGCTGGACTGATTTCAGCGCCGCATCGGCCTTGGCGCGGGCGAGGCGATTGGCGCAGGCGCGCGGCAGCTCTCCCCGCTTCGGCGTCTCGTCGACGTCGGCCGGCCGGAGCGCGTCCGGGTCGATGCCGGCCTGGTTGAGCAGCGACAGGCGCCGCGGCGAACCGGAGGCAAGAACGAATTTGGGGCGGCCGAGCATCAGGTGATGTTTGGGATGAAGCAGGGGGTGAATTGCGCGCGGAACCTATCGGACGGGGGCTGATTTCACAACCCGGGAACCCGGACTTTGCTGATTCGAGGTGTCCGACATGCGTGTGCCCTTCATCTGTGACGCGGGTGTTACGCCTGCCCGACACTACCCGTTCGCCGCGCCGACCTTGGCGAAACGCCGGCGGATCCGCATCAGGAGCTGGTCGCAGACCTCGCGATAGGCGGCGAGCTTCTGGTCGCGGCTGCCCTCCATCGTGGTCGGATCGTGCGTCGGCCAGTACTCGACGTCGGCGGCGAGCGTGCGCGTCAGCTCCAGCGCCTTGTGGTGCGCCTCGGGCGACAGCGTAATGATGAGGTCGAAATTCAGCCCCTCCCAGTCCTCCAGCTCCTCGAAGGTCTGCGGCTTGTGGGTGGAGATGTCTTGCCCCAGCTCGTCCATCACCGCGACCGCAAAGGGATCGAGCTCGCCTTTTCTCGCGCCGGCCGACTTCACGTAGAGGCCATGCGGAAACATGTGCTGCAACAGGCTCGCGGCCATCGGCGAGCGCACGCTGTTCATCGCGCAGGCGAACAGCACCGATTGCGGATCGCGTGCGCGTGGCGGACCCGCCATCGCCGCCTAGCCTTCTTTGATAGAGGGCATGGCCTTGTCGGAAAACCGCTGCACACTTTTCCGGGCCATGCCCTAACCCTTCCAATGAAGAACGGTGATGAGCGTGAACAGCCGGCGCGAGGTCTCGAAATCGATCCGCACCTTGCCCTTCAGCCGCTCCTGCAGCGTGCGCGATCCCTCGTCATGGATGCCGCGGCGGCCCATGTCGATGGCCTCGATCTTGTCCGGCGTCGCCGTCCGGATCGCCTGATAATAGCTGTCGCAGATCATGAAATAGTCCTTCACGATCCCCCGGAACGGTCCGAGCGACAGCAGATGCACGACCACCGGCGTCGCGTCCTCGCGGCGGATGTCGAACATCAACCGGTTGCCGGTGATGCCGATATGCAGCGTGAACGGGCCTTTCCCTTCGGCGCCATCGGGCGCGAACAGGTTCTGCTCGATCAGATCGTAGATCGCGATCGCGCGCTCGTGCTCGATGTCGGGCCCGGAACGGCCGATCGATTCCTCGTCGAGGGTCACCGCGACGATGCGATTGGTCGAGTCGTCCTGTTCGGGCGGCTTTGTCATGACAGATTGAGGCGCAATCCAATCGAGCGCGAATGGGCGTCGAGCCCCTCCGCTTGTCCGAGCGTCATCGCGGCCGGTCCCAGCGCACGCAGCTGGTCCGGGCCGCATTTCAGGATAGAGGTCCGCTTCATGAAATCGGCGACCCCGAGCCCTGAGGAGAATCGCGCCGAGCGCGCCGTCGGCAACACGTGGTTGGAGCCGCCGACATAATCGCCGATCGCCTCCGGCGTATGCGCACCGAGAAAGACAGCGCCGGCGTTGCGGATTTTTGCGGCGAGCGCATCGGGATCATCAGTCATGATCTCCAGATGCTCGGCGGCGATGGCGTCCGCGAGCGGGATGGCGTCAGCGAGAGACTTCACCATGATGATGGCGCCGAAATCGGCCCAGGATTTGCCGGCAATCGCGGCGCGCGGCAGCGTCTTCAACTGCGCTTCGACCGCCTTCTCGACATCGGCGGCGAGCCGCGCCGAGTCCGTGATCAGGATCGATTGCGCGCTGGCATCGTGCTCGGCCTGCGCCAACAGATCGGCGGCGATCCAGTCGGCATTGCCGGTGTCGTCGGCGATCACCAGCACCTCCGAGGGGCCCGCGATCATGTCGATGCCGACCTTGCCGAACACCAGCCGTTTTGCGGCGGCGACATAGGCATTGCCGGGGCCGACGATCTTGACGACTGGCGCGATCGTCGCGGTGCCATAGGCCAGCGCGGCCACAGCCTGCGCGCCGCCGACGCGGTAGATCTCACTGACGCCGCCGAGATGGGCTGCCGCCAGCACCAGCGGATTGAGCTTGCCGTCGGGCGACGGCACCACCATCACCAGGCGCGAGACGCCCGCGACCTTGGCCGGTACCGCGTTCATCAGCACCGAGGACGGATAGGCCGCGGTGCCGCCAGGCACGTAGAGGCCGGCGGATTCGATTGCGGTGTAACGCCAGCCGAGCTCGACCCCGAGCGGATCGGTGAAGCGCTCGTCCTTCGGCAACTGGCGGCGATGGTAAGTCTCGATACGGTCGCGCGCGAGTTTCAACGCGTCCAGCGTCGCGGCATCGCAGGCCTTTTTCGCGGCTTCGATCTCGGCGGCCGAGACGCGCAGGCCGGACGCGTCCAGGGTCAGCCGGTCGAACTTCGCCGTGGCCTCGAGCAAGGCGGCATCGCCGCGCTTGGCGACGTCGTCGACGATGGTGCGCGCGGCGGCCTCGACATCGGCCGAGGCCTCGCGCTTGGCAGCCAGGAAGGCCACGAATCGCTGGTCAAAATCGGCGCTGCTGCGGTCGAGGCGAACGGGCATTTTGGGCTTGGCTTCTGCTGGTTGAGGGGGCGCAGTCTGGCTCACCGGCCCCCTGCTCAATGGCGCGGCGGGGAAGCTGCGTCAACCCTTGGGCGTCCCCTTGGAAATCTACCGTTCCGGCGAGGGTCCGAGCCGGTTCGGCTGGTATACAGGCAACCTCACCCCTCCTCCTCGATCCCCAGCCCCGTTCCCAATTCGTCCGCCCCGAGATCCGTCAGCTCGCATTCCAGGCATTCGACGTCGAGACGGATGGCGCCGCCCTGGGCGAACAGCAGCAGCGCGCTGCCGCCGGGCTCCTCATCGCGGCCGTCCCGGGGATGAAACTCGATGCCGACGAGGTCCATGACCGCCTCAGGTGTCGCAAGGTCGATATTGCGCGACTTGCAGGCGAGCACGCGGTCGAAGCGGAGCGCTGACACCAGCCGGCGCTGCTCGGTCTCGCCCGCCAGCGTCTGCTCCCAGTCCAGCCGGCTCAGCCCGACCACCAGGCGTTTCTCGCCCTGCCGCCAGATGATGTCGGAAGGCTGGACGCGAGCATCCTGCACATGGGTCGAGATCACGGCGAGATCGTCGGCATCGAGCGCGATCAGTTTGAGCTGGGGAGACATCACCGACACTTCTCCTCGAGGGTTGAGACGGCTCAACGCGCAGGGCGACCGAAATTTCCGTGCAAACTAGCGGCCGCGCGGACTAGACGCTATTGATATCCTCCATCTCCAGCACGCGTCTGGGATAGCCGACCCGGGCGACATGGATCATGGCGCGGCCCATCTGCTCGGTCGAGGTGACGAGCCCGGGCGAAATCCGGCGCAGCACCGACCACAGCGGCCAGGTCACGTCGTAGACCGCCTGTACCCAGGCCGTCTTCGAACGGATCCCGTGCAGCGGCTGGATCGCGCCGGGCCGGAACATGTAGGCGGCTTTGAACGGCAGCTTGAACAGATCGTTCTCGGTCTTGCCCTTGACGCGCGCCCACATGCGCGAGCCTTGCTCGGTGGAATCGGTGCCGGCGCCGGTGACATAGGTGAAGGTCATCTGCGGATTGAGCCGCGCCAGCGTCGTCGCCGCCGCAAGCGTGATGTCGTAGGTGAGATGGCGATAGCGGTCTTCGCTCATTCCGATCGAGGAAACGCCGAGGCAGAAGAAGCAGGCATCGAAGCCGGAGAGCTTGTCCTCAATCGCCGAATAGTTGGTGAAATCGTCGTGGATGATCTCGGTCAGCTTTGCGTTGCGCACGCCGGTCGGGCTGCGCCCTACCACGAGCACGCGAGCGACGCCGGCATCGACCAGGCACTCACGCAACACACCCTGCCCGACCATGCCGGTCGCGCCGAAAATGATGACACGCATCGGGACGTCCCCACCCAAATCGCGGCTCATGCGGCGGCTGCGATCTCGTCGAAGGATACACCGGTCAGCGTCGCCGAGACATCCCACAGCGTGGCAGAAGAAGCGAAATCCTTCGCGTGCGGCATGATCCGCGCCGCGACAGGTGGACCCTTCAATTCGTAGAACCAGTTCGGGCCGTAATAGCCGCCGGGCTCCGCGGTTGGCGAAGTCGCCGCGAACAACGTGGGCAGCGCGCCCTCGGCCGCAGACTGGCTGATCAAGGGCTGCAGCAACCGGCTCACCCGCCACTGCAAGGTGTCGGCGCCCGGGCCATTCGGAATGAGATCGGTGCGCGCGTAGCCGGGATGCGCGGCAACGCTTCGCAAGCCCCAGCCGGCCGCGTCGCTGCGCCGCTGCAATTCAAGCGAGAACATCAGCATTGCGAGCTTGGACTGGCAGTATGCGCGCCAGGGACGATAGGACCGCTGGCTCTGCAGATCGTCGAAATTGATCGCGCCCGAGCGATGCGCGAGGCTGGAGAGATTGACGACGCGCGCAGCCTTTGCGCGGCGCAGCTGCGGCAGCAGGCGCGCCGTCAGGGCGTAGTGGCCGAGATAATTGGTGCCGAGCTGCATCTCAAAACCATCCTCGGTCTGCTGCCGGTTCGGCAGCGCCATCACGCCGGCATTGTTGACGAGGAGGTCGAGTTGGTCGTTGCTGGCGGCAAAACGCCGGGCGAAATCGGCGACCGACGACAGGTTGGCGAGATCGAGATGTTCATAGGCGATCAGGGCGTTGGGAAACTGGGCGCAAATGCCCTCGATCGCCCGCAGCCCCTTTGCGTCGTTGCGCCCGGTGAGTATGACGATGGCTCCGGCGCCCGCCAGCGCCAGCGCCGTCTCATAACCGAGGCCGCCGGTGGCCCCGGTGACGACGACGGTCTTGCCGCTGAGCGAGGGAATGTCTGCCGTGGTCCAATCGGTCATGCCATATCTCCGTTCAGGGCTGGAATGAGGCCCGCGACGGGTCTAAATGTGCACTGAGTGCAAGTTTGCAAGAGGTGAAATAATTTGAAGGCTTCGAAGCCGACCGGGAAACGCCCCAAGCCGTTGAATGCCGGAGAGAAATCGCCGGCGACCGGCCTGCGCCAGCGCAAGCAGCGGCAAACCCGCGAGCGGTTGAAGCGCTCGGCTATGGCGCTGTTCCTGGAGCGCGGCTTCGAGGCCACGACCATCGACGATATCGCGACTGCTGCCGACATGTCGCGGCGGAGCTTCTTTCATTATTTCGCGTCCAAAGAGGACGTCGTCGCGGCCTGGCAGGAGGATGCGGCCGCCGCACTGGTCGCCGAAATCCTCGCGCGGCCCGCGGAGGAATCCATGCTGACGGCCGCGGAGAACGCGATTGCCGCGGCGGTCAAGCGGATCGATCCGACCGAGGCGGCCGCGATGTCGCGGCTCAAGCGCGACAATCCCGCGCTTCAGGCCCGCGATCAGCTCAAATACGAAAAGCTCGAGCGCGCGCTTGCGGACGGACTTGCGCAACGCTCCGGGCGCAAGTCGGACCGGCTGAAGGCCCGCCTCGTCGCCATGATCGCCACCGGCGCGATGCGCGTCGGCGGCGAGAGCTGGCTCAGCGAAGGCACGCGTGACAAGCCGGAGGCTTTTGTCAAACGAACCTTCGATGCGATCAGGGCGATCCTGGAGTGAGCGATCCGCTCAGCCCTTGAAGAAGGCCAGCAGATCCGCGTTGATGGTTTCGGCGTGCGTGGTCGGCATGCCGTGCGGAAAACCCTTGTAGGTCTTCAGGGTGCCGTTCTTGAGCAGCTTGGCCGAAAGCGGCGCGGAATCGGCGTAAGGCACGATCTGGTCGTCGTCGCCGTGCATCACCAGCACGGGCACGTTGATCTTCTTCAGATCCTCGGTGAAGTCGGTCTGCGAGAACGCGACGATGCCGTCGTAATGCGCTTTCGCGCCGCCCATCATGCCCTGGCGCCACCAGTTCTGGATCACCGCTTCCGACGGCTTTGCGCCGGGACGGTTGTAGCCATAGAACGGACCGGCGGCGACGTCGCGGTAGAAGGCCGAGCGGCCAGCGGCGAGTGCCGTCTGAAAGCCGTCGAACACGTCCTTGGGCAGACCGCCGGGATTGGCTTCCGTCTTCAGCATCAACGGCGGCACCGCGGAGAGGATCGCGGCCTTCGCGACCCGGCTCTCACCGTGACGCGCGATGTAGTGCACGACCTCGCCGCCGCCGGTGGAATGACCGACATGGATGGCATTCTTCAGGTCGAGATGCGCGGTCACTGCCGCGAGATCGTCGGCGTAATGATCCATATCGTGGCCGTCGCCAACTTGCGATGAGCGACCGTGGCCGCGGCGGTCATGGGCAACGACGCGATAGCCGCGGGTGACGAAGAACATCATCTGCGCGTCCCAATCATCCGCCGACAAGGGCCAGCCATGGCTGAACACGATCGGCTGGCCCGAACCCCAATCCTTGAAAAAGATTTCGACGCCGTCCTTGGTGGTGATGGTGGGCATGGTGGGGTTCCTTCAGTGAAAATCGCTCCGAGGCCGCGAAGCGCGAGCCGGCGACATGAAGATGGTTATGCGATGTCCGGAGTTCGATGCCCTCGCACCGCCCAAGGCGATGACAATCGGGCGATCAGGCAAACGCCATCGGCCTGTAGCGGCGCCATGCGCCGATGGTCACCAGCACGAAGAACACGAGCACGAGGCCCTGCACCACGGCGAACACGGGACCTCCCGGTGGATTCGGCGGCACGGCAGGCGCGAGCGCGGCGAGCGCCGGCACCTTCAAGAACGATTGGATCACCAGCACGAAGACGTTGAAATAGAGCGAGATCATCGCGGTCACGATGTAGATCGGGCGCCAGGCGCCCCTGAGCTTCATGCCGTAAAGCGCGAAGCAGGCGATCGCGAGCAGCACCAACGAGATGCCGGCGATGATGTACGAGGGCAGCAGCTCCTTGAACGGAAACAGGAAGCCAGTCGCATTGGTCAGGATGGTGAAGAGCAGAAAGATCGCGGTGAGGCCCGGCATCGGCTTCGAGCCGAGCAGGCCGAACATCACGATCAGGCCGACGACGATCGCGATCAGGCTGATGATGACATGGACCAGTGTGAAGGCTTGCAGGCTCATCCCGAGAACCATGGCATCTCTCCTCTTCTCATTGAGATCGAGAGATTGATATTACGGTCCTCATCGGATTGCCACCTGCGCCGGCATCACACATGCGCGCGCAGCCATGCGTCATCGTGCGAATCGACAAACGCATGGCTGAATTTCTTGCAGCGCTGTCACAAACGACAGCAGCTTTCGACGAAAGTTGAATCGATCGTCGCGATCACACTTCCTTGGTGTCGAAGATCAAGAGGTCGGCGCCCCCGCTGGCGAATTTCGGCACATCGCCGGCTGCCGCCTTGCCCGCTTCGCTACCAAATGCCTTCTGGATGTCGCCCACGCTGTCGAAGCTGAGAATGGCGACGAGGTGGACGCCCGACGGTCCTGCCGGCGAGCCGACCGCGCCCGTGCTGACGGCGTATTTCTTCAGGCCGGGCAATTTCTTGGCGAGCGGAATGTGGGTCTCGGCATAATGCTTGTCGAAGGCGGCAGAGTCTTTGGGCGTCTTGTAGAGCACGACGAGTTCGGCCATTTAGTCCTCCCGTTGAATCTTTGTTCTTCCACGCGCGATTGGCCTCGCGACGCGGCGATAGTCCGTGGGACGCGACAAGATGGCAAGTCACAATCGACTTGCCATCTACTTGTCTTGTCCTTGACTTATTGTTTGAGCAGGATCTTTTCGGAAAACCGCTGCACACCTTTCCGGATCGTGCTTAAAGCGCCGGGTTTGCGGCGTCGCCGAGATAGCCGTGGAGAGAGGCCACGACTTGCGCGCCTTCGCCGATGGCGCCGCCGACGCGCTTGACCGAGCCGGAGCGGACGTCGCCGACGGCGTAGACGCCGGGCACGGAGGTCTCCAGCGGCGCCACCAGCCTGCCCTGGTTCAGCTCGGACTGCGCACCGGTGACGACGAAGCCGCCGCGATCGAGCGTCACGCCACAGCCGTCGAGCCAGCCGGTGGCGGGATCGGCGCCGACGAACAGGAACAAATTGCGGATGTCGGCGGTTTCCTCGTCGCTCGACAGCCGGCTCCGCAAGCGGATCCGCCGCAACAGCGAGGCTTCGTCGCCTTCGAGTGCGCTGATCTCGGTGTTGAACAGCAGCTCGATGTTCGGCGTCGCCTCGATGCGCTCGATGAGATAGCGCGACATGCTGGCGCCGAGGCCACCGCCGCGAATGATCATCAAAACCTTCTTGGCGTGTCCCGACAGGAACACGGCCGCCTGCCCCGCCGAATTGCCGGCGCCGACCAGCGCCACCTCTTCGCCGGCGCACAGCTTCGCCTCGACCGGAGAGGCCCAGTACCAGACGCCGCGTCCCTCGAATTTTTCGAGGTTCTCGATGTCGGGCCGGCGATAGCGCGCACCGCTCGCAACCACGATCGCGCGCGAGCGCAGCGGATCGTTGCCATCGAGCGCCACGGAAAATGCGCCGTCCCTGCGCGTACAATCGAGCGACTGCACCGTGACAGGGATCATGATGTCGGCGCCGAATTTTTGCGCCTGGTTGAAGGCGCGCGCGGTGAGCGCCTGACCGGAGATGCCGGTGGGAAAACCCAGATAGTTTTCGATGCGCGCGCTGGCGCCGGCCTGGCCACCAAAGGCGCGGGTGTCGAGCACGGCGACCGAAAGCCCCTCGGAGGCCGCATACACGGCGGTAGCGAGTCCGGCAGGTCCGCAGCCGACGATCGCGACATCGTAGATGCGGTCGTTGCGCGGACCGCCGATCATGCCGATCGCGCGCGCAAGCTCGGTCTCGCCGGGATTGCGCAGCACCGCGCCGTCGGATGTGACGACCAGCGGCCAGTCCTCGGGCTTTGGCGAATAGCGCGCGATCACCTCTGCGGCGTCCCGGTCACGCTCGGGACAGAGCAGGTGATGCGGCTGGCCGTTGCGGGTGAGAAAACCTTGCAGCCGCACCACGCCGGCCGAATGCGACGGGCCGATCAGCACGATGCCGCCGACGCCGGCCTGCAGCAGGTTGACCCGGCGCAGGATCAGCGCGCGCATGATTCGCTCGCCGAGCTCAGCCTCGGCAACCAGCAATGCGCGCAGCCGCTCCGGCGGCAGCAACAGCGTCTCGACATCGCCTTCGGCGTGGCCGTCGACCAGCGCCGGACGGCCGGAGAGCTGGCTGAGCTCGGCAAGAAACTGCCCCGGCCCCTGGTCGATCAAGGGGGTGATATTCCCCAGCCCGTCGCGCTGGGTCATGGCGACATGGCCCTTCAGCACGACAAACATGCCCGGCCCCGGCTTGCCGGTCTCGAACAGCAGCTCGCCATGCTTATAGGTACGGAGCTC
Source organism: Frankia sp. RB7 (assembly GCA_030403585.1). Taxonomy (GTDB): domain Bacteria; phylum Pseudomonadota; class Alphaproteobacteria; order Rhizobiales; family Xanthobacteraceae; genus Bradyrhizobium. The sequence continues at coordinate 101,845 of JAUEPE010000004.1, forward strand.
GCCGAAATGCTGCATACGCTCGATCTCGGCGGATGTCAGCGTCGGGAAAGTCTGCTCGGGGCGGGTGAACCGCGACATCATCGCGTCGCGATCGGTTGGGTGTGAATCGTCCTGCCCGATTGTCACTACATGCACTCCAAAAAATTTCAGCCGCTGGTCTTCCCAGCGGTCCCCTCATCTAGGGAACCATCGTCGACTTGCGAGGGGTCCGTAATTGCGGCGCGTTCGCGCGCCTGCGCCTTGCGCCGCTTCAGATTCTCTCGCAGCGCCGATTTCAGGCGGTCTTCTCGCGATCCTTTCGCGCTCTTGTCGTTCTCGTCAGCCATCACGGGTCCATACAGCGGTTAGCGATAACATGCCCAGAGAATGCGGCAGCTCAAGAGGCCCGCGCGGTCCCGATCGTGCGAAACTCAAAATGGGTCGAATCTGCCGCACGGGCCAACTGCCCAGTTGGCCGGGGGAAGCGGAACCAAAATCGACGGCAAGTCGGTCGTTTCCGGCCAAAACAGCCGTATTACCCCCGATATCGCCTCCATTTTCTCGCTTTGGCGGGGCTAGCAAGCTTGCACAGTGGGGAGGCCTGTGGCAGATATCGGCCCGCTTGGTAGGCCCCTCGGGCGGCCGATTCTTATCCCAGCAAATGCTGCCGTAGCTCAGTGGTAGAGCACTCCATTGGTAATGGAGAGGTCGACAGTTCAATCCTGTCTGGCAGCACCAGTCCCTTCAAAACATCGCCCTCTTCGGTTTACAGAATAGCGACCGTTGATCGCTCTGAGCCTTCTGCCAGGCGCGAGAGGGGCAGGACATATCGTCCGTCCCTCTCCGATTCTCGTGAAAATCAAACTCCGCTTAACCCTCGTCTAGAAGCTGAAGCCGACGCCGCCGGCTGCCAGATGGTGAGACGTCCCGCCGAAGCTGGTCGTCCACGAGCTGGTCGGAGCATGAGTGGGATCCACCGTGGAGCCGAAAACCTGATTCACGTCGCCGATATACAAATAGCGGTACTCGCCAAACAGATAAGCACCACTGTCGCCGAGGGCGAGGCGCGCACCAGCCTTTACCTGTGCCGCAAAGGTCCAGGCTGAGGAGTCCGGGCTCGAGTTGAAGTGGTTGATGCCGGGCTCCGCCGGGTCGGTCTGGGTGGACGTGGCGCCGTTGATGGAGACGCGGGCAGCCCCGAACCCGCCGCCGATATAGGGCGTGATGTTTTGATAGGGCGTCTGGAAGCCGACGACCATATTCGCCAGAAGCACCGTGGTGCGGGTCGGGAAAGTATCGACGAAGGTGTGTTCAGCAAGCCGGTCGGTGGGATTCACCAGCGTCGCGCGCGGCTGATTGCCTGCCAGATAGAAACCTTCGATCTCCAGGGCGGGCCGCAAATACGCGCCATACGACCATTCATAACCGAGATGCGCACCGCCGAACCCGACGCCGCCACTGCCGGTCTGCCCGGTGGCATTGATGGCCATGGGGCCTCCGAGGATCTCGGGGAAAAAAGCCGTGCCGAACTGGCTGACATTGGTGCTGCTGCGACTGCCCCCGCCACCGAAAACGCCGACATAGGCGCCGCGGCCGGACGCCGGCAAGACTGCGGGCGCCTTGCTGTACATCGCATAGGCCTGCGCGGGCGGAGTCGCCACCACCGTCTCCTTCACGGCGTCGCGTCCGACCGGCCTGGCGGCCGGTGCAGCCTCGCGGGCCTCTCTCGGCGTGGCCGTGCGCCGCTCCTGTTTTGCCTGCTTCAATTCGCTGCGCAGCTCCGAAATGGTCTGCTGCTGCGCTTTCAGCATGCGAAACAGTTCGGCGTTGGATGGAACGTCCTCGGCGTGGGCGGCGCTCGCTGTCATCAAGCCCGCCGCCACTATAAAGCACTTACGCGCTGTCATTTGATATCCCCCGGCTGCAAATCACTGGCTGACACTATGGAGTCTGGCCGGGAAGTCGCAAAGACGTCGTGTCCGTGGATGCGCTCCTTTGAGTCGCGTAAACCAGAGATTTGCAACGCGGTGTGGATTTTGAGCGACACGCGAAAATCGCGCACGAAGCGACGTTCTCGCGGCGTGAAATGCCCGAGTTTTGCTCTTTTCCGTTGCCCTCCTCCGTGAAGAGGGCGCAGGGAAGACCGGGTGCCGACGGGCACCCGCGGTCCGCTGCGCGAAAGTGTAGCGCAAGGAGACCGCACAGCAGCATACAGGTGACGCCGAACACTCGGCCTTCCCTGCGCGATGGTTTGACGGCGTATGCCGTGCTCTCCCGGGAGCCGAGTTCCTTCTGGCCTCCCTCGCTTTCAGCGAATTGACGATGTGGTTGACCCGGTTGGGCGCTCCACAGCTCGCGAAAACTTGGCTGTAGCAACGACAGCCAGGACGACACGGTTTGGCCGTACGCAGCGATTCCGTCTCCGCCCAGGGGCTACGCCGGACAAGCCCGACTTAGATTCTGAGCTTCGCGGGATACAGGCGCCGTTCGTTCGACACGGCTTGCGGCGAGCTCACGGGGTTCGGCTCAATCCTCTGCCCGCCCTGCTCCCACATCCGCGCCGGCGCTGCCGCGTCCACCGCACCCCAACCCACGTTCGTGACGACGTACGATCGCCCCTCTCCACGGGTCGGGATGGAGGCAATGTGCCGTAAATCCGAATTTCGGTAAAGTGGAATATTTTTGCGGGGTAGGGTTGACGGGTTTTTGGGGAAGGTGGGTGTTTTGCCCGACGGGACAGATCGGCGCGCATGGCGAACGGAAGCAACCGACGCGTCCGAAGACCCGAGGTCAGGGCTCCTGACCGCAGGGCCGCGCAAGTAAGGTTAATTCTTCCTTTCGATTGTCGGTAAAATTTTATCCATTATCGTCTTTCTCATTCAAGACGAACCAGAGGCTCCAATAGTGCTTGCGTTTTGCCTGATCGTGACTGGGACTGCGCTGCTTCTCTCCGGCATCGTTGCCTTTGGCTTTCACAGAAACTCGCTGCACTCGATGGCGTTGCTGTAGCCGGCAGAACGAAGCGAAACCCATCGAGGGCTTGCTCGATGAAGAGGCATGATGGGCTTCGCAAGTGCTCTACCCATCCTACGCACTGCGCTTGTTACCGACCCTCGCCACCCACCTGATGCCCGGTGAGGCGGTCATCCGAGCGGCGCAGCCGCCGACACAGCTCGCGATTGATGTTCTGCAGGACGATTACATAGGCGTGGATGTCGGCCTTGTAGCAGGCGTAGAGTTTTTGGGCGGTCAGCTCGTAAAGCACCGTCGGACTCTCCGCGACCACCGTGGCGGAGCGGTTTTGCATTTCGATCAGCGTCATTTCTCCGAAGAAATCGCCGGGCTCCAGGACGGAAATCGGGATGACGCTCCCTGAAGTCGCCTGTTTGCTCACCGCCAGCCGACCGGATTTGACGATGAACATCGAGCGCCCCGGCTCGCCCTCCGCCACGACGGTCGCGCCAACATCAAAGCTGCACTCGACCAGCATCGAGATCAGGAGGTCGAGACTCGAATCCGTGAGACCGCCGAAGAACGGCGTCGCGAGCAGGAATGCTTTCAGATCGGGAGCGCTGGCAGTCATCGCGCGAAGATACCTCCCGTCGCCATCAGCGGCAATCAGCCGCGCGGATGGGCTCAGTTCGAGATCCGCTCGCCGCGCAGCGCCCGCTTGCGCCAGAGATCAGCCATGACCTTGATGGTTGCCGCAAGCACAGCCGCGCAAAGCGCCGCCTTCGAGATTGTCTCCATCGTCCCCTCGATCAGCAGGCAATGGACCACGCTGGCCGCGACGATGACAATCGCGAGTGGAAGATGGACGATGCGCCAGGTTCGCAGTCGCAGTCCCAATCGCCGGCGTAGTAGCGCAAGAAGCGCGACGGCAAAGATGGCCCACATGGCGATCACTCCAAAGGGAGAGAACGGCGTCGGCGATGAGAAGGTCAGGGCGTCGATCATATCGGGCGGGCTGGTGATCCAGAGGCCGGCGACATGGATCACCACCGCCAGAGCGAGCGCGCCGCCGATCCAGTGGTGGACGCGCCGTCCGCGATAGGCCGACAGGCCCGGCAGATATCCGCCGATCAGCAGGGGCTGAACCAGCACGAGACCGAGGGCAACGATGCCGGCGAATCCAGCCAGGATGTAGACCGGGCCGCGCCATGCGAGTTGCTCGCTTGCTGCAGCGAACGCAATCGGCACACCGATGGCCAAAGCAAGGGCGGCCCAGATCAAGGGTACCCGGACCGATCTCCACCCCTTCGCCTGCAACGTGGTCAGGCCGGCTGAAGCACGAAGTGCGCCTCGAGGCTGGTTTCCTTTGCGCTCCGCATGATCGGCCGCAGAAAGACGGTTTTGAATTCACCGCTGTCATAGGCAAGGTGACCATGCGGCTGGCCGAAGATGGGAATGATCTGCGGCATCTCGAGCCGGAACGCGCCGTCCTTGCCGGTGAGCGTGGCGCCGTGGCTTTGCGGCTCGTGCTCCTGGCCTTCGACCGTGTGCGCCCAGATCTGGATGCGCTGACCGGCGAGCGGCGCGCCATCACCGGCGCGGCGTACGGTGCCGCTCATCCAGAAGCCGCCCTTTCCGATCCGGTCCACAACCGGCGCACCCTTGCGGTAGTTGTTCGCCCCGCCCGACATCGATTCCGTCGGCGCGAGACCGTCCGCACGGGCGGGCAGCAGAAGGCCGGAAACCCCGGCAGTCAGAACGCCGGTAGCAAGGACGGCGCCGCCGGCGGCGAGGAGGTTGCGGCGGCTGAGTACGACGATGGTCATGTCGGTTCCTCCTGGCGACGGTGCGGTTGTCTCACCGAGGGTACAACAACAGGCGCGGAACGCACAGTTGAGACGAAGGGCGCCACGGGTCGCAATAACAGGCTTGTGAACGGAGGCGCGGGCCGCTCTACCCATCCTGCGCGATGATATTACATGTGATCGGTGCCCGTCATTGCCCCTCCACTCCGGTAGACCCCCATATGATCCCCTTCTCCGTGCTCGACCTCGCACCCATCAAGCAGGGTTCCGACGCCGCGCAAGCCTTTCGCAATTCGGTCGATCTTGCGCAGCATGCGGAGAAATGGGGCTTCAAGCGGTTCTGGCTAGCCGAGCACCATAACATGACGGGGATTGCGAGCGCGGCGACATCCGTGGTGATCGGGCATGTCGCGGGCGGGACCAAGACGATCCGCGTCGGCTCCGGCGGCGTGATGCTGCCGAACCATTCGCCGCTGGTGATCGCCGAGCAGTTCGGGACGCTGGAGTCGCTTTATCCCGGTCGGATCGATCTCGGCCTCGGGCGCGCGCCGGGCACCGACCAGTTCACGGCGCGGGCGATGCGGCGCGATCTTGCGACGGCCGCCGAAAATTTTCCGCATGACGTGCTGGAATTGCAGGCGCTGCTCGGCGACGTGCAGCCGAACCAGGCTATTCGGGCCGTGCCCGGCATGGGGGCGAAGGTGCCGCTATGGATCCTCGGTTCCAGCATGTTCGGCGCGCAGCTCGCGGCCATGCTGGGGCTGCCGTTCGCATTCGCCTCGCATTTCGCGCCGCAGATGATGATGCCGGCGCTGCGCGAATATCGCGCGCGGTTCGAGCCGTCGGCACAGCTCGACAAGCCCTATGCGATGGTTGGCGTCAACGTGTTTGCCGCCGACAGCGACGCCGAGGCGCAGCGCATGTTCACCTCGCTGCAGCAGCAGTTCATCAATCTGCGCCGCGGCACGCCCGGCCAGCTGCCGCCGCCGGTCGACGACATGGACGCGCTGTGGTCGCCGGCCGAGAAAGCAGGCGTCGCGCAATCGCTGGCCTGCTCCGCCGTCGGTTCGCCCGCGGTCGTCGAAGGAAAGCTGAGGGAGCTGATCGCCGACACCGCGGCCGACGAGCTGATGACCACGGGCCAGATCTACGACCATGCCGCCCGGCTGCGCTCGTTCGAGATCGCGGCCGAGGTGCGGGAGAGGTTGGCGGTATAATCAGGAAGCGGCGCTTACGCCGCCCTGATCGAGTTCATGAAGCTGGCGACGCCGCGCTTCAGGCGGGTGCTTTCGTTGGCGAGTGACTGCGCGGCCGACTGCACCAGGGCGGAGGCGCTGCCGGTCTCTGAGGCGCCGCGCTGCACGTCGGCGATGCTGGTCCCGACCTGCGAGGTGCCTTCGGCGGCGCGCTGCACGTTGCGGGAAATCTCCTGCGTCGCGGAGCCCTGCTGCTCGACCGAGGTCGTGATCGCGGCTGCGATTTCCGAGATTTTGCCGATCGTCGTGCCGATCTCCTTGATCGCCGCAACCGAATCCTTGGTTGCCGACTGGATGTCGGAGATCTGCTGGCTGATCTCGTCGGTCGCCTTTGCGGTCTGCTCGGCAAGCGTCTTCACTTCGGACGCCACCACGGCAAAGCCGCGGCCGGCTTCGCCGGCACGCGCCGCCTCGATGGTCGCGTTCAGCGCCAGCAGATTGGTCTGGCCGGCGATGGTCTGGATGAGATCGACGACGTCGCCGATGCGGCCTGCGGCCTGCGACAGCTCGCTGATGCGGCTGTCGGTCTTCTGCGCCTGGCTGACGGCCTCGCCCGCGATCCGCGCCGAGGTCTCGACCTGGCGAGAAATCTCGCCGATGGAGGAGGCGAGTTCCTCACTCGCGGCGGCCACCGAATGCACGTTTGCGGATGCTTCGTTCGACGCCGTGGAGGCGCGGTTAGAGACCTGCGAGACGGTATCGGCAGTCTTGGACAGCGTCGTCGACGACATCTCGAGCTGGCCGGCGGCAACCGAGACCAGCTCGATGATCTCGCCGACCTCGCGCTCGAACTGATCGGCCAGCCGGTTCATGTCGACCTTGCGGGTTTCGACCTGACGCTTCTCGGCCACCACCTGCTCTTCGCGCATGCGATTGGTCTCGATCATGGCGTCGCGGAACACTTGCACTGTGCGCGCCATCTCGCCGATCTCGTCGCGGCGATCGGCATGCACGACCGGAGCCTCAAGCTGGCCTTGGCTGAGCGAAGCCATGCGCTCCTTCAAACCCGTGAGCGGCTTGACCACACTGCGGCCGACGGCCCAGGCGATCATGATCGAGATCAGCATCAGCACCGCGATGACCATCGACGCCGTCTGCACCATCGACCAGAACGAATTGTCGACCTCGGACATGTATTCGGCCGAGCCGATCATCAGGTTCCAAGGCGCGAAACCGCGCGTGAAGGCGACCTTGTCGAGCGGGGTGGGATCACTGCCGCTGCGGCGGAACGAATAGCGCAAGGACCCCTGGCCCTTCTTCGCGATGTCCATCAGCGCGACCGCGAACAGCATGCCGTTGGCGTCCTTGTTCGGACGCATGTCCTTGCCGACGAATTGCGGGATGCCGGGATTGGAGACGCACAGCCCGGTCTCGTAGTCGTAGATGTACGCGTAGTTGCTGTGGTCTTCGTACCAGACGTAATTATTGGCTTCGAGGAAGCGCTTCTTGGCCTCCTCCTCGGTCATCTGGCCGGCCTTGTAGGCCTTGTAATAGCCATCAGCCAGATTGTAGACGATATCGACGGCCGCATGCGCCTTTTCGATGCGCTCGGTGACGAGCTGATTGCGCGCGATCCACAGCACGGTGGAGGCGACCAGCGCCATGCAGATCGCACCGACCACGGTCATGAGGGCGAGCTTGGCGCCGATCGAGCGCAGCGAAAACAGGTTCTTGAGAGCCGGCATTCTGCCTCTTCGATGTTGCTGGGCACGGCGCCATCGAGAATCAGGCGGCAGGCCATCACGAGGTGGGAATGCGCAAAGTAGAGGCAATTCGTTAAGAACTCAGTTACGCCACGAAGGCGCCACGTGGCGCCGCGGGTGTTACCAGGAGGTTAATGCCGGCATGCTCGCGATGAAGGGGCGCTAATCCGAGTACCCGAACAGCTTCGCCGGATTGTGCACGAGGATCTTCTCCAACTCCGCCTGGTCGGGCGCGTAGCGGAACATCAATTCGAGCAGATCGGCGTCGTTCGGCGGCTGCTTCACCGAGACCGGATGCGGCCAGTCGCTGGCCCAGACGCAGCGGTCGATGGCGGCCTCGATATAGGTCCGCGCGACCGGGATCACGTCATCATACGGCGGGCCGGCCTGCGAGGTCTTCTCGCCGAGCGAGAGCATGACCCAGAAATTGCCCTTCTTGAGCAGCTCCAGCATCTTGCGCAGGTTCGGATCATCTTTGCCATTCGAGGGCACCGGCCGCGCCATATGGTCAATCAGAACCGGGACGTCGAGATTTTCGTATTTCGCCACGCTGGAGACGATGCCGTCCTTCTCCGGCTGGATCTTGACGTACCAGCCGAGCTCGCGGATGCGGGCGATCGCGCGGGCGAAGTCGGCGTCCGACAGCACGGCGCCGAGCTCCTGACGGAAGCTGAAGCGCGCGCCGCGCACACCGGCGTCATGCAGCTTGGCAAGATAAGCGTCGTTCGCTTCGGCAAACACCAGGGCGTTGGCGCAGCCGCGATAGTTCGGGCCCATCGCCGCGAGACCGTCGAGCACGACGGAATGATCCGCGCCATAGGTCGTGGTCTGCACGATGATGCCGCGCTCGATGCCGAGCGTCTTGTGCACGCGCAGCGCCGCTTCCCAGGTTGCGGTCGGCATCCGGTAGGCCGCGCCAGGACGTTCCGGATATTTGTCGATGGGACCGAGCACGTGAAACTGGCTGTCGACGGTCTTCGGCGGCGGAGCCTTGACCGGACGACGCGGGTTCGGATCGAACGGCAGATAGGTCGGCATGCGGCTGCTCCTTCAGTCGATCACGGCGGTGAAGTCGCACTGCACCAGCGCGCCGCCGTCCATGTTGTCCATCGGCAGCGCGTGCCGCGCCGGGCGCGAATGCTCATCTGGAAACATCTTTAGCCATTCGAAATTGACCGGGCCGCGCTGCGTACGGTCCTTCAGCCACACCGTCATCTTGATGATGTTGTCGGTGGTGCCGCCAGCAGCCTCGACCGTCGCCTTCATGTGAGCGAACATGTTGGCGCATTGCGCATCCAGGCTCTCCGGCATCGCGCCGGCCGCATCGCGGCCGAGGATGACGCCGGACATCACGAGATTGCCGATGCGGCAGGCGTTTGGGATCGGATTGGCGTGCTTGAAGCCGCCGATGTGGATGCTCTTGCGCCGCGTTGGGCCTGTCATGGTGCGCTCCCCCTCTATTGTTGCTTCAGACGAACTGGCACGACACCGAACCGAAGGCGCCATAGTCGGCATGAAAAGTGTCGCCGCGGCGGATATCGACCGGACGCGTGAACGATCCCGCCAGCACGACCTCGCCGGCGGCGAGATGCTCGTCATACGGCGCGAGCCGATTGGCGAGCCAGGCGATGCCGTTGGCGGGATGATTGAGCACGCCGGCGGCAAGCCCGGTCTCCTCGATCTCACCGTTGCGAAACAGCAGCGCGCCGATCCAGCGCAAATCCGCATCAAGCGGGTGGAATGGCCGGCCACCGAGTACCAGCGCCGCATTGGCCGCGTTGTCCGAGATCGTGTCGACGACCTTGCGCGCCTTGCCGGTCTCGGGATCGACGCGATGCATGCGTGTCTCCAGAATCTCGAGCGCCGGCGTGACGTAGTCGGTGGCGTTGAGCACGTCGAAGATGGTGCAGTCAGGCCCGCGCAGCGGCGCCTTCAGCACGAAGGCGAGCTCGACCTCGATGCGAGGTGCGTGGAAGCGATCGAACGGAATCGGCGTCGCATCGGCATAGAACATGTCGGCAAACAGCACGCCGTAATCGGGCTCGGAGATGCCGACTGCATTCTGCATCGCCTTCGAGGTCAGGCCGATCTTGTGGCCCTTGATGACGCGGCCGCGGCCAAGCTGAAGCCTGGTCCAGGCGCGCTGGACGGCGTAGGCGTCCTCGATGCTGAAGCCGGCATAGTCCCTGGAGAACATCGGAATCAGCGCCTTGGTGCGCTCGGCCTCATCGAGGCGCGCGGCAAGGCGTTCGATCGTAGCAGTGTCGAGCATGATCTATTGCTCCGCGGCCACGGTGTTACGCAGCACACCGATGCGGCTCGACTCGACCTCGACGATATCGCCGACCTTCAGCCAGCGCGGCGGGTCGAAGCGGGCACCCGCCCCGGTCGGCGTGCCCGTCACGATCATATCGCCGGGCTTGAGCGTGGCGAAGGTCGAGAGATAAGAGATCAGAAAGTCGAACGGGAACATCAGCCGCTCGGTCGTGTCCTGCTGCCGCACCTCACCGTTGACGCGCGTAATGATGTCATGCGGCCCGCGCGGATCGAGTTCGTCCGCGGTGACGATCCAGGGACCGACGCTGCCGGAGCGATCGAAATTCTTGCCTTGCGTGACGTTGAACTTGCCATGGCGCAGCCAATCACGGATCGTGCCCTCGTTGCACAGCGTCATGCCGAAGATGTGCGACCACGCCTTTTCGCGCGGGATATGCCGGCCGCCCTGGCCGATCACGATGACGAGCTCGCCTTCATAATCGAGCTGCTCCGACACGTGCGGTTTTTCCAGCGGCTGGCCGGAGCCCGTCATCGACGACATGCTGCGCACGAACAGGCTCGGATATTTGGGCAGGTCCGAATTGTCCTTATATTCGGCATTGCGCTCGGCGTAATTGACGCCGATGCACCAGAGCTTTTCCGGCGCCAGCACCGGCGGCAGCAGTGTGAGCTTGTCGAGCGCATAGTCGGGCTTCTGGCCGGCCACCGCCTCCAGCGCCTCGCCCAGCGCGTTGGCCGCGATCAGCGCTTTCACGTCGGAGAATTCGCGGCCGATCCGCTTGGTCAGATCGACGACACCGCCATCAATCGCCGCACCGTAGCGCGGCTCTCCGTCCACCAGATAACTTACGAGTCGCATCGTCGTTCTCCAATGGTCTTCAGGCGGCGTAAGCAAGGCGTCCGCACGCTCAGTCCTTCGATTTGGGGGTCTGGAACACGGTGTTCAGCGTCACGATCTCGCCGAGAGTGGCGTAACGCGGACCGCCGATGCGGGCAATCGGATCGAGCGCCTTGGTCTCGACCTTGCCGTCATTCAAGAGGCCGTCACGGATGTGGAACATCACGACCTCGCCGACGATCAGCCGGCTGCGCGCCTCGCCGAATTCGAGGCATTGACGAAAGCGGCATTCCATCGCGACCGGCGTGGCGGCGAGCCTGCGCACCTTGATGCGCTCGCAAGGCAAAGTCTCCAGCCCGAGATGCTCGACCTCGCTGATTTCGGGCGGATGCTCGACGGAGCTGTCGTGCACCGCAGACATCAGCGGGGTGTCAGCGATGTGGATCACGTATTCCTCTGTGTCGAGGATGTTGTGCGCGGTGTCCTTGTAATCGGCGCCCTTGCGGCCGACGCTGATGGCGAGCATCGGCGGCTTCTGCGAGACGAAAGTGAAGGCGCTGAACGGCGCGAGGTTGAGCACGCCTGAGCGCGACAGGCTGCTCACCCAGGCGATCGGGCGCGGCACCACGATGCCGGTCATGAGACGGTAGATGCGCTCGGCGCCGAGCTCGGTAGGGTCGATCCGCATCGATCAATCAGCCTTGATGTTGGCCTTGCGCACGATCGGGATCCATTTGGCGTCCTCGCGCTCCAGATAGGCCCTGAATTCCTCCGGCGTCATCGCAACGGCCTCGCCGCCGAGATTGTCGAACTTGTCGACCACGCTGGGGTCTTTCAGGATCGCGGTCAGCGTCTCGTGCAGCTTGTCCACGATGGGCGCCGGTGTGCCCGCGGGCGCGAACAGGCCGGTAAACGTCTGGCCGTCAAAATCCTTGTATCCGAGCTCGGCGAAGGTCGGCACGTCGGGCAGCGACTTCAGGCGATGAGGGCTGGTGACGGCAAGCGCGCGGAACAGGCCGGCCTTGATGTGCTGGAGACTGACCGTGAGTTGGTCGAATGCGAATTGCACTTGCCCGCCGAGGAGATCATTGATCGCCGGCGCATTGCCGCGGTAATGCGCGGTGACCCATTGCAGCTCGAGGCTCGACTGCATCAGCTCGCTGAGCAGATGGTTGGTGGTGCCGGGACCGGGCGAGGCCATGGTCAGCTTGCCGGGCTCGCGCTTGGCAAGCTCGACGAATTCCTTGAAGGTCGTGGCCTGCACCGACGGATGCACCTCGAGCACCAGCGGTGTCATCGAGATGGTCGAGATCGGCAGGAAGTCCTTCTTCCAATTATAGGCGTCGCGCTTGTTGATCTCGGTCGCGAACAGCACCGGACCGTTGGCGCCGACGAACAGCGTGTAGCCGTCGGGCGCCGATTTCGCAAAAGCCTCGCCCGCGATCATGCCGCCGGCGCCGGCCTTGTTCTCGATGATGAAGGGCTGGCCGAGCTTTTCCTGGAGCTTGTCGGCGATGATGCGCGCGGCGCTGTCGACATTGCCGCCGGCAGGATAAGGCACCAGCAGCTTGACGCTGCGGGTCGGCCATTGCTGGGCCGACGCGGGCCCCGCCAGCATCGCACTGACAGCGGCGATGGCTATCCAGAGTAATCGCATGTTAACCTCCCAACGGCACTTCCAATTTCACGTCGGGCACCCCTGACGTCGCGCAAGGCATCCCGATCGGAGCGCAATCTCCAGATGCGGGCTTTACCTGTCGAGCGAATTGTGGCGTTCTCGTCCATATTATGGACAGGAGAACTTCCTCAAGTACGACAGAACCGCGACAAGGCGCGCAAGCGATCCGCCGAGCGCTCGCCGTGCTGCGTATTCTTGCCGCAGGTCGCGAAGACGGCGTGCCATTGGCCGAGGTGGTGCAGGCGACCGGGCTGACGCGCCCGACCGTGCACCGCATCGTTCACGTGCTGATCGAGGAAGGCATCGTCGAGCGGCACAGCAGGACCGGCCGCTACGCGATCGGCAACCAGGTGCCTGAGCTGGCGCTGGCGCGCCCGCGGCCCTCGCCGCTCTTGGTCGCCGCAGGTCCTTCGCTGCGACGCGCCTCCGCCGAGATCGGCGACACGCTGTTCCTGACGGTGCGAACCGGCAACGACACGCTGTGCGTCGATCGCAGGATCGGCGCCTATCCGATTCAGGTGCTGTCGATCGAGGTCGGCGCGCGCCGCCCGCTCGGCGTCTCCAGCGCGGGCGTTGCCATCCTCGCCGCACTGCCGGCGCCGGACGCGCGAAAGATCGTCGCAGCCAACGAAAAGAGATTCGAGACTTACCGCACCGACGCCGCGACGGTGCTCGCTCAGGTCACCGCGGCGCGGCGGCGCGGATATGGCATGCGGGAGATCGGTCTCGTCCAGGGCACGAAATCGATCTCGACCTGGATCAAGACCCCGGACGGACGGCCCGCGGCGGCGATGACCGTCTCCTCCGTTCGGACGAGGCTCGGCCCGCGCCGCGAGCAGGAGGTTGCCGAGATTTTGTTGCGCGAAACCCGCACGATCGAGCAGACCATCCGCGCGAGTGCCTAGCGCTACGGGCGCCCGCGCCAGGCTGTCAATGGGCTGACGTGGCGCGCGTTTTTGTGGCACAAGGGCCGCCATCGCCGACCGACCAACGAGGCCACGCATGCCCGCGCCAAAACCGCCTGCTTTCGAAACCCTGAGCCTGCATGCGGGCCAGCATCCGGATCCCGCGACCGGCGCCCGCGCGGTGCCGATCTACCAGACCACGTCCTATGTGTTCCAGGATTCCGACCACGCCGCCGCGCTGTTCAATCTCGAACGCGCCGGCCACATCTATACGCGCATCTCCAACCCCACCACCGGCGTGTTGGAAGAGCGGCTCGCGGCGCTGGAGGGCGGCGTCGGTGCGATCTGCACCGCGAGCGGCATGGCCGCGCTGCATCTCGCCATCGCGACGCTGCTCAATGCCGGCGACCACATCGTGGCGTCGAGCTCGCTCTATGGCGGCACCATCAATCTGCTGGCGCATACGCTGCCGCGCTTCGGCATCACCACGACCTTCGTGAAGCCGCGCGATCACGACGCGTTCCGGAAGGCGATCAAGCCGAACACAAAACTCGTGGTCGGCGAGACCATCGGCAATCCCGGGCTCGAGGTGTTGGACATTCCGAAAGTCGCGGCGATCGCGCATGACGCAAAGATTCCGCTGCTGATCGACAACACCTTTGCGACGCCCTATCTCAGCCGGCCGATCGAGCTCGGCGCCGACATCGTGATGCATTCGGCGACCAAATGGATCGGCGGCCACGGCATCGCGATCGGTGGCGCCATCGTCGACGGCGGCCGGTTCGACTGGCGTGGCTCCGGCAAGTTTGGCGTGCTGACGGAGCCCTATGGCGGCTATCACGGCATCGTCTTCGACGAGCAGTTCGGCACCGCGGCCTTCATCATGCGCGCGCGCACCGAAGGCCTCCGCGATTTCGGCGCCTGCCTGTCACCGACCAATGCGTTCCAGCTTCTCCAGGGTGTCGAGACGCTCGGCGTTCGCATGGACCGCCACATTCAGAATACGCATCTCGTGCTGGAGGCGCTGAAGGCCAACAAGGGCGTCGGATGGGTGCTGCATCCCTCGCTCGAAGACCACACGGATTACCAGCTCGCGAAGCAGCTGCTGCCGCGCGGCGCCGGTTCGATCGTCTCCTTCGGCATCAAGGGCGGACGGCCTGCGGGGCGCAAGTTCATCGAATCGCTGCGCATGATCAGCCATCTCGCCAACGTCGGCGACGCCAAGACGCTGGTGATCCACCCGGCCTCGACCACGCATCAGCAAATGGATGCCGAGCAGCTCAAGGCCGCCGGCATCGGCGAGGAGCTGGTGCGGCTGTCGGTCGGCATCGAGACCGCCTCCGACATCATCGACGATCTCGCGCAGGCGCTGCGCATCTCGCAGAAGGTTTGACACGATGAAGCTCTCTGTCAACGGCGCCGAGGTATTTGTCGCAACCGGCGGCCGCGAATTCGACAAATCTCTGCCCACGGTCGTCTTCCTCCATGGTGCCGGCTTCGACCATTCGACCTGGGCGCTGCATACGCGCTGGTTCGCCCATCACGGTTTTGGCGTGTTGGCGCCCGACCTGCCCGGCCACGGCCGTTCCGCCGGACCTTCGCTATCGAGCATCGCCGAGATGGCTGATTGGACGGCTGCGCTGCTCGATGCGGCGGGCACTGCGAAAGCGCATCTGATCGGCCACTCCATGGGATCGCTGATCTCGCTGGAGACCGCCGCGCGGCACCCCGACAAGGTGTCCGCGTTGAGCCTGATCGGCACGGCCGCGACGATGACGGTCGGCCCCGATCTGCTGAGGGCGGCCGAGGCCAACTCGCAGGACGCCAACGACATGGTGTCGATCTGGGGCCTTGGCTTCAACGCCGAACTCGGCGGCAGCCTCGCGCCGGGACTGTGGATGCATGGCGGCGCGCAAGCCGTGTTGAAGTCTTGCGAGCCGGGCGTGCTGTTCAAGGATTTGTCAGCCTGCAATGCCTACGCGAATGCGCTTCAAGCGGCAGCGACCGTCAAAGTGCCTGCGACCCTCATTCTCGGCGAGCGGGACATGATGACGCCAGCGAAGGCGGGCAAGGCGCTCGCGGCCGCGATCCCGCATGCGAAGACCGTCGTTGTGCCGGGCGCGGGCCATATGATCATGGCCGAGCGCCCGGATGAATTGCTGGCGGCGCTGAAAGGCTAGCGCGCCTCAGGAAGCCCGGCGTCCACTTCCAGACGATGTCGGAGACGTTGACCGGCTTCGGGATCAGGCCGAGCTTTGCGAAGCGGTCGGCTACGGCCTGCTGGCTTGTGATCACCTCGGCGTTCAGCGGGACGACCCGGAAGTTGGAGCGTCCCACAAAACGCCTGACGGCCTCGATGTCAACGCCGGTCGCGTCGGCCTGAGCCTTTGCGACCTCCTCATGGTGTCCGTTGGCCCAGACGCCTTCGGACGCGAACGTCGTGTTGAGCTTCGCGACGAGGGACGGATACTTCTCCACGAAGTCGGTGTTGGCGATGTAGAACGCGTTCGGCTTATGCACGTCCTTATCGAAGGCGATGACGCGCGCATTCTCCTTCAATTCGGCGAGCGCGAGGTAGGGATCCCAGATCGACCATGCGTCGACCGAGCCCTTGATGAAGGCCGCGGTTGCATCGGCTGGCGCGAGCGGCGCCGGCGTGATGTCCGACCAGGAGAGTCCGGTCTTTTCGAGCGCTGCGACCAGAAGATTATGAGCGCTTGAGCCCTTTCCGAAAGCGACGCGCTTGCCCTTGAGATCGGCTAGCGTCTTGATCGGAGAGTCCTTCGGCACGATGATCGCCTGTGTGTTGCCGTCCGACTTCACCGCCGCCACATAGCGGATCCTCGCACCGCCAGCCTGCGCGAAGATTGGCGGGGCGTCGCCGACATAGCCGAAATCGACGCTTCCGACATTGATGGCTTCCAGCAGCGGCGGGCCGAACTGGAAGTCGATCCATTTGATCTCGATGCCGAGCGGCCTGAAGGCGTTTTCGAGCGTCTGACGCTGGCGCACCGCCGGGAAGAAGCCGCCCTTCTGCGTGCCGATGCGAATTTCAGCGGGCTTGTCCTCAGCGCGCGCAGGTGCGGCCAACGCGGTCGCGAGCAGGAGTGTTGTCGCAAGGATGTGTCGTCGGCTAATCATATTGCGGTTCTTTCACTGGAGTCAGTTGGCGAAGAGATGGGAATTCGGGCGCCGGCTCCGCTCGGAGAACACGGCGCGGGCAGCGCGTTCGGCCTCCCGCGCCGAACGGAACTGACGACCTTCGAGACTGTCGAACAGGCGCTCGGAAGAGAAAAAGCGAAAGCCGTGCTCATCTCTTGTGATGATGCCGGCGGCACGGTCGTGGACTTCGATGATGTAGGCGTTCGACTGGGGCTGGGACATGACTGCTCGTTCGCCGGACCTTCGGCGCTTCTGTCTTGAGATGTCTGGTGTGGCGTGTTGCTAGGAGGCGATCAGCAACAACAACAGGCGCCGGTAGCCGCGGAGAAACAGCGCCGCATCATGCACGCATGCATGGCGTTCTGATTGCGCTGGTGATCGATTCTCATAATGTGGCTTCGACCCCAGGAGCAGCTTCGATGCTTCGAATATCGAGTGATTGGCGCATTTGGTCAATGAAATGGCTATCCATATTTGGCAGCGTGGCGCTCGCGCGCTTCTCCCGCCGCAAGCATTGACAGGCCGATTCATCTCGCGACGAGTTCAACACGGATACACGGCCGGCATCCGTAGGGTGGGCAAAGCGGCGCGTGCCCACGACTTCTATCGCGGTGTTGGATAGGTGGTGGGCACGGCGCAAGTGCGCCTTTGCCCACCCGATTCCGGACTCGCGGAAAGAGCCCCTCACCCCGCCCTCTCACCGCAAGAGCGGGGCGAGGGAGACGAGGGACCAGCGCTTCACCACATCGTCGCCGCGGCACGCTCCGGCCACACCCGATCATACTCATCACCGCCGACCTTGTTCTCACTCATCTCGGCGAGGATCTGACCGGGCGTCGGCAGCGTCTTGGGGTCGATGCGCTTGTCGGGATTCCAGAGGTCGGAGCGAACGATGGCGCGGGCGCACTGGAAGTAAATCTCTTCCACGTTCATCACCATGACGCTGCGCGGCGCCTTGCCCTCGACCTTGAACGAGGCGAGCAGTTCCGGATCGACCGAGAGATGCGCGCGGCCGTTGGCGCGGACCGCATTGCCGGAACCGGGGATCAGGAACATCAGCGACACCCTGGGATCGCGCACGATGTTACGCAGGGAATCGACCCGGTTGTTGCCGCGGCGGTCGGGCAACATCAACGTTCTGGGATCATGGATGCGGACGAAGCCGGGCAGATCGCCGCGCGGCGAGCAGTCGATGCCCTCTGGCCCGATGGTGGCGAGTGCGGCGAACGGCGCCTTCTCGATGAAGATGCGGTAGAGCGGAGTGACGTGGTCGGCTACTTTCACGGTCGAAGCATCACCGACGGCGCCGTAGATCGCCTCTAGCTGTTCGACCGTTTCGATCACCGTCATTCCACACTCTCCTGGTTGCGCGGGCGGTTAATCGCGCCAGCCTTCATTCCTGATCACGCGCACCAGCTGGCGGCCGTGATAGTCCGCGCTGCCGGCATTGAGGATGGTGATATCGGCATTGGCCGAGGCGTCATCGACGCTGCGCGCAAGCCGGTCGGCGATATTGCCGTCGGTGTGACGCGCCCGCGCAGCAAGGCGCTGCGCCAGCACGTCCGGCGGCGCGGTGATCGCGACCACGACGACGTTGGCATAGGCCCGGCGTAGCGGGCCAATGACCGTGCGCGAGACGTTGACGACGACAGCGCGCCCCGCACGGATGTCGTCGTTGATCTCCAGCGGCAGGGCATAGGAATGCCCATGCGCATCCCAATGCACGGCGAAATCGCCGTGGTCGCGCGCGCGGGCGAATTCGTCGGGACTCAACGCAATATTCTCCTCGTCGGCAGAGGACGCACGCGTCACGACGCGGCGCGGGAAGACGATTTGGTGATCGTCGACACAGGCCGCCTGCGCCAGCCGCAGCAGCGTGTCCTTGCCCGCGCCGCTCGGGCCGACCACGAGCACCAGCCGCCCGGGCCCGATCGCGCCCGCCGCGTCCTTCGCGGTTGTGACCGTCTCGCTCATGCGACACGGCCTCCTTCGCGCCAGACGCTGCGAACCACGGGAACGCTGCCGGCCACGTGGACGCGGATCAGATCGGCGCGCTTGCCGATTGCGATCTCGCCGCGATCGGTGAGGCCGACCGCATCGGCGGGCGCCTTCGTCACGGTGCGAACGGCCGCGGGCAGGCTGATCGACGGCGCATGCTCGGGCAGTTGCAGCGCGCCCATCAGCAGGCTGGACGGGATGTAGTCCGACGACAGGATATCGAGCAGGCCTTCGCGGGCCAGATCCACCGCAGCGATGTTGCCGGAGTGCGACCCGCCGCGCACGACGTTGGGCGCGCCCATCAGGATGTCGATGCCGGCATGATGCAGGCCGCGCGCGGCCTCGATCGTGGTCGGGAATTCCGCCACCGCGACGCCGTCACGCACGGCGTCGGCGACGTTTTCCTCGGTGGTGTCGTCATGGCTCGCCAACGGAATCTTGTACTCATGCGCCAGCGACACGATCTCGCGCATGTTCGTAGCGGCGTATTTCTTCTGGTACTCGAAGCGCTTCGCGAACAACTCGTCGAGCTCGGCATCGGTCTTGCCGCCGCCCTTGCCGCGATAATAGTCGCGCAGCTTGACCTCGTCGCGGAACTGACGCTGGCCGGGGGTGTGATCCATCAGCGACATCAGCTTGACGTCGGGCCGGTCGATCAGCTCCTTGGCTTCCTCGACCACGCTCGGCATCGGGATTTCGCAGCGCAAATGCAGGAAGTGGTCGGCGCGCAGCAGATTCGAGTCGCGCGCGGTCGTGATCGCGGCGGCGAGCACACCAGCACGACCATCGACCTCCTCCGCGCCGTCTTCGCGCCAGACCCGGAGCGAGTCGAACACCGTGGTAATGCCCGAGGTCGCGAGCTGACCGTCATAGGAGATGACGGCCGCGACCGGATTCCAGAACACTTTTGGCCGCGGCACGTAATGCGCTTCGAGATGGTCGGTGTGGAGCTCGATCAGGCCCGGCATGATCAGGTCGCCGCCGGCATCCTCTGCGCCCGCGGGCGCCCTGCCCTCGCCGATCTCCGCAATCCGTCCGTCCGCAAGAGCAAGCCAGCCCTGTTCGATCACCCGGTCAGCCAGCACGATCCTGGCGTTGGCGATCACGACGTCCTTCGGCTTGGCGTTCATGTCCCTCTTCCTTCAGGCCGCGGCGGCAAAGCCGGTGACATCGACGATGCGGTCAGCAATCAAATGGCGGATTTCGTCGTCATGGACAATGGCGACCATGGCGACGCCCTGGCGTTTCTTCTCAGCGACCAGCGCGACCACGACAGCCCGGTTGGCGGCATCGAGCGAGGCGGTCGGCTCGTCCAGCAGCAGGATCGGCAGATCCGAGATGAAGCCGCGGGCGATGTTGACGCGCTGCTGCTCGCCGCCGGAGAAGGTCGCGGGCGGAAGCTGCCAGAGACGCTCGGGGATGTTGAGGCGATGCAGCAACTCGCCGGCGCGCGCCTGCGCATCGGCGCGTGTCATGCCGTTGACGATCAAAGGCTCGGCGACAACGTCGATGGTCGCAACCCGCGGCACCGCGCGCAAAAACTGGCTGACATAGCCGATGGTGGCACGGCGGACGTTGAGGACTTGTCGCGGCTCGGCCGCGGCCAGATCGATAAGCGCGCCGCGATGGCGGATGCCGATGCGACCGGAATCGCAGCGGTAATTGCCGAAGATCATCTTCAGGATCGAGGATTTTCCGGCACCGGACGGGCCGGACAGTACGACGCACTCGCCGGGATCGACGTGGAAGGTCACGCCGCGCACGACAGGCAATTCGATGCCGCCCTGCAGGTGCATCGTGAAGGTCTTGTTGGCGTCGGCGATGTCGATCATGGCGGTCATGGGAAGGCTCTTGTGAGAAGGCTTATGGCGGCAGAATCGAGGAGACGAGGAGTTGGGTGTAAGGCTCGCGCGGATCGTCCAGCACCTGGTCGGTGAGGCCGGTCTCGATGACGCGGCCGCCCTTCATCACCATCACGCGATGCGACAACAGCCGCGCGACCGCGAGATCGTGGGTGACGATGACGACGGCGAGCTGCAGTTCGGCGACGAGATTGCGCAGGAGGTCGAGCAGGCGGGCCTGCACCGAGACATCGAGGCCGCCGGTCGGCTCGTCCATGAACACCAGCCGTGGCCCGGTGACGAGGTTGCGCGCGATCTGGAGGCGCTGGCGCATGCCACCCGAATAGGTGCGCGGCGCATCGTCGATGCGCGCGACGTCGATCTCGACCCGCGTCAACCAGTCGGAGGCGGTCTCGCGAATCCGGCCGTAGTGATTCCAGCCCACCGCCATCAGCCGCTCGCCGACATTGGCGCCGGCGGAGACCGCCATGCGCAGGCCCTGCGCCGGATCCTGATGCACAAAACCCCAATCGGTGCGGAACAGCAGGCGCCGCTCAGCCTCGCCGAGCGCGGCGAGATCGCGGGTGACACCGTCCCGCATCCGGTAGGCCACCTGCCCGCCACTGGCGGCTAGCTGACCCGACAAGAGCTGGAGCAGCGTCGACTTGCCGGAGCCGGATTCGCCGACGATTGCCAGCACCTCGCCGGGATAGAGCGAGAACGACACCTCGCGGCAGGCGGCGATGCGGCCGTAGGACTTGCTGAGGCTTTCCGCAACCAGCAGCGGCTGATCGGTTTCGAGTAGATCCTGATCAGCCATTGGAGGTCTCCGGCGCCTTGTCCTTGTACGGCGCAGCACTTAGGGCACCGTGATGGCCGGCGGCCTGACGTCCCTCGCAATAGTCGGTGTCGGAGCAGACGAACATGCGGCTACCCTTGTCGTCGGTGACGATCTCGTCGAGGTAGGAGTTTTCGGCCGCGCACAGCGCGCAGGGCGCGTTGAAGCGATAGGGCTCGAACGGGTGGTCCTCGAAATCGAGCGACACCACCTGGGTATAGGGCGGGATCGCATAGATGCGCTTCTCGCGGCCGGCGCCGAACAATTGCAACGCCGGGCAATTGTCCATCTTGGGATTGTCGAATTTCGGCGTCGGCGACGGATCCATCACGTAGCGCGCATTCACCTTCACCGGATAGGCGTAGGCGGTCGCGATGTGGCCGAAGCGGGCAATGTCCTCATAGAGCTTCACATGCATCAGGCCGTATTCGGCGAGCGCGTGCATGCGGCGCGTTTCGGTCTCGCGCGGCTCGAGGAAGCGCAGCGGTTCCGGGATCGGCACCTGATAGACCAGCACCTGGTTTTCGTGCAGCGACGTCTCCGGGATACGGTGACGGGTCTGGATCACGGTCGCCTCGTCCGTCGAGGTCGTGGTGGCGACGCCGGCAGTCTTCGCGAAGAATTTGCGGATCGAGATCGCGTTGGTGGTGTCGTCGGAGCCCTGGTCGATCACCTTCAGGACGTCCTGCGGTCCCAGGATCGCAGCGGTCACCTGCACGCCGCCGGTGCCCCAGCCATAGGGCATCGGCATTTCGCGGCTGGCGAACGGCACCTGATAGCCGGGGATCGCGATCGCCTTCAGGATCGCGCGGCGGATCATCCGCTTGGTCTGCTCGTCGAGGTAGGCGAAATTATAGGCGGGCGCGTTCATTCCGCGGCCTCCTTCATGGTATCGGGCGTGTTCGACTCGGCAGAGGCTTCGGCAAATTCCTTGCGCAGCTTGCGCAGCAGGCCGAGCTCGGACTGGAAGTCGACATAATGCGGCAGCTTCAGATGCTCGACGAAGCCAGTCGCCTGGACGTTGTCCGAATGCGACAACACGAATTCTTCATCTTGCGCCGGGGCTCCGACCTCTTCACCGAGCTCGCGAGCACGCAACGCCCGGTCGACCAGCGCCATCGACATGGTCTTGCGCTCGCTCTGGCCGAAGGCGAGGCCATAGCCGCGGGTGAAGCACGGCGCTTCCGTTGCCGAGCCCTTGAACTGGTTGACCATCTGGCACTCCGTCAGCTCGATCGAGCCCAGCGGCACGGCAAAGCCGACGTCTTCCGTAGCGAACTCCACCTCGACCTCGCCGAAGCGGATCTCGCCGGCGAAGGGATGGTTGCGACCGTAGCCACGCTGGGTGGAGTAGCCCATCGCCAGCAGAAAGCCCTCGTCGCCGCGGGCGAGATTTTGCAGCCGCAAATAGCGGTCCGCGGGGAAGTTGAGCGGCTCGCGGGTGAGATCGCCGACGCTGGCGCCATCCTCTGCCTGCGGCGAGGTCTCGATCAGCCCGTCGCGACCCAGAATGTCGGTCACGCGCGGCGTTGGCGCGGTCGAGGCTGCGGCCACGGCCGGTGCTTCCGGCACAAAGCCCTGGCTCAACGACGGATCGAGCAGGCGATGGGTGTAGTCGAAGGTGGGTCCGAGGATCTGGCCGCCGGGAATGTCCTTGAAGGTCGAGGACACCCGCCGCTTCACCCGCATGGCGCCGGTGTCGACCGGCTCGCTGGCGCCGAACCGCGGCAGGGTGGCGCGGAACGCACGAACCAGGAAGATCGCCTCGATCAGATCGCCGCGGGCCTGCTTGATCGCCAGCGCAGCAAGCTCGCGATCATAGAGTGAACCCTCGCTCATGACACGATCGACAGCGAGCCCGAGCTGCTCGGATATCTGGTCGAGCGAGACTTCCGCGACGCTTTGGTCGCCGCGCCGCGCATTGGCGAGCAGGCGATGAGCGTTCTCGATGGCGCGTTCGCCGCCCTTGACTGCGACATACATGCGTCAGCCTCCCTTGCTCATGACACGCGTGGTGCGGGGGATCGCCACCACGGCATCATCGGCGACCAGAACCACGTCGATGCCACGCGGAAACAGCGTCTCGTTGAAACGCAGGCGTTCAAACAGGTCGAACGGTTTGATCGAGGCGTGGAGCGTTGCGACACCGTCGATGCCGGGGCCTCGCAGCTCGAAGCTGCGGCCTGCGTCCAGGCTGTCGACCTGAATGATCACCGTGGTCGAACGATCCGGATATTCGTTGGTGCCGAGCGCGAAACGTTCGAGCGAGGGCAGCGCACCGCCGTCACTGATCAACGCAAAGGCCGCGATGGAGGAGTCCTGGATCACAGGCGCGCCGGTGTGGAACTTGAGCCATTTCAGAACGTCGGAACTTTCCGACATCCTCGCATCGAGCCAGAGCGGCGTGTCGTGGTCGAACAGCGTCAGCGCGATTGCCGCGGTGCCGCGCATCATCGGGCCGGACGTTCCCGCCATCGGCACGATGCGCTGGACCGCGCCCGGCCGCGCCATCGCGTCCATGACCGAGCGAAAGGTCGATTGCGCCGACAATACCTTGTCGACGAAACCGGGCGGCAATTCCGCAATCGTGGTCATGGCCTCACCCCTCACCGCGCACCATGGTGTAGAAATCAACCTTCGTCGCAGCGGTCTCTTCCGCCGCCTGCTTGCGCCGAATCATAAGCTGCTCTCGCAACGGCGCGATAACGTCGCGCTCCACCAGCCCACCAAAGTCGCGCGACTGCACCAGCGCGTCGCACAGAGCGATCAGCCGCGCCTTCTCACCATCGCGCCCCAGCGTGTAACCGAAACCGACCTCGCCGCTCGCGAGCCGCACCGCCGCGCGCGACACCGTGGCTTCGCCGAGATTGAACGGCGCGCCGTCGCCGCCGACCCGGCCGCGCAGCATCACCAGACCGTTCTCCGGTTCGCGCAGATCCTGATGGCCGGGCAGGGGAATCGCGCGGAGGCGGGCGGCGATCTCGCCCGCCTCCGCGTGCGCCAGCACGGCCATGGCGGCCTGGCGCTGCGCTTGCTGGGTGTTGTGCTGGGTCACCGAATCCACCGAACTTTTGACAAACCTTGCCGAATTCAAGTTGTCTATGATAGTAGACAACTTGATACGGAAGCGCCATGACTGTTTCGTGACAAACGTGTGATTTTCGGGCTAGGCTGGCCACCGACATGAGCATGCAGGACACCGCCTCCTCAGGCGTCGCGCTGTGGCGCCTCGTTGCCGACGGCATCGAGCGCGGCATCGCCGATGGCCGTTTTGCCGCAGGCGACAAATTGCCGGGCGAGATGGAGATCGCCGAAACCTATCGCGTCAATCGCCACACCGTGCGGCGCGCGCTGGCAGCGCTTGCCGAGCGCGGCATCGTGCGCGCTGAGCGCGGCAGCGGAACCTATGTCGAAGCGCAGAAGCTCGCTTATCCGTTGCGCTCGCGCACGCGCTTCTCGGAGATCGTCGGCGCGGACGGCCGCGAGCCGCATGGCCGGATGATCGAGGCGTCAGAAGATGTCGCAACCCGTGAGCTGGCGCGGGAGCTGGGATTGAAGACCGGCGCACCGCTGGTGCGGATCGAGGCCATCCGCCTCGCCGACCGCACGCCGATCTGCGTCTCCACGACGTGGTTGTCGGCGGACCTGTTTCCAGGCGCGGGCACGGTGTTTGCCGCGACGCGCTCGATGACGAAGATGCTCGAGCATTACGGGATCGGCGATTATCGCCGCGGAGCGACCCGGATCACCGCCGGCATCGTCGACGCCACTGACGCCGCGCGGCTCGACCTGCCGCTCGGGCGGCCGATCCTGGTGGTCGATGCGACGGACCTCGATATCGAGGGCAAGCCGCTGGTGACGAAGCACTCGCGGTTCGCGGCCGAGCGGGTGGAGTTTTTGGTGGAGCCGTAGGCTTCTTCCCCTCTCCCCTTGCGGGCCTTGCAGGAGAGGGTGGCTCGCCGCGAAGCAGCGAGACGGGTGAGGGATATCTCTCCGCAGGCAAACCTCTTGCAACTGAAATCGCGGAGGCAACCCCTCATCCGGCGCTTCGCGCCACCTTCTCCCGCAAGGGGAGAAGGGAAGTGGAGTTCGTGGCTGTGATCAGGCCACAGCCCTTCGCCCAATAATCGCAAACCGCAGCTTGCTCGAAATGAAATCAATCGCTGCGACCGCGACGAGGATCATCAGGATCAGGAACGACACCTTCTGCCATTCCAGCACACGGATCTGCTCGGCGAGCTGCAGGCCGATACCGCCGGCACCGACGATGCCGATGATGGTGGCCGAGCGCGTGTTCGATTCGATGAAATAGAGCACCTGGCCCGCGATCACGGGCAGCACCTGCGGCAACAGACCGAAGCGGATCTCGTGCAAGGCGCTGCCGCCGGAGGCGCGGATGCCCTCGACCTGCTTCTGGTCGGCGCCTTCGATCGCCTCCGAGAACAGTTTGCCGAAGGCGCCGAAATCCGACACGGCGATGGCCAGCACGCCGGCGAACGGGCCGAGCCCGACGACGTTGATCCATACCAGCGCCCAGATCAGCGTATCGACGCCGCGGATCGAATCCAGGAAACGACGCACCGGAAAGCGGAGGATTTTCGACGGCACCACGTTGCGCGCAGCAAACAGGCTGACCGGCAGCGCGAACAGCGCGGCCAGCGTGGTGCCGAGCAGCGCGATCGACAGCGTCTCGCCCATCGCCTTCAGATAGAGCGGCAGCGACGAGCCGGGATCGGGCGGGATCATCATCATGCTGATCCAGCCGAGCTGGCTGAGACCGTTGAAGAGCCGTGACGGCGAAAAATCGAGATCGACCAGGCCATAGACGAAAATGGCGAGCGCCGCGACGATCATGGCCGGCGTTGCGAGCCGCGCGGCGGCCGGCCGCTCGAACACATCGGGATAGCGCGCGCGGATCTCTGCGGTGTCGACTTCCGGCCGCTTGCTCACGTCCGCGCCTCCTTGCCGAACAGGCGGCCGCGCACCCAGCCGGTCGTGATGTCGATCAGGAAGACCGTAACGATGATGGTTACGAGAATGGCGCTGACATCGGAGTAGTAGAACTTGCGGATCGCGACGATCAGCTCCTGTCCGATGCCGCCGGCACCGACGAAACCCATCACCGAAGCCTCGCGCACATTGATCTCGAAACGCAAGAGCGCGTAGCTGGCGTAGCCCGCCGAGACCTGCGGCAGGATCGCGAAGCGCATGCAGGAGAGCCAGCTCGCGCCGGTCGAGCGGATACCTTCGACCGGCTTCATGTCGGCGTTCTCGACGATCTCCGAAAACAGCTTCCCGAGCGCGCCGGTGGAGTGGATCGCGATCGCGAGCACGCCCGCCATCGGCCCGAGGCCGAAGGCGATCACGAAGATCAGCGCGAACACGATGCCCGGCACGGTACGGGCGAATTCGAGCAGCCGCCGCACCGCGAAGCGCAGCCAGGGTGCCGGCGACGTATTCTCAGCCGCGAGGAAATTGAGCGCGAACGCGAGGACCGCTCCAATCAGCGTGCCGACATAGCTGATCAGCAGGGTTTCGGCGAGCAGCTTCAACCATTTGTGCCAACCCCAGAACCACTCGCCAAAATTGGTCCAGACCCGCTGACCGTTGTCGAGCGTGAAAATGCGGTCGAAATAGCTGACGAAATTGCCGAAATAGGTGAAGAAGGTGCGCAAATTAACTTCGGCGCCGATCGAGGCCACGATCAGAGCAGCGATGAACAGCCCGGCGCCCGCCGCAAGCCGCAGGCGCTTGCGTGCAACCGCCTTGCGGTAGGCCGCATTCAGCACGGCGAGCTGCTGCTCAGGGAGAATCGAAACGGCGAGCGTCATGTGTTCGACGGTCCATCAAGAAAAAGAGCCGGGTCCGTCGACCCGGCTCGAGTAGCATCGTCCTGACGAGATCAGGACGCCTTCTTGCGCAAAGCGTCGACGAACTTAATCAGCTCGATGGTCTTGTTGTAATCGTCGTTGGCGATCGGCTCCCACGGCTTGTTCTTGCCGTCGGAGAGCTTCTTGAACGCATCGGGGTCCTTCTGCGCCGCATCCAGGAAGGCCTTCTTGATCGCGGCCTTCATGTCGTCGGGGAGGTCGCTGAGATAGGCGTAGGGCGAATTGATGATGAGGTCGGACTTCACGATGATGCGGAAGTCCTCCTTCTTCATCACTGTGCCGTCTGCCGACTTCACCATGCCCTTGTTGAGCATGCGGGTCAGGTTGGAATCGTCGTCCGCGTTCCACCAGTTGGCGGCAACGTCGACAGTGCCCTGGGCCAACGCCAGCACGGCGTTCTCGTGGCTGCCGGTGAAGAGCACCTTGGAGAAATAGGCGTCGGGATCGATTCCCATCGCGTTCAGCTTGAAGCGGGGCATGTTGTTGCCCGAGGTCGAGTTCGGATCGACCAGGCCGAGATTCTTGCCCTTGAGGTCCTCGACCTTCTGGTACGGCGACTTGGCCAGCACGTAGAACACCGAGTAATAGCCCTTCGAGCCGTCGGCGTTGACGTCGATCACGAAGGCGTCGGTCTTGACGCCGGTCAGGCGGGCGCGTGCGAACGAGGCGGGACCGTAATAGCCGATCTGGATGTTGCCGGCGCGCTGGCCTTCGATGACCGCAGCGTAGTCGTTGGCGACACGCAGGGTCACCTTGATGCCGAGTTCCTTCGACAGATAGTTGACGAAGGGACCGTAGCGCTCGGTGACGCCCGAGCCGTTCTCGGCCGGGATCACGGCGAAGGTGATCTCCGGATATTTCGTCTTCCAGTCTTCGGCGGAGGCGGATCCGGCGAAGGTGAGCGCGGCGGCGCCGGCAAGAATGAGTCTGCGAGTGATCATGATACTCTCTTCATCGGTTGGGGTCGGTTGACGCGAACAGTAAATTAAACAAGTGCGGTGAGGCTCAGGCCGCCGCAGCCGTTCCGAGTGCCGGGACGCCCTCAGGCACCGGCGCAGATGTGCCGCCCATGACGTCGGCGGCCTCGAGATCGTAGAGCTCGCGCGCGACGAGATCTGTCAGCGCGGACGGCGCGCCGTCGAACACCACGCGGCCCTGCGCCATCCCGATCAGGCGGTCGCAATAGCTGCGCGCCAGGTCGAGCGAATGCAGATTGCAGAGCACGGTGATGCCAAAGTGCTTGTTGATGCGCAAAAGCGCATCCATCACGATCTTGGTATTGCGCGGGTCGAGCGATGCGATCGGCTCGTCGGCGAGGATGATGTCGGGCTGCTGCACCAGCGCCCGCGCGATCGCCACGCGCTGCTGCTGGCCGCCGGAGAGCTGGTCGGCACGCTGGGCGGCGAGCGAGGCGATATCGAACTGCTCCAGCGCCGACATCGCCAGCGCCTTGTCCTGCTCGGGCCAGGTCTGCGACAACGAGCGCCAGGCCGGCATCTTTGCGAGACGTCCCATCAGGACATTGGTCAGCACGTCGAGCCGGCCGACCAGATTGAACTGCTGGAAAATCATCGCCGATCGCGCGCGCCACTGGCGCAGCTCCTTGCCGCGCAGCGCCGTCACATCGAGACCATCGAACAGGATCCGACCCTGCGTCGGCGTCGCCAGACGATTGATCATGCGCAGCATGGTCGACTTGCCGGCGCCAGAGCGCCCGATCACACCGACGAAGCCGCCGGGGGAAATTTGAAACGAAGCGTCGTCCACCGCGGCTTTTGCGCCGAAGCGGCACGTCAGACCTTCAACCACCAGCATGCAGGGCTCCAGAGTAGCTGGGACCCACCGCTAACGCCGGCACTTGACACTTGTGTGACACGAGCACTGCGGTGCGGCGTTGCTACACACCTCATCCCCTGTCATCGCATCGTCATGACATTGTCATCAGGCCACTCGAAGAGAACCGCCTCCCTCGGACTTTTGGATACACCATGGCCGCCAAAGCGCTCTCGGTCGAACCGACCATCGATCCTTCCGCGAAGCTGCACGAGACCCGGCTCGGTGCCTATACCGAGGTCGGTGCGCGCACGATCCTGAATGAAGTGGCGATGGGCGATTACTCCTATGTCGTGAACGACGCGCAGATCACCTACACCACCATCGGAAAATTCTGCTCGATCGCGGCGATGACCCGCATCAATCCCGGCAATCATCCGATGCATCGCGCCACGCAGGCGCACTTCACCTACCGCTCCAGCGCCTACTTTCCGGGCGAGAGCGACGACACCGATTTCTTCGACTGGCGACGCCAGCATCACGTCCATATCGGCCATGACGTCTGGATCGGCCATGGCGCGGTCGTGCTGCCGGGCCGCAACATCGGCACCGGCGCGGTGATCGCGGCCGGCGCCATCGTCACCAAGGACGTGCCGGCCTATACCATCGTCGCCGGCAATCCCGCGCGCATCGTGCGACGCCGATTCTCGGAAGAGGTTGCCGG
The DNA here is from genome assembly GCA_030403585.1 of Frankia sp. RB7. Lineage (GTDB taxonomy): Bacteria > Pseudomonadota > Alphaproteobacteria > Rhizobiales > Xanthobacteraceae > Bradyrhizobium. The sequence continues at coordinate 131,465 of JAUEPE010000004.1, forward strand.
ACGGCTGGCCAGGCTGGCATGGTGGGACTGGGATCACGACAAATTGCGTGAAGCGCTGCCCAATTTCCGCAAGCTCGCGATTGAAGATTTCCTGACGGCATACGAAGCAGGGGCAAGTTCCTCTTCCAGCAAACGAAGCGCGGTCGCGTGACAGACATCTTCATCGAGGGTGGCCAGACCCTGATCGGCTCCGAACTCGCCGAAACCTCCCTTGCAGTATCGGGAACCGACATCGCGCAGATCGATGCATCTCACGGCCGCGCGCGATTGGCGATCGATGCGCGCAACCTGCTGGTGCTGCCCGGCATCGTCGATCTGCACGGCGATGCCTTCGAGCGGCAGATGATGCCGCGCGCCGGCGTCGATTTCCCGATCGACGTCGCGCTCGCCGATACGGACCGCCAGGTCATCGGCAACGGCATCACCACAGTGTTTCACGCCACGACCTGGTCGTGGGAGCCGGGTCTGCGCAGCGGCGACAATGCAAGGCGTCTGCTCGAGGCGATCGAGCGGCAGCGTCCGCAATTCGCCGCCGACACCCGCTTCCATTTGCGGCACGAGACCTACAATCTCGACGCCGAGGCGGAGATTGGCCAGTGGCTCGCCGAGGGCCGTGTCGACCTGTTCGCCTTCAACGACCATATGGACGGGGTCGTTGCCGACATCTCGAATCCGCGCAAGCGCAACCGCATGGTGGAGCGCACCGGCCTGTCGAGCGAGGATTTTGATAAACTCGTCACGCATATTGTCTCGCGCTCTGCCGACGTTCCGGCTTCGATCATCCGGCTCGCCGCGGCGGCACGCAGCGCCGAGGTGCGGATGCTCTCGCATGACGATGCGTCCCCGGCGATGCGTCGGGAGTTTCGCAGCCTCGGCGTGACACTCGCCGAATTTCCGGTCAACGAGGAGACGGCGCGCGAAGCCGCAGATCATGGCGACGCCATCGTCTACGGCGCGCCGAACGTCGTGCGTGGCGGCAGCCACACCGGCTGGACCAAGGCCTCGGACATGATTGCGAAGGGCCTCTGCTCGGTGTTGGCATCCGACTATTACTATCCGGCGCCGCTGCTCGCTGCCTTCCGCCTTGCCGCAGACGGCGTGCTGCCGCTGACGGAGGCCTGGAAGCTGATCTCGTCGGCACCGGCCCAAGCCACAGGCCTGACCGATCGCGGTACGCTCGCCGCAGGCCATCGCGCCGACATCCTGCTGGTCGACAACAGCGCGCCGCTGCGACCGCGGCTGGTCGCGGTGATCGCCGCCGGCAAGCTCGTGCATCTCACCGATGCCATGCGGCTGCACGTCGCGGCGGCGACGCCGCACGGGACTGTCGTCGCGGCATAAATTGGTTATTCTCCGGCAATGACAGATTTTCCCCGCTACGCGATCTATTTTGCCGCCGGCGCCGACAATGCGCTCTCTCGATTTGGCGCCGTGTTGCTTGGCTATGATGCCTATACCGGCGACGAGGTTTCGTTTCCGCAAGGCATCCTGCATTTCGTGCCGGATTGGCGAGACATCACCGCTGATCCCCGCAAATACGGCTTTCACGGCACGCTGAAGGCACCGATGGCGCTGGCATCAGGCAAGACCGAGGCCGAGTTCAAGGCTGCCTGCGCGACATTTGCCAGCAAGCCGCGGTCGATTCCGGTGATCCGCCCTGTGGTCGATGCCATCAGCGGCTTCATCGCCGTCATTCCGGCTGAGCCGGTCGACGCGCTCCGGCAACTGGCGGCCGATTGCGTCCGCGATTTCGATTCATTTCGTCCGCCGCTGACGGCGGAAGACCGCGCGCGGCGAAAACCCGAAAAGCTCAGCGAGCGGCAGCGCGATTATCTCGACCGCTGGGGCTATCCTTACGTCATGGAAGAATTCCGCTTCCACATGACGCTGACGGGACGGCTGGATGCGGAGCGACGTGGGCCGATTCTGGAGATGTTGCGGGCGAGGTTCTCGACGTTGAAACTCGCGACGCTCTCGATAGATCGTGTCACGCTGTTCACGCAAGATGATGCCCAGGCGAGGTTTCGCATCGTCGGCGAGTGGAGGCTGGCGAGATAGCTTCGACAAACTCGGTCATTGCGAGCGAAGCGAAGCAATCCAGACTTCTTCCGCGGGAACACTCTGGATTGCTTCGTCGCCAGCGCAAAGTTGCTTCGCAATTTTGTCGCGGGCTCCTCGCAACGACGGCGGAGAGACCTACTTCCCCCAGCGCAACGCCAGCGCGTTACGCTCCTTGGCCAATTCCAGCAAGCCCGCCCGCGTCGCCGGATGCAACGGCTGTAGCGGATGGCGGACGGTGTCCGACTTGATCACACCGCCGGCCTGCATCATCGCCTTGCAGGCGATCAGGCCGCATTGGCGATTCTCGTAGTTGATCAGCGGCAGCCAGCGTTCATAGGCGGCCTTTGCCTTCTCTCGATCGCCTGCGAAATAGGGATCGATGATCTGGCGGATGCCGTCGGGATAGCCGCCGCCGGTCATCGCGCCGGTCGCGCCCGCATCGAGATCGGCGAGCAGCGTGATCGCCTCCTCGCCGTCCCAGGGACCCTCGATATCCTTGCCGCCGGATTCGATCAGGCTGCGCAGTTTTGACGCCGCGCCTGCGATCTCGATCTTGAAATAGCGGATATTGCCGAAGTCGCGCGCCAGCCGCGCCAGCAGCTCGACCGAGAGCGGCGTGCCCGCCACCGGCGCATCCTGGATCATGATCGGGATGTTGATCGCACCCGAGAGCACCTTGAAGAACTCGACGACGCCCTTCTCCGGCACCCGGAAGGTGGCGCCGTGATAGGGCGGCATGACCATCACCATGGCCGCACCGGCGGCCTCGGCCTGCTGGCTCCGCGCCGCACACACGGCCGAGCTGAAATGCGTGGTGGTGACGATCACGGGCACGCGGCCCGCGACATGCTCCAGCACCGCATGCATCACGGTCTCGCGCTCGGAATCGGTCAGCACGAACTGCTCGGAGAAATTCGCGAGAATGCAGAGGCCGTGCGAGCCGGCGTCGATCATGAAATCGATGCAGCGGCGCTGGCCGTCGAGATCGAGCTCACCGCGCTCGTCGAAGATGGTGGGCGCGACCGGGAAAACGCCGCGATAAGGACGCTGGGCGTTGTGTGGGGTGATCGGCATCGAAATTATCTCCCTGTATTCCTGCCCGTAGTTTTGAGGCGCCCGCGTTGGCGCATGGTACCGCTACCATCTACAGCGCGCACGCAGGCACGGCAATGCCGATCCACTCGCCGTTGGAACAGGGGATGGAGGCCTAAGCGGTCTTCACCGCGCCAAGGAAGCCCTCGACCGCGACGCGGAGACGGTCGGCGTCGGCCGACATCTTGGTCACGGACTGGGACAGCACCGAACCGGCATTGCCGGTCTCCTGATTGAGCTTGGCGACGCTGCCGATGGTATCGGTGACCTCGCGGGTGCCCTGGGCGGCATGCTGGAAGTTGCGCGAGATTTCGGTGGTGGCCGCGCGCTGCTGTTCGACGGCGGCGGCAATCGCGGTCATCTTCTCGTCGATGCCGCTGATGGCACCGCCGATCGAGCGGATGGCGGCGACCGCCTGCCCGGTCGCACCCTGGATCTCCTCGACCTGACGCGAGATTTCCTCGGTCGCGGTCGCGGTTTGCGCCGCGAGGCTCTTGACCTCGCCGGCAACCACGGCAAAGCCGCGGCCGGCCTCGCCAGCGCGGGCCGCCTCGATGGTCGCATTCAAGGCGAGCAGATTGGTCTGGCCCGCGATGGCGTGAATCATCTTCACGACGTCACTGATGCGGCCCGCGGTCTGGTCGAGGATCTCGACGGTGGCATTGGTCTGCTCCACCTGCGACACCGCTTCGCGCGCATCGCGTGCGCTGGACTGCACCTGCGCGGAGATCTCGCCGACAGAAGCCGAGAGTTCCTCGGTCGCAGCCGCAATGCTTTCGAGATTGTTGGTGGCCTGCTCGGCGGCGGAGGAGACCGCTGCCGTCTGGCTGCTCGATTCCGACACCAGCGTGCGCACATCTGTCGCGGTGGCATCGAGTTCCCTGGCCGACGCGGCGACGCTGTGGATCACCGCCTGCACGGTGTCGTCGAAGCTGCGGCATGCGTCGTCGACGGTACCGGAACGGGCGAGCTGCAGCGCCTGCTGCGATTGCCGTTCCTGGCCCAGACGTTCCGCGGTCGCCGCACTCTCGCGCAGGCTTTCGAGCGCGGCGGCCATGGTGCCGAACTCGTCGGGATATTTGGACTGCGGGACGGGCGTCGCGTAGTCGCGGGCACTGATCCGGGCGATGGCGTCGAGAATGGCGCGGACCGGGCGCATCAGGCGATTGCGGACGACGTAAACGCCGGTGAGCGTCACGGCGAGCGCGATCAGGAACGTGAGCGACTGGATCACGAGATTGGTCAGCGCCTTCGCCTGCACCGTCTCGGCGCGCGCGATCGACTGGTCGAGCGCCTTGGTCGCGACCGCAACGATCAGCGGGAACGGCGATTGGCACAGCGTATTCCATTCCGAAGCCGGCATCGCCGGCTTGCCGCTGCCGTCAAAGTTCTTGGTGAGATCGCCGATCTGCTTGAGAACGCCGTCGGTCTTGGCCTTCGCGTCCTTGGCCGCGGTGACCAGTTCCGCCGTCACGTCGGGCGCGGCCAGCAACTCGGCCATGCCGGACCAGCCTGAGGCAATGGTGCCGTCCCATTGCGCCAGCGACCGCTTCTGGGTGTCGTCGAGCGGCTTGCTGCTGTTGACGTTCGAACGCAACACCGAGCAATGGATTCCATAGCGGTCGCGCACCTGCCAGGCGAAGCGGCGGACCTGGATCATGCGGGCGATGAAGGGATCGTTCATCCAGGCGCGGTTCGACACCGCGGTGGAGGCGAGATTGGCGGTGTCGATGACCCTGGTGACGGCATCGTACCAGGAATTGGTCCGTTCGATCTTGCGCTCGGCGCGCGGCCGCTTGGCCTCGTCATAAAACAATTGGAACTGCGGCGCGGCTTCACTCCAGCGCTGCTTCAGCGTGCTTGCAAGCTCGTCGCGGCGAGCGAAATCGACGGTTGCGAGCGCAGCGCCGACGCCTTCATAACCGCCCTGCTCGGCCTTCTCGGCTTCGGCGAGTTTTGTCCGCGGATCGTCGTCGCCGAGGATCGCACTCTGGGCATCGCCGCGATTGTTGCGCAGCGCGAGCACACCATGGAAGATCGCCTTGTCGGCGGCGGCAAGCCGCGCGGTTTCGAGACTATCGCTATAGCGGCCGAAGGCCCCGAACATCTGGATCGCGGTGGAGGCCAATGCGCCGGCCGCCAGCAGGGCCATCAGGGTCAGGAGAAGCGAGCTTACCGATTTCTTAAACATTGCCATGGAGGTCAGGGGCCTACTCTGCAAGAGAGGCCACCTTGCACCGCGACATGCCAATGTTCCGTTAAGGTTTGAGTCAAATGCCGGGAGTTCCCGACTTGCCAAACCTTTAAGCAGGCCCCGGCGTCACGAAACCTTCGTGAAATCCGGCGGGCGGCGCTCGGCAAAGGCGGTGAACGCCTCGCGCGCCTCGGCCGTGCGCAGACGCTGGGCGAACTGCTCGCCCTCGGCCAACATCTGCGCAACCAGCATCTCGCCATTGCGCATCAGCTTCTTGGTCGCGGTGAGTGCACCGGCCGGCTGGCGGGCAAGACGTTGGGCGAGCGCCAGCGCCTCGGCGTCGAGCTTGTCGAGCGGCACCACGCGGTTGGCGATGCCCCATTCCAGCGCAGCTTTGGCCGGCACGGTCTCGCCGAGCGCAAACATCTCATAGGCGCGGGCATAGCCGATGCGCGCCGGCATCAGCAGGCTCGACGCGGCCTCCGGCACCAGCGCGAGGCTGACGAATGGCGTCGACAATTGGGTGTTTTCCGCAAGCACGACGAGGTCGCAATGCATGAGCATCGTGGTACCGACGCCGACGGCGCGACCCTGCACGGCTGCGACCAGCGGCCGCGTGCAGCGCGCCAGCGACTGGATGAAGCGGCCGACATTGCGGCTGCCTTCTGACTTGCCTGATGCGACAGCCGCAAACTCGCCGACATCATTGCCGGCGGTGAACATGTCGCCCTCGCCGCGAATCAGCAGCACGCGCACGGACGTGTCGAACTCGGCGGATTCGATGGTGTCGGCAAGCTTGCCGTACATCGCATCCGTCAGCGCGTTCTTCTTGTCGGGGCGCGCCAGGGTCAGCGTGAGAATTCCGTTGTTGCTCTCAACTCGCACATGCTCGGTCATTTGTCTCTCCTCTTAGTCCTCTAAATCTCTCGTTAGCTCTCTTGTCAGGTCCCTTGGAAACTTGTCCTGAATGCTCGTCAGCCAGCGCGCGACAATGTCGATCTCTGCGCCGGTAAATCCTTCCGTCAGCGCCGCATTGACTGCGGCTGCATCGGTCTTCGCCTGTGCCAACACAGTGCAGCCCTTCGGCGTCAGCCACACGCGCCAGACGCGCCCATCCTCGCGGTCGGCCCGCCGCTCAACCAGTTTTGCCGCAGCGCTGCGATCGACGAGGCCGGAAATCCCGGCCGGGCCGAGATCAAGTGCAGCACCGGCCTCGCCCATCAAAACACCGTCCTGCTTGCCGAGGATGAACAACAGCCCCGCCTGCGCCGGCGTCACTTCGCTCGCGGGCTGGGCCGCCATCCAGCGCTGCAGGCGACGCTGCGCGACGTTCAGCAGATAGATCAGCCGATGATGCTTCGCCTCAGGCGATTTATTTCGCATGCGAAGGATATAAACGCACGCCAGCCGATTGTCAAAACCTGCAGCTGCTATCGACTCGAGGCCCCGCGACAGCCGTCGAGCAGAATTGCAGCGCATACCTGTGCCCGCCTCTCTATCTCCTCGCGCGAGGGCAGTGTCAGGCTTGCGTAGATCGCCGCGCGCTGAGGCGCTGACACCATCATGCCAATCATCATTCCGGCGGCTTCGTCGACGTTATCGAGTACAACGCGCTTCCTCTTGACCTGATCGCGGAGCCAGCCGGCGAGCGCCGCCGCGGTACGGGCGATGCCATCTCTGTAAAAATTCGTCGCGAGGTCGGGGAACGTGGCCGATTGCTGCAGCACCATGCGCTGCAGTGCCACGACTTCCGGATCGAGCGCGAGATCGGCACAGGCGACAAGCACGGCGGCCAGACTGGTTGCGATGTCGGCCTGATTGTTGGCCTGCAGATTGACGTCGGAGAGCAACCGGTCGAGCCGGTCAGCGCACATCGCCTCGAACAGCGCCGCCTTGCCTGGAAAAAGCCGATAGAGAGTCTTGGTGGAGATACCGGCGCCGCGCGCCAGTTCCTCGGTGCTGGTTGCTGCGTAGCCATCGACGGCGAAGGCGTGCCGTGCCGACTCGATGACGATTCGCTTCGTCTCCTCGTCGCCGCGCACCGGCGGCCGTCCGCGCGGACGGCTCTTACTTTCCGATTTTGCCTGAGCCATGTTTTTAAATGATGCCTGTCATTCCATTGACTATCCCGAAGCTAGTCCTATTTTGGAAATTATCAAGTTTCCTAATTCAGGGAGCCGGCTATGACCGTGCACACCACCCCGTCCAAGACTGAGCCCAATGTGGTTCCAACACCCGCGCCGGAAGGCGTCCTGACTGCTCCGCCGTCCCCGGTGCGTCGTCAAAAGCTGAGCTTTCGCAAGCTGTTGCTTGCTGGTGCGGCGGTCGCGGCCCTCGCCGGCGCCGGCTGGTATGGCTACGATTATTGGACCGTCGGCCGCTTCCTCGTCTCCACCGATGACGCCTATGTGAAGGCCGACAACACCACCATCGCGCCGAAGGTCAGTGGCTATCTCGACCGGGTCGTGGTCGGCGATAACGAGCATGTGAAGGCCGGCCAGGTGCTGGCCCGGATCGACGACCGCGACTTCCGCGTCGCGCTCGACCAGGCCAAGGCCGATGTCGCCGCCGCGAAGGCGACGATCACAAGCAAGCAGGCACAGCTCGAGGTTCAGGACGCGGTGATCGCCGCAGCCAAGGCGACCGTCGACGTCGACACTGCCGCAAAAACCTTCGCGCAGCAGGAGAACAAGCGCTACACCGATCTTGCCGCGACCGGCTATGGCAGCGTGCAAAACGCGCAGCAGGCACAGTCGCGCAATGCCGGCGCCGAGGCAGCTATTCAGCGCGACACCGCCAATCTCGCTTCCGCCCTCAAGCAGGTCGAGCTCCTGAAGGCCGAGATCGCGCAAGCCAACGCAGCCGCCGCCCGCGCCGCCGCGCTTCAGCATCAAGCCGAGCTCAATCTCGGCTACACCACGATCGTCTCCCCGATCGACGGCGTCATCGGCAATCGCACCCTGCGCGTCGGCCAATATGTGCAGGCCGGCACGCAGCTGATGTCGATCGTGCCAGCCGAAGGCGCCTATGTGGTGGCCAATTTCAAGGAGACCCAGCTCACCCATGTCCGCGCCGGACAGCGGGTCGAGATCGAGGTCGATACGTTCCCGGGTCAGGTGGTGCACGGTCACGTCGATTCCATCGCGCCGGCCAGCGGCCAGGAGTTCGCCCTGCTGCCGCCGGACAACGCCACCGGCAATTTCACCAAGATCGTGCAGCGCATCCCCGTGAAGATCGTGCTGGATGCCGAAACGCAGCCTGCGATCGAGCTGCGGCCCGGCATGTCCGTGATCCCGACGATCGCAACCCGTTCAGCGCCGACCGCGCAAGCGGCAACGACGCCCCAAGCAACATCTAAGGCGAAGCTTGTTTCCGGAGGGTCGTGCCATGTCAAACAGCCTCTCAATCTCGACGCCCGCAACATCGGCCGCGACGCCTGAACGCGTCGCCGTCGATCCGAACCGCGCCAGCGCCACGGTCTGGATCGCCGTCTTCGCGGCGATGATCGGCGCCTTCATGGCGATCCTGAACATCCAGATCACCAACGCCTCGCTGCTCAACATCGAGGGCGGCATCGGCACCGGTGTCGACAACGGATCCTGGATCTCGACGTCGTATCTGATCGGCGAGATCATCGTGATTCCGCTGACCGACTATCTGTCGCGGGTGTTCTCGTTCCGCAACATCATGCTGAGCTTCGCAACGCTGTTTGCAGCGTTCTCGGTTGCCTGCGCCTTCACCCACGATCTGCCGTCGATGATCGCGATGCGCGGTTTCCAGGGCTTCTTCGGCGGCGTGCTGATCCCGATGGCCTTCACGCTGGTCTTCACCAAGCTGCCGAAGGGCCAACAGCCGATCGGCCTTGCCATGTTCTCGCTCGCGGTGACCTTTGCGCCCGCGATCGGCCCGACCATCGGCGGCTATCTCACCGAGAATTACGGCTGGCAGACCATCTTCTATGTCAACGTGGTGCCGACCGCGGTCATGGTGACGATCCTGTTCTTCACCCTGGAACGCCAGCCGATAAACCTCGGGCTGCTGCGCGAAGGCGATTGGTTCGGCATCGCCACGATGGCGGTCGGCCTGGCCTCGCTCCAGGCCGTGCTCGAGGAAGGCAATAAGGACGACTGGTTCGGCTCGCCCTTCATCGTGCGGCTTGCGATCATCGCCGCGGTCAGCCTGTCGCTGTTCATCTATATCGAACTCGTGGTCGAGAAGCCGGTGCTCCGCCTGCGCCTGCTGACGCAGTGGAATTTCGGCGTCGGCACCATCGCCGCGGTGTTCCTCGGCTTCGCGCTGTTCGGCTCCGTCTATCTGCTGCCGGCCTATCTCGGGCAGGTGCAGGGCTACAATGCCGAGCAGATCGGCAATGTGCTGGCCTGGACCGGCCTGCCGCAGCTGCTGCTGATTCCGCTGGTGCCGAAGCTGATGCAGCGGTTCGACACCCGCTATATCGCGACGGTCGGCCTGCTGCTGTTTGCCGCAAGCTCCTTCTTGAACATCACGATGTCGCTCGACTATTCCGGCGATCAGTTCTTCATCCCCAATGTCGTGCGCGCCGTGGGCCAGGCCCTGACGCTTGCGCCGCTGTCTGCGCTCAGCCTCGGCAGTGTCGCGCCGCAAGATGCACCCGCCGCCTCCGGCATCTCCAACATGATGCGCAACCTCGGCGGCGCTATCGGCACCGCGGTGCTGGCGACCATCGTCACCAAGCGCGAGCAGTTCCACTCCAACATCATCGGTCATTCCGTCACGCTCGGCCGCGAGGAAGTCCGCGCCCGGATCGCGCAGATGACGGACTATTTCATCGCCCACGGCGTGCCCGACCCCAACGCCGCGCGCGAGCAGGCCATCATCGCACTCGGCAAGACGGTGAAGCGCCAGGCGCTGGTGATGGGCTTCTCAGATACGTTTGCGGTGATCGGCGTGGTGCTGGTGCTTGCCGCGATCGCGGTGCTGCTGACGCGCCGGGTCAAGGCGGCCGGCGGGGGCGGCGCGCACTAATTTTCAGTCGCTCGCAGTTTGTCGCGGCCGTCGCGCTTGACGGCCGCTTCTTTTTATGTTCCTTATTTGTTCTATTCAATCATAGATTGTTACGGAGACCTTTCGTGATGAATAATATGCGTGGCGAGAACGAGCCGGCTCAGCTCGTCATTCACAATGACGACGATACGCCGGACGAATTCGTAATCGATTTGCTCCGTCAGGTTTTCGGCAAGTCGGAGCGTGAGGCGGCCGCGCTGATCACCCAGATCGAGCAAAAGGAAAAGGCGATCTGCGGACCCTATCCGCAATCCGTCGCGGAAGCTCTGTTCAAATCGGCCCAACAACGCGTTTCACTGCAAGGCCACAGCCTGCGTATCACGCTCGAGGCGATCAAGACCCCCTGCGAGCTCTGTGGCAAACCCGAGGGCCGGATGGACGTACGGATCGGAAGCCGTACGATCTGGCTCTGCAGCGATTGCATGCGCGCGGCCGATGACAAGGCCGATGAAGCGGAAGAAGAGTTCGATTTTGGCTGTGACGTTCTGAACTGGCACTTTACCAAAGTCCCGCGCAGCAGGCTCGTAACCACGATCCGGCAGTTTCCGGGCCATATGCGGGTCGACGTCCAGGCCGCGGTCGACCGGCTCTTCGGCAAGGCCATCAGATTGCTCGGGCTGAACGAGGAGCAGCGCTACGAAACGCTATCGGTTTCGCGGCTCCTCAAGGAGGGCCGCTATGCGGTCGCAATTGCCCCGCTGCAATATTCCGACGTCGACGTCGGCGAGAAGAGCCCGGTCAAGTGTCTGGATAACGGTCTGTGGCTATGTGGGCAGGATCATCTCCGCTATGCGGTCTTGCTCTGCGCACACCGCGAATATAGTCGCGAGCCGGGAATTCGGATCGAGATCCTGGTGCCATCGGGCTCGGCAGGTGCGGCCCTGGTCCAGCAATGCTTCAGCGAGTTGGAAGAGGCCGTTCAGGCCGCACGGACCTATCGCGGCAAGATCCTGTCGCTCGATGCCGACTCCGACTATCGCGGGCGCTCGCGCGGCATCACCGTGCATCGATTACCGCAGGTCGCGCGCAACGATGTGATTCTGCCGGAGCAGACCCTGCGGCTGCTTGATCGCAATGTGCTGACTTTCGTCGGCAGCCGCGATCAGTTGCGCCGGCTTGGCCAGTCAACCCGCAAGGGCATCCTGCTGTATGGCCCACCGGGCACCGGCAAGACCCACACGATCCGCTATCTCGCGACGCATTTGCCCGGCCACACGACGCTGATCATCACCGCGGAGCAGATCGGCCTGCTCGGCGCCTATATGAGCCTGGCGCGGCTGCTGCAGCCGTCGATGGTGGTGATCGAAGACGTCGATCTCATCGCCCGCGATCGCGACGACATGGGGCCGTGCGAGGAATCCATGCTGAACAAACTGCTCAACGAGATGGACGGGCTGAAGGAGGATGCAGACATCCTGTTTGTCCTGACCACCAACCGGCCAGAGGACCTCGAAGGCGCGCTTGCGGGGCGCCCGGGTCGCATCGACCAGGCGATCGAAGTGCCGCTCCCTGACGAGCCTGGCCGCGGCAAGCTGGTCCGGCTCTACGGCAAGGGACTGCCGCTTGACGACGCCGTCATCACTGAGGCGGCACGCCGCAGCGAGGGCACGAGTTGCGCGTTCATCAAGGAGCTGATGCGACGGCTGGCACAGGCCAGCCTCGCGCGCGATGGCGGCAACTCCGTGACATCAGCCGATATCGACGAGGCGCTCGACGACATGCTGTTCTCTGGAGGTCGGCTCAATGCGCAATTGCTTGGCGGCGCACAGGCTATGGCGGCGGGGTAGATCCGCCGCCATCACGCGCTGATCGCAATTGCTGCTATGGCGCACAGCTGAAGCTCGCCGCCTCCGTCACAGGGCCGGACTTGTAATGCGGCCAGCCCGGCCAGCGGCACAGCGGCATCGCGCGCGTGACCGCAAATGAGGGCGCCTCGACCATCTGCTCGGTAACCTGGAGGTCACCGGGCGCCGTGCCCTTCTCGACCCAGTCGACCAGCGCGCTCAGCATATCGACATTGGCGGGCGCGCCGGAGCCGACATGGTCGACGCCGGGCGCGGTGTAGAGCCGCGCGAACTCCGCGGTCTCGGCCTTGCCGAGCTTGCGCTCGACGCTCTCGAAATAGCGGATGCCGGCATAGGGGCTCTGCGCATAGTCCGCCATGTGCTCGAGCATGATCAGCCGGCCGCCGCGTCCACGAAAACGGCTGAGATCGGGATCGGTCGAATCCATCAGGCTCGAGACTTCGAGCAGCCGCGCCTTGTGGTCCTCCACCTTGTAGGTGGTGACGTCGAGCTTGGGATCGCGCGCGAACACGTATTGGATGCCGCCGGCACCATAGATCCAGGCGATGCCGTTGTTGGGCGCAGGCGGCTGCGCCGGCGGCGCGGTACCGAGCCACCACGCCATCCAGCCGCCGGTCGGTCCGATCGCCGGCGTGTCCTCACCCGACACGCCCCAGCCCGGATAGTCGTCGAGACCATTGGCGAGCGTGAACGGGAATTTGTAGGTGGCGTGCAGCGTGTCGACCGCCTTGATCTGGGCGTCGGTGAGGCACTGACCGCCGCTCTTGCCATCGGCGCAACGCAACGCCTCGACCTTGAACGCCGCCTTGCAAGCGACGGGGTCCTGCACCAGCGCATCGTCGGAGCCGTCCGCCTTGTCGCAGGCCGCTCGCACGGCATCGCCGACAAGCTTGACCTGCGCCGGATTGATCCAGCCCTCGCCCATGGTGACGAGGCCCGAACGCGTGCCCGCATGCTGCAAGCCGACCCAATTTATGACGGGCACACGCGCAAAGATGCCATCGAAATCGTCGGGATAGCGCTGCGCCATGGTCAGGGCTTCGCGGCCGCCTTCGGACGAGCCCATGAAGTACATCTTGTCCGGCTTCTTGCCGTAGGCGCGCTGCATCAGCACGACTGCGGCGTCGCGGACCTTCTTGTAGGCGCGATGGGCGAAATTCTCGAACGCCTCATCGTTGAGCGCGAACAGCTGCGGCGGCTCGCCCGGCTTGGATTCATGCCCCGAATCCGTGCCGTAGGTGACGAAGCCGCGTGCGAGCGGCGACGGCTTGTCGAAGGGATAGGCCGGCGGCAGCCCGAGGCCGGTGATCAGCACGCCGTTGAAGCCACCGCCGCCATATTGCACCGAGCGCCCGTTCCATTCGACGGGCAGATTGACCTGGAATTTGACCGGCGGCGCCTTGGGATCGACAGGTTCGATATGGCCGAGCACCTTGCAGAAGACGGGATTGGCCGGCGTGATGCGTCCCGACGGCGTCGGTCCGCGCTCGGCAACAGCGAGCGGAGACGCTGTCTGCAACGTCGCGGTGTCGATCTTGACGGCGTCGGTACCGACGGTGAGGCCTTTGCAGACGGTATCCGCATCCCCGGCCAGTGTCGCCGCGAGCGCGCCGGTGGCGCTCAGCGCTGCTGCCGTCCCCACCAGCCATGCGCACAGTCTTGCCCTGATCAGCGTCATCGTTTCCACCCGGCTTTCTCGGCTTTTGCGTCCGACGATTGGCCGCATTGAATGCAACCTTGGTGCCTGCGTCAATCGCTTCAGAACGATCCCAACGCGCTACCCAGGGCGATCACCGCGAACAGCGCCAGCAGCGACGTCACGATGCCCACCATCACGATATCAAGATAGCTGTCGCGATGGGTCAGGCCGCAGATCGCGAGCAAGCTGACCACCGCGCCATTGTGCGGCAGGATGTCCAGCGTCCCCGAGCCGATCACCGCCACGCGGTGCATCAGCGCAAGATCGATGCCGGTGCGCGCGGCGAGCTCGACATAGGTCTGGCCGAGCGCGTCCAGCGCAATGGTCAGGCCGCCGGATGCCGAGCCGGTCAGCGCCGCCAGGATATTGGTTGCGACCGCGAGCGAGACCAGCGGACCGCCTTCGATCGCGAGCACCCATTCGCGCACCATCGCGAACGCCGGCAGCGAAGCGACGACCGCGCCGAACCCGACGAGACTGGCGACACTGAACGCCGGCAGCACCGACGCATTGGCTCCGGCGTCCATGGTCTGCCGTAATTCCGGCAGCCGCGCCCAGTTCAGCGCGATGGTCGTGACGATCGCCGCGGTCAAGGCGACCGCGACCGACCACACACCCGCAACGGCGGCAAGCGACGTGCTGCCGAAGCGCTCCTCAGCCAGATAGGCGACGTTAAGCCGCGGCAGCACCACGAGCGACATCATGAGATTGACGGCCACGACGACGATCAACGGCAGGACGGCACTCAGGACCGGAGACGGCTGATCGCTGCGATGGCCATGCTGCATTTCCGCCGGATCGAACTCACGCGCCGTCGTCGCACGTTCGCGGACGAACTCGTCGGCTGCGGCGCGCTCGGTCGCATCCTCGACGTCATCGCCATAGCCTTCTCCGGCGCGCCGGGCCTTGGCCTCGGCGCGATGCAGCCACCACAATCCCGTGCCGAGCATGATGAGAGAGGCGATGGTGCCGAGGCCCGGCGCGGCAAACGGCGTCGTGCCGAAGAACGGCATCGGGATCGCATTCTGGATCGACGGCGTGCCGGGCAAGGCCGACATGGTGAAGGTCGACGTCCCCAGCACGATCGCGGCCGGAATCAGCCGGCGCGGAATTGCAGCCGCGCGAAACAGCGAACGGGCCATCGGCACGATGACAAAGAACGCGACGAACAGGCTGACGCCGCCATAGGTGACGAGCGCGCCGGCCAGCACGACCGCGAGGATCACGCGCCGCTCGCCGAGACGCTTGGCCATGAAAGCGGCGACCGATGTCACCGCGCCGCTATCGTCCATCAATTTGCCGAAGACGGCGCCGAGCAGGAAGATCGGGAAGAACTGCGCCAGAAATCCCGCGGCATTCACCATGAAAACCTGTGTCAGGTTCGCCAGCAGCGGCTCGCCGCCAAACAGCGCGGCAACGAGTGCTGCGACCGGCGCGAGCAGCAGCACGCTCCAGCCGCGGAAGGCGAACAGGACCAGCAGCCCGAGCCCGACGAAGAGGCCAAGAAGCCCCATGCTTCAGCACTCCGCCAGGAGGACATCGAGATCGGCGGTCGATTGCCGACCGATATCCGCACCGTGCTCGACGAGGAACGCCTCCGCGGCGATGCGTCCCTCGACACGCAGCATCGAGACGAACTCCCATTCCGCATTGAGTTTCGACGATGCGCCGAATTTCGCCAGCATGTCGCTCTTGACCCGATGCGTCCGCATTTTCGCCCAGCGCGCGCCCTCGCCGCTGCCGGGATCGGCGGCCTGGCGCAGCAGCGCGATCATGCGCAACTCCTTCATCAGCGGTGAATTGAAGGAGATCTCGTTGAGACGGTTGAGAATCTCCGCGGCGGTGCGCGGCTCTTCGAGCGTTTCGGTCGGATTGATCTGCACCAGGATGGTGTCGTGTGCATCACTCTCGCGAATTAGCGGCGTGATGGTCGGGTTGCCGGCATAGCCGCCATCCCAATAGGGCTCGCCGTCGATTTGAACCGCGCGAAACATGGTCGGCAGACAGGCCGACGCCAGCAGCACGTCGGCCGTGATCTCGGCGTTGCGAAAGATGCGCCCGCGCCCCGTGCGCACGCGCGTCGCTGTGATGAACAATTTGATCGGCGAGTGCGCGAGGCGGTCGAAATCGATGCTCTCGGCCAGAACCTTGCTCAGCGGATTGTAACCGGTCGGATTGAGGTCGTAGGGCGACAGCACCCGCGACATCAGGTCGGTCAGGATGTAGAAGGGCGAGGTGTCGAGCGTCCAACGCCCCATCAGCCGATCGAGCGGCGAACGCTGCAGCGGGCTGAAGGCGGCGGCCTTCGAAACGCGGCGCCAATATTGTTCCAGCGCATCACGCGCACCTTCGGCGCCGCCGGCCGTCCAGCCATCCGCCAGCACCGCCGCATTCATCGCGCCTGCGGAGGTTCCGGAGATCGCAGCGATGGCGAGCCACTTTTCCTCCAGCAGGCGGTCGAGCACGCCCCAGGTGAAGGCGCCGTGCGAACCGCCGCCTTGAAGCGCGAGATCGATCAGTACGGCGTCCCGTTCCATGGCGGCACCCACCCAACTGAAGCTCAAATTCGACGCGATTTGTCACACGCCGAAGATGATACAGTTTAGAGAGCTTAGCCCGATCAATGCAACCGTAACGTGACGGCTTCCTAGTGCTCGAACACCAGCCGCGCGCCGATCGTGCCTTCCAACGCGCGGATCTGTGCCAGCAATGCGCCCGAATCCTCGCCGTCGAGATCGGCATCCAGCACGACATAGCCGAGGTCGCCGGCGGTCTCCAGATATTGCGCGGCAATGTTGATGTCGCGCTGGAGAAAGACCTCGTTCAGCCGGCGCAGCATGCCCGGCACGTTGCGATGGACATGGCTGAAGCGCACGCCGGAGGGACGCAAATGCAACTGCACCTCCGGGAAATTCACCGCGCCCATGGTCGATCCCGTGATGAAATAGTCGACCAGCTTGCGCGCGACCTCGCCGCCGATGCGCTCCTGCGCCTCCTCGGTCGAACCGCCGACATGCGGCGTGAGGATGACGTTGCCAAGGCCCTGCATCGGGCTCTTGAAGCGCTCCGAATTCGAGGACGGCTCGACCGGAAACACGTCGATCGCGGCCCCGGCGATGTGGCCGTCACGCAACGCGCCTGCGAGCGCGTCGAGATCGACCACCGTGCCGCGGCTGTTGTTGATCAGGAACGAGCCCGGCTTCATCGCCCGCAGTTCCTTCTCGCCGATCATACCGGCAGTCTCGGGCGTCTCCGGCACGTGCAGGCTGACCACGTCGCTCTGCGCCAGCAGCTCTTCCAGCTTCTCGACCGGCTCGGTGTTGCCATGGCGGAGCTTGTCGGTGCGGTCGTAATAGATCACCCGCATGCCTATCGCTTCGGCCAGCGTCGAGAGCTGTGAACCGATATTGCCGTAGCCGATGATGCCAAGCGTGCGGCCGCGCACCTCGCGGCTGCCAGTCGCGGATTTGTCCCAGCCGCCGTCATGGGCCGACACCGAGCGCGGAAAGATCTGCCGCAGCAGCATCACGATCTCGCCGATCACGAGCTCGGCGACGCTGCGCGTGTTGGAGAACGGGGCGTTGAATACGGGAACGCCGCGCTTGCGCGCTGCCAGCAGATCGACCTGGTTGGTGCCGACGCTGAAGCAGCCGACCGCGAGCAGGCCATCGGCGGCTTCCAGCACCTCGTCGGTGATCTGGGTGCGCGAGCGGATGCCGAGCAGCGACACGCCCTTGAGCGCCTGGCGCAACGCCTCGCCATCCAGCGCCTTGGTCAGGCGCTCGACATTGGTGAAGCCTGCGCTCTTGAACAGATCCACGGCGCTGTCGTTGACACCTTCAAGCAGCAGCGCCTTCGCGCTCCGCTCAGGGCTTTGGCCTGGGGCTGGCATAGAATCTCCATGAATGGCGGCTTTGCCGCAGCTCATAAACCGCGGACGACGCACAGCACAATAGGGTTTGGATATGGGATTTCGCTTCGCGCCGTCCAAATGACACCCTAAAAGCATATCGAACCGGCCGGAAAATACGCCTGATGCGACCTGCCATCTTCTTCGACTGCGACGGCGTGCTGAACGAGGAACCCGGCGGCCACGGCGTGCTGGGGCCGGACGACATCCGCCTGATCCCGGGCGCAGGCGCGGCCGTGCGGGCCACGCGAGCGGCTGGGTACCTCGCGATCGTCGTCACCAACCGCGCTCAGGTGGCAAAGGGCTTTGTTACGCTCTCCGGCCTGGAGACGATTTTCGCGCGGCTTCGCGCCTTGCTGGCCGAGGATGGCGGTATCGTCGACGCCATCTATTTCTGCCCGCATCATCCGGAGCGGGCAACGAATGCCGGCGCGCCGGACTTCCAGATCGCCTGCGAATGCCGGAAGCCCGGAACATTGCTGTTTCGCCGGGCGATTGCCGATTTCGGCATCGATGTCGGCAGCTCCGTGCTGATCGGCGACAGCCTGCGCGATATCGGCGCCGGCCGCGCGATGGGTCTGACAAGCTATGGCGTTCGGACCGGCTTTGCCTGCCGGGATGTCGAGCGCTATCCGGATCGCGCGCCGCCCGCGCCCGACCGGATGTTTGCCCACGTTGGCGAGGCCGTCGCGTTCTGCTTGTCCCATCCGGCGAAACACGGACAAGCCGGCCAGCCCGATTGACGCGGTCCGGCCGTTCGCCGATACCGGCATGAATTGTATCGACACAATTTGCCGATTCGCATCTTGTCGATTCACATGGGGACTGGACCGGACGAATGAAGACAGCTCTGGTGATCGGCGGAGGCATCGCCGGCTGCGCGGCGACGCATCAGCTCACAAAGCTGGGCGGCTGGGACGTCACGATCGTAGAGGCCGCGCCGTTCCTCGGCGCCGGCGTCCGCACCCACTGGTATGGCGGCCATCCCTACACCTTCGGACCGCGCCACTTCCTGACCCAGAACCGCGCCGTGTACGACTACATGGATGCGATCGTTCCCCTGCGCTCCTGTGCCGATCACCAGTTCATCACCTATGTCGAGCCCGACAACGCCTTCTACAATTATCCGATCCACGAAGACGACATTGCGCTGATGCCGGATAGCGCCAAGATCGCCGCAGAGCGCCAGTCGGCCCGCGGCGTCGCGGAAGCCAAGAACCTCGAGGAATACTGGGTCGGCTCGGTCGGCCAGACGCTCTATGACAAGCTGATCGACAAGTACAACAAGAAGATGTGGTTGGTCGACGACAACAAGCGCATCGACACCTTCAACTGGTCGCCGAAGGGCGTCACCATCAAGAGCGGCGCGCGCGCGGCGTGGGACACGGCGTGGTCGGCCTATCCGCACGCGGAGGACGGCTACAACCGCTATTTCGACGTCGCCACCGAAGGCGCGCGCGTGCTGCTGTCGACCCGCATCGAGCGCTACGATCTGCCGGCGCGCGCGGTCTGGTTCGGCGGCGAGAAGCACAGCTACGACGTCATCATCTCGACCATCTCGCCGGACGAGCCGTTCGGCCGCTGCCATGGCGAGCTCGCCTTCATCGGCCGCGACTTCCACAAGATCGTGCTGCCGACCGAGCACGTCTTCCCCGAGCACGTCTACTTCCTCTATTACGCCAATGACGAGGCGTTCACGCGGCTCGTCGAATACAAGAAGTTCACGCACCACAAATCGCCGACGAGCCTGGTGGGCATGGAAATCCCATCTCACAACGGCAAGCACTATCCGTTGCCGTTCAAGTCCGAGCAGGAGCTCGCGCGTAAATATTACGCGCTGATGCCCGACCACGTCTATTCGATTGGCCGCGCCGGCAGCTACCGCTACGGCCTCGACATCGACGACTGCCTCGAGCAGGCGATGGTGATGGCGCGCCAGATCGCCGAAGGCGGCCGCGATCATCCGGTGCCGATCGAGGCCTGGCGCTAGATGAATACGCCCGCCGCCGCGCCGCATCGCTGCGTCGTCTGCGGATCGGGCAATGCGGAGACGGTATGGTCGGTGGCACTTACGCCGATGCACGCGGTGCGCCCCGCCGGCATGGCGGATGCGGCAAGCGGCTTCGGCCAATTGGACATCGCCGCCTGCAGCGGTTGCGGTCATCTCTCCAACCGTGCGTTCGACACCGATGCAGCCGATGAACTCTATGGCGCGCTGGTCCTGACCAATGAGCCCGTGAGCCCCGGCATGATCGCCGCCGTGGACGAGACCGCGGCGCTGATCATGCGGCATCTCAAGCAAGAATCTGCCGTGCTCGAAGTCGGCGGCGGTGGCGGCGCGCTGTCGCTGGCGCTGGCACGTCGATCGGCACGCGTCGATCTGGTCGAACCCAGCCGCGCGCTTCAGCCCGAGCGCTTTGCCGGCACCGGCGTGGCGCTGCACCGCGCGATGTTCCCGGTCCCGGCATTGGCCGGGCGCCTCTTCGATGCCGTGGTGTGCCGCCAGGTCATCGAGCATGTGCCGGAGCCCGCGCCGTTCCTGGCCGCGCTGCGCGCGAGCCTTGCCGATGACGGCATCGCCTATCTCGAATTGCCGAGCGCCAACGACATCCTGCGCCGCCATTCGATCGTCGACTTCCACTATCCGCACGTGCACTACTATCGCCGCGCCGAGATGGAACTTCTGCTCGCGCGCGCCGGCTTCGCGGTCGCTGAGGTCTTCGACATCAAGCAGGGGCACGACATGGGCTTCCTGCTGCGTGCGGCGAAGCCGCTGACGCGTGAAGCCCGCGCGTCATCCGATATCTCGCCCTCAGAATTCGCCGCGGCCTTGGCCGAACGGCGCGCACGGGCGGCGCGGCGTCTCGCTGCGATCGACGGTCCCATCGCGCTCTACGGCGCCAACGCCTATGCGCAGGCGCTGCTCGGCCTCTACCAGGAGAGCACGCCTTTCGCCGCAATGTTCGACGACACCGCCTCCTATGCGGGACGCTGCGTTTATGGCCCCGCGGGCGAGATCACGATCGAGCCGCCGCGCGGCGAACGCCTCGCCGGCATGGCGGCCATCGTCATCGCGGCCTATCTGCACGATGCCGAGATCGCGCGAAAAATCTCAACGACGGGATTTCGCGGGCCCGTCTACACGCTGCGCGCGCCGGTCGTCGACACGCCGGACCTCATCGCGAGCCTGTTCGATCCCTAAAGCCGATCAGATCAAATCCGACTCGACGTCGGACGCGATGTAGGACCGTCCCCACCAGCCGATGTCGAGATGACGCACGAAGCGCCAGCGCGAGCGCTGGCGGTATTCGACAAAGGCCCGCGCCAAGCCGCGGCCGGGATTGCCACGGTTGCCGACGAAAAGATCGTCGATATAGAGCACCGACCCGGCCTGAAGCAGTGGCTCGATGAAATCAAACACGGGGACCGCGGACTCGTAGAGATCGCAGTCGATGTTTGCGAGCGCGATTCTGCGTCCGCCGTCTGCAAACTGCTGTTTCAGCGCGGGCGTGAGCGAATCGCCGTAGAGGCCCTTCACGGTATGCACCTTGTCCGTGTAGATACCGTGCTCGCCGATCAGGCGCAGAAACTCCTGCTCCGAGGTCGCGAGCGCGCCTTGGGTCCATTTACCGACGCTGGTCTCGGTTTCGGGCGCAGGCAGGCCGGCGAAGCTGTCGAACGCCCAGAACGCCATGTCGCCGAGATTCTTGCGCCGCGCCTCCGTCAGCGCCATGCGGAAGGTGCGCGCGCGGTGGCAGCCGAACTCGTGATAGTCGCCGGCGATCTCGTTCTCCTTCAGGAAATCGAAGACCTGGCGGAAGAATCTCAGCTTCTCGCTCTGCCGGTTCTGCTGGTTGTAGCGGATCTCGTCTTCCGCCGACCAGTTCGCAAGCGCAGCACCATCGGCGATCTCGACCCAGGGCTCGCGGGCGAGCGGCCTGATCCCGGTCGCGGGCTCCGCGGGGACACTGTCTGCACGATCACGGCTCATGGCAATCCGATGGTTAGAGGGGAATCCCAGTTCCCAGAGGTGGAATCAGCCCGTGCCAGCTTAAGCGAGCCGCCGTTCAAGGCCAGCTTCTGCGGTAACGGGAGGGGTTTATCGCATTGTGGGGGCCGCGCCAGCGCAGGACCTGTTGATAACTGCCCCGGACCTATCGTCGGCGGCCTCGAATCGACTCAGAACACGGACATGGGCCAGCAATACGCGGACACACGTAAGACTACGGTGACGCAAGTTGCGGCCGTGCGTCGGGATTCGCGGCGGGATAATCAAGTCAACGATGATTCGCTGGCCGGCCCGCGAACCGGGCTCGACGAAGCACAAACGGTTGCGAAGGTGGAACACGTCGCCCAATATTTGCGGGAGGTCTGCGACATCGCACGGGCCTTGCCGGCAGGCGAGATCGAGGCACTCTGCGACGAACTCGTGGCCTTGCGCGAGCGCGGCGGCCGGCTGTTCATTCTCGGCGTCGGCGGCAGTGCGGCGAATGCGAGCCACGCCGTCAACGACTTCCGCAAGCTGTGCGGCATCGAGGCCTACGCGCCGACCGACAACGTCTCGGAGCTCTCCGCCCGTACCAATGACGAGGGCTGGCCGAGCGTGTTCGTTGAATGGCTGAGGGTCAGCCGCATCGGACCGCGCGATGCGATCCTGGTTCTTTCAGTCGGTGGCGGCAATCTCGAACGCAATGTCAGTCCCAACATCGTCGCGGCGGTGAAGGAAGCGAAGGCTCGGGACGCCCGCGTGCTCGGCATCGTCGGACGCGACGGCGGGTATGCGAAACAGGCCGGCGATGTCGTCGTCGTCATTCCCACTGCGGCAGAGCAGCGTGTCACGCCGCATGCCGAAGCGTTCCAGGCCGTGGTCTGGCATTGCCTCGTCTCGCATCCGAAGTTGCAGCGCAGCGCCACTAAATGGTGAAGCGCTGGCTTGCGGACTCCGAGGAGAGTATTTTTGCGGCGTGCGTGAGTCGTCTTGTTTGCGCTGGGCGGAACCCGTCCAGCGCAAGAGTAGATGAGTTTGACCTGGCAGGCCGGATGCCTGGGGCGATCCGGCGGGCAACGAGCTGAAGGGGCTTGCGCAACATGAACGCACCGAGCATTGACGCGCTCAATATCAAGATCTTCGGCGACGGCGCGGATCTCGCGACGATCCAGCGCACCTCGCTCGATCCACGGATCAAGGGCTTCACGACCAACCCGTCGCTGATGCGCGCGGCGGGCGTCGGCGACTACCGCGAGTTCGGCTGCGCCGCACTCGGCATGGTGCGCGACCGGCCGATCTGCTTCGAGGTACTGGGCGACGACCTCGCCACCATCACCCACGAAGCCCGCGAGATCGCCTCGTGGGGACCGAACGTCTACGTCAAGCTCCCGGTGACGACCACCCGCGGCGAGTTCTGCGGCCCTGCGATCGCCGAACTCGCGCGCGAAGGCGTGAAGGTCAATGTCACTGCCATTCTCACGCTGAGCCAGGTCGAACGCGTCCGTGACGTGCTCGACGCCAACACCCCGGCCATCGTCTCGGTGTTCGCCGGGCGCATCGCCGACACCGGGCGCGATCCCGTCGCGATGATGGCCGAGGCCCTGGACATCCTGTCGGATCGCCCGGCCGCGCAACTGCTCTGGGCCAGCCCGCGCGAGCTGCTCAATCTGTTCCAGGCCGACGCCATCGGCTGCCACATCATCACGCTCTCAGCCGACCTCTTGAAGAAATTCGACCTGGTCGGCAAGGACCTCGACATCTACTCGCGCGAGACCGTCGCCATGTTCCGCAATGACGCGCTGGCGGCCGGCTACGAGCTGTCGCCACGCAAGCCGGCCAGGAAGCGCGTGGTCGGCCGTATCGATCGTTAACAACACCGGATTGCAATGCTCAAGAACGTCCTCGTCACAGGCGGTGCCGGATATGTCGGCCATGTCCTGGTCCCGCGCCTGCTCGCCGACGGCTACAACGTCACCGTCTACGACCTCCTGTTCTTCGGCTCGCGGCTGCCGAACCATCCGAACCTGCGCGTCGAGCAGGGCGATATCCGCGACACTGCGAAGCTCGCCAAATATCTCGGGGGCCAGGATGCCGTGCTGCATCTCGCCTGCATCTCCAACGATGCGAGCTTCGAGCTCGACGAGAACCTCTCCAAGACCATCAATTACGACTGCTTCGAGCCACTGGTGGTCGCAGCCCGCAAGGCTGGCGTGAAGCGCTTCGTCTATTGCTCGACGAGTTCGGTCTACGGTGTCAGCGACGCGCCGAACGTGACCGAAGAGCATCCTCTGGTGCCGCTGACGCTCTACAACAAGTTCAAGGGCATGTGCGAGCCGCTGCTGTGGAAGCACAAGGCGGACGATTTCACCTGCGTGACGGTGCGGCCTGCGACGGTCTGCGGCTACAGCCCTCGCACGCGGCTCGACCTCTCCGTCAACATTCTCACCAACCACGCGGTCAACAAGGGTGTCATCACCGTGTTCGGCGGCAAGCAGATGCGGCCCAACCTCCATATCGAGGACATGGTCGACGCCTACCGCCTGATGCTGAGCGCGCCGCACGACAAGATCCACGGCGAGACCTTCAATATCGGCTTCGAGAACCACGCGATCGCCGATCTCGCCACCATGGTGAAATCCGTGGTCGAGGCCAACGGCCGCCGTGAGATCGGCATCGTCACCACGCCGTCGGACGACAATCGCTCCTACCACGTCAATTCCGACAAGATCCGCCGCGTGCTCGGCTATGCGCCGGCGCGAACGATCGAGGACGCAATGCGCGACCTCGCCCGCGCTTTCGTCAACCACCTGCTGCCGAACAGCTTTGACGACGACTGGTACTACAACGTCCGCACCATGAAGAAGCTCGGGGCCAGATGAGTGCGCGTCCGACCGCATTGGTGACAGGTGGCGCCGGCTTCATCGGCAGCCACATGGTCGAGCTGTTGCTGGCGCGGGGCTACCGGGTGCGCGTGATCGACAATCTCGCCGGCGGCCGCGAGGCCAACCTCGCCGCGCATGCCAATAATCCCGATCTCGTCTTCGAGCGCAGCGACATCCGCGACGTGCAGCCGGGTGGCGCGCTGTTCCGCGACGTCACCCGCGTATTCCACTTCGCCGGGATCGGCGACATCGTACCCTCGATCGAGTCCCCGCTCGACTATATGCAGGTCAACGTGCAGGGCACCGCGCAGGTGCTGGAATGCGCCCGACAGGCCAAGGTGCGCAAGCTCGTCTATGCGGCGTCGTCCTCCTGCTATGGATTGGCCGCGACTCCGACCCGCGAGGACCACCCGATCTCGCCGCAATATCCGTATGCGCTCAGCAAGTATCAGGGTGAGCAGGCGGTGTTGCACTGGCACACGGTTTACAAGCTGCCGGTCAACGTGATCCGCATCTTCAACGCCTATGGCACGCGCTCGCGCACCTCGGGGGCCTATGGCGCAGTGTTCGGCGTGTTCCTTCGGCAGAAGCTGGCCGGAAAACCCTTCACGGTCGTCGGCGACGGCACCCAGAGGCGCGACTTCATCTATGCCAGCGACGTCGCGGACGCCTTTTTGCGCGCCGGCGAGACCGAGCTGACGGGTGAAATCTGGAACCTCGGCGCCGGCAATCCGCAGTCGGTCAACCATTTGGTGGCCCTGCTCGGCGGCCCCGTAATCCACATCCCGAAACGCCCGGGCGAGCCGGATTGCACTTTTGCGGATATAGCAAAGATCCGCCGCGAGCTCGGCTTCGAACCGAAGGTGAGTTTCGAGGAAGGCGTCCGTCGTATCCTGGCCGAGATCGACTATTGGCGTGACGCGCCGCTCTGGAACCCGGATTCCATTGCCGCGGCGACGTCGGCGTGGTTCAACGCTCTGGCGGCCAAGGGAGCGCCGGCATGATGGACGATGCGACGCATCGGATGGTGAGCCACAAGCTGAAAAGCGCGGCCGAGATCGCCGCGCTGATCGGCCGCCGTCCGCGCGTCCGCAAGGTCATCATGTGCCACGGCACGTTCGACGTCGTGCACCCCGGCCATGTCCGCCATCTGCTCTACGCCAAGAGCAAGGGCGATATCCTGATCGCGAGCCTGACCGCGGACGCGCATATCCTGAAGGCGAACTTCCGGCCCTTCGTGCCGCAGGAACTCCGCGCCTTCAACCTCGCCGCACTCGAGGCGGTCGACTACGTGATGATCGACCCGAAGCCGACGCCGATCGACAACATCCGCCTGATCGAGCCCGACATCTTCGCCAAGGGTTACGAATATACCGCGACCGGGCTGCATCCGCGCACTGCCGAGGAAAAGGACGCGGTCGAGGCCTATGGCGGCGAGCTGATCTTCACGCCCGGCGATATCGTGTTCTCGTCCTCGCACATCATCGAGACCGCGCCGCCCTCGATCGCGACTGAAAAACTCCTGACGCTGCTCTATGCCGAGCACCTCGATTTCAACAGCCTGCGCGGCGTGCTCGACCGCTTTCACGATCTGCGCGTTCATGTGATCGGCGACACCATCGTCGACACCTATACGCGCTGCGCCGTGATCGGCGGCGGCACCAAGACGCCCACGATGAGCGTGCGCTTCGAGGAGAAGCAGGATTTCGTCGGCGGCGCCGGCATCGTGGCGAAGCATCTCGCCAGCGCCGGCACGCGCGTGACCTTTTCGACCGTGCTCGGCGACGACGCGACCGGCGAATTCGTCAAACGCGATCTCGGCGCCACCAACATCGATTTCCACGCGATCGTGGATCCGAACCGGCCCACGACCAACAAGGACGTCATCGTTGCGGCGGGCCACCACCTCCTCAAGGTCGACCGCGTCGACAACCGGCCGATCGCCGAGCGCATCCTCCGCACACTGGTCGATCGGATCGCGTCGGTGCCGGCCGACATCGTCGTCTTCACGGATTTCCGCCACGGCATCTTCAACCGCGATACCATCCCGCATCTGGTCAAGGCGATCCCGAAGACTGCTTTCCGGGTCGCCGATTCGCAGGTCGCTAGCCGCTGGGGCAACATCCTCGAATTCCAGGGTTTCGACCTGATTACGCCGAACGAGCGTGAGGCGCGGTTTGCGCTCGGCGACCAGGATTCGGTGGTACGCCCGCTCGGCACTGAGCTGTACCGCCAGGCGCACTGCAAGACGCTGCTGCTCAAGCTCGGACCGCGCGGCCTGATGGCCTTCCGCGGCGAGCCGAAGAGCGACGAGGACGTCCGCTCCTTCTTCGTGGTCGACAGCTTTGCCGACAACGTCGTCGATGCCGTAGGCTCCGGCGATGCGCTGCTGGCCTATGCCGCGCCGGCCATGTATCTCACCGGCAACGCCGTCGTCGCGGCCGTGCTCGGCTCGCTCTCCGCCGCGGTCGCCTGCGAACACCAGGGCAACGTGCCGACCGAGCCGAACGACATCCTCGACAAGATCGACCGTCTCGAGCGCCAAGCGCAGTACCGCTGAGGGCGCGATGAAAGTCATCGTCGTCGGGTACGGCGTTCAAGGCCACAAGCGTTTCAAGGTCGCGGGCGAGGATGCGGTCGGGATCGTCGATCCCGTCGCGCCGGAAGCCAACTGGCGTCGTCTCGAAGATGTTCCTGCCGACCGCTTCGATGCGGCCATCGTCTGCACGCCGGATACCCCCAAGATCGAGTTGCTGCGCTATTTGCTCGAGCGCGGCAAGCACGTGCTGGTCGAGAAGCCGCTATTTGCCGCAAACGAGGACGATCTTCGCGCGCTCGGCCGCCTGGCCGGCGCGCTGTGCGTCGCCGCCTATAACCATCGCTTCGAGCCGCATTTCGTCCGAATGCGCGAGCTTCTGCGGTCCGGCCAGCTTGGCTCTGTCTATCGCTGCCGCATGTTCTACGGCAACGGCACCGCGCGGTTGGTGCGCAACTCGGCCTGGCGCGACACCGGCGACGGCGTGCTCGGAGATCTCGGCTCGCATTTGCTCGACACCGTGCGCTTCTGGTTCGGCGACGTCGTCGACAATTTCCGCATCGTGTCGGCCGAGCGGTTCGAGAATCGCGCACCAGACCATGTGGTGATCGCCGCGGAAGGACGCCCGCAGATCGAGCTGGAGATGACGTTGCTGTCCTGGCGCAACCATTTCACCTGTGACGTCTTCGCCGAGCACGGCTCCGCCCATATCGAATCGCTGTGCAAATGGGGCCCGAGCAGTTTTATTCACCGCACCCGCGTGTTGCCGAGCGGCCGTCCGCCGGAAGTCACCGAGATCCTGGTGCAGGACGATCCGACCTGGGCGCTCGAATATGCCCATTTCAAGCAGCTCTGTGACGCACGCGCGGAGACCGATCTGTCCAATGACATCTGGCTGCATCGCGCGCTGACGCGGCTCGGCCACGAAACGCAGGCGGGGAGCGGCGCATGACCCGACCCCGCATCGCCTATGCCGGAATGACCCATCTCGGTCTCTGCTCGGCGATCGCCGCAGCCGCACAGGGCTTTGCGACGCTCGGCTTTGATGCCGATGCGTCTTTGACCAGCCGCATCGCCGCTGGCGATCTGCCGGTGCACGAGCCCGGGCTGGACGATCTCCTGCGCACCCACCGCGAATGCATAGACTTCTCTGCGGATGCTGCAGCGCTGCGTGCTTGCGATCTCGTCTATGTCGCACCGGACGTGCTGACCGATGGCACCGGCGTCAGCGATCTCAGCGGCATCGACGCCCTGCTCGACATCGTGCTGGCTAATACGCGCGACGATGCTGTTATCGTCATCCTCAGCCAGGTGCCGCCGGGATTTACCCGGGCACGGCAGCGTCCCGGCCGCACCATTCTCTACCAGGTCGAGACGCTGGTGTTCGGCCGCGCCGTCGAGCGCGCAACCAGGCCTGAGCGCTTCATCCTCGGTTGCCTCGATCCGGACGCAGCACTGCCGCCCGCCTGGCAGAGTTTTCTCGAATCCTTCGGCTGCCCGCTGCTGCCGATGCGGCTGGAGAGCGCCGAGCTTGCAAAGATCTCCATCAATTGCGCGCTGGCGGCGTCCGTCACCACCGCCAACACGCTCGCCGAGCTCTGCGAGCGCGTCGGCGCCAACTGGTCGGAGATCGCGCCCGCGCTGAAGCTCGACGCGCGCATTGGTCCCTACGCGTATCTCGCACCCGGGCTTGGACTTGCCGGAGGCAATATCGAGCGCGACCTCGCCACCGTGATGCGGCTGTCGGAACAGCATGGCACCGACGCCGGCATGATCCGCGCCATCATCGCCAACAGCCGGCATCGCAAGGACTGGGCGCTGCGCGAGCTGCATGAAGCGTTGCTGGCGACGGCGCCGCAGGCCCGGATCGGCGTGCTCGGCCTCGCCTATAAGGAAAACACGCATTCGGTGAAGAACTCTGCGGCGCTGGAGCTGATCGCGCAGCTCGCGGCATGGCCGGTGCGCGCGTTCGATCCGGCGGTGGCCGCCTCCGCCGCGCAGCATCCGAACCTGACGGCCACAACGAATGCGATCGAGGCCGCACGCGACGTCGATGCGCTCGCGATCATGACGCCGTGGCCGGAGTTCAGGGAAATTGCGCCCGCCGATCTTGCGCGCGTCATGCGCGGGCGGCTGGTTCTGGATCCCTATCGCGTGCTCGATGCCGCTGCCGTGCACGCGGCCGGGCTCGACTATCGCACGCTCGGCGCGCGAGCGTCGTGACACGAACTGGAAGATGCCCATGACTGAGGTAAACCTCCTCTCCAAACTGCCACGCGGCAAACGCAATCTCTCCGCGCGCGCCACCGCCAAGACCGAGGAGCACATCCGCATCTCCCGCGAATATGGCGAGACCTATTTCGATGGCCCGCGCGAATATGGTTATGGCGGCTATCGCTATGACGGGCGCTGGATGCCGGTGGCGCGGGATTTCATCCAGCACTTTTCCCTCAAGCCCGGCGACCGCGTACTTGATGTCGGTTGCGCCAAGGGCTTTCTCGTCAAGGATTTCATGACCGCCTGTCCGGGCCTCGAAGCCTTCGGCCTCGACATTTCCCGCTACGCGCTGATGCATTGCGAAGCGGAGACGATCGGTCGCCTGCACCTCGGCAACGCGCTGGAGCTGCCATTCCCGGACAACAGCTTCAAGGCCGCGATCTCGCTCAACACCATTCACAATCTCGATCGCGCCGGCTGTCTCCAGGCACTGAGGGAGATCCAGCGCGTCTCGGGCGGCCGCGCCTTCGTGCAGGTGGACTCCTATCGCACGCAGGAGCAGAAGGCGATTTTCGAGGAATGGGTGCTGACCGCGCGCTTCCACGACTATCCGCAAGGCTGGATCGCGCTGTTTCAAGAAGCCGGCTATACCGGCGATTATTTCTGGACGATCATCGAGTAGGACGAGGACGCTTTCATGACCCAAGCCAGCTTCGATGCAAAAGCGGCGCGGACGCGCTGCCAGCGCTATCGCCGGCGCATCCTCGACATCTCGCAGCGCGTCTCGGCGCTGCACATCGGCGGCGCCTTTTCCTGCACCGAGATCGTCGATGTCATCTACAATGAGCTGATGCGCAAGCCCGGCCTGTCCTCGCCCGATACCTTCCTGATGTCGAAGGGCCACGGCTGCATGATCCAGTATGTCGTGCTGGAGGAGCTCGGCGTGCTCTCGCGGGCCGACCTCGACGCCTATTGCACGCCGCACGGCCGCCTCGGCGTGCATCCGGATTACGGCAATCCCGGCATCGAGGCCTCGACCGGCTCGCTCGGCCACGGCCTGTCGATGGTGGTGGGCATGGCGCTGGCCGAACGCGGCAAGCGCCGCGACGGCATGATCTACACAGTGCTGAGCGACGGCGAGACCCAGGAGGGATCGACCTGGGAGGCCGTGCTGATGGCGTCCTCGCTCAAGCTGACGAACGTCGTCGCCTTCATCGACAACAACGACTTCCAGAGTCTCGGGCGCACCTCCGAAACCCATCCCTCGCTTTATCCGCTCGGCGCCAAATTCGAGGCCTTCGGCTGGGAGACCGCCGAGATCGACGGTCACGATCCCGCGGCGATTTATCGCGCAGTATCGTCGCGCAAGGGCGACAGGCCGCTGATGGTGGTGGCGCGCACCACCAAGGGCAAGGGCGTCAGCTACATGGAGAACGCGCCGATCTGGCACTACCGCTCGCCAAGCCAAGACGAGTATGCCCAGGCGCTTCGCGAGTTGGAGACACAAGCGTGAGAAACACTTTTTCCGAGACGCTGTACGCGGAGGCGACCGCCAACCCGGACGTCTATATCGTCGTCGCCGACATCTCGCCGGCCGGCAGCATGGCCAAGTTCTCCAGCGAATATCCCGAGCGTTTCATCAATGTCGGCGTTGCCGAGCAGAGCATGATCGGCATCGCGGCTGGCCTAGCGCTGAAGGGCTGCCAGCCCTTTGCCTACACGATCGCGACCTTCAGCCTCTATCGCCCGTTCGAGATGATCCGCGACGATCTCTGCTACCAGAACCTGCCCGTCACCGTGGTCGGCATGGGCGCCGGCGTGATCTATTCGACCTTGGGCGGCACGCATCACACCCAGGAGGACATCGCGATTGCTTCCGCGCTGCCCAACATGCAGGTGCTAGCGCCCTGCGATCCCCTCGAATGCGTCGAGGCCACGCGCTGGTGCGCGCGTCAGAAGAACGGGCCGGTTTACTTGCGCATCGGCAAGGCCGGCGAGCCCGTGCTGACGGCACAGGCGGAGCCCTGGCAGTTCGGCAAGTTACGCTACCTGCGGCGCGGCAGCGAAATCTGCATCCTCACCTATGGCGTGATCACGGCGATGGCGGTGGAGATCGCCAACAAGCTCACCGCGCAAGACCGCTCGGTCTCGCTGGTTTCGGCGCACACGCTGAAGCCGCTCGACCGCGAAGGCATCACAGCCGCCCTGCAGCAACACCGCCATGTCGTCGTGATCGAGGAACATGCGCCGCAGGGCGGACTCGCCTCGCAGGTGAAGCAGATCGCGTGGGACGTCCGCGCCACCTGCCGGCTCGATACCTTCACGCTGCGGGACGCCTTCATCCACAATTACGGCTCGACCAGCGATCTGCTCGCGGCGCACGGTCTGTCGCCGGAGCGGATCCTGGCCACAATCGGCTGAGGGCGGACGATGCGCGTGCTCGTGACCGGCGTCTCCGGCTTCTCGGGTAGCACAATGGCGCGTCAGCTCGCGAGCGGCGGCCACGAGGTCGTCGGCACCTATCGCCGAGACACGGATTTTCTCACACCGCTGCGCGACGTCACGCGGCTAGAGTTGGTCCGAACCGATCTCATCGACGCCGGAAGGCTTGCCGGTCCGTTCGATGCCATCGTGCACGTCGCGGCGACATCACCGGCCCCGGGCGTCGACGTCGCAACGCTGGTTCGCGACAACATCGATGCGAGTCTTGCGTTGATCGAAGCGGCCCGGCGCTGGGGCACCAGCCGCTTCATCTTCTTCTCGTCGCTCTCCTACTACGGCCGGATCGAGCAGGACATCGTCGACGAGGCCACGCCTGTACGAGATCCCGATGCTTATGGCGCAACGAAACTCATCGTCGAGCAGCGATTAGCCGAGCTCGCTGGCACATTCTCCTCGCTGGCGCTGCGCCTGCCGGGGATTGTCGGCCGGGGAGCGCATCGGCATTGGCTCGCAAGCGTGGCGTCACGGCTGCGCGCCGGCGAACCGGTCCGCGCCTTCCATCTCGACCGCCCCTTCAACAACGCAGCCCATATCGACGACATCGCCGCGCTGGTGCTGACGATGCTGGCACGTGAGGCCTGGGGCGGCTTCGACGCCGCAGTACTCGGTGCTGCGGGATCGCTGACGGTGCGCGAGACCATCGAGCGCCTTGCGTTGGCGCTGGGCGTGTCAGCCAAAATCGAAGAGATCGCTCCGACCAGCACGTCGTTCACACTCTCGAGCGCGCACGCAATCGCGCGCTACGGCTATCGGCCCATGGAGATCGGCGCGCTGATCGATCGTTACGGCCGCGAGATCGGCTAGGCCCGATCGTCCTCGCGATAGCAGCCCTTGCACACCTCGGGTATGCGGCCCTCGCGGTGATCTTTGCGAAACGTCTCATAGGCCTCGCCATGCCAGATCGCGACGAGGTCCTCGGCATTGCCGAGATCGACGACCTCAGGATTGGCGATGGTGCAGCAGGGAACAGCGCGCATGTCGGAGGAGACATAGAGCCGCTCGAAAGGCCAGGGGCAGAGCTTGTCGGTCTTGCGCCAGCTATATTTGTCGGTGACGTTCCAGAACGCCACGCGCACCCCGAGCTCACGGCCGCGCGCCATCAGCCGATCACAGAGCTCCTCGGTGAAGGCATCCTCCGCGACGATGTCGCGCAGCGCCTCGCCCCATTTGTCCTGCCCCCAATTGGTGAGATCGAGCGAGAAAGCGAGGCTGGTAAAGCCTGCCTCGGCCGCGAGCTCGACGAAGGCCGGCAGCTGATGCCGGTTGGACTGCTGCACCACCACCCACATCTTGGTGCGTTCGACGCCGATCTGGCGGGAATAGGCGTTGATCAGCTTGCAATTGGCGATGACCCGCGAAAACACCGAGCCGCGCCGGATGCTTTCGAACGTCGCCTCGTCGGCGCCGTCGATCGAGATCTGCACCTCGTTCGGATCGGCGTCGATCAGCTTGCGATAATTATCGCGCAGATGCAGCAGCGAGGCGTTGGTGGTCGTCCGCACCCAGATCTCGCGCTCGCGCGCATGGCGCAGCATGGCGAGATATGCATCGCCCTGCATCAGGGGCTCACCCATGCCCTGGAGCTTGATTTCGATTAGCCCGTATTGCTGATCGAGCAACCCCTTGAAACTCTCGAGCGACATGTCGCCGGCGCGCTGGCCTTTGTGCCAGTCGCTCACTTGGCACATGGTGCAGCGAAAATTGCAGCGGCTGACATTCTCGATGTCGAGCTTGATCGGCAAATAGTCGACGATCTTGCGGTCGGTGCGCGCGCGCAGATATTTTTCGTAGTTGGCGCGTCGGCGCGGATCGAAGGCCAGCGCGCGCTCGCGCTGGGCGGCGTAGGCTGCGGAGCCCATCGACGGCTCCGGCGCCGGCAGGTTGCGCAGGAACGCCGCGCTTGCGGCTGCGTCTTGCGCCGAGGCTGGTCGTTCGATCGTATCGGCGTCGTGAGCCATTTGCGTCCGTTGCGGCGGGATCCTGGGGAGCCGGGATGTCTGGGCAGAACGCAAAACTGATTCGGGTTAAAATCGACCATCATTCACGCGGCATGGCAAGGCTTTACGTGAAAAGGCCTGGCCCGGCTGCTCCGTACAACTCCGGTGGATCAACCCGGCCGCTTCAGATCACATAGAACCCGTGCGTGCCGTCACGGCGGAGCTGGTCGACGAGACCGTATTCCCAGTCGAGATAGGCCTGCATCGCGCGCTCGGCGATGTCGATTCCCTCATAAGGCCGGCGGTAGCGATGCGCAGGGTCGGGCTTCGGCAGCACCAGCGGCGGACCGACCTCGAGCGTGCCGGTGTAGCCACCGTCGAGTACATAGACCTCCCAGCCCATTTGCGCGAGCCAGGACGCCGTCATGTCGGCGCGCACACCCTTGTCGTCGGTCAGGAGGATGCGCGCACCGCGCACCGGCGCGGCCATGTCGGTCTCCTGCACGAGCTGGCCGCCGGGATAGTGGCGGAAGCCCGGGAGATGACCGGCCGCATATTCCTCCGCATCGCGCACGTCGAAGCGATAGAGCGTGCGATTGGTCTCGGCGACCAGCGCCGCCATCTCGTTGGCGCCGATATGGCGGACACCGGCATGATAGGCGACGTCGCGGGCTTTGGCCGGTCCGCCCTCGAACGATCCGATCGTGCCACGCCGGTCAGCGCCATGAGCCAGCGTGTGCCGTGCCAACGTCCAGCCGATCGTACCGTTGCGCAGCGCCCGCACCTTGTTGGGCACGCCGGCGTTGATCAGTGACTGCGTGCCGATGATCGAGCGGGTGCGGCCGGCGCAATTGACGATGATGGTCGTGTCCGGATCGGGCGCGGCCTCGCCGGCGCGCAGCACCAGTTCCGCACCGGGCACGCTGACAGAGCCCGGAATGTTCATGGTCGCATATTCGTCGAAGCGGCGGACGTCGAGGATGGCGATGTTGGCCTTGTCTGCGATCAGCTTTGCCACTTCGTCGGCGCTGAATGACGGCGTGTGGCGGCGCGCCTCGACCAGCTCGCCGAACGCCTTTGAATAGGAATTGACGTCTTCGAACACCTCATAGCCCGCCGCGCGCCAGGCTTTTAGCCCGCCGTCGAGCGCACGGACATTGCTGTAGCCGAGTGCCGTGAGGCGGTCGGCGCCGGTTGCGACCAGCCCCTCGCCGTCATCAAACAGCACGACCGGCGCGTCCTTGCGCGGCAGCCGCACCGCGGCCTCGATCGCGATCCGGTCCACGGCCATATTGGCCGCGAACAGCGGATGGCCGGTGGCGAAGGCGGCCTCGTGCCTGAGATCGAGCAGAGCGATCTCCTCGCGCAACAGCAGCGCGCTGCGGATATCGGCGGGGGTGACGGTCGAAAGCTTCATGGCGTGAACCCTGGGAGGACAGGCCATGGGCTTTTGAACGATTGCGGCGGGCTTGGCTAGCCTTCGCGTCCGTTCACTCGCCCGGAACCAGCCGCCCGAGCAGCGGCCGCGCCGGACGCCGCAACTTGCGGCGCGACAGGTACAAGAGCACGCCGGTGACCGCGAACAGCGGCATCAGCGCGGCGGCGACCATGAACGCAAGCTTGCCGGGCCAGCCCAGCACCGCGCCGCGGTGGATGTCGAGCACGCCCGCGATGGCCTTCTCGCCAAGCGTCTTGTCGGCATAGCGCTCCGCCGAGATGACCTGGCCGGCGACGGCATCGATGCGGAATTCATCGCGCATGGACTCGAGCGTCGAGTCCTTGGGCCACGACCGGATCCGCATCACCGTGCCCGGGCCGGCAGGAAGCGTCAGCTGAGCCCTGGCGAAACCGCCGCTCTCCTCATGCTGGAGGGCCGACCATGCGCGATCGAATCCAACCGGTTGGGCCGGTTCGGGACGGCCGGGTGGACGCGATTGCTTCGGCTGCATCTTCGCCGCCGCCACATGCGGACGCGACAGCAGCCAGACCACGCCATCCTTGTACCAGTCGAACGAGTACCAGAGCCCGGTCAGGGTCATCACGAGATAGACCGGCAGGACCCAAGTGCCGATGACGGCGTGTAATGAGCGATGCAGGCCGCGGCCACTGAGCGCGAGATTAGGCTTCAGCCACATCTTCACGCTGCTTGCCCGGCGCGGCCAGCGCAGCACGAGACCCGAGATCAGCATCACGATCAGGCCCAGCGCGGCAATACCGGTCAATTGACGTCCCCAGCCCTTGGCATCGCCGGGGATGAGCAGCCAGCGATGCAGCCTGCGCACCGTTGCGAAGAAGTCCTCGCCGCGCGGAATGCCGAGCACGTGGCCGTCATAGGGATCGACATAGAGCGAGGACGGCCGCGCGCCCTGCTCGTCGCGGGCGAAGCGAACATGCACGGCCGCCGACGGATCACTCGACAGCATGATGGCCGTAACCCTGCCGGCATCCGGCACCGCCTTCAGCCGCGCCACCAGCTCATCCGGCAACAGCGCTGGCGTCGCCCGTGGCACGACCTGCATGATGCCAACATTCAGATGGTCGACGATCTCGTCCTCGAAGCTCATGATCACGCCAGTCAGCGCGATCAGGGACAACAGCAGCGCGAGCACGAGGCCGGCAATGGAATGGACGTGGAGCAGTACCGCCTTGATGTTGTGCCCGAGCCTATGCATCGGCGCGGGCCCTTCCGATCGTTATGACCGAGCCATTACCGCCCTTGCGCCGCATCCCCATCGCTAGAATTTCACCGTGGCCGACAGCGAGAAGCGCCGCGCGTCGCCGATCGCAACGTTCAGCGCGCTTCCCGTGGTGGAGGTGTAGTAGACCTTGTCGAACAGGTTCTTGACGTTGAACTGATAGCTCACGGGCACCTTGTCGATTTTGGTATCGTAGGTCGCAAAGATGTCCGCAACGGTGTACGCTGGCAGGAAGAACGAGTTGAGCGAGTCGCCCGGCCGATCGCCGACATAGTGCGCGCCGCCGCCGAGCCGCAGACGTCCGGGCAACCGATCGCCGAAATCGTAGACCAGATAGAGCGACGCCGTGTTCATCGCGGCATTCAGCAGCTTGGCGTTGCCGTTGAGGGGATCGTTGATCAGGCGCGCGTCGGTATAGCCGTAGCTCCCGATCATGCTCCAATCGTCGGTCAGCTTGCCGGTCACGTCCAATTCAACGCCGCGCGACCGCGCCTTCGCGGACGTCCGTATCGCGAAGTTGTTGTTGCCGAGATCATCCCGCACCAGCACGTTCTTCTTCTCGATGTCGTAGATCGCCAAAGTGCCGGACAGCCGCTTGTTCACGTCGAATTTGATGCCGGTCTCCCACTGGGTTCCCTCTTCGGGCGCAATGGTGGAGTCGACGACGAAGCCGGTGGGAGCTCCTGAGAAAAGCGCGATCGTCGAGGTCGGCTTCAGCGATTGCGTATAGCTTACGTAATACGAGAGCTCTTCGTTCAGCTTGACGATGATGCCACCGAGCGGCAGCACCTTGTCGCCCGACAAATTTGTGTTCGTGACGAAGACAGGCCGGCCTTTTCCGGCGAGCTGCTCGTACTCCATCCAGCGCACGCCGCCGACCACGGACAGCCAGTTGGTCAGATGGAAAGTGTCCTGGGCGAAGAACCCGCGGGTGCCGAGCTTGTCGGTCTGCTCGCTATCAGTTGCCGAGACCGTCGTGCCCGGCGTGACCAATCCGTAGACCGGATTGTAGAAATTGAAGCTCGGCGTCGCCTGGCGGATCAGGTCGTGGCGATCGATCGTGCGATACAGCGCCTCGCCGCCGAACAGGATCTCGTTGCGGAAGCCGCCGACCCAGACGTCACCTTGCATATAGGAGGTGCCGTAGCTGGCGTTGCTCAGCGAATTCTGCGTGCCGTCGTTGCTGCGGGTCTCTACGCCGGTGGTGGTGTTGACGCCGGTGATGCGGAGCTGGTTGGCGCTGTAGGTCTCGGTGTTGTAGCTGTACGCCGCCGTGACCTTCCAATTGTCGTCGAGCTTCTGCTCGACCGAGCCCTGCACCAGGTCGGACGTACCCCACATGTTGTTGAAGGGCTCGTCGAGCCGTCGCGTCGCGGGGATCGCCAGCGGGGCGCCGTTGACGAAGGCGGTGCCGCGGTCGAACGGATAGATGAATTCGCGGTGCTCATAGGTGAGCTGGACCGTCGTGGTCTCGCCGTACCAGGCGAGCGACGGGTTTACGAGCATTTCCCGATGGCGGCCGAAATTGCGCCAATAGTCCTCGCTGACGCCATAGCCGATGAAGCGATAGGCCACACCGCCGTCGCCGATCGGACCAGTAACGTCGAGCGTTCCGTCGGCGCCGTTGCGGTTGTTCGCATAGGTCGAGCCGAGCAGCGTGACTGAGCCGTGCTGATAGAGCTCCGGGCGCTTGCTGATCGTATTGACGATGCCGCCGGGATCCATG
Organism: Frankia sp. RB7; assembly: GCA_030403585.1. Classification (GTDB taxonomy): domain Bacteria; phylum Pseudomonadota; class Alphaproteobacteria; order Rhizobiales; family Xanthobacteraceae; genus Bradyrhizobium. The sequence continues at coordinate 169,753 of JAUEPE010000004.1, forward strand.
ATGCCGTAGAGCAGCGAGGCCGGCCCCTTCAGCACTTCCACGCTGTCGACTGCGGCGTTCAGGCTGCGGCCCTGCACCAGCGGCATGCCGTTGCGCATGATCGAACCGTCGCGATTGTCGCCGAAGCCGCGGCGGATCACGGCGTCCTGGGTGCCGGCAAGCGTATTGGTCTGGGTGATACCGCTGATGTTGACCAGCGCATCGTCGATATTGCGCGGCAGCTGATCCTTGATGACCTGAGCGGGCACGACATTGACGGATTGTGAGGTGTCGAGCGGCGAGACTCCGCTTCGCAGCGTGCTCGCGCTCGGCATCGCGCGATAGCCGAGCTTTGCGGCCTGTTGTGCTGCGGCGTCAGCCGCGGCGCGTTCGGACGGCGTCGGTGCAGCGGGTGGAGCGGCAGTCGGGCTACGGCGCGCAACTGCCTGTGTGCGTCGTTGCGACTGGTCCGAAGCGCGTGGCTGCTTCGGCCGCTGCGTCGGCGCATCCACATTCACCGGCGGCAGCGCCGTTTGCGTCTGCGCATTGGTGGTGTTGAGCGGGCATTCGGCGAGCAGCACGGCCGCTCCGATGAGAAGACTAGCGCGGCTCTTGCCGGCGCGATTTCGATGACCACTGACGCGAGGGCCATCCACAGGAGCACGCACTTTCGATTCACTTCCAGGTCACAGCATTGATGTTGGCGCATCTATCAGCCGCGGCGAATGAAGAGAACATGGCTGTGACTTGAATCGCTCTAGTGTTGAATCGTTCTAAGAGCGGGAACGATCGCTCAATCATGCGGCGCCGTTACTGTGATGCTTTCGCGAGCAGGAACCGGAAACATCGCGATCGGAACGCCCACGAAACGAGCGCATCTGCCCATTGTCGACGCTGACGATGCCTCATCGACGCGAGGCCATGTCGCACAGGTGTGCCGCGACCTCGGCGCTCACGCAAGCTCGCCCCGCCGCCATGGTTGCGGCTGGCATTTCCGTTCACGTCCTTTTGTTCAGATTAACTGCACAGAAAATCTTTGCAGTTTAGCTTCGTATATGCCATTCACTCCGCGATGATCAATTCGTCGGACCAACGCCCGTCCGCGCGCGCCGGCGCGCTCGCAGAAGACCTCCGTTCGCTGGTCGGAAAACTCAAGCGCCGGCTGCGCGGGCAGGCAGGTCCGGAGGATTTGACGCCGTCCCAGGTGTCCATCCTGCTCCGCCTGGAAAAGGATGGCCCCGCCACGGTGTCGAGCCTGGCGCGATCGGAAAAGATGCGCCCGCAATCGATGAGCACCGCGGTCGCCGCTCTTCTCGCCGCAGGCCTGGTCAGTGGCGCGCCCGACCCGGAGGACGGCCGTCAGACCATTCTGTCGCTGACGAAAGCGTGCCGCGACCGGATCCGGGTCGGTCGCGCCGCCCGGCAGGATTGGCTCTCGCGCACCATTTCGGCACGGCTGTCACCGCGGGAGCAGGACGAACTGGCCGCCGCCGTCTCCTTGCTCAAACGGCTCGTCGACGATTGACGCCGCCGCGCTGCCGAAAGGACATGATCATGGCTCTCACGATGCTCGACCCGATCACCGCGCTCGTCATCGTCGACCTGCAACGCGGCATCGTCGATCTTCCTTCCGTTCACCCCATGGGCGACGTCGTGGCGCGCGCCAGCACGCTTGCCGCGGCGTTTCGGCGGCATCGCCTGCCGGTCGTGCTGGTCAATGTCGCCGGCGGTGCACCCGGCCGCACCGAGCGGCCGCGCCCTGGCGGTCCGTTCCCCGACGGATGGACCAATCTCATTCCCGAACTCGATCAGCAGCCAAGCGACATCACCGTGACGAAGCGGACGTGGGGCGCATTCGCCAGCACCGATCTCGAGAGCCAACTGCGACGGCGGGGCGTCACGCAGGTCGTCATCGTAGGCGTCGCCACCGGTACCGGCGTCGAATCCACCGCGCGGCAAGCTTACGAGGCGGGCTTCAATGTCGCCATTGCCACCGACGCCATGACCGATTCGCGTTCCGAGGCTCACGACTACAGCATCGCAAACGTGTTTCCGCGGCTCGGCGAGAGCGGCTCGACGCGGGCGATCATCGATCTCTTGGCAACACGGAGCGCACAGACATGAACTGGCTTCATCTCGTTTCCTATTTTTGGGGCGGCGCTTTTCTGGTGAACGCCATTCCACATCTCGTCAGCGGCCTGCGCGGCGAGCCGTTCCAGTCCCCGTTCGCAAAGCCGCGAGGAGAGGGCCTGTCCACGTCGACGGTCAACGTGCTCTGGGGCTTCTTCAACCTCGTCGTCGGATATCTCCTCGTCTGCCGCGTCGGAGAGTTTTCACTGCTGGATACGGGCGACGTCGCAGCCCTCGCGGTCGGCGCGCTGCTGCTCAGCTTGTTTTGTGCGCGACACTTCGGCCGGTTCCACGGCGGCAACCGACCGACGGGCGCGTGAGCGTGGCGGACGCAGGCACGTTTCGCTCCCTGCGGAACTACAATTATCGCGTCTGGGCAGCGGGCGCGCTGGTGTCCAACACCGGAACATGGATGCAGCGCGCCGCGCAGGACTGGCTCGTTCTCACCGAGCTCACACAACACAATGCGTCGGCGGTGGGCGTGGTGATGGCGCTCCAGTTCGGGCCGCAGCTTTTGCTGATGCCGTGGACGGGTTTTGCCGCCGATCATTTCAACCAGCGACGCCTTCTGGTCGCGACCCAGGCGACGATGGGTGTGCTGACGCTCGTTCTCGGCCTTCTCACGGTCACCGGAAAGGTAGCGCTCTGGCATGTTTACGTGTTTGCCTTCCTGTTCGGCTGCGCCGCGGCCTTCGACGCCCCGGTCCGCCAGACCTTCGTGGCCGAGCTCGTCGGCGACGGCGAGCTCTCCAACGCGATCGCGCTGAACTCGACGTCCTTCAACGCCGCGCGGATGGTCGGGCCCGCGGTCGCCGGGATTGTCATCGCCTCAATCGGCACCGGATGGGCCTTCCTGCTCAATGCCGCATCCTTCATGGCGGTGCTCGGCTCGCTCGCCTTGCTGCGCACTTCGGAGCTTCGCCCCAACGCGCGGGCCCACCGCACCAAGGGCGGTATGACGGAAGGTTTTCGTTACGTATGGTCACGTGCGGATCTCAGGGCGATCATGATCATGCTGTTCCTGATCGGAACGTTCGGACTGAATTTTCCGATCTTCATCTCGACCATGGCGGTCAGCGTCTTCCACACCGATGCGCGCGGCTTTGGCCTTTTGTCCTCGACGATGGCGGTCGGCACGATCTCGGGTGCACTGCTGGCCGCCGGGCGCGCGCAGCCGCGGTTTGTCTCGCTGCTGCTGGGGGCCGCGGCTTTTGGCGCGGGATGCACGCTGGCCGCGCTTGCACCCAGCTACTGGCTGTTTGCCGGCAGCCTTGTCCTGATCGGCGTTGCGGCGCTGACGGTCACCAATACCTCGAACGCCATGATGCAGCTCTCCACCGAACCGAGGATGAGGGGGCGCGTGATGGCGCTGCGCCTCGGCGTCGCGCTGGGTGGCACACCGATCGGCGCACCGATCGTCGGATGGGTGGCGGACAATCTCGGTCCGCGCTGGGCGCTCGGCGTGGGCGCGACGGCAGGCTTCGCGGCCGCGCTCGTCGCGGCCCGCGCCATGTCGGCGCGCACCGCGGAGGCTCCGAACGAATAAAGCAGGTTCTTAGGCGATCGCGGGGCTGGTCAATTCGTCCAGCTTCGCCTTGAGCGCGGTGCCATCCGACAACGCACGCAGCGGCGGACGCACGCGCAACCAGCCGGCGTCGCCGGTCTGCGCGGCGAGAATGGCCTTCAGCGTCGTCAGGAAGGACGGAGACTTCACCACGATATCGACCGCGGCCTGCATGCGGGCTTCGACATCCTTGCCGTCGATAATCGCCTTCACAAGCTCCGGCGTGATGTTGGCCATGCCGCAGATGGTGCCGGCGCCGCCGCCGGCGATCGCACGCGCAATGTCGGTTTCGTTGCCGACGGTGATGGCAAGTTCCGGCGCAGCAGCGCGGAATGCCTGGAACTGCTTGAAGTCGCCGCTGGAATCCTTCAAGCCCGCGACCACCTTGCCGTAGCGCTTGCGTAAATTCGCAGCAGCCGTCGTCGGGATCGCGACGCCCGAGACCTGCGGAATATGATAGAGATAGGCGCGCAGACGATCGTCGGCGACACCGTCGAAGATCGCCGCGAACGCATCCTCGATGCCTTCAGGCGTGACGCTGCGATCGAAGTAAGGCGGCAGATACAGCACGTGGCGCAGACCAAGGCCGAGCACGGCGCGCGTCAGCGCGATGCTGTCGCTGATGGCGGGGAAGCCGCCGCCGATGCCGATGCGCTCCGCCGGCATGCCGGCCTTGAGCACGGCTTCGATGGTCGCGACGCGTTCGGCGACATTGAACGAAGTACCCTCGCCGGTGGTGCCGAACAGCACGACGCCGTCGACGCCCTTGCCGAAGAGTTTTTTGGCATGAGCGGCAAGCTTGGCGGAGTCCACGCTGCCGTCCGTCGCCAGCGGCGTCGCCGACGCCACCCAGAACCCGCGAATTGCCTCCGTCATAGCACCACCCATTGTTGCGGCTTCCGAATAAGCCCCTGATCTCCAACGGTCTTGGAGGGCTTACCGAGCCTTGTTTTTGCTTTACTTTCCATCTTGTACCTTACATACAAGATGGACGCAATTCCTTTCCGCCTTCACGGCGCGCATGAGGCGCAACCAAATTTAGAGGAGGTCTCGCATGAACATGGTGACCCCCATCGGGCATCCCGAGCCGTTACTGGCCGCTTTGCGTGACAAGCTTGGTGCCGCAGCCGTGCTGACCGGCAGCGACGTGCCCGCGCGCAATTGCAACGACTGGAGCGCAAGCCTGCCGCAGACGCCGCTCGCGGTGATCCGGCCGCTCGACGCGCAGGGCGTTGCCGATGCGATCCTGACCTGCCGGCAGGCGCGCCAGCCCTTCGTGCCGCAGGGCGGCTTGACCGGGCTGTGCCGCGGCGCCGCCCCCGAAGCCGGCTGGGTCGCGATCTCGCTGGAGCGCATGACCGGCATCGAGGAGATCGATCGCGCCTCGATGACGATGACGGTGAAATCGGGCACGCCGCTCGAGACGATCCAGAAGGCCGCCGACGAGGCCGGCTTCTTCTTTCCGCTCGACCTCGGCTCGCGCGGCTCCTGCGCGATCGGCGGCAATCTCTCGACCAATGCCGGCGGCAACCGCGTGATCCGCTACGGCATGACGCGCGAGCTGGTGCTCGGTCTCGAAGTCGTGCTGCCCGACGGCACCATCATCACCAGCCTCAACAAGCTGATGAAGAACAACGCCGGCTACGATCTGAAGCATCTCTTCATCGGCTCGGAAGGCACGCTCGGCATCATCACTCGCGTGGTGCTGCGGCTGTTTCCAAAACCGCGCTCGACCATGGCTGCACTGTGCGCATTGAAGGACTATTCTGCGGTAATCGCGCTGCTCGATGCCGCCCGCAGCGGGCTCGGCCCACTGCTGTCGGCGTTCGAGGTGATGTGGCCGGACTATTGGGAGGTGATCACAACGCGCGCCGGCGTCAAGCCGCCGGTCGCCGCCGGCCAAGGTCTCTATGTGCTGGTCGAGGCGCAGGGCACCGACGAGAGCGTCGATGGGCCGCGCTTCCAGGCCTGGCTCGAACAGCTGATGGAGCGCGGGCTGCTCGCGGATGCCGCCGTGGCACAATCGCTGGCGCAGACGCAGGCGTTCTGGCGTGTGCGCGACATCTGCGCCGAATTCGGCCAGGTGCTGGGTCCGCACATCTCCTACGACATCGGCCTTGCGGTGGCGCGGATGGACGAGTTCGCCACGCGCTGCAAGGCGGCACTCGCCTCCGGCATCGAGGGCTGCGAGAGCGTCTATTACGGTCATATCGGCGACGGCAATCTGCACCTCGTCTCCTGGGTCACGGGCCTTCCCGTCGAGCAGCAGCCCAAGGAGGAGATGGACACGATCATCTATGGTCTCGTCCGCGACATGGGCGGCAGCGTCTCCGCCGAGCACGGCATCGGTACGCTGAAGAAGAAGTGGCTGGGACACGCCCGCAGTGAGCCCGAGCTCGCCCTGATGCGGACGTTGAAGGCCGCGCTCGATCCCGATCATCTGCTCAACCCCGGCAAGGTGATCTAAGATCCCATGCGCTCGCTGAAGCTCGATGCGCCGAAATCGCTGTCGCAGCGGGTAATGCTGCGGCTGCGGCAGGCGATCATCGACGGCGAGTTTGCGCTCGGTGCCGCCATCTCCGAGGAGATGGTGGCCAATTCCTTCGGCGTCAGCCGCACCCCGGTGCGCGAGGCGATGGGCCAGTTGCAGGCGCAGGGGCTCGTGGTGATCCGGCCGCAGGTCGGCAGCTTTGTGTTCACGCCGAGCGCCGAGGACATCACCGCACTCTGCACGTTCCGCATCGCGCTCGAACCCAAGGCCGCCGAGCTTGCCTTTCACCACGACCGCGAGGGTGCGATCGCCACCATGAACGGAGCCATCACGGCGATGGAGCCGGCGGTCGAGGCCAAGGACAACATCGCCTATGGCCGCGCCGACGCCAGCTTTCACGAAGGCCTGTTCGCGCATTGCGGCAATCGCTATCTCGCCGAGTCCTACCAACTCGTCTCGGGCCGCGTCGCCGCGCTCCGCACCAATCTGACCTCGCCGATCGACGTGCGCACCCGCTCCTCCTTCGATGAGCATCGCAGACTGCTCGACTTGTTCGCCCGTGGCGAGTTTGCTGATTTCGAAAAGCTGATGACGACGCACATCACGAATTCAGGCGTGGTCTATGCCAAAGCCTTGAAAGTCGAGGCGCAGAAGGTGGATTGAGTGCGGTGACAGCAAATTCTCTATGACGACTTGCGCAGGCTCGCCCAGACGCCGCCGAGGATCAGCAGGCCGCCAAAGAGGTGGATCAATTTCGGCGGCTCGTCGAGGATCGCAAATGACAGAAGCGCACTGGCGACCGGTCCGATATAGAGCACGAGCGAAGTCCGCACCGATCCGAATTTGCCGCCGAGCCAGGCAAAGCCGGCATAGGCGAGCAGGCCCGGAACGATCCCGGCGAAAAGATAGGCCGCGAGCGCCTTGGCGCTGAAAACTTGTGCGGGCATGGCCCACATCTCCCAGGCCGCGAGCGGTAGCGAGAACAGCGCGCCGGCGGCCGAGAACAGGCTGATGCGCGCAAGCAGGGAGGCCTTCGGCGCAGCGCGCGATTGAAGCAGGGTGTAGCCCGACCAGCCGAGCATCGCGATCACGACGAGGCCGTCGCCCGATGCCGTCTCCAGCGCAAACAACGTCGCCGGATGGCCGCCGGAGATGATGAGCAGCGCGCCTGACAGCGCGAGTGCCGTGCCGAGCCATTGCAGCGGGCCGACATGCTCGATGCCGAGCGCGGCGGATATCAGCAGCACGGTGATCGGCGACAGCGCCATGATCAGCGCAATGTGGATCGCCGTCGTCGACACGCCCGCGGCATAGACCGGGCCACCGCAGAGGAACATGCCCATGAAGCCGGCGGCGAGGACCGGCCAGATATTTTGGCCAAGCGGCACGCGGCCGGCGCGGGCCTCCGCAAGCGCGATCGGCGCGAGCCCGATCGCGACGATGCTCCAGCGAAAGAAGGCCAGCGCGAAGGGCGGGACCGAGCCCGCCAGTCCGCGCGCCAGAATCTGATTGGAGGCCTGCGCGGTCGCCACCAGGATGAAGCCGATCAGCGCAATCGCGCCGAGCCAGGCCTCCGTGGATGGCGCCGCGGCGGCCTCATCGTCGCCGTCAGAAATTTCCTTGCCCATGAAGCAATCGCATATCCGATGTCGGCCGCGGTGAGAACCCGGAAGACGGATCGCTGGTGTGCATAGGCGGCACGCGCACCGTTCCGGACGGCGAGGCGATGCTCGCCAGCGACACCGGCACGATAGGTGCGCGGGTGATCGAGACCGAAAACACCGCGAGCAGCGCGCAGACCATGCAGAGCCTCATCTGCACCGTCCTGCGATCGGTGATCGGCAGAAACAGGAAAAACAACATTGCCAGAATCAGCAGCGCGTCGACCAGGAACATGGATATCTCCATTGAAGCTGGGGGAGAGGATGACGCGCGAAAGCCCGCTGGTATGTGGGCGGCATCACACAGCTGGCGGCGAGCCGGCGAGCGTGACCGAGGTGAGGCAGGCGCTCGCGAAGGCTTAACGCGCTCACGAGGCCGGATACCCGCGCCCGGAACCTTCATCTTTCACGCGTCCGTCGGTTGTATTCGTGGGCCCGGAGTCCTATGCGTAGGCGCCATGGACACCCAAATCATCACCGCCGAAAAGCCCCTGATGGCCCAGGCGCGCCCGCGCAAGCCGGCGCCGTTCCTCCCGATGAGCCGCGCCGAAATGGACGCGCTCGGCTGGGATGCCTGCGACATCGTGCTGGTGACGGGCGATGCCTATGTCGACCATCCGAGCTTTGGCATGGCGATCATCGGCCGGCTGCTCGAGGCGCAGGGCTTTCGCGTCGGCATCATCGCGCAGCCGGACTGGCATTCGGCCGAACCGTTCAGGGCGCTCGGCAAGCCAAAGGTGTTCTTCGGCGTCACCGGCGGCAACATGGATTCCATGGTGAACCGCTACACCGCGGACCGCCGCATCCGCAGCGACGATGCCTATACGGCCGGCGGCGAAGGCGGCAAGCGGCCGGACCGCTGCACCATCGTCTACGCCCAGCGCTGCCGCGAGGCGTTCAAGGACGTGCCGGTCGTGCTCGGCGGCATCGAGGCGTCGCTGCGCCGGATCGCTCATTACGATTACTGGTCGGACAAGGTGCGCCGTTCGGTGCTGGCCGACGCCAAGGCCGACCTGCTGCTCTACGGCAACGCCGAGCGCGCCGTCGTCGAGGTCGCGCAACGGCTCGCCGCCGGCGAAGCACCGCGCGAGCTCGACGACATCAGAGGCGTCGCGCTGTTCCGCCGCGTGCCCGAAGATTACGCAGAGCTGCACGCCGACGATCTCGATTCCGCAGACGAAGGCGCCACGCGCCAGAAGGGCGCGACCGTGATCCGGTTGCCGGCGCTGGAGCAGGTCGAGCAGGACAAGGAAGCCTATGCGCGCGCCTCACGCGTGCTGCATCGTGAGAGCAATCCCGGCAATGCGCGACCGCTGGTGCAGCGGCACGGCGATCGCGATCTCTGGCTCAACCCGCCGCCGATCCCGCTGACCTCTGAGGAGATGGACGCGGTCTACGATCTTCCCTATGCGCGCGCGCCGCATCCGTCCTACGGCGAAGCAAAGATCCCCGCCTGGGACATGATCAAGTTCTCGGTCACGATCATGCGCGGCTGTTTTGGCGGCTGCACTTTCTGCTCGATCACCGAGCATGAGGGCCGCATCATCCAGAACCGCTCCGAGGGTTCTATTCTCCGCGAGATCGAAAAGATCCGCGACAGGACGCCGGGCTTCACCGGCGTGATCTCCGACATCGGCGGCCCCACCGCCAACATGTACCGGATGGCGTGCAAGGATCCGATGGTCGAGGCCGCGTGCCGCCGCCCGTCCTGCGTCTTCCCGGAGATCTGCCCGAACCTCAACACCTCACATGACGATCTGATCCGGCTCTATCGCAAGGTGCGCGAGACCAAGGGCATCAAGAAGGTGATGGTTGCTTCGGGCGTGCGCTACGACCTCGCGGTCGAGAGCCCCGAATACATCAAGGAGCTCGTCACCCATCACGTCGGCGGCTATCTGAAGATCGCGCCCGAGCATACCGAGCGCGGCCCGCTCGACAAGATGATGAAGCCGGGCATCGGCGCCTACGACAAGTTCAAGCGGATGTTCGATGCAGCCGCCGAGCAGGCCGGCAAGAAATATTACCTGATCCCGTATTTCATCGCGGCGCATCCGGGCACGACCGACGAGGACATGATGAACCTCGCGCTCTGGCTGAAGAAGAACCGCTATCGCGCCGACCAGGTGCAGACCTTCCTGCCCTCGCCGATGGCAACCGCAACGGCGATGTACCACACCGGCGTCAATCCGCTGCGCGGCGTGCGCCGCGGCGGCAGCGACAAGGTCGAGGCGATCAAGGGGCTTCGTCAGCGAAGGCTGCACAAGGCCTTTTTGCGCTATCACGACCCCGACAATTGGCCGGTGCTGCGCGAGGCCCTGAAGGAGATGGGCCGCGCCGATCTGATCGGCTCGCGCCCCGAGCAACTCGTCCCCGCGCACCAGCCGCCCGGCACCGGCAAGGCTGCCGGCACGCGGCGCCCGGTGCGCCCCGGCGACAAGACGCAGCGGTTCACGACCAAGGGCCTTCGGGTGATGAAGTAGCCGGGGAGTGCCAAAACTCGCCTAGCGCCTCCGTGCCTCCGAAGCAAAACTCGAAAACAACCCCATGCACAGTAGCCGGGGATAGCGAAATCAAGGGCTTAAAGCGCAACGAGGTCGGACGAATCCTCATCGCGCCTCAGCTTGTTGTTCGAGCACAATTTTTCTGAAAAACCGCAAATCGCTTGACCCGTCGGGCAAAACAGGCGCAGGATAGCATCATCGGGCCATGTGGGCCGGACCCCTCCGGCTACTCCCTATCGATATCCTCGAGCTTCACGCTGCGTCCCGCGCGCAGGCTGTTTCGCGCCTGTTCGACGCGCTGCAGGAAACGAGGATCATGCTCCAAACGATATTCGAACCAATCGTCCTCCGATTCGAAACCAATCAGCACACCGGCCGGCTTGCCATGACGCGTAATAACAATCTCCTGCGTCTCAGCCTCACGAAGGTAGCGAGACAGACCGTCCTTAACCTCGGAGAGCGGGACTTCCCTCACTCCGGATTTCCGAACTGTGCGAGCCATGAGTCGGCCTCAGGTGAGTCAAAGGAACAGGCAAATGATTGTCTAGACTTCCATCTCGCTCAAACGTCCGCCCAGAGGAAATGCCACCGGTAGGATGAGGATAAGTGCACTTTCTTGGCAAGCTATGGCACCAGCTTCCGGCAGTCCTCGATAACAATGGTGACACCTGCGATTGCCTCACGGATAAACGTCCCCAATTCCATCCGTATATCCTTGAGCTGAAGGAAGACTACCCGAAGTTCCCCTCCACGTTCAAAGTCGCTCTGGTTGGCCTTGATCATCATCCACGGAGTCCCCCGCTTCGGCCCATGTCCGAGCTTAAACGAACTAACAAGGTTGCCGCTTTCGTTGCGCGAAAAATTCATGATCGTTTCAGGCATCGACGCCACTTCAAGATGGTCATGCTTGGTTTGATTGACTAACGTCGCAAGCTCCGGAAGCCATGCGTTTTTGCTACCCGTGAAATTTTGAAAGTTCTTAAACGTCTCATAGGCTTGAGCTGAAACGTCTGCGACGCCTGGCATAAGGCGGTTCATCACAGACAGAAAATCACTCTCCTTCGCTCCTTCGCGGACTATGGGAAAGTAGATATTCGCACCTTGAGGTTGCCCAGAGAAATGCATCCACACTTGTTGGGCGCAGTAGTCCAATGCCGACCGAAGATGATCAAGAATCTCTTTAATCACGATCTGCATTTCGTCCGGAATGGATTCAGCCGTCATGGCATCTTCGTACCGATCACCATGATCATCACCGATCCAATCCCTGTGGGATCGCGCGCGCGCCACTAACGCCGACACCATTGCAAAGCGGTCCATTAGCGAAGCCGATTTTGTCAAGGTGAAAGATGCGAAGCACGATTGCGTCGAAGACCAGAAGATCGGTTTTGTCCTTTCGACTATAGCAGCGGCGTATTCTATGCAGAAGGTTGGATATGCAGCAGATTCGGCTCTTTGCTTCGGAGTTTGAAATCCCGTGGCCGGTCGCGACGTCGGTAATCGCAGTCAACGCCTCTCCCACTACTCCGTAAACCGCGCAAGCGGGCCCGCATCCGCCTTCTGTTCACCCAACGCCTGGCCCTGTGCCATACGCTGGCGGATCATTGCGACGACCGGGCCGACCTGCTCGAACGCGCGATCATGGGCGTCGTCACCGGCGACGGCGAGTTTCGTCAGGTCGTAGACGTCGATCCGGTCGCGCGCGAGTTCGGTTCGGTAGGGCTCCTGGGTCGGATCGATATCGCCGAGGCGGGCGACGTCTCCCCAGATCGTCTTCGACAGCGAGAGCGCGCCGTCGTCGCGCGAGACGAACAGCGAGATGGGTGGCCGCGCGCCGCCCATCCGGTTCAGTTGCGAGCGGAAGACGTCGACATCCACGTCGGGAGCCACCAGCATCACGTTCTTCAGCTTGCTGCGTCTTGACGCGACGACCGGGCCGCGGATCGCTCGGGTACGCAGCGCTTCCAGTGCGATCCAATTGCCCATCGAGTGAGCCAGGAGATAGACTTCAGAGACGCTGGGGGAGCTATCAAGCGTGCTCAACACATTGTCGAGCGCGTCGCGCGAAAAATTCGCGCTTTCCCGGTCGTAGGTATAAGCGCGCAGCCTCAGCTCGCCGCGCGATGGCCAGGTGAAAAGCACGGGAACGACCGGCACCTTGGAATCGTGCACGATCTGCGCGAAGCGATAGACTGCGTCATCGAAGCGGTTGTTGAAGCCGTGGACGAAGACGAGCACCTTGTTGCGGCCCGACTGCTTCATCGCCGCGGTGACTGACGCAGCGAAGTGCGTCTTGTCGAGATAGTCCGCCGACACGGTCGTGAAATCCCGCTGGGGGTCGCCGGGCAGGCTCGTCGGCCATTGCACCTCACCGATTTTCCGCGCGGCATCGGGCGGGATCGAGACCGTTACCTCGGCAAAGGACAGCTCGTCCGAACGTTCCCCACTGAACATCTCGCCGGGATCGACGTCGGATCGCCTGCGATTGGTGACGACGTAGATAGGGACATTGGTGTTTCCGGGAGCGACCTGCGCTATCGGCACAAGAACGCCCTGCGACGGACGTCCTGCACAGCCGCCAAGGATCGCTGCGATCGACAAAGCCAACAAAATGGCTGGAGCACTGATGCGACTCGTCCGGACCACCGGCAACACTCACAACTGGACGCAAGAGCGCGACAATTCCACCATCCGGGGCAGCGGAAGCGGCGCTGGATGACGACCAGTCTATACCGGCTGAGCGTGCCCGGATGTCACGGCGCGGCAACACCCGAAGGGCAACAGCTGCGGAACCTTGCCTCGCAGGGGAGAGTCGAGCGGAATGGTTAAGAGCGGGGATAGAGATGCAGACAGCTCAGATGGCACAAACTGCATATGCAGACGCGGCATTGCCAGCTTCTACTTTAATCGACCGCGCAGAGCGACGATGCTCCAGTCAGGCGGCTCGCCCGCAAGGCAAAATCCTCGAACGCGGCTACCGCATCGCGCATGCTATGACAACCGCGACTGTCCAGCGACGCATCAACGCGAAGGTCGAACAGCTCCATCCAGAACAAGGGACTTTCAGGCAAGCCTCCTCCCAGCGTCTCGAACATGCTGATCTCGCAATCCCCGACCCGTTCGAGCGCAACCGTGCGGGAGCCATGGGCGACATAAGGAATTCCGAGCAATCTTCCGTAACCTCGTAAAATCTTCACGTTTATGGGCGGCGCGGCGCCGTCACTGCTGGACATCAAGGCCTTTGGAACTGCTGGGGAAAGGGGCTGCCCTGAGAACAGAAGACCGTTCCGAGGGCAGACAACCGATTTAAGTCACGCGGCACCCGCTTTCTTGTTATCGTGAGCCAATTATTTGATTTTCCATGCCGCGCGCGATCCGCGAGCCAAGGGACTCAAAGGGTGCCCGCGGGCTACGACGAAAGGGTTCGGCGTGCCGGCTGCCCATTCGCCCCATCTGGAAACCATGCCCAGTGCCACCGGCGGAATCGCGCGCCTGGTTTGGGCACGCCTGCTGGACGCCGGCGTTCGCGCGGACGGCTTGCTGTCAAAAGCCGGAGTGACCCTCGCCCAGATCGAAGACCGCAAGGCGCGCGTGAGCGTCGAAAGCCAGATGAGATTTCTGGAGCTCGCCGCCGAGGCCCTGCACGACGACGCCCTCGGATTCCATTTGGCGCTGGACTTCGACCTGCGTGAAATCGGCCTGCTCTACTACGTCGCGGCGTCCTCCGGGACTGTCGCCGATGCCCTGGTCAAGGCCGAACGCTACTGCCATCTCGCCAATGAGGGGATTTCGCTGCGATTTGCCGCAAAGGACATGGCGATCACGCTGAGATATGTCGGCGTGGAGCGACGATCGGATCGGCACCAGATCGAATTCTGGCTCACCTCGATCATTCGCATGAACCGCGTCCTGACAAATCGACGCCTGGTGCCGAGCCGGATCAAGGTCGCCCATCACCGTCGAACGACGCCCGCCGAGGTCAGGTCGTTCCTGGGTTGCGAGATCGAGTTCGGGTCGGATATCGACGAGATCGTTTTCCCTCGCCCCGTGGGGCTGATGCCGATCGAGAGTGCCGATCACCATTTGAACGATCTGCTGGTGACATTCTGCGAGGAGGCGCTTGCACATCGGAAGCCTGGTGGCGTTTCGCTCAGATCGAGCGTCGAGAATGCCATTGCGCCACTGCTTCCGCATCGCGAGGCTCGGGCCGAGGAGATTGCGCGCCGGCTCGGCATGAGCCACCGCACATTGGCGCGGCGCCTCGCCTCGGAAGGGCTGACCTTCACCGGCATTCTCGACGAGTTGAAGATCGACCTCGCCAAGAGCTATTTGAAGAAGGACGACTTGCCGATTTCGCAAACGGCCTGGCTGCTCGGCTACGGCGAAGTCAGCGCCTTCACCCACGCCTTCAGGCGCTGGACCGAAATGACGCCGCGGCAATGGCGTGCCGCGAACGATCCCAAGCGCGCCGGTGACGTCAACGATACTCGCCCTCGCGCAAAGAGCGCACGGGCAAGGTAGAGCGTGATGGGTTGAGCCCGAATAAAAATTCGACCAGCCGCGGTGCTCTCTCCGTTCCCCTCCCCCTTGCGGGCAGGGCAATCGCATATGACGACATGGCTACGCCCGAGCAAGCGCCTCGTCCTTCGAGACGACCGCTTCGCGGTCTCCTCAGGATGAGGCTCAGTTGCACCAGTACCCGGTGAAGCGACTGCCGCAAACTCCGCCCTCATCCTGAGGGCCCGCCGAAGGCGGGCGTCTCGAAGGATGGCCGCGGGGAAGCCGCTCTCATATGCGATTCCCCTGCCCGCAAGGGGGAGGGAACGCACCGACGTCGGGGCGCCAGGCAAGTCTTATCCTATGACGCTCTAGTCCCGGTGGTAATGCCAAAGCGTCCCGATGCGGCCGGACATGACGCAAGATGGTGCCCCGTTTCGAGATGAGAGTTTGCAACTCTCAGGCCGATGCACCCCTCACCTCTCCACCGGCACCCCCGCCCCGCGATGATACCGGCTGGAAAAAAACACCAGCGGCGTGGTATCGCGATGATCGCAGCTGGAGACTTCAGCGATGATCAGCGTGTGGTCGCTGACATCGACGTGGCGCGTGACCTCGCAGGCGAACCAGGCGATGCAGCCGGCGAGGTGAGGCAGGCCGTCGACGATGTCGTAGTCAGGACTGGCGCCGGTGTTCGGCTGGCTCGCGAAATGCCGCGACAGGTCGCGGCCGTGATCCGGGAGGACGTTGACGCAATAGCGCCCCGTGGCCGAGATCGCGCGATGCATCCGACCGGGCATGACCGAGACCAGCACGGTCGGCGGCGACAGGCTGACGGTGACGAAGCTGTTCGCGGTCATGCCGCAGACGCGGCCGTGCTCGTCCAGCGCGGTGAGCACCGCGACGCCGGTCGCGAAACGCGACGCGGCTTCGCGGAATGACGCCGGATTGGCGCGCGTCATGTCAGTCTCCGCCCGCATCGATCCTCACGCAATCGCCCTGACCGGCTCTGACGGTGCTGACATGCGTTCGATCCAGGCCTGGATACGCTGCGGCGTCGAGATGCGGTCCCACTGGCGATCGGGGTAGTTGAAGTTCTCGGTAAACTCGTTGGCCAATGCCGGGTTCTGGCTCATCGCACCGATCAGCATGCCCAGCGCCTCCGTCGGCGGCTGCAGCATGACGTTGGTCCAGCGCGAGGCCGCCAGCACGCGGTCCTGCCGCTTCAGATCGATCTTCTCGCACAGGCGCGCGTCGAGCGCGTCGGCGTTGACGATCTCCTCGCCGAGCACGAAGGCCGCATAGGAGGCGACATTGGCGCCTTGCCCCATCATGGGATCGACGATGGCATGGACGTCGCCAAGCGCGATGGCGCATTTGCCGTCGTCGAACTCGACCATCGTGTTGCGCACCGTCGGGACCACGCCGCCCTGCAGCAGATCCTGCGGCTGCGCCAGATCGAACCGCGCGGTGTCGATGCGGTCGTAGGTGGTCGGGTGATGCTTCTCCAGCTTGCCCAGCAGCACTTTCAAAAAGTGCTTCGGGTTGTCGTCGTAGCTGATCGTCGCCAGCTCATCCATGTCACCGCCCGGCACGTTCTCCATCAGCAGCGCGTTGGCGATGCCGCCGAAGGTGATGGTCGGGATCACGATCATCTCGCCATGACCGGGCGAGACCGAAAGCGTGACGTTCATCGGGTCGGGCTGTCGCACGCCGGTGTAGAGCCCGACGCACAGGCGCCGTTGCGGCTGCGAGTAAGGCGTGTGCTCCGGCCGGTAGGTGAAGAGCTGGCCGAGTGGCCCCTTGCCGGTCGAGACGACCAAGAGATCGAAGCGGGCGACCAGCGGACGGATGTCGCGCTCCTCGATGCGGCGATACTCGATCTTGCCGCCGCGCTTGGTGAAGTCCTGCATCAGCGCAGGGAGATAAATCCGGTAGTCGACGGCGCGGCTCGCTTTCGAGAAGTCGCCGCGAAAGCTCAGCGGCTGCGGAAAATTGAAGACGTGATCGTGGTAATAATAATGATCCTTCGGATCGGTCCAGTGATTGACGCCGAGATAGTCCTCGCGCGCGATCGTCACGTGGTGATGCGCCACCGTGTTGAGCAGCCGGATATCGCGATAGTCCTCCGGCGGCCGGTCTGTGATGACAGTGGCGTCCACGCCGTGCTTCTGCAGGTAAAGCGCGAGATGCAGACCGGCGATTCCGGCGCCGACGATTCCGATGTTGCGTGCCATGTCGTCTCCCCCTGTGATTGCTTGTTTTGAGGGAGCCTAACGGCCTGCCGTATTGCCTGCTACGGAATAAATAGGATATAATTTATTCCAGATCGGAATGAATAATGGACCGGATCGATTGCCTGCGCGCCTTCGTTCGCACCCTCGAGGGTGGCAGCTTCTCGGCGGCGGCCAAAGAGCTCGGCATCGGCCAGCCCGCGATCAGCAAGCGCATCGCGATGCTGGAGAGCGAGTTCGGCACCCAGCTGTTTTCGCGGACGACGCGGACGCTGAAGCCGACGGCCGAAGCGCACCGCATCTACGATCTCGCGCGGCAGATCCTCGACAGTTTTGATATGGCGCGATCGAGCATCGAACAGGCAGCACCCCGGCCGACCGGCACGCTGCGGATCGGCGTGCCGTCGTCGTTCGGACGGCGCTACATGATGCCTGTGATCGCCGAATATGTGCGGCATTATCCCGAGGTGCGGGTCGACATCCGCTTCAGCGAGCGGTTCGTCAATCTGGTGGAAGAAGGCATCGAGCTTGCCTTGAGGATTGGAAACCTGGAAGCAAGCACGCTGGTCGCCCGCCGGCTCGGCACCGTGCAGCGCTATCTGGTGGCGACACCGACCTATCTGCACGGCCGGCCGCTGCCGCGCACGCCTGACGATCTCGGCTCACACCAGTGCATCGTCTATTCGCGGATGTCGCCGGCGCACCAATGGGCCTTCGAATCCGAGCACGGCCGTCACGTCGCATCGATCAGCGGCCCCATCCACGTCGATGATGCCGATGCGATGCAGGAGGCGACGATGCAGCATCTCGGCATCGCCATCCTGCCGGACTGGAATGCCGCGGAGGGCCTGCGCAGCGGCGAGCTCGAGCATGTGCTTCCGGACTACGCCATCGCCGCCCTGCCCCTGCATGCGGTCTATCCGGAGACGCACTGGATGTCGCTGCGTGCGCGAAGCTTTCTGGATCTCCTGGTCGAACGCGCCGAGCACTTCGTGCCGGCGTCATCGCATACCCCTGCCGCCGGCGCCGGCGGTTGACGCCGCCTTTGCCATCATTAAATGACGCCCATGAAAAAACTCGGATTTCTGTCCTTCGGACACTGGACGCCCTCACCGCAATCGCAGACCCGCTCGGCGGCGGACACGCTGCTGCAATCGATCGAGCTGGCCGTCGCGGCCGAGCAGCTCGGCCTGGACGGCGCGTATTACCGCGTCCACCATTTCGCGCGCCAACTGGCCTCGCCCTTTCCGCTGCTGGCCGCTGTTGGTGCCAGGACGAGCACAATCGAGATCGGCACGGCCGTGATCGACATGCGCTACGAAAACCCGCTCTACATGGCGGAGGACGCGGGCTCCGCCGATCTCATCGCCGGCGGCAAGCTTCAGCTCGGCATCAGCCGCGGCTCGCCCGAGCAGGTGATCGATGGCTGGCGCTATTTTGGTTACCAGCCGGCCGAGGGCGAGAGCGACGCCGACATGGGCCGGCGCCACACGGAGGTCTTTCTCGACATCCTGCGCGGCGAGGGTTTTGCAAAACCCAATCCGCAACCGATGTTTCCGAACCCGCCGGGGCTGCTGCGCCTCGAGCCGCATTCCGAAGGCTTGCGCGAACGCATCTGGTGGGGCGCCGGCTCGAACGCGACCGCGGTGTGGGCCGCCAAACTCGGCATGAATTTGCAGAGCTCGACGCTGAAGAACGACGAGACCGGCGAAGCGTTTCACGTGCAGCAGGCCGCCCAGATCCGCGCCTATCGTGCCGCGTGGAAGGAAGCCGGCCACAGCCGCGAGCCCCGCGTCTCCGTCAGCCGCAGCATCTTCGCGCTGATCGACGATCGTGATCGCGCCTATTTCGGCGGGGAACGCGGCGGCGAAGACCAGATCGGCTTCATCGATCCCCGCACGCGGGCGATCTTCGGGCGGAGCTATGCGGCCGAGCCGGATGCGCTGATCGAGCAGCTGAAGCAGGATGAGGCGATTGCGGAGGCCGATACGCTGTTGCTGACGATCCCGAACCAGCTGGGTGTGGACTATTGCGCGCATGCGATCGAGGCGATCCTGAAGCATGTGGCGCCGGCGCTGGGGTGGCGGTGAGATGATTCCGCCAACCCACCGGGCAAGTTAGGCTTGCTGCCCCCTGATCTTCGCGAGCCACGCTGCCAGGCGCGGATGTCTCGTATATCGGCCTTCCAGGCTTGCCAGCTCCTGCTGAAAGACCGGCAGCGAGAGCAGCCTTTCGATATCGGGCTCCCTGATCTTCCAGATCGCCGGCGGAAAGAAGCCATGCACCTTGAGCTCATAGAGCTCGAAGATCGAATGGATGATCTCGTGCACGGCGCGGCGCTCTTCGGCTGTCAGCTCGATGTCGCCGGCAGCTCCCCGTTCGAGGAATGCCGCGACCGGAAGGCGGCGCCGCAGATCGGAGACCCGGTCGGAATATCGCAGGAAGATGTCCGCGCCCAGGCGCCGATTGTTGGTGTGGAGCGCCGCATAGATCGCGGCCATGCCAACGACGATCGATCCGAGCGTCACGAATCTGAGAATATGGTCGAGCACGAATCTGCCTCCTTGCGCAGGGCACCGGAGTGACAGAGATAAACCAGACCGCGGGCCGATAAAATGGGGCCAGGGCTCACCCCGTCTTCGTACCGGTGACTACCGCCAGCGCCTCGACGAGCCGATCGAGATCGGCCTCGTCGGTAAAGAGTGCCGGCGTGACACGGATGCATTGGCCCTTGGCGACGCCGGCGCGGCGCACCGTCATGACCTTGTGGCTGTCCCTCAACTTCACCACGGTCGCCTCGTTATCCGCCTTGCTGGTCTTGCCGGCGAGACGGAAGGACGTGATCGCGCCATATGAGCCGACCTCATCCGGCGCCAGGATCTCGATGTCCTTGAATCCGCGGGCGCGGCTGACCCAATAGTCGCGCAGATAGCGCAGGCGCGCCTGCTTAGCCGGGGCGCCGATCTGCTGATGCAGCGCGACGGCGGTGGGCACCGTCAGCACCGTGGCGAAATTGACCGTGCCGGTGTGCACCCGGGAGCGGATGTCGGTTTCGGCGAAATCCTCGTCGCCGAGATCACGGTCGATGTCGGCGAGGCGGTCCTTCCTGATGTAGAGGAAGCCGACGCCCAGCGGCGCGCCGATCCATTTGTGCAGGTTGAAACCGACGAAATCGGATTCGAGTTCGGTCACGCGGAAGTCGATCTGTCCCCAGGAATGCGCGGCGTCGACGATGGTGTCGATGCCCTTGGCTTTCGCCATGCGTGCGATCTCGGCGACCGGCATGACGAAGCCGGTGCGATGGCTGACATGGGTCAGCAGAAGAAGCCTGGTCTTCGGGTTCGCCTCGATGGCGCGGGCATAGGCGTCGAGCACGGCCTGCCGGGTGGCGGGTTCGGGCACGTCGAACTTGACGACGTCGACGCCGCGGCGCGCCTTGAGCGCGTTCATCGCATACTGCATCGAATCATAATCGAGGTCGGCATAGAGCACGCCGTCGCCCGGCTTCAGCCTGTTGTAGCCGCCGATGAGGAGCTGCAGCGCTTCGGTAGCGCCGCGGGTGAGCGCGATCTCGTCGGGCGCAGCACCAACCGCTTCCGCCACTTTTGCGCGCACGGCCTCGAAGTCGGCGCCCGCGCGCTGCCGCGCGTAAAACGTGTTCTGATAGTTGATCATGTCGGACTGGCGGATGAACTCGCGCCGCACCGGCTCGGGCATGATGCCCCAATAGCCATTCTCGAAATTGACGACGTCAGGCGTCACGGCATAGAGCCCCTTCACCGCCGCCCAATAGGCCTTGTCGGTGGCGATGGCGGCCGCCGTTCCGGTCGGCGGCGGCGGCAAGACTTCGGCGGCAAACGCCGGTGCCGCGAGCGACGTGACAGCCGCGGCCGCGAGGCCCCTCAGGATAAACCGGCGGTCGGACGAAATTGTCTCAGTCGGATGCATGTCAGCCTCTCCATTGCGCGGCGAATGGAGCCGCAATCCATAGAGCGCGAATGACACGCCGGTGACAGTTCGATGATGCGGTCTTGTCCGCTCACCCGCCTTCACGCTCGCATCGATCAGCAGCTTCGCGGCCGCGAGTGCCGACTGCGCCGGGCCGTCTTCGGATTGCTGCCGGCTTCATGCGCTCGTCGCAAGGCGATTATCTGCAGGCCTTCATGATCGCAGGCGCAACCGGCATCATAGCTGCCGTGCTGTCGTTGATGATCGGACGGCGGCCGGTGCTGGCGGGGCGTGAGAATGCACGAATTGTCCGAGGTGCTTCGGCGATACCGGCACCTCGGGCCTTGCAACTCGGGCCTTGCACCTCCGGCCTTGCACCTCGGGCTGCGCCCGTCAGGCCGCCCTGACCGAGTCCAGGAATTTGCCAACTTCGAGCTTGAGACGATTGCTGTCGCCGGACAACGACTGCGCCGCAGACAGCACCTGCGAACAGGCCGTGCCGGTCTCGGACGCGCCACGCTGCACGTCGGTGATGTTGGCAGAAACCCGCTGGGTGCCGTGCGAAGCCTGCTGCACATTGCGGGAGATTTCCTGGGTTGCCGCGCCCTGCTCCTCGACCGCGGCAGCGATCGTCGATGAAATCTCGGACAGCTTTTCGATGGTGCTGCTGATGTTCTGGATCGCTCCGACCGACTCTTGCGTCGCGGTCTGAATGCCCGCGATCTGCTGGCCGATCTCGCCCGTGGCTTTCGCGGTCTGCTCGGCGAGCGCCTTCACTTCCGATGCCACGACCGCGAAACCGCGGCCAGCCTCGCCGGCACGCGCCGCCTCGATGGTGGCGTTCAGCGCCAGCAGATTGGTCTGGCCTGCGATGGTATTGATCAGCTCGACGACGTCCCCGATGCGGCTTGCCGCCGTCGACAGCTCGCTGACCCGCTGGTTGGTGATGCGGGCCTGGCCGACCGCATCGGTGGCCATCCGCGCCGATTGCTGCACCTGGCGGCTGATCTCGGTCACCGATGACGCCATTTCCTCGGTGGCGGCGGCAACCGACTGCACGTTCGTGGATGCTTCCCCGGACGCGGCGGCGACCGTCGTGGTGAGATCCTGTGCACGCTCCGCGGTCGAGCTGAGGGTCGAGGCGGAGGCTTCGAGCCTGGTCGCTGCCGACGACACGGTTTCGACGATCTCGCCCACAGCAGTTTCGAAGGTGTCGGCGAGTTTGATCATGTCGGCCTTGCGCTGCCCCTCAACGCGCTTGTCCTGGTTTGCCTTGGCATCGGCTTCATCCCGAGCTCTCTGTTCCGCATTCTCGCGGATCACGACGACCGTCTTGGCCACATCGCCGACTTCGTCGCCGCGATTTGCACCGGGAATTTCGATATTCAGCTCACCGCCCGCCATCTTGCCGAGTGCACCACTCAGGCGGGTCAGGGGCCTTGAAACGCCGACAAACGTAAAGATCACCGAGCCGATCAGCGACAGCATCATGATGATGGCCATGACGAAACTCAGACGGTTCGCCTGGCCCAATTCGGCCGTTGCCTGCGCCTTGGCTTCCCCGGCGCCCTTTTCCGCAACCTCGACTGCCGTTCGCATCAACTCGAGGATCTGATTGGCAACCGGCAGCGCCTTCACGTCGACGAGCTGCTTCTTGTCCGCTTCCGCCTGAATCGCCTCGCGTGTCGCTGCCGTAAATTTCTTCACGATGGTCGCGAGCGAGTCGATCGTACCCAGAAGTCCCGCGTCGCTGACGATGCTCCTGGCGCTGTCCAACGTGTCATCCAGTCCAGCGGTACGATTGTCGATGACGTTCTTCTGGCTCTCGTCGCCGGTTGCGATCAATTGCCAGGTCGCCGAACGAACCGAATTGAACATCGAATCGGCTTCGTTCAGGACCTTTTCGATGTCGGATCGATTTGTCGCGCGGATCAGCGCCGAGGACAGCAGCAGGTCCTCGAACGTCTTGGTCCACTCGGCGGAGCGATCGTTCCGCTTCCTGGTGATCTCGAAGATTCTGAGCTGGGCCTTTCCGATGTCCGATGCCTGGCTGTTGTATTCGGCGGCAAGGGACCTGATTTTCTCCAGCCGCTCCTTGTCGATGGAATTGGCGACATTGCCGATCGCAACATCGAGCTCCCTGGTCACGGTCGTAAAGGCGGCGTTGAGGCCGCCCAAGCCCTTCTCGAGCTCCGGCGCATTCTTTGACTGCCTGGTATCGCGCACCGCCAACTCCATTCCCCGCAAGGCAATGTTGCCTTGAAGGGTGTGGTCGGCGACCGTCTGCAACACGCTGGCGCGGTGCTGGGCTGAATTGATCGCCTGCTCCGAGACCATCTGGTTGGCGACCATGGCTCCCGAAAGAAGAACGCCGAACAGGCCCACGGCGCCAAGTTTGTAACCGATGCGATTGAGCTTGGGCATGATTGGCGAGCTGTCCAAATTCTGGATGACAGAAGTTCTGGGGTGAGCGAATCAAACCCCACGAGGCGCACTCAGGCGGCGGAAAGCGTAGTCGGCGCGTATTATTTTAGGGTTAATCGGTGTTCCGTAGACTGATGGGTCAGTGCACCGGCGCAGGGCGATTACCTGCAAGCCTTCATGATCGCAGGCGCAGCCGGCCTCGTCGCGGCGGTGCTGTCGTTGATGATCGGCCGTCGGCCGAAGCAGCCGGTGCTGGCTGCTGCGTGAGGGTATCGCGCCGGCAAGGCGGTGAATACTGACCTTGCCGGCGCAGTTGCGCGCGACGTTTGATTTGAAGATTGATTCCGTTGAGGAAATTTGAAATATTGCGACGACGAAGCGGGCGGTTCGAAGGCTCGCGCAGGGGCTGAGTGTTCGCGTTGCGTCCAGCTCCATCCCAATCAACCGAAACGATTTGTGGCGGCCCGGCGGATGAGCGATTCCCTCCTTTCAACGGTCGGTGACCATTTCTTCCTTGGTCTGCGGCCGACCAGCGTCCTCGATGACCGCGACCGCGCGCTGCTGCGGGATCTCCGGCCCGCCGGAATCATCCTCTACAAGAGCAATTTCCGTCACGATCTCCCTTATCGCGAGTGGCTGTCGGTCCACAAAGACCTGATCGCCGCGATCCGCGATGCCTCGCAGCGCGACAAGCAGTTCATCGCCATCGATCACGAGGGCGGACGCGTGTGCCGCACGCCGCCGCCGATCACGCGGTTTTCCTATGCGGCGCGATGGGCCGGCACATCAGAGCAGGTCGGCGACGCCATGGGCGTCGAGCTCGCATCGCTCGGCTGCAATCTCAACTTCGCGCCGGTGCTCGACATTCACAGCAATCCCGCCAATCCCGTGATCGGGGAGCGCGCCTTCGGCCGCACGGCTGACGACGTCATCAAGTCGATGCTGCCGTTCACCAGGGCCATGGAACGCCGCGGCGTCCGGGCCTGTGGCAAGCATTTTCCCGGGCACGGTGATACGCAGGCGGATTCGCACCATGAATTGCCGGTGCTCGACCTCGACCTCGAACAGATCAAGGCGCGCGAACTCAAGCCGTTTGCCGCCGCGATCGCCGGCGGCATCGGGATGATGATGACGTCGCACATCCTGTACCGGAAGCTCGACGCGAACGATCCCGTCACGCTGTCGCGCGCGATCACGCACGGGCTGTTGCGTGAGAGCATGAAGTTCGGCGGCGTGATCGTGTCCGACGACGTCGGCATGCGCGCCATGGCGGGTAGGCTCGACGCACCGGATTCCGGCGCGCGCTTCATGGCCGCCGGCAACGACATGCTGATGATCTGCTCGCATCTGACCGACACCGAACGCGCGCGCGGGCTGGCGCAGTCGATCATCAACGGTGTTGACCAGGGCAAGCTCGATCCGGCGGTGCTGAAGGCATCACGCCAGCGCGTCCACGAGATGCTGGACGGCACCGCGCAAAACGCGGTGTCGGAGCTGTCAGGCGAGGTGCTCGCACGCCACCGCGGCGCCGGCACCCAGTTCGACGCGGCGACCGTCGAAGTCGTCTAGGGTTGCCCCGGCAAACCATCGTCAAACCAGTCGTTCATCAACGCAAGCGCCGTTGATCTCGATGTGCTACGCGTGTTAGTGTTACGCTTGGTAGCACAAAACCGGCGGCCGGCTTAGGTGATGGGTTTGAACGTGAGACGCTCAGTAAAACTCCTCATCGGCGCGCTCGTCGTGTTGCCCGCGGGCTATGCGGCCTATTATTTCAGGAACGACATCAAGGACATCAAGCTTCCGTTCGCGCTGCCCTTCATGCAGGCGGCGGAAGCAGAACACGGCGCCACGCCCGCGGCACGGCCGCCGGTTGCCGTCAAAGTCGCCGCCGCGAAGGCGGAGGACGTCCCGATCTATCTGACCGGCATCGGCACGATCCAGGCCTACAACACCGTCAATGTGCAGAGCCGGGTCGACGGCGAGATCGTCCAGATCCTTTTCCAGGAAGGACAGGACGTCAAACAAGGCGACATCCTCGCGAACATCGACCCGCGCCCGTTCCTGGCCCAGCTCGATCAACAGGTCGCGGTGAGGCAGAAGGACCAGGCGCTGCTCGACGGCGCCAAGATCGACATGGAGCGCTACGACGCGCTGATCCAGAAGGCCGCCGCGATCTCGCGGCAGGTCGTCGACCAGCAGCATGCGCTGGTCGAGCAGTACAAGGCGCAAGTCAGGAACGACGAGGCCCAGATCGAATATGCGCGCACGCAGCTCGGTTTCACCAACGTCCGCGCGCCGCTCAGCGGACGGCTCGGCATCCGTCAGGTCGACCAGGGTAATTACGTCCGTGCCGTGTCGCCCACGACCATCGTCACCGTGACCCAATTGCAGCCGATCTCGGTGATCTACACTCTCGCTGCCGTCGCCGTCGGCCAGACCCGTCTCAGCCTCGGCCAGGCCGACGCCCCGGTGGTCGCGCTCACCGCCGACAGCACGACCGAGCTGGACAAGGGCACGATCACGCTGGTCGACAACCAGGTCGATCAGGCCAGCGGCACGATCAAGCTGAAGGCGACCTTTCCCAACAAGACGCTGAAACTCTGGCCGGGCAATTTTGCCAATGGGCGGATCACGGTGGATACGCGCAAGAACGCGATCACGGCCCCCGCAATTGCGGTGCGGCACGGGCCGCGCGGCGATTTCGTCTGGGTCGCAAAGGCGGACGATACGGCGGCGTTCCGGCCGGTCACGGTCGGGCAGATCTTCGACGGACGCGCGCTGATCGACAAAGGCCTCGCCAGGGGCGAACGCGTCGTCACCGACGGGTATTACCGTCTCGAAAACGGCTCGCGCATCATTATCGAGGGCCAGACGCCGACCGCCAAGGCGCAGCCGACCACCCAGCCGCGCTCCGAGCCGCGCGTCGACTGAGGTCCGACATGTCCGCGCCCTTCATCCTCCGGCCGATCGCAACGACGCTGATGATCGTCGCGGTCGTGCTGCTGGGCATGCTCGGCTATCGCGAACTTCCGATCGCGCCGTTGCCGAATGTCGACTTTCCCACCATCCAGGTGGTGACGCGCTATCCCGGCGCCTCGGCCACCGTCGTCGCTACCTCGATCACCGCGCCGCTGGAGCATTATTTCGGCACGATCTCCGGGCTGACCGACATGAGCTCGACCAGCTCTTACGGCTACAGCCAGATCACGCTGCAATTCGATCTGTCGCGCAAGATCGACGCGGCCGCGCAGGACGTGCAAGCGCGGATCAATGCAGCCGCGGGCTGGATCCCGGTCGAGCAGCTGCCGAGTCCGCCGACCTATCGCATGGTCAATCCGGCCGACACGCCGGTGCTGATCCTGGCGCTGACCTCGAAAACGATGGCGCTGCACGAGGCCAATGATCACGCCGCGACCATTCTGGTGCCAAAACTGTCGCAGATCCCGGGCGTCGGTGCCGTCAGCATCGAGGGCGGGCAAACGCGAGCCGTACGCCTGCAGATGAACCCGACCCGGCTTGCCGGGCTCGGCATGTCGCTCGACGACGTCCGCCGCGGCATCGCTGCCACCACTGCAGACAACCCGAAGGGCTCGCTCGACGGGCCGCGGCAGGCGTTTCACGTCGACACCAACGACCAGCTCTTCACCGCGGATGCGTATCGGGATGCGGTGATCGCCTTTCGCAATGGCGCGCCGGTACTGCTGCGCGATGTCGGCACCGCCATCGACGGCGTCGAGGATGCCGAGCAGGCGGCGTGGTTCCAGGGCGAGCGCGCCGTGCTGCTGGACATCCAGCGCCAGCCCGGCGCGAACACCATCGAGGTGGTGGATGCCATCAAGAGCATCCTGCCAAAACTCCAGGATTCGCTCCCCGCTGCGCTGAAGATCTCAGTCGTCAGCGACCGCACCACGACGATCCGGGCCGCGATCCACGATGTGCAGTTCACGCTGGTGCTGACGGTCGCCCTCGTCGTGCTCGTAATCTTCATCTTCCTGCGCAAGCTGTGGGCGACCGTGATCCCGAGCGTCACGCTGCCGGTGTCGCTGATCGCAACCTTCGGCGCCATGGCGCTGTGCGGCTTCAGCCTCGACAATCTCTCGCTGATGGCGCTGACCATCGCCTCGGGCTTCGTCGTCGACGACGCCATCGTGATGATCGAGAACATTGCGCGCTATGTCGAGGAGGGCGAGGACCCGCTCGAGGCGGCCCTGAAGGGCGCCCGACAAATCGGCTTCACGATCGTCTCGCTGACGATTTCACTGATCGCCGTGTTCATCCCGCTGCTGCTGATGGGCGGCGTGGTCGGCCGGCTGTTCCGGGAATTCGCGATCACGCTGTCCTTTGCCGTCGTCATCTCAGGTCTCGTGTCGCTGACGCTGACCCCGATGATGTGCGCGCAGCTGCTGCAACGCGAGGACCCCAACGCGCAGCATGGCTGGCTGTTCCGTATCAGCGAGCGCGGCTTCGACGCCTCCGCCAGCTTCTACCTCTGGGGGCTCGACTGGGTGCTGAGGCACCGCAACCTCACGCTGGTCTTCACCGTGTTCACCCTGGTCGCGACCGTCATGCTGTACGTCGCGATTCCGAAGGGATTTCTGCCCTTGCAGGACACGGGCCTGTTGATCGGCACCACTGACGCTGCCCAGGACATCTCCTTTGCGGCGATGGCCGAGCGGCAGCAGCAGCTCGCCGCCGTGATCGGGCGCGACCCCGATGTCGTCACCGTCGGCAGCTTCGTCGGCATCGGATCGGTCAACACGACGCTGAACAGTGGTCGGCTCTATATCGATATCGGCAGCCCCGACGCGCGGAAATCATCCGCGGCAGCCGTCATGGCGCGACTGCAACATGCGGTCGAGGGCGTTCACGGCATCACGCTGCACTTGCAACCGGCGCAGGATCTGCAGATCGAATCGCGCGTCGCGCGCACGCAATACCAATATGCGCTGCAGGATCTCGACGAGGACGAGCTTCGGCTCTGGAGCCGACGTCTGGTCGAGGCGCTGCGCAAGCGCCCGGAGCTCGCAGACGTCGCCGACGACCGCCAGGACGAAGGCCTGCAGATGTCCGTCACCATCGACCGACAGCTCGCGGCGAGCTACGGCGTCAGCCTGAACACGATCGACCAGACGCTCTATGACGCATTCGGGCAGCGCCAGATCGCAACCGTGTTCGGCCCCCTGACCCAGTATCACGTGATCCTCGAGGTCGATCCGGCGCTGCGTAACGATCCCAACATTCTGGGCAAGATCTATTTGACCGCGGCCGCCGCCCAGGCCAGCACCATCGACCAGCAGACCAGCGGCTTCAGCGGCGCCTTCAGCAAGGCCTCCGTGCCGGTGCCACTGTCGGCCTTCGCGCGGATCGAGCGGCAGCACGCGCCGCTGCTGATCTCGCATCAGGGCCTGTTTCCGGCCACGACGATCTCGTTCAACCTGGCCGACGGCGTTTCGCTGAGCCAGGCGACGGAGGCGCTGCGCCTGACCGAGCGCGAGATCGGACTGCCGGATGCGGTCACCACCAAGCTGATCGGCACGGCCGCCGAGTTCGCCAGCTCGCTCTCCGACGAGAAGTGGCTGCTGCTGGCCGCGATCGTGACGGTCTATCTGATCCTCGGCATGCTCTATGAGAGCTACATCCACCCGATCACGATCCTGTCGACCTTGCCGTCGGCCGGCATCGGCGCGCTGCTGGCGCTGATGCTGTACCGGCAGGATCTCAATCTGATCTCGCTGATCGGCATCATCCTGCTCATCGGCATCGTCAAGAAGAACGCCATCATGATGGTGGATTTCGCGCTCGCCGCCGAACGCGAGGACGGCGCCTCCTCGTTCGACGCCATCCGGCAGGCCTGTATCCTCCGCTTCCGCCCGATCATGATGACGACGATGGCGGCGCTGTTCGGCGCGCTGCCGCTTGCGATCGGCTCGGGCACCGGCTCCGAGCTGCGCCAGCCGCTCGGTATCGCCATCGTCGGCGGACTGATCGTCTCGCAAGTTCTCACGCTCTATACGACCCCGGTCGTCTATCTGGCATTCGCCTCGCTGCGCACCCGGTTCGGATGGCAATCCGGATCCGCCGATGATCCGACGGCGCTGCCCCAGGCCGAACGGCCCGCGCCGTGAGCGTCACCGCACAATTCGTGCTGCGGCCGGTGGCGACGACGCTGCTGATGATCGGCGTGTTCCTGCTCGGTTGCGTCGCCTATTTTCGTCTGCCGATCGCCTCGCTTCCCGCGGTGGAGCGGCCCACCATCGGGATCTACGCGCCATTCCCCGGCGCGAGCCCGACGACGGTCGCGAACGCGCTGGCCCAGCCGCTCGAGACCACACTCGCGCTGATCCCGGGGGTGACGGAAATCACCTCCTTCAGCGCCATGGGCGGCACCAGCATCACGGTGCAGTTCGAGCTCTCCGTCGATCTCGATGCCGCCGCCGGCGCGGTCCAGGCCGCCATCAACTCGGCAGGGCCCAATCTGCCGAAGGGACCGTGGCCGCCGACCTATTGGAAGGCGAATCCGGCGGGCCCTGCGGTGGTGGCGCTCGCCTTGACCAGCGACGTGTTCACGCCCGGCGAGGTCTACAGCCTCGCCGACGGCGTGATCTCGCCAAAACTGTCGCAGTTGCCGGGCGTCGCGCGGATCATCGTCAGCGGCGCCGAGCGAAGCGCGGTGCGCATCCAGGTGTCGCCGGCGCGGCTCGCCGCCATGAACCTGTCGCTGGAAGCGGCCCGCGTCGCCGTCGTCAACGCGTCGCAGAACCTGCCGAAGGGTGCGGTCTCGGTCGACGGCCAGCGTCTCACCATCGAAGCCAACGACCAGCTGCTCCAGGCCTCCGAATATCGCGATATCGTGCTGGCCTGGCGCAACGGCGCCCCGGTCCGCCTCGGCGACGTCGCGTCCGTGACCGACAGCGTTATCAACAACCGCCTCGCCGGCTGGTATGGCACCGAGCGCGGCATCGTTCTGTTCGTCTACAAGCAGTCCGACGCCAACATCGTCGAGACCGTCGATGCCATCAAAGCCGAACTGCCGGAAATCCAACTCTGGCTGCCGCCCGGCATCAAGCTGCACACGGTCTACGACCGCACCACGCTGATCCGCGCCGCCGTGAACGACGTCAAGCTCACGCTGGTGATCGCGTCGGCGCTCGTCGTGCTGGTCATCGCGCTGTTCCTCAGGCGCTTCTGGGCCACCGTGATCCCGAGCATCACGATTCCGGTCTCGCTGGCCGTGACCCTGTTCGTGATGAACCTGTGCGGCTTCAGCCTGGACAATCTGTCGCTGATGGCGCTGACCATCGCCGCCGGCTTCGTCGTCGACGATGCCATCGTCATGATCGAGAACATCATCCGGCGCATGTCCGAAGGCGAGCCGGCGCTGCAGGCCGCCCTCAACGGCGCGCGCCAGATGGCGTTCACGGTGATCGCCATCACGGTCGCCCTGATCGCGGCGCTGATTCCGATCCTGTTCATGCCCGACGTCGTCGGGCGCTATTTCCGCGAGTTCGGCGTAACGCTGGTGGTCGCCATCGTGTCCTCGGCGGTGATCTCGCTGACGCTGACGCCGATGATGTGCGGACATCTGCTGGACCGCGGCCGGCAGAACCTTCACAATCCCGATGCGGCTCCCGCGCGCCGCACCTTCTATGCCCGCAGCCTCGACTGGACATTGCGCCACGGGTTTCTCACGGTCCTGATGATCACCGCGCTGACAGGCGCCAGCGTCTGGCTCTATCTGCAACTGCCGAAAGGTTTCATGCCGACCCAGGACACCGGCGTGATGTTCGTGCGAACCATCGCGCCGTCGAACATCTCGTTTCTGTCCATGGAGGACCGGCAGCGCGTCGTCGGCGCGGCGATCCTGGAAGACCCCGCGATCTCCGGTCTGACGTCCTTCATCGGCGAGGGCGGCGGCAACGCACTCAGCGTCGGACAGATGCTGGTCGCGCTCAAGCCGCCCGACGTCCGCAAGCTGTCGATCCAGCAGGTGATCGCGCGCTTGCGCGAGCGCATGAACCGCATCGACGGCGTCCGGGTCTTCTTCGTGCCGCTTCAGGATCTCAATCTCGGCGTCCAGTCCGGCGGCTCGCGTTATCAATATACGATGTGGGGCATCGACGAGGAGCAGGTGCTGCGCGCCGCGGAAAGCATGATCCGACGCGTCCGCGGCATTCCTGAGATCATCGACGTCATCGCGAGCTGGGAAACCGGTGGGCTGCAGGCCGGCCTGACCATCGACCGCCTGCGCGCCGCCATGCTCGGCGTGACGCCGGTCGCTGTCGACAACACGCTCAACGACGCCTTCGGCCAGCGCCAGGTCAATCTGCTGTTCCTTCCGACCAATTATGCGCGCGTGATCTTCGAGGTCGAGCCGCAGGCCGCGAGCGATCCCGGGTCGATGAGCCAGATCTACGTGCCGAGCGCCAGCGGCAAAGCGGTGCCGCTGACGGCCTTGACCCGGCCGCAGCGCGCGCATGCGGCGATGTGGGTGCGTCACAGCGCGCAGTTTCCGGCCGCGACGATCTCGTTCGACATCAAGCCCGGCACGTCGATCGGCGACGCCATCGCGTCGATCCGCAAGGAAGAGGCCGAGGCGAAGCTGCCCGACGACATCAAGGCGGAATTCCGCGGCGAGGCCAAGGAAGCCGACAAGTCGATCGTCAAGCAGGCGGCGCTGTTCGCCGCGGCCCTGATCGCGATCTACATCGCGCTCGGCATGCTCTACGAGAGCTACGTCCATCCGCTGACCATTCTCTCGACCCTGCCGCCGACCGCCTTCGGCGCGCTGGTCGCGCTGTGGGCGACGGGAACACAGTTCACGCTGGTGACCACCATCGCCTGCATCCTGCTGGTCGGCATGGTGATGAAGAACGCCATCATGATGGTCGACTATGCCCTCGATGCGGAGCGGCATCGCGGGCTCAACGCCCATGACGCCATCCTGCTCGCGGCACGGCTGCGGGCGCGGCCGATCACCATGACGATGCTGGCGGCATTCCTCAGCGCTGTCCCGATCGCCTTCGGCACCGGCCCGGGCTTCGAGATCCGCCAGCCGCTCGGCATCACCATCATGGGCGGCCTGGTCGTCGCCCAGCTGTTCACGCTGTACTCGACGCCGGCGATGTACCTGATCCTGGACAGGCTGCGGCGACGGAAGAGGGCGCGCGCGCATCAGACATCTGCTGCCGGCAGTGCACCGGCTCTGCCCGATCTCAGCGGCTGAACCTGACCGCAAGCCTCGCACAAGCTCCCGCTGCTGAAGTCGAATCAACCGCGACGCGCCCATCAGAAGCCGCTGCCGCCACTGAGGTGGACGTTCGCCATGAACGGGACTCGAGCAGCGATGAGCACAGCAGCCGCCTTCTGTGAAGCGGGCCTTGCGCATTTCAGGGACGGACGGCATCTCGACGCGCGCGCCTGCTACCAGCAGGCCCTCGGACTTGATGCCGAGCACACCGACGCCCAGCATCTCATGGGGCTGCTGTTTCTCCGGGACAGGCAATACAACGACGCCCTGCAGTGGATCGTCCGCGCGATCCAGCGCGCACCGAAGCCCGAATATCTGGCGAGCTTTGCAACGGTCCTGCAGCACTATGGGCGCTGCGACGAAGCCCTCAACGTGCTCGACCAGGCGATACAGCTTCAGCCTGACGACGCCGAGCTGTGGCGACAGCGCGGTGACATCCTCATTCAGCTTGCGCGCCTCGATCAGGCCCTGCTGAGCTTCGAGCACGCACTCAGGCTCAATCCACATCATCACGACGCCCTGTATAAGAGCGCGATTGTCCTCCACAAGCTCGGGCGCAACGAGGAGGCTGTTGCCTGTCTCGATCTCGGCGACAGCCTGCTCCCGAACCATGCCCCGACGCTGCGGACCCGCGCCTGGGTTCTTTATTGCCTGAAACGGTTCGAGGACTCCGCGACCGACGGCAGGCGGGCGCACCAGCTCGATCCCCAAAATGCCGAGATCTGCAACAATCTCGGTCTTTCGTTGCGGCGGCTCGGCAGCAATGAAGAGGCGCTGGCATGGTTCGAGAAAGCCATCGCGATCCAGCCGCGCTTCGTGGATGCCTTCGACAACAGACTGGTCGCGCTTTTCCACCTTCATCGCTTCGACGAGGTCTTCGCGCTGTCCGATCGCATGAAATCGCTCGGGCTGAGTAGCACGGTGACCGAGTGGAATGTGTCTCTGGCCCACCTCCTGACAGGCAATCTCGAAGCCGGCTGGCGCGGACACCAGACCCGATTGAAACTGCCTTCGGCAAGACACCCTCAGTTTCAGCGACCGATGTGGCTCGGTGACGAAGGCATCGAGGGAAAGACGATCCTTGTCGCGGCCGACGAGGGATTAGGCGACACCATTCACTTCGTCCGCTACGTCCCCATGCTGGCGGCGCGCGGTGCACGCGTTGTTCTCGTCGTTCAGGACCCGCTCCATCGCCTGATGTCAACGCTGAGCGGTGCGTCCCTTTGCGTTCCAAGGTCTGCCATGGGCACGCTGCCGGCTTTCGATCTGCACTGCCCGATATCCAGCCTGCCGCTCGCCTTCAAGACCCGTCTCGATACGATCCCCTCGGGACCGTATCTGCCCGCACCTCCGGACAGCCTTGTTCAAGCCTGGGAGAATCGTCTTGGTCCTCGAACCAGGCTTCGGGTCGGCCTGGTCTGGTCCGGCGATCCACACCACGTGAACGACGAGACGCGCTCGATTCCGCTGCGAGCGCTGACCGGTATCCTCGACGTCGATGCCAGCTTCGTCAGCCTGCAGAAGGCCCCGCGCCCACATGATGCGGCGGTGCTGGGGGAGAGAAACGACATTGTCGACCTGACGGCGGATCTTACCGATTTCGCGGAGACCGCCGCGTTGATCGCCTGTCTTGATCTCGTGATCACCGTCGACACCAGCGTTGCCCATCTCGCCGGCGCCCTTGGCCGTCCGACCTGGATCCTGCTGCCATGGACGCCCGACTACCGCTGGCTGCTCGATCGCGCGGACAGCCCCTGGTATCCGAGCGTGCGGCTGTTCCGGCAGACAGAGACACGCGAATTTGGAAGCGTGCTCGACCGCGTGCGGGACCAATTGCGGGTGCGGGCAGCCGCATTCGGCCCTTGAAGCTGAGATCCTCAAGCCGGACATAGAGGATTCGTTAACGCAGCAGCCCTAGCCTTTAAGGACTTGGGCAAAATCGCGACATGCTGCCGGATCGTCGATGAGAGAGAACCATGCTGCCTCGACTTTGCCGGACGAGGTGCGCGCACGACTCTATGATCAGGCTCTGAATGCCGCCCGCATCGGCGCGTGGGAATGTGAACTCGGGACCGAGCGCCTGAGCTGGACCCAGGGCGTCTACGACATCTTCGGCTATCCCGCGAGCAATCCGCTGCGGCGTGCGAGCATCGTCGATCTCTACATCGACGAATCCCGTCGCCACATGGAACTCGCGCGTGCCGAGGTGATCCGTAGCGGTTGCCCGGTCACGCTCGATACCGAGATCAGGACCTGGCGCGGTGAAAAGCGCTGGATGCGCCTCTCCATCAACGCGGTGCGAGAGGGCGGCAGGCCGGTACGGATATTCGGCTCCAAACAGGACGTGACCTCCGATCGACAGGCCCTGGAGAGCCTGCGGCAGCAGGCCGAAACCGATCCGCTCACCGGACTCGCCAATCGTTCGGTTTTTCAGGCCCGTTATCGCGAGATCGTCAACGACAGCCTGAACCATGGTTTTGCGTCGGCACTCGTTCTGCTCGACCTCGACGGCTTCAAGAAGCTCAACGATACGTTCGGCCATCTGGCCGGAGACGCATGCCTGTGCGAGGTCGCGCAGCGGCTGCGGCGGGCCTTCCACAATGCCGGCCTGGTCGGCCGGCTCGGCGGCGACGAATTCGCAATCATCCTGCGCTCTCCGAAAGATCATGCGCGGATCGCGCGCGTGCTGCAACAGACCGTCAAGATGCTGAGCCGCCCGCTGTTCTGGAACGGTCTTCGCCTCGAGATCGGCGCCTCGATCGGAGCTGCCCTGGTTGGCCGCCCGCACCGCCGCCGGATCGTCGAATTGTTCGCGGAAGCCGACATCGCGCTCTATGACGCGAAGGCCGCCGGCCGCAACCGTGTCCATCTGATCGGGGACGAAAAGCGTAACCTGGCGGCTTAGGACGGATTGCGCAGACCGCGAGGAGCATCGTTGCGACACATGCACGCGCAAACGGCGAACGTATTTGTCAGAATTCCCAGCTCAATTCCCTGAGATTGTCGACGATATAGAGTGGCCTCAAGGCAATCAGAAGCCAAGCCGCTTTAGGCGGATCAATCTTTTTTGCCGCAACGTGCCGGGAGCGGCGGCACCGCGCGCTGACAGCTATAACGACGAATGCGACTGCGCATTTGATACTTTCGTTCGCCGTGGCGGTATGACGCGGCATCCGAGCAAACGCTCCTACCGTCGGAGCTACGATGGCCTGCGAACTTGTGCGGCTTCTGTAGGCGCTGGCCGGTCAATCGGCGCCAAAGCGGCCAGCATTGACTGACTATGCCAATTTCGGCATAGTTCGGCCATGAAGGGGGTGCGGTGGCACGGCAGCAGCTGATCCGACGTTGAAGCATTCCCGGCTGACGCGCGGCGAGAGGCTGGGTATCAACTATTTCAGGTTCAGATCGGCGAAGCACCGTCCGACTGGAAACCGATGACCTCTATCGGCCCCGGTGTTCGCGAGATCAGGATTCGCCAGGCGTCCGGCGCCTATCGCGTCATCTATCTTGCTACCATCGGCGATGCTGTTCACGTCCTGCACGCGTTCCAGAAAAAGACCCAAGCAACGGCCAAGCGGGACATCGATCTCGCCAGGGCACGGCTCAGACAGATCGGGTGACCATGACGGCAAAGTCTGTATTTCATGACCTGTTCCCAGCAGGAGAAGCGGCCGAGCTTGAAATGCGCGCCAAGCTCCTCTCCGGGATCAGTAAATGGCTGAGCAAGTCCGCCCTGACGCAAACCGAGGCAGCCAAACGCCTTGGCATTACTCAGGCTCGGGTGTCCGAGATCAAAAACGGAAAGATCAACCGATTCAGCCTAAGTATGCTGGTTCGGCTTGCTGGACGCGCAGGGTTGCGTCCCGACATTCGATTTCAGAAAGCCGCATGAGCGCCGCTCCTGATGGCTGTTATTGCGCGGTCCGCAAGGTGACGTCCCTTGCGAGGAAGCAGTTCATTGCGGGAAAAGCGTAGAAACGGACACCTCAGCGTGCTCTGCCGAAGATTTGCAAAATGGCGCGCCCGGAACGATTCGAACGTCCGACCCTCAGATTCGTAGTCTGATGCTCTATCCAGCTGAGCTACGGGCGCGTGTTTCGCAAACAGCTATGCGGGCTGGGCCCGCACGCAGCCTCCAGCAAGCGCCGGAGGGGTGCGAAAGAGCGCTCTGACTAACCGCTCTTGTCCCGATTGGCAAGGTCCGGGATGAGGAGATTTTCGCGTATTTTACCCCTCTTGCCGTCATTCCCGGGCGCGACGAAGTCGCGAGCCCGGAATCCATAACCACCAACCGGGGTTATGGATTCCGGGCCCGGCCCTTTGGGCCGTCCCGGAATGACAGAGGCTCGGCCGGTGGCCGACTACGCCCGCGCCCGCTCGTTGCGGATGGAGAGGAGTTCCACGGGACGATCGGGGATGACGATCCGGAAGGTGGCGCCGATGGTGCCTTCGACCAGATGGATGTCACCGCCATGGGCCCGGATGAGCTCGGCGGCGATGGCGAGGCCCAGCCCGCTGCCACCGGGGCGGCCGGAGGTCTGGAACGCCTCGAACAGATGCTCCCGGGTCCGCTGGGGCACGCCGGGGCCGGTATCGGAGACCTCCAGGATGGCGACCGCGCCTTCGCGTTTTCCGGTGATCCGGATCTGTTGCGGGCCGCCGTCGCCGGAGGCATGGCTCTCCAGCGCCTGGGCGGCGTTGCGCACGAGGTTGAGCAGCACGCGGAACAGCTGGTCGGGATCGGCATCGACCGCGAGCCCGCGCTCGATCGCGGCGACCCAGGCAATCGTGACGTCGTTAGCAAGACCCGCTGTCTCCCGCACCTCGAGCACGACCGGCTCGATCAGCATCATGCGGCGGTCGGGCGCGGCCTCCTGGGCGCGGCCATAGGACAGCGTCGACTGGCAGAAGGCGATGGCGCGCTCGAGCGAACGCACCAGCTTTGGCGCGAAACGCTGCACCCGCGGATCGGGCACGCTGGCGAGCTGGTCCGACAGCAGCTGCGCCGAGGCCAGCAGATTGCGCAAATCGTGGTTGATCTTGGAGACGGCGAGGCCGAGTGCAGCGAGCCGGCTCTTCTGATGCAGCATCGACATCAGATCGCGTTGCATGTCGGACAATTCGCGCTCGGCGACGCCGATTTCGTCGCTGCGCTGGCTCGGCACGATGATCCGCGCCGAACTCTCAGGATTCTCGTGGAAGCCGACCAGGCTCGCGGTCAGCCGCCGCATCGGCCGCACGAAGAGATAATGGAGCGCGAGGTAGACGAGACCCGCGGTCAAAGCGCCGATGATCAGCGCGACCACCACGACGTTGCGGGAGAAACGATACATCGACTGCCGCAGCGGCAGGTCGTCGGTCACGATTTCGATGAACTGGGCGTTGCCGACGCCGGGGCCGACGATGCGGATCGGCTGGTTGCCGGTCTCCAGCATCATCTGGAATGAGCCGATGATGGCCTGCCACACCGTCATGTCGCGCATGTCGATGTCGTGCTCGATCGTGGCCGGCAGATTGTCGCTGGCGAGCAGGCGGCGCTGCTGGCCCATCTTGATGGCGACCGCGCGCGCATTGATGCTTTTGAGAATTTCCCGCGACAGCGAATCCGGCACCATGCCGAGCGGCGCGGCGTCGAGCACCAGCGCCGCCGTGTTGGCCGCGGCGACGCGGTCGTTGAGCCGGTTGACCCAGAAGTTGGCGATCGCAGGCACATAGAGCAGGACGGCTGCGATCATCACCAGAGGGACGGTCAGCAACAGGAGCTTGCCGGACAGCCCAAGCCCACCCGGTCCGCGGGATCGCGTCACCGGCTGGTCCGCTGGCCGATCCGGATCGAGATCTTGATCCTGGGTCGGCTGCTGGAGGTCTGTCGCTACCACGAAATTCGCCCCTGCTGGCCTTCTGATAGAGTTCGACTAATGGAGCATGCGACCCGCCCCGGGGTTGGTCAAATTACGGATCGCTCATCTGCCAAGGTGGGATGTAGGCGCTGATACCGCTACTCGCCACCTCAAGGGTTTAAAACCCCAAGGAAACAGCGATATTCACCGGAACTGAGCGGACCTGCGGCGTTGACGAAAACAAGACGCTCGCTTATAAGCCGGCCAAATTGTCCGCGATGACCCGGTGCGACACCGGGAGCGGCTCTTCTGGGGCCGGAAATGGCTCATTTTGGGCCGCATCTTCCGGACTTTATCATCAATTCTACAGGCAAATTGCCCGGTCAGCGGAGAAAAACCCGTGAAGCGGACTTATCAACCCAGCAAACTGGTGCGCAAGCGCCGCCACGGCTTCCGGGCCCGTCTCGCGACCGCCGGCGGTCGCAAGGTTCTGGCTGCCCGCCGCGCACGCGGCCGCAAGCGTCTGAGCGCCTGAGCCGGACCCCCTTTTTGGGATTTCATTATGGATCGGCTGAGGCAGCGAGCGGATTTCCTCGCCGTTGCCAATGGCGCGCGGGTGAATAGTCCCGCGTTCGTCCTGCAAAGCCTTGACCGCAGAAGCCTTGGTCGCGACGACAGCGGCCCGATTCGGATCGGCTTCACCGTTACCAAAAAGAACGGCAACGCCCCCCAGCGCAATCGCATCCGGCGCCG
Source organism: Frankia sp. RB7 (assembly GCA_030403585.1). GTDB lineage: Bacteria > Pseudomonadota > Alphaproteobacteria > Rhizobiales > Xanthobacteraceae > Bradyrhizobium. Next base: position 209,022 of record JAUEPE010000004.1, read on the forward strand.
GCTTCGCGAACTGGTGAAGCGGCTCGATCCGGTATCGATGCAACCCCATCATGATTATGTGCTGGTCGGCCGCAGGGACGCGCTGTCGCGCGACTTCACGACCATGCTCGACGATCTGCGCATAGCGTTCACGAAGCCCGCGCGGCATACGGCCAAAGGACCTCACAAGGGACAGGTAAAGGGACGTGGGCCAAAGCCCGACCCAAGCCTCGATCCAAGCCCCGGCCCAGCCGCCAGCCGCAAACCGGATTGATGACGAGACCATAGTGATGACTGACAATCGCAATACCATCCTCGCCGTCATTCTCTCCGGCCTGGTGCTGATCGCCTGGCAGTATTTCTACAACGTGCCGGCGATGGAGAAGCAGCGCGCCCTGCAGCAGACGCAGGCCGAGCTCCAGAAGACCACGCCGCAGCCGACCGCGTCGGCAACGCCGGGCGCCACGCCGCAGGCCGGCACGACGACTCCCACCACGGCGCCGGGCGCGAACCAGCAGGCCCAGCCGACCGTCAGCCGCGACACCGCGATTGCCGCGAGCCCGCGCGTGAAGATCGATACGCCGCGCCTCGCCGGCAGCATCTCGCTGAAGGGGGGCCGCATCGACGACCTCGCGCTGCTGCAGTTCCGCGAGACGGTCGACCCGAAATCGCCGCCGATCATTCTCTATTCGCCCTCCGGCACGGCAGAGCCTTATTACGCCGAGTTCGGCTGGGTGGCAGCAACGGGCGTGACGTCGAAGATGCCGGATGCCCAGACTGTCTGGCAGCAGGAGGGCAGCGGCAGCCTGACGCCGACCACGCCGGCGGTGCTGAAATGGGATAATGGCGAAGGCCTCACCTTCCGCCGAACCATCACGGTCGACGACCACTATCTCTTCACCATCAAGGACGACGTGAGCAATGTCGGCAACGGGCCGGTGACGCTCTATCCGTTCGCGCTGATCTCACGCCACGGCACGCCGCAGGTGTCGGGCTATTACATTCTGCATGAAGGCCTGATCGGCTATCTCGATGGCTTGCAGGAATATGCCTACAAGAAGATCGACGAAGCCAAGTCGGTGAGCTTCAAAGCCACCAATGGCTGGCTCGGCATGACCGACAAGTACTGGGCCTCAGCGCTGCTGCCTGACACCAGCGCGCAGCTTCAGGCGCGGTTCTCCTCGAACCTCAACGGCACCGTCCATACCTACCAGACCGACTATCTGCTCGATCCCGTCACCGTCGCGATCGGCGGCACTGCGACCGCAAACGCGCGGCTGTTCGCGGGTGCCAAGGAAGCCGGCGTCGTCGGTGTGTTCCCGTTCGCAGGACTCGGCGGCTACAACAAGGAGCTCGGGCTGAACCATTTCGATCTCTTGATCGACTGGGGCTGGTTCTACTTCATCACCAAGCCGATGTTCCTCGGCCTCGACTTCTTCTACCGCTTCTTCGGCAATTTCGGCATCTCGATCCTGCTCGTGACCGTGATCGTGAAGCTGCTGTTCTTCCCGCTGGCGAACAAGTCCTACGCCTCGATGGCGAAGATGAAGTCGGTCCAGCCGCAGCTCGCGGCGCTGAAAGAGCGTTATCCCGACGACAAGGTGAAGCAGCAGCAGGAGATGATGGAGATCTACCGCAAGGAGAAGATCAATCCGGTGGCCGGATGTCTTCCCGTGGTGATCCAGATCCCCGTGTTCTTCTCGCTCTACAAGGTGCTGTTCGTCACCATCGAGATGCGGCACGCGCCGTTCTTCGGCTGGATCAAGGACCTCTCGGCGCCCGACCCGACCAATCTGTTCACGCTGTTCGGGCTGCTGCACTACGATCCGACGCAGCTTCCGCTGTTCGGCCACTACCTCGCGCTCGGCATCTGGCCGATCATCATGGGTATCACGATGTGGTTCCAGATGAAGCTGAACCCGACGCCGCCGGATCCGACGCAGCAGCTCATCTTCAACTGGATGCCGCTGATCTTCACCTTCATGCTGGCGGGCTTCCCGGCGGGCCTCGTGATCTACTGGGCCTGGAACAACACGCTCTCCGTGCTCCAGCAGAGCTTCATCATGCGCCGCAACGGCGTGAAGGTGGAACTGTTCGACAATCTCAAGGCGACGTTCGCGAAGAAGGCGACGTAGCTTTTCCGGCATTGCGAGGAGCGAAGCGACGAAGCAATCCAGACTTTTTCCGCGGAGGCATTTTGGATTGCTTCGCTTCGCTCGCAATGACGAGGTCAACAACTGAAAGCCTTCGCATGACCGACGATAAAGATGCGAAGCTGATCGAAACCGGGCGGAAGCTGTTCGCCCGCGACTGGCAATTTATCTGGGCTTCGCCCTCGATCGAAACGCTGCCGCCGATGGCGGGGCTGGAGATCGCTTTTGCCGGCCGCTCCAATGTCGGCAAGTCGAGCCTGATCAACGCCCTGACCGGCCGCAACGCGCTGGCGCGCACCTCGCATACGCCGGGCCGCACCCAGGAACTGATCTTCTTCGAGGTCCCGGGCAAGACCGACCTGCGTCTCGTCGACATGCCCGGCTATGGCTACGCCAAGGCGCCGAAGAGCCAGGTCGCGTCCTGGACCGAGCTGATCCACAAATTCCTGCTCGGACGCGCCTCGCTCGCGCGCGTCTACGTGCTGATCGACGCGCGCCATGGGCTGAAGGACGTCGATCTCGAAGTGCTCAAGACGCTCGACCGCTCGGCCGTCAGCTATCAGGTCGTGCTGACCAAGGCCGACCAGGTGAAAGCCTCCGAGCTTCAGACGCGCATCGCCGAGACCGAGGCCGCGCTGGCCAAGCATCCGGCCGCGTTCCCGAACGTGCTCGCGACCTCGTCACGCGAATCGGCCGGCATGGCTGAGCTGCGCGCCGCGATGGCAAAGCTGCTGGAAGAGCGGACCAAGTGATGGCTCGCCTGCTGATCGGGCTTGCGGGTTTGATGGGCGCCGCCGGCGTCGCGCTGGCCGCGGCCGCCGCCCATGGCGCTGACGCCAGCCGGCTTGCCTCCGCAAGCGCCATGCTGCTGTTTCATGCAACTGCCATATTGGCCTGCGTCACCCTGCTCGCGCGCGGCCTTCTGCACGGCGGAATTGGCCTGATCGCCGCGTTCGGCTTCGTGATCGCAGCTACGCTGTTCGCGGGCGACCTCACGTTGCGGCAATTTGCCGGCCATTCGCTGTTTCCGTTCGCAGCGCCGACCGGCGGAACGCTGATGATCATGAGCTGGCTGGCGGTGACGCTGGCAGCGCTGGTGCCCAACAAATAGCAGGGCGCGAAGACCACTTTGCGCCTCGCCCGCCAATCAGATAGAACGCTGGCCGCGTTAGTCCCGCCAGCGAGATCCGCCTCATGACCGAAATCTCCCCGCTCGACCAGGCCCGCATCCTGTCCGAAGCGCTGCCGCACATGCAGCAGTACGACGAAGAAACCATCGTCATCAAATATGGCGGCCATGCCATGGGCGACGAGGAGACCGCGAAGAATTTTGCCCGCGACATCGTGCTGCTCGAACAGACCGCGATCAATCCGGTGGTGGTGCATGGCGGCGGGCCGCAGATCGCGACCATGCTCAAGCGCCTCGGCATCGTCTCGGAATTCGCCGCCGGTTTGCGCATTACGGATGCCGCGACCATCGAGATCGTCGAGATGGTGCTCGCCGGCTCCGTCAACAAGCAGATCGTCGGCTACATCAACGAAGCCGGCGGCAAGGCCGTGGGGCTATCAGGCAAGGACGCCAACATGGTGAAGGCGTCGAAGACGACGCGCACCATCATCGACCCGGACTCGCATATCGAGAAGGCGGTCGATCTCGGCTTCGTCGGCGACCCCGAGAAGGTCGACCTCACGCTGCTCAACCAGCTGATCGGCTACGAGCTGATCCCGGTGCTGGCGCCGCTCGCGACCTCGAAGGACGGCCAGACGCTGAATGTCAACGCCGACACCTTTGCCGGCGCTGTTGCCGGCGCGCTGAAGGCCAAGCGCCTGTTGCTGCTCACCGACGTGCCGGGCGTGCTCGACAAGTCGAAAAAGCTGATCCCGCAGCTCTCGGTGAAGGACGCGCGCAAACTGATTGCCGACGGCACCATTTCCGGCGGCATGATCCCGAAGGTCGAGACCTGCATCTACGCGCTTGAGCAAGGCGTCGAGGGCGTCGTCATCATCGACGGCAAGATGCAGCACGCGGTGCTGCTCGAGCTCTTCACCAACACGGGCACGGGGACGCTGATACATAAGTGATGCGGGAGCGAACAAAGAGCGGCGTCATGGCCGGGCTTGTCCCGGCCATCCACGATCTTTTGTCTCGCGCCAAGAACGTGGATGCCCGGCACAAGGCCGGGCATGACGGGTTGCAAGAGAGGCGACGTCGCCGTTCGACTCTCACCCGCTTGCTGATGTCCCTTCCGGCGGCGGCCGTCTCGTTTGTCTTCTCCTCCGCGCCGGCCTTCGCCGACCTCAAGATCTGCAACCGCATGTCCTATGTCGTCGAGGCCGCGATCGGCATCGACGACAAGGCGGCGACGGCGACGCGGGGCTGGTTCAGGATCGATCCCGCGACCTGCCGCGTGGTGGTTCAGGGCACGCTCTCCGCCGACCGCATCCTGCTCAATGCGCGGGCGCTCGGCGTCTATGGTGCCTCGCCAATCCCGCAGAACGGCAGCGACACGCTGTGCGTGGCGCAGGACAATTTCGTCATCGCTGCCGCGCGCCAATGCCGCAGCGGCCAGACCCAGGCTGCCTTCACCCAGATCACGCCGACGCAAGGCGATGACGGCAATCTCGTCGCCTATCTCGCCGAGGATTCCGAATATGACGACGAGCAGGCGCGGCTCGCCGGCATCCAGCGGCTGCTGGTGATCGCGGGCTACGACATCGGCGCAATCGACGGTGTCGACGGACCGAAGACGCAGGCCGCACTCGCTGCATTCCTGAAGAGCCGCGGATTGTCCACCGACGTGGTTTCCTCGCCGAATCTGTTCAAGACCATGGTCGATGCGGCGCAGACGCCGTCGCCGAGCGGTCTCACCTGGTGCAACGACACGCCGCACAAGGTGATGGCGGCGGTCGCAACCGACGACGGCAAGTCGGTGACGAGCCGCGGCTGGTACCGCATCGATCCCAAGACCTGCCTGCATCCGGATGTCGCCGGCCAGCCGAAGCAGATTTTCAGCTTCGCGGAAGCGGTGGATAGCGACAACCGCGCCATCAAGCTGAAGGACAAACCGCTGAACTGGGGCGGCGACAAGCAGCTCTGCACGCGCGAAACCAAGTTCGAGACCAACGAGCAGACCGATTGCGGCGCGCGCGGATTTGCGCCGACGGGTTTTGGCGCGGTGGACATGTCGAGCGGCGGCAAGACGCTGCGTTTTGCAATGCCGTGATTGAGAGAGTTTTGATGAAATCCCCCCGCACCTTCGCCCACGTCGACACCTGGGTGTTCGACCTCGACAACACGCTCTATCCGCATCACGTCAATCTGTGGCAGCAGGTCGACGCTAGAATCGGAGAGTTCGTGTGTAACTGGCTGCACGTAGGCCCGGAAGAAGCGCGCAAGGTCCAGAAGGACTATTACCAGCGCTTCGGCACCACCATGCGCGGCATGATGACCCTGCATGGCGTGCGCGCCGACGATTATCTCGCTTACGTGCACAAGATCGACCATTCGCCGCTGGAGCCGAACCCGGCGCTCGGCGCGGCCATCGCAAAGCTGCCGGGGCGAAAACTGATCCTGACCAACGGCTCGGTCGACCATGTCGATGCGGTGTTGGCGCGGCTCGGCCTCGGCTCACATTTCGACGGCGTGTTCGACATCATCGCCGCCGAATTCGAACCCAAGCCGGCGGCGCAGACCTATCAGAAATTCCTCAGCCAACATGCGGTCGACCCGACCAAAGCTGCCATGTTCGAAGATCTCGCCCGCAACCTCACCGTCCCGCACGAGCTCGGCATGACCACGGTGCTGGTGGTGCCGGACGGGACGAGGGAAGTGGTGCGCGAGGATTGGGAGCTCGAGGGCCGCGATGCCGCGCATGTCGACCATGTTACGGATGATCTGGCGGGATTTTTGGCGCGGTTGTTGCCCAAATAACCGCTGTCGTCCCGGGGCGCGAAGCGAGCCCGGGACGACGACCGAGTACGCCTTGACTCTCGCGGCCCAAATCCGGAAAAAGCGCCCCAATCCTACAAAATCCCCGTCTGCCTCTGAGGAAATCCCGATGTCCCTGTCCGCCCTGGAATCCACCATCAACAGTGCCTTCGACGCGCGCGACGGCATCTCGCCCTCGACCAAGGGCGAAGTGCGCGAGGCCGTGAACCAGTCGCTGGAGATTCTGGACAAGGGCGAGGCGCGCGTTGCCGAGCGCGGGGCCGATGGCAAGTGGAAGGTCAATCAGTGGCTGAAGAAGGCCGTGCTGCTCTCCTTCCGCCTCAACGACATGGACGTCATTCCCGGCGGCCCGGGCCAGGCGAACTGGTGGGACAAGGTGCCCTCGAAGTTCGAAGGCTGGGGCCCGAACCGTTTTCGCGATGCCGGTTTTCGCGCGGTGCCGGGCGCCATCGTCCGCCGCTCGGCCTTCATCGCCAAGAACGTCGTGCTGATGCCGTCCTTCGTCAATCTCGGCGCCTATGTCGATGAGAGCACCATGGTCGACACCTGGGCCACCGTCGGCTCCTGCGCGCAGATCGGCAAGCGCGTGCACATCTCCGGCGGCGCCGGCATCGGCGGCGTGCTCGAGCCGCTGCAGGCCGAGCCCGTCATCATCGAGGACGACTGCTTCATCGGCGCGCGCTCCGAGGTTGCCGAGGGCGTCATCGTGCGCAAGGGCGCGGTGCTGGCGATGGGCGTGTTCCTGGGCGCCTCGACCAAGATCGTCGATCGCGAGACCGGCGAGACCTTCATCGGCGAAGTGCCTGAATATTCGGTGGTGGTGCCCGGCGCGCTGCCCGGCAAGCCGATGAAGAACGGCCAGATCGGCCCGAGCACGGCCTGCGCGGTCATCGTCAAGCGCGTCGACGAACGCACGCGTTCGAAGACCAGCATCAACGAACTGCTGCGGGATTGAATCAGTACGAGGCGAGTGGCGAATGGAGAGTGGCGAATAGGGACCTAAGCTCCACTCGCCACTCGCTATTCACCAATCGCCCCTCCCTATCGAACCCACCTTCCCTCCATCGCGACCAACAACCGGGCGGCCTCTCTCGCCCGGAGCCTTTGCCATGGACTGGAGCTGGTACCTCTTCCGCTGCGACGGCCGCATCAACCGCGCTCTGCTGTGGCAGGCGCTGCTGATCGTCGCCGCGCTGCTGGCCTTGCTTGGGCTGATCAGTCAGGTCATCCACCTCATCAGCGCCACGGGATCGCTGAAATTCTCTCTGAAGCTCGATTTCTACTTCGGCCTCGACGAGCTCTTCAAGGCCGTTGATCCCAGGACCTACCGTTTGCAGGCATCCGGCGATCGCACGATCCTGGTTCTGAACGCCCTCGGCGGCATGCTGTTCTTCTGGATCTACCTCGCGACTGCGATCAAGCGGCTGCACGATCGCAACCGGAGCGGCTGGTGGATCGTCCCCTTTTTCTTCGTCCCCAGACTGATGTTTCATTTCTCGGACTGGCTTCCCGACGCCAACTGGTTTCTTCCGTTCGACTGGGCCATCCAAGCGCTGTGGCTGTGGGGAATCGTCGACATGTTCTTTCTGCGCGGCACTTCGGGCAGCAACCGGTTCGGCCCCGATCCGCTGGCGGACATCGTGGACGAGACGCGGGCTGCGCGCACACCGGCCTGGGATCAGCAGAGCGAACTGGACATCGTGCCTTACAGGGCCTCACCCCCGCGCGCGATGAGCCGAGTGGAAAGGCCGATCGACGCAGCGTGACCGGGCACGTTGCCGGATCGGCGATACAATTATAAGGTGTCGTACGAAAATACTGCACCTGCGAGAAGGAGGCGGGACGATGCGCACGACCGTTATCTCTGCGGTAATTCTGATTGGCGCTTTGAGTTCGACGGCTGGCGCCGGGACGTTTCCGGATTCACGCGACCAAGTGCCTGCGAACTGGCAGGGCCCGGTGTTCCGTCTGAGCCAGCAATTCCCTGCTACCGATCCATCGAAGGCAACGCCGGCGCCGACTTACCCCTGGCAGCAGATCGACTTCCATACACAGCCCGAGGCCTATATTACGGCCGTCTACAACTACGTGCTTGAAGGCAATCGCGAAGTGGACTGGGTCGTACAGAACAACGCGGTGCGTCCCTGGTATCACGCACCGTGGATGCACTATGGCGACAAGGGCCGCGAGTACGTCCGCGGCATGACACGCGAGCGCACGACGCCCGCGCCCGCGCAACCCGGCAAGGGCGAGCTCGGCCCGCAACAAACGACCTGCTTCCAGAACTGGGCGGTCGGATTCGTGAACGCACCCGCCGGCTATGTCTTCGGCCAGGTGTGGAACGATGCCTATGCGCCCGACCCGTTCAAGGCGTTGTTTCCCGAAGGGACCGTCGCCGCCAAGCTGTTGTTTACCTCGGCAACGGCGGACCAGGCGCCCTACATGACCGGCGCGCTGGAATGGGACGCCAATATCGACATAGTGGATAACCGCTGTCGGTCGACAGGCACCCGGCAGGTCCAGAAGCTGCGACTCCTGCAGATGGATCTGGCGATCCGTGATCGTCGCGCCGATCCGGTGGGGTGGGTGTTCGCGACCTATGCTTATGACGGCAGTCGCCCGGGCGCGACTCCGTTCGATCGGATGGCGCCCGTCGGCGTGATGTGGGGCAACGATCCGACGCTGGACCAGGCGGCATTCACCGCGGGACAGCGGGTCAAGGAGACCTGGATCAACACGGCGCTGCAGACGCCGCAACATCTCGGCTATCTCGGACGGCTGAACGGGCCGGTCGACAATCCCATCTCGGCCTGCCTCTCGTGTCACATGACGGCGGAAGTTCCGGCCCGATCGTCGCTGACGCCGGGTAAAGACACCATGCGCTGGTTCGCAAACCAGCCCGCCGGCAACAGCTTCGACCAACGAGCGACCAGCACTGGAACGGACTTCAATCTCCAGATCTCGAACGGCATCCAGAACTTCCAGCTCTGGAAGCAGTCCCAGGGCGGCTTCGATGCCCCAGCCCCTCAGGCCGGCGCGCCGCATATGCTGACCGCCGGTCCTGAGACTGCCGGAGAGCCGGAGACGCTGATACTCAACGGCGAACGGGTCTACAGGGTGGATCGTTAGGGTCTGAACCTTGGGGCGCGCGGTTGATGCCGCGCGCCCCAATTCCGCGAGCAAATGGCCCCGCCCGAAATTGTGACAGCCGGCGCTAGCCCACCCGGCGGCATGCATGTTAAGCGGAGCGCATGACCGATGCCCTGTCCATTGCCCGCGACCTCATCCGCTGCCCCTCGGTAACCCCGGCTGACGCCGGCGCGCTGGGGGTGCTTGAAAACGTCCTCAACGCAGCCGGCTTCACCTGTCACCGCGTGACCTTCAGCGAACCCGGCACCGCCGACGTCGATAATCTCTACGCGCGGATCGGCACTGAAGGGCCGCACATCACCTTCGCCGGCCATACCGACGTGGTGCCACCCGGCGACGAGAACGCCTGGAGCATCGGTGCCTTCTCGGGCGAAGTGAAGGACGGTTTCCTGCATGGCCGCGGCGCGGTCGACATGAAGGGCGGCATCGCCTGCTCGGTCGCGGCGGTGCTGGAGCATCTCGCCGCCAACGACGGCAAGCCGCGCGCGGACGGCAAAGGCTCGATCTCGTTCCTGATCACCGGCGACGAGGAAGACGTCTCCATCAACGGCACCATCAAGCTGCTGCTGTGGGCCGCTGATCGCGACGAAAAATTCGACCATTGCGTGCTCGGCGAACCCTCCAATGTCGAGACGCTCGGCGACACCATCAAGGTCGGCCGCCGCGGCTCGCAATCCGGCACGCTGTATGTCGACGGCGTGCAGGGCCATGTCGCCTATCCGCACCGCGCCGCCAATCCGGTGCCGGATATTTCGCGACTGATCGTGGCGATCTCCGATGAGCCGCTCGATCACGGCAGCGCGCAGTTCCAGGCCTCCAATCTCGAATTCACCTCGGTCGACGTCGGCAACAAGGCCAACAATGTCATCCCCGGTGAGGCCCGTGCGAAATTCAACATCCGCTACAACGACAACCACACCCAGGCGAGCCTCCGCGAGCTGGTCGAGACGCGCCTGACAAAGGCCTGCGGCAACCGCATCCGCGCCCGCATCGTCTGGGAGCCCTCGAACTCCAACGTATTCGTCACAAAGCCCGGCCCGTTCACCGATCTCGCGGTCTCCGCGATCGAAGAGGTCACGGGCCGCAAGCCGGAGCTGTCGACTAGCGGTGGCACCTCGGATGCGCGCTTCATCTCGAGCTATTGCCCGGTGATCGAGTTCGGCCTGGTCGGCCAGACCATGCACCAGGTCAACGAGCGCGTGCCTGTGGTGGATCTGGAGAAGCTGACGAAGGTCTATCGCGGGATTTTGACGCGGTATTTCGGGTAGGCGCTGCTCTCGCGCTCTAATAATCCACCTTCACCAGATACAACCCCTCCGGCGGCGCGACGATGCCGCAGGCTGCGCGGTTGCGGGCGTCAAGCGCAGCCGATAGGTCATCCGCGGTCCAGCGCCCTTCGCCGACCCAGACCAGCGAACCCACCATCGAGCGCACCTGGCTGTGGAGGAACGAGCGCGCCGAGGTGACGATGATGATCTCACGCCCATCGCGCAGCACGTCGAGCTGGTCGAGTGTTTTCTCCGGCGACTTGGCCTGGCACTCGGTGTCGCGAAAGGTCGTGAAATCGTGCTTGCCGAGCAGGCGCTGTGCCGCTGCATGCATCGCATCCGCATCGAGCCGGCGCGGCACGCGCCAGGCATGGCCGATGTCGAGCGCGAGATTGGCGCGGGTGTTGACGACGCTGTAGCGGTAGTGCCGCTTCACGGCCGAGAAGCGCGCCTCGAAGGTATCAGGCACGATGTCGGCTTCGAGGACCGCAATCGGATGCGGGCGCAAATGCGCATTCAAGCCGTCGCGAAAACGGCCCGGCGGAAACTGCTTCGCGATGTCGACATGCGCGACCTGGCCGCGCGCATGCACGCCGGCATCGGTGCGGCCCGCACCATGCACCCGCACATCCGCGCCGGTCATCGCCTTCACGGCCGCCTCCAGCGCGCCCTGCACCGAGGGCAGCGTCTCCTGCACCTGCCAGCCGAAGAACGGCGCGCCGTCATATTCGATGGTGAGCTTGTAGCGGGGCATCAGGAGAGCCGCATCGGCGGCTCGACCTTCACGCCGCGCAGGAAGTCGGTGGCCTGCATGCGGGCCTTGCCCTCGCGCTGCAGCTCGAGGATGCGGATCGCGCCCTCGCCGCAGGCGATGGTGAGCTGGCCATCGAGCACCTCGCCCGGCGCGCCCGAGCCTTTCGCCAGTTCGCAGCGCAGGATTTTTACGCGCGCATTTTCGTTGGCGCCGACGAGCTCGGCCCAGGCGCCGGGAAACGGCGACAGACCATGGATGTGGCGCAGCACCGCGTGCGCGGGCTTGCTCCAGTCGATCCGCGCCTCCGCCTTGTCGATCTTGGCGGCGTAGGTGACGCCGTCCTCGCTCTGCTTCTTGAGCTGGAGGCCGCCGCGGTCGAGCGCGGCCATCGCGCGCACCATCAGATCGGCACCGAGACGGGAGAGGCGATCGTGCAAGTCGACAGCCGTCATGTTGTCGGTGATCGCGAGCCGCTCGACCATTGCGACGTCGCCGGTGTCGAGGCCGACATCCATCTTCATCACCATGACGCCACTCTCGGCATCGCCGGCCATGATCGCGCGATTGATCGGGGCTGCACCGCGCCAGCGCGGCAGCAGCGAGGCATGAAGGTTGTAACAGCCGAGTTTTGGGGCATCGAGGATCGCCTGCGGCAGGATCATGCCGTAGGCGACGACGACGGCAGCATCCGCGTCAAAGGCGCTGAATTCGTCGAGCGCTTCCTGTGTTTTCAGGGTCTTCGGCGTCAGCACGGGAACGCGGAGTTTTCGCGCGGCTTCTTCCACCGGCGTCGGCTGCAATTGCAGACCGCGCCGCCCGCCCGGCTTCGGCGCGCGGGTGTAGGCGGCCACGATCTCGTGGCCGTGCGCGACGAGCTCGAGCAGCGTTGGCACGGAGAAATCGGGCGTGCCCATGAAGATGAGGCGGAGGGGCATCGACGGAGAACCTTACTCCGCGCGCTTGGCGGCTTTCTCGAACTTCTTGATCACGCGGTCGCGCTTGAGCTTTGAGAGATAGTCGACGAACAGCACGCCGTTGAGATGGTCGATCTCGTGCTGGATGCAGGTGGCGTAAAGGCCTTCGGCGTCCTCTTCGTGCACCTTGCCGTCCAAATCCGTGAAGCGCACGCGCACCTTTGCCGGCCGCTCGACCTCCTCGTAATATTCGGGGATCGACAGGCAGCCTTCCTCGTAGACCGACAGATCCTCGGAAGAGGCAATGATCTCCGGATTGATGAAGACGCGCGGCTCCGGCTTGGTCTCGCCGTCCTGGTCGGGCTTGGCGAGGTCCATGGTGATCAGCCGCAGCGGCTGCGCGATCTGGATCGCCGCCAGGCCAATGCCGGGCGCGTCATACATGGTCTCGAACATGTCGTCGGCAAGCCTGCGGATCTCCGGCGTGACCTTCTCGATCGGCTTGGAGACCAGACGCAGCTGCCTGTCGGGTAGGATGATGATTTCTCTGAGGGCCATGGCGGGCGATTTAAGCCGCGCGCGACAAGCGGTCAATGCGGCCGGGAACACGTTAACGGTCTGCTAACCATAAAACTTCAGGTTTTGTTAACCATAGAAATTAGGGATCGATTAACCATAAATGTTCGCTATTCGTTCGTACGAACAGGCGAATCGGGTAGAAGGGCTGGCATGAACGAGATCATTTTCATGCTCGGCGACTGGCCGGTGCGCACGATTGATGCGCTGATCGGCTTCGGCGCGCTGGTCCTCCTCCTGCTGATTGCCATCGCGGTCGTGATCGCGCGCTCCGGGCGGCGCGGCGCGGAACTTGCCATGGCAAACGCCATCCGGGCCGACGAGATCGAGGAGCGCCTCAGCCAGGTCCTGCACGCCCAGAGCGAGGCCGCCGGCCGCGCCGATGCCATGACCCAGGCGTTGGCCGGCCGCCAGGCCGAGATGGCGCGGGCGGTCAATGAGCGGCTGGATTCGGTAACCCATCGGGTCGGCCAGTCCATGGAGCACTCGACCCGCAACACCATGGAGAGCCTGCGCGCGTTGCACGAGCGGCTCGGCATCATCGACAATGCGCACAAGAACCTCACCGACCTCACCACGCAGGTGACGACGTTGCGGGACGTACTCGCCAACAAGCAGTCGCGCGGCGCCTTCGGCCAGGCGCGGATGGAGGCGATCGTCCAGGACGGCCTGCCGAAGGGCGCTTACGAATTCCAGTTCACGCTCTCGACCGGCAAGCGGCCGGATTGCGTCGTATTCCTGCCCGACCAGCGCCCGCTCTGTATCGATGCAAAGTTTCCGCTGGAAGCGATGACCGCGCTGCACGATGCCCGGACCGACGAGGAGAAGCGCCTCGCCACGCAGCGGCTGCGCGGTGACGTGATGAAGCATATCAGCGACATCGCGGAAAAATACCTCGTCACCGGCGAGACCCAGGAGATGGCGCTGATGTTCGTGCCGTCGGAATCGGTCTACGCCGAGATCCATGACGGTTTCGACGACGTGATCCAGAAGGCCTATCGCGCCAAGGTCGTCCTGGTGTCGCCCACGCTGCTGATGCTCGCGATCCAGGTGATGCAGCAGATCATGAAGGACGCGCGCATGCGCGACGCCGCCGACCAGATCCAGACCGAGGTGGTCAAGCTCGGCGACGACCTCGGCCGCCTGCGCGACCGCGTGTTGAAATTGCAGAAGCACTTTGCCGACGCGAACGAAGACGTCCGCCAGATCCTGATCTCCGCCGACAAGATCGAAAAGCGCGCAGGCCGGATCGAGGAGCTCGATTTCAGCAAGACCGAGGCGCCCGCGGACGGCCCGCGGCTGGTGGCAACTGGCGCGCCGGAGCTTTTTCCAAGGAAGCTCCAGGCGGGGGAGTGAGTTTTTCTTACCTCGCCCCGCTTGCGGGGAGAGGTCGAATTCGATCGCAGATCGAATTCGGGTGAGGGGGTACAGGTCTGTCATCGACCTCCCGTGCGGAGAGAGGCCCCTCACCCCGCCCTCTCCCCGTAAGAACGGGGAGAGGGAGAAGAGGCATCCCGCCCAGAATCTGCTAACACCTCCCCATGACCGCACCCGACGCGACCTCCTCCGCCGGCCCCGAAGCCCCTGCGACCTCCTGGCGCGACAGTCTGGCCGTCTACCTGCAACCGCGGGTGCTGATCGTGCTGTTCCTCGGCTTCTCGTCTGGGCTGCCGCTGGCGCTGTCGGGCTCGACGCTGCTGGTGTGGATGCGCGAAGCCGGCGTCGATCTCAAGACCATCGGGCTGTTTGCGCTGGTCGGCACGCCCTACACGCTGAAATTCCTGTGGGCGCCGCTGGTGGATGCGCTGCATGTGCCGCTGTTCACGCGCGCTTTCGGACGGCGGCGCGGCTGGCTGCTGTTCTCGCAATTGCTGCTGATCGTCGCGATCCTGCTGCTGGCGATGACCGATCCCGCGCGGTCGCCGTTCTATGTCGCGCTCGGTGCGCTGCTGGTGGCGACGATGTCGTCGACCCAGGACATCGTGGTCGACGCCTTCCGCGTCGAGAGCCTGCCCGAAAGCGAGCAGGCCGCCGGCATGGCCGCCTATGTCGCCGCCTATCGCATCGGCATGCTGGTCTCGACCGCGGGTGCGCTGTTCATCGTCTCCGGCTTCGAGAGCACCGGCATCACGCGCACATCGGCCTGGATGTGGGGCTATGTGGTGATGGCGGGGATGGTGCTGATCGGGACGATCACGGCACTGGTCGCAACCGAGCCCGAGCAATCGCTGCGGGCGGAAGCTGCGACGCACCAAGAAACCGCGTTCACGCGCGTGCTGCATGCGGCGATCGGCGCCTTCTCCGAATTTCTGTCGCGCAAGGACGCCATCGCGGCGCTCGCCTTCGTCGTGCTGTTCAAATTCACGGATGCGTTCTCGGGCACGATGACGGCGCCGTTCGTGATCGACCTCGGCTTCACCCGCAACGACTATGCGGCGATCGTGAAGGGCGTCGGCCTCGCAGCGACGCTGATCGGCGGCTTTGCCGGCGGCTTTGTCGCGCGACGTTATTCGCTCGCAACCTCGCTCTGGATCGGCGGCGTGGTGCAGGCGCTGGCGAACCTGACTTTCTCCTGGCTCGCGGTGGTCGGCACCAATCAATGGGCGCTGGCGCTGGCGATCTGCGCCGAG
Source organism: Frankia sp. RB7 (assembly GCA_030403585.1). Lineage (GTDB taxonomy): Bacteria > Pseudomonadota > Alphaproteobacteria > Rhizobiales > Xanthobacteraceae > Bradyrhizobium. The sequence goes on from JAUEPE010000004.1 coordinate 224,395, forward strand.
AATTTCACCAGCGCCGTCGGCACCGTGATCTTCGTCGCCTATCTCTCGGCGCTGTGCCAGAACCCGCTGCACACGGCGACGCAATACGCGCTGCTCACCGCGCTCGCGGCGGTGGGGCGGACGTATCTCTCGTCAGGCGCCGGCTTCGTGGCCGATACGACCGGCTGGCCGCTGTTCTTCGTGATCTGCGTGCTGATGGCGATCCCAAGCCTGGTGCTGCTGACATGGCTGCAGAAGCGCGGGCATTTCGAGGCGTTGGGGCCGGTGCGGGTGTAGGACTCACGTCTTTCCTTCGTCATTGCGAGCGAAGCGAAGCAATCCAGAATCGTTCCGCAGAAACAGTCTGGATTGTCGTCGCAAGAGCTCCTCGCAATGACGACGGAGGGAGTCCGAACCGCCCGCCTACTTCCTCACAAGGCTCCACTTCGTGACCACGGCCTCGCTCATCTGGCCGGGATCGCTGGCGCAGGCGATCTCGTCGACCTTGACCGAGATCTCCTTGCCCACGAACGATTTCAGCTGCGTCGTCTGCGCATCGCTGGAGGTGATGAGCTGGAAGGTCTCCGGCCCCGTCTCGAGATCGCACAGCCCGTTCGGCGCCGGCAGGCGGCGTGGCTCGGAGGTGATCTGGTACATCGCAATCCGCTTGCCAGCGTTCTTGACGTCGCGAATCTTCATGGCGTTCAGCTCGCCCGAGAGCACCTCGCCGGCGCTGATGGGCTTGCCGGGCTTTGCGGGCGGCGGCGCCTCGTCGTCCTGCTGCGCGGCGATGGCCGGTGTCACCAGCAGCATCGTCGCGACCAAAGCCGATCGTGTAGCGAAAAGTTTCGTCATGTCGTCCGTTCCGTCAAGTCTGGATGGCTAGAACAGGGTCCGCTGCCGCATCGCGGCCGATAGCGTGCCCTCATCGAGATAATCAAGCTCGCCACCAACAGGCACACCATGGGCAAGCCGGGTTACTTTTACGTTGGCGTCCTGAAGCAGGTCGGTGATGTAATGCGCGGTGGTCTGTCCGTCGACTGTCGCATTCAGCGCAAGAATGATCTCGTGCACCTCGGCCGCGTGCGCGCGCGCGACCAGCGCGTCGATGGTGAGGTCCTGCGGGCCGACGCCATCGAGCGGCGACAGGGTCGCGCCCAGCACGTGGTAGCGCCCTTGGGTCGCATTGGCCCGCTCCAGCGCCCAAAGATCGGCGACGTCGGCGACGACGACGATGATGGCGGGCTCGCGCTTCGGATCGATGCAGACGGTGCAGGGATTTTGCGTGTCGATGTTGCCGCAGGTCTTGCAGACCTGAACCTTGTCGAGCGCGACCTGCAGCGCCGATGTCAGCGGCGTCATCAGCGCTTCGCGCTTCTTGATCAGATGCAGCGCCGCGCGCCGCGCGGAGCGCGGGCCAAGGCCCGGCAGTCGCGCGAGAAGCTGGACCAGCCGCTCGATTTCGGGACCTGCAACCGCGCCCATATTACTGGCCGAACAGCCCCGGCGGCAGGCCGAGCCCGCCGGTCAGCGACTGCATCTTCTCCTGCATCGCGGTCTCCGCCTTGCGGCGGGCATCACTGAGCGCGGTAACGAGCAGATCCTCCAGCACCTCGCGCTCTTCGGCCTTCATCAGCGAGGGATCGATCTTGATGCCCTTGACGTCCATCTTTGCGGTCATGCGCACGGCGACGAGACCGCCGCCGGAGATGCCCTCGACCTCCACATTGGCGAGCTGCTCCTGCATCTCCTGCATCTTGGATTGCAGCTGCGCCGCCTGCTTCATCATGCCGAGAAAATCAGCCATGGGTGTTCGTCCTTGGAAAGCCTAAGTTGTTTTGAGCATGATCTTGTCGGAAAACCGCTTCACACTTTTCCGGATCATGCTCTAGAGATCGTCGTCGGCGTCGGAACCGTCGGGCGGATCGTCGGAGCCATAGTCGGCGTTTATATTGGATTCCGGCGTCTCGGGCGCAAGCCTGCGGACCTCGACGACCTTCGCACCGGGGAAGCGCGACAGCACCTCCTGCACGCGCGGATCGGCCTCGGCGGTGCGCGCATGTTCCTGCTTGGCAGCGTGGCTTACCGAGCGCAGCGTCGCCTGGCCCTGCTCGTTGGACACAATGATGGTCCAGCGGCGGCCGGTCCATAGCTCGAATTTCCGCGCGAGCTCAGAGATCATCGTTTTCGACGCGTTCGACTCGAGCGCGACCTCCAGCCGGCCTTCCTCGAAACGAACGAGGCGCATATCGCCTTCGAGCGCGCCCTTGGTCATGAGGTCGCGCTTCTGCCCGGCGAGCGCGACGAGCTGGGTGAAGCTGGTGATGCGCAGCTGGGGTGCGACCTCTTGCGGGTCCGGCGCGGGCGCCGTCATCTGCGGCCGGGCACCGCCACCGAACGCAGTCGGCGATGAGGTCGGCATGCGAACCGTTGCAGCGGAGGTCACGGACGCCACAGAGGCCATCGGTGCCGACGGGGCGCCGCTGCGCGCAGCACCGCCGCCGCCCACGACCGGCGAACCGCCGCCGTTCTGCTCCAGCATCCTGATCGCCTCGTCCGGCGTCGGCAGGTCGGCGACATAGGCGATGCGCACCAGCACCATCTCGGCGGCCGCGGCAGGGCGCGTCGCAGCCTGCACCTCGGTGATGCCCTTGAGCAGCATCTGCCACATCCGCGACAGCACGCGCATCGAGATTTTCGAGGCGAAATCCTTGGCGCGCACGCGCTCGGTCTCGCCATAGGCGACGTTGTCGGCGGTCGCCGGCACGATCTTCACGCGGGTGACGAAATTGACGAACTCGGCGAGGTCCGAGAGCACGACGATCGGATCGGCGCCGACGTCATATTGATCGCGGAACTCCTTGAAGGCACTCGCGATGTCACCGCGCGCCAGCGAATCGAAGAGGTCGATGACGCGGGTGCGGTCAGCGAGCCCCAGCATCTGGCGGACGGCATCGGCCTTCACGTTGCCTGCCGCATGCGCGATCGCCTGGTCGAGCAGCGACAACGAGTCGCGCACAGAACCTTCGGCTGCACGCGCGATGATGCCGAGCGCCTCGGGCTCGATCTCGACGCTCTCTTTCGCCGCGATGTTGGCGAGATGCTTCATCAGCACGTCGGCCTCGACCCGGCGCAGATCAAAACGCTGGCAGCGCGATAATACCGTGACCGGAACCTTGCGGATCTCCGTCGTGGCGAACACGAATTTGGCGTGCTCCGGCGGTTCCTCAAGCGTCTTCAGGAAGGCGTTGAACGCCGCCGTCGACAGCATGTGGACTTCGTCGATGATGTAGACCTTGTAGCGGGCGCTGGCCGGCGCGTAGCGCACGCTGTCATTGATCTGGCGGACGTCGTCGACGCCGGTATGCGACGCCGCGTCCATCTCCAGCACGTCCATGTGCCGGCTTTCCATGATCGCCTGGCAATGCACGCCGAGCGTCGGCATGTGGATGGTCGGGCCCTTCACCGAGCCGTCCGGCATCTCGTAGTTGAGCGCACGGGCCAGAATGCGCGCGGTGGTGGTCTTGCCGACGCCGCGGACGCCGGTGAGGATCCAGGCCTGCGGAATGCGCCCGGTCTCGAACGCATTGGAGACGGTGCGGACCACGGCCTCCTGGCCGATCAGATCGTCGAACGAGGAAGGTCGGTATTTGCGCGCGAGAACGCGGTAAGGCGCGTTGGCGGCCTTGCCGGCGTTGTCAGGGTCAGGAGGGACGCCAGCGTCGGTCATCGGTCAATCCGCAATGGAATGTCTCTCGGCTGGCTTTGCGGACAGGAGCACGCAGGCGGGAAGCCCGCCGGCGCAATTCGCTCGAAAAAACAAGTAGGAGACTGACGAGCGACCCGATCCGGACCTCGTTAGGGCTGCTTCCTTCCGGACCTGACCCGGTTGGCGAGTGGCTCGTCCACCGCCAATCTCCCGGTCCTTATTTGGGGCCAAAAGGTCGGGAAAGCAAGCGGGTATCACTTTGACCAGCTTGATCTTGCCCAGCATCCGGGCAATTTCAGGTCTGCCCAGCCGATAGGCTGTGCTTTCGCAGCCTTCGCCGCCTTGGTAAGAACGCTGCCGGAACTCCACCTACCAGAAAAGCGATTGATCCCAATGGTTACACGTCGTGATGTTGCATCGATTGTCGGACTTGGCGCCATCGGCGCGGTGACCGCGGGCGCGCTGGCCTCTCCGGCCGTGGCCCAGGCAGCCGATCCCAACGAATCGACCTTTGCCCGCATCCGCCGCACCAAGAAGATGCGGATCGGCGCGGTCGGCGGCGGCGCGCCCTATTACATGAAGGATCTCTCCAGCGGCCAGTGGAAGGGCTTTTACGTCGACATTTCGAAAGCGCTTGCCGACGACATGGAAGCCGAGCTCGAGATCACCGAAACCACCTGGGGCAATTCGGTGCTCGATCTCCAGTCCAACAAGATCGACATCTTCTTCGGCCTCAACCCGACCCCGAAGCGCGCGCTGGTGATCGACTTCTCGGTGCCGGTCTTCAACAACGCCTTCGGCATCCTCTGCAAGAAGGACTTCAAGCCGAAGAGCTGGGCCGAGCTGAACTCGCCTGACATCAAGATCGCGGTCGACCAGGGCTCGTCGCACGACCAGGTCGTCAGCCGCCTGACACCGAAGGCGCAGATCTCGCGGCTGAAGACCGCAGACGACGCCACCGCCGCGCTGCAGACCGGCCGCGTCGACGCGCAGTGCCTGATCACCATGCTGTCGCTGACGGTTTTGAAGAAGAATCCCTCGCTCGGCCAGTTCGTGCTGCCGACACCGATCTTCGCCACCACGTCGAACGCCGGCTTCCGCCGCGAGAACGACAAGACCTGGCGCGACTACGTCAACACATGGATCGACTTCAACAAGGGCCTCGGCTTCATCCGCAACGCGATCATCACCAACATGGAGCTGGTGGGCGTAACCGAAGCGGACATTCCGCCGGGCGTTTCGCTGTAGGTGATGGGGTCAGGGCTGACTCGCTCCGCTCTGCTCCCTCTCCCGCTTGCGGGAGAGGGTTGGGGTGAGGGTGTCTCCGCTGGCAAGACTCACCAAGAGGAAAGAGCCCTCACCCGTATCGCATCTTCGATGCGGCACGACCTCTCGCGCAAGCGGGAGAGGTGAAGCAAGAAGGCACGCATGTATCAATGGGACTTCGGCATCCTGTGGAGCTATCGCTGGCTCTTTCTCAACGGGCTTGGCGTCACCGTCGGCTTCACGGTGGTCATTGTCGTGCTTGGACTGGTGTTCGGCCTGTTCGGCGCCTTCGGCACCCTGTCGCGCTTCAAGGCGGTGCGCTTGACCGCCCTCACCTTCATCGAGGCGTTCCGCTGCACGCCGATCCTGGTGCAGCTGATCTGGTTCTATTACGCGCTACCGATCCTCGCCGGCGTCGAAATGACGCCGGTCACGGCCTCCGCGCTGGCGCTCTCGCTCTATGGCGGCTCGTTCTATTCGGAGATCATCCGCGGCGGCATCATCTCGATCGACAAGGGCCAGTCGGAAGCGGGCGCCGCGCTTGGCATGACGCCGGGCCAGAGCATGCGCCGCATCGTGCTGCCGCAGGCGATCAAGCGCATGATCCCGGCGCTGATGAACCAGTCGATCATCCAGTTCAAGAACACCTCGCTGGTCTCGGTGCTCGCGGTGCCTGATCTGGTCTATCAAAGCCAGGTCGCGGCCCATGACAGCTACCGGCCGCTGGAAACCTACACGGCCGTCGCGGTCGCCTATGCGGCGATCCTGATTCCCCTGACCATCCTCGCCCGGCGCGGCGAGAAGCGACTGGCGGTCAGCGAATGAGCGAGACGTCAAAGATCGAGATCCGTGGCCTGCGCAAGAGTTTTGGCAGCAACGAAGTCCTCAAGAACATCAGTCTCGACGTCGCCAAGGGCGGTGTCGTGGCGCTGATCGGCCCGTCGGGCTCCGGCAAGTCGACGCTGCTGCGCTGCATCAATCTGCTGGTCGCGCCCGACGGCGGCAGCGTCCGCGTCGGCGACACACGCTTTGCATTCGGCGATGGTTCAAAACTGCCCGACGTGAGGACACTCGCAAGATTCCGTGCCACCACCGGCATGGTGTTCCAGCATTTCAATCTGTTCCCGCACATGACGACGCTGCAGAACGTGATGGAGGGACCGATCACGGTGCGGCGCATGGCCAAGGCGGACGCCGAAAAGCTCGCACGTGCCCAGCTCGCCAAGGTCGGACTTGCCGAGAAGGCCGACCAATATCCGGCAACGCTCTCCGGCGGCCAGAAGCAGCGCGTCGCGATCGCGCGTGCGCTCGCGATGGAGCCGGACGTGATGCTGTTCGACGAAGCCACTTCGGCGCTCGATCCCGAGCTCGTCGGCGAGGTGCTCGCCGTGATCCAGCAACTGGCGTCCGAGGGCATGACCATGGTGATCGTGACCCACGAAATCGCGTTCGCCCGCGAGGTCGCCGACCGGCTGATCTTCATGCGCGACGGTGTCGTGGTCGAAGAAGGGCCGGCACGGCAGGTGATCGATCATCCGCAGGAAACCGCGACACGCGCCTTCCTCAGCCATTTCCACCGCACCGGCGCACTGCCGCCGGCCAACGCGACATCGTGATGCCCGATATCAACCGCGTCTATCTCGTCACCGGTGCCGCCAGCGGCATCGGCCGCGCCACCGCAAAATTGCTCGCGGCGCCTGGCGTCGCGCTTCTGCTGCACACGCGTTCGAACGTGGAAGGTCTCGACGCCACGGCAACCGAGGCTAAGGCAAAGGGTGCGGTCGTGGCAAAGTGCCTTGGCGATCTCGCGGAGGACGCGGCCGTCTCCGATGCTGTCGCCGCCACACAACGCGCTTTCGGCCGGCTCGACGGACTGATCCCGGTCGGCGGCCACGCCCGCCGCGGCAGCGCGATCGGTACGCCGGCGGATCAATTCCGCCAGGCGATGGACGAATCGGCTCTCGCGTTCACGCGGATGACCGAAGCCGCACTTCCGTTGCTGCGAGCCGGAAAGGATGCGCGGATCGTCGCGGTATCCTCATTCGTCGCACACGCAATCCGGCCTGAATTCGCGCCCTTCGCCGCCACCGCCGCGAGCCGTGCCGCGCTTGAAGCGCTTGTGCGTCTCACCGCGGTCGAGCTCGCCAGGGACGGCATCACCGTCAACGCGGTTGCGCCGGGCCTCATCGTCAAGGACAGACCGAGCGAGAGCAGGCTGTCGCCAGAGCAGATCGCCGCGACCGAGGCGCTGATCCCGATGCGCCGGCGCGGGCGGCCGGAGGAAGTCGCCGAGATCATCGCCTTCCTGGCATCACCAAGAGCGTCTTACGTCACCGGCCAGATCTGGCACGTCAATGGAGGCCTGACATGACCGAAGCGACCGTCGAACGTCTCCGCCTGTTCCTGATCGAAAGCCCGATCAAGATGGCGCGCTTGCAGGGCGTCGGCAACGTCAAGGGCACGGTGAAGCGCGTGCTGCTCGAGTTGACGTCGAGCGACGACGTGGTCGGCTGGGGCGAGGCGGCGCCATGGGAGGTGTTCACGGGAACACCGGAAGCAGCCTTCTCCGCGCTCGACATCTATTTGCGACCAATCGTGCTCGGCAAGCCGGTGCGCCGCATTCGCGCGCTGATGGCGGATCTCGACCGCGCGCTGGTCGGACATGCCGAGGCCAAGGTCGCGATCGAGATGGCGCTGCTCGACATCGTCGGCAAATCATCGGGACTTTCGGTCGCCGACCTGCTCGGCGGCCGCGTTCGCGATACGATCCCGCTCTCCTTCTCGATCGCTGATCCGGACTTTCCCGCCGATCTCGAACGCATGCGAAAAATGGTTCCGGACGGCAACGTCATCTACAAGGTCAAGACCGGTGTGAAGCCGCATCGCGAGGATCTCGATCATCTCTCGACGATCCGCAAGGAGTTCGGTGACAAGGTCGATTTGCGCGTCGACTACAACCAGGCGCTGGCGCCTTTCGGTGCCATCAAGATCCTGCGCGATATCGAGCAGTTTGCGCCGACCTTCATTGAGCAGCCGGTGCCGCGCAAATTTCTCGACGTGATGGCGCAGCTCACCGCAGCATTGGAAACGCCCGTGCTCGCCGACGAAAGCTGCTTCGACCGCCGCGACATGATGGAGGTGGTGCGCCGCGAGGCGGCCGACGCGGTCTCCATCAAGCTGATGAAGGCCGGCGGCCTGTTCGAGGCGCAGGCGATCATGGCGATCGCCGACATCGCCGGCCTGCCCGGCTATGGCGGGACGCTGTGGGAGGGCGGCATTGGGCTGGCCGCCGGCACGCAGCTGATCGCGGCGACGCCGGGCATCTCGCTCGGCTGCGAATTTTATATGCCGCATCATGTTTTGACCGAGGATGTGCTGGAAGAGCGCGTCGCCAACCGCGGCGGGCATGTCGTGGTGCCCGATGGCCCCGGCCTCGGCATTCGCGTCAGCGAAGCGTCGGTTCGCGCCAATGCGCGGGTGCTGGCGGAGGCGTAGTTTTTCGGTCATTCCGGGGCGCGCGGAGCGCGCGCCTGGAATGCCGACCGCGTATGCGGGCCCGATCCTTCCCCTATCGGAATCGGTATCGTATGGTCCGACCAAACGCGCCCGACGCCATCGGGCATTCTGGAAACGCATATGTCCGATCCTGCCTGGTCACTGCACTCCCGCCTGAAAGAGGACACCATCGACATCGGCGATTTGCCGCTGTCGAAAGTGCTCGTCATCAAGGACGCGCATTATCCCTGGTTGCTGCTGGTGCCGCGGCGGGCTGACGCGGTCGAGATTATCGACCTCGACGAGGTCGAGCAGGCGCAGCTGATGACCGAGATCTCCCGCGTCTCGCGCGCGTTGAAGGAGATCACCCAATGCGACAAGCTCAATATCGCCGCGCTCGGCAATTTGGTGCCGCAGCTTCACGTCCACATCATCGCACGCCGCACCAGTGACGCCGCCTGGCCACGGCCTGTGTGGGGCGTGATGAAGCCCCTCGCTCATGACGCCACCGAGGTGCAGAATTTCATCAGCGCGCTTCGCCGAAAAATCTGGTTGGGTTGAAAGAACAAGAAATGTCAGCATTCGACTCGTTTCCGCTTGGGCAGCCGGCCTTCGTCACCAACATCCTCGACCGCGCCGCGCATCTGCGCCGCGATGACGAAAAACTGTTCGCGATGGAGCAGAAGCCGTCGTCGCGCGCCTATATCGTCTATCGCGACTCGCTGCTGGTAAAGCGTGAGGGCGACAAGATGCGCGCGCTGCTCAGAATCGACGAGGCGCTGAAATGCGGCGCCAATCCCGGCACGATCTTTTTGGGCCTGCGCGACGGCGCGGCGATCTTCGGCATGGGCCTCCCGCAGGCCGCCGCCGAGAAGCTGATCGGCCGAGAGGACTTTACCGTCACCGAACTGCGCGGCATGGCGATGCAGGGCGCGATCCCGCCCGAGGAGCTGTCGGCGATTGCGATGGCGAAGTCGATGGTCAGTTGGCACCAGCGCCACGGCTATTGCGCCAATTGCGGTACGCGCAGCGCGATGAAGGAAGGTGGCTGGAAGCGCGATTGCCCGGCCTGCAAGACCGAACACTTTCCGCGCACCGATCCCGTCGTGATCATGCTGGTGGCGTCAGGCAAAAAATGCCTGCTCGGCCGCCAGAAGCAGTTTCCGCCGGGCATGTATTCCTGCCTCGCCGGCTTCGTCGAGGCGGCAGAGACCATCGAGGACGCGGTGCGCCGCGAGATCCTCGAAGAGTCCGGCATTCGCTGCACCGACGTCCAGTACTACATGACGCAGCCCTGGCCCTATCCGTCATCGCTGATGATCGGTTGCAGCGCGCGGGCCTTGAACGAGGACGTCGTCGTCGATCATTCCGAGCTCGAGGATGCACGCTGGTTCACGCGCGAGGAGGCGGCGCTGATGCTGAAGCGCACGCATCCAGATGGCCTCGCCGGCCCGCACCCCTTCGCGATCGCGCATCATCTGCTCGGCCGCTGGGTGAACGACAAGAGCTGACCGCCGATGGCGCTATCTGTGATCGCGCCGCGCATCCTCTGCATCGGCATTCCCGTGCGCGACCTCACCTTCCGGGTCGATTCCGTGCCGGAGCATGGCAGCAAGGCCAACGCCACACATCTCGCCGAGATCTGCGGCGGCAATGCGCTCAATGCCGCCATCGCAATGGCGCGGCTCGGCGGCCGCGTCGCGTTTGCGGGACCGATGGGCGATGCGCAGGAGATGTCGAGCGGCTTCATTCTCGAGCGGATGGCCATCGAGGGGATCAAGACCGCGCACATCGTTCGCGTGCCGGGCGCGGCCACGCCCGTCTCAGCGATCATCATCGACGCGACCGGCGAACGAACGCTGACGATCTATCGCGATCCCGCGCTGTGGACCGTGAAACTATCAGATGCCGACGAGCTGCTCGCCGATTGTCAGGCTGTCCTCGTCGAGAGCCGCTGCGGCGCCTTCTGCATCGATCTCTGCACCGAGGCGCGCCGGCGTGGCATTCCCGTCATCGTCGGCGTCGACCGCGCGATGGCGCTGACCGATGGCCTGCTCACGGCCGCCTCGCATCTCCTGTTCGCCAGCGAGCAGGTACAGGAAACGGCTGGGATCGCCGATGACGGCGAGGCGTTGAAGCGGCTGGCCGGGCTGACGCCCGCCTTCCTCGCCGCCACCCGCGGCCCGCGCGGCACGATCTGGCTGAACGAGGCGGGCACGCCGGAGGAGACGCCGGCCTTCGCGGTCGAAGCGGTCGATACGCTCGGCGCCGGCGACGTCTTCCATGGCGCCTTCACGCTTCAGCTTGCCGAGGGTGGCGGCGTGCGGGAGGCGCTGCGATTCGCCGCGGCTGCCGCAGCGCTGAAATGCACGCGCCATGGCGGCGGCCTCGCCGCTCCGCGACGCATTGAAGTTGAAAGGCTTTTACGCCGCGTGGTTTAGAGACATTCTGCCGTCTCGCCGAGATTATGGACTTGCGGTAGAAGATTTTTCTCTATATCACGAGAAGACGCCGTGATATTGGAACAAAGTTCTTCAAATGACCGACCTCGCCGTCCAGATCCCCGAGACCAGCCGCCGCCTCGACGCCATCGATCGCAAGATCCTGATGGTGCTCCAGGACGATGCCTCCCTGTCGGTCGCCGAAATCGGCGATCGGGTCGGGCTATCCTCGACCCCCTGCTGGAAGCGCATCCAGCGCCTGGAGGCCGACGGCGTGATCCTGAAGCGGGTGGCGCTGGTCGATCAGAACAAGATCGGGCTCGGAATCTCCGTGTTCGTCTCGGTGGAGAGTTCCGATCATTCCGACGCCTGGCTCAAGAAATTCGCCGAGGCGGTCAGCGCCATGCCCGAGGTGATGGAATTCTACCGGATGGCCGGCGACGTCGATTACATGCTCCGCGTCGTGGTCGCCGACATGCAGGCCTATGACATCTTCTACAAGAAGCTGATCAGCGCCGTGCCGCTGAAGAACGTCACCTCGCGCTTCGCGATGGAGAAGATCAAGTCGGTCACGGCGCTGCCGATCCCGGCCGTGGTCGCGGCCTGAAACCCTGCCGATTACGCCGGTTGAAACACCGGCAGCGCGACCTTGACGCGTGTGCCTCCGTTTGGGGCCGCGCCGATATCGATCGTGCCGCTATGGGCCTCGACCAGACTGCGCACCACGGCGAGGCCGAGGCCGGCGCCGCCGGTCGCGCGGTTCCGGGATTTCTCCAACCGATGAAACGGCTCAAGCACCGTCTGCCGTTGGTCGACCGGAATTCCGGGCCCGTCGTCGTCGATCGAAACCACGATCGCGCCGTCCTTCAGAGCGGTCAGCACATGCGCGTCGTGGCCATAGGCGAGCGCGTTGTCGATGATGTTGGCAAGAATCCGCCGCAGCGCCAGCCGGTCGCCGAGCACGATCGCATCCCGCGCATGCGCGTCCGTCACCAGGTCGACCGGGGCACCCTGCGCACGGCGGTCATGCACCTCGGCGGCGATCAGCGCGACGAACTCCACCATTTCCTGCGACAGGCCGGCGGCGCCGGCCCGCGTCGACAGGAGGGCGTCGTCGAGCAGCCGGATCATGTCGTCGATATCGGCAACCGCCCGCTGCCGCTCGGCATCATCGGGAATGTGCTCGACGCGCAGGCGCAGCCTGGTCGCAAACGTCCTGACATCATGCGCGATGCCGCCAACCAGCGTCATGCGCGCGCGCAGCATCTCCGCGAGCCGACCCTGCAAGCGGTTGAACGCAGCGATGACGGCACGGATCTCCGGCGCACTACGTCGCGCATCCGGCAGCGGCGGCGGATCGACTGACAGGTCGACGCGATCGACGGCCGCGGCGAGTTGCGCCAGCGGCCGCGTCTCGCGCTGCATGACGAGCAGCGCGAGCAGCGCCACGATCGATCCGAACAGGCCCGCGCCAAAGCCGACTGGAAGACCGAGCGGAGTGACAGGCAGACGGGTATAGGCATCGATGATCAGCATCTCGCCGCTGCGCAGACCGATCCGGAACTCGATCGCATTGGCCATCAGCCGCGCGATGCGCGGAAACACCTGGCTGATGCGATGATCGGGCGGCGACACGATCTCGATAGAGCGGCCCGCAAGACCGGCCGCATAGGTTTCGCGCAATTGTTGCTGCTCCGATGGCGTCTCGCCGCTGACCGGCGCGCTCGACAGCGCGATCCGCACCTTGAACTGCGGCGATGACACCGCATCGAGAATCGCCTTTCGCTGCTCCACGGTTGAGCGCTCGACCAGAGTCGCCAGCGCATCGAGGCGTGCCGGCGAGGGGCGGGTCAGGTCGTTCTCATGGACCGTCGTCCGGTAGAAGATCCCGACGACGACGGTGACAACTACCGAGAATCCGATCAGCGTAATCAGTGCCAGCCGCGCCGCGAGCGTCACCCGCAGCATCACGACACCTGCTTGACGGTCGCGGTGAACAGATAGCCGCCGTTGCGCACCGTCGTGATCAGGTTGGAGCCGGGGCTCGCGCCGTCGAGCTTCTTGCGCAGCCGCGAGATCAGCATGTCCACCGTGCGATCGAACGGCTCGGCTGAACGCCCACGGGTCCAGTCGAGGATCTGATCGCGGGTCAGCACCCGGCGCGGCCGCTGCACGAAGCAGCCGAGCAAGTCGAACTCCGCGCTGGTCAATTGCAGCGCCTCGATCTCGTTCTCGACCGCCTCGACGCTGCGGGCATCGAGATCGATCACGAACCGGTCGAAAGCGAAGCGGCGGACCAGCAGCCTCGCGGTTCCGCCGTTGGCACGGCGCAAGATGGCGCGAACCCGCGCCAGCAGCTCGCGCGGACCGAATGGCTTTGCGAGATAATCGTCGGCGCCCATTTCGAGGCCCACCACGCGATCGATCTCGTCGCTCTTGGCGGTCAGCATCAGGATCGGCAGGGAGTCGTCGGCGCGCAAGCGGCGGCAGATCGAGAGTCCGTCCTCGCCCGGCAGCATCAGATCAAGGATCACGAGATCCGGCCGCAGGCGCTGGAGCATCGCATCCATCGCCTTGCCGTCGGCGACGCAGGCGACCTCGAACCCCTCGCGCCGCATGAAGTCGGCCACGAGGCGGCTGATCTCGGGATCGTCCTCCACCATGAGAATCGTGGCCGGCTGCGCGTTCATGACCGTATTGTGGACGACGGCACGCGCCACGCAAGAGCAGCGGCGTGGTTGTTACATAGTGTTACACGCGTCCGACAAACTCATAACAATCGTTTCCTCCCCGCGATGTGGTGCCGACGCCGCGGCTTCAGTCTCCTCGCATGGCTTCCGCTCACGGCAAGCTTTCACCGTCAAGGAGACGACGACCATGAACAAGTTCTTCCTCACCTCCCTCGTCATCGGCGCCCTCTCGATCGCCGCCGCGGCCGATGCCAACGCCTGGACGCGATCGGCGACCGGCTCCGGACCGCGCGGCACCTCCAGCGTTACCGCGACGGGCGGCTGCGCCAACGGAAGCTGCTCGCGCAACGTCACCCGCACCGGCCCGGCCGGCAACACCTACACGCGTACCGGCACGATCTCGCGCTGAGCCGGACCGGGCCGTCGTCGCGTCTGCCCCACGCGGCGGCGGCTCGCACCCTCGAAAGCCCAGGAGAACAGCATGTTCAACATCTCTCATCCGATCCCGCGCACGCCTATCGCAATCGCGACGGCGTTGTTTGCCGCGACCGTCACGCCGTGCTTCGCGCAGGCCCAGGTTCCGGTCGAGATGCGCAGCGAAGCGATGCTCCTGCTGCGGGCGTGCAGCGCCGACTATGACCGCCTGTGCAGCAATGTCACGCCGGGCGGCGGACGCATCCTCGCCTGCCTGAAGTCCCATGCCGACCAGCTCAGCGCCGCCTGCGCACAGATGATGCCGCGCGCGCAGACGCTGCGGGATCGAGCGATCACGGCGGGCGTGATGCCGAAATAGGAGGGCGTCATGAGCATGTCACTGGTGTTCGATCCGACGCTGCGGCGTGTGATCCTTGCAACGGCGATCGGCCTGATGCTGCTCGAATACGGCATCGGCCGGCTCGCGCATCGCGAGACTCACGACTGGCGGGAGAGCGTTGCGTCATTCGGTGTCGCGCTCGGACAAAATCTGCTGCGCGCGGTGGAGGCCGGCATTCTCGCCGTGCCATTTGCGTTCCTTTACGAGCACCGCTTGTTCGACTTCGATCAGACCGGCCCGCTTGCGCTCGCCGGATTGTTCGTCAGCAGCGAGTTTCTCTACTACTGGCAACATCGTGCCTCGCATCGCATTCGCTGGATGTGGGCGACGCATGCGGTACATCACTCGACGACGCGGCTGAACCTGACGGCGGCGATCCGGCTCGGCTGGACCGGCAACATCTCGGGTAACTTCCTGTTCTTCCTGCCGCTCGCACTGATCGGCTTTCATCCCTTCGCGATCGTCGCGATGCTCGGGACTAACCTGCTCTATCAGTTCTTCATCCACAGCGACTTCGCACCGAACCTTGGCATCCTCGAATGGGTGCTCAACACGCCGAGCCATCATCGCGTGCATCATGCATGCAACGAGCCGTGCCTCGACAGGAATTACGGCGGCATCCTGATCGTGTTCGACCGCCTGTTCGGGACCTTTGCCCAACGGCCATCCGACCAGCAGCTTCGCTATGGCGTTGTCGGCGGCACGCCGTCCTTCAATCCGGTCCGGATCGCGCTCGGCGAGTGGATCGCGATGCTGCATGACGCCCGCAAGGCGCAAGGCACGAGCGCAAAACTGCGCGTCCTGCTCGGCCCACCGGGAGGCTAATCCACCACCTCACGATTGAATTCAGGCGATCAATGCGCCGATCGCGAGAGATAGTAATCTTACATACCGCCGCTAACCGGATATTTACCGGGAATTAGCCTCGACCGCCTACTTTCCCAACCATGGAGGGGAAAGCTGCGATTCCGTCCCAGCGGTGGCCCGCCTGGGCAAATGCGGCAGCTTTGCTGGTCGCAGGCTGGGTCACGCTCGCAATCCTCACCTTACAAGTTCGTCCGGGCACGGCTGTTGTCGCGGTTGCGTTTCCACCCTGGTGGAGCACGCAGCAGGTTTTTCAGGCTACGGGATCGGCGCAAGCGTCGATCGTGAGGGCAACCGCCCTTCCCACTCTCCTCGTCGTCCGCCCGGATGACCATGACGGACTGACCCGCCTGCATGACGCCGGCGCATGGTTCGTGATGGACGCGCAAGCGGTCTCAGCATGTTTTGGCAGATAGCCTTTTGGCGTGTAGCCATCCGGCACGTAGTCCTGGAGAGGATCAGATGGTTGTCGAGAACGACGGACTGGAATCGCTGCGTCAGACCACCAGCAAGATCCTGGTCGCGACACTCTGGCTGCATGTGCCGATCAGCGTGACGATCGGGCTGGCGCTGGGCAAGGCCTGGCTGATCCCCGCAATCTTCATGGCAATCTTCGCACTCGTCGCGACCCTGTCCTGGCGCATGTCGGGCAATGGCCTCTCGACGCGCCTGGTGTTTTCCGTCGCACTGATGAGCGGCGTGTCGATGTTCACCTGGCAGTTCGAGGGACATCCCTGGCAGATCGACATGCACATGTACTTCTTCGCGGCGCTGGCCTGTACCGTCGCCTATTGCGACTACCGGCCGATCGTCGCCGCGACGGTTGCGGTCGCTCTGCATCACATCGCGCTGAACTTCCTGCTGCCCGCGGCGATCTATCCCGGCGGCTCCGATTTCGGCCGCGTCGTGCTGCATGCGGCGATCCTGCTGATCGAGGCCGGCGTGCTGATCGCGCTGGCGCACAAGCTGCAGGAGCTGTTCGAGACCACGGCGGTGAAGACCGCAGAAGCGCAGGCCGCGACGGCCGCGGAGGCGCGCGCCAACCAGGAGCGCGGCGAGGTCGAGCAACGGGCCAAGGACGAGCGCGAGGCGGCCAAGCAGCGCCTCGCCAGCAACTTCGAACGCAGGATCGGTGGCATCGTGCAGGCGGTGGCGATCGCAGCCGGCGAAGTGCAGCATCTGTCGTCCGCGATGAGCAGCAACAGCACCGACACCGTGCGGCAGACCGCCGCCGCGGCCGCCGCTTCGAACCAGGCCTCCGGCAACGTCGAGACGGTCGCGGCTGCGACCGAAGAGCTTACTGCATCGGTCAACAGCATCACGCAGCAGGTCGCCCGCTCCGCCGAGATCGCGGCAAAGGCCGCCGGCGAAGCCCGCCGCACCAATGAGGTGGTCGAAGGCCTTGCCACCGGTACGCAGAAGATCGGCGAGGTCGTCACTCTCATTCAGAACATCGCAAGCCAGACCAATCTGCTGGCGTTGAACGCGACGATCGAGGCGGCCCGTGCCGGTGAGCATGGCAGGGGCTTCGCGGTGGTCGCCAGCGAGGTGAAGGCGCTGGCAAACCAGACCGCGAAGGCGACCGAAGAGATCTCGGCGCAGATCCAGAGCATCCAGAGCGCGACCGGTGATGCCGTCAACGCCATCCAGGCGATCGGCGCGACCATCGCAGAAATCGACGAGATCTCGGGTCAGATCTCGACCGCCGTCGACCAGCAGAGCCTGGCGACACGCGAGATCGCCGGCAGCCTGCAACAGGCCGCCACCGGCACGCGAGAAGTGAACGACAACATCGTCGGTGTCAGCAAAGCCTCCGAGCAGGCCGGCACCGCCGCCTCGAAGATGCATCAGGCGGCCGCCGGACTGTCGTCGCAGTCCGACCGTCTCAAGGCCGAGGTCGATAGCTTTCTGGGCTCGCTGCGGACGGCGTAGTTTTTCGGGAGAGCGCCTCTAACCTCTCCCCGTAAGAACGGGGCGAGGGAGAATATCTCAGATCGTCTGATTGTACTCGCCGACTTCGGGATGGGTGCGCAGCACGCTGTTCACCATCTCGAACATGTCGTGCATGCGCTGTTCGGAGACCGGGCTCTCGACCACGACGACGAGCTCAGGCTTGTTCGAAGAAGCGCGCACCAGGCCCCAGCTACCGTCCTCGACCGTGACGCGCACGCCGTTGACGGTGACGAGATCGCGGATCGACTGACCGCCGATCCTGGCGCCCTTGGCCTGCAAGCCTTCGAAGTGCTTCACGACCTGGTCGATGACGCCGTACTTCACCTCGTCGGCGCAATGCGGCGACATGGTCGGCGACGACCATGTCTTCGGCAGCGCGTTCTTCAGATCGGCCATCGACTTGCCGGGCGCGCGGTCGAGCATGTCGCAGATCGCGATCGCCGACACCAGGCCGTCGTCATAGCCGCGTCCATACGGCTTGTTGAAGAAGAAATGGCCGGACTTCTCGAAGCCCGCGAGCGCGCCGGTCTCATGGGTGCGGCGCTTCATGTAGGAATGACCGGTCTTCCAATAGGTGGTCTTGGCGCCCTGCTTCTGCAGCACGGGATCGGTGATGAACAGGCCGGTCGATTTCACGTCGACGATGAACTGCGCGTCCTTGTGGATCGCCGACATGTCGCGCGCCAGCATCACGCCGACCTTGTCGGCGAAGATCTCCTCGCCGGTGTTGTCGACCACGCCGCAGCGGTCACCGTCGCCGTCGAAGCCGAGGCCGACATCGGCCTTGTGCTGCAGCACCGCGTCGCGGATCGCGTGCAGCATCTCCATGTCTTCCGGATTCGGATTGTATTTCGGGAAGGTGTGGTCGAGCTCGGTGTCGAGCGGGATCACCTCGCAGCCGATCGCCTCCAGCACCTGCGGCGCGAACGCGCCGGCCGTGCCGTTGCCGCAGGCCGCGACGACCTTGAGCTTGCGCTTGAGCTTCGGACGGCTGGTGAGATCGGCGATGTAGCGCGCCGGATAGTTTTCGTGGAACTGGTAGGAGCCGCCGGCCTTGTTCTTGAAATCGGCGTTGAGCACGATCTCCTTCAACCGCGTCATCTCGTCAGGGCCGAAGGTCAGCGGGCGGTTGGCACCCATCTTCACGCCGGTCCAGCCATTGTCGTTGTGCGAGGCGGTGACCATGGCGCAGCAGGGCACGTCGAGATCGAACTGAGCGAAATAGGCCATCGGCGTCACCGCAAGGCCGATGTCGTGCACCTTGCAACCGGCTGCCATCAGGCCGGAGATCAGCGCATATTTGATCGAGGCCGAATAGCCGCGGAAGTCATGCCCGGTGACGATCTCCTGGCTGACACCGAGCTCCGCGATCAGCGCGCCCAGCCCCATGCCGAGCGCCTGTATCCCCATCAGGTTGATTTCCTTCTGGAACAGCCAGCGCGCGTCATATTCGCGAAAACCCGTGGCCTTCACCATCGGCTCGGATTCGAAGGCATAGGTGTTGGGCAGCAACACGGATTTCGGCTTGGGAAACATTGAGACGGTCTCGTGAAAATGACGGGAATTGATGCAGCCTTAGCGAATGCCGGGCCGCAGCGGAAGGCAGGAATGAAGGCTTATGGCGGATAATTGCGGCAGTTTGGTAACGGAAAAACGCGGCCTGGCGCGAGAACTTCTGCCTGGGCCGCCCTAAAAATTCGTGCGAACGACTGTTCCTCAGCGCGACAAGGCGCTTTTACTGCTCCAGCACCATCTGGCCGTTGGCGTACTCAAAGCGCTTCAGGCGGGACAGGAAGGAGAGGCCGAGCAGGTTCTCGGACAACGCCGCGTCCGGCAGCACCATGGCATCGACGTCGCGCACGACGAGACCGCCGACATCCAGCATGGCAATGCGCGTGCGCGCGGCCTTGATGGTGCCGTTGGCGGTGGTGACGGTGGCGTTGTAGTCGTTGCGCGAGGGACGCAGACCGAAACGGGCAGCCGAGGTCTCGTTCAGCGCCACCACGGAGGCGCCGGTGTCGACCATGAAGCCGATGCGCTGGCCGTCGATGCGGCCTTCGGTCTGGAAGTGGCCGCGGCCGTCGCGGGGAATGTTGAGGCTGCGGCCGCCGGCCGGCGCCGTGGCCGCAAGCGCGACCGTCGTATGCGGCGCTGACGTGGCGGACGCGGAGCTCATCTTGTCTGCCATCTGCGCCATGAAGGTGCCCAGGCCGATCATGACGGCCGCGATGATCATAATGTTACGCATCACACCACTTCCGAGCCGAAATCTCGATTTCATCACGCGGCACGCCCGTCCGCGAGCGCCATCACGGCAGAGCCGGTGTCATTTTGACGAAAAGGATGAGCGTACGGTTAATGGCGGGGTGATTTCTCACGTCCCGCGCGGCTTGACCCGCCGGGTCGGCAGCGCACTTGCCGGATCTTCGGGCCAGGGATGGCGGGGATAGCGGCCGCGCATGTCGGAGCGGACCGCGGCGTAACTGCCGCGCCAAAAACCGGGGAGATCGCGCGTCACCTGTACCGGCCGTTGCGCCGGCGACAGCAGTTCCAGCACCAGCGGCACCTTGCCAGCGGCAATCGACGGATGGGTGTTGAGGCCGAACAATTCCTGGAGGCGCACCGCGATGGTCGGCCCCTGCTCGGCCTCGTAGTCGATCGCAAGCACGCTTCCCGTGGGCGCCTCGAAATGGGTCGGCGCCTCGCGCTCGAGCCGCGTACGCATCTCCCACGGCAATAGCGCCATCAGCGCGTCGGAAAGATCGCCGGCGGAGATGTCCTTGAGCGCGATCTTGTCATAGAGCGCCGGCACCAGCCAGTCGTCGCGCCGCGCAATCAACCCGTCGTCGGAGAGATCGGGCCAGCTATCGCCCTCGGCCTTGCGCAGGAACATGACGCGGTCGCGCCATTGCTTTGCGGCCTTCGACCAGGGCAGCCGGTCGAGGCCGGCGGCGATCAACCCGTCGGCGAAGATGCGCGCGGTCTCTTCCGAGGGCGACACCGCAAGCGTGGCCTCCGACAGCGTGATCGCATGCAGCACGCGCTTGCGCCGCGCGCGCAGCGCCATCGCGCCGCGATCGAAGGAGATCTCGTCAGCCGTGTCGATATGCTCGGCAAAATGCCGTTCGATGTCGTCCTCGGCGATTTGCGCGGCGAGCAGGATGCGGCCGCTCGCAGCCGTCCCGGCCATCTCGCCGATCGCGATATAGGGCGCACGGGCAAGCGAGGACGTCTGCTCCACCGCGGCCCCGCGGCCGTTGGCGAGCACGAAACTGCCATTGCCGCGGTTGCGCGCGACGCGATCCGGGAAGGCGTAAGCGAGCATCAGGCCGGTCGAGATATCCTCCTGCTGTCCTGCCTTCTCGGACGCGGCAACCTGCGAGGCCCAGCGGCGCGCGAGGTCGCGCGCGCTCGCCGCCCGCGGCGAACGGTCGCGGCGGAACTGGTCGCGCCGGTGCTCGAGGTCGGCGCCGTCGCCGCCGAGTCCGCGCTCGGTGAGGATGGCCGCGATCTCGGCCGCTTCTTTGCCCGCGCCGGCGCGATGCGAATCCACGATCATGCGCGCCAGCCGCGGCGGCAACGCCAGCGCGCGAAGGCTCTTGCCTTCGGCCGTGATCCGACCATCACCATCGAGCGCGTTGAGCTCGGAGAGCAGGCTTTTTGCTTCCTTCCACGCAGGCTGCGGCGGCGGATCGAGGAACGACAACGCGGCAGGGTCCGCGACGCCCCATTGCGCGAGATCGAGCACCAGCGAGGACAGATCGGCGCTGAGGATTTCGGGCTGGGTATAAGGCGCGAGCGACGCCGTCTGCGGCTCGTCCCAGAGCCGGTAGCACACGCCGGGCTCGGTACGGCCAGCGCGGCCGCGGCGCTGGTCGACTGCGGCACGCGCGGCGCGCACGGTCTCGAGCCGCGTCAAGCCGATGTCCGGCTCGTAGCGCGGCACGCGGGCGAGACCGGAATCGACCACGATGCGCACGCCTTCGATCGTGAGCGACGTCTCGGCGATCGAGGTCGCGAGCACGACCTTGCGCGTGCCCTTCGGCGCGGGCGAGATGGCGCGGTCCTGCACGGCGGCATCGAGCGCACCGAACAGCGGCACGATCTCGATGGAGGCGTCCTGCACGCGCTCGCTGAGGAAATTCTGGGTGCGGCGGATTTCGGCGGCGCCCGGCAGGAAAGCGAGCACCGAGCCGCTGTCGGCACGCAGGGCCGACGCGATCGCGTCCGCCATCTGCCGCTCGATCGGCGCATCCGCCTTGCGGCCGAGATAGCGGGTCTCCACCGGAAAGGCGCGGCCCTCGCTCTCGACGACGGGCGCATCGCCAAGCAGCTTTGCGACGCGCGCGCCGTCGAGCGTGGCTGACATCACCAGGATGCGCAGATCTTCGCGCAGGCCGAGCTGCGCATCTCGCGCCAGAGCAAGGCCCATGTCGGCGTCGAGCGAGCGCTCGTGGAATTCATCGAACAGGACGGCGGCAATGCCCGAGAGCTCGGGATCATCGAGGATCCGGCGGGTGAAAATGCCTTCGGTCACGACCTCGATGCGTGTGGCCCGCGAGATCTTCGAGCCGAAGCGGACGCGATAGCCGACGGTTTCGCCGGCGCGCTCGCCGAGCGACTTGGCCATGCGATCGGCGCTGGCGCGGGCGGCAATGCGCCGCGGCTCCAGCACGATGATCTTCTTGCCCTCGGTCCAGGGTGCATCGAGCAGCGCCAGCGGAACCCGCGTGGTCTTGCCGGCGCCCGGAGGGGCGACCAGCACAGCCGCATTGTGCGCCTCCAGCGTCCGCGAGAGGTCGTCGAGCACGGCATCGATCGGGAGGGGCGTGTCGAAGTTGCGGGGCAAAATCTCGCTTCCGTCATCACCCGCGCATGCGGGTGATCCAGTAGTCTCAGATCCCGGTTATTACGAAGATCGCAGATTACTGGATACCCCTTCGGTTCACGATGCAAGTGCAACACCTGCTAAGGTGTTGTTGCGATGGGACGATGTTATGGCCAGCTCAGCCTTGAAGAGCGCGTTGAGATATACCGCCTGCATGCAGGCGGTATATCTCAA
>JAUEPE010000105.1 GCA_030403585.1 Frankia sp. RB7
GTAACTGCCCAGGTCACTGATCGAATGCCTTGACGGATCACATGCATTCGTGAGTCAAGGTATGGATGACGCCGCCCAACTCCTCGTTGACCGTAGACGCGCTGTTTGCCCTTATTGGCGAGTTGCAGGCGCGCAATCTGGCGTTGGAGCAGCAGAACGCGGCGCTGACGGCGCATATGGCTGATCTGGAACGTCGGCTTGGGCTGGATAGCTCCAATAGTAGCAAACCGCCTTCGAGCGATGGCCCCGGCAAGGCTCCACGCCGGACACAGAGCCTGCGTGAGGGAGGGCTGAAGAAGCCTGGCGGCCAGCCCGGCCATGCAGGCAGACACTTGAAGCGGTCGGAATGGATCGATCATACGATCGTGCATCGCCCCGCAAGGTGCGGGCACTGCCAGGCGGCGCTGGAGGACCATCTGGTGCAGCTTGTCGACAGCCGTCAGGTGTTCGATCTACCGGCGCCGGCGCCGCTGATTGTCACGGAACATCAGCTTTATCGTTGCAAATGCGCTGGTTGCGGCACGGTCACGGCAGGGTCGTTTCCGCCCGAGGTAACTGCGCCAGTGCAATATGGCAGCCGGCTGGCAGCAGTGGTGACCTATCTGTCGGCTGCACAGTTCCTGCCCGAAGATCGGCTCGGGCAAGTTCTCACCGATCTGTTCGGCGTGACCATCTCGGCCGGCACAATCGGGCAAATGATCGCCCGCGCCGCCAGCCGGACGCGGGATTTCGCGGCTGCGGTGTGTGAGAAGATCCGAAAGGCGCCAGTCAAGCATCTGGATGAGACCGGATTTTGGGTGGACAGCAAGCCGCAATGGCTGCATGTCGCGGGCACTGCCGGGGCCAATGGGCTGGTGCATTACCGCGTCTCCCCCAAACGCGGCGACGTGCTGGCGAAGGCGGCTCACATCGTCGTACACGACCACTGGACATCCTATTTTCAGATGTCCGGTGTCACCCATGCGCTATGCAATGCCCATCATCTGCGCGAGTTGACGGCGCTGGTGGACATCGATGGCGAGGCCTGGGCCCGGCGCATGCGGGGATTGCTCCGTTGCCTGTGCCATGAAGTCAATCTGGTCACGGAACGCCCGGCAGAGCGGACGGGCCCGCTGACGCCCATCAGGATCCGCGCCGCCGAGCGGCTTTATGATCGCATCGTTCGCGAGGGTATCGCCTGGCACGAGGCATTGCCCGCGCTGCCCCGCGACATCAAGCGCGGACGGATCAGGCGACGCACAGGCCATAATCTCCTGCTGCGGCTCAAGCTGCACAAAGAGGCCGTGCTACTCTTCCTGCACAACCCGGCGGTGCCGTTCACCAACAACGAGGCCGAGCGCGATGCGCGCATGATGAAACTACGCCAGAAGATTTCCGGCGGATTCCGTACCTCACAGGGCGCAGACAACTTTGCCACCCTCCGCACCCTCATAGGCACCGCTCGAAAGCGTGGATGGAAAATACTCGAAACACTCGTCCGATGCCCAACTCAACTCATTCATGAGCTCAGCCCTCCCTAGCCGGACAAGCCGACCTGGGTAGTTAC
>JAUEPE010000106.1 GCA_030403585.1 Frankia sp. RB7
GCACCGGGGCGCGAATCAGCGAAAGTTCTTTTGCGAGAAGGACTTTGCGATGATTCATGGGATGCCCCGATGCCGACAGAGTGTAGCGCAGAGCAGTTTGATTTTGGAAGGGTGGAAGGCCGGGCTGTGGAAGCAGCTTTTGATGGCGGGCTGGTGACGTCGGATGCCGGAGCGCTGCTTCTGGGCGCCACCGATCGGGCGATCGGTTTGTTGGGACGCTTTGCAGATTGCTTTCGCGACCATCGGCGTCAGGACTTGATCGAGCATGCGGTCGGGACGTTGATCGGACAGCGGGTTTTCGGCATCGCGCTCGGCTATGAAGATCTCAACGACCATGACGAGCTGCGGCACGATCCGCTGATGGCGGTGCTGGCGGGCAAGCTTGCGGCCCGGCGCGGGAACTGCGCACCGGTGGCTGGCAAGTCGACGCTGAACCGGCTGGAACTGAGCCAAAGCGAACCTTCGCGCTATCACAAGATCGCCTATGACGCGGCGGCGATCGAGGCGCTGCCGGTGACGCTGTTCCTGGAGGCGCACCAGCGACCGCCGGAGCAGATCATCCTCGATCTCGATGCCACCGACGACCCGCTGCACGGGCATCAGGAGGGGCGCTTCTTCCACGGCTATTACGACTGCTACTGCTATCTGCCGCTGTACGTGTTCTGCGGCCGGCATCTGCTGGCGGCCAAGCTGCGTCCCTCCGACATCGACGCCAGCGCGGGCAGCGTCGCGGAGGTCGAGCGGATTGTCCGGCAAATCCGCGCGCGCTGGCCGTTCGTCCGCATCGTGCTGCGGGCAGACTCAGGCTTTGCGCGCGAGGCGCTGATGGCGTGGTGTGAGCAAAACCGCGTGGATTATCTGTTCGGGCTCGCCCGCAACACGCGCCTGGTCGCCATGATCGAAGAGGAGCTCGCCGCGGCGAGAGCCACGGCCGAGACGACCGGCCGCCCGGCACGCCGCTTCAAAGACTTCCAATGGAGTACGCGCGACACCTGGAGCCAGGAGCGCCGCGTCGTCGCCAAGGCGGAGTGGACGCAAGGCGAGGCCAATCCGCGCTTCGTGGTCACTTCGCTCAAGCGCAGCGAGGCGGATGCGCGGCAGCTCTATGAGGACGTCTATTGCGCCCGCGGCGACATGGAGAACCGCATCAAGGAGTGCCAGCTCGACCTCTATGCCGACCGAACTTCGGCCGCCACCATGCGGGCCAATCAGCTCAGGCTGTGGTTCGCCTCGATGGCCTATGTGCTGATCTGTGCCTTGCGCCGCATCGGCCTTGCCGAAACCGCCTTTGCGGACGCCACCTGCGGCACCATCCGCCTCAAGCTCCTCAAAATCGGCGCGCTGGTGCGCATCAGCGTGCGCCGCATCAGGATCGCCATGGCCTCGGCCTGTCCAGCCGCCCAGGAATGGGGACACGTGGCTCGCCGCCTGGCCGAAGCCGCCAAGGCCCGCGCCTCGCCAGCCTGACACGCGCCGCCGCGACGCGCCCAATCGCTGGCATCATCCGCAAACCCCCAACGCAGACACCCAAAACCAA
>JAUEPE010000107.1 GCA_030403585.1 Frankia sp. RB7
AGCGGTCCGACCAGGGTGAAGTCGGTCGTCACCGCCTGGCCCTTGTCGATGCGGAACGAGGCGGAGAGCTGCGACAGGTCGGTGCTCTGCTCCTGATTGGCCTGACTGCCCTGATTCCCTTGGTTGCCTTGGCTGCCTTGGCTGCCCTGGCTGCTGTCCTGCCAGCCCGACAGCTTGCTCGTCGTCAGCGAGCGGATCATCTGCGCGACATTGATGCCGCGGATGGCGCCGTCCTGGAAGTTGACGAACGCCGTGCCCTGCATGTTGGCCATCAGCGCGCGCTGGCTGGGGCCGGCGCTGCGCAGCGCGAGCTTGGTTTGCATCTTGCCGTCGACCTTGTCGAAGGAGGCCAAGCCCTGCAGCAGCGGCAGCGCCCGCACGCCGACGATGTCGGAATGCATGGCAAAGCTCGGTGCGCCACTGGTTGCATCGAAGATCAGTTCGCCCGAGACTTGGCCGCCATAGGCGCCGAGATTGGCGGTGCTCGCCTTCAACACGCCACCGGCGAGCTTTGCATCGAGCGCCAGCGGCGCAAGGCGGGCCTGGCCGAGCACGATCTCGTTGGCCGAGATCCTGATCTGCGCATCGACATAATTGAGCCCGGAGACATCGATCGGCGTATCGCTCCAGGGCTGCGCCGGTGCGCCTTCAGGCGACTTCGACTGGGGAATCGTCAGCCGCTGGAAGTCGAGATCGACCTTGACCAGGGGCTTGCTGGCAATGTCGACCGAGGCCCAGCCGTTGAAGGCGCCATCGCCGAGCGTGCCGTTGAGGCTGTTGATCATCACGATCGGCCCGTTGAGCCGCATCTCGGCATGGCCGGTGAGCTGCGACGACAGCACGTCCGGCATGTCGATCGCAAAATCCACCGGCGTGGCCTGCCGGTCGACCGGCGGCGCCGGCGTGGTCGCCTTGATGTCGAACTTGGTCGGGTGCTCGCCGATGCGCGCCGTGCCGGTGACCTTGATGGTGCGGTCGCGGCCCATGATTGCGTCGGCGTTGATGGCCGTGACGCGGCTGTCGACGCGATCGCGCACGCGCACGAATGCGACCTCGCCGTCGGTGATCTTGAAACGGTCGATGGTTGCGCCGTCGGTGTCCAACGCAATCTCTTTCGGCGATGCATCGGCATTCGGCAGGCGATCGCGCAGCATCGGCAAAGTGAGCACGGGATGGGTGACGACGATCTCGCTGATCTTCGGGCGGCCCGACCATGCGCTGGACAACGACATGTCGACCTGCACGCGGTTGATGGTCAGGCGCGTGATGCCGCTGCGATCCCTGGGGTTCTGCAGCGTGAGGTCGTTCAGCGTGACGTTGAGCGTCGGCCACAGGCTGATCCTGGTCGCGCCGTCGATCGACAGGCGATAGCCGCTGGCCTGCTCGACGCGCGACGTGATCGTCGAGGTCAGGAAGCCCGAGGGGATCCCGATCACCAGCAGCAGCGCAATCATGATGATGACGGCCACCACCGCCGCGCCGGCGAATTTAACTGCTCTCATGTCGACATCCCAACGGCG
>JAUEPE010000108.1 GCA_030403585.1 Frankia sp. RB7
GTCCAGCGTAAAGGTCAGCGAGGCGCTGCCGGTGTTGCCGAAGGTGTCGGTCTGGCTGGCAACGATCGTATGCTGTCCGTTCGCCAAGCCGCTCGGCGCGAACGACCAATTCCCCGACGCGTCGGCGGTCGTGGTTGTACTGGCGGGTGTGCCATCGATGGTGAAGTACACCACGGTACTGGCCAGGCCCGTGCCACTCAGCGCCGGGTTCGAGGTGATCCCGTCGAGCGCGGAGGAGCCGGTGTCGGAGCTCAGGTGCTCCGTCACGGCCGGCCCGGTCGTGCTCAGCGTGTAGACCACCGCATTGCTGGTCGTACTGTTGCCGGCAAGATCGCTCACCTGGGCCGTCAGCGAGTTGCTGCCATTGCTCAGCGTGATGCCGGCGCTCCAACTGCCGTCACCCTGCACGATCGCCGTCTTCACCGGCGTGCTGCCGTCATAGACGGTCACGGTGGCCCCGGCATCGGCCACGTCGACCGTGCCGGTAATGGTCTGGCTGGCCTGGTTGGTCGGCCCACCGGCATTGGAGATCGTGATGGTCGGCGCCGTGGCGTCGATCGTCACCGCCTGGCTGGCGGTCGTACCGATGTTGCCGGCGGTGTCGATGATCCGGGTCTGGTAAGTGAAGCTGGTGGCATGCGTTGCCGGGTCGACATAGCTCCAGCTGGTCGACGTCGACTGCGTGACGTCAGCCCATGTTAAGCCGCCGTCGCTGGAGGCCTGGATCTTCTCGCCGGACGCCAGGGTGCCGTTGGTGCCCGACACCGTCAGCGACGTGTCATTGGTGATGAAGTCGGACGACGAACTACCGCTGTCGGTCGCAATCGCCGTGATCGACACGGCTTCAGATGGCGCCGTGGTGTCCAGCGTAAAGGTCAGCGAGGCGCTGCCGGTGTTGCCGAAGGTGTCGGTCTGGCTGGCAACGATCGTATGCTGTCCGTTCGCCAAGCCGCTCGGCGCGAACGACCAATTCCCCGACGCGTCGGCGGTCGTGGTTGTACTGGCGGGTGTGCCATCGATGGTGAAGTACACCACGGTACTGGCCAGGCCCGTGCCACTCAGCGCCGGGTTCGAGGTGATCCCGTCGAGCGCGGAGGAGCCGGTGTCGGAGCTCAGGTGCTCCGTCACGGCCGGCCCGGTCGTGCTCAGCGTGTAGACCACCGCATTGCTGGTCGTACTGTTGCCGGCAAGATCGCTCACCTGGGCCGTCAGCGAGTTGCTGCCATTGCTCAGCGTGATGCCGGCGCTCCAACTGCCGTCACCCTGCACGATCGCCGTCTTCACCGGCGTGCTGCCGTCATAGACGGTCACGGTGGCCCCGGCATCGGCCACGTCGACCGTGCCGGTAATGGTCTGGCTGGCCTGGTTGGTCGGCCCACCGGCATTGGAGATCGTGATGGTCGGCGCCGTGGCGTCGATCGTCACCGCCTGGCTGGCGGTCGT
>JAUEPE010000109.1 GCA_030403585.1 Frankia sp. RB7
CGTAGCAACCATTAAAGCGGCGCCCGATTGCCTTGAGCATGACGCCGCGCTTGCGACCGTCAAGGCGTGGCCTGGCAGCAGCGGGTATGAGGCGAGACACGAGCGACGGCCAGCCTTGACCGCCGGCGCGCGCGGCGTCGTTGTGGCGGCAGGTCGGGACGAAGAAACGGTCGCCTGATCGAACAAAGAAACGCGGTCAGACGGCGGACAGCCCGGCGAGTTGAGGTCCGTCGGCGACCCACGGAGTTCCGCGGGCGACGACGGCGTTGATCGTGACGAGCAGCTTTCTGGCGCAGGCGATGAGCGCGCATTTGTGGCATTTGCCGGCGGCAATCAGCCGGGCGTACAGAGCCTTGAGCTGCGGATTCCAGCGGAAGGATGCCGCAAGAGCCGCGTTGTAGAGCGCCCGGCGCAGGCGTTCGCGGCCACCTTCGATGTGACGGGCACCGGCGCGATTGCCGCTGTCGTCGTCGTAAGGCGCCAGCCCGCCGAGAGCTGCCGCGGGCCCGCGCGTGATGTTGCCAACCTCGGGCATCCTGACCAGGACGGCAACCGCGGTCGGCAGGCCGCAGCCGCCGACGCTGTAGATCAGATCGAGCCGTGCGGTGAGATCAGGGTGCTTGCGGATTGCCGCCAGCAACGCCTTGAGCTCGGCTCGTTTGGACTTGGCCAGGAGCGCGATCTGCGCCTTCCAAACCCCTTGAATCCGCGTGTCGCGGCAACTCTCGAGCCGGTTCTTCATCCTTGCGATGTCTTCCGTGATCTGGTCGATCATCGTCAGATGCTCGGCAAAGGGCTGCAGCCGCGGATCCGGAGCGGGATGGATTATCTTGACCGCAGCAGTGCACATCGCGATCAGCGCCGCATCGATCTTGTCGTTCTTGGCCAGCAGCTGGTGGAACGTGGCATAAGCGCGAACCTGCTTCGGCTGAAACAGGACGACGACAAACCGCTTGCGCCGCAACACGGCGACGACCGCCTGCTCGTAGCCTCCACTTGCCTCGATCCCGACCCTCTTGACCTTGAGGCGCTTCAGCCACTCCACCAGCGCCTGGTGGCCTCCTACCGTGTTGTCGACCTGCAATTGTTCCGAGCTGCCGTCGATCGCCACGTCGAGCTTATGTTTGCCGGTATCGATCCCGGCACAGATCGTGATACGCTTGGCCATCTTCCTCGACCCTCCCTTGTGAATGCGAACCTGAAGTTCGTTCAACCATGCGGGTCCCGATGAAGTGCCGACCGCGATCTTGCTACAAAACGCAGCCCTTCAAGGCTTCGGTGGGCATCGATCCGATCGATCGGCGGCCCAGTTCGGGCGGCCACCCGGGCTGGGCCATTCCTCACGGAACGAGGCCATACTACTCCGGCGCGCTAATACAAGGGTGGG
>JAUEPE010000110.1 GCA_030403585.1 Frankia sp. RB7
GCGGCGGGAACCCCGCCTTCTTGAGATCCTGCTCGACGCAGTCGAGCACACGGCTCTGCACCCGCATCAGACGGATCCAGGCACTGGTTGCCTCGGTTGATGGTTTGCGTTTCATGGTCCCGCTCAAACTGGTCGCCCGCTTCTTACCCCACTCGATGCACCTGCATCAATCTTTGCTATTTCATGCAGATGCATGTAGGCGTAGTTTCGCCAGAGCCAAGAGAAAAGAGGAGGAAATTCCATGAAACTGTATTACTCGCCCGGCGCCTGCTCGCTGTCCCCACATATCGCGCTCCTGGAGGCCGACCTGCCCTACGAGCTGGTCAAGGTCGATCTCCGGGCCAAGAAGCTCGATAATGGGGACGACTATCTGAAGGTGAATCCGAAGGGTCAGGTCCCCGCGCTGGGCCTCGACAGCGGCGAGATCGTGACCGAAGGCCCGGTCATTGTCCAGATGATCGCCGACAAGGCCCCGGCCAAGTCGCTTGCGCCGGCGCGCGACAGTTCCGAGCGCTATAAGCTGCTCGAATGGCTGAACTTCCTCACCTCCGAGGTGCACAAGAGCTTCGGCCCGCTGTTCGCACCGGCCCTGAACGACGAAGCCAAGGCGTTCTTCAAGGACCGCGTCATGGGCAAGCTGAAGCACATCGACAGCGAGCTCGCCGGCCGCGACTACCTGATGGGCAAGCAGTTCTCGGTCGCCGACGGCTACCTCTTCACGATGCTGACCTGGGGCGACCGGATGAAGTTCGACCTCTCGGCGATGCCGAACCTCACCGCCTACAAGGCCCGCGTCGCGGCGCGGCCGAAGGTGCAGGAAGCCCTGAAGAAGGAAGGGCTGGCTCAGGCCGCCTGAGCCAGGATCCGCTGGACAACGAAAAGGCCGGATCGGTTGATCCGGCCTTTTTTGTCGTCACGAATGCGTGAGGCGCTTCAAGCCAGGCTTAGGCAGCCGCCTTCTTCGGCGCGAAGCGACCGTAGAAAGTTTCACCCTTGGCGGCCATATCCTCGAGAAGCTTCGGCGGCGCGAAGCGCGAGCCGTATTTCGCCTCGAGCTTGTGGCAGAGTTCGACGAATGTCTTCGTGCCCATGAAGTCGATATAGGACAGCGTGCCGCCGGTGAACGGCGCAAAGCCGAAGCCGAGGATCGAACCGACATCCGCTTCGCGCGGATCGGTGATGACGTGATCCTCGACCGTGCGCGCGGCTTCGACCGCCTGCACGACCAGGAAGCGCTGCTTCAGCTCCTCAATG
>JAUEPE010000111.1 GCA_030403585.1 Frankia sp. RB7
GAGGGCTGGGGTCATACGCGCTAGCTTAAGCGAGTTTTCAGATAGTCGCATTGTTTTCGACGGCTTCGTGGGGGCTCACAGATATGACGCCAGGTTCGGAGGAACATGTTGCGGAGCGTCTGCCACTGGAGTGGTCCACGAATGGCGGTGCAGATGGTGCCCAAGGCTATCTTCATGAGACGCCAGCGCGATGGGGTTGCGGGTGGCATTGTCTGGTCCAGAGGGGGAAGATTCCGGGACTTGCCCGGCAATCTGTTCGGCGATGATGGCGACGATCAGCCTTGCGTAGATCCACGCTCGTGCGAGCTCAGGCTTTTTGGCCGGCAGCATGTCGAGGCCGGCCAAGCTCTTGAACCTTTTGAAGGCGAGCTCGATTTGCCAACGAAAGCGATAGAGAGCAAGGATGTCGGCTGGCGGGAAGGCGTCGGCCGGCAGCGAGGTCAGGAGAAGGATATACTTCGCCGCCTCGAGACTGCGCGGGTCTGGCTGCTTGCCGCGCTTCTTGGCATCCTTCAGCAGGCGCTTCTGTTCAGCCGCCGCTTGTTCGGGATCCTTGCGCCGGACAACGAGGCGCAAGATCAGCGGCATCGCTGCCTTGATGCCTTCGTGGATTCGAACTTGCACCTCACCTTCCTGCCCGGCCTGAGCGGCAAGTACTGCGAACAGATCAAAAGGCTCGCCATTTGCCTGCAACAGACGCAACGAGTTCCAGCCAGTACGCACGATGAAGTCTGCACCGGCTTCGATCACCGGCCGCAGATCGCGCGGTCGGGCATAGCAGCGATCGGCCAGCACGATATCTCCCGGTCGGTAGCTGAGGCGCTGAAGGTTCTCGGCCCCGTGCACATCGGTCAATTCAAGCTGATCGACTTGACCGGTTGCCAGATCGTAGCCGACATGCAGCCGCCATGTCGTACGGTCAGCTCCCGGTTCGCAGATCGACGTCCCATCAAGCGCACGCAAGCGATACCCGGCCCAGCGCCGCGCGGGTACTTTTGTCTGTTCGGCAATCAGTGCCGCCGCGATCTCGCCAAGCCAAGGTGCGGCTTTGCACAGCCGAGCGAGCAGCGATGGATCGGACAACCGGACAATCCCACCAGCCTCCGCCCACACACAGGTCTCGCGCAGCGACATGCCAAGGCCGCCATAGGCCA
>JAUEPE010000112.1 GCA_030403585.1 Frankia sp. RB7
CCCAACGCAGACACCCAAAACCAAATCGCCCGCCGCGCCTTCAGCGCCACCGCTCACCGTCGTCTTCGCAAAATCCTCCCATCCCTCGTCGCACAGCAACTGGCCGTGTGAGAAATCCGGGCTAGCGTCCCGGATCGTGCGGCGAAATGGATTTGTGGCGGGTGGCTACACCCGGATCACCGCGCCTCGGTCTCGGCCGACACCATCGACACCCGCAGGCTCTCGCCCCGCACGGGTTCGTCGGCATATTTCAGCACGGCGGATTGGTAGAGCACGTAGAGCGGCTGGTAGTTGCGCGCGTCGTCATCCCCGACCATCGCCATGCGGCGGTTGTCCAGCATCAGCCAGTGGCCGTCGAGCTTTGCCGAGGCAACCGCATGGCCTTCGCCGTTGCGGGTGTCGCGCACCACGACGATGCGGAGATCCTCCGCGGCGACACCGGCAAGCCGCAACGCAGCCAGTTTGGCGATGGCGTAATCCTCGCAATCGCCGGCGCCACGCCCGAAGGTCTCGAGCGGTGAACTCCAGATGTCCTCGATACCGTCATTTTCGGCGCGGATGGTGAGGTTGATGGCACGGTTGGTTTCGCCGAGCAGCGCGCGACCGTCGCGGGTGCGGGCCTGGTCGACGATGGCGAGCAGTTTCAGCGCCGCGGGCGAGGCGCAATTGTCGCGGTCGCCGTCGCACAGCGCGAGCTGCACCATATCGTCGTCGAGCTTCTCTTTCAGCGCGAACCATTTCTGCCGCAGGCCACCGGTGGAAATGGCGAAGGCGAACACGCCGAACGGCTCGGCCGATTTGCGCACGAGCATGCCTGCGCCCGGCGACAGCAATGTGCCGGCACGAAGGTCGGCGGCCGATCCGAACAGGATCAATCCGCACAGGACAAGAACAGCGCGCCAGGCGCGCGAGCGAGCAGCGGTCTCCATCTGACATCCCCTTATCCGGCTTCGCCAGGTCTCCCTCGACCTTGACGTGCCGGGCTTGTTGCTTTCGCGGAGATAGTGCGAGGCGGGCCGTTTTGTTCTGCTTAACGCGCTTGGCCGGGGCGCCAAAACCGTGGGGCAGGCTGAACCGGGCCCGCCCAACTTGCGTAAAATTTTACG
>JAUEPE010000113.1 GCA_030403585.1 Frankia sp. RB7
AGCGTTGCGACGACAGAGGACGCCGTGCTTTCGGTGCGAGCCGAGCATCCGGCCTGGGGCGGGCGGAAGATCGCCAGGCGGCTGAAGGATATGGGGCAGCAAGGAGTTCCGGCGCCCTCGACAGTGACGGCGATCCTGAAGCGCCATGGGGTGGAACTGGGCAAGTTCGGTGGCGGCTCGCCCACCTTTACCCGCTTCGAGCGGTCGCGGCCGAACGAGTTGTGGCAGATGGACTTCAAGGGCCACGTGGCCATGCACACCGGCCGACTTCATCCGTTGACCGTGCTCGACGATCATTCGCGCTTTTCGGTGACACTCGCGGCATGCGCCGACGAGCAGACCGAGACAGTCAGGCAGCACCTCATCGCAGCCTTCCGCCGCTATGGCCTGCCCGAGAGGCTGATCACCGACAACGGTTCGCCCTGGGGCGACGGTCCGGGCAGCCCGTTTACCCCGCTTGGCGTCTGGCTGATCGAGCATGGCATCAAGATCAGCCATTCGCGGCCCTATCATCCGCAGACCATGGGCAAGGACGAACGCTTCCACCGCAGTCTCAAGGCCGAAGTGTTGTCGGCTCCTCCCTTCGCCGATATCGCAGCTGCTCAGCGTGCTTTCGAGCGATGGCGCACCGTCTACAACACGCAACGGCCGCACGAAGCGCTCGAGCTGGCCGTGCCTGCCAGCCGCTACCAGCCGAGCCCGCGCGACTATGTCGAGACCGTCGCGCCCTTCGAATATGCACCAGGCGATGCCGTGCGCAGAGTACAGCAAGGCGGTCACGTCAGCTTCCTCGGCCGCAACCTCAAAGTCCCAAAGGCCTTCCGCGGCAAAGTCGTCGCGTTCCGGCCAACCACACAAGATGGCGTCTTCGACGTCGTCTTCAGAACCCAGACGATTGCAACCGTCGACATTCGGCCTCTCGACGGACGGGTCGAAAGTGTCCACGATGTCTCCGAACACCCGTCCACCATCT
>JAUEPE010000114.1 GCA_030403585.1 Frankia sp. RB7
CCCCTTCGGTTCACGATGCAAGTGCAACACCTGCTAAGGTGTTGTTGCGATGGGACGATGTTATGGCCAGCTCAGCCTTGAAGAGCGCGTTGAGATATACCGCCTGCATGCAGGCGGTATATCTCAAAACCAAATTGCGTCCGCACTCGGCCGGGCGCCGTCGACGATCAGTCGGGAACTTAAGCGCAACTCCAGGCCGACGAAGGTTTGGGCCAGCGGCTACGAGCCGATCCGGGCCCAGCAATTGACCGAGCGCCGGAGGCGGTGGGATTGCCGCTTCAAGCTGGCGCGCCAGCCAGACCTGCGAAACCGCGTGAGCAAAGGCCTTGCGATGGGACATTCGCCGGAGCAGATCGCTGGCCGACTGGCGCTGGAGCATGGTCGCGTCATCATCAGCCATGAGTCAATCTATCGTTTCATCTATCATCGTACGGCCCAGAAGGATTACTGGTATCGTCTGCTGCCGCGTCACAAAAAAATACGAGGGCGCCGAAGACTAGGCGGCAGCTCCGGCAGCCTCATCAAACAGCGGCGCTCGATCACCGAACGACCTGCTGAGGCCGAAGGCCGCGAGGCGCCGGGCCATTGGGAGGCCGACTTCATGATGTTCTCCCGATGTGGTCAGGGGCTGATGGTTCTCCACGAGCGAAAAAGCCGCTTCAGCATGGTCGATCGTCCGGCCAATCGAAAAGCTGTTCTCACCGCTCGGACCATTGCCCGCCAGCTCGGCAAACTGCCACAGGCTCTGTGTCGGACCATCAGCTTCGACAACGGAAACGAGTTCGCCGAGCACCACCGGCTCCACAAGATACTCGGCGTCCAAACGTTCTTCTGCGATCCTCACAGTCCTTGGCAGAAAGGCGGCGTGGAAAACTCAATCGGCCGCTTGCGACGCTCGCTGCCGCGCAAAACGGACCTCGACCTCATGACGGCGGCAGATCTTAGACAGCACGTTCAGCGTCTCAA
>JAUEPE010000115.1 GCA_030403585.1 Frankia sp. RB7
CTAGGTCAGCGTTTCCTTGGTTCGAATCATATCAGGCAGGCTCGGCGAGTTTGTAGGACCATGTGTGGATGACGGGATATCGATTGACGTCCTTGATGCCGAGCATGATGCGTTCCTTTAGTTCTTGTTTTGATGCCACGCGGATGTGGCGCAGGACTGAGCGGGCGAACTTGGAGAAGAAGCCCTCAATAAGGTTGAGCCAGGAGCCGTGTTTGGGCGTGAAGGTGAATGCGAAGCGACCCGCCGGCTGGGTAGCGAGCCAGGCTTGGGTTTCTCTGGAGATGTGCGCCGAGTGGTTGTCCAGGATCACCTTGATCGCCGTGCCGGCTGGGTAAGCGGTATCGAGAAGCTTGAGGAATTCGATGAACTCGCGGCTGCGGTGGCGGTCTTTGACCAAGGCGTGGACCTTGCCGGTGAGCAGATCGATGCCGGCCAACAGGCTGAGCGTGCCGTGGCGCTTGTACTCATGATCACGCGAGAATGTCGGGTAGGTGCCAGGCACCGGTGGCAGATCCGGCGATGTGGTCGCGATCGCCTGGATTCCCGGCTTCTCGTCGTAGGAGACGATCGCTACCGGCTTGCGCGGTTTGTTCGAGGTTTTCTTGGCCTTGGCCGCGGCCTTTTTCAGGACCTTGACCTCGCGATAAACGCACAGAACCTCCGCCATCTTCTGCTCGAACTCGGCATCGCGGCGTTCCAGATAGTAACGCACCTTGTGGGGTTTGACTTCCTCTTGACCGAGAATCTTGCACACCGAGCCTTGAACAAGATTGGCGAGACATCCGTGTCCCGCCGCCGCCCCGTGCTCGCGCGCGTGGCGCGCCAAAAGACGTGTCGTCCACAACTCGTGCGGATAACCATGATCCTTGGCCTTGTCGCACGCCAGCGACACCAGCCAGGCTTTGGCCTCCGGCGTAATCGTTGGCTCCTTGCCCGGTCTGGGTCGGTCGTCAAGCGCCA
>JAUEPE010000116.1 GCA_030403585.1 Frankia sp. RB7
TCGCCGAACTCTCCAGCTCCTCCAGCGTCAGCTCAAGCTGATCCAATAGCCGCGCGGTACGCTCCGAGCGAGGGCCATGGCGGTCGCGGTTAAGTTTCTCGATTTGCAGCTTCAGATGGGCGATCAGCGCCTGGTTGTCGGACTGCTCAGCGCGGGCGGCCGCAGCCTCGGCGCGAGCAACGATCAATGCCGCTTTCAGCGTTTCGATGTCGTCTGGCAGCGATTCAAGGCCGTCACCCATGGCCCCGATGGAATCACAAAAGAGGCGATTTGAGGCGTCTTTTCTTCTGCATCTCAGAACTTTTTTGAGCCTATCCTGCGCTCTGTGGCCGCCACGTATGCTGCGGGTTGCGCCAGTCGATCGCCTCCAGCAGATAACTCATCTGCGCCGCGCTCAGCCCCACCACACCGCCCACCGTCGCCGGCCAGACAAAACGGCCACGGTCCAACCGCTTCGCGTAGAGCGACAGTCCAATTCCATCGTGCCACAAGGCCTTGATCAGCGAACCGCCGCGTCCGCGGAACACGAAGACATCTCCGGCGAACGGATCACGACCAAGGCTTTCCTGCACCAATAATGACAAACCCTGCATGCCCTTGCGCATGTCGGTGTGGCCGGTCGCAATCCAGATCCGTGCGTTCGAAGAGATCGGTATCATCGACGCTCCAGAACCTGCAGCACCCGCGCCAGGGCGGCGGCGTCGACCCCCGCATCGACAATCACCCGACGATCCCTGCCAATCACGATCACCATCTGCCCACTCGGCGGTGTGGCAGCAACCGCCGGCTCGACCTCAGCGGCCAAGACGACCCGCGCAAAGCCAGATTGTTCGCTTTGAGGGCTGATCGGCTCGG
>JAUEPE010000117.1 GCA_030403585.1 Frankia sp. RB7
TTTTGGCCGAGACCAGTTCGGGCTCGTCGCGGCGGCCGGTGTTGTTCATCGGCTTGTCCATCCGCCGTGGGCTGCTGCCAGGGCCCCACATCAAGATGGTCGGCACGATGCCGACCACGTACGGCACGCCCAATTCCGTCATGCCTGCACGCAGCCGCGCGTCCCTGCCGTAGGCCGCATCCAACAACGCGACGCCGCGTGGCAGACCGCTCTCGCAGGCCCAGCGGATTTGCTCCAGTGCGATCTGCGGCTTGGTCTTGAACTTGATCTCCTTCGGAACGCCCGCCTTCTTCCGCCGCGCGCGATCCTTCGTCCAGGCTTCCGGCAGGTACAGCCGATAGGCCACCGGAAGGCTGGCGGCATGATTGGCAATCGACAGCGACACTGCCACTTGGCAATTGGCCTGCTTGCCGAGCTGACCGCAATATTGGTGATGCACGCCGACCGAATGCTTGCCTTGCTTGGGGAATGACGTGTCGTCGATGATCCACGCCTCGATCGGTCCGCTCTTCTCGATCGCTGGCAGCACCATCTGGCGCACCTTGGCCAGCACCTGCTCATCCGACCAGGCCGCGTTGCCGACAAAATGCAGCAGTGATTGGTGCTGTGCTGCGGTCCGCGCCGGAGCCGTCCGCGCCGCCATCGGCTCGACGCTCTTGCGGTCACCCGGCAGCATCAAGCCGGTGCAATAGTCACGCAGTGGCCTCATCCGCACTGCCTGACCGATCACGCTTCCAAGCCCAGCTACATACCCCGCAAACCGTGCCTCGCTGCCTTCACCCTGATTGAGATCCATCTGGCCCTCCACGTGCCAATCTGTGAATCTCTTCAAATATTTGATTCTCC
>JAUEPE010000118.1 GCA_030403585.1 Frankia sp. RB7
GCACACGTCGGCGCCCGCCCGGGCGAGGCCGTCGGCCATGCCGAGGCCGACCCCGGAGTTGCCGCCGGTGACCAGGGCGACGTGCCCGGTCAGGTCGAGAGGATGGACGGGCGCGGTCACGCGGAACCTCCGTGGGGAACGCCGGCGAGCAGTTCACGCGCGACGATGATCTTCTGGATCTCGGACACGCCCTGCGCGATGTCGTAGAACACGGCCTCCCGGTACAGACGCTCGACGATCATGTCGCGGGTCAGCCCGTAGGCGCCGCAGACGTGCAGCGCGGCGCTCGCGGCCTCGCGGGCCGCCCGGGCCGCGACGAGGCGGGCCGAGGCCGCCTCCGCGGCGATGCCCTGCCCGCGGTCGAGTCGGTCCGCACAGGCGAGCACCAGGGCCTCGGCGCCGAGCAGGTCGGCGGCAGCCGAGCCCAGCAGCGCCTGGATGGTCGGGAATCGCCGCGCGATGGGTGTGCCGCGGTGGGTGCGGGCCAGTCCGTAGGCGGCGGCCTCCTCGATCGCGCGGGCCGCGATGCCCACCGTGATGGCCGCGGTGCGGACCTTCCCGAACGCCTCGCCGGCGATCATCACGTCGAAGCCGCCCTCGACGGTGCCGACCAGCCCGCCGGCGGGCACGGGCACGTCGTCCAGGGCGATCGGTCGGGCCTCGGTGCCGCCGAACGACAGCACCTCGCTGGGCTCCCCGACCTGCCAGCCGGCGGCGTCGGTGTCGACCAGGAAGGCGCCCAGCGCCGTCTCGGAGGTGCGGGCGAACACCAGCGCGACATCGGCCTGGTCGGCGAACGAGATGAGCTGCTTCGCCCCGGACAGCCGCCAGCCG
>JAUEPE010000119.1 GCA_030403585.1 Frankia sp. RB7
CAGCGGCAGCCCACCACCCACCGACACCCACGAGACCAACACCGACGACACCGACCCCGACGGCGACGGTGAACCCCCCACCAACGACGTCGACGCCCTCCTCGCCCTCGCCACCGCCTTCTTCCACCACCACCCACCCACCCTCCTCAACCCCACCCACACCCTCAACGCCCACCTCGAAACCCCCACCCCCACCAGCAACCACCACACCCACAGCCACCACAGCAGCGAACACAGCACCAGCCAGAACGAGAACCACCCACACGACACCACCAACACCGACGACGGCGACCACGGCGACCCGGGAGGCGAGGACCGTCAACAACCACCAGGACAAATCCAAGGCACCCTCAGCGGCATCCTCGGACCCCACATCGGACTACCCGCCACCGTCCTCGAACGCCTCGGCTGCGACACCTACCTCCGCGACCTCCACACCGACCAGCACGGCAACCCCCTGCACCTCGGCAGACGACGACGCTTCCCCACCAGCCGCCTCCGCGACGCCGTCCACCTCCGCGACCGCGGACACTGCCGCTACCCCGGCTGCCAGCGCACCCGATGGCTCCAAATACACCACGCCATCAGCTGGGAACAAGGAGGAACCACCGACATCGAAAATCTGCTCCTCCTCTGCACCCGACACCACAAGACCATCCACGACCAGCACATCACCCTGCACCGATCAACCCACAACACCATCCACGCCACCCGACCCGACGGCACCCCCATCACCACCACACCACCCACCCTCACCACCCACGACCTCGACGCACTCATCCGCAACCTCGACGAAGAAGGCGAAGAAGGA
>JAUEPE010000036.1 GCA_030403585.1 Frankia sp. RB7
CTCTCCTCTGGGGGACAGTCCCGTTGCGGAGATACCCTCTCCCC
This sequence comes from Frankia sp. RB7, assembly GCA_030403585.1. Lineage (GTDB taxonomy): Bacteria > Pseudomonadota > Alphaproteobacteria > Rhizobiales > Xanthobacteraceae > Bradyrhizobium. The sequence goes on from JAUEPE010000036.1 coordinate 45, forward strand.
AGCCCTCCCCCGCAAGCGGGGGAGGGAGCGCACCTCCCACGCCGTGGCTGCAAGATCTAATCGCATTCTACCTATCCGGGCTGGCGCGCTCGAACTGGCGCAGCAGCTTGTTGCCGCGCTCGACTGCGGCATCGAGCGCGGCTTGCGCGCTCTTCTGGCCGGAGAAGGCGTGCTCGAGCTCCTCCTCGATCGTGCCCCGGATCAGGTTGAAGGAGCCGAGCCTTATGCCCTTCGAATTCTCCGTCGGCGGATGCAGCGTGATCTCCTCGAACGAGATCGCCGAGCCTGGCGTGCGCTCGTAGAAGCCTTGCGCGCGCGTCAGCTCGAAGGAGGCGCGGGTGATCGGCAGATAGCCGGTGTTCTGGTGCCAGGCCGCCTGCACGCCGGGCTGCGACAGATAGGCGAAGAACCGCGCCACGCCCTTGTATTCCTCGCGCGGCCGGTCTCGCAGCACCCACAGCGTGGCGCCGCCGATGATGGAATTCTGCGGCGCGCCCTTCACGTCCGGCCAGTACGGCATCATGCCGTAGCCGATCTCGAACTTCGAATTGGCCTTGATGTCGGCGCGCGTCGCCGATGAGCCGATGAAGATGCCGCATTCGCCGTTCTGGAAGCGCGGCTCGGCCGATTGCCCGCGGCCGCTATAGTCGAACAGCTTTGTCTTCTGCCATTCGGCCAGCTGGGCAATGTGCTTGACCACGACCGGATTGTTGATGGTCAATTCCGCATCAAGGCCGGCAAAGCCATTCGCGCGCGTGGCCAGCGGCAGATTGTGAAACGCCGAAAAATTCTCGACGTTGATCCAGGACGGCCAGGACGTGGTGAAGCCGCAGACGACGCCGCGGTCACGCAGCCGTTTTGCAACGACGCCAAGCTCGGGCCAGGTTTTCGGCGGCGTCTCCGGATCGAGGCCAGCGTCGCGGAACATGGTCTTGTTGTAATAGAGAATCGGCGTCGACGAGTTGAACGGAAACGACAGCAGATTGCCGGCGGCATCGGTGTAATAGCCGGAGACCGCCGGAAGATAGTCGTTGAGCGAGAACGGCTCGCCCATGTCGCGCATCATGCTGTAGACCGGATAGATCGCGCCCTTGGCCGCGGTCATCGTTGCCGTTGCGACTTCGTTGACCTGGACGATCGCGGGCTGGCTGCGCGAGCGGAAGGCGAAGATCGCCGCCGTCACCGTCTCGGTGTAATTGCCCTTGTAGGTCGGCACGACGCGGTAATCGGCCTGCGAGGCGTTGAAATCGGAGGCGAGCTTTTCAAGCTGCTTGCCGAGCTCGCCCGACATGGCGTGCCACCACGCAATATCGGTGGCGGCGCGCGCCTCGCAGCTCAAGGCGAGGACCAAGGTGGCGGCGGCGACCTGCAAAAGGCGCGATGCTGAAATCACGATGGCTCTTCCCGGATCAAGCGGCAAAAGACGACGATACCCTGCTTAAGGCGCGGCCTCTGGCGTTTCAACCGGGAATGAAGCCGGGCCGGCGCCGCGAGCGGGATGGCCTTCCCTCTACCATCTGATAGATTGCATTGAACCTTTTGGTCCCGCCATAGACTCCATCTCCGAGGGGTTGAGTGTGCCAGTGTTGAACCGTGCCGAACTCTCACGGACCGGGGTGATCTTCGTCGCGCTTCTGCTCGCCATCTGCGCGACGGGCGCTGCTGCGCGTGAATTCCGCGCCGCCGACACCCAGACCGAGGATTACCCGACCGTCCAGGCGCTGCGCTACATGGGCGAGCTGATCGCCGAGCGCACCGGCGGCCGCCACGAGATCAAGGTGTTTCACTCCCGCCAGCTCGGCGAGGAGAAGGAGACGATCGAGCAGACCCGCGCCGGCGCGATCGACCTCAACCGGACCAATGTGGCCCCGATCGGCAATTTCGTTCCGGCGATGAACGTGCTCGCCATGCCGTTCCTGTTCCGGTCCATCGAGCACATGCAGAAAGTGCTGGACGGGCCGATCGGCAACGAGATTTTGGGCAGCTTCGAGCCCTACGGCTTCGTCGGGCTCGCCTTCTACGATTCCGGGGCACGCTCGATCTACAATGCGGTCCGCCCCGTAAAGAGCATCGCCGATCTCAGGGGATTGCGGATCCGGGTGCAGCAATCGGAGTTGATGAGCCAGATGATCCGCTCGCTCGGCGCCGAGCCGGTCGAATTGCCCTATGGACAGGTGCTCACGGGGCTCGCGACCCATCTGATCGACGGCGCCGAAAACAACTGGCCATCCTTCGTGACCACAGACCATTACAAACATGCCGGCTACTACACCCTGACCGAGCACACGATGAGCCCGGAGGTGCTGGTGATGTCGCTCAAGGCCTGGCGCAGCCTGTCGGCCGACGACCAGCAGATTTTCCGCGAGGCCGCGCTGCGCTCCAGCCAGTTCATGCGCGAGAAATGGCGCGACCTCGAGGAGCAGTCGCAGCTCAAAGCGCAGGCCGCCGGCATCACCGTAATCAAGGACATCGACCGCATGCCGTTCGAAGACGCGATGGCGCCGATCTACGCCAAGGCCGCGCAGGATCCCGCCGCGGCCGCGCTGATCGAACGCATTCGCAAGGTGGAGTGACGCCGCTTGATCGCGACCGGACGCAGCGAGCTCGCAGAGCGGCCGCCCGGGCCGATCGGGCGGATGCGCGCGCGGCTGGTCGGCGTGCTGCGGGCGGTGCCGATCCGCTGGCGCATCCTGTCGATCGCGGCGCTGAACTCCGCCGTGGTGATCGTGCTGGTGGCGATGATCTGGAACGGCGCGCAGGTCTTGGGCTCGGCCTGGGACGACGTCCGCCAGGTGCGAGAGTCCGACCGCATTCTGGCGCTGCTCGAAAGCGAGACCGGGCGCCTGCAGAACCTGATCCACCGCTACATCAACCAGCCGAGCCCGGACCTGTTCGCCGAGATCCTGCTGCTGCGCGAGGCCGTGCTCGGCACGCTGACCGACCGCGCCGCCAAGGACCCGATGCTGTCGGGCTCGGTCGAGGAGCTGGAGCGCACCACTGACCGCTTCCTCAACGGCTTTGGCGAGCTGCGCAGCGTGCAGGCGACCATCGCCAGGACCTATGAAGAGCAGGTGCAGGGCCCGGCCAAAGACATGGCGGGCCTGTACTCGATCATCGAGGGCGCGACCGGCCATCGCGACGCGTTGATCTGGCCCTCGCTCGGCAAGTCGCGCGAGGCCTTCACCGCGATGCTGGTCGCGGCCAATTCCTACTATTTGTCGCTGTCGCCGGGTGCGGCCGACGATGCGCGCCGCAACACCGAGACGATCGAGAAGACCATTCCGGTGATGATCGATCTCGCCGACAACGACCTGCAGCGCATGGCGCTGCAAAAGCTCGGCGCCCGCACCATGGCGCTGCGCGAGGGCTTTGCAAAGCTGTCCGAGCAGCTGACCAACCGCACCGAATTGTTGCGCAACACCATCGACGCCAGCCAGGCCGAGGCGATCGGCGCCATCGACGATCTCTCGACAAAAATGCGCCAGCGCGAGCAGAAGGCGCAGGAGACGTTCGACCGCACGCTGGCGGATATTTCACGGCGGGTGCTGTCGATCGCGGTGATCTTCCTCGGCATCATCCTCACCGCCGGCGTGCTGATCGCGCTGTCGATCCGGCTGCCGCTGCAGCAGATCATGGCGGCGATGCGCGCGATCACGCTCGGCGATCTCGGCCGCGAGGTACAGGGCACCAAGGCGCGCGACGAGGTCGGCGCCATGGCGCGCGCGGTGGAGGTGTTCCGCGAGAATGCGATCGCGAAGCGCGAGACCGAGGACGAGCTGCGGACTTCGAAGGAAAAGGCCGAGAGCGCGCTGCTCGAGCTCAACACCGCGCAGCAGAATCTGATCGACGCCGAGCGGCTCGCGGCGCTCGGCGGCCTCGTCGCCGGCGTCGCGCATGAGGTCAACAACCCCATCGGCATCAGCCTGACGGTGGCTTCGAGTTTTGCCCGACGCAGCGAGATTTTCGAGGCCCAGCTCCGGGGCGATGGCGGCCTGCGCCGCTCGCAGCTGGAGGAATTCGTGCAGTCCTCGCGCGACGCCTCGCAGCAACTCGTCGCCAACCTCACCCGTGCCGGCGAGCTGATCCAGTCGTTCAAGCAGGTCGCGGTCGACCGCTCCCATGCCGAGCGGCGGCAGTTCTCATTGAGCGAAGCAACCGACCAGATCATCGCGAGCCTGAGGCCTGTGCTGAAGCGCTCGCCGACCACGCTCAAGGTCGACGTGCCCGAGGGGCTGCTGCTGGACGGCTATCCCGGCTCGTACGGCCAGATCCTGACCAATTTGTTCCTCAACGCCGCCAATCACGCCTTCGCCGACGGGCGCGCCGGCACCATCACCATCTCGGCGCGGCCGCGCGGCACCGACGATATCGAGATCATCTTCGCCGACGACGGGGCCGGCATGACCCCCGACGTGCAGCGCCAGGCCTTTGACCCATTCTTTACCACCCGGCGCAATGAAGGTGGCACGGGACTCGGGCTTCATATCGTCTATAACCTCGTCACCCAGCAGCTAGGCGGACGGATGATGCTGGAATCCAAGCTGGGACAAGGCACTACTTTTCGGATTATCATGCCGCGGATCGCCAAGGGCGGCGCGCAAAGCACAGAAAGTGACGGGACTTCGCAATGGCCGAACAGGACGATGTCCTCCACCTGATCGACGATACCGGTACCGCGTCGGAGGATACGGACACCAGGAAATGGAAGATCGCCGTCATCGACGACGATCCGGCCGTGCATGACGGCACCCGTTTCGCGCTCTCGGACTACAGCTTGAACGGCCAGGGCCTGGAAATCCTCTCCGCCCATTCCGCGGCGGAAGGTCGCAAGCTGATGGCGGCGCACAGCGACATCGCCGCGGTGCTGCTCGACGTCATCATGGAGACCGACGTCGCCGGCCTGGAGCTGGTCGAATATATCCGCAACGAGCTCAAGAACGAGACCGTGCGTATCATCCTGCGCACCGGACAGCCCGGCCAGGCGCCGGAGCGGCGCGTGATCGTTCAGTACGACATCAACGACTACAAGGCCAAGACCGAGCTCACCGCCGACAAGCTGTTCACCTCGCTGACTGCAGCGCTGCGTTCCTACCAGCAGCTCGAGCGCATGTTGCAGACACGGCGCGGGCTCGAGATCATCATCGATGCCGCCTCGACGCTCTACGACTTCAAGTCGATGCAGCGGCTCGCCGAGGGCGTGCTGACCCAGCTCGCCTCGCTGCTCAATGTCGACTGCGCCGGTATCCTGGTTTTGCGCGACAATGGCGGCGTCGATCCCGAGCTCTCGGTGCTCGCCGGCAGCGGCTGCTACAGCCGCTTCATCGGCACGACGTCGTCGAAGGCGCTCGACCCTGATCTGCGCGCGATGGTCGAAGCCGCGTTCCAGGGCCGCAAGAACGAATTCGCCGACCACCGCAGCGTGATCTATCTGCGCACCGGAAGCGGCCGCGAGGTCGTGGTGCTGCTGCAGGCCGAGCGCGAGCTGTCGGAGACCGACCGCTCGCTGGTCGAGATCTTCTCCAGCCGGCTCTCGATCGCATTCGACAACGTCATCCTCTACCAGCAGCTCCAGGCCGCCAACACGCAACTGGAAGACCGCGTCGCCCAGCGCACCCGCGCGCTGATGCAGGCCAATCGGCGGCTCTCGGCGCAATGGCTGCGGCTACAGCGCGCCAACGGCTTCAAGAACGAGATTCTGGGTACGGTCGCGCACGATCTGAAGAACCCGCTCGGCGTCATCCTCGGCCGCACCGAGATGCTGAAGGAGCTGATCTCGACCGGCGCCTCGTCGAGCGGCGTGGTCGCCCAGGTCGACCACATCCGCGACGCCACCAAGCGCCTGACCACGATGGTCGACCATCTGATCTCGGACGCGATGGCCGATGCCTTCGACATCACCATCCGCCGCGAACCGGTCGATGTCGCAGCGCTGGTGAAGGAGGTCGCCGAGGCCAACCAGCCGCTCGCCGTCAACAAGCAGCAGGCAATCACCGTCACCGCGCCGGCCAATATCGTCACCATGTGCGACACCGACCGCATCCGCGAAGCCATCGACAACCTGATCAGCAACGCCATCAAATACTCGCCGATATCAGGCAAGATCACCGTTGCGGTCACCCATGAGGCCAACGACACCGTCATCCGGGTCAGCGACGAGGGCGCCGGCCTGTCGCCGGAGGATCTCGGCCGCCTGTTCGGCCGGTTCCAGCGGCTATCCGCGAAACCGACGGCAGGCGAGAGCTCGACGGGGCTTGGGTTGTCCATCGTCAAGCGTATTATCGACATGCATGGCGGCGAGGTAACCGCCGACAGTGACGGCCCGGGCAAGGGCTCGACCTTCACCATCACCCTGCCCGCGACCGAGATGCCGTGATTTGAGTACCGAGATCTGCAAAATTCTGAAGTGACATGACACAAAGCCAGCACATCATGATCGTGGACGACGAGGCCCCGGCCCGGGAGATGGTCGGCGATTACCTCAAGATGCACGGCTTCACCGTGACGCTGTGCGACGGCGGAAAGAGCCTGCGCACCGCGATTGACGGCAGCATGCCCGACCTCGTCGTGCTCGACCTCAACATGCCCGAGGAAGACGGCCTCTCGATCATCCGCGACCTCAAGAGCCGCATCAACGTGCCCGTCATCATGCTCACGGCGACCGCGAGCCCGATCGACCGCGTCGTCGGCCTCGAGCTCGGCGCCGACGATTACGTCGCAAAACCCTGCGAGCTGCGCGAACTGATGGCGCGCATCCGCTCGGTGCTGCGGCGGAGCGCGCCGGTGAAGGCAGCGGCCACGGAAACGGCGGCGGCGAAATCCGACAAGGATCAATTGGTGCGCTTCGGCACCAAATGGCTCGACCTCGAAGCCCAGGCGCTACGCGACGACGAGGGCAACGAGCATCCGCTGACTGCGTCCGAATTCGGGCTATTAAAAGTGTTCGCGGCCAATCCGAAGCGCGTGCTGTCGCGCGAGCGTCTGCTGGAGTTGGCCAATGCGCGCGACGCCGAAGCCTTCGACCGCGCCGTCGACCTCCGCATCATGCGCATCCGCCGCAAGATCGAGCCCGACCCGACCAAGCCTGCCGTGATCCGCACCATCCGCGGCGGCGGCTATCTGTTCTCGCCCGCGGGCGAGAAGGCGTAGGGGCGTCACCCTCCATTGTCGTCCTGGACGACGTCGGAGTGTGTGGCGCGTCACGAACGCAAGACCCTAAAATACGTTCCCGGCCGTTCTGCCTGGTGCAAATCGCCGCTACCGTATTTTCCGCATATTGAAATTCCACGCTTTTTTGCCTCGAATGTTTCGTCGCGGCTTGTCCGACGAAACAATTTGGCGGCGCACGAAACCATTTTCCCCTTTTCGTGCAGACGTCCCGAAACGTTGGCTCATTAACACTTTGGTCCAAGGAAACGCCGCTCGGTTGCGGCGCACCGGGGAGCTAAGTCAATGCCGAACGTCATCGCCATCAACGCCCAAGCCAGCCAGAGCATCATCGCCGCTCAGGCGACCTCGGACGACATGCTCCTCGAGAGCATTGCCGACGGCAACCGGACGTCCATGCACATTCTGTATTGCCGTCACAATGTGCGCGTCTATCGCTTCATCCTGCGCATCGTGCGTGACGCCACCACGGCGGAAGACCTGGTCAGCCAGGTGTTTCTGGACGTTTGGCGGACCGCCGGCCAGTTCCAGGGCCGTTCGCAGGTCTCGACCTGGCTGCTCTCGATCGCCCGCTTCAAGGCCCTGACCGCGATGCGCCAGCGCCGCTTCGAGGACATCGACCAGGAAGACGTGCGGCAGATCCCGGACAGTTGCGACACCCCCGAGACCTCGCTCGACCGCAGCGACACCAGCGCCATCCTGCGCGCGTGCGTGCAAAAACTGTCACCCGCACATCGCGAGATCATCACCCTCGTCTACTACCATGAGAAGTCGGTTGAGGAGGTCGGGCAGATTATCGGCATCCCCCAGAGCACGGTGAAGACCCGGATGTTCTACGCCCGCAAGCAGCTCGCCGATCTGCTTAAGAATTGCGGCGTCGACCGTTTCGCCGCCTAAGATCAAGGATTTCAATGGGGTAGGGCCGGATTGCCGGCCCCATCCTGGACACGGAAGCGTTACCGCCGGCGAAACAAATGAAACAAACCACAACATCCGGCGGAAAAACTTCGTCCCTATAAAGATCACATACGGTTTCGTTAAACCTCCCAAGACCTCCAGCGACCCGGACGGGATGCCCCCCTCCGGGTCGTTTTGTATTTGGGGGGTGTCGCTGCGAGATATCGCCTCCCCGTCACGAGCGCGTGACACCGCGTAACGACCGCCCCGCCCATCGCGAACTGCCCTCGTGACCTCCATCACGAGTGCCCCATGCTCGAATTTCTTTTCGCCATCCTAGCCGGCATCCTCACCATCGCGGCGCCCTGCACGCTGCCGATGTTGCCGATTCTGCTCGGCGCCTCGATCGGACGGACCTCGCATTTGCGGCCCGCGATGATCGCGCTCGGCTTTGTCATCTCCTTTTCCGCGGTCGCGCTGCTGCTCGGCGCGCTGACGCGCCTGTTCGATTTCGATCCGAATGTGCTGCGCGAGGCGGCTTCGATCCTGCTGCTCGGCTTTGGCCTGTTGATGCTGTGGCCGGCACCGTTCGAATGGCTGTCGATCCGGCTCAATGGCTGGCTCAATCTCGGCAATGCGGGCGGCATGCAGCGCGAAAGCGCGCTCGGCGGTCTGGTGCTCGGGACTACGCTGGGCCTGGTCTGGACACCCTGCGCCGGCCCGGTGCTCGGCTCGATCCTGACGCTGGTCGCGACCTCGAAAAGTCTGCCCTGGGCCAGCACGCTGCTGGTCGCCTACGCGATCGGTGCTGCGATCCCGATGCTGGCGATCGCCTATGGCGGACAGGCCGCGACCACGCGCGTGCGCAGCCTCGCCCGGATCTCGCCGCGCCTGCAGCAGGGCTTTGGCGTGGTCGTGATCGCTTTCGCCCTCGCCGCCTACTTCCAATACGACACGCTGATCGTGGCGTGGCTCACCGGATTCTACCCGACCGGCCAGATCGGCCTGTGATCACCCCAAAAACTCAACGGAGGACGCTTCCATGACTTTCAAACTGCTCGCCGTCTCTGCCGCACTGATCGGCTTCGCCGTCACCGGCGCCGTTATCCCGGGCGTCTGCGACGAAGCCTCGCACGCGGCGCCGATCACCGTCGCAGCCGCGACGCAGGGCACCGCGCCCGACTTCGCCGGCATCAGCAACTGGTTCAACTCGAAGCCGCTCAACATCGCCGACCTCCGCGGCAAGGTCGTGCTGGTCGACTTCTGGACCTATGGCTGCGTCAACTGCGTCAACACGCTGCCGCACGTCACCGATCTCTATGCCAAGTACAAAGACAGGGGCCTCGTCGTGGTCGGCGTGCACACGCCGGAATTCCCGTTCGAGCGCTCGGCGTCCAACGTGCAGGCCGCACTGAAGCGCCACGGCATCACCTATCCCGTTGCGCAGGACAATGATTCCAAAACCTGGAACGCCTACCGCAACCAATATTGGCCGGCGCAATACATCATCGACCAGAACGGCAAGATCGTGTTCCAGCACGAGGGCGAAGGCCGCTACGACGAAATCGACCGCACGGTGGCAAAGCTGCTGAACGCCAGCAGCTGAGTCCCACGCGGGGGCTTTGCGTTGCTGCTTGACTTCACGGACCCGTCCGTGGAGTTTCGCGGCTTCGACATCAGCTGCCGCAATGGACGACCCGACGACCAGCAACGACATCCGCCTTCGCGAAGGCTCCTCGATCGCGCAGCGGCTGGTCGTGGCCGGCTCTGCGGCGGCCGTTGCGCTGTGTTTCACGCCGGGGCTGTTCACGTATGATGCGCTGGAGGTGCTCATCTCCGTGGTCGCGCTGCTGGCGGGCGCCGCGTTTGTCGGCGCGGTCATGTTGACCCCGGCAGTGGTGTGGATCATCACGCCGGACGAAATCCTGATCGGACGGCAGCGTCCGTTCGGGAAGCTCCAGACACGGATCGTCGCGAAAGACGACATCGCAGGACTTCAGGTTCCCGGCAGCAAAACAGCAAAAGCCCGCTTCCAGTTGGCCTTCACGCTTGCATCGGGCGAGCGCCTGACATCGCCGCCCCTCGCCGACGTCACGCATGTGCGTGACACCGTGGCCCGGATCGCCGCGCAATTCGACGTTCCCGACGTCGAGGCTCCCGTCAATCCGCTCGATGCCAGCAATCCCGAGATGCGTCTCGGCGAACCCGTCGAGCCGTTTTCCCAGCGAGACATCCGGATCGCGGCCTTGCTCGTCGTCGCGCTGAGTGTCGCACCCTACGCCTACCGGCTCTGGCGCGGCTTGCCGCCCAATTTGATCGACATCATGCTGCTGCCGCTTGGCGTGATCGCCGCGTTCGGCGTCACCCGATTCGCCAATCTCGTGACCGGCGCCTTCTGGATCATTCGCGAGGGCGACATTCGCGTCGAACGCCTGTGGGGCAATGGCACGCCGCGCGCCGACCATATCGAAGGGCAGGACGTCAAAGCGATCACGATCGAACGCCGCGGCCGGTCCGAGGACGAGCACTGCATCGTAACGATCCGATCGCGGTCGGGGCGGAGGTTCCGCAGCCCCCGCATCGGCTCGCGCAACGAGGCCCGCGCGGTGGGCGCCGAGATCGTCCGGCGGCTCGGGATTGGGGCGGAGGCCAGTCAGATCTAACCTATTGGCGAAGTTGGCCTCACCCCGACTTCGGTCTGAGCCTCTCCCGCTTGCTTGCTTGCGGGAGAGGTCGCCGCGTAGCGGCGGGTGAGGGTTCTCTCCTCTTGGGGAGTCTCCCTGGAGGAGACACCCTCTCCCCGACCCTTCCCCGACCCTCCCCCGCAAGCGGGGGAGGGAGCATATCGAGCCCAGCTCACCGCTTTTCGCGCCATGCCCCGTTCATGGCATTGCCGGGCCCCGTCAAAAAACCAAAGCATTCTCGTGACATACCAGCTGGGCGCGCCATCAACTTGCCACGAAGCTGCCCCTGAGTTCAGATGGTTCCTGACGATTTGCGCTGTGGCAGCTGGGAGAGCTTGAAATGACGGATTTTCGTCGCCTGACCGGGGCGTTCGTGGCTGCGATCGGACTGATCCTGTCCGCGCCATACGCCTTCGCCCAGCAGCCGGACCGCGGCGACGAGCCCGGCCTGGTCGCTGACGACAGCTACCAGCTCGATCCGGAATGGCAGAAGCAGGTCGTGTACTACCGCACGACCGAAGCGCCGGGCACCATCATCATCTCGACCACCGAGCGTCACCTCTATCTGGTGCAGCCCGGCGGGCGCGCGATCCGCTACGGCATCGGCGTCGGCCGCGACGGTTTTCAGTGGCAGGGGCTGGTGAACATCACCAACAAGAAGGAGTGGCCGGACTGGACGCCGCCGTCGGAAATGATCCAGCGCCAGCCCTATCTGCCGCGCTTCATGGCCGGCGGCCCCGGCAATCCGCTCGGCGCCCGCGCCATGTATCTGGGCACCACGGTCTACCGCATCCACGGCACCAACCGTCCCGATACGATCGGCACCAAGGTGTCCTCGGGCTGCTTCCGTCTCGTCAACAATGACGTCGCCGACCTCTACGATCGCGTCCCTGTTGGCACCAAGGTTGTCATCCGGCAGAAGCCCGAACTCTAGATATCCCGCCTCTTCCAGAATTCCTTTTCCCGATTAATTCGAGAGAGCAACATGATGCGCACATTTCGAGGCGGCCTGCTGATCGGGCTCGCGGTCGCCGTGCTGGTCGCCGCCCTGGCCATCACCTACGAATTCTACGACACCCGTACCTTGAAGCGCACCGTGCGCCGCGGTGAAGTGCTGTGCGGCGTCAACAAGGGCCTGCCGGGCTTCTCGATCCCCGACGACAAGGGCAACTGGTCGGGCTTCGACGTCGATTTCTGCCGTGCGGTGGCCTCCGCCATTTTCGACGATCCGAACAAGGCCAAGTTCATTCCGCTCGATGCCAGCGAGCGCTTCAAGGAATTGCAGAGCCGCAAGGTCGACATCCTCTCGCGCAACTCGACCTGGAGCATGTCGCGTGAGCTCGACTACGATCTCTACTTCCCGGCTGTCGCCTATTACGACGGCGAAGGTTTCATGGTGCCGCGGTCCCGCAACAAGGAGACGTCGCTGGACCTCGCCGACAGCAAGGTCTGCGTGCAATCGGGCACCACCACGCTGCTCAACCTCGCCGACTACTTCCGTGCCAACAACATGAAGTACGAGTTGATGAAGTTCGACAAGCTGGAAGACGTGGTGAAGGCCTACGACACCGGCAAATGCGACACGCTGACCGCCGATGTCTCGCAGCTCTATGCGCTGCGGCTGAACATGTCCAAGCCGGGCGACCACATGATCCTGCCCGACATGATCTCCAAGGAACCGCTCGCCCCCGTCGTGCGCCAGCGCGACGACGACTGGATGATGATCGTGAAGTGGACGCTCTACGCCATGATCAACGCCGAAGAGCTCGGCGTCACCTCGGAGAACATCGACGAAGCACTGAAGTCGAAGAAGCCGGAAGTGATGCGGCTAGTCGGCACCGAGGGCAATTACGGCGAGCAGCTCGGCCTGACCAAGGACTGGGTCGTCCGCATCATCCGCCACGTCGGCAATTACGGCGAGATGTACGAGCGCAATATCGGCGACAAGTCGCAGCTGAAGATCCCGCGCGGCATGAACCAGCTGTGGAACGCAGGTGGCGTGCAGTACGCGCCGCCGATGAGGTAGCGTCACTTCGTCATTGCGAGCGAAGCGAAGCAATCCAGACTATCACCGCGGAAAGATTCTGGATTGCTTCGTCGCCCAGCGCAAAATTGCTTCGCAATTTTGTCGCGGGCTCCTCGCAATGACGAGCTTGGGGCAGGCGGTGCCCACACCCTCAACCGTCATCGCCCGGCTTTACCGGGCGATCCAGTATTCCGAGACGTCAATCGTATGCGGAAAAGCCGCGGCGACTGGATCACCCGCCCCAGTGCGCAAGTGCGCACAAGGCGGGCGATGACACTGAATCTGACGCAACGCAGCACCTCAATACCCCCGCGCCTTCGCCAGCTGCTCGGTGTGGTAATTCGCGTCGCCAAATAATTCCTCGCACACCCGGGCGCGCTTCATGAAGAAGCCGATGTCGAACTGGTCGGTCATACCCATGCCGCCATGCATCTGCACGCCTTCCTGCACCGCGCGTGTCGCGGTGGTGCCGGCGCGGGCTTTTGCTACGGCGACGGCTGAGGCGGCCTTGGTGACGTCGGCATCCAGCGCCTGCAGCGCCTTCATCGTGGCGGCGCGGGTGATCTCGATGTCGACATAGAGCTCGGCGGCGCGGTGCTGGAGCGCCTGGAATTCGCCGATCAGCTTGCCGAACTGCTTTCTGTTCTTGAGATACTCGACGGTGCGGTTGAACACTTCGTCGCTGAGGCCCACCATTTCGGCGGCGACCGCGCCGCGGCCGATATCGAGCACGCCGTCGAGCAACGCCGCAGCGTGATCGACCTCGCCGAGCACGCTGTCGGCGTTGACCTCGACATTGGAAAGCTCGATCCGCGCCGCATTGTGCGCATCGACCATGATAGTGCGCTCGATCGCAACGCCCTTGGCCTTGGGGTTCACCAGGAACAGCGTCAGCCCGTCGCGCTCGCCGGCAGAGCCGGCCGAGCGCGCGGCGACGATGAAGAGATCGGCGACATGGCCGTCAACGACGAGCGCCTTCGCACCCGAGAGCTTGAAACCGTCGCCGGCGCGGACGGCCCGCAAGTTGGTCTGCAGCGGGCGATGCTTTGCGCCCTCGTCGATCGCGAGCGTCGCGAGCAGCGAGCCGTTGGAAACCTTTGGCAGGTACTCGGATTTCTGCGCGGCATCGCCGCCACGGTTCAGCGCCGAGGCCGCAACCACGCTGGTGGCGAGGAACGGCGACGGCATCAAGGTGCGGCCGATCTCTTCCATCACGATTCCGGCTTCCATGAAACCGAGACCGCTGCCGCCGAACTCCTCCGGCACCAGCAGGCCGGCAAAGCCCATCTCGGCGAAGGAGTGCCAAAACTCCTTGGAGAAGCCGGTGGGGTCTTTGGAATCGCGCAAAGATCGCAGGTGCGACACCGGCGCCTTGTCGCTGATCAGCCCGCGCGCGCTGTCGCGGAGCATTGATTGTTCTTCGGTGAGGACGAGGGCCATGTGCGTGTTTCCGATTTGAAATCTATTTGTCGTCGTCATTCCAGGATGGCCCGAAGGGCCAGGCCCGGAATCGATAACCACGATCGGGAGTATGGATTCTCAGATGCGCGATTGCGCATCTTAGCTCGCGCGTTGCGCGCCCCGGAATGACAGGTGGTGAGGGCCCGCCTCAAGCCCCCGGCAGATCCAGGATGCGCTTGGCGACGATGCCGAGCATGACCTCGGTGGTGCCGCCCTCGATCGAGTTGGCCTTCGTGCGCAGCCAGGCGCGCGGGCGGGCGCCTTGGCGCGAGCGCTCGCTCTCCCATTCCAGCGCATCGACGCCGCCGGCCGACATCAGGATCTCGTAGCGGCGTTTGTTGAGTTCGGTGCCGTAATATTTCATCGCCGACGAGAACGCCGGATGCGCCTGGCCGGCCTTGGCGAGATCGACTGCGCGCTCGGCGCAAGCTGCAAGCGCGGCCTCGTCGACGTCGAAGCTTGCGATCCGGCCGCGCAGCATGGAATCGTCGAGCTTGCCTTGGGGATCGGTACCGACCGAGTCGGCTGCAATCTGTCCGAGCGGACGGCCGACGCCGCGCTCGCCCATGCCGGAGATCATCGCGCGCTCGTGCTGCAGCAGATATTTCGCGACGTCCCAGCCGCGATTGACGGTGCCGACCACATGCGATTTCGGCACGCGGACGCCATCGAAGAAGGTTTCGCAGAACGGCGAATAGCCGGAGATCAAGAGGATCGGCTTGGTCGTCACGCCCTTGGACGTCATGTCGAACAGGATGAAGCTGATGCCGTCATGCTTCTTCGCGGCCGAATCGGTGCGCACCAGGCAGAAGATCCAGTCGGCGTAGTTGGCGTACGACGTCCAGATCTTCGACCCGGTGATGACGAAATCGTCGCCATCGCTTTCGGCGCGGGTCTGCAGCGAAGCGAGATCGGAGCCGGCGTTCGGCTCGGAATAGCCCTGGCACCAGCGGATCAGGCCCGCGGCGATTTTTGGCAAATGCTCTTTCTTCTGCGCCTCGTTGCCGTATTTCAGCAGCGCCGGCCCGAGCATCCAGATGCCGAAGCTCGACAGCGGCGGGCGCGCGCCGATTCTTCCCATTTCGGCACGCAGCACCTTGTGCTCGGCCGCGCTGAGGCCACCGCCGCCGTATTCTTTCGGCCAATCCGGCACGGTCCAGCCCTTGTCGCGCATGCGCTCGAACCAGATGCGCTGCGGCTCGGACGCGAATTTCGCGTTGCGTCCGCCCCAGAACACGTCGGTGTCCGACGTCGCGGGCTTGCGCATTTCCGGCGGGCAGTTGGCCTCGAGCCAGACGCGCGTTTCGCTGCGGAATGTTTCGAGATCGGCGGTTTCAGTCTCGCTGGTTTTGGAGTCAGTCATTGGTCGTTTCCATCAATCACAATCGACTTGTTGGGCGCGACTCTGGGCCATCGCACTGCGGAATTCAACCACTTCCACAGCCCGTCATCCGCTATAGTCGCCACCGAGACGGTGCTTGAAAACAAAGAGGAAACGAGAATGCGCCTGAAACTTCTTTCGCCTGGCGAAATGAACGAGAGCCAGCGGCAGACCTATGACGAATCGATTGCCGGAAAACGCGGCAAGCCGCCGGCGCCGATGATGGCCTGGCTCAACAGCCCCGACATGGCGCGCCACGCCACGCGGCTCGGCGAGGTCCTGCGCTACGATACGATCTTCCCGGCCAAGCTCTCGGAGATCGCGATCCTGGTAACGGCGCGGCACTGGACCGCGCATTACGAATGGTATGCGCATAAGCGGCTCGCGCTTGCGGGCGGTATGAAGCCTGACATCATCGACGCGATTCGAGATCGCCGCACGCCGGAGTTCGATGATCCCAAGGGCAAGATGATCTACGACCTCGCGAAGTCGCTGCATGAAGGCCACGGCGTGGAGAAGGGACTCTACGATGACGCCGTCAAACTGCTTGGCGAGCGCGGCGTCGTGGAGATGATTGGCCTCTGCGGCTATTACACGATGGTGTCGATGACGCTGAATACGTTTGAGTTCGAGCTGCCGGAGGGCGAGGTGCCGGAGCTGTCTTGATTGCGTATCCGGACGCGCAATTGCGCATCCGGAAACGCTGGGTTTCGGGATAGGCTGGTAGAACTGTCCCGAAGCCGGCACTATGTGGTGTTGATCAACGGAGCAATACCATGTCGCAAGCCTCAGCCGTCGCCGCCGGCACCAGGATCGGCCACGTCCACCTCAAGGTCGCCGATCTCGATCGCGCGCTCGGCTTTTATTGCGGCGTGCTCGGTTTCGAGCTGATGCAGCGCATGGGCTCGGGCGCTGCCTTCATTTCCGCCGGCGGCTATCATCACCACATCGGGCTCAACACCTGGGAGAGCAAGGGCGGCTCACCGCCGCCGCCGCGCACCACCGGACTGTTTCACACCGCGATCCTCTATCCGACCCGACCCGCGCTGGCGGACGCCCTGCACCGGGTGCTGACGGCCGGGATTGCGCTGGACGGCGCCAGCGACCATGGCGTGTCCGAGGCGCTGTATATGCGCGATCCCGATGAGAACGGCGTGGAGCTGTATTGGGACAAGCCGCGGGAGCAATGGCCGATCGGGCCGGATGGAAAGCTCGCGATGTTCACGAAGCGGCTGGATGTGGAGGGGTTGCTGAAGCAGCGGGAGGCGTGAGCTCGGTTCTCTCCCCGTCATTGCGAGCGTAGCGAAGCAATCCAGAATCTTTCCGCGGAAGCAGTCTGGATTGCTTCGTCGCAAGCGCTCCTCGCAATGACGGAGTTTGTGGAAGCGCCATCGCCTCTTTACAGCGTCTTCGCCCGCGGCTTCCCCCGCACCATGATCAGCACAGCCGCCACCACCTCCAGCGCAATGCAGAGATAGAACGGCAACGAATAGCCCCCGGACCAATCGCGCAGAAAGCCGACCACGCCGGGGCCGAACGCGTAGGTCACCTGGTTGATCGCGGTATTCAGGCTGATCAGCACGCCGAACGAGGCGGAGTCGAACTCCCGCTGCACGATCAGCGACGGCATCGTGATGAGATTGCCGACTGAGAAGCCGAACACGGCGCAGGCCGCGATCAGCGCGTAATCATTGTGCAGATTGATGACGACGCACAGCGCGGCGGCCTGGCTCAGGAACGACAGCGCCGATGCCAGCCGCTGGTTGAGGCGGTCGATCACCATCGAGAACAGCACGCGGCCGATCACCGCCATCGCGGTCAGCACCGCGACCGCAACTGCCGCGCGCTCGCGGCCGATGATGGGATCGAGGAACGAGATCAGGTGCACGATGAAGCCAACTTGCGCGAACAGCACCAGTGCGAACGCAATCGTCACCGTGAGGAAACCGACATCGCGCAGCGCGCGGGAGCGGATCTCTGCCGATGATTGCGGTTTTGGCTTCGCCGCCCCACGCCAGCCATGGAGATCGGGCGGCCGGCCGACGACGAGGAGAATCACCGGCAGAAGCAGCACCAGCATGGCGCCGGAAGTGGCGAACATCGCGTTTCCGAAGCCGATATGGCTGATCATCGTCACCAGCAGCGGCACGCCGACGATGCCGCCGAAACTGGCACCGTTCAGCGCCAGGCTGATCGCCATGCCGCGCTTCTGGTCGAACCAGAGACTGATCGTGTTGGTTATCATGGCCAGACTCGTGCCGGCCCAGCCGAAGGCGAGCACGGCATCCGCCAGATAAAGCTGCCAGGGCTCGCGCACCGCGCCGATGGCGACCGCGGCGGCCGCCATCGCCAGCGTGCCGGCGATCAGGCAGAGGCGTGGGCCGTATTTCCGGACGGCCTCGCCGACGAAGACGACCAGCAGCGCACCGAACAGATAGAAGAACGTGGTGCCGGAGGAGATCAGCGATGCAGGCCAGCCCCGCGCGCGCTGCAGCTCGGCGACGTAGACGCTCTGGCCGTAGAAGCCGAGGCCCCAGCCGAAGGTCGCGAGCAGAAAGCAGACCGCGACGATGCGCCAGCCTTCGTAGCGGAGCGAGGATTCGTCGATCGGGGATTTGTGCTCGGGATTGTCGAGCATTGGCGCTTCTCCTTCGCGTCCCCCGCATTGTGATTTTCTGTCCATGACGCCCATCATGTATCGATGCGGGAACAGAAAATCACTTCGACGACGATCGAAGTATCAACGTTGCTGACATCCTCCCGCCACTTAAATTGCGTCCGGGAACTCGCCCATGACCGACGCGAGCCGCGCCCTGCGGCGGCGGGCCCAGGACGCCAGCGAGAGCGCGACGAGGCCGATCGCCACAGGCGGGAACACCACCATGTTCACCGCGGACCAGCCGTAATTCGCGAGCAATTGCCCGGAGGAGAACGAGCCGATCGCCATCATGCCGAACACCAGGAAGTCGTTGAAGGCCTGCACCTTGTTGCGCTCCTGCGGGCGATGCGTCTCCAGCACCAAAGCGGAGGCGCCGATGAAGGAGAAATTCCAGCCCACCCCGAGCACAATCAGAGTCGCCCAGAAATGCATCGCGGTGATGCCGGAGAGACCGATGCCGGCCGCTCCCGCTTCCAACAGCAAACCTGCAGCAACGATCTTCGGCGCGCCGAAGCGCGCGATCAGCGCACCGGTGAAAAAGCTCGGGCCGTACATCGCGACGATGTGCCATTGAATGCCGAAATTGGAATCGGACAGACTGAGGCCGCACATCTTCATGGCGAGCGGCGCCGAGGTCATCACCAGGTTCATCATGGGATAGGAGATGACGCCGCAAAGGGCGGCCGCGATGAAGCGCGGCTGGGTCACGATGGTGAGCAGCGGCCGTCCGCCGTGCAGGTCGGCAGGGGCCGGCTTCGGCATGTCGACGCCGGCGACGATGCCCATCGCGATCAGCGCGACGGCGGCCTGCACCAGGAAGCTGAAGGCGAACAGATAGGGCGACCAGATGTCCATGGTCCATTGCACCAGCTGCGGACCGAGCACGCCGGCGAACACGCCGCCCGCCATCACCCACGACACGGCCTTGGGCCGATAGGCGGTGCTGGCGCCGTCGGCCGCGGCGAAGCGATAGGATTGCGCCACCGCGCCATAGAGACCACCGAGGAAGGTCGCCGCGCAAAACAGCGCGAACGAGGCGTGCAGGATTGCGAACGAGCCGATGACACCGGTGAGCGTGCCAAGGCCGGTGCCGATGACGAAAGCCCAGCGGCGGCCAAAGCGGCGCGAGATCGCGCCGGTCGGCAGCGTGCCGGCGGCCAGGCCCACCACGTACATCGACAGCGGCACGGTCGCGAGCGACATGTCGGGCGCGAGCGTGGCGCCGACGATCGAGCCGGTCGCAAAGATCACCGCCGAATTGGCACCGGTCAGCGCCTGGGCTGCGGCGAGGCGCACCACATTGCCGCGCACGCGGACGTCGTCGGCAATCTCATTGGCTGAAGTCACGTCTAACATCGGCATTTCCGCCCGCAGGGTGTTTTAAGCAAAAGCCTTTTTTTAGCAAAAGCCTTGGTGATTCCCGCCACTATGGAGGGGCGCGGGAGGGCGGGCAACCGGCGCAAACGGGCGCAGGCCATGCCTCTGACGCAATCGGATGGACCATACCGCGACCCGCGCTCTTGACGGCTTGCGCTCGATCAAATCCTATCCGCCGCGCGATCTCAGGGAGTCTTGTTCATGTCCGTCGATAACAGGCCTACGCTCGGCGCTCCCGACGACGATCCCTGGCTCTGGCTGGAGGAGGTCGAAGGCGCACGCGCGCTCGATTTCGTCGAGAAGCAGAACCGCCTGACGCTGGACAGATTCGCCGGCACGGCGTTCGAACGTGATCGTGACATCCTTGCGGCGATCTACGATCGCCCGGACAACATTCCCTATGTGGGACGGCGCGGCGGCTATCTCTACAATCTCTGGAAGGACGCCGAGCATCCACGCGGCCTGTGGCGACGCACCACGCTCGCGGAGTTTCGTAAGCCCAATCCAGCGTGGGATATCATGCTGGATATCGACAAGCTCGCCGCGAACGAAGGCGAAGACTGGCTGCTGAGTTCGATCAGCTCGCAACCAGCAAGCTCGCGGGCCATCTTGAGCCTGTCGCGCGGCGGCAGCGACGCCGTCACCTTGCGTGAATTCGACGCGGATACGAAGAGCTTTGTTGCTGAGGGCTTTACGCTGCCGGAGGCCAAGGGCGGCGTCGACTGGCTCGATCCGGACACGCTGCTGCTGTCCAGCGCCTATGGCGAGGACATGGTGACGAGCTCCGGATATGCGAGGACCGTTCGCCTGTGGCGGCGAGGCGAGAGCGCGGATCAGGCGCAGACGATTCTCGAGACCACGGCCGATCATATGGGAATCTTCGGCAGCGTGGACGATACCGGCGCGCAGCCGCGCGCCTGGATCATCGACCAGATCGACTTCTTCAACTACGGCATCTGGCTGCGCGACGAGGCCGGCTCCACGACGAAGCTCGATCTGCCGACCGGCATCTGGATGCAGGCGCATGGCGACTGGTTCGCGATGAAACTGCGCACAGACTGGTCGGTCGGCGGGCGAAGCTATGCTGCCGACGCCGTGCTCGGCATTTCGCTCTCGGCGTTCCTCGTCGGCAGCCGCGACTTCACGATTCTGTTCGAGCCCGGGCCGCGACGAGCGTTACAGGGCTTTTTCTGGGTTGCAGGCAGACTGGTGCTGTCGATCCTCGACGAATTGAAGCCGCGATTCGAGATTTGCACACCATCAGCAGCCGGCTGGAGCCATGAGACGCTCGGCGGTCTTCCCGAGATCGGCGTCGTCGACGTCTGGCCGCTCGATCGCCATTCGTCCGGGAGCAATGGCGACCTGCTCGCCAATGTGCAGGACCCGCTAACGCCGCCCTCGCTGCTATTGATCGAGCGCGGCGTCGCAAGTCCGACCGTGCTGAAGCAGGCGCCGAAGACGTTTAACGCCGACGGCCTCGTGGTCACCCAGCACGAGGCGATCTCGATCGACGGCGAGCGCATTCCCTATGTGCAGACCGGCCCTGCAGGTGAGACCGGCGATGCGCCGGTCTATATGAGCGCCTATGGCGGCTTCGGGCTCGCCGTGAAGCCGCACTACGATTCGTCACTCGGCAAGCTGTGGCTGGAGCGCGGCGGCACTACGGTGCAGGCCAATTTGCGCGGCGGCGGCGAGTTCGGCACGCGCTGGCACGATGCCGGGCGATACGCCGGCAAGAAGCTGTCGCATGACGATTTCGCGGCAGTCGCCGCCGATCTCGTGCGCCGCGGCGTCACCCAGCCAAAACGAATCGCCGCGCAAGGCGGATCGAACGGCGGCATCCTGATCACCAACATGCTGGTGCGCTACCCCGAGCGCTTCGGCGCGCTGTTCTGCACCATCCCGCTGATCGACATGCGGCGCTACACAAAACTGCTCGCCGGCGCGAGCTGGATCGCGGAATATGGCGACCCCGACAAGCCCGAGGAATGGGAGTGGCTGAAGACCTACTCCGCCTATCACAACGCAAAACCCGGCCAGCCCTATCCGCCGATCCTGATCGCCACGACGCGGCGCGACGACCGTGTCCATCCCGGTCACGCGCGCAAGATGGCGGCAAAGCTGCAGGCGATGGGCTACGAGGCCTGGTTCTACGAGCCGGCCGCCGGCGGCCACGGCTACGGCAAGGACAACAAGGAGCGCGCCGGCTTCCAGGTGCTCGGATTTCAGTTCTTGAAGGAGAAGATCGGATGGCCGGACGGCGAGGTGTGATGGCGTCGCGCCTCACCCTCGCGAAAACACCAGCGTCAGATTGTTTGCGGGCATGTCGATGGTATCGATGAGACGAAGCCCCGCACCGCGCCCGAGCGCCACGACATCGCCGACATCGCGCACGCCCCAGTCGGGATTGCCTTCGCGCAAGGAGGTGTCGAACACGGCGTTGCTGAGCGCGGTGTGCTTGCCGTCGCGCTTGAACGGGCCGTAGAGGAACAGCTGGCCGTCGGATCGCAGATATCGGCTGGCGCCGGCGAACAGGCCCTCGGCCACGGTCCAGGGCGCGATGTGGATGACATTGGCGCAGAACACGGCCGCGAGATTGTTCGGCCCCTGCCCGCTCTTCATCTCCGGGCACCAATCGGGATCGACGAGATCGATCCGCAACGGCGAGCGGACATTGGCCAGCCCTGCATGCACGCGCCAGGCCTCGATGCTCTTCACATGGCGCTGGTTGAGATCGCTCGGCCACCAGACGAGATCAGGTGTCTGGCGGGCGAAATGGACCACGTGCTGGCCGGTTCCGCTGCCGAGCTCGACCACGTCGCCCGACCGCCCAATGAGATGTTTTTCGAGCGCCGCCCAGAGCGGCTCGTGATTGCGATGGAAGGCCGGCGCATCGAGACGGCCGTCGGATTCGACCCTCCCGCCGTCCCTGCCAAATTCAACGACATATTCAGCCAATTGATGTCCCCGGAAAATGAGAAAGCACACGAAAACGCAACAAGGGCAAAACGCCCCCAACAAGTGCCGATCAAAGCCAGCTTGAACGATCTATCTATTCAGTTGCAATGCGGAAGATATTAACGCCATTTTGCGCCCTGCATAGTCTTGATTGTCAGGGCATGCCCTTTGTGCTTTTGAACACTATCTTTTACAGACATCATGAGCCTCGGAACGACGCCTTGACCGCCTTTCCTCGCAAGCCCGCTTTGCTCCTCGCGCTGGCCGTCCTCACGGGCCTCGCCGCACACCCGGCGTGGGCGCAGTCCGCAATCGCGGAAGGCCAAAAGCTCGCTTTCGATCGCGGCAAGGGCAATTGCCTGACCTGCCACGCCATCAAGGGCGGTGATTTGCCGGGCACGATCGGGCCGGAGCTGAAGGACATCAAGGCAAAATACCCCGACCGCAATGAGCTGGTCGCGATCCTGTTCGACGAGACCAAGCGCAACCCGCAGACCATGATGCCGCCGTTCGGCCGCAACCGGCTTTTGACCGACCAGGAGATCAGCGCGATCGTTGATTTCCTGCAGACGCTGTAACGGCGGGCCCAGGAGACCTGAGATGACCACACATACCGGCCCTCATCCGACGCGGCGCCTGATCCTTCAGGGGGCGGCTTCGGTCGCGCTGATCGGCCTCGGCAATCTGCCGCTTACGCCCGCGCGCGCCGCGGCCAACGACAAATATCCGGAAGAGGCGTTCAAGCTGAAGAACGAGGCCGACGCGATCAAGGCGCTCTATGGCAAGACCGCCGAGCCGTCCGACAAGATCAAGCTCGATGCGCCCGAGATCGCCGAGAATGGCGGCGTGGTGCCGATCTCTGTGACGACGACGCTGGACAAGGTCACCTCGATCTCGTTCTTCGTCGCCGACAACCCGAACGCGCTGGCGGCATCCTACAAGATTCCCGACGGCACCATTCCCGCTGTCGCCAATCGCCTGAAGATGGCCAAGACCAGCAACGTGACCGCAATCGTGGAAGCCGACGGCAAGCTCTATAGCGCGACCAAGGAAGTGAAGGTCACCGTCGGCGGCTGCGGCGGTTAGGGGACTCAACATGGCATCCAGCATTCGCGTCCGCGCAACATCCAACGGCGACATCACCGAGGTCCAGACGTTGATCCAGCACCCCATGGACACCGGCCTGGTCAAGGACGCCAAGGGCGAGCTGATCCCCGCGCACTACATCCAGGAGCTGAAGTTCGCATGTAACGGCAAGGACGTGTTTGTCGCCAATTGGGGCACCGCGATTTCCAAGGACCCCTACGTCAAGTTCAGCTTCAAGGGCGCCAAGAAGGGCGACGATCTCAAGATATCCTGGACCGACAACAAAGGTGGATCCGACGAGACCACCGCGAAGATCGCGTGATGAAGGCCCGCACCGCCCTCCTGCTTGGTTCGTTGAGCGCGGCGCTGGTCGCGTTCGCACTCACCTCCCCGCGCGTGGTCGCCGCCGACAAGGTCGATCCCGTCGCTGACGCCAAAGCGTTCCAGAATTTCTTCTTCCAGAAGTTTCCGAACGTGAAGCACGAGGATTTCGTCAACGGCCCTTATTCCATGAACGAGGACATGAGGCGGCAGTGGCAGGAGAAGGAAGAGTTTCCGCCCTACGAGTTCGCACTCGACGCCGGCAGAGACATGTTTGCAACGCCGTTCAAGAACGGCAAGACCTACGCCGACTGCTTCCCGAACCGCGGCATCGCCATTCGCCAGAACTATCCCTATTTCGACACCAAGGAAGGCAAGGTCGTCACGCTGGAGCTCGCGCTCAACCGCTGCCGCGAGGCCAATGGCGAGGCACCCTACTCCTACGTCAAGGACGAGATGGCCTCGCTGGCCGCCTATATGGCGGTCACTTCGCGCGGCAAGCTGATGGACATCAAGATCCCGGATGATCCCCGCGCGCTGGAAGCGTTCGAAAACGGCAAGCGCTATTTCTACACCCGCCGCGGCCAGATGAATTTCTCCTGCGCAAGCTGCCATGTGCAGAGCCCGGGCGAGCGCATCCGCGCCGAGATCCTGGCGCCGGCGCTCGGCATCCTAAACGCAATGCCGATCTACCGCTCCGAATGGAGCGGCATGGGCACCACCAGCCGCCGCTTCATCACCTGCAACAGCCAGACCCGCGCGGTTCCGCTGGAGCCGCAGGCGGATGAATATCGCGACGTCGAATATTTCCTCTCCTACGTCGCCAACGGCCTGCCGATTTCGGGACCCGGAGCGCGGCCATGAAGCGGTCACTTCCCCTCGCCATGTTGCTGGCCGTGAGCTTCGCGCCGATGGCGCGCGCGGCAACCGAGGCAGACTACAAAGCGGCCTATGCTGCCGCGGAGACTGCGTCCAAGGAGGCAGCCGGCATGCGCAACCAGTGGACCACGACCGTCTCGACGCTGGCGGCCGCCAGGAAGGCGGGCGATGGCGGCGATTTCGACCGTGCCATGGCCGCGGCCAAGGAAGCTGAAGCACTGGCGAAAGCATCCATCTTCCAGGCCACGTCTGAAAAAGAGGCCTGGAAGGCGATGGAAATCCGCTAGAGTAAAGCGCGATGGAACCGTCGAACTGCCAAGAATAGGCGCGGAGAGATTTGGGATGGCGATCCGCCGCCGCGACTTTTTGAAGAGTACAGCCGCCGCAACCGCATCGCTTGTGCTGCCGCGCTTTGCGCGCGGCGCCGAGACCGCGAGCATTTACGACATCGAGCGGTTCGGCAATGCGCGGATCCTGCACCTCACCGACACGCATGCGCAGCTCAACCCGGTCTATTTCCGCGAGCCCAGCGTCAATATCGGCATCGGCGAGATGGCGGGACGACCGCCGCATCTGGTCGGCCACGCTTTCCTGGAGCACTTTGGCATCCGGCCCGACAGCGCCGATGCCTATGCCTTCACCTGTGTCGAGTTCGAAAAGTCCGCCGGACGCTTCGGCAAGCTCGGCGGCTTCGCCCATCTGAAGACGCTGATCGACCGCCTGCGCGGCGATGTCGGCGACAAGCACGCCATGCTGG
This sequence comes from Frankia sp. RB7, assembly GCA_030403585.1. Taxonomy (GTDB): domain Bacteria; phylum Pseudomonadota; class Alphaproteobacteria; order Rhizobiales; family Xanthobacteraceae; genus Bradyrhizobium. The sequence continues at coordinate 25,695 of JAUEPE010000036.1, forward strand.
TCGACGGCGGCGATCTCTGGCAGGGCACCGGGCTCGCCAACATCATGCAGGGCCGCGACATGGTCGAGGTCGCCAATCTGCTCGGCATCGAGGCGATGACCGGGCATTGGGAGTTCACCTACGGCGAGCAGGTGCTGCGGGACAATCTCGAGCGCTTCAAGGGTGAGTTTCTGGCACAGAACGTCTTCCTGACCGAGGAAGCCGCGTTCAACGACGCCGCCGCCTTCGACAAGGCGACAGGGCGCGTGTTCAAGCCGTCGACCATCAAGGAGCTCGGCGGCCATCGCGTCGCGATCATCGGCCAGGCCTTTCCTTACGTGCCGATCGCGCATCCCAAGCGCTTCACGCCGGACTGGACCTTTGGCATCCGCGAGGAAGAGCTGCAGAAGCATGTCGATGCGTTGCGCGGCGCCGACAAGGTCGATGCGGTGATTCTGCTGTCGCACAACGGCATGGACGTCGACCTCAAACTCGCAAGCCGCGTCACCGGCATCGACGTCATCCTCGGCGGCCACACCCATGATGCCGTGCCGCAACCGATCGCCGTGAAGAACGCTGGCGGCACGACGTTCGTCACCAATGCTGGCTCCAACGGGAAGTTTTTGGGCGTGCTCGACCTCGCGCTCGACAAGGGCAAGGTCAGCGACGTCAAATATCATCTGCTGCCGGTCTATTCCGAACTGCTGAAGCCCGACCCTGCGATGGCCGAGCTGATCGGAAAGCTGCGTGCACCGCATGTGACCGACTGGTCGGAGAAGATCGCAACGCCCGACCGGCTGCTCTATCGCCGCGACAATTTCGCCGGTCCCATCGACGAGCTGATCTGCACCGCGCTGCGCACCGAGCTCGACGCCGAGATCGCGCTATCGCCGGGCTTCCGCTGGGGCGTCACGGCCTTGTCGGGCCAACCGATGACCATGGAGGATGTGCTCGCGGAGACCGCCATCACCTATCCCGAGACCTACGTGCAGGAGATGACCGGCGCAGAGATCAAGGACGTGCTGGAAGACATCTGCGACAATCTCTTCAACGCCGATCCCTATTACCAGCAGGGCGGCGACATGGTGCGCGCCGGTGGGCTCAGCTATTCCTGCAACCCCACCAACGCGATCGGCAGCCGCATCTCCGAGCTCAAGCTCGCCAACGGCAAGGCGCTCAGTGCTGCCAGGCGCTACAAGGTCGCGGGCTGGGCCTCTGTGAATGGCCAGCAGGGTGCGCCGGTGTGGGACGTCGTCGGCAAATATCTACGCTCGGGCCGGATGTTTCAGGAGCGCCTCGGCAGCGGCGTCTCGCTCAGGGGCGTCGACGGCAATCCAGGCGTTGCGGGATAGGGATGATGCGGTTGCAGTTTATTCGCGCGATGCTGCTGGCGCTGCTCGTCTTGGTCGCGCCGCTCGCTTTTGCGCAGCAAGTGCCGCCGCTCCAGGACAAGCCGTTCGCCGAGCACAAGATCGTGCTGCAGCTCTCAGATGGCGATGCCAGGAAGCAGGCGCTGGTGCTGAGCGTCGCCAATAATCTTCTGAAGGCGTACGACCCCGACAAGATCGCCGTGGAGGTCGTCGCCTTCGGTCCCGGCATCGATCTGCTGCTGTCCGGCAGCGAGCGCCGCAAGCAGGTCGAGAGCCTGATCGCACAGGGCGTGCGGTTCGACATCTGCCTCAACACGGTCGACACGATCGAGCGGGAGACGGGCAAGCGGCCGGAGTTCATTCCGGCAGCGACGCCGGTGCAGGTGGGTGTCGGGCAGATCCTGTTTCTGGTGGAGAATGGGTACTTGGTGGTGAGGCCGTAGGGGCGCCGTCGCGTCACACTCCCCTGTCGTCCCTGCCTAGTGCGCAATTGCGCACTAGGCAGGGACGACACGGAGCTTGGGGGACCGGCCATCGACCCAACCCACCCAAGCACCAACCCCGCAATAAAAATCTTCTAAATTTTCTTAATTCAACAGTACATTACTTCTCTTCTTGGCCTCGGGCGTAGTAGAATCCTCGAAATTACTCCACGCCGGATCCCGCCATGATCTTCCGCCAGCTCTTCGACAGCGTTTCGGGCACCTACAGCTACGTCCTTGCCAGCCGCCCCGGCGGCGAGGCGCTGATCCTCGATCCCGTGCTGGAGAAGGTCGATCGCTATTGCCAATTGCTGCGCGAGCTTGACCTCAAGCTGGTCAAGGCGGTCGACACCCATCTGCATGCCGACCACGTCACCGGCCTCGGCGAATTGCGCGACCGCACCCATTGCATGACCGTGATGGGGGACCAGACCAAGGCCGACGTGGTGGCGATGCGCGTTGCCGACGGCGACAAGGTGACGATCGAGGGACTGTCGCTCGATGTGATGTACACGCCCGGCCACACCGACGATTCCTATTCCTATCTGATGGGCGACCGCGTCTTCACCGGCGATACGCTCTTGATCCGCGGCACCGGCCGCACCGATTTCCAGAACGGTTCGTCGCGCGCACAGTACGAATCGATCTTCAACCGGCTGCTGAAGCTGCCTGACGAGACGATGGTGTTTCCGGCGCACGACTACAAGGGCGACACCGTCTCCACCATCGGCGAGGAGAAGCGCTACAATCCGCGGCTGCAGGTGCGCTCGGTCGACGACTATATCGAGCTGATGGCGAATTTGAAGCTGCCCAATCCGAAGATGATGGACGTGGCGGTGCCGGCCAACATGCGGGTCGGCCTGCACCAGGAAGAGCTGGAGAAGGAGGGCCGTGCGCTCAGCGCAGTCGAGGCGATCCACTCGCTCGGCCGGCCCGATATCCTGCTGGTGGATCTGCGCGAGACCAATGAGCGGACGAAGCACGGCATGCTTGAAGGCGCGCTGCACACGCCCTATCCGTCGGTCGAGGAGAGCCTCAAGCCCGGCGGCATGCTGCGCGAGGTCGCCGCCGCTACCGGGCGCCGCGTCGTGTTCTTCTGCGCCTTCGGTGAGCGCTCGGCGATGGCTGTTGCGGCTGCGAAGGAAGCCGGTCTCAGCAACACCGCGCACATCGCCGGCGGCATCGATGCCTGGAAGAAGGCGGGCGGGCCGGTGGTGCACGGCTGACGTTCATCGTCACGGGCTTGAGATAAGTCAGGAACTGCACATGTTTTGCGGGTAGGTTCGATGCAGCATCACCATCCGGGACCAGCCATGGCCAAGACCGAGAACAAGACCGGCAAACCGATCGAACCGCCGAAGACGAAGACCGCGGACGACAAGGCGAAGAAGCCCAAGCTTCCGCGCGACATCGACGACGATGACGAGGACGGCGACATCGCCACGCCGAAGCGCGATCGTTACGGGAATGATGACGAGCCGTTGTGAGCGTGTAATTCCCGGATTTGACGGACGCTGGCGCCCCACTCTCCGCTGTCGTCCTTGCGAACCCAAGGGACCCATAACCACAGGGAGCAGTTTGGCAGGAGATCGCCGTTCGGTACTGCGATCAGCCGCCACGACCGATAGATTCCGCGGTATGGGTCCCTGCGCCCGTGCGCAATTGCGCACTAGGCAGGGACGACAGCCAGGATGGAGCCCCCACCCGCACTACCTGCCATGCGCCTGCGTTCATGGACAAATAACCGCTGTCGCCGATAGTTTGCGCGCTTCCAGGGAGTGAAAACGGAACTGCAATGGTCGACGTTCTCGCCGCACCGCAACAAGGCAAGGCGGACAGCGCGCTGCGCACGCTGACCGGGATTTCGATCGCGCATTGGATCAGCCATTTCCATCTGCTGGTCCTGCCGATGCTGTTCCCGTTCCTGAAAGGTCAGCTTGGCGTCGGCTATGTCGAGCTCGGCTTCGCGCTGACCGTCTCTGCCGTCGTCTCCGGGCTGACGCAGGCGCCGACCGGCTATCTCGTCGATCATTTTGGCGCGCGCAAGATCCTGCTGGGCGGACTGACACTCGGCGGGCTCGCGCTGATCATGCTCGGCCTGCATCTGAGCTACACCTCGCTGATCGCCTGCGCGGTGCTGCTCGGACTCGCCAACAGCGTCTATCATCCTGCCGATTACGCCATCCTCGCCGAGCACATGGACGAGGCGCGGATGGGCCGCGCCTTCTCGATCCACACCTTTGCCGGCTATTTTGGCGGCGCCGTTGCGCCGGCGATCGTCGCGGCACTGATCACATTGTCCGGCGGCGTCGGCGCGTTGATCGCCTCGGGCGCGATCGGCGTGCTGGTGGCGCTGCTGCTGGTCACCATGAACATTCCCGATGCCGGCGCACACAAGACCAAACCCGGCAACGCGAACATGCCGAAGCAGGCCGTCATCACACCGGCGCTGATCACGTTGACCGCGCTGTTCATGCTGCTCAGCCTGTCGGTGGCCGGCATCAACAATTTTGGCGTGGTAGCGCTGATGAGCGGCTACGGCGCGACCTACTCCGCCGCGAACGTCGCACTGACCGCCTTCCTCGGCTCCAGCGCCGCCGGCGTGCTCGCGGGCGGCTTCCTCGCCGACCACACCGAGCGCCATGGCTATGTCGCCGCCGCCTGCTTTGCCGTGAATGCGGCCATCGTGCTGCTGATCGCGCTGGTCACGCTGCCGGGCTGGGCGCTCACCGCCACGATGGCGAGTGCGGGTTTCCTCTCCGGCGTGATAGCGCCGTCGCGGGACATGCTGGTACGCAACGCCGCGCCTCCGGGTGCGGCCGGTCGCGCCTTCGGCATCGTCTCCACCGGCTTCAATCTCGGCGGCATCGTCAGCCCGCTGCTGTTCGGCTGGATCATGGACCAGAGCGCACCACACTGGGTGTTCGGGGCGTCTGTGATCTTCATGGTCGCGACCGTGGTGCTGTCGCCGTTCACGGAGCGGAAGCAAGCCAAGGCTTGAGCACCGAATTCAACTGTCGTCCCCGCGAAGCCAAGGGACCCATAACCGCAGGGAGACGTTGCGGCGCGAGACTGGTCACTCCGAGTCTTCGCAAAATTACTCCCTGTGGTTATCGCGACAAGCGCTGGCGCTCGCGCGGGGGTCCCGGATCAGCGCTTCGCTTGTCCGGGACGACAGTTGCGATTGTGGCGGGCTTTTACTAGCCCCCCTTACGTCGGCGACACCACGCCCTTCAGTTCGGCTTCCCGCGGCGCCGCACCACGGGTCAGCCTCGCCTTTTCCGTGTTCGGCCAGAGCAGCAGCAGGCCGATGACGCCGGAGCCGACCATCACCACTGCGTTGATGGTGAAGCCGGTCATGTAGCCGGCGACCATGCTGCCGGCGCGCTGAATCACGGTGCCCATCACCATCGGCGCGATGATGCCCGAGAGCGTGTAGAGCGCACCGTAGATCGCGATGATGGCGCCGCGCTGCGAGGCCGGCGTGAATTCGCCGAGCATCGGCGGGCAGACCACATAGATCGCGCCGCAGAGACCCGAGCCGACGACGAGCAGCGCGATTTGCAGGCCCGCGCCCTGAACGTGCGGCATCGTCGCCAGGATCAGGCCGCCGATGACCAGCGGCACCGAGCCGAGCACGCCGCGCGAGATGCGCGTGGTGTAGCCGCGCGCCATCATGACCTGCGAGATCCAGCCGGTCAGGATGACGATGGTGGCGCCGAACACCCAGGGCAGGATCGAGATGAAGCCGGCCTGCTGCTGCGAGAAGCCGAGACCCGTGATGATGAACGCGGTGAACCAGGTCAGCCCGAGCGACAGCGCCCAATAGGCGCCGAAGGTCGCGATCACACAGCCGAGGAAGGTGCGCGACGTCAGAAGCTGGACGTAGGGAATTTTCGGCTCATTGGCGGCAAGCGCCTGCGTGTCTTCGAGCGGGCCTTCCTTGCCGAGCGCCAGCCAGGCACAGACCCAGATCAGGCCGGCGACACCGAGCGCGCCGAAGGCGTAGTGCCAGGAGTGATTGACGATGACCCAGTTCAGCGCGGGCACGGCGAGGATGACGCCGAAGGCCGAGCCCTGCGACAGGATCGCGGTCGGCAGCGTGCGCTTCTCGTCCGGGAACCATTTATAGATCGCATGCGCGGCGACCGAGAAGGCCGGGCCTTCGCCCGCGCCCAGCACGATGCGGCAGATCAGCAGCGTGGTGAAGGACACGGTGCCGACCATCGGAAACTGTGCCAGCGCCCAGATCACCGCGAGCGTCAGCAGCACCCAGCGCGTCGGCACGCTGTTGACGATGAATCCGACCACGATGGCCGAGACCGAGAACAGGATGAAGAACGAGGAACCGAGCATGCCGAATTGCGCAGGCTCGAGCTTCAGATCGGTCATGATCGGCACGCCGGCGAGGCCGACGACGATCTTGTCCGCGAAATTCACCACCATGAAGAGAAAGAGGAGAAAAGTGACGGTCCAGGCGCCCTTCGGCGTTTCCTTCGTGGTCCCTTGGGACACCCCTGCCGTCCTGCCCGCCGTAGCGGGCGTTCCCTGAGCGCTCATCGTTCTCCCCGTATGTCTTTTTGTCGGTACTTTTGATTTGACCGTCTCGCGAGCTAACAACGGCTTCAACGGCAACGCAACCCCGGCATTTCCACGGCAAGTGTGCTACGCAGCATTGAGTTAATTCCGTCCGGCGCATTGATCTTGCTGAGCATCCGAAACCTCTCCAAAACGTTCTCCTCGGCCGCCGAGCCGGTCCATGTGCTGCGCGGCGTCGATCTCGACCTGAAGGCCGGCGAGCGCGTGGCGCTGACCGGCGAATCCGGCAGCGGCAAAAGCACGCTGCTGCACCTGATTGCCGGGCTGGACGCCGCCGATGGCGGCACGATCCGGCTGGAGGACGCCGAGGTCACGAGCCTCTCCGACGCCGGCCGCGCCGAGCTGCGGCGCGACAGGATCGGCCTGGTCTTTCAGCAGTTCAACCTGATCCCGAGCCTGTCGGTCGCCGACAACCTCGCCTTCCAGGCGCGCATCGCCGGCCGGCACGATGCAGCCTGGACCAGGGAGCTGACCGAACGGCTCGGGCTCGGCGGCCTGCTCAAGCGTTATCCCGAGCAAATATCAGGCGGCCAGCAGCAGCGGGTCGCGATCGGCCGGGCGCTGGCGACAAAACCATTGCTGCTGCTCGCGGACGAGCCGACCGGCAATCTCGATGAAGCCACCGCCGACGACGTGCTGGCGCTGACGCGCGACCTCGTCGCGCGCACCGGCTGCGGCTTCCTGATGGTGACGCACAGCCTGCATCTGGCCGGTACGCTCGACCGCCACATCGTCCTCCATGCGGGGCGGATCGCATGAGGCGCGCGCTGTGGGTACTCGCGGTACTGCTCAGCCATTGGCGGCGGCATCGGATGCAGTTCGCAACGCTTCTGATCGGGCTGATCGCGGCGACCGCGCTGTGGAGCGGCGTGCAGGCGATCAACCAGCAGGCCAGGAGCGCCTATGATCGCGCGGCGGCGACGTTTGGCGGCATCCGCACGGCCATGCTGGTCGCGCCCAATGCGGCGACGTTTCCGCAAGAGCTATTCATCAAACTCCGCCGCGCGGGTTGGCCGGTTTCGCCGGTGCTGGAAGGCCGGGTTCAGATCAATGGACGTTCGATGCGACTGCTCGGCATCGAGCCGGTGACGCTGCCGGCCGATGTCGGCAACGCACCGCGCCTCGGTGCTGCTGACTTAAGCAGCTTCGTTGCCGCGCCCGGCCAGACGCTGGTCGCGCAGGAGACGTTAGGCGATTTGCACGAGCAGGAAGGCGCGGCGCCCTCGATCAGCAGCGGCGCCAAGCTGCCGCCGCTGCATGTGCTGCCGCAGCTCGTGCCTGAGGTGCTGGTGGTCGATATCGGCGTGGCGCAGCGTCTGCTGAACAAGCCGGATCAGGTTTCGCGCCTGCTGATCGGCAAGGCGAAGGGCAAGCCCGCGCCGCTGCAAAGCATCGTCGGCGACAAGTTGCAGCGGATCGAGCCGACCGCGGAGACGGAGCTGGAGCGACTGACCGACAGCTTCCATCTCAACCTCACCGCGTTCGGCCTGCTGTCGTTCTTTGTCGGCCTCTTCATCGTCAATTCGGCCGTCGGCCTCGCCTTCGAGCAGCGGCTGCCGATGCTGCGGACCTTGCGGGCCTGCGGCGCCTCGGCGGGGCTGGTCAACACCGTGCTGGTGGTCGAGCTGGTGGCGCTGGCGCTGGTCGCCGGCCTGATCGGGCTCGTCTGCGGCTATGTCATCGCGGCTGCGCTGTTGCCTGATGTCGCGGCATCGCTGCGCGGGCTCTATGGCGCACAGATTCCGGGACAACTCACGCTGAGGCCTGAATGGTGGCTCGCAGGCATCGGCATCAGCGTTGCCGGCGCGATGGTGGCGGCCGCGACCAGTCTGATCAAAGCGATCAGGATGCCGGTGCTGGCGACCGCGCAGCCGCAGGCCTGGCAACAAAGACAGCGCCGCTGGCTGATCCTGCAAAGTCTTGCGGCCTGCGCCGTATTCGCGGTCGCATTGCTGCTGCTTCAGTACGGACAATCGCTGATCGCGGGATTTGGCCTGCTGGCGGCGCTGATGCTCGGCGCGGCGCTGATCCTGCCGGCCTTCCTCGAACTCCTCCTGCTTGCCGGCCAGCGTTTCGCGCGCGGGCCGTTGGCGCTATGGTTCTGGGCGGACAGCCGGCAGCAGCTCTCGGGATTGTCGCTGGCGCTGATGGCGCTGCTGCTCGCGCTCGCTGTCAATGTCGGCGTGTCCACCATGGTGGAAACGTTCAGCCGCACCTTCATCGGCTGGCTCGATGGACGGCTGGCCGCCGACGTCTACATCAGCGCCGCGGACAATGCGCAAGGCACCGCGATCCGCAACTGGCTGAAGGACCGCAGCGAGGTCCAGGCCATCCTGTCGGGTGGGCGCGCGGAGACGCAGGTGCAGGGCCAGCCGGTGGAGCTGCTCGGCCTGCCCGATCACGCGCTCTATCGCGAGCACTGGCCGCTGCTGGAAACCGCGCCGCGCGCCTGGACGCAGCTGGTGCCGGGCAATGCCGCCTTCATCAGCGAGCAGCTGAGCCGTCGCCTCAACGTCCGCGTCGGCGACGTCATCGAGGTGCCGGCGCCGGGCGGGACCTGGGAGCTCGACATCGTCGGCATCTATGCCGATTACGGCAATCCCAAGGGGCAGTTGGCGGTGAACGTCGCAGCGCTGATCCGGCAGTTTCCGCAGACGCCGCAGACACGGATCGGGCTGATCGTTCCGCGGGACAAGATCCCCGGCCTGATCGCGGCGCTGCAAAAGCAATTCGCACTCGATGACCGCAGCGTCGCTGATCAGGCGACAGTAAAGGCGGAATCGATCCGTATCTTCAATCGCACCTTTGCGGTGACGTCGGCGCTGAATGCCTTCACCCTCGGCGTCGCCGGCATCGCGCTGTTGACCAGCCTGTTGACGCTGGCGAACTCGCGCCTGCCGCAGCTTGCGCCGCTCTGGGCGATCGGCATCACGCGGCCTCGCCTGGCCGCGATCGAACTGACCAAGACGCTGTCGGTTGCGCTGTTCACGTCGCTACTCGCTGTGCCGCTTGGGCTATTGGTGGCGTGGTGCCTGATCGCGATCGTCAACGTGAAGGCGTTCGGCTGGCGGCTGCCGTTCCATGTGTTTCCGCTGCAACTGGTCGAGTTGGTCGCCGTCGCGCTGGTCGCCTCGCTGCTGGCCGCGCTGCTGCCGATGATCCGGCTGGCACGGATGCAGCCGGCAAGCCTCGTCAAGGTGTTTGCCAATGAGCGCTGACGGGATTTCTCGACGCGCGTTTGCCGGCGGCATCGCCGCGCTCGCGCTTGCACGGCGCGCCAGCGCGCAGGGCTATGCCGGGCTCGGTGAGACGGCTGATGGGTTTGCGAAGGTGGCGCCTGGAAAGGTGTTTTCCTTTCCCGGGGATCACGGACCGCATCTGGAATTTCGCATCGAGTGGTGGTATCTCACCGCAAACCTCGTTGACAGCAGCGGCGCTGCTTGCGGGCTGCAATGGACGCTGTTTCGTCAGGCCGCCAAGCCGGGACCGCAAGGCGAAGGTTGGGCCAATCAGCAGATCTGGATGGCCCATGCCGCGGTGACGCGCGCCGACACCCACCGTTTCAACGAGCTGTTTTCGCGCGGCGGCATCGGGCAGGCCGGCGTCGAGGCAAAACCGTTCGCGGCGTGGATCGATGATTGGGAGATGAAGGGTGTCGAGCGCACCGACGATCGCACCTTGTCGCCCGTGACGCTGAAGGCCTCGGGCACCGATTTCAGCTACGCGCTCACGCTTGAGGCCGATCGCCCTGTCGTCTTGCAGGGCGACGGCGGCTATAGCCGCAAGTCCGAACGCGGACAAGCGTCGTATTACTACAGCCAGCCATTCTTCCGTGCGCGCGGCACGATCACCATCGACGACAAGCCGGTCGATGTGTCGGGGCAGGCCTGGATGGACCGCGAATGGAGCAGCCAGCCGCTCGACGCCGACCAGACCGGCTGGGACTGGCTGTCGCTGCATCTTGCCTCCGGCGACAAGCTGATGCTGTACCGGCTGCGCCAGAAGGACGGCAAGGACTATCCGTTCGGCAACTGGATCAGCGCCAATGGCGAGACGCAGATGATTGCGGGTGGCGACATCCAGATGACGTCGAAAGCAACCGCAGAGGTTGCGGGCCGCAAGCTGCCGGTGGAATGGCAGATCGCGATCCCGTCGCGATCGTTCTCGATTGCCTGCAAGCCGCTCAATCCCAGGGCATGGATGGGGACCGGCTTTTCCTATTGGGAAGGACCGATCAACTTTGCCGGCACGCATGACGGCGTTGGCTATCTCGAGCTGACCGGCTATTGAGCTGCATCTGACCGCCGGAGGCTTCGATGTACAATTTGACTGCTCTCGTCACGCTGCTCGCTGTTCTGTTCTTCTTCTTCACGTGCATGAATGTCTCGCGGTCGCGGACCAAGACCGGTGTCAAGGTGCCGGCGATGTCGGGCCATCCGGATTTCGAGCGCGCCTTCCGCATCCAGATGAACACGCTGGAATGGATGCCGATCTTCCTGCCGTCGCTTTGGCTGTTCGCGATCTATATCAGCGACGCGATCGCGGCCGGCATCGGCGCGATCTGGATCATCGGCCGGATCGTCTATTTCATCGGCTATTCGCAAGCCGTCGCCAAGCGCGGCCCGGGCTTTGCGATCCAGGGCGTGGCCGCGATTGCGCTGTGGGCGGGGGCGTTGGGGGCGGTGGTGTTGAGGTTGGTGTAGTGAAAGCGCGGCATCACGCGCGCTCGTGTCCCGGCGCGGTGCAGCGTGTAACGCTGCGCCGCTGAACCGGGACCCAATCTAGCTGCAAGATTCGGAGAAGCATGGTCCCGGCTCTGCGCAGCAACGCTACGCGTTGCAGCGCGTCCGGGACACAAGACCGTCACTTCGTCAGCGGGCAGCCGCTTTCCTTGGCGGTTGCGAAGGCCTGGTCGCCCGGAACGACTGCGAGCTGCTTGTAATAATCCCACGGCTTCTTCGATTCCGATGGCTTCTTGACTTCGAACAGATACATGTCGTGGACCATGCGGCCGTTGGCCAGCACCTTGCCCTTGGCAAAGGCGTCGTCGACCGGCAACTCCTTCAGCTTCTTGGCGACGGCTTCGGTGTCCTTGGTGCCGGCGGCCTTCACCGCCTTCAGATAGCTCAGCGTCGCCGAATAGGTGCCAGCGTGGATCATGCTCGGCATCCTCCCTGTGCGCTTGAAGAAGCGCTCGGAGAAGGCGCGCGTCGTGTCGTCATGGTCCCAATAAAAGCCCTCGGTCAGCACCAGGCCTTGGGCCGCCTGCAAGCCGAGACCGTTCACCTCGGCCAGCGTCATCAGCAGGCCGGCGAGCTTCTGGCCGCCCTGGACGATGCCGAATTCAGCCGCCTGCTTGATCGAGTTGGTGGTGTCCTGGCCGGCATTGGCGAGACCGACGATCTTCGCCTTCGAGCTCTGCGCCTGCAGCAGGAAGGAGGAGAAGTCGGACGAGTTGAGGGGGACGCGGACCGAGCCCAGCACCTTGCCGCCATTGGCGGCAACGATTTCGCTGGTGTCCTTTTCCAGCGCGTAGCCGAAGGCGTAGTCCGCGGTGAGGAAGAACCAGCTATCACCGCCGGCCTTGGTCAACGCGCCGCCGGTGCCGACCGCGAGCGCGTGCGTGTCGAACGCCCAGTGGAAACCATAGGGCGAGCACGCCGAGCCGGTGATGCTCGACGTGGCCGCGCCAACCACGATGTCGATCTTCTTCTTTTCCTTCGACAGGTCCTGCACGGCAAGCGCCACCGACGACGTCGTCAGCTCCGTGATCATGTCGACATTGTCAGCGTCATACCAACGCCGCGCGATGGAGGTGGCGAGATCCGGCTTGTTCTGGTGATCGGCGGTGATCATCTCGACCTTCTGGCCGAGCACCTCGCCGCCAAAATCCTCGATCGCCATCTTGGCGGCTTCGACCGAATATTTACCGCCGTAATCGGCATAGACGCCGGACTGATCGTTGAGGATGCCGATCTTGACGCCTTGCGCGGAGGCCGGCGCGGCCAGCAACAGAGCCGACATTGCGACAGCGGCCAAAAGTGCGGATTTCATCTGTTAACTCCCAGCAGTGTTCTGTTTTGAAATCGCGCGGATAGTAGTGAAGAACGGCACGCGTGCCCATGGGGATTGTGTAGGTCGTTAGTATGGGCGCGGCCAGCACCAAACAATTGGTGTCGTCCCGGCGAAGGCAGAGACCCATAGCCACAGGATCAAGTTTTGAGTAGATTGGTAATGGCCAGCTAGCCCCGAACCACTCCCTGGGGTTATGGGTCTCTGCCTTCGCCGGGACGACACTGTAATTGTGGATGCGCCGATGATCACGGAGGTCGCCTTAAGCCACCACCACACCCCCCGGCTTCCCCTCGTTCTTCCCCTCGGCCAGGTTCCGCACCACCACATAGAAGATCGGCGTGAACAGCAGCCCGAACAGCGTGACGCCGATCATGCCGAAGAACACGGCGACGCCGACGGCCTGACGCATCTCCGAGCCTGAACCGGACGAGATCACCAGCGGGAGCACGCCGAGGATGAAGGCGAAGGACGTCATCAGGATCGGCCGCAGCCGCAGGCGACAGGCCTCGATCACGGCCTCCAGCCGTGGCTTGCCTTCCTTCTCGATATCGCGCGCAAACTCGACGATCAGGATCGCGTTTTTCGCCGCTAATCCCACCAGCACGACGAATCCGATCTGGGTCAGGATGTTGACGTCCTGGCCCATGATGCGCACGCCGATGGTGGCAGCCAGCAGGCACATCGGCACGATCAGGATCACCGCGAAAGGCAGCGTCCAGCTGCCATATTGCGCGGCGAGCACGAGATAGACGAACAGCACGCAGATCGGGAACACGTAGAGGCCGGCATTGCCGCCGGTGACCTGCTGATAGGACAAATCGGTCCACTCGAACGTGAACCCGCTCGGCAGGGTGTCGTCGGCGAGCTTCTTGATGGTGTTGAGCGCGGTGGTCGAGCTCGTGCCCGGCGCCGGCTCGCCCTGCAGTTCGGACGCCGCGTAGAGATTGTAGCGCGCGACGCGGTCCGGTCCCGAGACATCCTTGAAGTCGACCACGCTTCCGAGCATCACCATGTCGCCGGAGGCGTTTCGCGTGCGCAAGCGCGCGAGATCGGCGGGTTCTTTGCGGAACGGGAAATCAGCCTGCGCGGTGACGTGATAGGTGCGGCCGAACAGGTTGAAGTCGTTGACATAGGTCGATCCGAAATAGGTCTGGATCGTGTCGTTGATGTTGGCGATGGGCACGCCGAGCTTCTGCGCCTTGGTGCGGTCGATGTCGACGAACAGCTGCGGCGTGTTGGCCGAGAACGGCGAGAACACCGTGGGAGCGAGTAGCAAGGGCGATTTGCGCGCCGCGGCGACAAGTTCGTCGGTGGCCGCGGCGAGCAGCTCCGGCCCGCGGCCCTGGCGGTCCTGGATGCGGATGGTAAAGCCGCCGCCGGTGCCGATGCCCGGCACGGCCGGCGGGGGAATGACGATGATGAACGCGCCCTGGATCGCGGCCAGGCGCTTGCGCAACTCGCCCGTGATGGCGTTCGCGGTCAACCCCTTCTTGATCCGCGCCTCGGGTTCATCAAACACCGGGAATAGCGCCGCCGCGTTGCCCGCCTGCGTACGCGTGGCGCCCGAGAAGCCGGCGAAGGCCGCAACGCGGACGATACCGGGAGTATCCAGCGAGATCCGCTCGACCTCGCGGACGATCTCCGTGGTGCGTGCCAGCGACGCGGCGCCCGGCAATTGCACGGAGATGATGACATAGCCGCGGTCCTGCGCCGGAATGAAGCCTTGCGGCGTGGTCCCGATCAGCCAGCCGGCGCTGCCAATCAGCACGACATAGATCAGGATCATCACCACCGAATGACGGATCACGAAATTGGCGACCCCGGCATAGCCGTGCGCCAGCCGATCGAACACGCGGTTGAAGGCGCCGGTGAAGGCGCCCCAGCCGCGCGCGAGGATATTCCAGCGCGCCGGGGGCCGCTTCTCTTCGTGTGGAACGAGGAGAAGCGAAGCCAGCGCCGGCGACAGCGTCAGCGAGCAGAAGCAGGAGATCGCGGTCGCCACTGCAATGGTGACGGCGAATTGCTGGAAGAACTGGCCGGAAATGCCGCCGATGAACGCGGTCGGCACGAACACCGCGCACAACACCAGCGCGATCGACACCAGCGCACCGCCAACCTCCTCCATGGTCTTCAGCGCAGCATCGCGTCGGCTCAAGCTGTGCTCGAGATGGCGCTCGACGTTCTCGACCACCACGATCGCATCATCGACCACGATGCCGACGGCGAGCACGAGGCCGAACAGCGTGAGATTGTTGATGGAGAAGCCGAGCGCTGCCATCACCGCGAAGGTGCCGACAAGAGACACCGGAATCGCGATAATCGGGATGATCGCCGGCCGCCAGCCCTGCAGAAACACCAGCACCACGATGACCACGAGCAGCATGGCCTCGTAAATGGTCTTGATCAGCTCGTGGACGGATTGCGCAATGAATTCGGTCGGATTGTAGCCGATATTGTAGTCGAGCCCCTTCGGGAAGCTCGCCTTGAGCGTCGTCATCGTGTCCGAGATATTCTTGGCCGTCGCAAGCGCATTCGATCCCGGCCGCTGCGTCACCAGCATGGCGACCGCGGATTTGCGCAACAGGAAGCTGTTGGTGGAATAGGCGAGCGCACCGAGCTCAATGCGGGCGACGTCACGCAGACGCACCGTGCGGCCGTCGGATCCGGCCTTGATCAGGATGTCCTCGAACTGCTTCTGGTCCTTGAGGCGCCCGGTGAAAACCAGGTTCGGCTGGAAGGCGCGGTCCGCGATCGGCGGTTCGGCGATCTGGCCACCGGCGATCTGTACGTTCTGCGCCCGGATCGCGGCCAGCACTTCGGTCGAGGTCAGGCCGAGATTGGCGATGCGGTCAGGGTCGAGCCACAGCCGCATCGAATAGTCGCGCGCGCCAAATATCTGGATGTCGCCGACGCCGTCGATGCGCAGCAGCTGGTCGCGGACCTGGAGCAGCGCATAGTTGGAGATGTAGAGCTGGTCGAACGTGTCGTCCGGCGACAGCATGAACACGACCATCAAAATGTCGGGCGAGTTTTTGCGGGTGACGACGCCGTTGCGCTGCACCTCGTCCGGCAGCTGGGGCTGCGCGATCGCGACGCGGTTCTGGACCAGCACCTGGGCCTTGTCGAGATCGGTGCCGAGCTTGAAGGTGACGGTGATGGTGAGCTGGCCGTTCGAGGTCGCCTGGCTGTAGAGATACAGCATGTCCTCGACGCCGTTGATCTGCTGCTCGATCGGAGCGGCAACGGTGTCGGACACGGTTTGCGCCGAGGCGCCCGGATATTGCGTGGTGATCACGACGGTCGGCGGCACCACTTGCGGATATTCGGAGACCGGCAGCGTCGTGTAGGCGAGCGCGCCGACGATCAGCAGTACGATCGACAGCACCATCGCCAGAATGGGCTGGTTGATGGAGAGACGGCCAAGGTTCATGACTTGCCACCGGCCGGCGCTTGCGCGGGAGACGGAGCGACCTTGGCGCCGACGCGGGCACGCTGCAGGCCGTTGACGATGACGCGATCGTCAGGCTTCAACCCATCGCGGATCACGCGCAGGCCTTCGTCGAGCGGCCCGAGCACGACGGGACGCGCCTCGACCGTATCGTCAGGCTTCACCACAAGCACGATCTTGCGGGACTGGTCGGTTGCAACCGCGACGTCCGGAATCAGCAACGCTTCATAGGGTGCGCTGCCGATGAGGCGGACGCGGCCGAACTGGCCGGGTAGAATCGAGAGGTCGGTGTTCTTGACCACGGCGCGGCTGCGCAGCGTGCCTGTGGAGACATCGAGACGGTTGTCGAGGAAGTTGATAGCCCCGTCATGCGACGGCTTTGTCTCGCCAGCGAGCGTCACCTGAACAGGGTTCGCGGTGTCACGGGAACTCGGACGCTTACCCTCGAACCACAGCTTGCTGTACTTGATGAAGGTGGTCTCATCCATGTCGAAATAGACGTAGATCGGGTCGAGCGAGACGATCGAGGTCAGTAGCGTCGATGTGCCGGTGTCGCTGCCCTGCACCAAGTTGCCGGGGCTGACGAGATGACGGCCGACGCGGCCGGTGAGCGGCGCGGTGACATGGGTGAACTCGATGTTGAGCCGGGCAGCCTTCAGCGCGCCTTCTGCCTGGGTCTCGGCGGCGTGCGCGGCCTGCAGGGCCTGGCGGCGCTGGTCGACGACCTGCTCGGACACTGCGCTGGTCTGAACCAGGTTCAGCCCGCGGTCGAGTTCGCGCTTGGCGAGCTCCACCTTGGCGCGGGCGTCGGAGAGCTGACCGTCCGCCTGCTCGGCCACCGCCTCGAACGGGCGCGGGTCGATCACGTAAAGCAGGTCGCCCTGATGCACGATCGCGCCGTCCTGGAACTCGACCGAGTTGACGAAGCCGCCGACGCGGGGGCGCACCTGCACCTCCTCGACCGCCTCGAACCGGCCAGTGTACTCGTCCCAATCGGTGACGGTGCGCTTGACCGGCTGCGCAACGGTCACCGGCGGAGGCGGCGGTGCTGCCGCTTGAGAGGACGGTTGCCCGCAACCGCTGAGCGCGAATACCGCGACAAGAAGTCCGGCCATGGCGTAAGGCCCGGACTGAACGAGATCGTGCGTTTTGACAAATTGCTCGCTTCCGTCCGGTCCAGTCATCCCAGGTCCTCGCATAAAAGCCGCGGAAAATGCAGGGTAAGTGCCTACCCGCGGGGGACACAACATGGGTCACCATGATGAAATCTTCAAGACGATTGCGCACGCAATGCTCGGCACGATGTCCTAACCGGATGGCGGGTTGACAGGGCTTGCTCAGCCTCTCCCGCTTGCGGGGAAAGGTCGACGCGCGACAGCGATCCGGGTGAGGGGGACTCTCCGCGAGTCCAACTGTCACCGTCCCAGCCGATAGAGCCCCTCACCCCGCCCTCTCCCCGTAAGAATGGGGCGAGGGAGACGAAAGAGCGCCAGCGTCTTCACACATGACGAGTGATGCCTCCTCGTCTAGACTACCCCCTACAAAACAAGACGAATTGTCCGGGGAGGACAGGCGTGCATCAGGGACGTGTCGTTTACGGCGCGATTGAGGAGGTCGTGTTCGGCCATCCGGCGACTGAGGCCATTGTCGCACAGATGGACCGGCTCGGGATGGGCCGCGCCTTCCTGATGGTCTCGGGCACGCTGAACCGGGAGACCGACGAGATCGCAAAAATCAAAGCGGCGCTCGGCCCACGCTGCGCCGGGCTGTTCGATGCGATGCCGGCGCACACCCCGCGCGAGGCGGTGATCGCAGCGACCAATGCGGCGCGCGAGGCCGGCACCGATCTGATCGTCACCGTGGGCGGCGGCTCGATCACCGACGGCGCCAAGGCGGTGCAGCTTTGCCTCGCCAACGGCATCGACGACGTTGACGGCATCGACCGTATCCGCGTGCACAAGGGTGTCGCACCGGAGATGACGCCGCCGACCGTGCGCCAGATCAGCGTGCCGACCACGATTGCCGGCGGCGAGTTCTCGTCAATCGCGGGTGTCACCGACCGCAGCACGCATGTGAAGCAGATGCTGCGGCATCCGCTCGCCGTGCCGCGCGCGACCATCCTCGACCCCGCCATCACCGTGCACACGCCGGAATGGCTGTTCCTCTCGACCGGCATCCGTGCCATCGATCACTGCGTCGAGGCGATCTGCTCGCGCGAGACCCATCCTTATGCGGACGCGCAATCGGTGAAGGGCCTCGCCATGCTCGCTGACGCGCTGCCGCGGGTGAAGGCCGACGCGAGCGATCTCGACGCGCGGATGGATGCGCAGATCGGCACCTGGCTGTCGATGGGCGCGCTCGCCGCCGGCGTACCGATGGGCGCGAGCCACGGCATCGGTTACGTTCTGGGTGCCGCCTTCGACGTGCCACACGGCTACACCTCCTGCATGCTGCCCGCGGTGATGCGCTGGAATGCGCGCGACAATGACGAGCGGCAGATGATCGTCGCCGCCGCAATGGGCTTTCCCGGCCATAACGCCGCCGACGTGCTCGATGCCTTCATCCGCTCGCTCGGCATGCCACGCAGCCTCACCGAGGTCCGCGTCTCGCTGGAGCATTTCGATGCCATCGCCGAACAGGCGATGCGCACCAACTGGATCCCGCGCAATCCGCGCAAGATCGAGAGCCCAGCGCAGGTGCGCGAAATCCTGCTTCTCGCCGCATGATTTTCAAGCCGGAGGACTGATGTATCCAGGTCAGCATGCCCGTCTACGCCCGCTGCAACCCGCCTTCATCATGGTGGCGACGGGCGAGACCGTCACCTATCGCGAGCTCGACGCGCGCAGCAACCGCCTGGCGCATCTGTTTCGCGCGCACGGATTGAAGCGGCGCGATCACTACTCGATCTTCATGGAGAACAATTCCCGCTATCTCGAAGCCTGCGGCGCCGGCGAGCGTTCCGGCCTGTATTACACTTGCATCAACTCGTTCCTCACCGCGGGTGAGCTGGCCTATCTCCTCGTCAACAGCCAGTCCAAGATCCTGATCACATCGGTGGCGAAACTCGACATCGCGCGCGAGGCGATCCAGGCTTGTACCGACGTCAAGCTCTGCATCGTCGCCGACGGCCCTGGTGAAAGCGATCGCATCGTCGGCCTGGCGGATGTCACTGCAGGCCTTCCGAAGACGCCGATTGCGGACGAGTGGCTCGGTACCTCCATGCTCTATTCGTCGGGCACGACAGGTCGTCCCAAGGGCATTATTCGTCCGCTTCCGGAGGAGCCGCCAAAGCACAATCTGCCGCTGTTCGATTTCCTCACCAAGCTCTGGCACTACCGCGAAGGCATGGTCTATCTCTCGCCGGCGCCGCTTTATCACTCGGCGCCGCAGGCCGCCGTGAACCTCACGATCCGCATGGGCGGCACCGCGATCATCATGGAAACGTTCGACCCCGAGCGTTACCTCCAGCTCGTGCCGCAATGGGGCATCACCCACACCCAGTTGGTGCCGACGATGTTCTCGCGGATGCTGAAGCTGCCGGAAGAGGTGCGCTCCCGCTACGATCTGTCCTCGCTCGAGATCGCAATCCATGCTGCCGCGCCCTGCCCGGCGCTGGTGAAAGACGACATCATCAAATGGTGGGGGCCGATCATCCACGAATATTACGGCGCAACCGAAGGCCTCGGCTTTACCGCCTGCAACAGCGAGGAATGGCTTAGCCATCGCGGCACCGTCGGCAAGGTACTGCTCGGCGATCTCCACATTCTCGACGAGGACATGAAGCCGTGCCCGACCGGCACGCCCGGCCAGGTCTGGTTCAAGACGGGATCGCCGTTCGAATATTTCAACGACCCGGAGAAGACCAGGGAGGCGCGCTCGGCCGACGGCAGCATGAGCACGGTAGGCGACGTCGGCTATGTCGACGACGACCGCTTCCTCTATCTCACGGACCGCGCCACTTTCATGATCATCTCGGGAGGGGTCAACATCTATCCGCAGGAATGCGAGAATCTGCTGATAACCCATCCGAAAGTCGCGGATGCCGCGGTGTTCGGCGTGCCCAATGCCGATCTCGGCGAGGAGGTGAAGGCGGTGGTGCAGCCGATGCCCGGCGTGATGCCGGGCGAGGCGCTCGCCGAGGAGCTGATCGCCTTCTGCGGAGCATCGCTGTCGCGGCAGAAGGTACCGCGCTCGGTCGATTTCGAGAAGGAATTGCCGCGCCTGCCGACGGGGAAGCTGTACAAGCGGCTGCTAAGGGACCGGTATTGGGGCAACAAGACGTCGCGGATCGTGTAAGCAATGCTGCTGCGTAACGTGCGCGAGCAAGCGCCACGGTCTCCAGTGTCGTCCCGGGGCGCGAAGCGAACCCGGGACGACGGCGGAGTTTGTTGATGCAGCATCGCATGACATCTGTGCAGGAACCCCGCGTTCGCACCCGCACTCTCACATTGTGAGAGAATGACCTGCGTCCTTCCGTCATCCGAATTGTCGAGACGGCGCGCATCCTTGCCGGTTGCCTCCCTCTACGCGCGTCGGCTATCGTCCGGTCAAACAGGCCACAAATGGCCCAGAAGAGTAATGTCCAGGGAGGACCGAGGATGCGGAGCGTGTGGGCGCTCGCCGCGACGGCGGCGCTATCTTTGCTGGCGTTTTCGACAACGACCTTCGCCGGCGAGCCCAAACAGGGCGGAATCCTGCGGATGTATCACCGCGACAGCCCGGGCAATGCCTCGATCCATGAAGGCGCGACCTATTCGCTGAACGTTCCCTTCATGCCGGTGTTCAACAACCTCGTCATCTACAAGCAGGACGAGCCCCAGAACACGATGAACAACATCGTGCCGGAACTCGCGGAGAGCTGGGCCTGGGGCAACGACAACAAGACGCTGACCTTCAAGCTGCGCCAGGGCGTGAAATGGCACGACGGCAAGCCGTTCACCTCGGCGGATGTGAAATGCACCTTCGACATGCTGATGGGCAAATCGCAGCAGAAGTTCCGGCAGAACCCGCGCAAGAGCTGGTACGAGCAGGTCAACGATGTCTCGACCAACGGCGATTCCGAGGTCTCCTTCAATTTGAAGCGGCCGCAGCCCTCATTGCTGGCGCTGCTCGCATCCGGCTACACGCCGATCTATCCCTGCCACGTCTCGCCTGGCGACATGCGCACGCATCCGATCGGTACCGGCCCGTTCAAATTCGTCGAGTTCAAGGCCAATGAATCGATCAAGCTGACCCGGAACACAGACTATTGGCGCAAGGGCCGGCCCTATCTCGACGGCATCGAGTTCACCATCATCCCGAACCGCTCGACCGCGATCCTCGCTTTCGTCGCCGGCAAATTCGACATGACCTTTCCGACCGAGGTCAGCATTCCACTGCTGAAGGACGTGAAATCGCAGGCGCCGAACGCGATCTGCGAGGTCGAGCCGAACAATGTCTCGACCAACATCATCGTCAACTCGTCCGCGCCGCCGTTCGACAATATCGACATCCGCAAGGCGATGGCGCTGGCCTTGGATCGCAAGGCCTTCATCTCGATACTCTTCGAAGGCCAGGCCGACATCGGCGGCACCATGCTGCCGCCACCGAACGGGCTATGGGGCATGCCGAAAGAGATGCTCGAGACCATCCCCGGCTATGGCCCCGACATCAACGCCAACCGCGAGGAGGCCAAGAAGCTGATGCAGAAGGCCGGTTACGGGCCGGACAAGCATCTCGCCGTCAAGGTCTCGACCCGCAACATCCCGGTCTATCGCGACCCCGCGGTGATCCTGATCGACCAGCTCAAGAGCATCTATATCGACGGCGAGCTCGACGTGGTCGAGACCGCGAACTGGTTTCCGAAGATCGCGCGCAAGGACTACATGCTCGGCCTCAACCTGACCGGCAACGCGGTCGACGATCCCGACCAGTCGTTCTACGAGAACTATTCCTGCGGCTCCGAGCGCAACTATACCAATTACTGCAACAAGGAGATCGAGAAGCTGTTCGACGTGCAGTCGCAGGAGACCGACATGGCCAAGCGCAAAAAACTGGTGTGGGACATCGACAAGAAGTTGCAGGAAGACGTCGCGCGCCCGATCATCTTCCACGCGCGCACCGGCACTTGCTGGCAGCCCTATGTCAAGGGCGTGACTGTCATGACCAACAGCTCCTATAATGGGTACCGTTACGAAGACGTTTGGCTGGACAAGTAGCGCGGCGAACGGGCGAGACAGCTCGGCGGAGGGCGCGAATGTTTGCCTATCTGGTACGGCGCCTGTTCCTGATGCTCGTGACCCTGTTCGGGATCTCGGTCGTCATCTTCTTCCTGTTGCGCATCGTGCCCGGCAATATCGTCGACATCCTGTTCGCGGCGGCCGGTTATGTCGATCCCGCCGACAAGGCCAATCTGGAGAAGGAGCTCGGCATCGACCAGCCGCTGATCGTGCAATATTGGCACTGGATCAGCGGCTTTCTGCGCGGCGACTTTGGTTACTCCTATGTATCGGAGAAGCCGGCGCTTCAGGAGATCCTGCCGCGGATCCCGATCACCGCGCGACTTGCCGGGCTGGCGCTGTTGTTCTCGGCCTCGATCGGCATTCCGCTTGGCGTCATCAGCGCGGTCAAGCAGGGCACGCGGCTCGACTACGCGCTGCGCGTGGTGAGCTTGAGCGGATTGTCGCTGCCCTCGTTCTGGCTCGGCCTGCTGATCCTCACCGCGTCGGTGGCGATGTTCGGCCAGATACCGATCTTCAATCCCAATCCGGCCACCTGGCTCGAGGCTTTCGCGACCTATGCCGTTCCCGCCGCCGCCGTCGGCTTCCGCAGCGCGGCGCTGACCATGCGCATCACCCGCTCCTCCATGCTGGAAGTGCTGCGGCAGGATTATATCCGGACCGCGCGCGCCAAGGGCGCCTCCGATGCTGCGGTGAATTATAAGCACGCGCTGAAGAACGCGATCTTGCCTGTGATCACCGTGATCGGCATCGAGGCGGCGTTTCTGATCGGCGGCTTGATCGTCACAGAGACCGTGTTCAACATCCCCGGCGTCGCGCGCTTCCTGGTCGAGGCGATTCGCTGGCGGGATTATCCAATCGTGCAAAATCTGGTGATGCTGATTGCGGTGGTGGTGGTCAGCGCGAATTTCATCGTCGACATGCTCTACGCCGTGTTCGATCCACGTATCAGATACACGGATTAGGAGATCAGCTTGGCCGCGATCGACTTCGACGTTGAACTGCGGCGCGCCGGGGCGCATGCAACCGGCGGCTGGCGGCGCGTGCTGTTTTTGGCGCAGCGGCATGTGCTGGGCGCGGCCGGGCTCGTCATCATGATCGTGTTCGTGTTGACTGCGATCTTCGCCGATTTCATCGCGCGCTATGACCCGCTGAGCGTCGATTCCGCTCACGCACTCTTGCGTCCGAGCCTCGCGCACTGGATGGGCACGGATTCCTTCGGCCGCGACGTGTTCAGCCGCATCATTCACGGCGCGCGAATTTCGCTCGCGGTCGGGATCGGCTCGACCGCGCTCGGCGGCTCGATCGGCGTCATCGTCGGCCTGACTTCCGGCTACCTCTCCGGCTGGGTCGATCTCGTATTCCAGCGCGTCTCCGACGTCCTGCAGGCGTTGCCGCTGCTGGTGCTGGCCCTGATCATGACCGCCGCACTCGGCCCGTCGCTGCCGAATGTCATTCTCGCCATTGCCATTCCGCTGATCCCGACCGTCTCACGCGTCACCCGCGCCAACACGCTGGCGCTGCGCGAGCAGCCGTTCGTCGAAGCGGCGAAATCGATCGGCATGAGCGAAGTGCGTATCGCGCTTCGCCACGTGCTGCCGAACACGCTGGCGCCGCTGATCGTGCTCGCTACCGCCCAGCTCGGCTCGACCATTTTGACCGAAGCCTCGCTCTCTTTCCTCGGCCTCGGCATTCCCGAGCCTTATCCATCATGGGGCCGCATGCTGTCGGAATCCGCCGCCGAATATGTCCGCACCGCGCCGTGGCTGGTGATCTTCCCAGGGCTAGCCATCAGCCTCGCCGTGTTCGGCGCGAATTTGTTCGGTGACGCCCTGCGCGACATCCTCGATCCCCGGCAGCGCGGCTGATGGCTGATACCTCCGATCTCATACTCGACGTGAAGAACCTGAAGACGGTGTTCTTCACGAACTCCGGCCTGTTCAAGGCGGTCGACGACGTCTCCTTCACCGTAAACCGGGGCGAGACGCTGGCGATCGTCGGCGAATCCGGCTGCGGCAAGAGCGTCACGGCGCTCTCCCTGATGCGGTTGGTGCCCGATCCGCCCGGGCGCATTGTCGGCGGCTCAATCACGCTTGAAGGCACCGATCTGCTGGCGCTGAGCGAAGCCGAGATGCGCAAGATTCGGGGCAATCGCATCTCCATGATCTTCCAGGAGCCGATGACCTCGCTCAATCCGGTGATGCGGATAGGCGATCAGATCGTGGAAGCGGTGCGGCTGCACCGGAACCTGTCGACAAAGGAGGCGCGCAATACCGCCGTCGAGATGCTGCGGCTGGTGCGCATCCCGGAGCCGGTGCGGCGCGCGCGCGAATATCCGCATCAGCTCTCCGGCGGCATGCGCCAGCGCGCGATGATCGCGATGGCGCTGGCCTGCCGGCCGGCGCTGCTGATCGCGGACGAGCCGACCACTGCGCTCGACGTCACCATCCAGGCGCAGATCCTGGCGCTGATCCTCGATCTGCAGAAGGAGCTCGGCACCGGCCTCGTGTTGATCACGCATGACCTCGGCGTCGTCGCACAGACCGCGCAGCGCGTGATTGTGATGTATGCCGGCCGGAAGGTCGAGGAGGCCAGTGTCGAGGCGTTGTTCGCTGCGCCAAAGCATCCTTATACGCGCGGGCTGATGGCCTCGATCCCAGCCGTGCCGGCCTCCGGCGTCCCAGTGCAGGCGCGGCTGAATGAAATCCCCGGCACAGTACCGTCGCTGGTCCGGCTGCCGCCGGGCTGCGCTTTCGCACCGCGCTGCACGCTCGCGATCAAGCGCTGCGAGGCCGAATATCCGCCGCTAACCGATTGGGGCGGCGGCCATCTCGCCGCTTGCTGGCGTGCGGCCGAAGTGGCGGAGGTGGCATGACCGACGCACTGCTCGAAGTCACCGATCTCAAGAAGCATTATCCGGTGCGCGCCGGCGCACTGCGCCGGCAGGTCGGCACCGTACACTCGGTGGACGGCATCTCGTTTTCGCTTCATGCCGGCGAAACGCTCGGGCTCGTCGGCGAATCCGGCTGCGGCAAGTCAACCGTGGCGCGCAGCGTGCTGCGGCTGGTCGAGCCGACCTCCGGCCAGATCCGTCTCGACGGCGAGGACATCACGCATCTCTCCAAGAAGGCGCTGCGCCGGCATCGCCGTTCGATGCAGATCGTGTTCCAGGACCCGTTCGCCTCGCTCAATCCGCGCATGACCGCGGGCGACATCGTCGGCGAGCCGCTGTTCGTCCATGGTCTCGCGACCGGCAACGTGCTGGAGGCGCGGGTCGCAAAGCTGTTCGAGCAGGTCGGCTTGCGGCCCGACCAGATGCGTAACTTCCCGCATCAATTCTCCGGCGGCCAGCGCCAGCGCATCTGCATCGCCCGTGCGCTTGCGCTGGAGCCGCGCCTGATCGTCTGCGACGAGCCGGTGTCAGCGCTCGACGTCTCGATCCAGGCGCAGGTGATCAATCTGCTGATCGACCTCCAAAAGCAGCACGGCTTTTCCTATCTCTTCATCGCGCACGACCTCGCCGTGGTCGCCCATATCAGCCACCGCGTCGCCGTGATGTATCTTGGCCGCATCGTCGAGATCGCCGACAA
This sequence comes from Frankia sp. RB7, assembly GCA_030403585.1. Classification (GTDB taxonomy): domain Bacteria; phylum Pseudomonadota; class Alphaproteobacteria; order Rhizobiales; family Xanthobacteraceae; genus Bradyrhizobium. The sequence goes on from JAUEPE010000036.1 coordinate 51,456, forward strand.
GGACGAGTTGTTCCGCAACCCGCGCCATCCCTACACGCAGGCCCTGCTGGCATCAGTGCCGGTTGCGAATCCGCTTGCGAAGAAGCTCGCGCCGCTGGTCGACGGCGACGTGCCGAGCCCGGTCAATCCGCCGCCCGGCTGCGCGTTTCACACGCGCTGCCGGTTTGCGATAGAGCGGTGCAAGACGGAGCGGCCGATGCTGACGGATACAGGCGACGGGCATCAGGTGGCGTGTCTGCTCAATCAGGGGACGGGGCGGATAAACATGGTCCCGTAGGGCGGGTTTGACGCCCTACCCCGTGCCGATCTCCGCCACGATCCTGCCCGTCGTGACCTGCTCGCCCTCGGCGACGTCGATCGCCGAAACCACGCCGTCGATGCCGGCCTTGTGGACGTGCTCCATCTTCATCGCCTCCAGCGTCAGCACCGGCTGGCCGGCAGTGACGCGGTCGCCCGGCTTGACCAACACAGCGACGACGCGGCCGTTCATGGCGGCGCGGACTTTGCCGTCACCGCCGTTGCTTGCAGCGGCTTTCGGCGCGGCGAGGGTCAGATCGGTCACCGCAAGCGGGATGCCGCGGTGCTGGAGGTAGAGCCGATCGCCGTCGCGCAGGAATTTTACGCTGTCCATCACGCCGTCATGGCGGAAACGGATCGCGTCGGGATCGAGTTGCTCGATCTCGAACCTGTCCCGGCGAGCGTCGGTTGCGACGGTGTAGCCGCCATCGCGCTCACGCGTGACGTCGAGCTCATGCGCGTGACCTGCGATCTCGATTTTCGCTGGCAGCGGGAACGTTGCCGACAGGCTCCGGCCACTGCGCCACGCCGGCGCGCGCGGATTCGTCACGTAGAGCAGCAGACCCGCCAGCGCCGTATCGAATGCAGCCTCCGCGCGCGGCGCCAGCAATTCGTCGCGATGTGCACCGATGAAGGCCGTCGTCGCCTCACCCCTGGCAAAGCCGGGATGACGCAGACACGATATCAGGAATGCCTGATTTGTCGTCACGCCAAGCGCGGTGAGCTGCTCCAGCCCGACGATCAGCCGCCCTCTCGCTTCCTCGCGCGTGGCGCCGTGACTGATCATCTTGGCGATCATGGAATCGTAGAACGGCGGAATCTCCGAGCCCGATTGCAGCGCGTGCTCGACGCGAACGCCGTCGGGCACCTGCCAGCGCGCCATGCGGCCGGATTGCGGCATGAAATCCTGCGCGGCATCTTCCGAGCAGAGCCGCACCTCGATGGCATGACCTGCGAAGCGGATGTCCTGCTGCTTCACCGGCAACGGCTCGCCACGCGCGACGCGCAGTTGCAGCTCGACCAGATCAAGCCCGGTGATTGCCTCGGTCACGGGATGCTCGACCTGGAGGCGCGTGTTCATTTCCATGAAGTAGAATTCGCCGCTCTCATCGAGCAGGAATTCCAGCGTGCCGGCGCCCTCATAACGCAACGCCTTCACAGCGGCGACCGCGACCTCGCCCATTTTCGCGCGCAGCTCCGGCGTCACCGCGGGCGATGGCGCCTCCTCGATCAGCTTCTGGTGCCGCCGCTGCACCGAGCAATCTCGCTCGCCGAGATGGATGGCGTTGCCGTGGCTGTCGCCGAACACCTGGATCTCGATGTGCCGCGGATTCTGGATGGCGCGTTCGAGAATGACAGTGGGGTCGCCGAACGCCGCCTTGGCTTCCGATCGCGCGCTGCGCAGCGCATCGGCGAACGATGCGGCGTCGGCCACGAGCCGCATGCCACGGCCGCCACCGCCGGCAACCGCCTTGATCATGACGGGGAAGCCGATCTTCATGGCTTCCGCGAGCATCACCTCATCGCCCTGGTTGGCGCCTTGATAGCCGGGCACGCAGGGAACGCCGGCCTTCTTCATGATCTCCTTGGCGCCGGCCTTGTTGCCCATCGCCTCGATCGCCTGAGGCGACGGGCCGATGAAGACGAGGCCTGCGTCTTTGCAAGCCTGCGCAAACTCCTCGTTCTCGGCAAGGAACCCATAGCCGGGGTGCACGGCATCCGCGCGGCTCGCCTTGGCCGCCGCAATGATCGCAGTGATGTTGAGATAGGACTGCGCCGGCAAGGCCTCGCCGATGCGCACGGCCTGATCGGCCTGCCGCACGTGCAGCGCATCGCGATCGGCGTCCGAATAGACGGCAACGACACCGAGGCCGAGCTGCCGCGCACTGCGCATCACGCGCAGCGCGATCTCGCCACGATTGGCGACCAGGACTTTGAAGAACGGCCGGTGCTGCACTGATCCGTTCCTCATGGGCGGGCCACCGAGAATTGCATGCTCTGGGGCGTGCGCGAATCGCCCTCGCGGCAAATCGCGAGCACCTCGGAGAGGACTGCGCGGGTGTCGCGCGGATCGATCACGCCGTCGTCGAGCACGCGGGCGCTGGTCGCGAACACGTCCATCTGGCCGTCGAACACGCCGATGATCTGCGCCTTCATGGCGTCGAGCTTTTCTTTCTCGACCGGCTTGCCGCGGCGCGCGGCGGCGGCCTCGGTCACGATTGCCATGGTCTCGGCGGCCTGCTCGCCGCCCATCACGGCAGTCTTGGCGTTGGGCCATGAGAAGCAGAAGCGCGGATGGAAGCCGCGGCCGCACATGCCGTAATTGCCGGCGCCGAAAGAGGCACCGCAATAGATGGTGATCTGCGGCACGGTCGCCGACGTCACGGCCTGGATCATCTTCGAGCCGTGCTTGATCATGCCGGCTTCTTCATAGGCTTTGCCGACCATGTAGCCGGTGGTGTTGTTGAGATAGAGGATCGGCGTGCGGGTCTGGCAGCAAGCCTGGATGAAATGCGTCGCCTTGTTCGCGCCGGCTGGATCGAGCGGACCATTGTTGGTGATGATTCCGATCGCCTGACCCTCGATGCGGGCATGGCCGCAAACGGTGGCGGGGCCGTAGTTCGGCGCCATTTCGGTGAAATCGGAATCGTCGACGATGCGCGCGATCACCTGCTTCATGTCCACGGAACGCTTGTGGTCCATCGGCATGATGCCGAGCAGTTCGTCCTGATCGTAGCGCGGCGGCTTGGCTAGCGGAGCCGCCCTGCCCGGCCGCGCCCATTGCAGCGCCGCCATGATCTCGCGCGCGATACGCAGCGCGTCGCGGTCGTCCTCGGCGAGATAGTCGCCGAGGCCGGAGATTTGCGTGTGCATCTCGGCGCCGCCGAGTTCCTCCTCGGTCGCAATCTCGCCGGTCGCGGCCTTCAGCAGCGGCGGTCCGGCAAGGAAGGCGCGGGTGCGGCCGCGGACCATGACGATGTAGTCGGAAAGACCGGTCTGGTAGGCGCCGCCTGCCGTGGACGATCCGTGCGTGACGGTGACGACCGGCAACCCCGCCGCCGAGAGCCGCGCGAGATTACGAAAGATGTTGCCGCCGCGGACAAAATCCTCGACGCGGTAGCGCAACAGATTGGCGCCGGCGCTCTCGACGAGCTGCACGTAAGGCAGCTTGTTCTCCAGCGCGAGCTCCTGCACGCGAATCGTCTTGTCGAGGCCGTAAGGCTGCAGCGCGCCGGCATCGATGCCGGCATCATTGGCGCTGACCATGCAGCGGATGCCGGAGACGAAGCCGATGCCGGCGATGACGCCGCCGCCCGGCACGCTCTTGCTCGCATCCGGCACGTCGAACATGTAGCCGGCAAGCGTGGACAGCTCGATGAAGGGCGCGCCGGGATCGAGCACCAGCGCGACGCGCTCGCGCGGCAGCAGTTGGCCGCGCTTGTGGAAGCGATCCTTTGCGGCTGCCGATGCGGCGCGCGTGCGCTCTTCCAGCGCACGCATGCGGTCGATCAGGCCGAGCATGCCGTCGCGGTTGGCATGGTAGGCGGCGCTGCCTGGGGAGATGGTGTTTTCGAGAATGGACATGACGCTATCCTGCTCGTCATTGCGAGAAGCGAAGCGACAAAGCAATCCAGACTGCCTCAGCGGAAAAGATTCTGGATTGCTTCGCTTCGCTCGCAATGACGGGTGAGGCGATACCTATCGATTCGTCCCAAAGATCTTCCGCGCCTCGGCGGGGCTTGCGATGTCGCGGCCGGCGCGGCGGGCGCAGGCGGCGATGGCTTCGATCAGTTGGCCGTTCGACGTCACCTTCTTGCCGTCGGCGAGATAGAAGGCGTCCTCGAGACCCGTGCGGAGGTGACCACCAAGCTCGGCGCAACGCTTGTGCAGCGGCCAGATCTCTTCACGACCGATCGCTGTCACCTGGAAATGCGCTTCGGGGCGCTTCAGCTTGATCAGGATCGGCAGGAGATCGGGATCCGACGGCATCCCCGAAGCGACGCCCATCACAAAATTGTATTCGAGCGGACCTTTGTACATGCCGACCTGGTGGTACATGCCGACACAGCGGACGATGCCGACGTCGAAACATTCGAACTCGGGGATGGTGCCGACCGCGTTCATGACGTCGAGATAGTCCTTCACTTTCTCCACGGCGTTGTCGAACATCATCGGTGGCCAGGCCCAGCTATTGTCGGCCTTCACCTTCAGATAATTCAGCGAGCCGGCGTTGCAGGCGGCGATCTCCGGCCTGGTCTCGCGGATGCAGTCGAGCGCACCGGAGTAGTTCGGGCCTGAGACGCCCGAGGTATGATTGATGATCACGCCGGGGCAGGCTTCGCGGATCGCCTGCTGGATCTCCTTGCTGACGGCGACCTCCCAGGACGGCAGATGCCCCTTGTTCGGCGCCTGCTGGCGCAGATGGATGTGCATGACGGACGCACCCGCATCGAACGCAGCCTTGGCCTCGCGCGCCATCTGCTCGGGCGTCACAGGCACGTTGTGCTGCTTCGGGTCGGTGAGCACGCCGTTCAGCGCGCAGGTGATGACGGCCTTGTCGCTCATACCACTGATGTCTCGCACGTTGATAATTCAACGGTTGCGATCATGTGATGCGCGGGATGCGGCTTCTTGCGCGGAGAAGCTGGAAAACGAGATGCCGTAGGGTGGGTTAGCCCTGCGGCTGCGCGAAGCGCAGTCCGCTGGCGTAACCCACCTCTTTGGTTTCCGCGGAGACAGGAGTGGTGGGTTACGCTTCGCTAACCCACCCTACGAGAGCACTCTACGATGCTTCCGCGAGCCGCACCGTCTCGCTGCTGCGATAGATCGCAAGATCGCGCGAGCCGACGAAGATCGCGCGCGGCTTTAATCCGTAAAAGCGGCGGATCGAATGGCTGAAATGGGTGCTATCCGGATAGCCGATGTCTTGCGCGAGATGAGCGAGATTGAGGTCCTGGTTGGCGAAGTGCAGCAGATGCCGCGCGCGCTTCCAGGCCCGGAACGAGCGGAACGAGATGCCGGTCTCTTCCTTGAACAGATGCAGGAAGCGCGAGGCTGAAAGACCAGCTTCGGCCGCGCAGGTATCCGCGGTGACGGGCTCGCCGGTGAAGCGCCCGATGCGAGCGACAGCGCGCGTGACACGCGGATCGAGCACCCGGCGCGGCAGCGCCTCGCCAAAACACATCTCGTCGAACTCGGCTGTGTTGATGTCGCCGTAGCGGCGGTGGCGCAGCAGCGTATAGGCGGCGAGAATCTTGCGGGCATAGACCGCCCGATCGGGTCCCATCAATCGCTGGGCCAAGGCCTCGATCACGCCATCCGGCATGCTCTCCGGCTCCAGCGTAACGCTGATTGCAGTGCGGTAGTCGCTGGCAATGGAATGCCGCTGGTTCGGCAGGGTGACGAACAATTCGGCAGTCGCGAGGACGTCATCGATGGTCAGATGCAGGTTGCCCTTCACCGCGACATAAACGTGGCAACAACCTGGGGTCCGCTTGCGGGGCCTGCCGAGCAGGCCCGCATAGAAGACCCGCTCCGGCGTGATCAGCATCAAATGGTCGGATTCGCGACCTTTATCTTCCATTGGGTTCCTCCTCGCGCGACTCTTTGGCCGCTGCGGACGGAGGTCACCTTAGCGGAAATTTGGGCGCTGTCACGACGGGATAGCGCTGTCATGGAGCGCAAAAGATTACCATTCCGGGACGACGATCAGCCGTCCCGGAACCGCGATGAGACCGCAGTCCCATCCTGCGGAATGCTTACGCCCTCACGCGCGGCGCAACATTCTGCTCGGCGCCGGCCCTCTGCTCCGCGGCAACGGCGCGCTTGAAGCCATCGCGCTGCTGCAGGCGCGCCCAATAGGCTGCGACATTCGGGCCGAAATCCTTGGCGAGACCGATACTACCGGCCAACCGCAGCGCGTAACCAATGACAATGTCAGCGGCGGTGAAGCGGCCGGCGCACAAGGTCTCGGTATTCGCGGTCGCTGCCTCGACGGCGCGCAGCCGCCCCAGGAACCATTTGGCGTAGTCGGTGGCGACCTGCGGATTGCGGCGCTCCTCCGGCTCGAGCTGGGTGTAGCGGAGCACCAGCGTTTGCGGGAAGGTTAACGTGGCGTCGCTGAAATACATCCAGTTCAGGAAGGCGCCATAGGCGGGATCCTCGGGGCTAACCATCAGCGGCGTCGGACCGTGCTTGACGCCGAGATAGTGGCAGATGCCGGAGGACTCCGTCATCTTGGTCTCGCCGTCGACCATGAAGGGAATCGTGCCCAGCGGATTGAGCGCGAGATATTCCTTCGCGAAGACCCGCGGCGGGAACGGCAGCATCTTCAGCTCATAAGGCAGCCCCATCTCCTCCAGCATCCAGAGCGGACGGAACGAGCGCGCGGCGTCGCAATGATAGAGCGTGATCATCAGGCTTTTCCTTTGCTGCCGGGCAGCGTACCCATCATCTTGCACAGGACCATCAGCATGACCTCGTCGGCGCCGCCGCCGATCGAGGTCAGGCGGCTGTCGCGATAGGCGCGGCTGACCGGCGTCTCGTTGGTAAAGCCCATTCCGCCCCAATATTGCAAGCAGGCGTCCGTGAGCTCGCGGCCGAGCCGGCCGGCCTTCAGCTTGGCCATGGTCGCAAGCTTGGTGACGTCCTCGCCGGCGACCAGCTGCTCGGCGGCGCGATAGATCAGCGCACGCAACAGCTCGATTTCGGTCTGCATCTCCGCGAGCTTGAAGTGCACGATTTGGTTGTCGAGGATGCTCTGGCCAAAAGCCTTGCGGTTGCGCGTGTATTCGATGGTCTCGTTGATGATGTATTCGTGCGCTTTCAGGCAGGCCGCCGCGCCCCAGAGCCGCTCCTCCTGGAACTGGATCATCTGGTAGGTAAAGCCCTTGCCCTCCTCGCCGATCCGGTTGCGCTTGGGCACGCGGACATTGTCGAAGAATATCTGCGCGGTGTCGGATGAGCGCATGCCCATCTTGTCGAGCTTGCGGGCGACGGTGACGCCCTTGCTCTTCATGGGGACGCAGATCAGCGATTTGTTGCGGTGAACGGGGCCGTCGCCGGTGTTGGCGAGCAGGCAGATCCAGTCGGCCTGGGTGCCGTTGGTGATCCACATCTTGCCGCCGTCGATGACGTAGTCGTCGCCGTCGGAGCGCGCGCTGGTCTTGATCGAGGCGACGTCCGAGCCGGCGCCAGGCTCGGAGACGCCGATGCAGGCGACGTAGTCGCCAGAGATCGAGGGGCTGAGGAATTCACGCCGCACCTCGTCCGCGCCAAATCGCGCCAGCGCCGGCGTCGCCATGTCGGTCTGCACCCCAATTGCCATCGGCACGCCGCCGCAGGTGATGGCGCCGAGCTCTTCCGCCATCATCAGCGCATAGGAATAGTCGAGGCCGGAGCCGCCGAACTCGACGGGCTTGTTCAGGCCGAGGAAGCCGAGACTGCCCATCTTCTTGAACAGCTCATGCGCCGGGAAGATGTCGGCCCTCTCCCAGTCATCGACGTGAGGATTGACCTCGTTGGCGATGAATTTTTGCAGGGAACGACGGATCTCGTCGTGGTCGGCGGTAAACAGCATTTTGTCCCCTTCGTCATTCCGGGGCGCGCAAAGCGCGAACCCGGAATCCAGAGATGAGTCCTACAACATCGAGATTCCGGGTTCGACGCTTCGCGTCGCCCCGGAATGACAGTGAGGTCACAGCCCCATCTGGCGGCTGGCGAGATCCTTCATGATCTCCTCGGTGCCGCCGCCGATGGCGTTGACCTTGACCTCGCGGTAGATGCGCTCGGCCTTGATGCCGCGCATGAAGCCGGCGCCGCCAAAAATCTGCACAGCTTCCGAGGCGCAGAACGCCATGGTCTGCGTCGCCTGGTTCTTCATCATGCAGATTTCGGCGACCGGGCTCTCGCCCTCCTCCAGCCGCCAGGCCAGCAGCTCCAGCATCGCTTGCGACGCTGCGACCTTCTGCGCCATGTCGACGATCTTGTGGCGGATGACCTGATGCTGGGCGAGCGGCTTGCCGAATGTCTTGCGTTCCTTGGCGTAGGCGACCGCCTCGTCGAGACAGACGCGGGCGAAGGCGGTACAGCCGGCCGCCATGCCCATGCGCTCGCTGTTGAAATTCTGCATGATGATCTTGAAGCCCTGCCCCTCCTCGCCGATCAGGTTTTCGGCGGGCACGCGGCAATCATCGAAATGCAAGGTCGCGGTGTCGGAGGCCCACCAGCCCATCTTCTTCAGCTTGGTGCGCGACAGGCCGGGCGTATCGCCCTCGATCAGGAGCAAGCTGACGCCGCCGGCGCCATCACCGCCGGTACGCACCGCGACGGTCAGATAATCGGCGCGCATGCCCGAGGTGATGAAGGTCTTCTCGCCGCTCACGACGTAGTGATTGCCGTCGCGCCGCGCCCTGGTGCTCAGGTTTGCGACGTCTGAACCGCCACCCGGCTCGGTGATCGCGAGCGCGGAGATCTTCTCGCCGGCCAGCACCTGCGGCAGCACGCGCGCCTTGACCTCAGGCCGGGCCGCACGCGCGATCGGCGGTGAGCCGATGGTATGGCTCATCAGGCTGGCGCTGATGCCGCCGGCCCCGGCCCGCGCCAGCTCCTGGCTGGCCACGATCTTCATGAACTGGTCGGCGGCGATCCCGCCATATTCCTCAGGGAATCCGAGCCCCAACAGGCCGATCTCGGCCGCCTTGCGATAGAGCGCGCGGGGGAATTCGCCGGCTTCATCCCATTCATGGGCGAACGGCGCGATCTCCTTGTCGACGAAGCGGCGCATGACGTCGCGGAAGGCGACGTGCTCGGCGGTATAGAACGGGCTCGTCATTGCATGCGCGCCTTCGACGACTCTCTTCGCGTCCACCATGGCCGGAACATTGGCGGCTCACTTGCGCCGAGTGGCTGGGTAGGGCGTGGCACCTCGCCGGCCCAAGACCTAGCAACTCAACGCAAGACGATTTTCATCCCTCGCAGGCCAACTCCAGATCAAAAACGACTGTTGCACAAAACTCCGGCTGGCCTCCCAGGGCCATGCCGGGCATGGTGCACAGCAATAAAAAGGCAGGCGGCACAAGACCGCCGAGGGAGGGAGTGTTGGCCGTTCGTTACTACGACTGGATCGTTCATCATGCGCGCCGCTCGCCTGGCAAGGTGGCGGCGATCGACCTCGCGAGCGAGCGCCGCTTCACGTATGCGCAGCTGGACGCCCGCGTCTCGCGCCTCGCCTCGTTCTTCCGCCACACGCTGAAGATCTCACGCGGCGATCGCGTCGCGGTGCTGGCGCTGAACACGACCGATACGCTGGAGGTGCAGTTCGCCTGCGGACGGTTGGGCGCCGTCTTCGTGCCGTTGAACACCCGCCTCACCGTTCCCGAGCTTCAGTTCATCACCGGCGATTGCGCGCCGAAGGTGATGATCCACGACGCTGATCTGGCCGAGACGGCGCTCACTGTTGCAAAGCTATGCGGTGTTGCCACCAGCCTGCTGCTCGGCGCCGGCGGCGCTTATGAGGCCGGTATTGCGTCTGCCAAACCGCTCGACCGCGCCGAGGAGGTCACGCTCGATGACGTCTCGACCATCATGTACACCTCGGGCACGACGGGGCATCCGAAGGGCGCGACCATCACCCATGGCATGACCTTCTGGAATTGCGTCAATCTCGGCGGGCCCGCCTGCATCGGACCGTCCTCGGTGCTGCTCACCGTGCTGCCGCTGTTCCACACCGGCGGGCTGAATTGCTACACCAATCCCGTGCTGCATGCCGGTGGCACCGTGATGATCATGCGCGCATTCGATCCCGGCGCGGCGCTTGGCCTGATCAACGATCCCGCGCAGGGCATCAACGTGTTCTTCGGCGTGCCCGCCATCTACCAGTTCATGGCGCAGCAGCCGGCCTTCGCAACGACCGACCTTTCTCGATTGATCGTCTGCGGGGTCGGCGGCGCGCCGATGCCGGTGCCGCTGCTAAAGGTGTGGGAGGCGCGCGGCGTCGCCCTCCAGCAGGGCTACGGCATGACCGAGACCTCGCCGGCCGTGCTGGTGCTCGATCGCGAGGACGCGGCCCGCAAGGCCGGCTCCGCCGGCAAGCCGGTGCTGCACACCGAGGTCCGCATCGTCCGCCCCGACGGCAGCGATGCCGATGTCGGCGAGCTCGGTGAGCTCTGGGTCAAGGGACCGAACATCACGCCGGGCTACTGGAACAGGCCGGAGGCCAACAAATCCTCCTTCACCGACGGCTGGCTGCACACCGGCGATGCTACACGTGTGGACGATGAAGGCTTCTATTACATCGTCGACCGCTGGAAGGACATGTACATCTCGGGCGGCGAAAACGTCTATCCGGCCGAGGTTGAGAACGTCCTGCATCAGCTCAGCGCGATCGCGGAAGCGGCCGTGATCGGCATTCCCGATCCGCAATGGGGCGAGGTCGGCCTTGCCATCGTTGCTGTCAAACAGGGCCAGCGGTTGACCGAGGCCGATGTCTTTGCGCATTGCGCGGCCAATCTTGCGCGCTTCAAATGTCCGCGCCAGGTTCGCTTCGTCGATGCGCTGCCGCGCAACGCCACCGGCAAGATCCACAAGCCGACCTTGCGCAAGGAATTCTCGGTGAACTCGGAAGTCGACAAGAAGGTCGCCAACGCCTGATCAAAGCGCCCCTCACGCGGGCGCTTCTTTGTTTCTGACGTGCCTGTCTCCAACCAAGAAACCCAAGGAAATTTTATGAAGAGGAAACTCTCCCTGCTCGCCGCTACGGCGGCCCTGGCATTGCTCACGGCCCAGGGCGCCCAGGCACAGAAGGCGTACGACACCGGCGTCACCGACACCGAGATCAAGCTCGGCAATGTCGAGGCGTATTCGGGACCTGCTTCCGCCTACGGCGTCATCGGCAAGACCGAAGAAGCCTATTTCAAGATGATCAACGACCAGGGCGGCATCAACGGCCGCAAGATCAACTGGATCTCCTATGACGACGGCTACTCGCCGCCGAAGACGGTGGAGCAGATCCGCAAGCTGATCGAGAGCGACGAGGTCTTCCTGGTGTTCAACGCGCTGGGCACGCCGACCCAGACCGCCGTGCAGAAATATCACAACTCCAAGAAGGTGCCGCAGCTCTTCCTCGCCACCGGCGCCAGCAAGTGGAACGATCCGCACAACTTCCCCTGGACCATGGGCTTCCAGCCGAGCTACCGCGTCGAGGCGCGGATCTTCGCAAAATACATCCTGAAGGAGAAGCCGGACGCGAAGGTCGCGATCTTCTATGCCAACGACGATTTCGGCAAAGACTACCTTGCCGGCATCAAGGACGTGTTCGGCGACAAGGCATCGAAGCTGATCGTGGCTGAAGAGAGTTACGAGACGTCGGAGCCATCGATCGATGCCCATATTGTCAAGGTCAAGGACACCGGCGCCGATACGTTCGTGAACATCGCGACCCCGAAATTCGCGGCGCAGGCCATCAAGAAGATCGCCGAGCTCGGCTGGAAGCCGATGCATCTGATGACCGACGTCTCGGTCTCGATCGGCGCGGTGATGAAGCCCGCCGGCCTCGAAGCCTCCGAAGGCGTGCTCTCGGCCGGTTACCTAAAGGACGCCTCGGATCCGCAGTGGAAGGACGATGCCGGCATGAAGAAGTTCATGACCTTCATCGAGAAGTACATGCCCGGCGCGAACATCTCGGACGCCAATCTGGTCTACGGCTATGCCGCGGCACAGACCATGGTGCAAGTGCTGAAGCAGGCGGGCGATAATCTCACCCGCGAGAACGTGATGAAGCAGGCCGCCAGCCTGAAGGACTTCACCCCAGACACGCTGATCCCGGGGATCACGATCAACACCTCGGCCACCGACTTCGCGCCGATCGAGCAGCTCAAGATGTGGCGGTTCAAGAGCGGCCAGTGGGAGCTGTTCGGCCCCATCATCAGCGCCGAGCCGAGCGGCTAGTTTCGATCAGACGCTACCGACACGCGCGAGATAGCGGCCGAAAGGCCGCTATCTTTTTGATCGCAATCGCACGCGTCCTGGTTCACATCGATGGTCACGACGGAGAGACCGAGACGACGCACATCGCCGACACCTCTGAGCACGGGGCAGGCCCATGCCAGGGTGGCGACGCCTGATCTTGGTAGATCCAGGTTCAGCGTGTAGCGGTCACAACCGATATCGATCGCGGCTGGATCCACACGCGCCCCATCGAGATAGAATTGCGTGCCGATCTTATCGAGCGGCGCACGCAGGGCGGGACTTCGGATGCAGACCGTGTTGCGCCCAGGCAAGCCCTTGATGCGGACGGCCGCCTGCGGCTCGCTCCAGCGAAATGTGTAACCGGCCGAAGATTCCATGGCGTGAAATCCGAGCTGCGCGAGGACGTGATCGCCGAGCGGTTTCGGCGCAGGCCTGGCATGCCCGCGAATGCGACGGATACATTCGAGCCGCTGGAGATGGATCAGCGATGCAATGTAGCGCTTCATCCAATTGGCAATGGCGTCGCTCGACCCGACTACCGTCAGTGCTGTCAGCACCAACCGCGCATGTGCGACGGCGAGGCGCGCGGCGACACGCGCATGGAGATCGCCGAACAGCGCCGGCGCGGTCCAACGCCACAAGGCCCGCAGCTTTTCGTCCGGCCGTTTCCAGCCCCGGCCCTTGAGGCTGTAGCGCATCAGCGCGTTCAGCGCATGGAGGGCAAGTAGGCCATCGAAATTGTCCGGCTCGCTCCATTCCCGGGGAATCTCGAGCAGCTCCGAACCTGGATCGCGCCGATCCTCGCTGAGATAGCGGATCTCGCCCTGCACGAAGTCGAGCGTGAATGTCTTCAGCTCGCCGAGCCGGCCGACGTAATAGTGATGGAAGCGCGCTTCCTCGAGATAACCGATGGCGTAGCCCCGCGCAAAATATCCGGTGGCGAGCACCCATTCGGCGAAATGACCGAGCTCTTCGCGCAGGCCTCCGCACTCCTCGTAGAGGTCGCGCCGCGTCACGAAGCACTGGTCGAGCACCTTGCGCCAGGGATGCTGTGTCATGCCGAACTCGATGTCGGCCTGGTACATCGCGGCCTCCGCCTCCGACAGCCGGTTGTGGCAGATCGGAATCGAGCGGCAGGAAAACCCGGCCCAATCGGGGTGCTCGCCGATCGCGCGGATGCAGAGCG
>JAUEPE010000120.1 GCA_030403585.1 Frankia sp. RB7
CGGGACTGTTGGAGCTGGGCTTTGCGGCGGCGCGTGCGGTCGGCGCAATCAGTGTGTCGCAACTGACGCTGCTGTCGCCGCTGGTGCTGCCGGCGGAAGGTGGCGTCCGGCTGCAGGTCCAGGTCGATGGTGCCGAGGCAGGCGCGGCAGCAGGTCGTGGGCTCAACATCTACAGCCGTGCGGAAGATGCGGCCGAGGGTGCGTCATGGACGCTGCATGCGCAGGGCGTGCTGGGTGAGGCTGCGGAGCAAGAAGCCGCACAAGACAATGTCGAGGCAAGCGCACTTGAAGTATGGCCACCCATTGGCGGCGAGCCGATCGACCTGAGCGGTCATTATGCGCGGATGCAAGCGCGCGGCTACGGCTACGGGCCGATGTTCCAGGGGCTGGTTGAAGCCTGGCGGGTTGGCGATGCCGTATACGGACGCGCCATGCTTGCGGAAGCGCTGTGGCCGTCGGCGGAGAGTTACGGCCTGCATCCGGCGCTGCTGGACAGCGCGCTGCATGTGCTGAGTTTTGACCGGATCGCAGGCGCCGATCTCAGCGATGGTGCGGACGCGCCGCTGCTGCTGCCGTTCGAATGGTCCGAGGTATCGCTGGCCGCCCAGGGCGCGCGTGAGCTGCGGATCCGGGCCTCGGTGGAGCGCAGCGGCGAGGGCGAGGCGCTGGCGCATCTGCA
>JAUEPE010000121.1 GCA_030403585.1 Frankia sp. RB7
GCTGCAGCCGCCGGTCCGGATGTTCCGCCCGCGCGCTCCGCACCAGGCCCCACAGCGGCGCCTGCGACAGTCCGCTCGTGCCCTCGTCGGGACCGGTCGCCACCGCGCCCCGCGTCAGCCACGTCACCGCCGTCTCGTTCAGCCGCGCTTCGCCGAAGATCGCCTGCAGCTCGCCAAGCCCACGCTCGGCCGTCGCATGCGTCGCCGCGAGCACGGAGCCTGCTGGTTCGGACAGATGGTCGAACACGATTTGCGACGGGATGGTCCCGCCTTCGTCGAGCCGCGCCACGACAGCCGCAACGCTCTCCGCGTGATCAAGCCCGAGATGTGCCGCCAGCTTGCCGTCGCCGCCCACGATCAGAGGCGCATCAGGCACAGGTTTGTCTTGCCCGGCATCGTTCAAGGCCACCGCGCGCCATTCCAGCCGATACAGATGCTGCGCCTCGCTGCGCGCGGCATCGCGGATCTGTGCTTCGCTCGCCTGCTTCAGCCGCAGACCGCCGACATGCGCCACGACCCGCCCGTGCCCATCCGCCAGCTGCAGATGCGCCAGCGCCTCGCCCTCGCCGCTGCGCTCCACCGAGGCCCGGATCCGCAGCTCACGCGCGCCCTGGGCGGCCAGCGATACCTCGGACCATTCGAACGGCAGCAGCAGCGGCGCGTCCG
>JAUEPE010000037.1 GCA_030403585.1 Frankia sp. RB7
AGGCGGAAGATGTTATCCAGGATCTTGGCGTTGTTCGGTTCCTGCTCGAACTTCACCAGCTGATTGTCGACGGTGTCCAGGCTCTCGCTGGTCTCCGTCAGAAACTCCCGCAACAGATCATCCATGAAAACAGGCCTTCATACAGGGAGGGCACGCACGAATTGTGATGCGCCATTTCAGAATGGGGCCAGCTTCACCGCAAAGCGTTTAATAATGGTTGAGTATGTGCAAAAGAACGGAACCAACAAAGAGATAAGGCGCTCCGGACAACCCGAAGCGCCTCGTAAAGATTCGATTAACGTCTGAGAGCGACGGGCGCGTTTACGAAGCGGTAACGATCACGGCTTCGCCCTCCAGCCTGAGCGTCACGGTGAGCCCGCAGGCCTGCGCCAATAGCCGCGTATAATAAGGCTGGATCGCGTGCGCATCCGCTGCCGGCCCGCGTTCGCCGCTCAGAAGCTCGGAGATGTTCTGCGGCAGGCGTGCGTTGTGTCCGGTCGCGGTGATGCGGAAGCTCATCGTCTCGCCCTCGCCGATCGGATCGATCGTCAGCGTGCCGCCGCGCGGGATCGTGTGCTGGGACACGACCAGCATATTGAGCAGCAGCTTGACCCGATTCTTCGGCAACAGCAGCCGCGGCAGATTCCACGTGATCGTGCACTTGCCGTCCTCGATGTGGCCGCGCGCCATGGTCTGGGCGTCGCCCACGTCGATCTGCGCGCCGGAGGAACCGGCCGCGCCGAAGGCGAGGCGGCAGAACTGCAGGCGGGCGGAGGCCGTCTTCGCACTCTTGCGAATCAGGTCGAGTGCGAATTCGCGGTCCTCGGGCTTGGGATTGTCATCGAGCACCTCGAGCCCGTTGACGATGGCGCCAACAGGGCTGATGAGATCATGGCAGACCCGCGAACACAGGAGCGCTGCGAGTTCGAGCGCATCTGGAGCGGCGGCGGGACCGGGCGACGGAGCGTCAGACATAAAGGGTTCCTGGAATTGCACGGCACGGACGCGGCGAATCACGCAAGCTTGGCGGATGCTGCGTGTTCTAACATTCGCCAGCCCGTGGCAGCTAGCTTGCGATAGGTTCGAAGCGGCCATAAGGGACGCAGGCGAATCAAGTGAAGAGGGCGAGATTTGCCAATGCGAGATTTGCCAATGAATGAGGCATGCAGGTGAAGATTATCGACGGCGAGGCCGCATCCCGGCTGATGGAGCCCCTGACCGCGCTGGTGGTTCGGGCCGGCGAGGCGATTCTCGCGGTCAACCGCACGGCGATGCGGGTCGACGGCAAACAGGACGGCTCGCCGGTGACCGAGGCCGACCTCGCCGCCGACCGAATCATTGCGGAGGGCCTGGCCGGGCTTGCGAACGACGTGCCGTCGCTCTCGGAGGAGCGGTGCCAGCTCGCCTCGCCGCCGTTTCGCGGCAGCTTCTTCCTGATCGACCCGCTCGACGGCACCAAGGAGTTCGTCGCCGGGCGCGACGAGTTCACCGTCAACCTCGCTCTCGTGACCGAGGGCGTGCCGCTGCTCGGCATTGTCAGCGCGCCCGCGCTCGGGCTGCTCTGGCGCGGCATCGTCGGCCGCGGCGCCGAGCGCGTGAGGTTTGACGGCACCAATATCGGCGCCGCCGAGCCGATCCGGACCCGCAAATTTCCCAAGCACGGCGAACCCTGGGTCGCGGCCGTGAGCCGCTCGCACGGCGACCCCACCAGCGAAGCCTTCATCGACAGCCGGCCCAACGCCGTCAGAAAGACGTCTGGCTCGGCGGTCAAATTCGGCCGGATCGCCGAGGGCAGCGCCGACATCTATCCCCGCTTCGGACCAACGTGCGAATGGGACGTCGGGGCGGGCTGCGCTGTGGTGACTGCAGCCGGCGGCAAGGTCACCGACGGCAAGGGCGGCGAGATCCGGTTCGGCGAACGTGGCGACACCGGCTTCATCATCCCGGCGTTCGTCGCCTGGGGCGATGTCGCGGCGGTCATGCCTACTGGCTGAGCTTGTCCTGAAGCGCCGGCCAGCGCTTGCCGACTTCATACAGGAAGCGCTCGGGATTAGCGGCGAAGGCATCGCGATTGTCTTCGCGGCTGAACAGATAGAGGCGCTGCTCCGCGATCACGAAGAAGCGGGGATTGCCGGCGACGACGACGCCGCGCGCGATATCGGCCGGGTCGTAGCCGCCGAACTGCGGGCCGTAGATTTCGGGATGGGCGAGGAAGGACGCCCGGTTGCCCTCGTTCCGGAAGCGCCAGACCGCGCCCCAGAGGTTGGCCTCGAACTCCGCCGTCCCCTGCATGGCCCCGCCATCGACGAAATAAGCCACGGGATCGAAGCCTTCGATGGCGACGCCCGAGAAACGATTGACCACGATCCGCTCGGTAGTGGCAGCTTGCACCGGCGCCCCTGCGCAGCCAAGCCAAATGCCCGCCAGGAGGCAGACCAGACGGCCGATCAAGGCAATTCCGGGGCGCAAAGGGCTATCTTCCTGCCGTTGTGCCGTCATAGTTGCTGCGGATAACATTCGAGTCGAGGGGACATCCGGCGCAACCTAGAACCGTGCCTGTTGGCGTCAGGTTAAAGGAAGCGGACGGGAATCGATACCAGGGGTTCTTTTATGACTTTCGCATCACGCCTTGCCGCAGTGGCGCTCGTAGCGCTGGCTGGCTGGATCGCGCCGGCCTCCGCCCAGACGGCCGCGCCGCCGCCGGACCTGCCGCCGCCGCAGCGGACCCCGACGCCCAGCACCTACGGGCCGGACGAACTGGTCGGCGCCGGCCACCGCTTCTTCGGCAACGTCTCGCGCGGGCTCGCCTCGATCATCGAGAAGGCGGTCAGCCAATGGGGCCTGCCGAACGGCTATATCCTGGGCGAGGAAGGCTCCGGCGCGTTCGTCGCCGGCCTGCGCTATGGCGAAGGCACGCTCTACACCAAGAACGCGGGCGACCTGCGCGTCTACTGGCAGGGTCCGTCGCTCGGCTTCGACTGGGGCGGCGACGGCGCGCGCACCATGACGCTGGTCTATAACCTGCCCGCCACCAACGCGATCTACCAGCGCTTCGCCGGCCTCGACGGCTCGGCCTACATCATCGGCGGCTTCGGCATGACGGCGCTGACCGCCAACAACATCGTGCTGGTGCCGATCCGCTCCGGCCTCGGGCTGCGCCTGGGCGCCAATATCGGCTACCTCAAATTCACGCCGCGGGCGACCTGGAACCCGTTCTAGGTCCTTCCTCCCCACTGGTTCCGGATTCACGTTAACAACAGGGCGGGGCTGGCTTTTTGCCGGCCCGCCATGCATTGTCTTTGGTAAATTTTTTCTTGTTTGTCGGAGTTCTGATCCATGGTCGAACCGATCATGTACCTGGCGATCGGTTTCCTGCTCTCGATGCTGTGCGGGCTTGCCATCGTGCCGCTGGTGCATAACCGCGCGGTCCGCCTGACCACGCGCCGGCTCGAGGCCGCCACGCCGCTGTCGATGGCTGAGATCCAGGCCGACAAGGATCAGCTCCGCGCCGAGTTCGCGATGTCGGCGCGCCGGCTGGAGATGAGCGTCGACCAGCTCAAGAACAAGACCACGAGCCAGCTCGCCGAGCTCGGCAAGAAGAGCGACGCCATCAACCGCATGAAGATCGAGCTCGGCGAGAAGAACGCCACGATCTTCGCGCTCGAGGCGCGCGAGAAGGCGGTCAAGGAACAGCTCCGCGCCACCGAAGAGGAATTCAACGCCAAGACCGCATCCTTGCGCGAGGCCGAGATTGCGCTGAGCAACAAGCAGGGCGAACTCGCCAAGATCAACTCGGAGCTCACCGACCGCTCGATGATGGCGGAGACGCGTCAGGTCGAGCTGGTCGCGGTGCGCGCCCAGATCGAGGAGCTGAAGAACCGCGTCGGCGACGCCGAGAAAGAATTCACCGCGACGCAAGCGCGGCTGACGCAGGAGCGCACGGAATCGGAGACCGCCTCGCGCGAGCTCGGCGATGCGCGCGGCCGCGTCGAGAATCTGAGCCAGCGCGTCACCGAGCTCGATCGCCAGCTCATCGTGCAGGTCAAGGAGGCCGAGATGCTGTCCGGCCGCGTCGCCGACCTCGAAGGGCGCCTCGCCACGCAGGGCAAGCTGCTCGCCGAGCGCGACTACGAGAACAACCAGCTCCGCCAGACCAACGAGGGCTCCGAGCGCATCATCAAGGAGCTGCGCGTCGAGATCGCGGCCCTGAGCGGCGGCAAGTCGTCGGCTGCGTTCGAGACGATGCGCGCGGACAAGGCCGCGCTGGAACAGCAGCTCGGCACCGCACGCGACGAGCGCGCGAAACTTCAGCGCGACATCAATGCGATCCAGCAGCAGGCGGAGAGCTCCTGGGCGACCGAGCGCATGGAGAATGCGCTGCTGCGCGAGCGCATCAACGACATCGCCGCCGAAGTGGCAAAACTCGCGATGCAGCTCGAGGGCCCGAACTCGCCGATCGAGGCGCTGCTGGCGGCCGAGGCCGGCCAGCCGCCGAAGCCGGCGCCGCGACCGGCCAATGGCGTCGCGACCAATGGCGCGGCAGCAAGCCCCCTCCCCGAAGGTGGCGGAACGCTGGCCGAGCGCATCCGCGCGCTGCAGGCGCACGCCTCCCGCGCCCGCCAGCAGGGCGCCTGAGCGGCCCAAAATCCGGCCTCGCCGCCGAATTGCGTCACCTTCCGAAGGTTTTCCGGCCGCAAGCCGCCTGAAAACTTGACACGTCTCACCCGCACTTCTAAATCGCGGGCTCCGATGCGCCGGCCGGCCGACAAGGTCCGGCCGTCGGCATGATGGTCACGGGTGCATAGCTCAGCGGGAGAGCGTTCCCTTCACACGGGAGAGGTCCAAGGTTCGATCCCTTGTGCGCCCACCATCCATCCTCCTGAACCCGGCTGGTTGTGGACGATGCTCGACACGCGGCGACTTTTGTCACCTGTCCGATCGAAAATGTCGAAAACAACCCCATGCACAGTAGCCGATATCAGTCGGATCAATGAGTTACGTATTTTCCGAATTTTTCTTGCTCCGTCGGGCAAAACAGGGGCATGATGGCACCATCCGAGAAGTGTCCCGGGCGTCGCCGTTGCGAGCGAAGCGAAGCAATCCAGAGTGTGTCCGCGGAGGCAGACTGGATTGCTTCGCTTCGCTCGCAATGACGGAGCAAGGGGTGAGACCGCGCCCGATTGACGCGCGCGCCCCTCAAGCAACCCGCTCCCGCCGCCAGGCCGCGTAGAGACCGACGAGGGTCCCGATGGCGACCAGCGCTGCCGCCAGCAGCACCTGCAATTCGCCATCATCGGTGGCGCCTACCGACGACACGAGTCGGGTCACGACGACGAACAGAATGCCCACGGAGGCCGCCGCACCCACGCTGAGATAGGCGAGCTCCCGCGCCAGGTTGCGGCCGAGCAGTCCGAGTGCCGTGAAATACATCGCGCAAGCGTTGGGATGAACGAACAAGGCAACGCGCGCGTATGGACCGTAGGCGTCGAGCAGTGACTCACACCGGCTCAGTGCCGCTTTCGAAGCAACCCGCTGCAACAGTGGCCTGAAAAAACGGGCCTGTCCGTAACTTAGAACGGCGCCCACGATGATGGCCAGCCACGCCACGATGAAAACGGAGACATCCGCGGGCTTCGGATTGAGCGCCACGGACATCAGGATGAGGGCGGTTCCGGGAAAATAGCCGAAATACGGGAAGACCGACTCCAGGAGCACGCAGACGAAGATGAAGACCGGAAACCATGATGAACCGGCCGCGTCCTGAACGATGGCATTCAAGTCGAACAGGTTCGTCTTGTACAAGACGAGATACATGCACATGGCCAATCCGGCCAATGCGTAAAACGGCAATGCTCCTGACAGAAACCGTCTCATCCTATCATCGCGCTACGCATTCGCGCTTCAGCTCGTTGTTTGAGCATGATCTCTCCAGAAAACCGCTTCGCACCTTGCGTGCCAAAGCCTGACGTTCCGGTTTCGATCAAGCGACTTTACCGCCGCCGCGCGGCAGAGTGATGATGAACTCGGTAAAAGCGCCGGGCTCGGTTTCGAAATCGATCCGGCCGCCGTGTTGCTTGACGATGATGTCATGGGTCATCGAAAGGCCGAGCCCCGTTCCTTCTCCGGTCGGCTTGGTCGTGAAGAAGGGGTTGAAAATCTTCTCACTCGCCTCGGGCACGATGCCGGTGCCGTTGTCGCGAATCCGGATTTCGATTTTGCTTCCAAGATTCCTGGTTGCAGCCCTCAGCACCGGTTCAAAGCTTTCGTCGCGTTCCTCGGCCTTGCGCCTGGTAGCGGCATAGAAGCCGTTGGAAATCAGGTTGAGCAACGCTCGCGTGATTTCCTGCGGATACACTTCGATCGCCCCGGCATCCGGGTCGAGGTCCTGATCGAGCGTGATATTAAAGCTGGGCTCTTCCGCCCGCGCACCGTGATAGGCGAGATTGAGGCTCTCCTCGACCAGTCCATTGATGCTGGCGGGGCGACGTTCGCCGGAGCCTTCACGCGAATGCAGCAGCATGTTCTTGACAATAGAGTCCGCGCGCTTGCCATGCTGGACCACCTTTTCGAGATTGGATTTCAGCATCTCGGTCAGCTCGCCGACGTCGCCACGCATTTTCTGGTCGAGTGGGGCGAGGGCAAGCGCTTCGTCAAGTTCATCAATCAGCTCGGCTGACAGCGACGAAAAATTGTTGACGAAATTAAGCGGGTTCTTGATTTCGTGCGCGATACCGGCGGTGAGCTGACCGAGCGAGGCGAACTTCTCCGTCTGCACCAGACGGTTCTGCGCCGTGCGCAAATCATCGAGGGAAGCGGCAAGTTCTCTCGTGCGGATCTGGACCTCGTCGAACAAACGGACGTTTTCGATGGCGATCACCGCTTGATCCGCGAAGCTAGTCACAAGCTCGATCTGGCGATCGGTAAATGGCCGCACGTGTTGTCGCGTCAGGATGAATACGCCGATGGGCGCGCCTTCGCGTAACAATGGAATACCCAGCATGGTCCGGTAATCTCCCAAACGCTGGTATTCCGACGCGCGGTAATCTGGATCCGCGAGGACATCAGGATTGTGAATGGGTTTGCCTTCGAGCGCGACACGTGACGTTGTGCTGTGCTTGCCTGCGGTAAAAGGATGTTCGTCGGCATAGGCAATCAGTTCAGGAGAAAACCCGAAATTTGACACCCAGCGATACACTTCGCCTTTTTTTTGGAAGATGCAGGCGCGATCCGCGTCGCACAGTCTCGCGGCAGAAACGACAAGCGTATCCAGCACGGCCTGCAAGTCGAAGGTCGATCGACTTATGACTCTGAGCACGTCGGCGGTGGCGGCCTGTTGCGCGAACGATTCGCTTAGGCGCCGCTGGAGTTCTGCTATGGCCTGCTGGGATTCGTCGGCAACGTTACCAGTCACGATGAATATTCCAAAGTACCCGGCGCGACCGTGGGGCGCGGCTCCATTCCACTTCTGATATACAAAGCATGACGGCCGCGCTAGAGCCCCGACTTCAATGGAACCGACGACTGAGATGGGTCATATCCGGAAGTGGCCAGTCGTGCCGGCTCGTCGACTTGCGACCTGTGAGGTTGATGAATGAGCGGGCTGCTCCACCGTTAACCCGCTGCGGCTTTTGAGGAGAAACCGCTTTCCGCGAACCGTCATGAGTGACCTGACGCACATCCCGCGCCGTAGCTTGGTAACAAAACCATCCTCAAGCCCTGGATGGCGGGGAAGCGAACTCGACGTCGTTCAGTACGCGTTTCGATCCTGATTCCGTGAATCAGGGTTGTCGTCACATCGGCGGTCGACCATAATCCGGTCGCAGCTCTGAATGAGTGCTCAAAACATGGCTGAGCCGGAAGCACAACCTGAGATTTCCGCGGACGCGCCCAGCCGGCGAGACCAGGCTCCACGTCAGGAGCCGCCGCGTGGCAAGAAACCTGGCTCGTCTCGGGGCATCGTGATCGGAATTGCCGGTGGGCTCGTGATCGCTGCAATAGCCGGCGTCGTCGTCGTGCCCAACATCGTCCGCGACAAGCCCCCTGTTGTTGGTGAGGAATCCACCCTGGAAGTGCTTGTACCTGCAGACATCAACGCAGCCCTGCCTACCCTCGATCCGGGAACTTCGAAAGCAGCCGTGGATGACGCGAAGAACTGCAAGGCGCCGCTGGGCTGGGTGACGCTGACGCAACGGAATGGGCATGGTGGCATGGTGCGCGTCCGTTCGGGACAATATCTGTCGCCGCCGATCAAGCTCACCTCAGTACCTCAGCGCGTCGCTATTCCCTATCCCTCGCCTTATCCCATGGGTCGTGGTGTTTTGACCTTGGTCGGCGAGGCGGACCAGGTGGGATTCTACCTGACCCCCGGGGGCATTCACGACGTGAACGGCACGTATTCTGTCAACGTGAGATGGCAAGTTCGTAACCCTTGCCCATCATGAATGTGCAAATGGCTGAGCTGGACGTCGTGATCGGGAATTGCCGTCAATGAAGAACTTCTTCCGCAACCACCCGATGGCCGCGATGTGCGTCGCCATGATTATGGCCGCGGTGGCCACCAACTGGATACTTAATCCGAGATCCGGTCCCTTAAGCGCATTGACATGGGCAAACGCGCTGACGGTCGGTGCCGTGCTTCTGATCATGGTGGCCGGCGTCGCAATGACCTATGTGGCGATGCGGCTCGCCAGCGACCCTGCCGGATTCGGATTGGTCCCCGTCGGGGAGGGCTATACGGTCGGACGTCGGCTGAACGTGGATTCTCCTTCCGTGTCCGTCCGCAGCGCCGACGAGGTGCTCGACGAACTCGACCAGATGATAGGACTCAGCTCCGTCAAGGGAGAGGTCAACAAGTTGCTGGCCGGCATCGAAGTCGAGCGCAAGCGTCGCGAGCAGGGCTTGCCGGTGGCAAAGGTGAGCCGGCACATGGTGTTCACCGGGCCGCCCGGCGTCGGCAAGACCGAGATCGCGCGCGCCCTGGGGGAGATCTATCGCTCGCTCAAAGTGCTGCGCAAAGGACACGTGGTCGAGGTGCAGCGCGCCGATCTGGTTGCCGGTTATATCGGGCAGACGGCGATGAAGACGCTGGACAAGTGCAAGGAGGCACTCGACGGCATCCTGTTCATCGACGAAGCCTATTCGCTCGCGGGCGAAGGCAAGGATTTCGGCCACGAGGCCATCGCGACGCTGATCAAGTTCATGGAAGACAATCGCGATCGCGTCATGGTGATCGCTGCCGGATACCCCAATGAAATGCGGCGTTTCATTGCCATGAATCCGGGGATGGCGAGCCGCTTCAACAGGACCATCGAATTCCCGGCCTATGAGCCGAAAGAACTGGCTGCGATCTTGCGATTGATGGCCACGCGACAACGCGCCGAATTGCCCGACGGACTCGAGCAAAGCCTGGTACCCTGGATCGAATCCCAGTGGAAAAGCGAAGGCTGGGGCAACGCGCGCGAGATGCGCAACCTTCTTGATAGGGCGGGCGAAGCCCAGTCCTTGCGCGTGGCCGTCGACCCGACCGCCGACATCAGCAAGATCGAGATGGTCGACTTCGAAAGCGTCGGCGTAAATTTGGTGCGAACGCACGTCCCGCCGCCGGCGCCTCCGCCTGTGCCGACCATGCAAACTCCGGCTCCGATCGTGGTTGAACACGCGTCAGTGTCTTCTTCGCCCGACCATCTTGCCGCACGCCTTGGGCGCAGGTTGAAAGTCGAGGCCACTATCCCCCTTGAACGCACACTCGATCAGGCGTTGGACCGCCTCGAAGAGATGGTCGGGCTGGACTCGGTCAAGGAGGAGGTGAACAGGCTGATGTCGTCGCTGGAAGTCGAGCGCGTGCGCCGCGAGCAGGGTCTCGTCACTGCACCCATCAGTCGGCACATGGTATTTACCGGTCCGCCCGGCGTGGGAAAGACCGAGATCGCGCGCGCACTCGGCGAGATCTATCGTTCACTCAACGTGCTGAGAAAAGGTCATCTGGTCGAGACTGACCGCTCCGGCCTCGTCGCGGGCTATATTGGCCAGACCGCTCCCAAGACGCTCGACAAATGCAGGGAAGCGCTCGACGGCATCCTTTTCATCGATGAGGCCTATTCGCTCGCCCGACCGGGCAACGATTTCGGCCAGGAGGTCATTGATACGCTGCTCAAATTCATGGAGGACAACCGCGACCGCATCATCGTCATTGTCGCAGGTTACCCGAACGAGATGCAGCGCTTCATCGGTAGCAATCCCGGCCTCTCCAGCCGCTTCACCAAGACGATCGAGTTTCCGGCCTATGACGCAAGCGAGCTCGCCGCCATCCTGCGCGTGATGGCAAAACGACAAAACTTCGTCTTGCCTGACGATCTCGAGTCCAGCCTCGATCCGTGGCTGAAGGCGGGCATGCGCAACAAGTCCTGGGGTCATGCGCGCGAGATGCGAACGCTGCTGGAGCGCGCGCGCGAGGCCCAGGCCACGCGCATTGCGCACGACCCCTCGGGGGATTTGCGTCAGCTCGTCATGGCGGATCTTGACGCAGCCATCCGGATTTCCGGATATCGCGAGACCGTGCCGGAGAAGATCAGCGATAACTTCGTCAAGATTCGCACCCTCCCTCGCTCAAGCATTCCACTGTCGGAGGGAGCGGCAGCCGTGCAAGCCGCGGTTGTGACAATAAAACTGGAAGGCGGCCACGGCAGCGGCTTTTTCATCTCCAGCGATGGATATCTTTTGACCAACCAGCACGTGGTGCAAGACAACAAATTTGTGACCATCAAACTGACGACTGGCCGTCAGATGCCTGGCGAGGTGTTGCGATCGCACAAGGCGCGAGATGTCGCCCTGGTCAAGGTGAACGAGGCGGCCATGAACGCGCTGCCGCTGCAGCTCGACCCACCTGATGTCGCTAGCGAGGTCTACGCGGTAGGTACGCCGCAAGATGAGAAATATTCGACGACCATAACCAAAGGCATCGTCAGTGCCTATCGCACCGACAACGATCTCAAGCTCATACAAAGCGACGCCACTATCCATGGCGGCAGTAGCGGAGGAGCGTTGGTGGACCGGTTCGGCAATGTCGTTGGCATCAGTGTTTCCGGATTTACCATTTCGGAGAGGAAGGTGGGCACAAGCATCAACTTCTTCATCCCCGTCGCCGATGCACTCAAATTCCTCGCCGTCGAGCTGGTCGAGCAGGACCCGGCATAGGATTTGGCATAGCCGCAAACGAAGCAATCGGTCCCCGCGATGGAACTGGAACAGACAAACTCGATGACAGCGATCGGCCGAATGGCGGCGTTGCATATCGCGTTCTGGCAGTACGATCCCTTGTACCGCCGCGCGTGGCTTGTCTGGCCGCAGGCGGTCGCAATCCTTCTCGCAAGCTGGTTTCTTGTGGGTCTTCCTCAGGCCGCAGTTCCGCTGGGCAATTGGGCAAAGCCTGCCGATTGCAGCAACGCATCGACGCCCGGCTGCGCGGCAACCCGGCGCGCCGTGTTTTTCTGGGACGATGAGGTCAGCAAACCCGCTATCGCCAATCAGATCACGGTCATCGTCGACCGGTCGAGCTTTCGAAGTTCCGCCGCGGACGACCAGCCAAAACTCGCGACAGCGCTCGGCGCCTATTATCGCTATGATTGGGCGAAGGCGATCGATATCCTGAAAACGGCGACCGCAAGCGACCCGAACGTTCAGTTCGTCACGGCGCTCGCCCTGCTGGTACCGAATTCGACCGACCAGGTGCGCAACGCGGAAGCTTTGCTTCGGGAGGCGTCTGCCGGGGGACATCGTCAGGCCGGCAGCGTGCTCGGGCGCATCCTCTTCGCGGGCGCGGGCGGCTTGCCGAAGGATGAGACGGCGGGACGGAAGTTGATCGACGATGCGGTGGCGGCTGGCGAGCCGTACGCGATGCGGCTGGCTGCCGCCGGATATGTCAGCGGCGAACTTGGCGGCACGTACGATACTGTCAAGGCAGTCGATCTCCTGCGCAGGGCGGCCGATCGCGGCGAACTCATCGCCATGGCGCAACTTGCATATTGCACCGATACCGGGCGAGGTGGGCTTGCCCGCGACGCTGCGAAGACGATCGACAATTTGCGCCGCGCCGCGGATGCTGGGTTTGAGGGGGCGCAGATCACGCTCGCGCGGTGGCTCAGAGACCGATATCTCTATCGTGAAAGCGAGGATCTGGCGGAAGCAATCAAGTGGTACGAGCGGTCCTATCACCAAGGACACTCGGTCTTTGCGCTCGCGGAGCTCGGTTATGTCTACAGATACGCGCGGGAGGAGCCGTGGTTCGACACCAAGCGCTCGTTTGAATTACTCCAGCTTTGCGCGCCTTACAGAAATGCCTATTGCCATTATTGGCTTGCTCGTGCCTACCACGATGGTGCCGGAACTCCGCGAGACTACACCAAGGCCTACGCTTACTACACGACTGCGAAAGAGCTCGGGCGGCAGGATGCAGTCATCAACCTTCAGAAGCTCGATGAATTCCTCCAGCCCTCCATCAAGACCAGTGCAGCGGAGTTGGCCAAGAGCATTTCGGCGAGCCTCAAGCCGGTGCCACGCCCGATCCGGCTACAAACAGCAGAGACCGAGACCGCAGGCCCATCTCCGTGGCCGGACTCAAGCCCGCGACCGGCCTCACCTTGAGCCGCTAGCCAATCTTGCCGGCTTGTAACTTTTCAAGCCCGTGCGACGAAGGTAGCGAGATCGACAGAATTTCGATCTCCTGCGCGCCCGCCCCCACGACATCGCCAGCCGCTTTTCCCATCAGCGATTTTGCAACCGGCGAGACGAACGAGATCGACCCTGCCTTCGGATCGGCTTCGTCCTCGCCGACGATGCGATAAGTCTGCACGCGGCCGTCTGGACGGCTGAACGTCACGGTGCTGCCAAAGGCGACCGTCTCGTTCGACGCCGGATCGGGAACCAGTTGCGCCGTGCGCAGCCGTTCGGTGAGATAGCGCGCGTCGCGCAACGGCACCGCCGATTGCCGGCGCTTCTCGTTGACCTCATCGATGGCTTGCGCGGCTTCATAGGCCTCGCGCGCTTGCTGGAGCTGCGTCTGCAGCGCCTGCAAGCCTGTCGCCGTCACGAGGTTTGGATGCGGCGAGATCGGGCGATCCGGCAGCAATGTCTCGGAGGCGGTCTCGGCGCTCTCTTCTTTGGTAAAGGCGACGCTCAATTCGGAAATTCCATCGAACAGTTTTCGGGCAGTGGCAATCCCGACTATATCTCAAGTTCGACGAAACGGCGCAGCTTGAAGACGAGGTCGGGCAGGGCCTGACGGAACCGGGTCGCGTTCTGGAAACTGGTCGAGAACGGCGCGAAGGTGATCATCGCGTTCCAGTGCCGATAGCCGTAGACCGTCACCGAGACGCCGGACGCCGGAAAATCCTCGATCTTGCGCAACTCGCCGAGCACGAGATCGGCAATCGTGTCCGCCGGCAGAAGCCGCTTGCCGTCCGGCGTCAGGGGCTGACTGGGCGCAACCGGCTTCGGAGCCGCCACCGCGTCATCGGATGCATCCTGGAGCTTCGGAGACTCCGCTTCCGGGATTTGCGCCAATTCCGCTATCGGTGCGGCCGCCGTCGCCACCGGCATGAAGTCCGCAAGCGGCGGCGGGTGGGCTGCCTCTGCGCGCTTGTTGCCTCCCAGGATGCTGCTGATCATGGCCACGAGGCCAGCATCCTTCGCGTCGTCACTCATCACGGCTTCCCCCGGCTTGGCCCAGTCTAACACCGGCACCGCAAACCGCCACAGGGTCAGTTGATCAGATCAAGCCATTGCTGCTGCATGGCTTCCGTCCGGTTCTACAGCGGCGCAAGGCGGAAAACACCTCGCGCCGCAGGACAATCGGTCACTGCTTCTCGAACGGAACATATTGCTGGTACTCTTTCGGCACCGACTTGCGATAGCGCTCTGGCACGGTGCCGCTCTCGATCGAATGATCGAGCTCCTGCTGCGTCATCCTCTTCGGCATCTTCTTGGCCGGCTTCTTTTCGGCGCTCTTCTTTGAGCCGGTCGCCGGGCTTGATGTATCGGTGGTCGCGCTCGGCGTTGTCGTCGCCGCCGGCGTGGAGGTCGCGGCCGGCGGAAGCGGTGCAGTGGTCGCGGCGGCCGGCGGCGTACCGCCTGCGGCGGGCGCGCTCTGCGCCAGTGCGAGCGGTGTCTGCATGATGAGCGCCAGTGCCGCGGTCGCAGCCAGCAAATATGATTTTCGCATCAAAACCTCCAAAATACCTGATCCCCAATAACGGAAGCGTAGTCCCGGAGGATCGACGCGTGCAAGTGCACCGAAGAAGATAGGCGCGACCCCGGCTGCAAACTGTGGCCGAGATCACATTGTCCAGGACGACTTGACCCACGACGACTTGGCGCATCATACGCCGATGCCGAACGCGGCGCACGCGCCGATGCCAAGACGTGAGAGACAATGCGTCGGGTGAAGCCCAGAACGCGCAGCGCGATCGCATATGGCATTTTGCAAGACCTGAGCGCGCGCCTCGTCCTTCGAGACGACCGCTTCGCGGTCTCCTCAGGATGAGGCTAAGCGGCATCGGTGCTCGTCAAAATGACGGCCGCACACGCGGTCCTCATCCTGAGGGCCCGCCAACGGCGGGCGTCTCGAAGGATGGCCACAGGGGAATCGCTCCCAGATGCGATTACCCTGCCGGAACACGCGAGGCTCTGCATCAACCCGCACGACGCCTTCCCGCAAGCCCGCGACGACAGACGAGGCGGCGTGCGCACGCCGCTGCACTTTTTACGCGAGTACGATGTTCGCTACGACAAATCGCTTCAACGATTAGGTCGGCGAAGCTGACATGGCTTCGCGTCGAGATTTTCGATGACGAGAATGTTATTCGGCATCGCTGCGGGAAAAATTAGCAAATTGCATCCACAGCTTGATCGCAACGCTCGCTGATGGAACCGCATCGACGTCGCGCGATGTGTGAAGCAGCGCATTGCGACGCCGGATTCCGCGATCTAGCCTCACATGCATATTTCGTGACGAACAACTTTAGCTTTAGTTGCTTGCCGTCGTCACTTTTCATGGAGGTACTTTATGAGCAGTCGTCACGCCATACCACCGCGCGGCCTGAACGCCACCCGTTCGCCGCTGTCCCAAGGCCGCTTCGGCCGCATGTTCCGCAATCTGACGCCGGCGAAATTCGGCCCGAACGAAGCCGACAATGTCGCAAATCTCGCAGCGCTCGCCGACAACATGGTCGGCGATTTCGATTCGCCCAAAGACGGCCCCGACGGCGAGGAGAGCGGAATTCCCGCGCTCTACACTTATTTCGGCCAGTTCATCGATCACGACATCACCTTCGATCCGGTGAGCTCGCTGACCAAGCAGCAGGATCCGGACGGACTGGTCGATTTCCGCACGCCGGCGCTCGATCTCGACAATCTCTACGGCCGCGGTCCGAACGACCAGCCCTACATGTACGACGGCAGCGGCAAGTTTCTGCTCGGCGAGACCTTGACCGGCGCCGGCGTGTCCAACGCCAGCGACCTGCCGCGCTTCAGGGGCCGCGCATTGATCGGCGATCCCCGCAACGACGAGAACAGCATCGTCTCGCAGTTTCAGGGACTGATGCAGCGCTTCCACAACCGCATGGTCGACGACAATGAAGGGCTGTCCTTCGAGGCCGTGCAGCAGCGCGTGCGCTTCCACTATCAATACGTCGTGCTGAACGACTTCCTGCCGCGCATCGTCACTGCCAGCGTGCTGAACGATCTCAGGACCGGCGGCCGTTACGATCGCAGCAGGCTCGCCTATTATCACTGGAAGAATTTTCCATTCATGCCGGTCGAGTTTTCGGTCGCGGCCTATCGGCTCGGCCACTCGATGATCCGGCCCGGCTATCGGCTGAACGACGCCGACAACATGCTGCTGCAGATCTTCCCCGATCCCAACAACCCCGACAACAACGCGCTGACCGGCTTCCGTTCCATGGGTCCGGGACGCGCCATCGACTGGGGGCGGTTCATCGACATCGACACGCGCGCCTATGGTGTCGAGGACGACAGCACCAATCCGGACAACAAGCGGCGGCTCCAGTTCGCCTATCGCATCGACACCTCGCTGGTCGATCCGCTGCGCAAGCTGCCGCCGGAGATCGCCTCCAATCCGTCGTCGCTGGCGCTTCGCAATCTCGAGCGCGGCTGGCGGCTCGGGCTGCCTTCGGGCCAGGCGGTCGCCAGGGCGATGCACCTGACGCCGCTGACCGACGAGCAGATCGTCATCGGCCGGGCCGTCGACGATCCCGACCCCGCAGGCGATCCGCAGGTTCCGATCGCCTCGATCGCGAACGGCGTGTTCAGGGGCAACTGCCCGCTCTGGACCTACATCCTCGCGGAAGCGCGCCAGTTCCCGACCATGGTCACGGTCCCGGCTACCGGTGCGCCGGCAGGTGGCATCAACACGCCGCAGCTCGGCCCGGTCGGCGGACGCATCGTCGCCGAAGTCTTCCTCGGCATGATGTTCGGCGACGTCTCCTCCGTGCTGTCACTCGACCCTAACTGGGCGCCGGTGACGGGTCCGGATTTCCGGCTCAGGGATCTCGTGACCTACGCGCTGGGTGGCGGTGCTCCGCTGCATTGAGCGGGTAAGGATTGACGACAAGGCCGCTCGCATTACGCGGGCGGCTTTGTGGTCCACCTCTCCCCGGTCTGAACAGACGGGGAGAGGTCGGATTTGCGCAGCAATCCGGGTGAGGGGCTGCGGCATCCAGTGAGACCTAACCCCCTCACCCGGATCGCATCTTCAATGCGCTCCGACCTCTCCCTGCGGGAGAG
Source organism: Frankia sp. RB7 (assembly GCA_030403585.1). GTDB lineage: Bacteria > Pseudomonadota > Alphaproteobacteria > Rhizobiales > Xanthobacteraceae > Bradyrhizobium. The sequence continues at coordinate 16,798 of JAUEPE010000037.1, forward strand.
GTGAACCGCGCCCTGAGCGCGCATCGATCAAACCAAAACTCAGCTATCGTTAGTTTAATGCGCCACCCCGAGGCCGCTCTCCTTTAACCGCTCCGCGAACCAAAGCGAGAATGGCTGATCGAGGACGCCGCTGACATAGACTTCCGACATCGTCACATTGTGCCTGTCCAGCACCAGCAGCACGCCGATCCAATAGGCGAACCAGACATGCGGATCGGTCAGCGCCATCAGCTTGTGCTGGTCGTGCTCGAGCGAGGTGTGATTGCCCGCCTTGCGGATCTCGACGGTGAGCAGATTGTTCGGGATCTCGCGCTGGTGCACGACGACGTCAGGGTAGATCGACTTGCCGAGATGATCGTCGGTCGAGATGATGGTGCCATGCGGCAGATGCAGCGTGCGCTCGCCGAGCCGGTCGTAATTGCAGTCGACCGCCCAGCCTGAGAACTGCCGCTCGAGATAGACGGCGAAGCGGTGCGTGATGGCGCGCTCGCCGATGTCCTTCTCGAACAGGAATGCCTCGTGGGCGTAAAATTCCCGGAGCGCAGCGATCACCTTGTTCAGCTCGGTCTGCATCGTGCCTCCGGGCCCTTTGGCGCTCCGTTTTGTAGAGCGCCCTACATCTGGACTTCGATCAGCCGCGGCCCCGGCTCCGCGACGGCCTCGGCCAGCGCCTTGTTGAACTCGTCGGCATTGGTGACGGCGCGGCCGGGTACGCCCATGCCCTTTGCCAGCGCGACGAAATCGAGCGTCGGGCGGTCGAGCCTGAGCATGTCGTTGGCGCGCTGGCCGGGTTCGCCGGCGCCGACATTGTCGAACTCGCCGCGCAGGATCTGGTAGATGCGGTTGGCGAACACGATGGTGACGATGTTGAGGTTTTCGCGGGCCTGCGTCCACAGCGACTGGATCGTGTACATCGCGCTGCCGTCGCCGACCATGCAGATGACCTTGCGGTCGGGGCAGGCGATCGCGGCGCCGATCGACAGCGGCGTGGAGAAGCCGATCGAGCCGCCCATGTTCTGCAGCCAGTCGTGCGGCGCCGCGGCCGCAGTCGGCGGGAAGAAGCCGCGGCCGGTGGTCAGGGATTCGTCGACCATGATCGCGTTCTCGGGGATCGCGCATGCGATCGCCTGCGCGATCGAGGCGAAGGTGAGCGCGCCGGTCGGCTTGACCAGCTCCTGCAAAGCCTGCGGCTTGACGTCTCTGGCGCTCGCCTTCACGGCGCCGGCCAGCGCTTCGAGCGCTGCAACCGAATTTTCGCCCCAGGAGGTCATGCGATGGACGTCGCAGCCCGCGGGCTTGAGCATGCTCGGCTTGTTCGGATAGGCGAAGAACGCCACGGGATCGTCGGACTCGACCAGCACGATGTGACGGAATTTCGCCAGCATCGGCAGCGCGTTCTCGATGACGTAGTGGATGCGGTCGATCGAATAGCGGCCGCGGCCGCGCGCCATCTTCGGACGGAAGGTCGGGCCCATCACCGTGCAGCCGGTCTTGTTGGCGATGCGCTCGGCCAGCGCCAGGCCCTTTTCGCTCAGCGCGCTGCCGGTCATCAGCAGCAGCGTACCCTCGCCGTCGCCGTGCAGGATCTTTGCGGCCTGCTCGACCGCCTGCGGCGAGTAGCTGGCGCGCTGCTGCTCGGCCGGCACCTCGGCGACGCCATCGGCCTCGTTCCAGGCGGTGTCGGCGGGCAGGATCAGGGTCGCGATCTGCGGCGGGGCGCTCCTGGCGGCGGCGATGGCCGCGGCGCCGTCGGCGGCGACCGATTTGGAATCCGGCGAGGTGCGGACCCAGGACGACATCGGCCGGGCCAGGCCCTCGATGTCGGAGGTCAGCGGCGCGTTGTAGCCGATGTGGTAGACGGCGTGCTGGCCGACGATGTTGACGATGCCGGAATTGGCCTTCTTGGCGTTGTGCAGATTGGCAAGGCCGTTGGCCAGGCCGGGGCCGAGATGCAGCAGGGTCGAGGCCGGCGTGCCCTTCATGCGGAAATAGCCGTCGGCCGCGCCGGTCACCACGCCTTCGAACAGGCCGAGCACGCAGCGCATGCCCGGCACGCGGTCGAGCGCGGCGACGAAATGCATCTCGGAGGTGCCCGGGTTGGTGAAGCAGACGTCCACCCCGCCCTTGACCATCGTCCGCACCAGGCTTTCCGCACCGTTCATTCTGTCTGCTCCCGCAACCGGCTTATTTCCAGTGATCCATGGGATCAATCATTGTTCGCGGGCTCCGTCAAAGCAATAGCCGGCATTGCGGCTCAGCCCCGCATGGCAACCTGCCGGTTTGGCTAATGCTTTTTCGGCAAATTGGGTTGCCGATTTGGTAACGCCAATCGCGGGAGACGACGCCCCTCACGGGGCCGTGGCTTGCGGAATGCGCGCAAATATGGCCTCTGGCATTCGTTGAATCGATTTTTTTCTGGGGGGAACAATGATCCGGTTTTTTGCCGCGCAGGTTACCGCAATAGCGCTCTTGCTGGCTGGCGCGGCCGACGCGTCCGCGGCGGGGATGATGGACTTCACAGGCACCAGTTCCACCGGCTATCTCGGCGGCGGCACAAGCCCGATCCCCCGCTCCACCGTCATGTACAACGGTAATTATGCGCCCGGCACGATCGTGGTGAACACCTCGGAACGCCGGCTGTATCTGGTGCTCCAGAACGGCCAGGCGCTGCGCTACGGCATCGGCGTCGGCCGTGATGGCTTCCGCTGGGGCGGGGTGCACAAGATTACCGCCAAGAAGGAATGGCCGGATTGGACGCCGCCGTCGCAGATGGTCGCCCGCCGGCCCGATTTGCCGCGCCACATGAAGGGCGGCATCGAAAATCCGCTCGGCGCCCGCGCGATGTATCTGGGATCGACGCTCTACCGCATCCACGGCTCCAACGAGCCGGAGACGATCGGCCAGGCGGTGTCCTCCGGTTGCTTCCGCATGACCAATGACGACGTCACCGACCTCTACGGCCGCGTCGGGGTCGGCACCACGGTGGTGGTGCTCAACAACTAGACGGCCACGGCGGACAGCGTGCTCCCTCTCCCGCTTGCAAGAGAGGGTTGGGGAGAGGGTCTCTCCGCAACGGGACAATCCCCCAGGGGAAAGAACCCTCACCCGCCGCTGCGCGGCGACCTCTCTCGCAAGCAAGCGGGAGAGGCTCAGGGAGCCCGCGGCTACCGCTGGGTCACGACGAAGTCTGTCACTCCCTGCCCGCAGATGAACGGCAGGAACCTGCTCGGCGCGTGAATATGCGGACTTGTGTGCGCCTCGCGAATACGGCAGCGTTGCGTGACGATGAGCGCAATGAACTCGCCCTCGAACTCGCCCTTGCCCTGCCTCCGCATCGCCCTGGTGGCGCTCGCAGCCGTCATCTGTGTGCCTGACACTGCACTCAAGGCGACCGCCGGCGAGCTGCCCGCGATCGCCTCGCGCCAGCGCGCCGAGAAGAAGAGCTTTACCGACGCCGAGATCGTCGACGGCTTTCTCAAGACCGCCTTCGGCGCCGAATACCACCTCGCCGGCCGCGTCGACCGCATCCGCAAGTTCGACGGGCCGGTGCGCGTGTTCGCCGAGACCGATCGCGCCGACCGCAAGGCGCAGCTCGCAAAGGTCGTGGCCGACATCGGCACGCGCGTGCAGCATCTCGACATCGCCATGACCGACACTAGCGAGGCGGCGAATGTACGGGTGAAGCTCGTGCGCGACCGCGATCTCTTCCGCACCATCTCGAGCTTCTACGGTGCCGAGAAGGCGCGCGATATCCGCACCTCGCTCGATCCGCAATGCCTCTCCGGATTCCGCAAGAACGACAATTTCGAGATCGAGCATTCCGACGTCATCCTCACCGTCGACAATGGCGACTTCACCTTCCTCGACTGCGCCTATGAGGAGCTGCTGCAATCGCTCGGGCCGATCAACGACACCGCCAGCGTGCCGTGGACGATGTTCAACGACAATGTGTCGATGGGCTATTTCGACGTCTACGACCAGTACATCCTCAATCTGCTCTACGATCCCCGCATCAAGCCCGGCATGACCGTGCTGGAGGTGAGATCGGTGCTGCCGGAAGTGCTCATCGATGTGCGGAGCTGGGTGAAGCAGGTGAACGATCTGAAGGAGTAGCGGTCCCGTCATCGATGCGACGAACACACTCCCTGAGACCCGCCGTCTTTGTGAATGGCTCGCAGTCGCTGCTGAACGACGAATACCAATCAGATTTCGCCTGGACCTACGACGACGATTCTTACGTTGATGATCGCAATGTTCCTGTCGTCTACGAAAACGAGATTTGTTGCTCCGAGTTTCAGGGGTTCCAGTGTGACCCTGCGATCGTTGAGCGTATGAACATCGACGATGTTCGGGTCGCCGATCAGCACTGTCTTGAAAGGTCTTTCAAGCGCAAGCGCCGTCGGAACGTCGAGCCTGAGCGTGATCGTCTGATCCGCGGCGCAAGCGACCGAAATCATGGTCAGGAACAAGATCAATACGATAACACAAGTTCGCATGCGAAGCACTGCGGCCGCCATGGAAATTCCTCCGGCGTGCTTGAGCCGACTTTTCAGGTCCCTTCTACCAACTTCGCCTTCGTTTCAGGTGCCAATTTCTTCCATCGCGAGTGAGCGTTCTCGCGATTTCAGGCGGCCAAGACCGCAACCGACATCAGACCAAGGTCTCGTTTAGTTCAATGACTATTCCGGATAGAAGCCTGAAGCGACCAAGCCCGAAGCGCCATCGATTGTCACCTTCTTCACGAAGGTCCATTTCTGTGAAGGCTCAGTCTGCCCCGGCTTTGGAAACATGTAATCGACCCACCCCGATCCCTTGGTTTCGGCTGTCTTTATAATTTCATTATGAAACAGCTTGCCGTTTGCATCCTTTTGACCACTCACGTTAGTTCCTTCCCGCTTCGGAAAAGCCGGATTAAGCAATACGTTCGCGTTCATATCGTAGACAAAGAGATACATGTCACCGCGGAACCACTCACTGTCTCTCTTTCTGAAATCCTCGAAAGCTGCCTTTCCCTTATCATCTATAAGTGCCGCAGCTTTGGTGACCAGCGCTTCGATTTGCTTTGCCTTTTCTGACGGAGGCGGACCTTGCTGAGAAAATGCCGGCGGAGCCGTCGCGACAAAAGTCGCAAGCGCAAGCCCCACAAATAGAGCATTGGTATTCATTGGGGACCTCCCTGCAGCTTATGTGGTGCGTCGGCCCTGCCAATAAGGAAACGCTGCGGAGCGTCCAATGACGAGTCAATTTTTTGTAATGAATGACGGACGCGAAAATCTCGCTCCTCGCTTTTGGCGGGCACTGCCGGGGGCGGTGAAAACGACCGCGTCCACGGCACCCTGGCCTGCGCGTCGTTTGCCCAACGGGATCGTCGAACGCTACTGCACGAGATCGGCGACGGTGGTCGCGGCCTTCAGCCCCGTGCCGGTGAGGACTGCGACCGTGATCTCGCTGGCCTTGATCGCACCGGTGGCCGCGAGTTTTTCCAGCGCCGCAGCCGCGCTGGCGCTGGTGGGTTCGGTGAACAGGCCCTGCCGCGCGAGGCGCCGCAGAGCGGCGACGATCTCGTCCTCGGTGAGTGCGACGGTGCCGCCGCCGCTCTCGCGCAACGCGCCGATAATCTCGCGCAGCCGCAGCGGATTTTTGATCGCGGTGCCTTCGGCGATGGTCTTGTTCACCTCCCGCACGACAGGTGTGTCGACGCCGGCCTTGAAGCTGGCATCGATCGGCGAGCAGTTGAGCGGCTGGGCCGCGAACAGGCGCGGCAGCTTTGCAATCTGGCCCGCCTTCAGCAACTCGCGGAAACCGAAGGCGCAGCCGAGCAGGCTGCTGCCGGCACCGACGGGAACGATGACGTTGTCGGGCGCACGAAAACCGAGATCTTCCCAGATTTCATAGGCGAGCGATTTTGTGCCTTCGAGGAAAAACGGTTGCCAGTTGTGGCTGGCGTAGAAGGTCTGGCTCGACTGTCTGATCGCCTCGGCCTCCGACTCCTCGCGCGGGCCCTCGACGAGTTGCACTTCAGCTCCGTAAGCGCGCACCTGCGCGATCTTGGCCGGCGAGGTCGAGGCCGGCGCCAAGATCTTCACGCGCATGCCGCCGGCCGCACCGAGACCCGCCATCGATGACCCGCCATTGCCGGACGAATCCTCCAGAATGGCGTCGACGCCGATCTGCCGCAGGAACGACAGCATCACCGCAGAACCGCGATCCTTGAAGCTGCCGGTCGGATTGAACCATTCGAGCTTGAAGAACGGCCGCAGGTCGCCCCACCCCTGCTGTACCAGCGGCGTGCAGCCCGCGCCGAGCGAAATCGGATCCTTGATCTCCACCGGCAGCGCCGCGCGGTAGCGCCACAGCGATCGCGTGCCGCTGTCGATGTCCGCGCGCGAGATCCCCGCCCCCGGCGTCACCAGCAGCGGCGTGCGCTCGTCCGAGCACCAGCGCGGCTCGTGAAGCGGATAGAGCTTTCCATTGCGGGGATCGATATAGCTGGCGGCGGACATACTGGTGGAAGACATACTGGTGGAAGACATGGCGCACTCCGAAAACGGGCCGGAGCCGTACGATATGTCCGATTGCCTAGGTTTTGCCTAGTCCGATGCGGTGCATCAGCTCCCTGAACCGCGCATCGCTGCGGAGCGGATCGAAGGCGGGCCGCAGCAGGATCGAGGGATTGAAGCGCGCGTTATAGGCTTTGTCGAGCCAGTCGAGCGCGGCGCCGCGATCGCCGAGGCCTGCATAGATCAGGGCGATGTTGGCCTGCGCCGATGGATAAAGGTCGCCGTGCGCCGCCATGTCCGCGGCGATCATAAGGGCGTCGTCCTTACGGCCGGAGACGGCATAGGCGTAAGCGAGATTGGAATCGAACACGCTGCTGTGGCCGGAGATCTCGATCGCCTTGCGAAACTCGGCAATGGCCTCGTCGAAACTGCCGAGCTGCACCAGGGCCTGACCGAGTTCGTAATGGCCGACGGCAAATCGGGGATCGAGCTCGAGCGTCTTGCGGCTCTGTGCGACCGCGGCGTCGAAATCGTGGTTGATGCACAGCGCATCGGCGATGTCGGCGCCGATGATGAGGGAGAGCGGATCGAGGCTTTGCGCCTGGCTGAACTGCTGCAGCGCCTCGCTGGTCTTGCCCGTCAGCATCAGATGCCAGGCGTACCAATGATGCGCCGTGGCGTAGCTGGGGTTGAGACGGATGGCGGCCTCGTATTCGGAAGCAGCGACATCCCAGTCCCAGCCGTAGAGATCGAGCGCAAAGGCAAGCGAGGTGTGGGCTTCGCCGAGCGTGCCGTCGAGCTCGAGCGCCCTGCTGGCCGCCGCCGTCGCCTTGGAGAAGGCTTCCGTGGTCGAGAGCACGCCGTACTCCCAATCGCCGGCGAGCGCGTAGGCGTCCGCAAGGCCGGAATGCGCCTCGGCGTAGTTGCGGTCGATCTCGATGGCCTGGCGGAAATATCTGATGGCGGCCCTGAGGCCGTCGCCCGTGCGCTTGTTCAGGAAGTAGCGGCCCTTGAGGTAATTTTCGTAAGCCAGCGGATCGATGCTGCGCGGTTTGTCGAACGCGGCGCGCTCGCCATGGTTCAGCGTGGCGCGCACCTGGCCAGCCACGGCGCGGGCGACGCGGACCTGAAGTGTCAGCGCGTCGCGCACATCGCCTTCGTAAGAGTCGGCCCAGACGCGGCTGTCGTCGCTCGCGTGGATCAGCTGGGCCGTGATCCGCACCCGGCCGCCGGAGCGCATCACGCTGCCCTCGATCACGGCGTCGACGTCGAGCTCGCGCGCGATGGTCGCGAGCGATTTGTGTGCGCCTTTGTATGTCATCGCCGAGGTGCGCGAGATCACCCTGAGCGCATCGACCCTGCCGAGCTCTGTGATCAGCTCGCCGGTCATGCCGTCCGCGAAAAAATCCTGCGACGGATCTTCCGAGGTGTCGACGAGCGGCAGCACTGCGAGCGAATGGATCGTCTGCGCTCCCTGATGCCAGGGCGAGAGCCAGGCCAGGAGCGCAGCGGCCAGCAGCACGACCAGGCCGATCGCGGCGAAAACGCCGTGACGGCGACCCATAACGGGCCGTGCCTCGGGCGCCGGTGGCGGTGGAGACGGATCGGGTTCGCGCGTGGCGCTCCCATCGATGACCACGGTGACGTCGGCAAGAAAGCGATAGCCGCGGCGCGCCACCGTCTCGACGAAGCGCGGGCTCTCCGCGGAATCGCCGAGCGCCTCGCGGATCTTGCTCACGGCTTTGTTGAGCCCGTGATCGTAATCGACCACCGTCTGCGGCCAGAGCAGCGTGCGCAGCTCCTCGCGCGTCACCAGCTCGCCCGGCCGTTCCAGCAGCGCCGAGAGCAATTGAAACGGCTGCTCCTGCAAACGCACCCGCCGGCCGTTCTTGACCAGCTCGCCGCTGCGCGGATCGGCCTCGAACGCGCCGAACTTCGTACGCCTGGCGAGATGTGCGATGGAAGCTGCCGCGGGTCTCTCGATCAATTCCGGTTCTAGCAGCATGAAAATCCCGTCGCGGCGTTGGGGAGGTGTGATCGGAAGCCGATGATTTCACAGCGCTTCCCGGGGGATCGCGAGTCCAGAGAAAGACCACGCGCCGTCCATTGAGACCGGCTGACGTGCGGGCGAAGAGAGCCGTGCACGTCAACACGGGATCGCGCGGGGCGAACGATGCAATACGGTGTCAATCCAGGACGGGACGGCATGCCTATGCTCGACTCGGCTTATAATTTTGCGCGTTTCCTGAGCGGCGATGCGGAAGCCGCCGAGCACATCGTCCAGGCCGCGTTTCTCCGCACCGATATCGAAACGGGGCGAAGAAACCGGACCCGGCTGTTGAAGGGCGTGCGGAATTGCTATCGGACATGGCTGACCACCCGGCGGCGACGCGACCGGCAAAGTGATGTATTCGCACAGAAGCGGTTACCTGATGCGGTCACCGCTTCCGTCCTCCGAACGGACGACCGTGCCGACAAAATTTCGGCAGCCGCCGACGTCGATGCGAGCGTAATTCGCTGCGCCATCGAGACCCTGCCGCGGCGCCTGCGCGAAATCCTGGTGCTGCGCGAGATCGATGCGCTGTCCTACCGGGAGATCGCCGAGGTGACGTCGCTGCCGACCGGCGAGGTCATGTCGCGACTGGCCTGCGCGCGGCGCAGGCTTGCGGGCTCGGTCGGCCGTTAATTCTAAAAATACAATTATATCAATATCTTAAATGAATTACACGACCGGCAGATCGCCCGGCCGGCGCAGCTCTGCCATTCCAGTGAGGCCTGCCAATCCCCATATGAGAGCGAGATAAACGGCCCTGCCCGTACCCCACGATTAACTTGTCTGTCGCAGCCGGCCGCTACAATATGTTGGATTGCGTCGCCGGGGCTCCGTTCCGGCGACGCCGCAGAGCCAGGCCCGTCCGAGCGGCGGGCCGTTGGCTTTTTGGGAGTTTGGCCATGAGCCGCGCGAACCGTACCGACCACATCCGCCTCACCTCGCACCCCGAGCCGGGCCGCAAGGCGGCATTCCCGATTCACTGGGGTGCTGCCGATGCCCGCGCCCGCGGGCCGATCATCGGTACGGTGTCGCGCGCACAGGATCGCAACGTGATCGGCAGCCATGGCGGCTCCTATGCGATGTACCGCGCGCTCGCCGTCTCCGCCGGCGCGCTCGATCCGATCCGGCGCCCCGATCTCACCAACACGTTTCCGGCGGCGACCATCGGGCCGTTCGAGCAGTGGCGCGATCCCGCGAAAATCGTCGCGCTCGACCCCTGGGGCCATCTGGTCGCCGAGAATTTCGGCAAGGACATCGCCGAGGGTGTCGATATCCGCCCCAGCATCGCGGTGACGCGGGCGCGGCTCGACCTGCCCGAAATCCGCGAGGCGCTGGCGGCAAAACGGCTGCGCGCTGACGGCGAGGTCGTGCATGCCAATGGCAGCGTCTCGGTGGTGAAGATCGCGATTGATCCGGTCTGGTATCTGCCCGGCCTTGCCGAGCGCTTTGCGACCGGCGAGACCGAGCTGCGCCGCACGCTGTTCGAGCAGACCGCCGGCATGTTCCCCGAACTGGTGACGCGGCCGGACATGAAGGTGTTCCTGCCGCCGATCGGCGGCACCACGATCTACATGTTCGGCGACGCGACCAAGCTGCCCGACCATCGCACCAAGATCACCTGCCGCGTGCATGACGAATGCAACGGCTCCGACGTGTTCGGCTCCGACATCTGCACCTGCCGGCCTTATTTGATCCACGGCATCGAGGAATCCGCGCGCGGCGCGCAGGAGGGCGGGCTCGGGCTCGTCATCTACAACCGCAAGGAAGGCCGCGCGCTCGGCGAGGTCACCAAATTCCTGGTCTACAACGCGCGCAAGCGCCAGGCGGGTGGCGATGCGGCCACCGCCTATTTCGAGCGCACCGAATGCGTCGCTGGCGTCCAGGATGCGCGCTTCCAGCAATTGATGCCCGACACGATCCACTGGCTGGGCCTCAAGCGCATCGACCGCTTCCTGTCGATGAGCGACATGAAACACGACGCGCTGACATCGCAGGGCATCGATATCGTGGAGCGCGTACCGATCCCGCCGGAGCTGATTCCAGCCGATGCCGACGTCGAAATGGCTGCGAAGAAGGCCGCCGGCTATTACACGACCGACATTGCGCCCGAGAAGGACCTCGACGGCGTGGTCGGGCGTTCGCTGGAAAAATACTGATCGATTGATGGCGGACGTTTTGGAACGAGAAGCACGCGCGTTGCTCACCGCAAAGGCGGTCCGCGCGCGCGCCGGACAGATGTTTGAGATCGGCCTGAACGGCGGGCTCACGCATTTCACCATCGATCTCGATCGTATGGATGGCGTTGCGGATGCCGTGCTGGCTGTCACGCGAAAAGCCTATCCGACGCTCGACATCCCCTTCCACGCGCGGTGGCGGCATTTTGTGTTCGGCGGCGTCGATCGCTGGGCGCAGCTGGCCGACGCGGCATCATGGCCCGATCGCGCGGCACGAGCGCGCGCGGAGTTCGACCTCGCCATCGTCAGCGTGCTGCTCGACGCCGGCGCCGGCGCGACATGGCGCTATCGCGACGCTGTGACCGGGCAAGGCATCGGCCGATCCGAGGGGCTGGCGATTGCAAGCCTCGACATGTTTGCTGGCGGCCTTTTCTCCGCCGATGCGCGCGCACGGTTCAGGGTCGATGCCGACGCGCTCGCACAACTGCCGCTCGCCGCACTCAACTCAGCCTTCCAGGCGAGCGACGCCAATCCGCTGCTCGGCCTCGAGGGACGCACCGATCTGCTGCGGCGGCTCGGCAAGCAGGTTGCGGCGCGCCCCGATGTCTTCGGCATGCACGACACGCCACGACCGGGCGGCCTGTTCGATCATATCGCCGCGCAGGCAACGAACGGCGCCATTCCCGCGCCCGCCATCCTGTCCGCGGTGCTGAACCAGCTTGGACCGATCTGGCCATCGCGGCTCGAGCTCGCCGGTGTCCCGCTCGGCGATTGCTGGCGCCATCCGGCGATCAAGGCGGACGATGCGACCACCGGCCTCGTGCCGCTGCACAAGCTCTCGCAATGGCTGAGCTACTCGCTGATCGAACCACTCCAGCGCGCCGGAATAGAGGTCACCGATATCGACGGCCTCACTGGGCTCGCCGAATATCGCAATGGCGGCCTGTTCGTCGATCACCAGGTGCTGCGCCTGCGCGATCCCTCTGATGCCGAGCGCGCGCATGCAGTGGATTCGTTGCTCGTGGTGGAGTGGCGCGCACTCACCGTCGCATTGCTCGATCGTGTTGCCGAACTGGTTCGCACCAAGCTCGGCCGCACGCCGGAATCGCTGCCCCTCGCCAGCATCCTGGAAGGCGGCACCTGGGCAGCCGGCCGCGCCATCGCGTTTTCGCGTCGTCCCGATGGCTCGCCGCCGCTCAAGGTGATCAGCGACGGCACGGTTTTCTAATCCGTCTCTGCCGCCCCACATTCACTTGATGAATTTCAGGAGCATCCGATCATGGAAGGCGTCACGATCGTCGATCATCCGCTGGTACAGCACAAGCTGACCCTGGTGCGGGACAAATCGATCTCGACAAAGTCGTTCCGCGAGCTGATCAAGGAGATCGGCATGCTCTTGTGCTACGAGGTGACGCGCGACCTGCCGCTCACTGACACCGTGATCGAGACGCCGCTGGCGACGATGCACTCGGCCAAGATCGCCGGCAAGAAGCTGGTGTTCGTGCCGATGCTGCGCGCCGGCACTACCTTCGTCGACGGCATGATGGATCTGGTGCCGACCGCGCGCGTCGCTCATATCGGCCTCTACCGCGAGCCGGAGAGCTTTGCCGCGGTCGAGTACTTCTTCAAATCGCCGTCCGATCTCAGCGAGCGCCTCGCCATCGTGGTGACGCCTGTGGTCGCGACCGCCAACACGGCGGTGGCCGCAGTCGACCGGCTGAAGGAGCGCGGCGCCAAGGACATTCGCCTCGCCTGCCTGATCGCAGCGCCGGAGGGACTCGAGCGCCTGCGCGGCTTGCATCCGGACGTACGTATCTGGACCGCCGCGGTGGACGAAGGCCTCGACGAGAACGGCTTTATCCTGCCGGGCCTCGGCGACGCCGGCGACCGTGCCTACGGGACGCGGTAAGCGGCAAGCCTAAATCTTCCCGCTGCCGCAAATGCTCTTCAGCGCCTGCCACTCCGTATCCGTGAGCAGCGGCGGGCCGCTGGCGGGACGGTCTTCCTTTGTCATGCGCGCGAGGCGGTCCTCGGTCAGCGGATGGCTCGCCAGGATCGTGAAGCCTGATCCGCCTTCCTTGCCGGTGATGCGGAACATCAACTCGGCCGCGGGCTTCGGCGAGCGGCCGAGCTTGTGCATGATGTCGATCGCGAAGGTGTCGGCGTTGGTTTCGGCCTCGCGCGAATAGGAGGCCTCGACCAGGCTGCGCGAAGCGAAGATCACGGCGGACGAGCCGGTGACGTCGCCGAACAACAGGCCGATCAGGAACGAGGTGCCGCCGTTGTAGATCAGGCCGCGCATGTTGTCGTGATGCTTGAGATGGCCGAGCTCGTGGGCAAGGATGCCGGCGATCTCGTCGGGACTCTCGGCCTTGTCGAGCAGGGCGTTGAGCACGAAGACCTTGCCGCCGGGCAGCGCGAACGCATTCGGCACCGAGCTCGGCAGCACGCCCGCCGTCATGGCATCGTCGTCAAGCCCGGCGGCGTCGCGCAGGCGGTTGACGAGCTTGGCGAAGGCCGCCTGGCCGGCCGGATCACTGCAGGACTCGCGGCCGAAGATGGTCTTCATCTGGACCTCGGACGCATCGCCGATCCGCCGCTCGATCGGCTTCGGCACCAGCGGCGCCAGACGATCCGCAGCGAGCGGCACGCCGAACAGCACCACGCAGACGATGGAGATTGCGGCTGCAAGCGACCAGCCGACGATTTTTGCAACACCGCGGCCCGTGGTCTGGTGCTCGTCGAGCCGCGAACATCGTGCGACGAGATCGGCCGAGACAGCAGCATCGCGGATCTCGATCCGCGCCAGCGGCGGTGCGGACGTCGCGGTCAGGCGCAGGATGCCGGCCGGACTGTCGGCACGGCGGATTTCGTCATAGGCCCAGCGCGTGATGGTCGCGCCCGCCTCTACGTCGCCCGGATCGGCGATCTCGAGCGCATCACCCAGCGTCAGCGTGACCTGACGCCGGCGGCTGGATCGTCCGTTGAAGAAGATCGCCGGTTGTCCGGGTCTGGTCTCGGCGCCGGGCACGGCGGTCACATCACTCACGATCTAGAATCCTGCGACATCGAGACCATCTGCGAAGCCTTCACCGAGCGCGCTGGCGAGCTCGCCGCTGGCGCGGACATCGGCTGCGGCTCCGATATCGTGCACCGCGACGGTCTCCAGCACCTTAGCCCAGAGATCGCGCTGGAGATAGACACGCATGATGATGTTGATGGCGAGCGCAAGCGCGAAATAGCCGATCACCATCATCACCAGCAACGGGATGCTCTTGGCGGCGTGGTCCGGCCCAAACACCTGCTCGGCCGACGCGCCGCTCATCTGGACGACGAGCATGGTGGCACCGCCGAGATAGAGGCCGAACAGGGTCGAGAGCAGCAGCCACCAGCCCACCATCTTCCAGTAAAGGCCGTAGAATGCGTTATGCGGCAGATCCGAGGACAAGCTGACGCCGCCGATGCGGATGCCGTTGAGCCACCAGCGCCATTCGCGCGCCTTGAACTCGGCATAGAGGAACGGCGCGAGCGGAAAGATGACGACCGCGATCGGCGTGAGCAGCCATAGCCACCAGCCGCGCTTGAAGAAAGTCCAGCCGTCACCTTCGAAGTCGCCCTGCAGGTCGCCGAAATACGTGTGCCGCATCTTGTAGCGCTCCAGCGACGCCTCGCGCCACGGCAGCGCCAGGCCGAGCGTCAGGAACACCAGCAGGCCCCACAGCATCGCGCGGAACGAATAGGCCCAGCCGGAGCCGTCCATCCAGAAGCGCACGCCGCGCCAGACCGTGCGGGTCAAACGATAACGTCGCGCGCGAAAGATCGCGAACTGGCCGAAGGCGTAGAAGGAAATGAACAGCGGCGTCGAGGCAAAGCCCTGCCAGCGCTCGAACTCGATACCGACGAGGAAATAGGCGAGATAGATCGGCACCAGGATCGCGAGCGCGACCAGGAAGCCGACCAGGAGCTCCTTGGCGCGCCCGGTATATTCGGCGGCGTCGCCGTCGATCGCGGTGTTCGACCACAAATGGCGGCGGATGTCGGTGACGAGCCAGAACCGGTAGAAGCCGAAGGTGACGAGCTCCAGCATGGCACCCTTGGTGACCATTTTGCGGAACTCAGTGCGATTGCCGGTGAAGTCGACCCGCGTCGACGGCAGCGGCGGCGGGACCGGTTCGGAGGGGCCGACGGGGGCCCATTGCATGTCGTTCACGGCAGCAACCTCGGGATGCGGATCAGATCCGCTCAAACTATAGATCAGAGGTTGGTCGATCCCCAAGATGGGCGGGTTCGATTTTACCTCGGTTTCGAGCGATTTCTCGCACGATCCCACTGGCTGAGACGTGCTGGAGATCACGTTGACCTATCTGCATGACAACCGCTCACCCCTCTCGCGAAGGTTGGATGTGGCAAAACTCTCCCTTGCTCCGACGCAGACAACGGGCTGTAATTACACCCCAAATACCGCAACGCAGAATTCAAGAAAATCGCGCGGTTCATGTCAGGGAGAGCGGTCATGCACGGGACCATCGAGAGCACGGCGAAGATCGACGCATTGCGCGAGCGCGCCTCATCATTGCCGCTGGCGCAATTCGATCCCGGCGATCCCGAATTGTTCAGGACCGATACGTTCTGGCCCTATTTCGACCGGCTGCGCCGCGAAGATCCGGTGCATTATTGCAAGGACTCGATGTTCGGGCCGTACTGGTCGGTGACGCGTTACAACGACATCATGGAGATCGAGACCAACCATTCGGTGTTCTCCTCGGCCTCCTCACTCGGCGGTATCACCATCCGCGACATCGACCCCGACCTGCGCCGCGAGAGTTTCATCTCGATGGACCCGCCGCGCCACGCGGCGCAGCGCAAGACCGTTGCGCCGATGTTTACGCCGACGCATCTGGACAATCTCGCGCTCAGCATCCGCGAGCGCTCGGCCGAATGCCTCGACAATCTGCCGCGTGGCGAAGTGTTCGACTGGGTCGACCAGGTCTCGATCGAGCTGACCACGCAGATGCTCGCAGTGCTGTTCGACTTCCCCTGGGAAGACCGCCGCAAGCTGACGCGCTGGTCGGATATCGCCACCACCATTCCCGGTCCCGACGGCCTCGTCGCCACCGAAGACGAACGCCAGGCTGAACTCGCGGAATGCGCCGGCTATTTCGCGCGGCTCTGGAAGGAGCGCGTCGAGCAGCCGCCGAAGAGCGATTTGCTCTCGATGATGGCGCATGGCGCCGCGACCCGTGACATGGATGCGCGGAACTTCCTCGGCAATCTCGTTCTTTTGATCGTGGGCGGCAACGACACCACCCGCAACACCATGTCGGGCTCGCTTCTCGCGTTGAGCCGGCATCCGGAGCAATATCGCAAGCTGCGCGAAAACCCCGCGCTGCTCGACAGCTTCGTGCCCGAGGTGATCCGCTGGCAGACCCCGCTGGCGCATATGCGCCGCACCGCGCTCGCCGATTTCGAGTTCCGCGGCAAGCAGATCAAGAAAGGTGACAAGGTCGTGATGTGGTACGTCTCGGGCAACCGCGACGCGGAAGCGATCGAGAAGCCTTACGACTTCATTATCGACCGCGCCCGGCCGCGCACGCATCTCTCGTTCGGCTTCGGCATCCACCGTTGCGTCGGGTTGCGGCTTGCCGAACTTCAGCTCAAGATTATCTGGGAAGAGATCCTGAAGCGGTTCGACCATATCGATGTGGTCGGCGAGCCGAAGCGGGTGTATTCGAGCTTTGTGAAGGGTTTGGAAACATTGCCGGTCAAGATTGCGTCGTGACCTGAATTATAGTGTATAACATTGGCACTTGCGACGACGCCCTCGCTGGCGCTGCGGGGTGAACGAACACAGGGAGCGACTGCCCATGAACATTCAGACCCCGGTCAAGGCCGACAAGGCCGAACGCATGCGGCGCGCGCGCGAGGAGGCCTATGCGACGCCGCTGAAGAACTTTCATCCGGGCGCGCCGCGGCTGTTTCAGGACGACACCCTGTGGCCGTGGTTCGAACGGTTGCGCAAGGAAGAGCCGGTGCATTACTGCACCAACGCACCGATCGAGCCGTATTGGTCGGTGGTGAAATACAACGACATCATGCATGTCGACACCAATCACGGCCTGTTCTCCTCGGACTCGACGCTCGGCGGCATCGGGATCCGCGACGTGCCGCCCGGCTATGACTGGCCGAGCTTCATCGCGATGGACCAGCCGAAGCACTCGTCGCAGCGCAAGACGGTGTCGCCGATGTTCACGCCGACGCATCTGGACGAGCTCGCCAAGCTGATCCGCCAGCGCTCGCAGACCGTGCTCGACAATCTGCCGCGCAACGAGACCTTCAATTTCGTCGAGCGGGTCTCGATCGAGCTGACGACCCAGATGCTGGCGACGTTGTTCGACTTCCCCTGGGAGGAGCGGCGCAAGCTGACGCGCTGGTCCGACGTCGCGACCGCGCTGCCCAAGAGCGGCATCGTCGAATCCGCCGAAGAGCGCCGCCGCGAGATGGACGAGTGCTACGCCTACATGTCGAAGCTGTGGAACGAGCGCGTCAACGCGGCGCCGCGCAACGATTTGCTGTCGCTGATGGCCCACAGCGACGCCACACGCTTCATGGACCCCGACAATCTGATGGGCAACATCATCCTGCTGATCGTCGGCGGCAACGACACCACGCGCAACACCATGACCGGCTCGGTGCTGGCGCTGAACGAGAATCCCGAGCAGTACGACAAGCTCCGCGCCAACCCTGAGCTGATCGACACCATGGTGCCCGAGGTGATCCGCTGGCAGACCCCGCTGGCGCATATGCGGCGCACCGCGCTGGCCGACACCGAGATTGGCGGCAAGCACATCAAGAAGGGCGACCGCGTCGTGATGTGGTACGTCTCGGGCAACCGCGACGAGGAGATGATCGAGCGTCCCGAGGAGTTCATCATCGATCGCGCCCGGCCGCGCACCCATCTCTCCTTCGGATTCGGCATCCACCGCTGCGTCGGCATGCGGCTCGCCGAGCTGCAGCTCAAGATCGTCTGGGAGGAGATGCTGAAGCGGTTCGACCGCATCGAGGTGGTCGGCGAGCCGAAACGGATCTATTCGAGCTTCATCAAGGGATACGAGTCGCTGCCTGTGCGGATTCCGGGGTAACGGCCCCATCCTCCGTCATTGCGTGCACCGGCGCATTAAACGCACAGCACCGTGCCCAGCTATAAAATTTCGGCATGACAGGTCGCGCCAGATGCGAAGGCAAGATCGTGCCTGATTGGTCTACGACACCAGCACATCTAACTCAGCTTGATGTCCCACACGCCTTCTTTGCGGCAGGCGGCGACCTCGTCGCGTAACAGCGCGGTGACGGCCAGCGAGGCCGTCGAGGCCGGTCGGTCGATCGGAGAGGCGAAAATGAGCTCGCGCGTCATCGGCTTGGAGACGACAGCGGTTTCCAGCCGTCCGTCCGCGACCTCGGCGTGGACCGACGATGGCGGCAGCAGCGCGAAGCCGAGCCCCTCCTCGACCAGGCTGGTCAGCACGCGGAACGAATCCGCCTCCAGCTGGACGTTGAGCTTGATCTTGCGCTGGGCGGCGGCGTGCTCGATCAGCGCGCGGAGGCCGTGCGAATGACTGGGCAGCACCAGCCGCTGCCGCAGCAGCCAGCCGATGTCGACGTTCTTCTTGCGCGCGAGCCCGCAGCCGCGCGGGCCGACCGCGACGATGTTGTCGCGCCCCAGGCTCTGCACATTGAGATGCAGGTCGGCCGAGCGGCCGTAGAGGATGGCGAGATCCATCTCGCCGCGATGCAGCCATTCGACGATGTGGCCGCTGTAGCTTTCCACGATGCGCAGCGAGATGCCGGGATATTTTTCGACGCAGCGCCGCGCAAACCGCGCCGACAGTACGCAGCTCACGGTCGGCACCAGGCCGAGCACGACCTGGCCCGATGGCGGGCCCTTGGCCGACTGGATGTCGTCGCGGATCTGGTCGATCTGCCGCACGATGCCGGAGGTGCGCGCCAACAGCAGCCGGCCGGCCTCGGTCAGCACCATGCCGCGGCCGTTGCGGGTGAACAATTCGACGCGCAACTCGTGCTCCAGCAGCTTGATCTGCCGGCTGAGCGCCGGCTGCGCCACGCGCAACGTGTCGGACGCCTTGCTCAGGCTACCGAGCTCCGCCACGCAACTGAAGGTCCTGAGCTGCCGGAAATCCATGCTTGCCAATCCTGGAAGGCTACTCCATACGCTATAGCAAATGAGCATAGGGGGATGGCGTTGTTTTCACAACGCCAGAGGGTTGGCCGGCGTTATCTTAACTGCCGCTATCAACGGGAAACGCCATGAGTGAAGACACCGAAGATCACGCCGACATCCGCGAAGCCGTCGCAAAACTCTGCGCGCAGTTTCCCGGTGAATACTGGCGCAAGCTCGATCGCGAGATGGCCTACCCCAAGGCCTTCGTCGACGCACTGACGCAGGCCGGTTACCTCTCGGTGCTAATCCCCGAGGAATATGGCGGCGCGGGCCTGAAGCTCTCTGCGGCGGCGGCGATCCTCGAAGAGATCCAGCGCGCTGGGTGCAATGGCGGCGGCTGCCACGCCCAGATGTACACGATGGGCACCGTGCTGCGGCATGGCAATGACGAGCAGAAGGCAAAATATCTGCCGAAGGTCGCGAGCGGCGAATTGCGGCTGCAGGCCTTCGGCGTCACCGAGCCGACCAGCGGCACCGACACCTCCTCGCTCAAGACCTTTGCGCGCAAGGAAGGCAACGACAGCTACATCGTCAACGGCCAGAAAATCTGGACCAGCCGTGCCGAGCATTCCGACCTGATGGTGCTGCTGGCGCGCACCACGCCAAAGGAGCAGGCCAAGAAGCGCACCGATGGTCTTTCCGTGTTCATCGTCGACATGCGCGAGGCCAAGAACAATGGTCTCGAGATCCGCCCGATCCGCACCATGATGAACCACGCCACCACCGAAGTGTTCTTTACCGACATGAAGGTGCCGGCGGAGAATCTGATCGGCGAGGAAGGCAAGGGCTTTCGTTACATCCTCTCGGGCATGAATGCCGAGCGCATCTTGATCGCGGCCGAATGCATTGGCGATGCAAAGTGGTTCATTGCCAAGGCCACCAACTACGCCAAGGAGCGCAGCGTTTTCGGCCGGCCGATTGGCCAGAACCAGGGCATTCAGTTCCCGATTGCTAAGGCCTATGCCGCGATGCGTGCGGCCGAGCTGATGGTGAAGGAAGCGACGCGCAAATACGAAGCCGGGCTCGACTGCGGCGCGGAGGCCAACATGGCCAAGATGCTCGCGGCGGATGCGTCCTGGGAAGCGGCGAATGCCTGCATCCAGACTCATGGCGGCTTCGGCTTCGCCGAGGAATACGACGTCGAACGCAAATTCCGCGAGACGCGGCTGTATCAGGTGGCGCCGATCTCGACCAATCTGGTGCTGTCCTTTGTCGCCGAGCACGTGCTCGGCATGCCCCGCTCGTACTGAGGTCTCGCCATGGGAGCATTGGACGGGATCAGGGTGATTGCGGTCGAGCAGGCTGTGGCGGCGCCGTTCTGCTCGTCGCGCCTGGCGGACGCCGGCGCCGAGGTGATCAAGATCGAGCGTCCCGAAGGCGATTTCGCCCGCGGCTATGATGCGGCAGCCAAGGGCCAGAGCAGCTACTTCGTGTGGCTCAACCGCGGCAAGCAATCGGCGGTCGTCGACCTCGCCACCAAGGAAGGGCGCGCCGAACTAGAAAGGCTGATCGCGAGCGCCGACGTGCTGGTGCAGAACCTCAAGCCGGGCTCGATGGACAAGCTCGGCTTTTCGCGCGAGCGACTGCTGAAGGACTATCCAAAGCTGATCTCCTGCACGATCACCGGCTATGGCGACGAAGGCCCCTATGCGCACCGCAAGGCCTATGATCTCCTGATCCAGGCCGAGAGCGGTCTTGCCTCGATCACCGGCAATCCCGACGGCGCCTCGCGCGTCGGCATGTCGATCGTCGACGTAGCGACCGGCGCCACCGCACATGCCGCGATTTTGGAGGCGCTGATCGCGCGCGGGCGGACCGGCAAGGGTGGCGACATCCGCATCTCCATGTTCGACGTGATGGCGGATTGGTGCACCGTGCCGCTGCTCAACGCGGAGGCCGGCAATTCGCCCAAGCGCATGGGCCTGCGCCATCCCTCGATCGCACCCTATGGCGTGTTCACCTCGAAGGACGGCAAGGACATCCTGATCTCGATCCAGAGCGAGCGCGAATGGAAGACGCTCTGCGCGGAGGTGCTGGACCAGCCCGACCTGCCCGCCGACCCCCGCGTCGCCAACATGGTGGAGCGCGTACGCAATCGCGATTTCACCGACACGACGGTCGCGGACATCTTTGGCAAGATGACGCGCGACGAGCTGTTGAAGCGGCTGTCCGATGCCGACATCGCGTTCGCCGAGGTCAACACCATGGCCGATCTTGCCAACCATCCGCATCTGCGCCGCATCGAGGTGGATACCCCGAACGGCCGCGTCAGCTACCCCGCGCCGGCGCCGATCATCGTCGGCGAGACGCGCGCTTACGGCGCGGTGCCGGCGATCGGCGAGAATCCCAAGAAATAAGTAGAGCGAGGCGTCATGACCGAGAAGCTCGACATCGATCATCTGCGGCAATGGATTGGCCGCGGCGAAGCGGCGACCGACATCGTCACCGCACAGCTGGTCAAAGGCCTGCGCGCGACGCTGTTCCAGGAGGTCGGCGAGCCCAAGACAGGCGACGCCGCGCCGTTCACGGTGCATTGGTGCCTGGCGCAGCCGGTGTTTCCGATGTCGATGCTAGGACCCGATGGCCACCCGACCCGCGGCGGCTTCCTGCCGCCGGTGCCGCTGCCGCGCCGGATGTGGGCCGGCGGCGAGATCGAGTTCCTGCAGCCGTTGCGTGTTGGCGATGAAGCGACCCGGACCTCGCGCATTGCCGATGTGCAGGTGAAGACGGGCTCGACCGGCACGCTGTGCTTCGTCGCGGTCGAGCACAGCATCACCTCGGCACATGGCGTCGCCATCCGCGAACGGCAGGACATCGTCTATCGCGAGATGACGACCGGCGCCGCCAGCGCAAAAGCCCCGCCTCCGCCGCCGCAAGCGCAGCACCGCGAAACCCATGTCTCCGATCCCGTACTGCTGTTTCGCTATTCCGCGCTGACCTTCAACGGCCACCGCATCCATTACGACCGCGACTACGTCACCAAGGTCGAGGGCTATCCGGGCCTGATCTTCCACGGCCCGCTGCAGGCGGCGCTCATCATCGAGATGGCGGCGAAGTTGCGCAGTGGCAAACCGCCGAAGAAGTTTACGTATCGCGGCCTGCAGCCGCTGTTCGAGGGCAGCGAGTTTTCGATCAACGCCAATGAGACTGAGGCCGGTATGGACCTGTGGACTGCGAATGCGGAAGGGCAGCCGACGATGAAGGGGACTGCGGTGTGGTGACGCGCCGCTGCCTCCTCCTCGTCATTGCGAGCGAAGCGAAGCAATCCAGAATACCTCCGCGGTAACAGTCTGGATTGCTTCGTCGCAAGGGCTCCTCGCAATGACGCGTGGGCTGGTAGCGTCAATAAACAAAAGGGGATGGAAACGATGTCGAAGAACGGCAAAGCCACGAGCAAGTCCGTCACCGTCAAGCAGGCGACGCTCGACCTGCTGCGCTCGTTCGGCATCAGACGCGTGTTCGGCAATCCCGGCTCGACCGAGCTGCCGTTCCTGAGCGACTGGCCCGACGACATCGACTACGTGCTGGCGCTGCAGGAGGCCTCCGCGGTCGGCATGGCCGACGGCTACGCGCAGGCGACGCGCAATGCCGGCTTCGTCAATCTGCATTCGGCCGCCGGCGTCGGCAACGCGCTCGGCAACATCTACACCGCGCATCGCAACCAGACGCCGCTGGTGATCACCGCCGGCCAGCAGGCGCGTTCGATCCTGCCGTTGCAGGCATTCCTCTATGCCGAACGCGCGTCCGAATTTCCGCGGCCCTATGTAAAATACAGCGTCGAGCCGGCGCGCCCCGAGGACGTGCCGGCCGCAATCGCGCGCGCTTATTACACCGCAATGCAGGCGCCGTGCGGACCGACCTTCGTGTCGATCCCGATCGACGACTGGACGCATGCGACAGCGCCGATCGAGGCGCGCAAGGTCAGCCGCGAGATCGGGCCCGAGCCTGAAGCCATGAAAGCACTGGTCGCCGCGCTTGCTTCCGCAAAGCACCCTGCCCTCGTCGTCGGCCCCGGCGTCGATCGCGCCGGCGCTGTCGATCTGATGGTGCGCGTGGCCGAGAAGGCGAAGGCGAGCGTCTGGGTCAGCCCGTTCTCGGCGCGCTGCTCGTTCCCGGAGCGCCATCCGCAATTCGCCGGCTTTCTGCATGCCTCGCCGGCGCAACTCTCCGACGCACTGCGCGAGCACGATGTCGTTGTGGTCATTGGCGCGCCCGTCTTCACCTTCCATGTCGAGGGCCATGCCGCGATCTTCGACGGCGGCGCGACGATCTTCCAGATCACCGATGATGCCGATGCGGCCGCGGTGACCCCCGTCGGCACCAGCATCATCGCGACGATGAAGTCGGCGCTGAGCGCACTGCTCAACCTCTTGCCCGAGAGCAAACGCGCCGCGCCAAAGGGCCGCACGCTGCCGCCGGCACCGCAGGCCGGCGATCCGCTGCCGGTCGAATTCCTGCTGCACTCGCTGTCGCAGGCGATGCCGGATGGCGCATCACTGGTCGAGGAAGTGCCCTCGCACCGGCCGGCGATGCAGAAATTCCTGCCGATGCGCGGCCAGGACAGTTTTTACACCATGGCGAGCGGTGGCCTCGGCTATTCGCTGCCCGCCGCTGTCGGCATGGCGCTGGGCAAGCCGAAGACCCGAACGGTGTGCCTGATCGGCGACGGTTCGGCGATGTATTCGATCCAGGCGCTGTGGACCGCAGCCCAACGAAAACTGCCGCTCACCATCGTCGTCATCAACAATTCCGGCTATGGCGCGATGCGCTCGTTCAGCCAGGTGATGCAGGTGCGCAACGTGCCGGGACTGGAGCTGCCGGGGATCGATTTCGTCCGGCTCGCCGAAGGCATGGGATGTCACGCGGTACGTGTGAGCAAGGCGGGGGAGCTCGGCGAGGCGCTCAAGCGCGGAATGGCGCACGAGGGCACCAGCCTCGTCGAGGTCGTCGTGGATTCGGCGGTGCCGGTGCTGTACGGGCAGAAGCATTGAGGTGGCTACGCCGCCAAAAATCCCCCGTCCGCCGCCAGCACGTGGCCGACCACATAGGACGACGCATCCGACGATAGCCACACCACGGCCTCCGCCACCTCCTCTGGCGTTCCCATCCGCCGCAATGGCAAACCCGCGCCCACCGTTGCGACATCGCCGACGCCGGCGCTGAGCATCATGTCGGTGATGACGCGGCCCGGCGCGACCGCGTTGATGCGGATTCCGCGTGGGGCGTTCTCCATGGCCGCCGAACGCGTCAGTGAGATCGCGGCGGCCTTCGAGGCCGAGTAGAGCGAGAAGCCGGGATTGGGATTTCGCACGCCACTGACCGAGGCGTTGACGACGATGCTGCCGCCGCCATTCGCCAGCATCGCCGGCAGTTGATGGCGCAGGCACAAAAACAGCGCGCGGACATTGGTGTCGAACACGCTGTCATAGATGTCCATTCCCTGCTGTTCCACCGGCGCACGGCGCTCCTGAAATCCGGCATTGTTGAAGGCGACGTCGAGACGACCGCAGCGCTCAATGGCGGTGCGAACCAGACGTTCGACATCGTCCTCTTGCGTAATATCGGTCCGAATCGCGATCGCCTCCGCGCCGAGCTCGCGACACGCTGCGGCGGTGGCTTCGATCTCGGCCTCGCGCCGGCCCGCGACAACAACTGCCTTTGCGCCCTCGGCCGCCATCCGCAGCGCGGTGGCGCGGCCGATGCCGCTACCGCCGCCCGTGACGAGGCAGACCTTGCCCCTCATCCGCTCGCCGGTTGGCAAAGTTCCGCTCATGATCCAGCTCCTGGCCCACTCCAAAACGCTTGCACGCGCCGTTGCGCGGATATAGTTGTATCATACAACTATGCGCGGAGAGTCAAGATGGCTGAGCTATCGCTGATCGACGACATCCGCGCCGCCTCGCGCCTGATGGTGCGCGAGCTCGGCTTCATGGATGCGACGGTGGCGGCCTCGGACTATTCCCCCTCGGCCGTACACACGATTTTGGAGATCGGCATCCGCGGCCCGCTGACCTCAGGCGAGATCGGCGATTTCCTGCGGCTGGAGAAATCCAGCGTCAGCCGCATGCTGCGCAAGCTGATCGATTGCGGCGAGCTCAGGGAAACGCCCGACGAGCTTGATGCACGCAGCAAGCTGTTGTCGCTGACCGCGAAGGGCCGGCGCACGCTGGAGGCGCTGCATGCGTTCGGCCGGCAGCAGGTGCGGGGCGCGCTGGCGGCGTTGACGACCGCGGAGCAACGCACCGTGCGCGAGGGGATGATGCTCTATGCGCGCGCGTTGCGGGAGAGTCGGGTGGAGGATGAGGTGGAGGCGGTGGCGTAGCTGCACTCTCGGTGTCATCGCCCGGCTTGACCGGGCGATCCAGTACTCCGCGGCGCCAGTTGTGCAAATCAATGACCGCCGCGGAGTACTGGATGCCCCGCACTTCGCGGGGCATGACAGCGTTAACTGCGGCAACACCATTCCCTACTTCCCAAACTCCTCCCGCATCTTCGCCTGGATCTTCGCCATGCCGCCGATCCAGCGGTCGTAATTCTCGGTCTTCTTGCGCATATAGCCGAGCACCTGGGGGTGCGGCAGGATCAGGAAGGTTTCCTGCTCGAGGCCGGCGAGCACGTCCCTGGCGACCTGCTCCGGCGTGAGATCGCCGTCGCCGGATTGCGGGCCCTTCGGGATCGAGCGCAGCATATTGGTGTCGACGCCCTGCGGGCAGAGGATCGAGACCTTGATGTTGTCAGCCTTGTGCGAGATCGCGAGGTTCTCGGCAAAGCCGACCGCAGCGTGCTTGGTGGTGGAATAGGCGGGGCTGCCGACCTGTGACAGCAGGCCCGCGGCCGAGATGGTGTTGAGGAAATAGCCGCCGCCGCGCGTCGTCATGCGGGGGATGAGATGCCGCGCCGCGTAGACATGCGCCATGACGTGGATCGCCCAGCTGCGCTGCCAGGGCTCGTCGGAGGCGCCGCCGGCATTGACCGACATCGGATCGAAGCCGCCGCCGATGCCGGCATTGGAGCAGAACAGCGCGATGGGGCCGAACTGCCGCTCGGTCTCGTCGATGACGTGCAAGATATCCTTCTCCTGCGCGACATCGCATTTGAACGCCGCACCATCCACCGTGGCGGCGACGGCGCGCGCGTTGGCGGCATCCATGTCCGCAACCACGACCTTGGCGGCGCCCGCTTTGTGAAAGGCCTCGCACAGCGCCTTGCCGATGCCGTTTGCGCCGCCCGTGACGACCACGACCTTGCCGGTCACCTGCATGCGACGTCTCCTCTTGTCTTGGACAGTTTCTTGGACAGTTTCTTGGACCGCTTCGTGCGCCGCGCCGCTTATGCCGCTTCGCGGACCCCGCTCAGCTCAACACGAGGTCGAGCACCGCGGTATAATGGCACGCCGCGCCGGCCAAGACAAAGCCGTGCCAGATCGCATTCTGGAAGCGCAACCGCCGCCAGGCGTGGAAGATCACGCCGAGGCTGTAGAGGATGCCGCCCGCCAGCACGAGGCCCAGCGCCAGCGCGGGCAACGCCTTGACCACGGGGCCATAGAGCATCACGCCGCTCCAGCCCATCGCGAGATAGATGCCGACGGCAACACGGTCGAACCGGCCGGGATAGCGAAGCTTCAGCACGATGCCGACGATCGCGATGCACCAGACGCAGACCAGCAGCGCCAGCGCGAACACGCTGTCCTTCACTTCCAGGATGAACGGCGTGTAGGTGGCGGCGATCAGGAGATAGATCGCGGAATGGTCGAACCGCCGCAGCAGCCATTTGACCGGCGAGACCGGCCAGAGATTATAGGTCGCCGACAGCACCAGCATCGAGAGCAGGCCGGCGACGTAGATCGAGACGCCGACGATGTCGGTCGCATCGGCGTAGAGCACTGCCAGCACCACCAGCACCGTCGCGGCAATGATTCCGGCAAGGACACCGATCGCATGGACGATCCCGTCGGCGATCAGTTCGGCGCGGTCGTAGTGCCAGCCGACCACGTCGGCCGCGGCATGGACGGAATGAGAGGCGAGCTGTTTCAGTTGGAAGACGGTCATGGCAATCCGCAAAGGCTTAGGACAATGTCTTCTTCTATGGGTGTTTCGGAACCGGCGCGTCGTTCAATCGGTTGATTTGCCGACAAAGGCGGTGGAAGTATGAAGCTTGATTTTCCCAACGCAATTGCCACTTTTGTGATCGGCTTCACTGTTCCGCCCGCCCGGGATCAATCATTTTCATATGGCATTCAGTTTCCAGGATATGGTCGAAGAGGCACGCCTGTCGGCCCGGGCGCTGATCGACTTTGGTGAACACTTCTTCAACCCGACGGTGCGGCTCGGCGTCACCGGCCTGTCGCGGGCCGGTAAGACCGTATTCATCACCGCGCTGATCCATGGGCTGACGCGCGGCGGCCGGTTTCCGGTGTTCGAGGCCTATGCCTCTGGGCGCATCGCGCGGGCGCATCTGGCGCCGCAGCCGGACGACGCCGTGCCGCGCTTTTCTTACGAAAGTCATCTGCGCGCACTGATCGAGGAGCGGCGCTGGCCGAGCTCGACCGTGGATATCAGCGAGTTGCGTCTCGTCATCGACTATCAGCGCCCGAACGGCGCCGACCGCACGTTGACGCTCGACATCGTCGATTATCCCGGCGAATGGCTGCTCGACCTGCCGCTGCTGCAGAAGAGCTTTGAGCAATGGTCGGCAGAAAGCCTGGCGCTGTCGCGCGAAGCGCCGCGGTCGCATCTGGCCGCGGATTGGCACGCCCATCTCGCCACGCTCAAGCCCGACGCGCGCGAGGACGAGCAGGCCACGCTCACCGCCGCAAAGCTCTTCACCAGCTATTTGCGCGCCTGCCGCGACGAGCGGTTTGCGATGAGCCTGCTGCCGCCCGGCCGCTTCCTGATGCCCGGCAGTCTGGCCGACACGCCGGCGCTGACTTTTGCGCCGCTCGACGTGCCCATCGGCGGCCAGGCGCCGGAGGGATCGCTATGGGCGATGATGGTGCGCCGCTACGAGGCCTACAAGGACGTCGTGGTGCGGCCGTTCTTCAGGGATCATTTTGCCCGGCTCGATCGTCAGATTGTACTGGCCGATGCGCTTTCCGCGTTCAACTCCGGCCCCGAGGCATTGCACGATCTCGAGGCGGCGCTCACCGGCATTCTTGACTGCTTCAACATCGGCCGCAGCACGATCCTTTCCAGCCTGTTCCGGCCGCGCATCGACCGCATCCTGTTCGCGGCGACGAAGGCAGATCATCTGCATCATTCCAGTCACGACCGGCTCGAGGCCGTGCTGCGCCGCGCGGTGACCCGGGCGCTCGCGCGCGCGGAAGATACAGGCGCACAGATCGACGTGGTCGCGCTCGCCGCCGTCCGCGCCACCCGGGAAGCCCAGGTCACCCGTGGCCGCGACAAATTGCCCTCGATCCTGGGCACGCCGGCCGCAGGCGAAAGCGCCAGCGGCGAGTTCTTTGATGGCAACACGGAGGTCGCGACTTTTCCGGGCGATCTGCCGCTGGACCCCGAACCGCTGTTCAACGGCACCGATGCATTCCGCGGCCTCGCGACGGAGGCCGCCGAGACGAGCGATTTCCGCTTCCTACGCTTCCGTCCGCCAAAGCTCGAACGCGAAGGGACGGAACAGCCTGCACTGCCCCACATCCGCCTCGACCGTGCCTTGCAGTTCCTGATCGGAGACAAGCTCGCATGAACGACCGATCCCCGCCGCGGCGGCCGGCGACGTTCCGGCTGGACGATCCCAGCGTCGTCGTCGCCGAAGCCGACGAGACCAGCCGGCTCGGTCGCGCCACCATCCAGATCACGCCGGAGCCCGATCCGGCGACATTGCCGGTGCCGATCGAAACGGCGCTCCCCGCGCGACGCGGTTTTCCCTGGGGCGCGCTGTTCTGGTCCGGCGTCGCCGGGTTGACACTGCTCGGCACCGGGCTCGGCGTCCTGCGCCTGATCGAGGATCTGTTTGCGCGCAGCGAGAGCCTCGGCTTCGTCGGGCTTGCGCTCGCCTTCGTCACCACGCTTGCGCTCGCGGTGGTGATCGGGCGCGAGGCGTTTGGCCTCGCACGGCTTGCGACGATCGAAAAGCTGCACCGGCGGGCCGCCGAGGTGCTCGCCAGCGACGATCGCAAGGGGAGCCGCGCCATCCTGCAGGATCTGATCGCGATTGCGCACCAGAACCCGCAGCTCGCCCGCGCCCGTGCCTCACTCGAAAGCCATTCCGGCGAGATCATCGACGGCGCCGACATGATCCGGCTCGCCGAGCGCGAGTTGATGTCGCCGCTGGATGCGGAGGCACGGCGGCTGGTGTCGGCGGCGGCGCAGCGGGTATCGATCGTCACCGCCGTTTCGCCGCGCGCGCTGTTCGACGTGCTCTTCGT
Source organism: Frankia sp. RB7 (assembly GCA_030403585.1). Lineage (GTDB taxonomy): Bacteria > Pseudomonadota > Alphaproteobacteria > Rhizobiales > Xanthobacteraceae > Bradyrhizobium. The sequence continues at coordinate 46,142 of JAUEPE010000037.1, forward strand.
GTTCGTGGCCTCGCTGCGCCTGATCCGCCAGCTCGCCCGGCTCTATGGTGGCCGGCCCGGCGCGCTCGGCATGATCCGCCTGCTCCGCCACGTCATCGCCCACCTCGCCATCACCGGCGGCCTCGCCGCGAGCGACAGCCTGGTGCAGCAGATGCTCGGGCACGGGATTGCAGCAAAGCTGTCGCAGCGGCTCGGTGAAGGCATGCTGAACGGGCTGTTGACCGCGCGGCTGGGGTTGGCCGCGATCGATGTCACAAGGCCGCTGCCGTTCGCAGCGCTGCCGCCGCCGAAGCTGTCGGATCTGGCGACGGATTTATTGCGAAGGAAAGAGGAAGAGGAGCCGCGCTAGGCGAGCGAACGCGCTTCAAATTCCCCAGCCAGCACCCGCCACTGGAACAGCGGCGAGTCCTTTGGCGGAGAAAGCTCCGGGGTCCAGCCGGTGAGCTTGTCGATTGTGTAGGTATCGATCAGGACACCGCGCCAGCGGCGTTCGACCTGCCCCAATGGCGTGCGCGTCGCGGGGATCTGCTCCCAAAGAGGCGAATGATCATCGGGCTGGCGACCGACATAGATCCCCGCCTGTCCCTTGATCCGGTCCATGCCGGGATCGCGGAAATCCTGGAAGCGGCCGCGCTCGTTGATTTCGACCACGGGGACCCGACCGCGGAACAGCCAGCGCATCATGGCATAGGTGCGGTAATCCGTGGTCGCGATCCAGGTCGCGCCGGTCTCATCCAGTGCGGCCTGTGCGCGCGCAGCGACCTGCTCGTAGCCGGCCTCGGCGCCGATCGGATCCATCCTCCCAAGGAAATTCCAGGGCGCCGCGACGTAATAGAAGAACACGATCACGACGAAGGCGATCCCCGACACCAGCGCCGCCTTCATCCAGAAGATGCTCGACCGGATCATCCACGCCGAACAGCCGTCTTGCGGCATCATCGCGAGGTTCACCGCGGCGGCAGCGAAGCCGATCGGCCACATGAACATCGGCCAGGTGTCGCCCACCCTGAGCGTCAGTGACTTGAAGAAGAAATAGGCGAACGGCACCAGCACAGCGGTCGACAGCAGGATTGCAACCGGCTCGCGCCTGCGATAACCGCGCCACGCCGTCATCACGAGGCCCAGCAGCAACACGGGCAGCATGATGAAACCGACGAGACCGAATTGCAGGCCGATAAAATCGCCGATGGTGCGCAGCGAGATGCCGTAATTGGCGGTGGCGCGCACGCCCTGGAAACGGAACGAGGCCCAGTCGTGCTGCGCGTTCCAGATCAGCACCGGCGAGAACACGACGACCGCGATCAGCACCGCGAGATAAGGATAGGGGCTGCGCAGCCAGCGCCAGCGCCAATCCGGCACCAGCAGAAACGCGGCGACCGCAGGCGCGAACATGATGGCGGTGAATTTCGACAGCAGCGACAGGCCGGCGAACAGGCCGACCGCGAGCCACCAGCGTCCGTCGTCGCTCTGCGCGAGCCGCACCAACGACCACATCATCGCCACCGCAAACGGGATCATGGCGACGTCAGGGGCGACCTTTGCCATCAGCAGGCCGTAATAGAGCGCGGCCTCCGGCATCAGCACCACAACCACGATCGCGCGCACATCATGGGTGAGGCGGCGGACGATGTCGGCAAGCAAAAGCTGCGTCACCAGCATCGCGACGATGCCGCCGAAGCGGACCCCGAGCACGGTGTCGCCGAAGATCGCGGTGCCGAAGCGGATCAGCCAGGCGATGCCCGGGGGATGATCAAGGAAGCTCAGCGACGCCTCCTTCGACCAGGTCCAGTAATAGGCCTCGTCGGTGCGCAGCTCGATCGCGGAGGCATAGACGATGCGCAGCACCGTCATCGCGGCGATCACCAGCGCGGCCACGACGAGCGGCCGGCGCGACGCGCCGTCGGGCTTCACGGTGATGTCGGGAGCGATCGTCACGGCCGCGCTTTTCCCTGAGTTGGGAGGGGGAGTCAATGTGGCCACCGTCGTCCCGGATCGGCGCGCGCTTAGTGCGCGCTTGTCCGGGACGATAGCGGAGGGATGGACGCAACGGTGGGCACGGCGCAGGAGCGCCTTTGCCCACCGATACTTACCGTTACATAACCTTGTCGGTTATGTGATCCGGCAAGCCTCTCGCCCGCGGAATTTAACTCTCCGCTGGCTGTTCTCCTCAGTGAACTGATACAACCGAATCATGGCCACCACCGCCCTTTCACGATTGCCCGAACTCATTCGCTCGACCAGCGCGCGGCAGGTGCGGCTGGTCTGCGGCGTCATCCTGTTCTCATACGTGGTCAGCCATTTCCTGAACCATGCGCTCGGCAACATCTCCGTCGATGCCATGCAGATCGGGGTCTATTACCACACGAATTTCTGGCAGTTCCTGCCCGTCGCGATCGTGTTCTATGGCGCAGCGCTGATCCATATGGGGCTCGGCGTCTATGCGCTATTCCAGCGCCGCCAGTTCCGCTGGCGGACGATCGAGCCGTTGCAGCTCGTGCTGGGGCTGAGCATCCCCGCGCTGGTGATGGCGCATGTGATCGGTGTACGGCTCGGCCAGACGCTGTACGGGCACGAGAAGCTCTATCCGCAGGAGCTCTATCTTTTCTTTGTCGCGTCCAGCCGGATCTGGACGATGACGATCCTGCTCGTCGTCGCCTGGGTGCACGGCTGCATCGGCATCTATTTCTGGCTGCGGCTGAAACCGTTCTTCATCCGCGCGGCGCCGTATTTGCTGGCGGCAGCCGTGCTGATCCCGACGCTGGCGCTGCTCGGCATCTACCAGGGTGGCCGCAGCGTCGCTGCCGAGAGCGAGGACGGCGAGTGGCGCACGCATAATCTCACGCAGCGCCAGGTCGGCACGGTCGCGGAAGCCGATACGCTCGACCGCATCACCGGCGGCCTGACGATGGGTTACATCGGCCTGCTCGGGCTGGTGCTGCTCGGGCGCGGGGTACGCAGCTGGCGCGAGCGTCGCGGCGGCATGATCGCGCTGTCCTACGGCAACGGCAAGACGGTACGCGTGCCCAAGGGCCTCTCCGTGCTGGAAGCGAGCCTGCGCCACAACGTGCCGCATGCCAGCGTCTGCGGCGGCCGCGCCCGCTGCTCGACCTGCCGCATCCGCATCATCGGCGACCATGGCACCTTGCCAGAGCCGTCACAGCGCGAGGCCTTCGTGCTGGCCCGCGTCGGCACCGCCGATCCCTCGATCCGCCTTGCCTGCCAGCTGCGGCCGAACGCCGACCTCTCCTTCTTCCAGCTGTTCATGCCGCACATGCTGTCGGCCAATTCGCATGCGTCCTCGCCTGCGAGAATCGGCCAGGAGCGCTATCTCGTCAGCCTGTTCGTGGACATGCGCGGCTCGACGCAATTGGCCGAGAAGCGGCTGCCGTTCGACACCGTCTTCATCGTCAATCGCTTCCTCGGCGCGGTGTCACAGGCCGTGATCGAGAATGGCGGCCAGCCGAACCAGTTCGTCGGCGACGGCATGCTGGCGCTGTTCGGCCTCACCTGCGATCCGCAAGACGCCTGCCGGCAGGCGCTGAAGGCGGTCGCCGCCATCGCGACCCATGTCGACGAGCTCAACGAGCTCTTGAGCCACGATCTGCGCCAGCCGATCCGCTTCGGCATCGGCGTCCACGGCGGCGAGGTCATCATCGGCGACATCGGCTACCGCGACCACATTGTCTTCACCGCGCTCGGCGACGCCGTGAACGTCGCGGCCCGGCTTCAGGACATCACCAAGACGCTGGCCTGCGAGGCGATCGTCTCCGAGGAGGTCCGCCAGACCGCCGGCCTTCACGAGGATGCGCTGCCGCAGCAGGAGGTCGCGATCCGCGGCCGCGACGAGCCGATGGTGGTGCGCGTCATCACCGACACCAGGACATTGTCCGCCCTCATCGCCGGCGGCGAACGCGTCGCGGCCTGAGATTCGACCACGCGGGAAGTGGGCTCCCTCTCCCGCTTGCGGGAGAGGGTTGGGGAGAGGGTGTCTCCGCAATCGAGAACCCCCAAGAGGAGAGAACCCTCACCCGGCGCTCCGCGCCGACCTCTCCCGCAAGCAAGCGGGAGAGGTGAAGGAAGAATCATCGCCACGTAACACCGCGTTGCTGCAACGCAGCGGCATGGGCCTGCTGCGAAAGCACGAATTGACTTCATCTGAGTCGTTGCGACAGATGGGCGCAGGATCGCGGTGATGACCGCGGGCCAACGAAAAGCTCCGGGAGGAGACTAAATGTTCGATCGACGCGACCTGCTCAAAGGAGCGGGCCTTGCCGCTATGGCGGCCACACTGAATTCCACCAGAGCGCTGGCACTCGACACCGTTACGCTGCCCTTCGCCAATGGCGAGCGGCCGCTGGTGAAATATCCGCAGAAGCGGCCGATGATCGGGCTGACCAGCCGGCCGCCGCAACTCGAGACGCCGTTCGCGGTGTTCAACGACGGCCCGATCACGCCAAATAACGCGTTCTTCGTGCGCTATCACCTCGCCGGCCTCCCCTACGATCTCGATCCCGACAAGTTCACGCTCGAGATCAAGGGCAAGGTCGACAAGCCGCTGAAACTGTCGCTGAAGGACATCAGGAAGATGAAGGCGACCGAGATCGTCGCCGTCAACCAGTGCTCCGGCAACAGCCGCGGCCTCTTTGAGCCGCGCGTCGCCGGTGGCCAGCTCGCCAACGGCGCGATGGGCAATGCGCGCTGGCGCGGCGTGCCGCTGAAGGCAGTGCTGGAGATGGCGGGCGTGCAGGCCGGCGCCAAACAGGTCGTATTCGGCGGCATGGATGGCCCGGTGAGCGACAAGACGCCCGACTTCGCCAAGGCGCTCGACCTTGCTCACGCCACCGACGGCGAAGTGATGCTGGCTTACGGCATGAACGGCGACGATTTGCCGTTCCTCAACGGCTTCCCGCTGCGCCTGGTCGTGCCCGGCTATTACGGCACCTACTGGGTCAAGCACCTCAACGAGATCACCGTCGTCGACAGCGTCTATGACGGCTTCTGGATGAAGTCGGCCTATCGCATTCCGGATACGCCGGACAATTCGATCGAGCCGGGGACCGCGCCGAAGGCGACGATCCCGATCAACCGCTTCACGATCCGCTCCTTCATCACCAGCATTCCCGACGGCGCCCAGTTGAAGGCGGGACGCACGACACTGCGCGGCATCGCCTTCGACGGCGGCAAGGGCATCAAGAACGTCTCGGTCTCCACCGATGGCGGCAAGACCTGGGCTCCCGCCAAGCTCGGCAAGGATCTCGGCAACTACTCATTCCGCGAATGGAAGCTGCCGGTGAAGCTTGCCGCGGGTCAGGTCGAACTCAAGGTGCGCGCCACCAGCAATTCGGGGGAGACCCAGCCAGAGACGCCGCGCTGGAACCCGGCGGGCTATTTGCGCAACGTCGTCGAAACCGTCCGCGTCAACGTGGCCTGAGGAGCATTATCATGCAGCGCACCGCTCTCCTCGCCATCACACTTGCTGTCGCCACCATGGTGGGTTCGGCGCTTGCCGCGCCGGTCAACTACAAGACGCCGGATGAAGTGGCGGCCTTCAAGCCCGGACCCAATCTCGAGGCGGTTCAGAGCAATTGCGCCGCCTGCCACTCGTCCGACTACATCGCGACGCAGCCGCCGATGAAGGACAAGAAAGCGTTTTGGCAAGCCGAGGTGACCAAGATGATCAAGGTCTATGGCGCGCCGATCGACGATGCCGACGTCGGCAAGATCGTGGATTATCTGGCCGCGACTTATTGACGGAGGGCGTACGGTGTTCGGGGCAATTGACCGCGAAACGGGCAAAATCGGTAAAAACGCCGCGAAGTTGAGCGAATTTCCGCAGAATGCCGATGTGGTTTGATCTACCAAGCCCGCCACATTCCGCGTATCCTGTTAGGACCGAACCGGCCGGTTGGCGGGGACTGGCGGTTCGCGATCTCGGAGGAAGACCCGCGGAGAAGTCGTGATGGCTAAAGGTACGGTCAAGTGGTTCAACCCGACGAAGGGTTATGGGTTTATCCAGCCAGCGTCGGGCGGCAAGGATGTGTTCGTGCATATCTCGGCAGTGCAGAAGGCCGGTCTGTCCTCCCTCAATGAGGGCCAGACGGTTGAGTATGAAGAGATCGCAAACCGGGGCAAGACCTCCGCAGAGAACCTCAAAGTATAAGCCCACCAGCTTTTGCTGCCTCCCGGATTGATCCGGGAGCCGGGCCAAGAAAATTTTAGAAAACGATCAGTGCATTCGACGACAGGCGTTGCGATTGCACACGGAATACTATTTGCCCGTAGAGATCGCTAATCAGCGCCGCAGCAGTGACAATCGCGATCGCATTTCGTCAGCCCACCGGCAACGGTGCGTCGCGCTTGATCTCCTCCATCACCGCATAGGTGCGCGTCTCGCGCACACCCGGCATCGACAGCAAAGTCTCGCCGAGGAAGCGCCGATACGCGCTCATGTCGGCCAGCCGCGCCTTCACTAGATAGTCGAAACCTCCGGCAACCATGTGACACTCCAGCACTTCAGGCGCGAGTTTCACCGCGCGCGCAAAGCGCTCGAAATTGTCTGGCGTGGTCTTGTCGAGCAGCACTTCGACGAACACCAGCAGGCCGAGGCCAAGCCGGTGCGGATTGAGCCGCGCCCCATAGCCCTCGACGAAGCCCTCGCGCTGCAGGCGCTTCAGCCGCTCGCCGATCGAGGTCGGCGACAGCCCGATGCGCTCGGCCAGCTCGACATTGGCGATTCGCCCATCCTCCTGCAAAATCGAGAGGATTTTCCGGTCGATTCGATCGAGTTCCATATTTTATGCGGCCAAGACGCCAATGATCTTCATTTCCTAAGGTAAAATGGCTATCTTGTCTATCGAACCACGGTAACGCGGGCTTTATCCTGATTTCAGCCACAGGACACGCCATGCCGAACATCCCGCCGCCCTTCACCGCCGCCTATGCGCCCGACGATGCCGCCATCGCTGCGCGCCTGTTTCCATCGGCACATCTAACCCCGCCGCAAGAAGCGCGGATCGACCGCACAGCGACCCGGTTGATCGAGGCGATCCGCAAGCGCGACGACCGGCTCGGCGGGGTCGAGGACATGCTGCGCGAGTTCGCGCTCTCGACCAAGGAAGGCCTCGCGCTGATGGTGCTGGCGGAAGCGCTGCTGCGCGTGCCGGACGCGCGCACCGCCGACCAGTTCATCGAGGACAAGCTCGGCGAGGGCGATTTCATCCACCACGAGACCAAGTCCACCGCGTTCCTGGTCAACGCCTCGGCCTGGGCGCTCGGCCTGTCCGCGCGCGTGATCCAGCCCGGCGAGACGCCCGACGGCACCATCGGCCGGCTGGTGAAGCGGCTGGGCGCGCCGGCCGTGCGCACCGCCACGCGCCAGGCGATGCGGCTGATGGGCAATCATTTCGTGCTGGGCGAGACCATCGAGCAGGCGCTGGAGCGGGGCAAGCCGCGCTCCGGCCAAAAGCCGCGCTACTCCTTCGACATGCTCGGCGAAGGCGCGCGCACGGCGGCCGACGCCAACCGCTATTTCGACGCCTATGCCAGCGCGATCGAAACCATCGGCAAGGCGGCGGGCCATCATCCCCTGCCCGATCGACCCGGCATCTCCGTGAAACTCTCGGCGCTGCATCCGCGCTTCGAGGCGATCAGCCACGCGCGCGTGATGGCCGAGCTGGTGCCGCAACTGCTGGATCTGGCCCGGCGCGCCAAGGCTCACGACCTCAATTTCACCGTCGATGCCGAAGAGGCCGACCGGCTGGAGCTGTCGCTCGACGTCATCGCGGCAACGCTCGCCGATCCCTCGCTCACAGGCTGGGACGGCTTCGGGCTCGCAATCCAGGCCTATCAGAAGCGCGCCAGCGCGGTGATCGACTACATTCACGAGCTTGCGCGTGCGCACGACCGCAAGCTGATGGTGCGGCTGGTCAAGGGTGCCTATTGGGACACCGAGATCAAGCGCGCACAGGAGCGCGGGCTCGACGGCTATCCGGTGTTCACCCGCAAGGCGATGACGGATCTGAATTACGTCGCCTGCGCGCAGAAGCTGTTGGCCCTGCGGCCGCGCATCTTCCCGCAGTTTGCCACCCACAACGCGCTCACGGTCGCGACCGTGCTGGAGCTTGCCGGCGATGCTGGCTGCTTCGAGTTCCAGCGCCTGCACGGCATGGGCGAAGCGCTCTACGAGCAACTCGCCAAGGATCACCCCGACATCGCCTACCGCACCTATGCGCCGGTCGGCAGCCATCGCGACCTGCTCGCCTATCTGGTGCGGCGGCTCCTGGAGAACGGCGCCAACTCGTCCTTCGTGGCGCAAGCGGCCGACTACCGCGTGCCGGTCCCGGCGCTGTTGAAGCGTCCGGTCGATCTCATCGTCCGTCCCGATCACGCGCATCATGTCAAAATCCCGCTGCCGGGCGATCTCTTCGCGCCGGAGCGACATAATTCAGGCGGGATCGAATTCGGCGAGCGCGCGGCGCTCGATCGGTTGCTGGCCGACGTCAAGGCAGAAAACACTGATCTCAAGCCGGTCACCGACGCAACGCCCGAGCAGGCGAGCGCAGCGATCACTGCGGCGCGCGCGGGCTTTGTGGCCTGGAGCCGGACACCAGCGGCGACACGCGCAGCGGCGCTGGAGCAGGCTGCGCATCTGATCGAGAGCCGCAGCGCGCATTTCCTCGCGGCTCTTCAGCGCGAGGGCGGCAAGACGCTCGACGACGCGCTCTCGGAAGTGCGCGAGGCCACCGATTTCTGCCGCTATTATGCGGCGCAGGGCCGAAAACTATTCGGCAGCGAGGTCGCGATGCCGGGTCCGACCGGCGAGAGCAATGCACTCACCATGCGCGGCCGCGGCGTGTTTGTCGCGATCTCGCCGTGGAATTTTCCGCTGGCAATTTTCCTGGGCCAGGTCACGGCCGCGCTGATGGCCGGCAACAGCGTCGTTGCAAAGCCCGCCGAGCAGACGCCGCGCATCGCGCGCGCGGCCGTCGCCCTGCTGCACGAGGCCGGCATCCCCACAAGCGCGCTGCATCTCGTCACCGGCGACGGCCGAATCGGCGCCGCGCTGACCGCGCATCCTGATATTGCCGGCGTCGTCTTCACCGGCTCGACCGAGGTCGCGCGTCACATCAATCGGACGCTTGCCGCCAAGGACGGACCGATCGTGCCGCTGATCGCGGAAACCGGCGGCATAAACGCCATGATCGCCGATGCCACCGCGCTGCCCGAGCAGGTCGCCGACGATGTCGTCACCTCCGCGTTCCGTTCCGCAGGCCAGCGCTGCTCGGCGCTGCGGCTGTTGTTCGTGCAGGAGGACGTCGCCGACCGCATGATCGAGATGATCGCAGGCGCGGCGAGCGAGTTGAAGATCGGCGACCCCGCCGACGTCGCGACCCATGTCGGCCCGGTGATCGACGCGGAGGCCAAGCAGCGCCTTGACGCCCACATCGCGCGGATGAAGACGGAGGCGCGGCTGCACTTTGCAGGCGCGGCTCCAGAGGGCTGCTTCGTCGCGCCGCATATCTTCGAACTCAAGGACGCCGGCCAGCTCACCGAGGAGGTGTTCGGCCCGATCCTGCATGTGGTGCGCTACCGTGCCGAGACCCTCGCGCGAGTCCTGCAAGCGATCGAGCGCACCGGCTACGGCCTGACGCTCGGAATCCACTCCCGCATCGACGACACGGTCGAGGCCATCATCGACCGTGTCCAGGTCGGCAATATCTACGTCAACCGCAACATGATCGGCGCCGTGGTCGGCGTGCAGCCGTTCGGCGGCAACGGCCTGTCCGGAACCGGCCCCAAGGCCGGCGGCCCGCATTATCTCGCGCGCTTCGCCACCGAGCAGACCGTGACGATCAACACGGCCGCCGCCGGTGGCAACGCTGCGCTGCTCGCCGGCGAGGCGCTCGCTCCTTACCGGGAGATGTAGCCCGCGGCCTCCGGCTTGAACCGATAGATCAGATAGGGCGTCTTGTTCTCTGCCTTTCCGTTGTGAAACATCGCGGCTGCAGAGACCTGGGACGCCGAGACGTACATGTACCCGTCGGGAGAGGCCGTAATGCCGTCCGGCCACACCATGTCGGGATCGTTGAGATAGGTTCGATATTTCCGGTCGGGCCCGATGATGCCGATCGACTTGGATTCGACGGCGGTCAGGTAGATGTTTCCCGCGTAATCGATTGATAGACCGCCATTGTTCGGCTTGTCGGAGTAGCGCTCGACCTTCTTGCTCAATTCTTCCGCGCCGAGCTTGTCGTTACCGAGGTCGGCCGCCTTGATCCGATAGAGAGACCGGCCGCTGAGCGGAGCGAAGTAGACCCACTCGGAGTTGACGTCCATCGTGATGCCGTCGCAGCCGACCTTGATGATGGACTGCTTGCCGTCCTTGCCCGGCACGGTCAGATCGTTGCCGTCCACCGTGATCGGGACATTCTCCGGAACGGTCGATCGATCGCCATCCAGCACGCGCCGCGCCGCACCAGTGTCCATGTCGATCACAATGATCGCGGCGTGAGAACCATCGCCTCCCGGCCCGATGTTTTCGTCGGCAATATAGAATTTGCGATGCTTCTGATCGATCACGATGTCCTGCGGCTGCGATCCCGTCACCGTCACCGGCTCCGGCATGTAGTAAATTCGCTCGAGCTTGTTCGCCCGCGTATTCCAGCCGACGAGTTTTGGCGTAATCCGGGTTCGAAAACCCATATCGATGATCCATACGACCCCGCTTTCGTCGGATCGCAGACCCAGCACGTTGTCGAGGTACTGATCCGTTCCCTTCCTTGGAGCGTTCCACTCGGCATTCGGAAAGGGCTCGAAAGTCGTCGGCGATGTGAGCCTGGCTACTCTCAGATCTGGCTCATAGAATGGATGATGACTGAAGATCAATTGATTGTCCGGCGTGAACGCAATATTGCCGACAGACTGAGGCAGTCTAGCGAATATCTCCGCCTTGCCGCCCCGGTCCTGAGCCTGCGCCGCGCCACCCAGACATGCAGCGGCTATCGAAGCACAGATCAGATTTCGCCTCACGGTTCTCATGTGTCTCACTCCCTTGGTCGTGCTTTTTGTTTATAAAGGCTTGGATGTTTCGAGGACCGCGGCTCCCACTCGCATACGGCAGTCGCCGACTTGTCCGAACCACCGTTAGCCGCTAGCCTCGGATCTTGCGATACGCACAAGAATTGCCACTAGTATCGAAAAGGATACCGTCATGGCCAAACCTCGGCACTCGCGCTTCGATTGCGCCCCGGGCTGCACGGTCGAAGCCGCCATCAGCCTCATCGATGGAAAATGGAAATGCGTCATCCTCTTCCACCTTCTGGAAGGGACGGTTCGCTTCAACGAAATCTAGCGGCGAATTCCCGCCGTCACGCATCGGACTCTTACAAACCAACTCCGCGAACTCGAAGTGGACGGATTGATTGTACGAACGGTCTATGCGCAGGTGCCGCCGAAGGTGGAATACAGTCTTTCAGAATTGGGAAGAAGCATGACGCCTGTCCTGACGGCGTTGAAGACCTGGGGAGACTCCAACATCGGCCGATTCAGCAACCGCGAACCCGTCGCGGCGTGACAAGAGATGCCATCTCACTCGGTCGCGTTATCAGCTACAAACAGGTGTCGTCCTTGCTGCCGCGCCCGGAACTGCCGCATGGGGTGCGCTTCGAGAGCTGCTGGATCTTCAGCTTGGACTGGGTCTACGCCGCGATATCGAACACGTTGGCCGGATTCATCTGGGTGGCGCCGCGATAATCGCCGGTAGCCTTGTCCACATCGCCCTTGGCCTCGTAGACGCCCGCGCGCGCGAAATAGCGCTCGATCGTCGGCTTTTGCGCGATCGCGTTGCCGAGATCGTCCAGCGCCTTGTCGTACTGCTTCATCGACGTGAAGGCGATGCCGCACAGGCTGAGCGCGTCGGCGTCATTCGGCCGCATACCGAGCACCAGATTAAGGTCGGTCATCGCTTTCGCCGAATCCTGTTTCGCGAGATAGGCCCGCGCGCGAAGCGTGCGCGCAAACGCGTCGAAGACGATAGACCTGGCCGCGCCAGAAGAAAGCGTTGGGCAGGCTCGCATTCATCGAAATCGCGGTGTTGAGGTCGCTCATGGCCTGGTCGAGTTGCGACGTCTCGACATAGGTCCGCGCGCGCCCGACATAGGCCACCGCATAGTCCTGCCGCAGGCTGATGGCCTGACTGAAATCCGCGGCCGCGTCGGTCCATTTCTTCTGGTCGGTTTTCACCCCACCGCGCGATGCAAACGCATTCGGACTCTTGGGATCAAGCTCGATGGCCTGGTTGATGTCGGCGAGCGCGCCGTCGAGATTACCTTTGCGCTGGCGGGCGAAGCCGCGCGACAGCAGGGCCGGCACGGATTTAGGGTTGAGCTGGACCGCGGCATCGGCGTCCGCCAGCCCCGCATCGAGGTTGGCGCGCCCCATGAAGACACGCGATCTGTTCACATAGGCGCGCAACCGCTCCTCGGCCGCGCACGATAGATCGTTGATGATCGCGGTGCAGCCGGCCTCAACCTTCTCGGACGGCGGACCGTTGCAGTCATCGAGATCGCCCGCTCGGGCCGGACCGGGCATGCCGCACAGGCTCATGAGCGCGGCTGATACCATCAGGCGAACGAACGGGATCGACATGACCGGATCCTTGAACGAAGGCACGCCGATCCGGCGAGGATCAGGCAGTGGCAGCAGCTGTACAACCGGGACGAGCGGATTGCCATAACCGTCCGGCATGACGCCCCCGAGAAAGCGATGGCCGGCCGGCGTTGCATCCGGCCTGAACATCAGTCAAATGGTTGTGCTGTCAGGGATTACAGAATTCCAGCCAGCGGGAAACAACAAGAGCGAGGGAGCAACGCCGCGATGGAAAAAGGCATTTTTGCAGGTCTCAAGGTTCTGGACTGCGCGAGCTTCATCGCGGCGCCCGCGGCGGCGACCGTGCTGTCCGATTTCGGCGCCGATGTCATCAAGATCGAGCCACCCGGCGCCGGCGACCCCTACCGCAATCTGCCCAACATTCCCGGCTATCCGAGCAGTGAGCACAATTATGCCTGGCTGCTGGAGGCCCGCAACAAGAAGAGCATCGCGCTCGACCTCGCAAAGCCCGAGGCGCAGGCTGTGCTCTACAGACTGGTCGAGGAGGCGGACGTCTTCATCACCAACATGCCGCCGCCGGTGCGGGCCAAGCTCGGCATCACCTACGACCACCTCGGCCATCTCAACGACCGGTTGATCTACGCCTCCTTCACTGGCTATGGCGAAAAGGGCGAGGAAGCCAACAAGCCCGGCTTCGACAGCAACGCCTATTGGGCACGCTCCGGCCTGATGGACCTCGTCCGCGCCGACATCGACACGACGCCGGCCCGCTCGGTCGCCGGCATGGGCGACCATCCCTGCGCCATGGCGCTGTACAGCGCGATCGTCACTGCGCTCTATCAACGCGAGAAGACCGGCAAGGGCTCGCATGTCGCCTCTAACCTGATGGCGAACGGCATCTGGGCGGCGAGCGTACTGGCGCAGGCCAAGCTCAGCGGCGCCAAATTCGCCGAGCGGCGCCCGCGCGAGCGCGCACTGAACGCAGTCGCCAACCACTATCAGTGCAAGGACGGCCGCTGGCTGATCCTATCGCTGCTCAGCGAGGAGAAGCAGTGGCCGACGCTTGCCAAGTGTCTCGGCCGCGAGGACCTGATCGCCGATCCCCGCTTCGCCACCAAGCCCGACCGTCACGCCCGCTCGATCGAGCTGATCAAGATCTTTGACGACACCTTTGCCACCAGGGATATCGCCGAATGGCGCAAAATTCTCGACGGCAACGGGCTGGTATTCGGCATCGTCGGCATTCTGGACGACATTCCGAACGACAAGCAGATGCTCGACAACGAGGTGCTGGTGCCGTTCGAGAACGACACCATGCTCACCATCTCCAGCCCGATCTGGATCGACGGCACCAAGAAGGTGCAACCGCGCAAGCCACCCGGCGTCGGCGAGCACAGTGACGAGATTTTGCGTGGCGCGGGATACGACGAGGCCGCGATCAAGCAGCTGCGGTCCAAGGGGGCTGTGGGGTAAGGGGCGCGCCCACTCCAACCTCCGTCATTGCGAGCCAGCGAAGCAATCCAGACTGTATCCGCGGATGCATTGCTGGATTGCTTCGCTGCGCTCGCAATGACGATGCCGAGCGATCTCGCTATAACCTCACGTCTGCGCTCCACCTCGTGAGGTCCCATGCCCCTCTATCGCCTGCACTACTTCCCCGAATCCGGCAACAGCTACAAGCTGGCGCTGATGCTCACGCTTTGCGGCGAGACATTCGAGCCGGTCTGGACCGACTTTGGCGGCGGCGTCACGCGCACGGCGGAGTGGCGCAAGGCCGTCAACGAGATGGGCGAGATTCCCGTGCTCGAGGTCGACAGCGCGAAGATGACGCAGACCGCGCCGCTGCTGCTGAAGCTCGCCGGGCAATACGGACGCTTTGGGGCCGAGACGGAAGAGGAAAAATTCGAGCTGCTGCGCTGGCTGTTCTGGGACAACCACAAGCTCACCGGCTACATGGCGACCTACCGCTTCATGCGCGCCTTCACCGAGAAGAACGATCCGCAGGTGCTGAAGCATTTTCGCCGGCAGCTGGAGGATTTTCTCGGCATTCTCGACGGACATCTCCAGCACAATGCTTTTGCGATCGGCACCAGGCCGACCGTCGCCGATATCTCGATGATGGCCTATCTGCATTACCCGAGCGACGAACACGGTTTCGATTTCGCCGCGAGCCACCCGGCCATCCATGCCTGGCTCGGCCGCATGGCCGCGTTACCGGGCTGGAAGCCGGCATACGAGCTGCTTCCGGGAAAACGGATGACGAATTACGCGAAGTGAATGCTCTTCCCCCTCCCCGTTCTTTGTTCAGACCGGGTAGATGGTGGACGGGTGTTCGGAGACATCGTGGACACTTTCGACCCGTCCGTCGAGAGGCCGAATGTCGACGGTTGCAATCGTCTGGGTTCTGAAGACGACGTCGAAGACGCCATCTTGTGTGGTTGG
>JAUEPE010000122.1 GCA_030403585.1 Frankia sp. RB7
GCTGCAGCCGCCGGTCCGGATGTTCCGCCCGCGCGCTCCGCACCAGGCCCCACAGCGGCGCCTGCGACAGTCCGCTCGTGCCCTCGTCGGGACCGGTCGCCACCGCGCCCCGCGTCAGCCACGTCACATCAGTCTCGTTCAGACGCGCTTCGCCGAAGAGCGCCTGCAGCTCGCCAAGGCCACGCTCGGCCGTCGCATGCGTTGCCGCAAGCACGCCGCCTGCTGGTTCAGCCGGATCAGGCAGATGGTCGAACACGAGCTGCGGCGGGACCGCGCCGCCCGCATCGAGCCGCGCCACAAGCGCCGGCACGCTGTCAGCGTGATCAAGCCCGAGATGTGCCGCCAGCTTGCCGTCGCCACCCACCATCAGAGGCGCATCAGGCACAGGTTTGTCTTGCCCGGCTTCGTTCAAGGCGACCGCGCGCCATTCCAGCCGATACAGATGCTGCGCCTCGCTGCGCGCGGCATCGCGGATCTGTGCTTCGCTCGCCTGCTTCAGCCGCAGACCGCCGACATGCGCGACCACACGGCCGTGCCCATCCGCAAGTTGCAGATGCGCCAGCGCCTCGCCCTCGCCGCTGCGCTCCACCGAGGCCCGGATCCGCA
>JAUEPE010000123.1 GCA_030403585.1 Frankia sp. RB7
ACTGCTCTGCGCTACACTCTGTCGGCATCGGGGCATCCCATGAATCATCGCAAAGTCCTTCTCGCAAAAGAACTTTCGCTGATTCGCGCCCCGGTGCCCCTCAACTCTGTGAGAAATCCGGGCTAGCTCGCCGCTCCAGCCTTCTTCCAAACAGGCTAATGATCCAGCGGAAATTTGGCGCGGCCGCCGGTGTTCTACACCGGATCCGGAAGGCCAGTATTGCTCACGGCTCGGAGGATGCCATGAAGAAGGTACCCTGCGGGCGCTAGGTTGTTACGCTTTGGCCTGGGCTTGCGCGAGTCGCCAGTGGCGAAACAGTTGAATGGCAGGCGGAGCTTAGGAGCAGCAACGAGGTTCCACCCAACATGAGTTCCGGCTCTGGCGGGGCAGAAGCCACGTTCGATACTGATACGAAGCTTTTGACCTACACGGTCACTCATTCCAATTTCAGTGGATCCGCGCTAGCCCGGATTTCTCACACGGCCAGTTGCTGTGCGACGAGGGATGGGAGGATTTTGCGAAGACGACGGTGAGCGGTGGCGCTGAAGGCGCGGCGGGCGA
>JAUEPE010000038.1 GCA_030403585.1 Frankia sp. RB7
ACATAGGAGGCGATCATCGCCGCCACGATCGCGACCATGAAGGCGCCGGTTGCGGCGAACAGATTGAACTTCGCGTTCACGAAGAAGAACACGAGCAGCGGACCGAGCTCGGTCGCAAGCTTGAACAACGGATGCGGCTGGGTCTTGTCCATTCTCTAGCTTTCGATTCCGGCGATGGCGCGGGCGAAATCGCGCGCGGTGAACGGCGCGAGATCGTCGACGCCTTCGCCGACGCCGATGAAATGCACCGGCAGTTTGAATTTTTCCGCGAGCGCCACCAGAATGCCGCCGCGCGCGGTGCCGTCGAGCTTGGTCATCACGAGGCCGGTGACGCCGGCCGTGCGATGGAAGGCCTCGACCTGCGACAGCGCATTCTGGCCGACGGTGGCGTCCAGCACGAGCAGTACCGCATGCGGCGCCGAAGCGTCGACCTTTCGGATGACGCGCACGACTTTCTCGAGCTCGTTCATCAGCTCGGCCTTGTTCTGCAAGCGGCCGGCGGTGTCGATCAGCAGCACGTCGATGGTCTGCTCCTTCGCCGCCGTCAGCGCATTGAAAGCGAGGCTCGCCGAGTCCGAGCCTTGCGCGCCCGCAATGACAGGCGTCCTGGTGCGCTCGCCCCAGACCTTGAGCTGCTCGATGGCTGCGGCGCGAAACGTGTCGCCGGCGGCCAGCATCACCTTGCGGCGTTCGGACGCGAATTTTTGCGAGAGTTTTCCGATGGTCGTGGTCTTGCCGGAGCCGTTGACGCCGACCACGAGGATCACGAACGGCTTCTTGGCCGTATCGATTTCGAGCGGCTTCGCCACCGGCGCCAGTACCTTCTCGACCTCGGTCGCGACCACGTCCTTGACCTCGTCGGCCGAGATCGCCTTGTCATACCGCCCGGTGCCGACCGCGTCCGCGATCCGAACCGCGACAGCGGTGCCGAGGTCGGCGCGCAGCAGCACGTCCTCGATGTCGTCGAGCATGGCGCGGTCAAGCTTGCGCTTGGTGACGAGGTCGGCGACCGCGGTCCCGAGCGAGGACGAGGTGCGCTTCAGCCCGTCGGACAGGCGGCGCCACCAGCTCAGCTTGGGGGTCTCGGGGGTGGTATCGTTCATGGTGGCGGTGTGTTAGCCGTTCCCGCTGTTAAACGAAAGTGTTGAGCCGAAGGTCCTGCAATTGCTCGATGTTCCCGAATTGACCGCCGAGGAGATCCAGTCGCGCGTGCTCCATCGCGACGGACTGATGCTGGTCATCGACAAGCCCTCGGGCCTGCCGGTGCATCGCGGTCCCAAGGGCGGCGCCAATCTGGAAGCCTCCTTCAACGCACTCTGTTTTGGCCTGCCGCGGCCGCCGGTGCTGGCCCACCGGCTGGACAAGGACACCTCCGGTTGCCTCGTGCTAGGCCGCCATCGGAAAGCGACGGCGTCGCTCGGCCTCCTGTTCAAGCACGGCAAGATCGGCAAGACCTACTGGACCGTGGTCGAGGGCGGCCCTGCCGAAGACGAAGGTACGATCGACTTAGCCCTCGGCCGGCTCAATGCCGAACGCGGCTGGTGGCAGAAGCCTGATCCTGAGGGGCAGAAGGCCGTGACGAACTGGAAGGTGATGGGCCGGGGTGACGGTTTGACCTGGCTCGCCATGGAACCGGTAACGGGGCGGACCCATCAATTGCGGGTGCATTCGTCGGCGACCGGCTGGCCGATCTTCGGCGATAACATTTACGGCAACGGCCCGCGCTTCGGCGAGCCGAAGCTGCATCTGCATTCCCGCGAGATCGTAGTGCCGATTTCCCGGAACAAGGAGCCGGTCCGCGTGGTCGCGCCGGCTCCTCCCCACATGCACGAAAAACTCCGCGCCTGCGGCTGGAACGGGGAATAGCGCTACTCCCCGACCCTCATGGTGAGGAGGCGCGTCAGCGCCGTCTCGAACCATGAAGGCCCGGTCCTCGCCCGTGGCCATCCTTCGAGACGCCCGCTTTGCGGGCTCCTCAGGATGAGGTCATGGCTCGATGGTTTACGAAACGTTCAGTGCTCGTCTCTAATGATAGCGGTTGCTTAGAACAAGCCTCCCATCCGCTCAGGACGAGCAACGCGTCATGTCCACGGCCGAACTATCGATCATCGACGAGGTCGAAACCGCCATCCGGCTCGGCTCGGCGGAAAAGGGCCTCGAAACCGCCCGGCGCGTTACCGACCTGTTCCTGTCCTCCGCCGGAAGTTTTGACGACGAGCAGATCGCACTGTTCGACGACGTGCTCGAGCGCCTGATCGGCACCATCGAGCTGCGCGCCATCGCCGACATGGGCGCGCGCGTGGCGCTGGCCGAAATCAGCGCCCAGCTTGCGCCGATCGCACAGGCACCGCCCTCCGTCATCCGCCGCCTCGCCAACAATGACGAGATCCGCATCGCCGGCCCCGTGCTGCAGGAATCCGCGCGCCTCGACGACGGCGAGCTGGTGAAGATCGCATCGTCCAAAGGCGAGCCGCATCTGCTCGCGGTCGCCGGCCGCTGGTGGCTGAAGGAAATCGTCACCGACGCGCTGCTGGCGCGCCGCTATCCCAGCGTCAGCCGCCGCCTCGCCGCCAATCCCGGCGCGCGCCTGTCCGGAAAGGGATTCGCCGTTGTCGTCGGACAGGCCGAGAGCGATCCCGAGCTCGCGGTGAGCGTCGGCGTCCGTGTCGACCTGCCGTCGGAGCTGCGCCGCCAATTGCTGCGCTCGGCGACGGACACGGTTCGCACGCGATTGCTGTCGCGCGCACCGCCCGATCTGTTCGATGAAATCCAGAGCGCGATTGCCGCCGTCACCGTCGGCGTCGAGCGCGAGATGTCGGGTGTTCGTGATTTCGAGGGCGCCAAGCGCGCGATTGCCAATCTCAAGGCATCCGGCCAGCTCAACGAGGCGACGCTGCTCGGCTTCGCCAGGCAGCGACGCTACGAAGAGGCCGTGGCCGCGCTGGCGGCACTGTCAGGATCGACCGTCGAGGTGATTCGTCCGCTGATGCAAAGCCTGCGCGAAGACGGCCTGCTGGTGCCGTGCAAGGCGGCGCAACTGAGCTGGGAAACCACTGCCGCCGTGCTCGAAAGCCGCTTTGCGACAGGCGCCATGAAGCCGGCGGACGTTGCGAGGGCACAGAGCAATTTTGCACGCATGTCGCTGGAAAACGCGCGGCGTACGCTGCGCTTCTGGCAGGTGCGGGCGTCGTAGGCGCTTCCCCTTACGCAGTCAGTCGCTCGCCATCGCGGCCGGCGATCCTGAGCGGCACAACATCGCCCACACGCTTGCCCGCAATGGCCACCGGCAGATAATGCTCGGTGCGTCCCTGGCCGTCGCTCTCGATCAGCACATCGCGCATCGCGCCGATCTCGGCTACCAGCCGCTGCCCTAACGCGACTTCGCCAGCGGTGCGCAGCCGCTTCGCGCGTTCCTTGATCGTTGGCCCAGCGACCTGCGGCATCCGCGCGGCCGGCGTGCCGGGGCGCGGTGAATACGGGAAGACGTGCAAGAATGTCAGACCGCACTCCTCGACCAGATCGAGCGAGCGCGAGAACATCTCCTCGGTTTCGGTCGGAAAGCCCGCGATGATGTCGGCGCCGAAAACGATGTCCGGGCGCAGATGGCGCACCTGATCGCAGAAGGTGATCGCGTCCTGCCGCGAATGCCGTCGCTTCATGCGCTTCAGAATCATGTCGTCGCCGGATTGCAGCGACAGATGCAGATGCGGCATCAGCCGCGCATCGTCGGCAATAGCGTCGAGCAGATCGCTATCCGCTTCGATCGAATCGATCGAGGAGATGCGCAACCGCTTCAGCTCCGGCACATGCCGCAAGATCTGCTTCGTCAGCATGCCAAGTTTTGGCGCGCCCGGCAGATCGGCGCCGTAGCTGGTGAGATCGACACCGGTGAGCACGATCTCGGCATGGCCGCGCTGCACCAGCGCCCGCACCTGATCGACCACCGCGCCCATCGGCACCGAGCGCGAATTGCCGCGGCCGTAGGGAATGATGCAGAAGGTGCAGCGATGGTCGCAGCCGTTCTGCACCTGCACGAACACGCGCGGCAGGCCGCTCGCATAGCCGTCGATCAGATGCGGCGCCATCTGCTTCACGGCCATGATGTCGCTGACGGCGACCTTCTCGTTTGTGCCGAGATCGAAGGCATCGCGCGCCTGGCGCCAGGCATCGCTGCGCATCTTGTCGTCATTGCCGACGACGCGATCGACCTCGGCCATATCGGCGAACATGCCGCTTTGCGTCTGCGCCGCGCAGCCGGTGACGACGATGCGCGCACCGGGCCGTTCGCGCTTCAACTTGCGGATCGACTGCCGCGCCTGCGCCACCGCCTCGTTGGTGACGGCACAACTGTTGATGACGATGGTGTCGGAAAGACCCGCGCCTTCCGCCTCGCGGCGGATGACTTCCGCCTCGAAGGCGTTGAGGCGGCAGCCGAAGGTGACGACCTCGACGGCCATTAGCCGACCGGCGCGAACAGCGCCGGATCGAAATTGCCTTCGTATTCGAAGGTCGCCGTACCCGTCATCAGTACATGGTCGTCGCGCTCGCGCCATTCGATGCCGAGCTTGCCGCCGGGCAGCGTCATCTCGACCTTGCGCTCGGTGCGCTTCAGGCGCGCAGCCGCAACGGCGGTCGCACAGGCCGCGGAACCGCAGGCCCTGGTGAGACCCGCGCCGCGCTCCCAGGTGCGCATGGTGATGTGCTCGCGATCGACGATGTGGGCGAGCGTGATGTTGGCGCGGTCCGGAAATATCGGGTGGTTCTCCAGCAGCGGGCCAAAGCGCGCGAGATCATAGGCATCGACGTCGTCGACCCAGAAAATCGCGTGCGGATTGCCCATGCTGACCACGGACGGCGAATGCAGGATCGGGTTGTCGATCGGCCCGATCTGCAATTCGATGTAGCGGGTGTCGCGAAACTCTTCCGCCAGCGGAATGTCCTGCCAGCCGAATTTTGGCGCGCCCATGTCGACGGTGTAGAGGTCCGGCGCAGGGCCCTGCCAGGCATTGAGCAGCCCGGCCGCGGTCTCGAACGTCGCTCTGGCCTGCCCGGTCTTCTCGAAGATGCGGCGGACCACGCAGCGCATGCCATTGCCGCAGGCACCGGCTTCCGAGCCGTCGCTGTTGTAGATGCGGATGAAGGCCTCGGTGCCGTCGAGCCGCGGCTTCTGGAGCACCATCAGTTGGTCGTAAGGCACGCCGCCTTGCGCGGAGGCCACCGCGCGAGCATCGTCCGGCGTGACCCGGCCTGAGGAATCACGCATGTCGACAACGACGATCTCGTTGCCGATGCCGTTCATCTTGGCAAATGCGTGGTTGTCCAGCGCGCTCATGAAAAATCCTGAATTTCGCCCGTCTTATATGGCGATCCTTGCGGGCTTGGCCAGTGATTTGCCGCCGGGCCCCATGACGTCTGCCATGACGCATCTGTCATGGGACGAATTCGGCGGCCGCGTGTTAGAACGGCGCAGTTCGCGCGAACCGGGATGCGTGGCCGGGTTTAAGGCCCTGGTGGGTTAAGGCCTTGGTACGTAAGGTTTTGGGGAGAATAGAATGAATCGTTTTTGCCGTCTCGCTCTGGTCGCGCTGATCCCGGCAGCGGCCATGTCGTTTGGCCCCTCCGTCGCCCTGGCGCAAACTCCGAGCCCGGCCCCGGCTGCATCGGCCAGTCCCTCGCCGACCCCGTCGGCCTCGCCCTCCCCGGCCGCAAGCGCTTCGCCCGCACCGGCAGCAGCGCCGTCTCCAGCGGCCAGCGCCTCGCCGGCACCTGCCACATCGCCCTCACCCGCAGCCAGCGCCTCACCCAGCCCGGCCGCACCGCCGCCCGCTGCGGCTGCAACGCCAGCCCCGGTGCAGACCGCCGACCCCTTTGGCCAGGAGATCACGCTCGAGCCCAAGAAGGTCGTGATGATCAAGGGCACTGCCAATTGGGATTCGGCGTTCGACACGCTGGTCGACGCCTTCAAGGCGCTGAACGCGCTGCTCGACAAGCAGGGCATCAAGCACGCCGGCAATTCGATGATCGTCTACACCTCGACCGACGACACCGGATTCACCTTCCTCGCCGAGATCCCGGTCGAGCAGGACCCGAAGAACCTGACCAAGGACATGAGCATCGGCAAATCGCCCGAGGGCAAGGCGCTGAAATTCGTCCATCGCGGCTCCTACGACAACATGGACAACACCTATGAGGCGATCACCAATCACCTCGACGACAAGAAGCTGGAAGCCAAGGACACCTTTATCGAAGAGTACCTCACCGATCCCCTGAAGACGGCCGAGGACAAGCTGGTGATCAACGTGTTCGTGCCGCTGAAGTGAGAGCAATGAAAAAGCCTGCTGCCGTTTTTACTTCCCTCGTTGGTTCTCTTGCCGCCGTTTTCGCCGCCACGCTGCTGGCATCGCCCGCGCTCGCCGATGATTTTCCGTCTGCCATTTCGGTGAGCGGCGAGGCCACCGTCTCCGCGGCCCCCGACCTTGCGCAGATCGATGCGGGCGTCGCCAATGACGCCAAGACGGCCAAGGAAGCCTCCGACGCCAACAATGCCGCGATGGGCAAAGTGCTGCTGGCGCTGAAGGGCGCAGGGATTGCCGAGAAGGACTATCAGACCTCGCGGCTGTCGCTGCAGCCACAATACGGCCAGAACAAATCCACCGGCGCCTCGCCGGTCGTCGGCTTCCGCGCCTCCAACCGCGTCACCGTGAAGATCCGCGATGTGACCAAGGTCGCCGGCATCATCGACACGCTGGTCGGCGCCGGCGCCAACGATATCGGCAATATCTCGTTTGAAGTGACGCAGGCCTCAAAACTGCTCGACGATGCCCGCGAACAGGCGGTTGCCGATGCCCGCCGCAAGGCCGAGATCTACGCCAGGGCCACCGGCGTCACGCTGGGCGCGCCGCTCAGCGTCTCCGAAGGCAGCGCTCCGATGCCGCTGTTCAAGGGCCGCATGGCAGCAGCCCCGATGGCCGCGCCTGCTGCCGTTGCGCCGGGCGAGGAAACGCTGTCGGTGACGGTAAATGTGAGCTGGGCGATCAAGCCGAAAGAGCAGTAGGTCTCGTGTCCCGGCTCTGCAGCGCACCGTCGAAGAGACGCTGTGCTGCGTCCGGGGCACGAGCTGTGTGTGCGGCGGAGCTAAATCTCCACCACCTGCCCCGGCTTCATCGCCACGAACCGCTGCTGCGGAATCTTCGCGGCATCGAGTGCTTCCACCAGCGCCTTGGCCGGCGCGTCGATCGCTTCATCGGTGAGCTGGAACGTGCCGTGATGATGCCCAAGCGCCTGTTGCGCACCGCAATCCGCTAGTGCCTTCACCGCGTCTTCCGGGTTCATGTGCTGGTCGCGCATGAACCAGCGCGGCTCGTAGGCGCCGATGGGGAGGATCGCGAGACGCAACGGCCCATGCTTCTCGGCAACGCGGCGGAAATGGCCGCCATCGCCATAGCCGGAATCGCAGACGACGTAGATTTTCCCCGCCGGCGTCTCCAGCACGAAGCTCGCCCACAGCGCCTTGTTGCGGTCGAACATGCCGCGCGCCGACCAGTGCCGGGTCGGCACCAGCGTCACGGCGATGCCGCCGCCGAGCTCGACGCGGTCGTGCCAGTCAAAGGCTTCCGCCTTGATCGCAGAGTCGGCGTCGCGCATCGTGACGTCATTGCCGAGTGGGGTGACCACGCGCGGCGCAAAATTCTTGGCGAGCCGCGACAGCGTCGCGACGTCGAGATGATCGTAGTGCCCGTGCGAGACCAGCACGACGTCGATCTTCGGCAGCTTCTCGAAGGCGATGCCGGGATCGTTGTGCCGTTTCGGTCCGGCAAAACTGACGGGCGAGACACGCGAGGACCAGACGGGATCGACGAGGATATTGAGGCCGCCGGTCTGGATCAGCCAACTCGCATGTCCGACGAAGGACAGCCGCACCTTGTCGCCATCGACCCGCTCCGGCGGCGTGTCGGCATCGGCGTTGGGCACCCAGTCGGGCCAGTTCGCGCGCTGCCCCCGGCCGCCGAATTGCCAACGCAGCACCTCGCCGAGCGATCGTGGCGGCGCTCCATCGGGATCGAAGAAGGTCAGGCCGTCGAAATGGTCGGAGACGGGACCGTCATAGGTTTTCATGCGGGACATCCAGAGGGAGGGCACGCCGACCAGTGCAGCGCCACCGGCAAGCAGTCCGAAAACGCGGCGGCGGGTGATCGGCACGAGCGGACTTTTAGGGACGATCGGGGCGGTAAGGCATCACCGCTATATGGGCGGAGCTCCCGGAAAAGGAACCCATCGTCGGAAATGGTGTATTTTCAATGGCTTGCCTTGGAAAAGGCGTCCCGCCGCCCTAACTTTCCTTGACTTTTGGGCGTGAGCGGCGTTTAACCCCGCCACTTTCTCGGAAAGGCTTTCTTTTCGACCCGCCCACTGGCCCCAGAGGCCGGAGGCCAACGCCCGACAGCGCGATGCGCCCTCGGGCGTGAAGGTGTTTGGAAGATCGCTTCTCTAGCGAGCAGGACAAGGACAACGGCATTGTTCGACAATCTGTCGGAACGGCTTGGCGGCATTCTCGATCGTCTGACGGGGCGCGGTGCGCTGACCGAAAAGGACGTCGACGCCGCGATGCGCGAGGTGCGCCGCGCGTTGCTCGAGGCCGACGTCGCGCTCGAGGTCGTGCGCAGCTTCACCGAGCGCGTCCGCGAGCAGGCGATTGGTGCCACCGTCGTCAAGTCGGTGACGCCCGGCCAGATGGTGGTCAAGATCGTTCATGACGAGCTGATCAACACGCTCGGCGCCGAAAGCCAGACCATCGACATCAATTCCGTGCCGCCGGTGCCGATCATGATGGTCGGCCTGCAAGGCTCGGGTAAAACCACCACCACCGCAAAGCTCGCCCGCCGCCTGGTCCAGCGCGACAAGCGCAAAGTGCTGATGGCCTCGCTCGACATCTATCGCCCGGCGGCGATGGAGCAGCTGGCCGTGCTCGGCCGCGATCTCGACATTCCGACCCTGCCGATCGTTGCGGGACAGCAGCCGGCGCAGATCGCCAAGCGCGCGCTGGAAGCCGGCAAGCTCGGCGGCTACGACGTCGTGCTGCTCGACACCGCCGGCCGCACCACGCTCGACGAAGACATGATGGCGGAAGCAGCTGCGATCAAAGCCGCTGCGAATCCGCATGAAGTGCTGCTGGTCGCCGACAGCCTCACCGGTCAGGACGCCGTGAATCTCGCCCGCGCCTTCGACGAGCGCGTCGGCCTCACCGGCATCGTGCTGACACGTGTGGACGGCGACGGCCGCGGTGGCGCAGCGCTCTCGATGCGCGCGGTCACCGGCAAGCCGATCAAGCTGATCGGCACCGGCGAAAAGACCGACGCGCTGGAAGATTTCCACCCCGATCGTATCGCCGGCCGCATCCTCGGCATGGGCGACGTGGTCTCGCTGGTCGAACGTGCCGCCGCGAACATCGACGCCGAAAAGGCCGCGCGCACCGCCGAACGCATGCGCAAGGGTCAGTTCGACCTCAACGACATGCGCGAGCAGCTCTCGCAGATGGCGAACATGGGCGGCATCAGCGGCCTGATGGGCATGATGCCCGGCATCGCCAAGATGAAGAACCAGATCGCCGCCGCCGGGATCGACGACAAGATCCTGAAGCGTCAAGTCGCGGTGATCGATTCCATGACCCGCGACGAGCGCCGTCATCCCGACCTGCTCAAGGCAAGCCGCAAGAAGCGCATCGCCGCAGGCTCCGGCCAGAGCGTCGAGCAGGTCAACAAGCTCCTGAAGATGCACCGGAACATGGCCGACGTGATGAAGGCGATGGGCTCCGGCAAGCGCGGTCCGCTGGCCGGCATCGCACAGGCGATGGGCTTTGGCGGCGGCATGAAGATGCCGTCTCCGGACGAGATGAAAGCTCTTCAAGAGAAAATGCAGGGCGGTGGCGGACAGGGTCTGCCCAGCCTGCCGAAGGATTTGCCGGCCGGTCTTCGCACCGGTCTGCCCAACGTTCCCGGACTGACCGGGCTGAGCGGCAAGCCGACGCTGCCGGGCCTCGGCGGTTTTCCAGGCAAGAAGAAATGAGGAATTCGTCGCGAGGGATCGCACCGGTCTCACGCAACGCGGAATACCAATCAACCGAACAAAACGTATTTTGAAGGAGAACTAAATGTCCGTCGTTATCCGCCTCGCCCGCGCAGGCACCAAGAAGCGTCCCGTCTATCACGTCGTCGTCGCCGACTCGCGCTTCCCCCGCGATGGCCGCTTCATCGAGCGTCTCGGCTATTTCAACCCGCTGCTGCCGAAGGACAACGAGACCCGTCTGAAGCTCGACATGGACAAGGTGAAGGCCTGGCTCGCCAAGGGCGCGCAGCCGTCGGACCGCGTGTCCCGCTTCCTCGATGCCGCCGGCGTCAAGAAGCGCGAAGCGCGCAACAACCCCGAGAAGGCCGTGCCGCGCAAGGAGCGCAAGGCGCAGGCCGAAGCCGCTGCGAAGGGCTAAGGATCATCCATGTCGGCGCTGATCTGCGTCGCGCGGATCGGCGCCGCGCATGGTGTTCGCGGCGCGGTCAAATTGTGGACCTTCACCGAAGATCCCTTTGCCGTTAAGCGCTACGGTCCGCTTCTGTCCAAGGACGGCAAGCGCCAGTTCGAGCTGGCGCAGGCCCGCGAAGCCAAGGACCATCTGGTCGCGACCTTCAAGGGCGTCACGACCCGCGATGAGGCCGAGCGCCTCAACGGCATAGAACTCTATGTCGCGCGCGAAAAACTGCCCGCGACCGACCCGGGCGAATACTACCACACCGATCTGATCGGGCTCGCCGCCGTCACCACGGCAGGCGATGCGCTCGGTCGCGTGTTCGCGATCCATAATTTCGGCGCCGGCGACATCATCGAGATCGCGCCGCTAAAAGGCGCCACGATGCTGCTGCCGTTCACCAACGCAGTGGTGCCCGAGGTCGATATCGCCGGCGGCCGCGTCGTGATCGAGCTGCCGCAGGAGATCGAGGGTGACGTTCCCTCTCCGAGTCGTCCCGGCGAAGGCCGGGACTCATAACCACAGGACGTGGTTTTTGGCTAAGCTGATCGCTCCAGCCGTCGCAAAATTGGCTGCGGTGGCTATGGATCCCGGTCTTCGCCGGGACGACGGAATTTTTGAAGCCCGATGACCAATCCCTCACCCTGGCGCGCGACGGTGCTGACGCTGTTTCCGGAGATGTTTCCGGGACCGCTCGGCGTGAGCCTGGCCGGCCGGGCGCTGGCCTCCGGCCTCTGGGAGATCGAGGCGCGGGATATCCGGGCCTCCGCCACGGACCGCCACCGCAGCGTCGACGACACCCCGGCCGGCGGTGGTCCAGGCATGGTGCTGCGGGCCGACGTGCTGGCGGCGGCCATCGACGCCGTGGGGAGCAACCTGGATCGGCCGAAACTGCTGATGAGCCCGCGCGGTCGGCCATTGACCCAGGCCCGTGTCGCCGAGCTCACCCAGGGCCCCGGCCCCTTGATCGTCTGCGGGCGGTTCGAGGGGATCGACCAGCGGGTGATTGACGCCCGCGCCCTGGAGGAGGTCTCGATCGGCGATTACGTGCTCTCAGGGGGCGAAATCGCCGCTTTGGCGCTAATTGACGCCTGCGTCCGGTTGCTGCCGGGGGTGATGGGCAAGGAGGCCTCGGGAACCGAGGAGAGTTTTTCGGACGGCCTGCTTGAATACCCCCAATACACTCGCCCGCAGCTGTTCGAGGGGGTTCCGATCCCGGCCATCCTGACCTCGGGAGACCACGCCAAGGTCGCGGCGTGGCGGCGGGCCCAATCCGAAACCCTGACGGCGGCCCGCCGGCCCGATTTATGGGCCCAGATCCCAGCCAAGGCCCCGAATCGGCCCGGACGCCGAAAAACGCCAAAAAGCACGACAGACGGGTGACAAACGCTCCGGCTTGGCTTATAGCAGCGCCAAATCCGCAATAGCTGGATAAACGAATTTCGCGCAGCCCCCGTTTCCAAGGCTGGGCGCGCCGATGGAGATTTACCCATGAACCTGATTCAGCAGCTCGAAAAAGAGCAGTTCGACAAGCTCTCCGCGACCAAGGACATTCCGGAATTCGGTCCCGGCGACACCGTGATCGTCAACGTGAAGGTCGTCGAAGGCGATCGCACCCGCGTGCAGGCCTATGAAGGCGTCTGCATCGGCCGTTCCGGCGGTGGCCTCAACGAGAGCTTCACCGTTCGCAAGATCTCCTACGGCGAAGGCGTGGAGCGCGTGTTCCCGGTGATGTCGCCGATGATCGATTCGATCAAGGTGGTGCGCCGCGGCAAGGTGCGTCGCGCCAAGCTCTATTATCTCCGCAATCTCCGTGGCAAGTCGGCCCGCATCGTCGAGAAGACTGAGCACAAGGCCGCCGTCAACGAGTAAGCTTCGCGACCAGACGAGTTTCGAAAAGCGCGGGGCCTGGCCCCGCGCTTTTTTGTTGCGTCAGCCGTGCGCGTCAAAGCCCTCGCGATTCCAAATCTCCCTGCTATATATTCTTGGAATGTTTCCAGATCTGACCAGCTTCGTGAGCCCCCGGCGCATCGTCATCGACGATCGCTCGCGGTTGCCTGGCCGGTTCTTCGGACGCTTCGCGACCTCGGCAACGTCAGAGCTTAGTCCCGCAGCTTAAAGGCTGCGCTGAAGACGATTGCCCCGCGCGAACCCGCGCGTTTCGCTGACACACATTGTTCGGAGCTGAAGCTCATGTCCAAGCCCACCACGTTGTACGACAAGATCTGGAACGACCATCTGGTGCACGAAGCCGATGACGGCACCTGCCTGCTCTATATCGACCGCCATCTGGTCCACGAGGTGACCTCGCCGCAGGCGTTCGAAGGCCTGCGCGCCACCGGCCGCAGGGTCCACGCGCCCGAGAAGACGCTCGCCGTCGTCGACCACAACGTCCCGACCACCGATCGCACCAAGCCGAATCCCGATCCGGAGAGCATCGAGCAGATCAAGGCGCTGGCCGACAACGCCAAGGAATTCGGCATCGAATATTACGACGAGTTCGACAAGCGCCAGGGCGTCGTCCACGTCATCGGCCCCGAGCAGGGCTTTACCCTGCCCGGCACCACCATCGTCTGCGGTGACAGCCACACCTCGACGCATGGCGCGTTCGGCGCGCTCGCGCACGGCATCGGCACCTCCGAAGTCGAGCACGTTCTGGCAACGCAGACGCTGATCCAGAAGAAGGCGAAGAACATGCGAGTCACCGTCGACGGCAAATTGCCGGACGGCGTGACGGGCAAGGACATCATCCTGGCCATCATCGGCGAGATCGGCACCGCGGGCGGCACCGGCTACGTGCTGGAATACGCCGGCGACGCGATCAGCGCGCTCAGCATGGAAGGCCGCATGACGGTCTGCAACATGTCGATCGAAGGGGGCGCGCGCGCCGGCCTCGTTGCGCCCGACCAGAAGGCCTATGACTTCCTGCGCGGCCGCCCGAAGGCGCCGAAGGGCGCGGACTGGGATGCGGCGATGCGCTATTGGGAGAAACTGCGCTCCGATGAGGGCGCACATTTCGACCACGAGCTGCGCCTCGACGCCGCAAAGCTGCCGCCGATCGTGACCTGGGGCACGTCGCCTGAGGACGTCATCTCGGTGACCGGCATGGTGCCCGATCCCGACCAGATCGCCGACGAGGCCAAGCGCATCTCCAAGCATCGCGCGCTGAAATACATGGGCCTGACGGCGGGAACGAAGATCACCGACATCAAGCTCGATCGCATCTTCATCGGCTCCTGCACCAACGGCCGCATCGAAGATTTGCGTGCTGCCGCGAAGATCGCGGAAGGCAAGCATGTCTCTGGTCACGTCAACGCCATGGTCGTGCCGGGCTCCGGTCTCGTGAAGGAGCAAGCCGAGGCTGAAGGTCTGGACAAGATCTTCATCAAAGCCGGCTTCGAATGGCGCGAGCCCGGTTGCTCGATGTGCCTCGCGATGAACCCGGACAAGCTGGCTCCGGAAGAGCGCTGCGCCTCGACCTCGAACCGCAACTTCGAGGGCCGCCAAGGCTTCAAGGGCCGCACGCATCTGGTGTCGCC
The DNA here is from genome assembly GCA_030403585.1 of Frankia sp. RB7. Classification (GTDB taxonomy): domain Bacteria; phylum Pseudomonadota; class Alphaproteobacteria; order Rhizobiales; family Xanthobacteraceae; genus Bradyrhizobium. Next base: position 14,056 of record JAUEPE010000038.1, read on the forward strand.
GGCGATGGCCGCGGCGGCTGCGATCGCCGGCCACTTCGTCGACGTCAGGGAGTGGCGCTGAGCCACTCGCTGCAATTGCAGGCCATCGAATCAACAAAGGGCGCCGTTGAGGCGCCCTTTTTCATTTCGACCGCCCTTACCAATAGCGGTACGGATGGTGCCAGCGATGCCAATGGTGCCAGCGGCAGATGCGGCGCGGGCCGTAATAGGTCCAGACGATCCGGCAGCGGCGCGGATGACTGTAATAGGGATAGTAGCCGCCGTAGAAGCGCCGATGGAAGTGGCGATGCCCGTAATAGGCGGGACGGTAGCCACCATAGCGATGGAAGCCGCCATAGCGGTGAAAACCACCATAGCGATAGCCACCTCCGTGGAAGGCCGGAGCGGAGCGGAAGCCGCCGCCATGAAAACCACCATAATGTCCGCCACCACCGTGAAAGCCTCCACCACCGTGGAAGCCACCGCCGCCGTGAAAACCGCCGCCATGGAAGCCGCCGCCATGTCCACCACCGCCACCACCACCGTGGCGAACCTGGATCATGATGTCGTCGCTTGTAGCTTTCGCCGCGGGCAGCGCAGTCGGATTGATCGGCGTCATCGCTTCAGCGCGACGCGCAGTCCCACCCGTCAGCATCAACGTGGCAACGGCCGCAAGCCCGAGCAAGCGCAGCGCGCTCGTCCGGGGACTCAATATCCTCAACATGGAATGTCTCCCTGAATGTGGACAGCATCATTGCGGCGCTGCGCCTCGCGCCATCGCTGTTCAATTGCAGTCGCTCCCGAGATTAAATTAGGGACAGCGACGTGAACGCCCCATGAATGAACGACGTTGCTCGCGTCACCAAAACGGTCCGTAGCCGATGACGAACGGCGCGGGCACGCCGTAGGAATAGGGACGGTAATAGACAGGCCGCGCGTAATAATGCGGATCAGGGCGCGGAGTGTACCGCGCAACATCGTATCGCACGTGTCGCCGCCCATCGAACACCGCGCGGCCTGCGGAGGCATCCGGCAGCTTCGTCACTCTCTGCGCAGCAGAAGCGTGAGACAGGCTTGCGGCGAGCCCGACAGCGACGGCCAATGCGATCCATCTCGTCATGACGACCTCCGTCCGCAACATGATGGCATCGCACCGCCGCCTGCGAGTTAAAACAGGCCCGTCATGCGGGCCTGTTCTCAATTCGCGCCGTGGTTCACCAACGGCGGTGATGACGCCAGTGGTGTCGCCGCCAGTGAGGCCGGCCCCAGCCGTGACGATGCCAGCGCACTTCGGTGATCGGTGCGACTTCATCCTGCACCGCTTGTGCGGCACCCGGATTGATCAGCGACACGGCCTGCGCGCGCTCGACCGGCGCTGCGACGATGAACATTGCGCCGGCGGCCGCGAGGCCGAGCATTTTCAAGGACTGCATTTTTATTGGATCTCCTGACATCATTTGCGGTGCGCGCACTGATCAGACGTTGCGGCACGGGAGCGACGCGAGAGCCGAACCTGGAACCATGGGCCTGGATCTGTTATGGATGAACGCGCCCCCGGACATGAATGCAGAGAGCGCGGGCAAGTTCCTGAGCAGCGGCGCAACATTTCATGCGCCACCAAAACCAGCCGTCAGCGACGCACGTATCTTTTGGTCGAGCGAATGCAGGAGATGGTCATGGCAAGTTTCTCGGCAAATTCCAGCGCATTGCGGATATCGCGCCTCGCGATCACGGCGAGCGTCCTGCTCGGTGCGAGTTCAGCGCTGGCCTCGCAAGGGCCGGGTACCGCGGGCGGCACGGCAAGGCCGTTGACGCAGCTCGTGATGGCGATCCTGGTCTATGGCGCCGCTGCGCTCGTCGTCGGCGCCGGCCTGATCGGCGCGCTGCGCAGACACTGAGTGCGTATCAGCCGCGACGCCAGTAGCAGCTCATACGCGGCACGATCACCGTGCCGCTCGGCCGGTATTCCTGCACATAGGTGGCGTTGCACTCGCGGACGGCATCCGGGCCCGGGTTGTAGCGCGGATAGACGCCGTCCGGGGTGTAGTAGGGCGTGACGCGCAGGCGGGTCTGGGGCCGCTTGCGGGGCCGCGGAGTGTCATCGGGCGAGACCGCCTGGGCTACACGGACATCGGTGCCAGCCGTCTGAGCGAGCGTCTGGGCATGTGCGCCAACGCAGACTTGCGAAAACAACCCCATGCACAGTAGCGTCAGCGCTGTTTTTGCTCGCATTTTGCCGCCCACCTGAACCGTCCCCATCGAGGCCCCAAGCTCCCCGTTTTGGCGGCGCCCGTCAACCTCGCAGCCCTTATAAAGCCGGATGCATCGCTGCGGAACCCGCGCTAAGACAAGCGCATGTGGACGGACCTGAAAGCGCCCTCGCTGGCCGAGATGGAAGTGACGGCGCACGACATTTTCGAGCGCCTGCCGGCGGAATTCCGCAGCCTGTGTGAGGGCGTGATCATCCGCGTCGACGACTTCCCCACCGAGGAGGTCATGGACGAGATGGAATGCGAGAGCGAGTTCGACCTGCTCGGCCTGTTCCAGGGCGTCGGCCTGCCCCAGCAGAGCTTTGGCGACGTAGCGCGGCTACCCAACATGGTCTGGCTCTACCGCCGGCCGATCCTGGACTACTGGGCCGAGCACGACGAAAGCCTCGGCCATATCGTCCGCCACGTCCTGATCCACGAGATCGGCCACCATTTCGGGCTGTCTGACGACGATATGGCGGCGATCGAGGATCAGGCAGAGTAGATCTGCCGAAATCGACCTAGGATTCGGCCCCCGATCGCGATAAATACGCGGTCCCTAACCACCCTCGGGAAGCGCAACCATGGACAAGTTCACCACGCTGGAAGGCGTCGCGGCGCCGCTGAAGATCATCAATGTCGATACCGACATGATCATTCCGAAGCAGTACCTCAAGACCATCAAGCGCACCGGGCTTGGCAAGGGACTTTTCTCCGAGCAGCGCTACAAGGACGACGGCAGCGAGAACCCGGATTTCGTCCTCAACCAGCCCGCCTATCGCAAGACGAAGGTGCTGGTCGCCGGCGACAATTTCGGCTGCGGCTCGAGCCGCGAGCACGCGCCCTGGGCGCTGCTCGATTTCGGCATCCGCTGCGTGATCTCGACCTCGTTCGGCGACATCTTCTACAACAACTGCTTCAAGAACGGCATTCTGCCGATCCGCGTCAACCAGGAAGACCTCGACAAGCTGTTCGACGACGCCGAGCGCGGCGCCAACGCGACGCTGACGATCGACCTGCCGAACCAGGAGATCCGCGGTCCTGACGGCGGCACCGTCAAGTTCGAGATCGACCCGTTCCGCAAGCACTGCCTGATCAACGGCCTCGACGACATCGGTCTCACGATGGAGAAGAAGGCCTCGATCGACACCTACGAGGACAAGCTCAAGCACGAACGCGCCTGGGCTTGAGCTCAAGTTTCATTCGAAGCCCCGGTGCCACAAGCGCCGGGGCTTTTTCTTTGCCTGCCTTATCCCGTATAGCTGCACGCATGCTGCCCGAGATCGTCACCTTCTGGCATGGCCCGATGGACGCGCTGCGCCAGACCTGTCTGCGCTCGCAATTGGCTGCCGGCCATAAGGTCACCGTCTACAGCTTTGACACCATCCCGGGCCTTCCTGCGGGCGTTGGCAATGCCGATGCTGAAGCGATCCTGCCGCATGCGTTCTCCGAACGGCTGCGGCCACCGCAGCCTGACGGCAGTTGGCGCGACTGGACCATTCTGCAGTTCAGCGATTTCTTCCGCATGAAGCTGATGGCCAAGAGTGCCGGTCTCTGGCTCGATGCCGACGTGCTGCTGCTCAAGCCTGTCGAGATTGATCCGGCGAAACCGTACTTCGCCTGGGAGCGGCCGCGCCAGCTCGGCAACTCCGTGGTCTATCTGCCGCCGCAGCACGGCATCGTCGCGGCCTTCGAAGAGCTGATGGAGCAGGAGGAGCTGACACCGAACTGGCTGTCGGTGCGCCACCGCATCACCTTCCTGATGCGCCGCCTGCGCGGCGGCTCGAACCGCTTGTCGGACATTCGCGTCGCGATCTTCGGGCCGGCCGCACTCACCGCGCTCGCGCGCCGTACGAACGAATTGCAGAATGCGCTGCCGAAACAGTCGTTCTATGCCGTGCATGCCGAACCAAAACTGTTCTTCGATCCCTCGAGCTATCTCGGCCTCGTCACCAACCCCGAGATCGTCGGCCTGCACATCTCGCCCAAAGGGCGTGGTGAAGAGAAGCCGATCCCGGGCAGTTTGTATGCGTGGGCGACGGAACGGTTTTCGTAACCGCCGCGCAGAAGGTGCGCTCCCTCTCCCGCTTGCGGGAGAGGGTTGGGGAGAGGGTGTCTCCACAACGGGACAATCCCCCGGAGGAGAGACCCCTCAACCGGCGCGAGCGCCGACCTCTCTCGCAAGCGGGAGAGGTGCAGCGGAGGCCGCGGCACCATTGTGTCTAGTCTCGCGCCGATCGCACGGCAAGCTACGCGGGTGCGATGAGCGTTGTCACTGAGTGAGCCGGATTGGTATGGTGGCGAGCATCCTGGCTCGAACGATATCGCATGACCGAATTGCCCAAGGACGGGACGAGGAAACGGCGATGGCCTTACCGCTTGGCTGTTATCCTGATCGCCTATCTGGTCCTGGCGTACATTCTGGTCCCCACCCTGTGGATTCACCACGAGCACGAAGCAGGCCTCGCTTCATTGCCGATGATCACCAGGACGTCGGACGATATCCCTGCTGATCCCCTGAACGTTGGACTTGTTGGCAACGACGAAGACGTCGTCCGCGCCATGAATGCAGCCGGATGGTTTGCGGCCGATGCCGTGACGCTGCGCTCGAGCATCGAGATCGTCGGAAGCGTGGTGCTGGATCGGCCATATCGTAGCGCCCCCGTCAGCCCTCTCTACTATCTTGGAAAGAAGGAGCAATACGCCTTCGAGAAGCCAGCAGGGCGCAGCGCCGATCGGCGAAATCACGTTCGATTCTGGAAGGCCCTTGAGAAGGGCGATGATGGTCGTCCGGTCTGGCTTGGTTCAGCGACTTTCGATCGGGGCGTGGGGCTCAGCCATGACACGGGACAAGTCACCCATCACATCGCGGCCAACATCGATGCCGAGCGAGATCTCCTGATGGCCGACTTGCGCGCGGCACGTGTCGTCGGCAGCTTCTTTCAGATATCGGGCATAGGCCCAACGCTGTTCGGCCGAAACGGGGGTGGCGACTCCTACTATACGGATGGCGAGATACATTTTGCCGTCCTGGTACCGGGAGCAGCGAATGGACCTGCGGATCCGCCGACCATTCCACCGCCATCTCTCATCGCTATGAAAGATGCCATATGGCACAGCATCGCTCAGAAAGCTGAAGGCACGCCCTAGCCCTTCCCCATCGCCGCAATCGCATCCGCGATCTCGATGGTGCGCTTCGCCATATCGGCGTGCAGGCGCTCCACCATGGCGCCGTCGAGACGGATCGCGCCGCGCGAGACGTTCTCCGGCAGCTCGAACGCCGCAATGATCTTTCGGGCGCGCGCAACTTCCTCTTCGGGCGGGGTGAAGATCGCGTTGCAGGCTTCGATCTGCGAGGGGTGGATCAGCGTCTTGCCGTCGAAGCCGAGGTCGCGGCCCTGCGCGCATTCGGTGGCAAAGCCGTCGGGATTGTTGATGTCGCTGTAGGGGCCATCGAGGATCTCGAGGCCGGCGGCGCGCGTTGCCAGGATGCAATGCGTGATCATCGGGATCATCGCGGCGCGGCCGGGCAGCATCTTGATCCGCGTCTCGCGCGAGATGTCGTTCGGGCCGAACACGAAACCGGAGAGGCGGCTCGATGGATCGCGGCCGGCCTCGGCCAGCTCCTCGGCATGCAGCACGGCGCGCGCGGTCTCGATCATCGCCCAGACCTTCACGGTCGGCGCGGCGCCGAGCCCGGCAAGATCGCGGCCGATGGTCTGGAGATCTTCGATGCTTGAAACTTTCGGAACCAGGATGCCGTCCGGCGACGCCTTGGCGGCCATCGCGAGGTCGTCGGCCCACCATTGCGTGTCGAGGCCGTTGGTCCGGATCAGGATCTCGCGCTTGCCGAAACCCTTGGCCGCGATCGCGGCGGCGATGCCGTCGCGCGCCACCGCCTTGGCGTCGGGGGCGACGGAATCTTCGAGGTCCAGGATGAGGCCGTCGGCAGCGAGATTCCGCGCCTTTTCAAGGGCGCGGGGGTTGGAGCCGGGCATGAACAGATGGCTGCGGCGCGGGCGGGTCATGCTATCGTTCCTTCCGGTTTTCTCGTCTCTCTTATGGCCGAAGCCGATAGCATCTGGCCTGCCTATTCGAAAGGCTTGTCCGCGCTACCGGACTATGATTAGGCATAGGCCATGATCACATTCCCGAAGCATTTGCTGGAAGGCTACAACGCCTTCGCCACCCAGCGGCTGCCGGCCGAGCAGAACCGCTATCGCGAGCTGTCGGTGAAGGGACAGTTTCCGGAAGTGATGGTGATCGGCTGCTGCGACAGCCGCGTCGCGCCCGAGGCTATTTTCGATGTCGGCCCGGGCGAATTGTTCGTGGTCCGCAACATCGCCAATCTGGTGCCGGTGTATCAGCCCGACGGCAACGCGCACGGCGTTTCGGCAGCGCTGGAATATGCCGTGACGGTGCTGAAGGTGAAGCACATCGTCATCCTCGGCCACGCACAGTGCGGCGGCATCCGCGCCTTCGTCGACAAGATCGAGCCGCTGACGCCCGGCGACTTCATCGGCAAATGGATGCAGATGTTCGTCAAGCCGGGCGAAGTGGTCGAGCAGCGCGACCACGAGAGCATGGCGCAGTTCGTCGAACGCATCGAGAAGGCCGCGGTGTTCCGCAGCCTGGAAAACCTGATGACGTTCCCGTTCGTGCGCAAGGCCGTCGAGAGCGGCCAGATGCAGCTGCACGGCGCCTATTTCGGCGTCGCGGAGGGAACGCTGTTCGTGCTGGACAAGGTCGCGAAGGAATTCAAGAGCGTGCGCGAATAGCGAACTCTTGTAGGGTGGGTTAGCCGAAGGCGTAACCCACCGCTTTAATCTCCGCGGCGACAGAAGTGGTGGGTTACGCTTCGCTAACCCACCCTACAGCAGTCGTTTCACGCCGCCTTTTTCTTCGCGCTGATCAGCTTGCGGTTGATCAGGACTTCCGCGATCTGGATCGCGTTGAGGGCTGCGCCCTTGCGCAGATTATCCGACACGCACCAGAGCACGAGACCGTTCTCCACCGTCGCGTCCTCGCGGATGCGGCTGATGTAGGTGGCGTCCTCGCCGGCCGCTTCATACGGCGTGACGTACCCGCCGGGCTCGTGCTTGTCGATGACGAGACAGCCGGGCGACTTGCGCAGGATGTCGCGCGCTTCGTCGGCGCTGATCGGATTCTCGAACTCGATGTTGACGGCCTCGGAGTGGCCGACGAACACCGGCACGCGCACGCAGGTGGCGGAGAGCTTGATCTTGGGATCAAGAATCTTCTTGGTCTCCATCATCATCTTCCACTCTTCCTTGGTGTAGCCGTCCTCCATGAAGACGTCGATCTGCGGAATGACGTTGAAGGCGATACGCGCGGGAAACTTCTTATTGACCAGCTCCTGGTTGGTGTAGACGGCCTTGGTCTGCGAGAACAATTCGTCCATCGCATCCTTGCCGGCGCCAGACACCGACTGATAGGTCGAGACCACGACGCGCTTGATGGTGGCCTTGTCGTGCAGCGGCTTCAGCGCGACCACGAGCTGCGCGGTCGAGCAGTTCGGGTTGGCAATGATGTTCTTCGCCTTGAAGCCCGCTGTTGCGTCCGCGTTCACTTCCGGCACGATCAGGGGCACGTCCGGATCCATGCGCCAGGCCGAGGAATTGTCGATGACGACCGTACCGGCGGCGCCGATCTTCGGCGACCATTCCTTCGACACCTCGCCGCCCGCCGACATCAGGCAGATGTCGACATCGGAGAAATCAAAATGCTCGAGCGCCTTGCACTTCAGGGTGCGGTCGCCATAGGAGACCTCGACGCCCATGCTGCGGCGTGACGCCAGGGCCACGACTTCGTCCGCCGGGAATTTGCGCTCATCGAGGATGTTGAGCATTTCCCGTCCGACATTGCCGGTCGCGCCGACGACTGCGACTTTGTAACCCATCGTTCACTCTCCGACGAAAAAGCCCGTTCCTGAAGCTGACGCTTAAACAGGAAGAGCAGCGCTTCTATGCGAGAACCGGCCTCAAGACAAATTTGGACCATGCCTTAGGGACGTGGATGCAGTCGCCTGAGGCCGGCACGGCCGCAACGCCCACCCAGATCCATCTGGCGCTCGCCAATTTCGCCGACGAGATCGTCGGCACGCTGGCGCGCCTGTTCGTCTATGTGGGGGCGCTCGCGCTGTTTGCCATCCTTGCGCTTGCCGGGCTCGGCCAGCTGCCGGATCCGCGCGACGATGAGCCCACCGAGAAGCCGGGTTGGGCCGAGGCCGCGCGCTCGCATCCGGCTTTCGCCGTTAGCCGGCTCGATTCATCTGAAAAAACAGCCTCTTACACCATCTTCAGGCACCCTGAAGGCGGCCGGCGCGACGTAATCCGCTGGACCGGCGAGGCCGACAAGCCCGTGGCTGAGCTCGAGATCTACCGGGAAGGCAGCGAATTCAACGTGACGCGGCCGGCGACCGCGGGCCTCGCCGTCCAGATGGGCCTGGGTGCGGCCACCGCGCTCGAGCAGGCCGGCCTGATCGACACCAAATTCGGCGCCGTCGCCCTGTTCCGGCCGACCGGCACAGCGGATGGAACGCCGGCGTGCCTCGGCTATCTCAAACGCAACGAGGAGCCGGGCTTGCAGATCTCCGGCTTCTCCTGCCAGGGCGACACGATGCCGGCCCGGCGCGCGGCGATCGCCTGCACCCTGAACCGGCTGACGCTTCTGACCTCGGGCAACGAGCCGAAGCTGGCGGAGTTGTTCGCCCATGCCGAGCTGAAGCGCCGCGCCTGCGATGCCCAAGGCTCGTCTCAAGGCTCTGCCGACTGGCTGCTGGGCGCCGCCAACGCGCAATTGCGTGGCGCGCTTTGACCCGCATCAAGCTCAAGTCACTGGTATGCATGCAACTTTTGCCGGCGCGCACGATTATTCCGGCGCGGTGTGACTGAATTGACCTAGTTGCGGCCACCCCGGCCGGGCTAGTATGGGGGTGAAATCGACTGGCGGCTTGCCGCCTGAAGGGGACGTGATGAGCTTGAATTTCTTTGCCGCGAACAAATTGGCGACCTGGCTTGCCGCAGGCGCCGTGGTTGCGATGGCCTTCGCTGCGCCGGCTTCGGCCGACACCAAGACCAAGCAGCAGCAGCGCTATGACGATCGCGGCCGGCCCGTTTACGGCCCGAGCGGTCCCAATGCCGTCTATCAGCAGGGTCGCACCCGCATCTATGTGAGCAAGCGCTCCTGGCTCGACGGCGGCACCGAGGTCAATCCGGGCGATCGCAAGTTCAGCGACTATGCCTTCCCGCCGGCCGTGGGCTATCCGTCCTTCGCCCGCGAGAACAACAACCGCCCGATCGATCGTCAGCCGCTGGCGACTCCGGCCGATGTCGGCGGCTACCCGCAGAATTTCCCGCTGTACTGAGGCGGCTGACTTTACGAATCAAAATGGCCGGGCTCACGCCCGGCCATTTTGTTTGTGCGAGATGCGCGCGCTTCACCCGTTGGCTGTCGGGTCGTAACGCCGGCAAAAATCTTCGATAGCCTCGGAGCGGAAATCGGCGAGGCGTTCGAAGATCAGCTCATCCGGCCAGTCCCACCAGGCGATGCGGCGCAGGCTTTCAGCGACGCCATCATCAAAGCGCCTGCGAATGGGACGGGCAGGCACGCCGCCGACGACGGTGTAGGGCGCGACATCGCGACTGACGACCGCGCCTGCGGCGATCACCGCGCCGTCGCCGACCGTGACGCCCGGCAGCAGGATCGCGGCGTGGCCGATCCAGACATCATTGCCGACGATGACGCGATCGCCGCGGCGGTCCGCGAAGAAGACGCGGTCGCGGCTCGCTGTCGCGTCGTAATATTCGGGGCAATAGGTGAAGCGATGCTGCGACGCCCGGCCCATCGGATGGTTTGGCGCGCCGATCCGCACCGAGTTGGCGATCGCAGTGAACTTGCCGATGACGGCGTCGGCGACGTCGCAGTTCTCGCCGAGATAGGAGTAGTCGCCGAGCGAGGCATATTCGATGCGCGTGTGGCTGAGGATCTCGCAGCGCCGCCCGATCTGCGCCTCGCGCTGGCGCACCGTGTCATGGATGCTCGTTTCCGCGAGCTTCGGGCGGGGTGAGGCGTCCATGACGGGGCTCCGAGAACAGGTGCCGTAGGGTGGGTTAGCCGAAGGCGTAACCCACCACTGTCCATCTCCGCAGAAGCAAAAGGGGTGGGTTACGCTGCGCTAACCCACCCTACGAGTGCGGTGCAAGCCTTACGCGTGCAGCTTCTGCAATTCCTTCAAGATCGCTTCGCCCATCTGCGTGGTCGATGCAGCCTTCGTGCCTTCCGACTTGATGTCGGCGGTGCGCAAGCCGCTGGCGAGCACGGCGGCGATGGCGGCGTCGACCTTGTCGGCGAGCGCGCCCATGTCGAAGGAGTAGCGCAGCGCCATGCCGAACGACGAGATCATCGCGATCGGATTGGCGAGGCCCTGGCCGGCGATATCCGGCGCCGAACCGTGCACGGGCTCGTACAGCGCCTTGCGCTTCTTGCTCTTGACGTCGACTTCGCCGAGCGAGGCCGAAGGCAGCATGCCGAGCGAACCGGTGAGCATCGCGGCGATGTCGGACAGCATGTCGCCGAACAGATTGTCGGTGACGATGACATCGAACTGCTTCGGCGCCTTGACCAGCATCATGCCGCCGGAGTCAGCAAGCTGATGCTCGAGCGTGACATCGGGGTATTCGCGCTTGTGGACCTGGGTCATGACCTCGTTCCAGAGCACGCCGGACTTCATGACGTTGCGCTTCTCCATCGACGTCACCTTGTTCTTGCGCTTCCGGGCCAGCTCGAAGGCGACGCGGCCGATGCGCTCGATCTCATAGGTGTCGTAGACCTGGGTATCGATGGCGCGCTTCTGGCCGTTGCCGAGATCGGTGATGGTCTTGGGCTCGCCGAAATAGACGCCGCCGGTGAGCTCGCGCACGATGACGATGTCGAGACCCTCGACCGCCTCGCGCTTCAGGCTCGAAGCATCCGCCAGCGCCGGATAGCACACGGCCGGGCGGAGGTTGGCGAACAAAGCGAGATCCTTGCGCAGGCGCAGCAGGCCGGCTTCGGGGCGCACCTCGTAAGGCACCGCATCCCATTTCGGGCCGCCGACCGCACCGAAGATGATGGCGTCGGCGGCGAGCGCCTTGGCCATGTCGCCCTCGGAGATCGACACCTTGTGGGCGTCATAGGCGGAGCCGCCGACCAGGCCGGTATCGGTCTCGAATTTGGCGATCCCGGCCGAATTGAGCCAATCGATCAGCCGCTTCACCTCGCCCATTACCTCCGGGCCGATACCGTCGCCGGGGAGCAGCAGCAATTTGTGGGTCGCCATGGTCGTTTCCTCTGAGATCGAATTTCGGGCGGAGTGCTAGAGCGGCGTTGCGCGCTTGGCAAGACACCATTGCCGCCGCGTGGCTGTGCAAGCCGGACAGGGCCTGCCACACTGAGGGTCGCCGGAGTACCCCTTGCTCGCACCTGATCGACCCCCGCCCGACGCACACCCCGCGCGGCTGATCCTGACCCTGTCGCTGGCCGCGACGGTCGGGCTCGGCATCGGCCGCTTTGCCTATGCGCTGGTGCTGCCGGATATGCGGGAGGATCTCGGCTGGTCCTACTCGGCGGCCGGTTTCATGAACACCATCAACGCCGTCGGCTACCTCGTCGGCGCGCTTCTGGCGTCCCGGCTGATCCAGCGCGTCGGCTGGTCGGCCGCGATCCGCGGCGGAACGCTGGCCTGCCTGGCTGCGCTCGCGACCTGTGCGCTGACCGGGAATTTCGTCGCGCTCAGCCTGGCGCGGCTGGTGCTGGGCGTCGGCGCCGCGGCCGGCTTCGTCGCTGGCGGCGCGCTGGCTGCGACCATCGCGCAGTCGCATCCGGAGCGGGGCAATTTCCTGCTCAGCCTGTTCTACGCCGGTCCGGGTATCGGGATTCTCTCCTCCGGGCTGATCGCGCCATTTACGCTGCAGCATTTCGGCCCGGGCTCATGGTGGATCGTGTGGTGGGCGCTGACGCTGCTCTCGGCTGCGATGACGGTGCCGCTGTTCCTCACTCGCATCGAAAGCAGCGCGCGCTTCACGGACGAAGGTCACGCCTCCTTCGCGATCGCACCCGTGCTGATCTATCTCGCGAGCTACTTCCTGTTCGGCGCCGGCTACATTGCCTACATGACTTTCATGATTGCCTATGTGCGCGACAGCGGCGGCGGTGCGTCGGCGCAAGCCGCGTTCTGGGGCCTGATCGGCATGAGTGCGTTCGTGACGCCCTGGGCCTGGCGCCGCGTGCTCGCGCTCGACCGCGGCGGTCTCGCCACCGCCATCATCCTCGGCACCAACGCGATCGGCGCCGGCTTGCCGATGCTCGGGCATTCGACCGCCTGGCTTGCGACCTCGGCGGTGGTGTTCGGCGTCGCCTTCTTCGCCGTGGTGGGATCGACCACCGCCTTCGTACGATTCAATTATCCGCATGAGGAGTGGCCGACCGCGATCGCGGCGATGACGATCTCGTTCGGCGTCGGCCAGACGCTCGGCCCGATCGTGGTCGGCGCCATCACGGATGCGCTGGGGAGCCTGAGTTACGCGCTGAATGTGTCGGCCGCGCTGCTGGCCTTGGGGGCGGTGCTGGCGTTGTGTCAGCGGAAGGTGGGCCCGGCCACATAACAGCTTTCGTCCCGGCGAAGGCCGGGACGACAATAGCTAGCTCCCACTGAACGAATTATACCCCTGGTCTTCCCAATAGCCGCCCTTGTACTCGTTGGTGACTTCCATCGAGACCACGTATTTCGGGTTCTTGAAGCCGAGTTTCGTGGGCACCCGGATCTTCATTGGAAAACCGTAGGCGCGCGGCAAGGTCTCGCCGGCGTATTTGAATGTCATCTGCGTCTGCGGATGTAGCGCGGTGCGCATGTCCAGAGGTGAATTGTAGCCGTCCTTGTCGGCGCACTGGAACCAGACGTATTTCGCGCGCGTGTCGGCGCCGATCAGTTTCAGGAAATCGCGCAAGGGCGCGCCGGTCCAGCTGCCGATCGCGCTCCAGCCTTCGACGCAGATGTGACGGGTGATCTGCGTGAACTGCGGCAGTTTGGTGAGTTCGGGCAGTGTCCACGACTTCTTGTTGTCGACGAGACCGCGCACTTCGAGCTTCCAGGCCTCGCCGTCGACTTCCGGCGCGTCGTCCAGATCGTAATAGGCGTTGAACGGAAACGGTTTTGTAATCGCGCTCTCGGAAAACGTCGGCGCCAGCGCGTCGGGATTGAAGATAAAATCCTGCACGGCGTCGTTGAATTTCGAGATCTTCGCCAGCAACGCGTCGGCCGACGAGGAATCGACGACATCACAGCCGGTAAGCAGCGTCAGCGCGCCGAGGCTGGCGCCGCCCGCGATGAAGCGGCGGCGGGTGACGTCGGGCATGGTCTTGATGGAGTCCTTGATCAAGAGCCGCTTGTCGACGCCGGGGATCAGGAATGAACGCTTTGCCATGACTTCCTCCCTCAGCGACCGATGATCATCGCGCGCAGGCTCTTCGGCACCAAGAGCGCGAGCAGCACGTGAACGACCAGGAAGGCGCAGATCGCGGCCATGCAGAAGAAGTGCACGTAGCGCGCGGTCGGGTAATCGCCGAACAGCGTCACCAGCCAATGCAATTGCACCGGCTTCCACATCGACAGGCCCGACAGCACGATCAGCACGCCGACGACGATGATGCCGGCATAGAGCGTGCGCTGCACGTAATTGTAGACGCTGAGGTCGTCATGGCTGAGCTTGAAGGTGAGCGCCGCCTTGACGTCGTGGAGCACGCCCGTCGGCGTGATCGGCAGCAGCTTCTTGCGGAAGCGGCCCGAGATAAAACCGGTAATGAGATAAGCGAGGCCGTTAACCATCAGCAGCCACATCGCCGCAAAGTGCCACAGCAGCGCACCGCCGAGCCAGCCGCCCAGCGTGATGTCGTGCGAGAAGCGGAAGTCAAACAGCGGCGAGGCGTTGTAGATCTGCCAGCCCGACATGATCATCAAAACCATCGCGACGGCGTTGGTCCAGTGCATCACCCGGACCCAGGCCGGCTGGATGGTTTTGGCCGGGGTGGCGGTGACCTGCTCGTCGGTTACGGTGAGGCTCGACATGATGGTTTCGTCCTGGGGATCGTGTGTCGCCGAATATACGCCGGTCATTCCGCCTTCGTTACTCCCTGTCCGGCATCGAATCGATAACGGTGAGCTATGGTCATCACAATAAAGCGAGCCGGGGGTATCCCCGACTCGCCTTGCCGTTCATCCCTGCCGAGGGGGACTAAACAGGGGTGCGCGGTGTTAGGTCGCCGGCATCAGCACGGTATCGACCACATGGATCACGCCGTTGGACTGGTTGACGTTGGAAATCGTCACCATCGAGGTGCCGCCCTTGGCGTCGACGATCCAGACCTTGCCGTCCTGCTTCTTGACGGTGAGTTCCTCGCCCTCGACGGTCTTGAGCTTCTTGCCGTCGGTGAGGTCGGAGGCCTCGAGCTTGCCGGCCACGACGTGGTAGGTGAGGATCTTGGTCAGGGTCGCCTTGTTCTCAGGCTTGACCAGGGTGTCGACGGTGCCGGCCGGCAGCTTGCCGAAGGCGGCGTTGGTCGGCGCGAACACCGTGAACGGGCCCTTGCCTTCCAGCGTCGGCACCAGGCCGGCCGCCTTCACCGCCGCGACAAGCGTGGTGTGATCCTTCGAATTGACGGCGTTCTGGACGATGTTCTTCGACGGGAACATCGCGGCGCCGCCAACCATGACGGTCTTTTCCTCGGCGCGAGCGGGCGCGACGACGGTCGCGGTGATGGCCAGCGCGCTGAAGGCTGCAGCGGTGAGATAGGCAATGCGCTTCGACATGGAGAAACTCCCGATGATTGTGACCGGCGATTGCCGGATTTTGCGTTGGGCAACAACGGCGCCTGCGACAGTTTGACGTGAGGCTGTAGCGCGTCGTTGCTCCGAACTACGGGAGGGTCTGCGAAGTGGTTTCGAACAATAATTTATCGTGATGCGTGAAACTATGCGCGGGGGAGTTCGTGGGGTGGCGACAAGCTCCGCTGTCGTCCCGGACAAGCGCAGCGCAGATTCGGGACGACAGCAGAGCTTGTAGCGCGCGCTTTTGTTCAATCCCTATTGTGCGGCGTCTGAATGAAACCGCGATTATGCGTCGGGCTGATCAGCAGCTCGTTGATGCAGACGCGCGGCGGCATCGAGGCGATGAACGCGATGGTGCGTCCCAAATCTTCGGATTGCAGCATCTTCGCCTGCTCCTCCTCGCTCGGCACCACCGGGCGGAGTTTCAGGATCGGAGTAGCCACCTCGCCCGGCATCAGGCAGCAGGCACGAAGGCCATTGACGCATTCGTCCATGTTGAAGGAATGGGTCAATGCCAGCACCGCATGTTTGGTGGTGGTGTAGGCCGGGCCCGGCATCTTCGAGACGTGGCGGCCGGCCCAGGACGAGACGTTGATGATCGAGCCGTCCTGCTGCTTTCGCATCGTCGGCAGCACCGCGCGCATGCAATAGAGCACGCCGTTGAGATTGACCTGGACCAGCCTGTCCCAGCCCTCCAGTTCCATATCCTTCCAGTTGCGCTTGGGGACATTGATGCCGGCATTGTTCACGAGCAGGTCGATCCGGCCGTGCTTCGCGACGATGTGATCGGCGGCCTTCTGGGCGTCAGCGGCGCTGGACACATCCAGCGCCAGCACCTCGGCGGTCCCGCCGGCCTTGTTGATCTTCGCAACCACGGTCTCCAGGGCGTCTTTGCGGCGGCCCGAGACCACCACTGTCCAGCCGTCGGCGGCGAGCGCCTCGGCGCCGGCCTCTCCGATCCCGCTACCACCACCCGTGACCCAGGCCACGCGTTTCCCATTTTTGGTCATGCAAACTGTCTCCGTTGCTTCTTCGGGGCTGTTTTTGCTAATCCAGCCCTCGGTTTTGACCGGCTGAGCGGTCGAGGAAATCTTGCATGAACCACGCTGCCAACGCCAATTTGTTTTCCCGCTTGTTCGACGGCCTCGACGACCCCAAACGCCTCGCCATCGAGACCCAGGACGGCGCCCATATCAGCTATGGCGATCTGATCGCGCGGGCCGGGCAAATGGCGAATGTGCTGGTCGCACGCGGCGTCAAGCCCGGCGACCGCGTCGCGGTGCAGGTGGAAAAGTCCGTGGCCAATATCGTGCTGTATCTCGGCACCGTGCGGGCCGGCGCGGTCTATCTGCCGCTCAACACCGCCTATACGCTGAACGAGCTCGACTATTTCATTGGCGATGCCGAGCCGTCGCTGGTGGTCTGCGATCCCGCCAAGGCCGAGGGCCTCGCCCCGATCGCGGCCAAGGTGAAGGCCAAGGTCGAAACGCTCGGGCCGGATGGCAAGGGCTCGCTGACGGAGGCCGCCGACAAGGCGAGCAGCGAGTTCGCGACCGTCTCGCGGGCGAACGACGATCTCGCCGCGATCCTCTATACGTCGGGCACCACCGGCCGCTCCAAGGGCGCGATGCTCAGCCACGACAATCTCGCGTCGAACTCGCTCTCGCTCGTCGGCTATTGGCGCTTCACCGACAAGGACGTGCTGATCCACGCCCTTCCGATCTACCATACCCACGGCCTGTTCGTGGCGACCAACGTGACGCTGTTTTCGCGGGCGTCGATGATCTTCCTGCCGAAGCTCGATCCGGACCTCATCATCAAGCTGATGGCGCGAGCCACCGTGCTGATGGGCGTGCCGACGTTCTACACGCGACTGCTGCAGAATCCCGCGCTGTCGCGCGACACCACAAAACACATGCGGCTGTTCATCTCCGGCTCGGCGCCGCTGCTGGCCGAAACCCATCGCGAATGGTCGGCGCGAACCGGACACGCCGTGCTCGAGCGCTATGGCATGACCGAGACCAACATGAACACGTCGAACCCCTATGACGGCGAGCGGGTGCCCGGCGCGGTCGGCTTTCCGCTCCCCGGCGTCTCAGTGCGTGTCACCGAGCCCGAGACCGGCAAGGAGCTGCCGCGCGATGAGATCGGCATGATCGAGGTCATGGGCCCGAACGTCTTCAAAGGCTATTGGCGCATGCCGGAGAAGACCAAGGCGGAATTCCGGCCCGACGGCTTCTTCATCACCGGCGACCTCGGCAAGATCGACGACAAGGGCTACGTCCACATTCTCGGCCGCGGCAAGGATCTCGTCATCTCCGGCGGATTCAACGTCTATCCGAAGGAAATCGAGAGCGAGATCGACGCCATGCCGGGCGTGATCGAATCCGCCGTGATCGGCGTGCCGCATGCCGATTTCGGCGAGGGCGTCACGGCGGTGCTGGTCTGCAGCAAGGGCACTGACTTGACTGAAGCTGCGGTGCTGAAAGCACTCGACGGGCGCCTGGCGAAATTCAAGATGCCCAAGCGCGTCTTCGTCGTCGACGAACTGCCGCGCAACACCATGGGCAAGGTGCAGAAGAACGTGCTGCGAGATAAGTACAAGGATATTTTCGCGAAGAAGTGAGGGGCGAATGCTCCGGGGTGGGGGACGCATGAAACTCGAGCAGGCTGTCCGGATCAGCCATCATCTCCTTGATGCCTGCGCGGCATTGGATCGGGCCCGAGTGGCTATCGCGGGGCTTGGCAAGGCCGAGCGTATTGAGCTCGAAGACTGCATTCACAGTGTCGTTGACGCTTTGGAGGACGAGTTGCTTCAGCCAATTTACGATCAGTATCCGGATCTGGAACCGCCAAAGCCCGATCGAGAACCGTATGCATTTGTCTGCGAGCTCACGTGGGATGAGGTCCGGCTCCCGCCATCGGTGACCGAGGAGCAATTCGATGAGATCATTTTCTCGGTCATGAAACCGACTTGGCGGAAGACCGCCATGATGGTCTCTTATGTGATGAAACGCTGCGAAGAGCTTGGACTGCCGATTGAAGACAAGATGATTGCTGCGCGATTGAAAGTGCTGTCCGATACCGATCGTATCGAGGGTATCGGAGATATCCAATCGTGGCTCCACAGCGAAGTGCGATTGAAAGACTAATCCCTCTATCAGATACCATTCACTTGGTGTGTGTCGCACGCTCCCTCGCCGTCATTGCGAGGAGCTCTTGCGACGAAGCAATCCAGACTGCCGCTGCGGAAAGATTCTGGATTGCTCCGCTGCGCTAGGAAGAAACGTCGAGCTAACCCATTGATTCCATTTGTGTCGCTAAACGTCGTTTCATTCAGCGCGCGTCGGCCCCTCAAGGCCGGTCCCAACTCGCAATGACGGAATTTGTGGCGCCTACTGCCCGCCCACCAGGCTCATCACAAACCTGCTGCCGACGATAAGCAGATAGCAGCCGAACGCCATCTCCAGCGTTCGCTTCGACATCGCGTGCGCGGCTCTCACACCGAGCGGCGCCGTCACGAGGCTCATCGGCATCACCAGCACGGCACCGATCAATGAGACGTAGCCGAGCGCGAACGGGATCTGCAGGGCCGCGACGCTCGGATAGGTCGCAGCCGCGGGCCAGCCGGCATAGATGTAGCCGAGCGCGCCGGGGATCGAGATCAGCACGGCGAGCGCCGATGAGGTCGCCACGGCCTGATGAATCGGCCGGCCGTAGAAGGTCATCAGCAGGTTCGAGAACAAGCCGCCGCCGATGCCCATCAGGGTCGACAAGATGCCGACGCAGAAGCCGTAGGCGCGCATCAAGGGACCCTTTGGCATGTCGTCGCCGAGCTTCCAGGTTTCGCGCGCGAAAATCAGGCGCACGGCGGCTGAGTAGGCGACGCAGACGAACACGATCTTGAACAGCCGTTCCGGCGCGTAGCGCGCGACTACGCTACCGACGACGACGCCGATCAGGATCGGCAGCCACCACACGCGCAGGATCGTCAAATCGACTGCACCGCGTTTGTAATGCGCCTGGAACGAACGGATCGATGTCGGGATGATCACGGCGAGCGATGTGCCGACACAGAGCGGCATGCGCACCTCGAGGGGTACGCCGGCGATGCGGAAGCATTCGTAAAACACCGGTACGAGAATCGCGCCGCCGCCGATGCCGAACACGCCGGCCAGGAATCCGGAGAGCGCGCCGACTGCGATCAGCAGCAGCGCGAGCTCGACGAGCTCCTTGATATCGAGACCTGCAATCACCCGGACCTGCCCCGCAACCTCTCCGATTCGTCGGTTCGGAATGAGCTGCGCACGAAGCTTTAGGCGATCCGATTTGCGCGGTCGACACACCGCGCCTCCCGGCTTGGGTGGGATGCAGACTGCGCATATCCGCCGCCTGACGGAAAATCGATGCGCAAGGCGGAAAAAGGAAAGAGCGCAGCGGTCCGCCACGCCATCTTGGGCGTCATGAACTGACTGGTTCGAACCAGGCCAGCGATGGGTGGCTTAGAGCCGTTCCAATAGTGATTTCAATGCGCCTCGACGATCACTGCAAAGAGTGAATTTATATTCTATTCTTGGTCGGTGCACCATCGCTCTGGTATACCAAGCTCCTGATTGGCTTGTTGCATCAACGCCGTAGGGCTGAACGCCAGTTCGATTTATGGCGATTTGGTGATTGCGCAGGCCAAATCGACTCCGTAAATAGACCCAATCTCTCGCGATCCCCGCGCGCCCTCTGCTGGGCCGCCATCAACATCAAAAGCCCATGACCGCACGGATCGAACGACCGCTTTCCCCACACATGCAAATCTACCGCTGGACGCTGACGATGGCGCTGTCCATCGTCCATCGCGCCACCGGTATCGCCCTTTACGTCGGAACCCTGCTGCTGGCCTGGTGGCTGATCGCCGCGGCCTCCGGACCGGCGGCCTATGCCCACGTCCAGGCCTTCACCGGCAGCATCATCGGCCGGCTGATCATGTTCGGCTACACCTGGGCGCTGATGCACCATATGCTGAGCGGCATCCGGCACTTCGTGTGGGACCTCGGCTACGGCTTCAAGGCCAATGAGCGTGAAGCGTTGACCTGGGGCGCACTGATCGGCGGCATCGTGCTGACGGTGCTGATCTGGATCGTCGCCTACGCGATCGGAGGTGGACGATGAGCGCAGCCGATACACCGAAACGCAGCATGCGCACCCCGCTCGGCCGCGTCCGTAATCTCGGCGCCGCGCATTCCGGCACGTCCGACTTCTGGCGCCAGCGCCTGACCGCAGTGGCGATGGTGCTGCTGATGATCCCCGTGATCGTCGTCATCATGATGCTGCTCGGCCGCAACCAGGCCTATGCCAAGCAGATCCTCGGCTCGCTGCCGGTCGCCATCATCATGCTGCTCTTCATCATCGCCAGCGCGTGGCACATGAAGATCGGCATGCAGGTCGTGATCGAGGACTACATCCACAACGAGAAGCTGAAGCTTGTCTCGATCATGCTCAACAATTTCTTCTCGATCGCGGTCGCGCTCGCCTCGATCTACGCGATTCTCCAACTGTCATCCGGAGTGTAACCCATGGTTTCTGGAACATCGGCCACCGGAACCAATGGCAAGGCCAACGGCGCTCCCGCCACCAACGGCAGCGCCTATCCGATCGAAGACCACATCTATGACGTCGTCGTGGTCGGCGCCGGCGGCGCGGGCCTGCGCGCCGTGGTTGGCTGCAGCGAGGCCGGCCTGAAGACGGCCTGCATTACAAAAGTGTTTCCGACGCGCTCGCACACGGTTGCGGCGCAGGGCGGCATCTCGGCTTCGCTCGGCAACATGCACAAGGACGACTGGCGCTGGCACATGTACGACACCGTGAAGGGGTCGGACTGGCTCGGCGACCAGGACGCGATCGAATACATGGTGCGCAACGCGCCCGACGCGGTCTACGAGCTCGAGCATTGGGGCGTGCCGTTTTCGCGCACCGAGGACGGCAAGATCTACCAGCGTCCGTTTGGTGGCATGACCCTGGACTACGGCAAGGGTCAGGCACAGCGCACCTGCGCCGCCGCCGACCGCACCGGCCACGCCATGCTGCACACGATGTACGGCCAGTCGCTGCGCCACGCGGCCGAATTCTTCATCGAGTTCTTCGCCATCGATTTGATCATGGACGACCAGGGCACCTGCCGCGGCGTCATCGCGCTCAAGCTCGACGACGGCACGCTGCATCGCTTCCGCGCCCAGACCGTGATTCTCGCGACCGGCGGCTACGGCCGCGCCTACGCCTCCTGCACCTCGGCGCACACCTGCACCGGTGACGGCGGCGGCATGGTGCTGCGCGCCGGCCTGCCGATGCAGGACATGGAGTTCGTGCAATTCCACCCGACCGGCATCTACGGCTCGGGCTGTCTCGTCACCGAAGGCGCGCGCGGCGAAGGCGGCTATCTCGTCAACTCCGAGGGTGAGCGCTTCATGGAGCGCTACGCGCCATCGGCGAAGGACCTGGCGTCACGCGACGTCGTCTCGCGCGCGATGACCATCGAGATCCGGGAGGGGCGCGGCGTCGGCAAGAAGAAGGACCACATCTTCCTTCATCTCGACCATCTCGATCCCGCCGTGCTCGCCGAGCGCCTGCCGGGCATCTCCGAATCCGCCAAGATCTTCGCCAATGTCGACGTGACGCGCGAGCCGATCCCGATCGTGCCGACCGTGCACTACAACATGGGCGGCATCCCCACGAACTATCACGGCGAAGTCCTGACCAAGAAGGACGGCGACGACAACGCCATCATCCCCGGCCTGATGGCGATCGGCGAAGCCGCCTGCGTCTCCGTGCACGGCGCCAACCGCCTTGGCTCCAACTCGCTGATCGACCTCGTCGTGTTCGGCCGCGCGGCTGCGCTGCGCCTCGCCGAGAAGCTGACGCCCAATGCCAAGCAGCCCGAGCTGCCGGCGGGCTCGTCCGACCTCGCGCTCGGCCGCCTCGACCATTATCGCTACGCCTCCGGCGGCACGCCGACCGCAAAGCTGCGCGAAGGCATGCAGCACGTGATGCAGAACAACTGCGCCGTGTTCCGCACCGGCGACATCCTGAGCGAAGGCCAGAACCTGATCGAGAAGGTCCACAGCGGCATCACCGACATCGCGGTGTCCGACCGCTCGCTGGTGTGGAATTCCGACCTGATCGAAACGCTCGAATTCGACAATCTGATCTTGCAGGCAGTGGTGACGATGGACTCCGCCGCCAACCGCACCGAGAGCCGCGGCGCGCATGCCCGCGAGGACTTCTCCGCGCGCGACGACAAGAACTGGATGAAGCACACGCTGGCCTGGCTGGACGACAACGGCAAGGTCAAGATCGAGTACCGCCCGGTTCACGACTACACCATGACCAACGACGTGCAGTACATCCCGCCCAAAGCGCGCGTGTACTGAGCGAACAGCGAAAGCCTTATCGAAATGGTTGAATTCGCACTTCCGAAGAACTCCAAGATCACCGGCGGCAAGACCTGGCCGAAGCCCGCGGGCGCGACCGAATTTCGCGAATTCCGCGTCTATCGCTGGAATCCGGACGACGGCAAGAATCCGAGCGTCGACACCTATTACGTCGACACCCATGATTGCGGTCCGATGGTGCTGGACGGCCTGATCTGGATCAAGAACCACATCGACCCGTCGCTGACCTTCCGCCGCTCCTGTCGCGAAGGCGTCTGCGGCTCCTGCGCCATGAACATCGACGGCCAGAACACGCTGGCCTGCACCCGCTCGATGCACGACGTGAAGGACGGCGCGGTGAAGATCAATCCGCTGCCGCACCAGCCGGTGGTGAAAGATCTCGTTCCCGACCTCACCAACTTCTACGCACAATACGCCTCCATCGAGCCGTGGCTGAAGACGACCTCACCGACGCCGCAGAAGGAATGGCGCCAGAGCCACGAGGATCGCGAGAAGCTCGACGGCCTCTACGAGTGCATCCTGTGCGCCTGCTGCTCGACCTCGTGCCCGAGCTATTGGTGGAACAGCGACCGCTATCTCGGTCCCGCGGCCCTGCTCCAGGCGAACCGCTGGGTGTCCGATTCGCGCGACGAGGCCACCGGCGAGCGGCTCGACAATCTAGAGGATCCGTTCCGGCTCTATCGCTGCCACACCATCATGAACTGCGCCAAGGCCTGCCCGAAGGGCCTGAACCCGGCCGAAGCCATCGCCGAGCTCAAGCTCAAGATGGTCGAGCGCCAGATCTAGGCGCTTTCATGCTGCGATCCCGGGCGGAAATGCCCGGGACATTCTGCCGTTAGGGCGATTTTGCGTAAAATTTACCCCAACCCGCGCCGCGGGCGAACCGGCGCACCACAACCTCCGGTTCCGAGCACAAGCCGCTTCCTTCCGAGCGCGGGATTCTAGTAAGCTTCCGGTCGGGGGACCGGGAGCGACCGTGCAGGGCGCACAACGCAACTCGCTAAAACTCTTGCAGTGGATGATGGCCGCATCCCTGGCGCTGCCGATTGCGCTGTTCGCCATCGCCTCCACGATCTCCTACAATTCGACGCTCGAGATCGCCGACCGTGAGATCGAGCGCACGCTCGATGTCGCCCATGAGCATGCGCTCAAGGTGTTCGAGACCATCGATCGGAGTCTCGCCGAGCTCAACGAGGTCGTGCGCGACCTTCCCGACGACATCATCCGCTCGCGGGAACCCGTGCTGCACCGGCGCCTGAAGCAGCTGACCGACGCGCTGCCGCAACTCAAATCGGCCTGGATCTTCGACGCGACCGGAAAATCACTGGTCAACAGCCTGGCGTCACCGCCGTCGGATCAGAGCTTTGCCGACCGCGACTATTTCTATGCCCATGTCGACCAGAGCATCGGCACCTTCATCGGCGCCTCGCTGACGCCACGGCAGCCCTACCAGGGCGCGCGTTTCTTCGGCGTCAGCCGCCGCCGCTCAACCGACGATGGCAGCTTCACCGGCGTGATCCAGGCATCCGTGCTGCCGGAATATTTCGAGAGCTTTTACGCCAGGATCGGCACCGATCCCGGCAGCTTCTTTGCGATGGGACGCGCCGATGGCGTGCTGCTGGCGCACTTCCCGCGGCTCGATCGCGAGTTCCGGCTCGATCCGAACGGTCCGGTCGGCCGGAGCATCGCGGGCCATCCCGACCATGGCCTCATGACCATCGACTGGCCATCAGACGGGATCGAGCGGCGCATCGGCTACCGGCGCGTCGCCGAATATCCGATCTATGTCAGCGCCGGCCTCGAAACGTCGGCGGTCCGCGCGCGCTGGCTCGCCACCATGAGCCAGCATCTGGTGTTCGGCGTGCCCGCGACCGCGCTGCTGTTCATCCTGCTGGCCTTCGCCTTCCGGCGCACCCAGCATCTCCAGCTTGAAGCCGCAAAGCGGCGCGAAGCCGAGGAGGCGCTCAAGCACAGCCAGCGGCTGGAGGCGCTGGGCCAGCTCACCGGCGGCGTCGCGCACGACTTCAACAACCTCCTGACCGTGATCCGTGCGTCCGTCGATCTCTTGAACCGCCCGCAACTGAGCGAGGAGCGTAGGCAGCGCTACATCACCGCGATTGCGGAGGCGGTCGCGCGCGCCGCCAAGCTGACCTCGCAGCTGCTGGCCTTCGCGCGGCGCCAGACCTTGAAGCCCGAAGTGTTCGACATCGGCGATCGCATGCAATCGCTGCGCGACATGCTCACGACGTTGCTCGGACCGGCCATCGAAATCGTCACGCAGCTGCCGGCCGAGCCCTGCCTCGTCAATGCCGATGCCGGCCAGTTCGAGACAGCCATGATCAACATGGCGACCAATGCGCGCGACGCCATGCAGGGCAAGGGCCGGATCGTCTTCACGGTGCACGCGGCGACGAATATTCCGGACACGCTGGCACACCTCTCGGGAAGCCAGACCTTGAAAAATCCTGGTTTCGTTTGCGTCGCCGTCAGCGATAGCGGCATCGGCATTCCCACTGCACAATTGGGGCGCATCTTCGAGCCGTTCTTCACCACCAAACAGGTCGGCAAGGGCACCGGCCTCGGCTTGTCGCAAGTGTTCGGCTTCGCCCGGCAATCCGGCGGCGAGGTGACCGTCATGAGCGAGGTCGGCCAGGGCAGCACCTTCTCGCTCTATCTGCCGCGCGTGCCGGCGGCTCTGTTGCCGCGAAGCCTGGCGCCGACCACGGCGCCCGCGGTTGCGGGCAGCGGCATGTCGGTGCTGGTGGTCGAGGACAATATCGAGCTCGGCAATTTCGCTGCCGACGGCCTGACCGAGCTCGGCTACAGCATCACGCTGGTCGACAACGCCACCGACGCGCTCACCAAGCTCCTCGGCGACCCCGATCGCTTCGATGTCGTGTTCTCCGACGTCGTCATGCCGGGGATGACCGGGCTCGATCTCGCACAGGCGATCCGCGATCGCAGCATCGGTGTGCCAATCGTGCTGACCACGGGCTACAGCCACGCTTTGTCCCACGACGGCGTCGCCGGCTTCGAACTCGTGCAAAAGCCCTATTCGATCGAGGAGCTGTCACGCGTCCTGCACCACGCGGCGCGGCTGAAACGGGTGCGCGACGGCGCCGCGGAATGAAGCCCACACCGGATCGAGCGTTGGAGTCCCCGGCAAAACCGGCTATGCATGCGCCGCCCTAAACGAGGATCGCCTGCTTGACGCCCGACAATGCCCTTTCGTCCGCGCCGTTCGGCACGTTTGCGCCGAACGCAGCACAGGCCGCGATCATTCGCCTCGCGCAAGGATCAGGGCTGAAGCGCGGCGCGTTCCGGCCCTGGATGTCGCGGCTGGTCAATCTGCTGCGCAGCGGCCCGGTCGACGTGCAGTATCAAGGCGCCTCGTTCCGCTTCTATCACCAGGGCAGCGCGACCGAGCGTGGCGCATTGTTCAACCCCGACTACAATCTCGACGAGCTCGACTTCCTGCGCCAGCACACGCAGGCGGGCGGCACGTTCGTCGACGTCGGCGCCAATGTCGGCACCTTCGCATTGGTGATGGCGCGACAGGTCGGCACCCATGGCAAGGTGGTCGCGATCGAGCCGCATCCGCTGACCTTTGGACGGCTCTCGTTCAACCATGCCGCATCGAACGCGATGCAGGTGCGCCTGGTGCAGGCCGCCGCGGGCGACAGCGACGGCGAGCTGATGATCGAAAGCGGCGGCGGCAATCTCGGCGCCACGCATGTCGTCACCGGCGCCGCCAGCGCCGAGGCCATCAAGGTGCCGTCGCTGCGGCTCACGCGGATTCTGGAAGAGGCCGCCGTCACACAGGTCGATTCGCTCAAGATCGACGTCGAGGGTTTTGAGGACCGCGTGCTGATCGGCTTCTTTCGCGACGCGCCGCAAGCGCTGTGGCCCCGCGCGGTCGTGATCGAGCATCTGTCACAAAACGAATGGCAGCAAGATTGTATCGCCGACATGGTCGCGCGCGGCTTTACCATTGCGCGCAAAACACGAAGCAATACGTTCCTGTCACGCTGACGAACAACGGAGGTTACGATGATCGATCACCTTGGCCTCTCCGTCTCCGACTATGAGGCCGCGAAAGCGTTCTATAGCAAGGCACTGGCGCCGCTCGACTACAGCCTGATCATGGAAGTGACGGAGGAGCAGACCGGCCACGCCGCGGCAGCCGGCTTCGGCGCCGGCGGCAAGCCGGATTTCTGGATCGGCGGCGAAGGCGCGATGAACAAGCCGGTGCATGTCGCGATCCTCGCGAAGGATCGCGCGACGGTCGACGCGTTCTACAAGGCTGCGATGGCCGCCGGTGGCCGCGACAACGGGCCGCCCGGCCTTCGACCGCATTATCACGCTAACTATTATGGCGCCTTCGTGCTGGACCCCGACGGCCACAACATCGAGGCGGTCTGTCACGCGCCGGAATAGCGCAGGCGCAACGCGGAACATCGGCACGGCATCATCGTTGTCGTTCTCCTGACAACTGATCTTCGTGGATGCCGATGCCGATTGAACCGCCCGAGATTCCGCCAGCGACGCCGGGCACGCCGACCGAGCCACCGCTGGGAATTCCGCCGGGTAATCCGCAACCTGAAATCGCGCCGCCGGTGCGCGAACCCGGCGAATCACCGCGACCCGATGAATTGCCGGGCCACACGCCCGAAGAGATTCCGTCGCGCGGACCAACTGGTCCGCTCACGCCAAATCCTGCGACGGATGCCAATTCGTCGCAGGGTCACATGTGAGACGCGCGATCACATGGGCGGCGATTGCAACCTGCGTCTGAATGCGCAATGAACGTTGTCATAGTGACGTGATTTGCGTGCAGAAATAAATCGGGCCGCGGCCGCTTCGCCCGCCACAATGCGGCCTAACGCGTAGCCGTTCATTCCAACACTTTGCTAAACCAGCCCTTCGTCACACCAGACTTCGTCAAAGAACCTTCCGGGGAAGTTGAACCACATGACCAACCTTCGTTTCGTGCTGCTTGCCACGACGGCTCTGACCGCAATGCAAGTTGCAAGCTCCGCATCGCATGCGCAAAGCGCGCCGCCGCTCGTGGTCGCGCAGGCCCAGCCAGAATTGGGCCCTGACGGAAAACCGAAGCAGCCTCCGAAGGGACCACCGCCCGCCGCACGTCCGGCCCCGCCAGCCGCGCCGCCGCCTGCGGCTCCGCATCCGCCCGCCGTAGCGCCGCCGGCAGCTGCCCCGCCACATCCGCCCGCTGCACCTCCGCCGGCTGCTGCGCCGGCACGACCGACGCCGCCACCTCCGCCGCCCGCGCCGCCCGCGGTTCGTCAAGCTCCTCCGCCGCCCCCGCCGCCGCCTGCTGCACCCAAGGCACCGACGCCGCCTCCGGCCGCGGCTCCGCAGCAGCATGCACCGACACCGCCGCCTCCTCCTCCGGCGGCAGCCCCGCACGCACCGACACCAACTCCGCCCCCGCCTGCGGCAGCACCGGCACGTCCGGGTGCGCCGCCAACATCTCCGCCTGCTGCAGCCACACCACCTTCAGCGGCCCCTGCGGCACGACCTGCGCCGGCGGTGACGCCAGCTCCGACCGCAACGCCCACTCCGTCGCCCGCAGCACCTGCAGCTCGCCCGGGTACGACACCTGTTGCCCCGACGGCCACACCGTCCGCGACGCCAGCGCCTGGCGCTACGCCGCCTGGACGCCCTGGCGGTCCTCCGGCTGCAGGCTCACCGGCTCCAGGTGCCACGCCGGCACCAGGTGGGACACCGCCCGGACGTCCGGGCGCTCCGCCGGCTGCAGGAGCACCGGCTCCCGGCGGCGCGGTGACGCCACCGCCCGGACGTCAGGGTGGAACGCCGCCCGCTGGCGCACCTGCGGCTGCCGGAGCACCTCCTGCAGGCACACCGCCTGCGGCACCGCAGGCGGGCGTCCCGGCCCGCCCCCCCGCGCCGCCCGCCGGCGCTGCAGCGCCGTCTGTCGTCCCTGGTTCGGCGGCGGCCGCGGTTCCGGCCAACAGGGCACAGAACGCTCCGCCGACAGTCAGTTCGGCCTTCCGCGCCGCGCCGACGACCACCACGCCGCTGCCGCCGCCGCCGCGACCTCAGCAGCGTGACCTGACGCCGCTTGCGATCGGTGCGGGCGTGGTCGCCGGCGCCGTGATCGGCGCTACCATCGCCGACTACCGCAATCAGCGGCGGGAAGTCGTCGAAGGCGGCCGCACCGTCTACACCGAGCCGGATCGCATCATCATCCGCGACCCCGGCGGGCAGGAATACGTCCGCGGCAACGATCTCTATCGCTTCCGCTACGGCGCCCGTGACATCCGCACCGAGACCGTCGGCGGCGACACCCGCACCGTCGTGATCCGTCCCGATGGCAGCGAGATCATCACCGTTGTCGGTCCGGACGGTTCGCTGCTGCGACGAATCCGCCGGGACCCCCGCGGGCAGGAGCTCGTCATCATCGACAACAGCTACCGCGATCCGCGCGCGGTCGGCGGCTTCTATGTCGACGTGCCGCCGCCGGTGGTCAGCATCCCCTACGATCGCTACATCGTCGACGCCCGGGATGCGACGCCGGACATGATCTACGGGGCCATGGAAGCACCACCGGTGCAACGGATCGATCGACGCTACTCGCTCGACGAGATCCGCTACAGCCCCAACGTTCGCATGCAGATGCCGAGCGTCGACGTCAACACGATCAATTTCGAGACGGGATCGTGGACCATCCCACCGGACCAGGCTGCGAAGCTGCAAGTCATCGCCGACGGCCTCAATCGGGCGATCCAGCGCAACCCGCGCGAGGTGTTCCTGATCGAGGGCCACACCGATGCGACCGGAAACGACGTCGACAATTTGTCGTTGTCGGATCGCCGTGCGCAGTCCGCGGCCGAATTGCTGACCCAGCAGTTCAATGTGCCGGCGGAGAACCTGACGTCGCAGGGCTACGGCAAGCAGTACCTGAAGGAGCAGACCGACGGACCGAGCCAGATCAACCGGCGCGTCACCGTCCGCCGCATCACGCCGCTGCTCAACGGCGGCCAGGCCTCGCTGCCGCCGCCCCCGCCCGGCACCACGCCGCCGCGCTGAGGCGATAGCCACACATGCAAAATGGCCGGGAGCGATCCCGGCCATTTTTGTTTGCTCTCGTCGTTGCGAGGAGCGAAGCGACGAAGCAATCCAGACTGTCACCGCGGAAAGATTCTGGATCGCTTAGCTTCGCTCGCAATGACGAATGAGGCGACAGTCGCGGGTTACATCAATCCTTGTCGTTCTCGAGCTTGAATATCTGCGAGCCTTCGCCTCCCGACAGCAAGCCGGTCTTCGAATAGAGACCGAGCTTGGTGCGCGTGTCGGCGATGTCGAGATTGCGCATGGTGAGCTGGCCGATGCGGTCGGCCGGCGAGAACGCCGCGTCCTCGACCTTCTCCATGCTGAGCCGCTCCGGCGCGTAGGTGAGGTTCGGGCTTTCGGTGTTGAGGATCGAATAGTCGTTGCCGCGGCGCAGCTCCAGCGTCACCTCGCCAGTGACGGCGCGCGCGACCCAGCGCTGCGCGGTCTCGCGCAGCATCAGGGCCTGCGAGTCGAACCAGCGGCCCTGATAGAGCAGACGTCCCAAGCGCATGCCGCTGATGCGGTACTGCTCGATCGTATCCTCGTTATGGATGCCGGTGACGAGGCGCTCATAGGCGATGTGCAAGAGCGCCATGCCGGGCGCTTCGTAGATGCCGCGGCTCTTGGCCTCGATGATGCGGTTCTCGATCTGATCGCTCATGCCGAGACCGTGACGGCCGCCGATGGCGTTGGCTTCGAGGAACAGCGCGACGGGATCGGCAAAAGTCTGACCGTTCAGCGCGACCGGCTGACCTTCCTCGAACCGCACCACGACCTTCTCGGCCTTGACGTTGCAGTCCTCGCGCCAGAACGGCACGCCCATGATCGGGTTGACGATCTTGATGCCGCTGTCGAGGCTCTCGAGATCTTTTGCTTCGTGCGTGGCGCCGAGCAGATTGCTGTCGGTCGAGTACGCCTTCTCGGCGCTCATCTTGTAGGCGAAACCCTGCGCGGTCATGAACGCCGACATTTCCGCACGGCCGCCGAGCTCGTCGATGAACTGCTGGTCGAGCCAGGGCTTGTAGATGCGCAAGGACGGGTTGGTCAGCAGGCCGTAACGGTAGAAGCGCTCGATGTCGTTGCCCTTGAAGGTCGAGCCGTCGCCCCAGATGTTGACGCCGTCTTCCTTCATGGCCGCAACCAGCATCGTGCCGGTCACGGCGCGCCCGAGCGGCGTGGTGTTGAAATAGGTGATGCCGCCGGTCGAGATGTGGAAGGCGCCCGACTGGATCGCGGCAATGCCTTCGTGGACGAGCTGCATGCGGCAATCGACCAGCACGGCCTTCTCGGCGCCGAACTCCATCGCCTTGCGCGGGATCTCGTTGTAATCGGCTTCATCCGGTTGGCCGAGATTGGCGGTATAGGCGTAGCAGCGCGCACCCTTCTGCTTCATCCAGAGCAGCGCCGCGCTGGTGTCGAGGCCGCCCGAAAACGCGATGCCGACTTTCTCACCCTTGGGCAGGCTTTTCAGGATCGTGGTCATGGCGCTTCCAATCGGGTCTCAAGGGGGCTGATGGCAAAGGGCTGATGGCTGGTGGTTTGACCGCGCGAATATCAAATTTCGCTGACCTGAGCACGCATTTAATGGCTCAAATCGACGGCGCGGGGCCGGTCTTGCCGCCAAACAAGCGCTTGCGGAGCCGGTAGGCGGGCATGTTCAGCCGGGTCAGGGCGGCATCGACCGCCTCGTCCGAAAACCGGGTCCGCGGCCAACGGTAGATCAGCGCGTAGCCGAACCAGATCACGATGAAGGTGACGAGGCCGGCGGTCGCCACGTCGGTGAAGAAGTGCCCGCCGAAGGCCATGCGGAGCCCGCTGGTCACGGCGCCGAACACCACCGCGCCGGCGTAGGCGAGCGGCCGCCATGCCGGCGGTGCGAGCGCAGTCGGCGCCAGCGTCCAGAACGCCGTCGCACCCTCGCCCGAGAAGAAAGAACAATTGCGCGCGCAATCGCCGCGTGGATCCCACCACGCCACGAAATGCTGGTCGCCAGCGAACTCGGTCACCACCACCGGCCGCGGTCGGCCCCAATAGGTCTTGAAGGTGAGGTTGGTGAGGATGCCGGCCGACAGGATGATCGTGACCAGCAGGAACACGATCGCGCGCCCCGACACCATCAAGGGACGATCGGGCCGGATCATCTTGACCACGAGCGCGACAAGCGAAGGCAGCACGAAGGCCCAGGAGACCCACATCGCAGCATCACGCGCGATGCCGGCCCAGCCATTCAGCTTGAGCGGAAAGGTTTTCGTCTCGGGATCGAAGAACAGCGCGGCGAGCTTGAGATCGAGCTCGGGATAGAGGCCGAAAACGACGCCGATCACGAGCCACAGCGCCAGGGCGATGAAGAGTCCGGTACGGTTCATGGCGCGCGGTTTAGCGGAGGGAAGAAGGGTTGAAAACCCCGGAATCGGCCGCGGCTCACCGCGCATCCGGCCTTGAATTCGACGGCAGCGGCGGAGGCGGCTGGCGCGGGGGCGGCGGGATGCGCCAGGCGCCGGCATTGCGGCCGGCGATCAGCCAGTAGACCACGCCGGCAACGATGCCCGCGCCGGTCATGATCTCCAGGTGCCGGCGCACGATGCCTTCGAACTGAAACGTGTCGGAGTGGAAGGGAATGAGGCCGAGATAGCAGGCGAGCCCGACGAGGCCCCCGCCGACGGCATAGGCAAGCGCACTGCGGATATAGAGCGCTTCAGTGATCGCGACGATCACAGCCGCCGGCACCAGCGCAAAGCCTGAGACGAAGATGAAGCCGAAGCCGAGCAGGATGTCGATCGTGCCCTGATCGACCGGACCGGCGCCGAGATCCGAAAATTCCGGAAACAGCAGCGCCCCGACCACAATCATGCCGCCGACGAAGCAGGCGGCGAGGAAGCCGAAGAAGATGACGATGAGGCGGCCGATCAGGGACATGACGCCAAAACCACCACTGCCGTCATTGCGAGGAGCCCGCGACAAAATTGCAAAGCAATTTTGCGCTGGTGCGACGAAGCAATCCAGGATGCTTCCGCAGTGACAGTCTGGATTGCTTCGCTTCGCTCGCAATGACGAGGAGGCGAGGGCGCGCACATGATTAGCTAGTCCGTCATCGCCATGGCGCGCAGAGCCTGGCGTTCGCGAGCCGACAGCTTTTCAGTCTCCGACTTGAGCTGGCCGCACGCCGCGAGGATATCGCGCCCGCGCGGGGTGCGCACCGGCGAGGAATAGCCGGCGTTGAAGATGTATTCGGAGAATTTTTCGATCTGATCCCAGTCCGAGCATTCATAGGCCGTGCCGGGCCAGGGATTGAACGGGATCAGATTGATTTTGGCATGAATGCCCTTGAGCAGCTTCACCAGCAGCTTTGCATCGTCGAGCGAATCGTTGACGCCCTTGAGCATCACGTATTCGAAGGTGATGCGGCGCGCATTGGAGGCGCCGGGATAGTCGCGGCAGGCCTGCAGCAGCTCCTTGATCGGGTATTTGCGGTTGAGCGGCACCAGCTCGTTGCGCAACTCGTCGCGCACCGCATGCAGCGAGATCGCGAGCATGACGCCGATCTCCTCGCCGGCGCGCACGATGTTCGGCACCACGCCCGAGGTCGACAGCGTGATGCGGCGGCGGGAGATGCCGATGCCTTCATTGTCGCCGACGATCAGAAGCGCGTCGCGCACCGCGTCGAAATTGTAGAGCGGCTCGCCCATGCCCATCATCACGACGTTGGTGACGCGGCGCGTGCCGTCCTCGCGATCGGCCCAATCGTTGAGGCGGTCGCGCGCGACCATGATCTGGCCGACGATCTCGCCAGCGGTGAGGTTGCGCACCAGGCGCTGCGTGCCGGTGTGGCAGAACGAGCAGTTCAGCGTGCAGCCGACCTGCGAGGAGACGCAGAGCGTGCCGCGATCGGTCTCGGGAATGTAGACGCACTCGACTTCATGCGCCTTCTCGACATTGTCACCGCTCGGCAGCCGCAGCAGCCATTTGCGGGTGCCGTCGTTGGAGATCTGCTCGGCCACGACTTCGGGCCGGTCGACCGTGAAATGCTGGGCGAGCTCGGCGCGAATGCCCTTCGAGACCGAGGTCATGTCGTCGAAGCTCTGGGCACCGCGGAAATACATCCAGTGCCACAGCTGCTGCACGCGCATCTTGCGCTGTGCAGGCGCCACACCGATCTCGCCGAGACGATCGGCAAGCTCGATGCGCGACAGGCCGATGAGCGACGGCTTGGCCGGCGGCACATAGGTTTCGAGCGGAGTCTTCTCCACCAGGATTGCGTCGCGCGGCTCGGTCGTCGGTTGCATTGAATGGACCTGATTGTCTTGTCGTTCCGGGGCGACGCAAAGCGTCGAACCCGGAACCTCGAGATTCCGGATCTGGTCCTTCGGACCATCCCGGAATGACGGAAAAACTTGGAACCGGCCCTATATAGCAACCGGAACGGCTGATTGCGACCTTCTCGCCCGCAGCCTTAACGCCTGCAATCTTATCGTCGGCAGTCTTATCGTCGGCAGTCTTGCGAAATCCGGTCGAGCGCCTGGGCGAGGCCCTTCAGCGAGAACGTGTCGGTCGTCTCCGTCCCCTTGGCCGAGACGCCCTTGACCACGAGATCGGCGGATTTGCGCATGGTCTCCACCATCCGCTCCTCCTCCGCTGCATTCTTGATCCAGAGGCCGTCGCCCTGCGTATACATGGCGAAAGCGGCGCCCCCGACCTCGACCGAGGATTCCGAGCCCGGCTTCAGCGCATAGCCGATCATGACCGAGACTTCGTTGTTCACCTTCTCGGCCGGGCGGGTCGAAACGAAGGCATAGGCGGGATCGCGTGGCCGGTTCGGCGGATTGGTCTTCGACGACGAGGGCTTGGCCAGCGCAAAGCAGACTTTCTTGCCGTTGGGCGTGGCCGAATAGGCGCCCCAGGTGCCGAACTGGCCGATCAGGGTCGGCTCCGCGCCACCCGCAACCGCCGCGGGAACGGCCGCCGGCTTGCTCTCGGGCTTGGCCGCCGTCTTGGCAGCGGCTGCTGGCTTGGCCGCAGCCTTCGGCGCCGGTTGTGCCGTCTGCGCCCGCGCGGAATCGGTGATTCCACAGGCCGTCACGCCAGTCATCAAAGCTAAAATCAGCACCCGCCACATGCCCGAGTGGTTCCCTCAATATTGTGACTGGAAGATGGCCCGGTCCTGCTTTGTCCCCGTCGCAGGGATAACCGGGAAAGTCCAATTTGGGAAGGCAGTTAGCGGGTCAGCCCTTGGATCGCGCGGCGCGCTGCTCGGCCCATTGCGCGTCAGTCCAGCGCAACAAATCCTCGGCACCGGAACTGCGCAAATGCGCGCCACCGTCGATCACCACCATCTCGCCGTTGATGTAACCGGCGCAGTCCGAGACCAGGAAACTGGCGAGATCGGCGAGTTCGTTGTGCTCGCCCGTGCGCCCCATCGGGTTGCGCGCGGTCCAGCCTTCGTCGCGGCCCTCGGGGCGAAGCTGCCCCGATGCACCGGCGGTCGGGAACGGTCCGGGTGCGATCGCGACGGTGCGGATGCCTTTCGGGCCCCACTCCACTGCGAGGCTTTTGGTCATCGCCAGCACCGCCGACTTCGCCATCGCCGAGGGAACAGTGAAGGCGCGGCCAGTGATGGTCGAGGTCGAGAGGATCGAGAGCACGACGCCGTTGTGCTTGCCGTCGATCCAGCGTTTGCCGGCGGCGAGCGTGCAATACATCGCACCATGCAGCGTCGGCGCCAGGATCGCGTCCGCCGCACGGAACGACAGATGCTCGCTCTGCGCGATGAAGGTTGCGGCCGCGTTGTTGACGAGGATGTCGAGCGGCGCCTCGCGCCAGATCGCATCCATCATACTGTCGACGGCGGAACCGTCGCGGACATCGCAGGCGATTGTCGTGACCTTGCCGCCGGTCTCTTTACGCATCTCGCTCGCAGTTGCTTCGAGCCGGTCGGGCTTGCGACCGCAGATGATGAGATCGGCACCGAGCGCGAGGAAGCGGCGTCCCATTGCAGCACCGAGGCCGGAGCCGCCGCCTGTGACGAGAATGCGCTTACCCCTGAGCAGACCTGTTTCAAACATCGTTTGAATCCTCCATTTTCTTCTTGCTTCGTCATTGCGAGCGAGACGACGCACTACAGACTATTTCCGCGGCACGGCTTCTGGATTACTTCGCTACATCGCAATGACGCGAGGATAGGCCTGCGCATCGCTTTGGGCAAAGAAACCGGATTGTCGCCCGTCGTTAAATCCGGCAGAAACAGCCAACTACAATTCTGCCTCGAAACGCTCAGGTGTCGCCATGAAAGCCATCCTCTGCTCGCAATATTGCCAGCCCGACGATCTCGTACTTGCGGACGTGCCCGATCCGGTGGCTGGTCCCGGCGAAGCCGTGATCGCGATCAAGGCGGCAGCGCTGAACTTCTTCGACATCCTGATGATTCAAGGCAAGTACCAGATCAAGCCGCCGTTCCCGTTCTCGCCGGCAGCGGAAGTCTCGGGCTTGATCGAGAGCATCGGTCCTGGTGTCACCGACCTCAAGGTCGGCGATCGCGTGGTCGCCTCCTGCGGCCACAACGGCGCGCGCGAAAAGATCGCGCTGCCGGCGGCCTCGATCGTGAAGATTCCCGACAATCTCGACTATGACCGCGCGGCCGGCATCATCATCATCTACGGCACCGCGCTGCATGCGCTGGAAGATCGCGCGAGCCCGAAGCCGGGCGAGACGCTCGCGGTGCTCGGAGCTGCCGGCGGCACCGGCCTCGCTGCTTGCGAGCTCGGCAAGCTGATGGGCCTGAAGGTCATCGCCTGCGCCTCGTCGGACGAGAAGCTCGAATTCGCCAAAGCGCATGGCGCCGAGCTGACGCTCAACTACGGCAAGGAAGATTTGAAGGAAGGCCTGCGAAAACTCACCGGCGGCAAGGGCGTCGACATCATCTTCGATCCGGTGGGTGGTGCGTATGCCGAGCAGGCGCTGCGCTCGATCGCCTGGGAAGGCCGCTTTCTCGTGATCGGATTTGCCGCCGGCGACATTCCGAAGATGCCGCTGAACCTGGCCCTGCTGAAGGGCTGCGACATCCGCGGCGTGTTCTGGGGCGCCTGGACCCGACAGAATCCGGAGAAGAACCGCGCCAATCTCGAGAAGCTCGTGAAGTGGACTGCGGAAGGAAAGATCTCCTCGCATGTCGACCGCACCTTCCCGCTGGCGCAGACCGCCGATGCATTGAAGGTGCTCGCGGGCCGCCAGGCCATGGGCAAGGTGATCTTGCATCCGTGAGCGATGCGGGCGGAGGTGCGCTACGCCACTTCCGCCTCATCCACCCCGCGCTTCAGCGCAGCGCGCGCCGCGTCGCGGTGCTCCGACGTGATGTGGCTCGCGACCATGCGAATGGCTGTGGCGAGCACGGCGGCGTCATCGGTGAAGCCGAGCACCGGCATCACGTCGGGAATGAAGTCGAACGGCAGGATGAAATAGGCGATCGCACCCAGCAATGACGCCTGGACATGGCGCGGCGTCTGCCGGTCGAACGCGCAGTAATAGGCGGCGAGCAGATCTTCGGCGAACGGCAGACGCGTGGCGCCACGCTTCAGCTTGCGCCAGAAGCGGCGGCGCACGCTTTCACGATCTTCCGCGAGCCGATCGGCCGGCTCGAAGCCGACGCTGTGTTCGGCAGCCATGTTCGAAAACTCCAGTTCAGCCAGGCGCGGCCGATGGCCGCATCCGATGTCGATCACAAGATGGGGACGCAGTCCGCCCCTGCAAGACGTCAGCCCTGCGTCAGCTTGGCAATGGCGTTCATCGCCGTGGCGAGCTCCACGTCGAGCTTGGTGACGCCACCGGCGTCGTGGGTCGACAGCACCACTTCAACCGTCTTGTAGACGTTACGCCATTCGGGGTGATGATCCATCTTCTCGGCGACCAGCGCCGCGCGGGTCATGAAGCCGAAGGCCTCGTTGAAATCCTTGAAGACAAAGGTCTTCCCGATCCCTTTGCCGTCCTGGACCTCGGCCCAGCCCCGGATACCGCCCAGCGCCTGCTTGCGTGCGTCCGCCGATAGAAGTTCTGCCATGATGGTCTCCGTTTCAGGG
The DNA here is from genome assembly GCA_030403585.1 of Frankia sp. RB7. GTDB lineage: Bacteria > Pseudomonadota > Alphaproteobacteria > Rhizobiales > Xanthobacteraceae > Bradyrhizobium. The sequence continues at coordinate 51,770 of JAUEPE010000038.1, forward strand.
GAACTTTACCCTAACACCTTGCTTACGCCCCGGGTTCATACGGGCTTTCTCCGATCCGCTAACCATGACGGAGATGTAACCCCGCGGAACAAGAAATTTGCTACAATTGCGGGCGTAAATCGCCGGCCAAGATGAAACTGAGCCTGAAGCGCCTGTTTGGGAGATCGATGACCGGGGCATCCGACCTGGCCGAAGCGCCCTCTCCGCCTTCGCCGCGATTCGCGGCGCGGAAGACGGCGCTCGTGTCTCTGGCGCTGGTGTTCGCCATCGTCGGCGCACTGGTCGGCGGCTATTATTTCGCGATGCGACCGGTGACGCTGAAGATCGCGGTCGGTCCCGCCAACAGCGATGACCTCAAAGTGGTGCAGACCCTGACGCAGGCCTTTGCGCAGAGCAAAGGCTTCGTGCGGCTGCGCCCGATCCAGACCGACGGCGCCACCGCCAGCGCGGATCTGCTCGCCGAGGGCAAGGCCGATCTCGCCATCGTGCGCGGCGATCTCGATGTCCCCAAGAACGCACAAGCCGTCGCGACGCTGCGCAAGAACGTCGTGGTGCTGTGGTCTGTGCCCGGCAAGGGCAAGAAGAAGGGCGCGAAGATCACCAAGATCGCGCAGCTTGCCGGCCATCGTGTCGGCGTGGTGGGCAAGACGCAGGCCAACGTCAATCTGCTCAAGGTGATCCTGCAGCAATACGGCGTCGATCCCGCCAAGGTCGAGATCGTGCAATTCCCGGCGAGCGAAGTCGCCGAAGCGATCAAGGCCCAGAAGGCCGACGTCTATCTCGCGGCCGGCCCCGTCAACAGCAAGATCACGTCGGACGCGATCGCTGCCTCCGCCAAGGACGGCGGCACGCTGACCTTCCTCGCCATCGATTCGGCGGACGCGATTGCGCAGAATCATCCGGTCTATGAAGCGTCCGAGATTCCTGCGGGGACCTACGGTGGTTCGCCCTCTCGTCCGGACGACGAGGTCAAGACGATCAGCTTCTCGCACCACGTCGTGGCGCGCAAGGGCCTGTCTGAAACCACGGTTGCGGCGTTCACGCGACAGCTTTTCGCGGTACGCCAGCAATTGCTGACCGAATTCCCGCAGGCCGCGAAGATCGAAACGCCCGATACCGACAAGGACGCAGTGATCCCCGTGCATCCGGGCGCCGCCGCCTTCGTCGACGGCGAGGAAAAAACCTTCCTCGACAAGTACAGCGATTACATCTGGTGGAGCCTGATGGCGCTTTCCGCCACGGGCTCGATCGGCGCATGGTTCGCGGGCTATCTGAAGAGGGACGAGCGCGACAACAACAGCCATCTGCGCGAACGCCTGCTCGACATGCTCGCCGCCGCCCGCAAGAGCGAGACGGCTGACGAGCTCGACCAGATGCAGGCCGAGGCCGACGAAATCTTGCGCGACACGCTGCGCTGCTTCGATCACGGCGCGATCGAGGAAGGCGCGCTGACCGCCTTCAACATCGTGCTCGACCAGTTTCACACCGCGGTCGCCGACCGCAAGGCCGTGCTGTCCAGCCTGCCGCAGAACCTGCAACGTACCGGCGCGCAGTTCCGGGCCGCCGGCAACGCATAGGCGCCCGCGCGCGTAATTGCCGCGTCACATTGTCTCGATATAGCGTCGGACTTCATCCTGGCGACCGCCGCCTCGGCGAGCGCGCCGCGCGATATCGAGAGCATCGCCATGAAGATCAAATTCTCCCGCCGTCGTTTCCTCACCACCAGCGCCGGTGCGCTCGGCGCGATCGCGATGCCGCATCTGTCGCGCGCGGCCGATCGGCCTGCGGTCACCCATGGCGTGCAGTCCGGCGACGTCACCTTCGACGGCGGCGTGGTCTGGGCGCGCACCGACCGGCCCGCGCAGATGCTGGTCGAGGTGGCAACGACGGAATCCTTCAAGGACGCCCGCGCGCTGCCGCCGATCGCGGCGCTGCCGGAGAGCGACTTCACCGCGAAGATGCTGGTGGACAATCTTCCGGGCGGACAGGACATCTTCTATCGCGTCCGCTTCCGCGATCTCTCCCACACCGGGATCGAAGGCGAGCCGGTGGTCGGCCGCTTCCGCACCGCGCCGGCCGACCGCCGCGACGTCAGCTTCGTCTGGGGCGGCGACGTCGCCGGCCAGGGCTGGGGCATCAATCCCGATGACGGTGGCATGGTCACCTTCGCAGCCATGCGAAAACACCGGCCGGATTTCCTGCTGCATTCCGGCGACACCATCTACGCCGACGGCGTGATCCCCGCCGAGGTCAAGCTCGCCGACGGCAATATCTGGAAGAACGTCACGATTCCCGAAAAGGCCAAGGTCGCCGAGACGCTGGACGAATATCGCGCCGCGCACAAATACAATTTCACCGACGACAATGTCCGCGCCTTCAACGCGGAAGTGCCGATCTTCGTGCAGTGGGACGATCACGAGGTGACCAACAACTGGTCGCAGTCGAAGGATCTGCCGGCGACCTACAAGGTGCGCGACATCTCGCTGCTCGCGGCGCGCGCGGGCCGCGCCTTCCACGAGATGTATCCGATGCGCGAGAGCATCAATGAGCCGGGCCGGATCTATCGCCAGATCTCCTACGGCCCGCATCTCGACGTATTCGTGCTCGACGAGCGCAGCTATCGCGGCGGCAACGGCGCCAACCTCGAGACGGAGTACGGCCCGGCCAGCTATTTCCTCGGGCCCGAGCAGATGGCCTGGCTGAAGCGCGGCCTGCTCAACTCGCGGGCGACATGGAAGGTGATTGCGTCCGACATGCCGCTCAGCCTGATCGTCTATGACGATGCCACCAACAAGAAGGGCTCGGAAGCTTTCGCGCAAGGCGACGGCCCGGCACGCGGCCGCGAGCTCGAGATCGCCGACATCCTGCGCTTCATCAAGATGGCGCCGATCAAGAACACGGTGTGGCTGACGGCGGACGTGCACTACGCCGCCGCGCATTATTACGATCCGAACAAGGCGCAATTCCAGGATTTCGAGCCGTTCTGGGAATTCGTCTCGGGCCCGCTGCACGCCGGAACGTTCGGTCCGAACGAGCTCGACAACACCTTCGGCCCCGAGGTGCGCTTCATCAAGGCGCCCGGCCTCGACAAGCAGAACCTGCCGCCATCCGCCGGCATGCAGTTCTTCGGTCACGTCAAGATCGACGGAGCCTCGGGCCAGATGATTGTGACGTTGCGCGATCGCGCCGACGTCGCGCTGTGGTCGACGACGCTCGATCCAAAGCTCGCCTGAGCCAAATCGCCGTCAGGCGCCGCGCGCCTGCAATGCCGCCTCCAGCGCATCGCTGGAGCACGGCTTTTGCAGCCGCGGACGCGCGGCAAATTGCGCAGGGATGCTGGTTTCCGCGCCGTAGCCGGTGACGAAGACGAAGGGAATTTTGAGCGCTGCGAGCCGCTCGGCGATCGCAAAGCTCTTCTCGCGGATCAGCTCGACATCGAGCAGCGCAAAGTCGGGCGCGCGTGCATTGATCGCATCCAGCGCCTGCGCCACCGAACCCACGCTGCGCACGCGCGTCACGCCAAAGCCGAGCACACGATCCTCGAAATCGATGGCGATGATCGGATCGTCCTCGACGATCAGAACATCGGCGGGAATGGCGGCCGAGCCGTCCGGGGAGGCAGGTATCATGATCCTGGCTGCTATCGAGGGCTGCATGTTTTTACCGATCTGGACAGCCGCATACCGACGCCTGCGCCCAGCGCATCGGAGGGTTCCCGGAACGAAACTCACCACAGAACAGTTCTAACGTCTGTCCACATGTGCACACAACGGACGGACGCAACTGGCTAGTGTCGAGAAGGAGCGTAGGGGATTTGCGATGGATGCGCGTATCAGCAAGGCAAACGAGGTCGAGAGCCGGCCCGCCAGTAATCTGCTGCGGCGCCTGAATCCGGCGGATTATGCGCTGCTCGCACCGCACATCAGTGTTGACGACGTTGGCGCGAACCATTTGCTCTATAGTCCCGGCGACGACGTCCAAATCGTACACTTTCCCTGCGGGCCGGCGCTTGCGACGTTTCTCGTCCCCAACGAAGACGGCCGCGACGTCGAGACCATTCTGGTCGGCCGCGAAGGCGCAGTCGGCGGCATCGTCAGCGAAGGGTTTCTGCCGGCCTATACCCGCATCTGCGTGAAATTCGGCGGGCCTTTCGCGCGCATCAATGTCGCCAAGCTGGAAGCGGCCAAGCTGCGCTCGCCGTCGCTGCGCAACATCTTCGCCCGCTACGCCGACTGCATGCTGGCGCAAATCTTTCAGTCAACGGCCTGCAACGCGATCCACTCGATCGAGCAGCGCACGGCCAAATGGATTTTGGCGGCGATGGAGCGGACCGGCGACGAAAGCAGCGTGCCGCTGACGCACGAGCAGCTCGCCACATTGCTCGGGGTCGGCCGCAGCTATGCGAGCCGGGTGCTGCAATCGTTCAAGGCCGAAGGCGTACTCGACACAAGGCGCGGCTCGATCCTGGTCCGCAACCATGACGGCCTCAAGCTGCGTGCCTGCCTCTGCAACGACGCCGTGAAGATGCACTTCGAGGAGGTGCTGCGCGGGGTCTATCCGACCGAGGAAACGAACCACAGCCCCGCTCAGGGTTAGTTCGGGCGGCCGTCCCGCGAATAAAGGGCCGGTTTGGTCCGGGATCGCTTAAGCCCCGGGGATTCCCGGACAAAATTCAGTCAACCAACCCTGAAAGAACGCATTGTTTTTTGGCGTTTTTTCCCTATATTGCGCCGCAAACGCGTAGGGTGCCCGGTCGATCTGGCCGGGTTTCCCTTTTTGGGCGTAGCAGGCCCCGTTTTCCACGTTTCCAGCGTTATCCGTGAAGAGGTCCCGGCTTGACCGGCGAGATCGCGCTTAACCCATTGTCCGACCGCAAAGAAGCTCACTCATGAACCTCCGTAACGTCGCCATCATCGCCCACGTCGACCACGGCAAGACGACCCTCGTCGACAAGCTCCTCCAGCAATCCGGTACGTTCCGCGAGAACCAGAAGGTGACGGATCGCGCCATGGACTCCAACGATTTGGAGCGCGAGCGCGGCATCACCATTCTGGCCAAGGCGGCCTCGGTGCAGTGGAAGGACACCCGCGTCAACATCGTCGACACCCCCGGCCACGCCGATTTCGGCGGTGAGGTCGAGCGCATCCTGAACATGGTGGACGGCGCCCTGGTGCTGGTCGACGCCGCCGAAGGCCCGCTGCCGCAGACCAAATTCGTGGTCTCCAAGGCGCTCAAGGTCGGCCTGAAGCCGATCGTCGTCATCAACAAGGTCGACCGCCCCGACGCGCGCCCGACCGAAGTCATCAACGAGGTGTTCGACCTGTTCGCGGCGCTCGACGCCAGCGAAGAGCAGCTCGACTTCCCGATCCTGTACGGGTCGGCCAAGCAGGGCTGGATGGCCGAGAGCCCCGAGGGTCCGCAGGACAAGGGCATGGAGCCGCTGTTCGACCTGATCCTGCGCCACGTCGCGCCGCCGACGGTCGAGGAAGGTCCCTTCAGGATGATCGGCACCATCCTGGAGGCCAACCCCTATCTCGGCCGCATCATCACCGGCCGCATCTCCTCCGGCGTGCTCAAGCCGAACCAGCAGGTCAAGGTGCTGCATGCCGACGGCAAGCTGGTCGAGACCGGGCGCATCACCAAGATCCTGGCGTTCCGCGGTCTCGAGCGCACCCCGCTCGATGAAGCCGAAGCCGGCGACATCGTCGCCATCGCGGGCCTGACCAAGGGCACCGTCGCTGACACCTTCTGCGATCCGACCGTCGAAGTGCCGCTGCCGGCGCAGCCGATCGATCCGCCGACCGTGTCGATGTCGTTCATCGTCAACAACTCCCCGCTCGCCGGCACTGAAGGCGACAAGGTGACGAGCCGCATGATCCGCGACCGTCTCTTGCGCGAAGCCGAAGGCAACGTCGCCCTGCGCGTCGTCGAAGCGTCGGACAAGGACGCGATGGAAGTGTCGGGCCGCGGCGAATTGCAGCTCGCGATCCTGATCGAAACCATGCGTCGCGAAGGCTTTGAGCTCTCGGTGTCGCGCCCGCGCGTCGTGTTCCAGAAGGATGAAGCGACCGGCGCCACCATGGAGCCGATCGAGGAAGTCGTGATCGACGTCGACGAGGAGCATTCCGGCGTCGTCGTGCAGAAGATGAGCGAGCGCAAGTCCGAGCTGGTCGAGATGAAGCCCTCGGGCGGCAACCGCCTGCGCCTGGTGTTCTACTCGCCGACCCGCGGCCTGATCGGCTACCAGGGCGAGCTGCTCACCGACACCCGCGGCACCGCGATCATGAACCGCCTGTTCCACGGCTACGCCCCGTACAAGGGCGAGATCCAGGGCCGCCGCAACGGCGTCCTGATCTCGAACGACCAGGGCGAAGCGGTCGCCTACGCCATGTTCAAGCTGGAAGATCGCGGCCCGATGATGATCGAGCCCGGCTGGAAGGTCTACAAGGGCATGATCGTCGGTGAGCACACCCGCGACAACGATCTCGAGATCAACGTGCTCAAGGGCAAGCAGCTCACCAACATCCGCACGACCTCGAAGGACGAAGCCGTGCGCCTGACCCCGCCGATCCGCATGACCCTCGAAAAGGCGCTCGCCTATATCGAGGACGACGAGCTCGTCGAGGTCACCCCGAAGTCGATCCGCCTGCGCAAGAAGCACCTCGACCCGAACGAGCGCAAGCGCGCCGAAAAGTCCAAGGAAGCGGTGGCGTAACCGAGCGAATGGGAATTGGCGAGTAGCGAATAGGGACGTTTGGCCAGCGGCGTTGTTTCCTATACTCTATTCGCCATTCGCCACTCACTATTCGCCGCTCATGTCCCTTCCCTCCGTCGACGTCGCGATCATCGGCGCCGGTGCCGCCGGCCTCGGCGCGGCGCATGCACTGCGAGGCTCCGGCCTCTCCGTGATCGTGCTGGAAGCGCGCAACCGGCTTGGCGGCCGCGCCTGGACCGTGCAGGCCTCGCCTGAGGTCATCTTCGACGTCGGCTGCGGCTGGTTGCACTCCGCCGACAAGAACTCGTTCGTTCCCATCGCACGCGCGCTCGATTTCGAGCTCAACAAGGACCTGCCGCCCTGGCGCGAGCGCGCCTACGGCAATGCGTTTCCACAAACCGAGCGCGACGATTTCATGCGCGCGATGGACGCGTTCTACGAGCGCCTCTGGCAGGCCGCGCAGAAGGGCAAGGACGAGCCCGCGAGCCTGAGCCTCGAACCCGGCAACCGCTGGAATCCCATGATCGACGCGGTCTCGACCTACATCAACGGCTGCGAACTCAAGGACATGTCGACGCTCGACTGGGACGCCTATGAGGACAGCGAGCTCAACTGGCGCATCCGCCGCGGCTATGGCGCGCTCATCGCCGCCTATGGCGCACCCTGCCCGGTGGCGCTGAACTGCAACGTCACGCTGATCGATCATTCAAATAATCGCGTCCGCATCGAGACATCACAGGGCACGCTGACCGCGGCCAAGGTGATCGTCACCGTGCCGACCAATATCATCGCCGATGAAGCGATCCGCTTCTCGCCGCCGTTGCCGGCCAAACTCGACGCCGCGCGCGGCCTGCCGCTCGGCGTCGACGACAAGGTGACGCTGGCCCTCGACGACGCCGAAGCCTTCCCGAAAGAAGGCAATCTGCGCGGTGCCACCATGCGCACCGAGATGGGCACCTACCACATCCGCCCGTTCGGCCAGCCCTGCATCGAAGGCTTTTTCGGCGGCAGCTTTGCGCGCGCCTTGGAAAACGCCGGCGAAGGCGCCATCGGCGCGCACAGCATCGACGAGATCGCAAGCTTCCTCGGCAACGACATCCGCCGCAAGCTGAAGCCGCTGTACGAGTCCCGCTGGGGGCACGATCCCTTTGCGAGAGGATCGTACTCGCACGCGCTACCCGGGCATGCCGGCGACCGTGCGGTGCTGGCCGCGCCGGTGGATGGACGGTTGTTCTTCGCGGGAGAAGCCACGTCGCCGAATTTCTTCACGACGGCGCATGGTGCAAGGGACAGCGGGGAGCGGGCGGCGAAGGAAGTGCTGGCGACTCTCGGGAAGCTCTAACCGCACACTCCGTCATTGCGAGCGAAGCGGTAACTGCCCAGGTCACTGATCGAATGCCTTGACGGATCACATGCATTCGTGAGTCAAGGTATGGATGACGCCGCCCAACTCCTCGTTGACCGTAGACGCGCTGTTTGCCCTTATTGGCGAGTTGCA
>JAUEPE010000124.1 GCA_030403585.1 Frankia sp. RB7
TGCGTGTCCGCGTCGGGTACAACAAACTGATCCCCGAGAAGCTGTCGCCGGAGTGGCTGCTGATCGAATGGCCGGAGGGTGAAGCAGAGCCCACCAAATACTGGCTCGCCACGATGCCAGACACCATCAGCTTCGAGCGGCTCGTCGACCTCGCCAAGCTACGCTGGCGCATCGAGCGTGACTATCAGGAACTCAAGCAGGAGGTCGGGCTCGGTCACTACGAGGGACGCGGCTGGCGCGGCTTCCATCATCACGCAACTCTGTGCATCGCAGCTTACGGCTTTCTGATCGCCGAGCAGGCGACGATTCCCCCCTCAGGACCTCGTTCCACCGCGCCAGTCCAGATACCTCGCTTATCCGACGATTATCGACCCAGAGGCTCCGCCCGCGCGGCCTGAACGCCACATCCCGAACTCGATCGCAACCATGCGCGCCCACTTGATCCGCGCACTCATCAAAACCTTGCCGCGATGTCCGTGCTGTGGCGCCAGCGCAGCATCAAAT
>JAUEPE010000005.1 GCA_030403585.1 Frankia sp. RB7
CCTTGACCTGATCTCCGCGCGCCATCTTCACTGCTCCATGGTCGGGACGAAGAGCTGGCGTGCAATCGAACTAAGAGCTGAACAACCGCCTTGACACACCAATTCCCCATGTGAGCAATCCAGACTGCTGCCGCGGAGGGATTCCGGATTGCTTCCTCCCTTCGCTTCTCGCAATGACGAGGCTGCGGCGTCCTACTGCTTCAGCGTCTCCAGAAATCGCACCGGCTCGCCCTGCGATGCCGTCACCAGTTCGCCCTGCCACATCACGCGGCGGCCGCGGATGAAGGTGCCGACGGGCCAGCCCGTGACGCGAACGCCGTCATACGGTGTCCAGCCGGCCTTGGATGCCACCCATTTATTGGTAATGGTCTCGCTGCGCTTGAGATCGACGATCGTGAAATCGGCATCGTAACCGGCGGCGATACGGCCCTTGCAGGCCATGTTGTAGAGGCGCGCCGGGCCGGCGCTGGTGAGATCGACGAACCTTGCGAGCGACAGCCGGCCGGCGTTGACATGGTCGAGCATCAGCGGCACCAGCGTCTGCACGCCGGTCATGCCGGAAGGCGAGGCCGGATAGGTCTTCTGCTTCTCTTCCAGCGTATGCGGCGCATGGTCGGAGCCGAGCACGTCGATGATGCCCTGCTCGATGCCGCGCCAGATGCCGGCGCGATGATCGGCGCCGCGCACCGGCGGATTCATCTGCGCCAGCGTGCCGAGCCGCTCGTAGCATTCGGGCGCGACCAGCGTGAGATGATGCGGCGTCGCTTCGCAGGAGGCGACGTCCTTGTGGTCGCGCAAAAACTCGATCTCTTCCTTGGTCGAGATGTGCAGCACGTGAATGCGCTTGCCGGTCTCATGCGCGAGCTTGACGAGGCGCTGCGTCGCCATCAGCGCCGCGGTCTCGTCGCGCCAGACCGGATGCGAGCGCGGATCGCCCTCGATGCGGAGCGACTTGCGATCGTTGAGACGATACTCGTCCTCGGCATGGAACGCCGCGCGGCGGCGGATCACCTGAAAGATGCGGCGCAGGCTCTCGTCGTCCTCCACCAGCAGCGCGCCGGTCGAGGAGCCGATGAACACTTTCACGCCGGCACAGCCGGGCGCGCGCTCGAGCACGGGCAGATCCTGCACGTTCTCGCGGGTGCCGCCGATGAAGAAGGCGAAATCGCAATGCATGCGGTGGTGCGCGCGCTTCACCTTGTCGGTGAAAGTGGCCTCCGTCACCGTGAGCGGCGAGGTGTTCGGCATCTCGAACACGGCGGTGACGCCGCCCATCACGGCGCTGCGCGAGCCGGTCTCGAGGTCTTCCTTCTGCTCCAGCCCGGGCTCGCGGAAATGTACTTGCGTGTCCATCACGCCGGGCAGGATGTGCAGGCCCTTGCAGTCGATCACCTCGGCGGCGGAGCCTTGCGACAGCGGGCCCAGCTCGGCGATGCGACCATTGGTGATGCCGATATCGCGAACAGCCTCGCCGTCCTGGTTGACGACGGTACCACCTTTGAGGATCACATCGAAACGCTGGGTCATGGCTGGAGGCCTCTCTCGTCCCCAAGCGCAGGGCTCGAGGTCTTGTCGTTTATGCCCTGCGGGCTTACGTTCCAGAGCACCATGTCGCAAGAGATTTTCGCATGAAATCAGCGTTTCTTACCGACCGGGGCGTGATCAAGGTCGCGGGTGAGGATGCGCGCAACTTCCTCAATGGCCTCGTCACCACCGATGTCGACAAGCTCAAGCCGGGCCTGGGGCGATTCGGCGCGCTGCTGACGCCGCAGGGCAAAATCATTGTGGATTTCCTGATCACAGAGGCGCCCACCGGCCATGGCGGCGGGTTCCTGATCGACTGCCCGAAACCGCTGGCCGAGGGGCTGGCCACCAAGCTCAAATTCTACAAGCTGCGCGCCAAGGTGACGGTGGACAACCTCGATCTCGGCGTGCTCGTTGCGTGGGACGGCCAGCCCGCCGCGCAGCCGGACCTCGCCTTTGCCGATCCACGCCATGAGCATCTCGGCACTCGCATCCTGATCCCCGAGGATCTCAAACAAAAACTCTCCGACCTGATCGGCGCCGAGCTGGTCGATGCCGCCGACTACGAGGCCCATCGCATCGCGCTCGGCGTGCCGCGCGGCGGGCTCGATTTCATGTACAGCGACGCGTTCCCGCACGAGACCAACATGGACCGCCTCGCCGGTGTCGATTTCGACAAGGGCTGCTATGTCGGCCAGGAGGTCGTCTCGCGCATGCAGCATCGCGGCACCGCGCGCACCCGCAGCGTGAAGGTGCTGCTCGAGGGCTCCTCGCCCGAGACTGGTGTCAGTGTTATGGCCGGCGACAAGTCCGTCGGCACCATGGGCTCGTCTGCGCACGGCAAGGGCATCGCGCTGGTGCGCATCGACCGCGTTGCGGATGCGCTCGATGCCGGCCAGCCGCTCACCGCTGGCGGTCTCGCGTTGAAGCTGGCAGATCCCGATGTCGTCCGCATTCCCACAAAGCAGCCCATCGCATGAGCCGTGCTCCCCGCCTGCATCCCGACGGAAAGACCCGCTGCCCCTGGCCGGGCGAAGATCCGCTCTACGTCGCCTATCACGACACCGAATGGGGCGTGCCCGAATATGACGACCGCGCGCTCTTTGAAAAGCTGATCCTCGACGGTTTTCAGGCCGGCCTCTCCTGGATCACGATTCTGCGCAAACGCGACAATTTCCGCAAAGCGTTCGATGATTTCCAGCCGGAGAAGATCGCACGCTACAACGACAAGAAGGTGCACGCGCTGATGAATGACGTCGGCATCGTACGCAACCGCGCCAAGATCGACGGCACGATTCTGAGCGCGAAATCCTATCTCGACATCATGGAGAAGGGCCCGGGCTTCTCGAAGCTGCTGTGGGACTTTGTGGACGGTCGCCCCAAGGTCAACAATTTCAAGACCACCGCGAGCGTGCCGGCCTCGACCCCCTTGTCGGTGCAGGTCTCCAAGGAGCTGTCCTCGCGCGGCTTCAAATTCGTCGGCCCGACCATCGTCTATGCCTTCATGGAGGCGACCGGCATCGTCAACGACCATCTCGTCGACTGCCATTGCCACGCGATTTGCAGCAAGCTGCAGCGCAAGCCGCGCCTCAAGGCCAAATGACGGCCAGGAAGACCGCGCGCGCAGCGGAATCCCGCGCCTGGCAGCGCATGTTGTCGGGCCGGCGGCTCGATCTGCTGGACCCTTCCCCGCTCGATATCGAGATCGCCGACATCGCCCATGGGCTGGCGCGCGTCGCCCGCTGGAACGGGCAGACCATCGGCGCGCATATCTTCTCGGTCGCGCAGCACACGCTGCTGGTGGAGACCGTGCTGCGGCACGAGATCCCGCGCGTCGATGAGCGCATGCGGCTTGCAGCACTGCTGCACGATGCGCCCGAATACGTGATCGGCGACATGATCTCGCCGTTCAAGGCGGTACTTGATGGCCATTACAAGGCCGTGGAGAAGCGCCTGCTCGGTGCCATCCACATCCGCTTCGGCCTGCCGCCGGTGCTGCCCGACGAGATCACGCTGGCGATCAAGGCCGCCGATCGCGGCGCGGCCTATCTGGAGGCGACCGAGCTCGCCGGCTTCGGCGAGAGCGAGGCGAAGCGCCTGTTCGGCCGGGATCCCGGCCTCTCCGACAGCGTCCGGCGCGACTATCTGACGCCCTGGACGGCGGCTCGCGCCGAGAAGCAGTTTCTGGAGCGGTTTGGCGCCGTGTTTGCGTAGGTCCCTCAAGGTGGGCAAAGGCGCGTTTGCGCCGTGCCCACCATCTTTTCACGATCGCGTTAAAGTGGTGGGCACGCTTCGCTTTGCCCGCCCTACGGCGCTCGCTATAATCGTCGGCGAAAGGTTTTCCCATGATCCACGTCTGTTCGCTCGCCGCCCTTCCCGAAACCGTCCGCCTCACGGGGGCCAGCCATGTGCTGACCGTGATGGCCAATGTCGAGCAGGTGGTGCGGCCGGTGTCGGTGCTCCCAGCCAACCATCTCAAGGTGTCGATGGACGACATCACCGAGGAGATGGACGGCTTTGTCGCCCCCTCCGAGGCTCATATCGGCCAGGTGCTGAATTTCGTCCGCGGCTGGGACCGCAACGCGCCGCTGGTGGTGCATTGCTATGCCGGCATCAGCCGCTCCACGGCGAGCGCGTTCGCCGCCGTCTGCGCGCTCAATCCGGATCGCGACGAGATCGAGATTGCGAAGAAGATCCGCGCGGCCTCTCCGATCGCCTCACCGAACCGGCGCATCGTCAGCCTCGCCGACCGTGCGCTCGGGCGCAACGGTCGCATGCTGCGCGCGCTCGACGAGATGGGCCCGGGCGAGATGCTGGTCGAGGGCCGCCCCTTCGTGATCGAGCTCGAATGACATCAGCGCGCCACATCGAAGGTGCGCTCCCTCTCCCGCCTGCGGGGGAGGGTTGGGGTAGGGGTATCTCCGCGAGCGAGAACCCCCGTGGGGAGAGAGCCCCCACCCGCCGCGCTCTTCGAGCGCGTCGACCTCCCCCACAAGCGGGAGAGGTGCAGCGAATGCGCGGATATACCGATCCGACCACCACGAATTTCTTCTTCCTGTCGATTACCGCATGAGCGACAAGCCGCTGACGCCGATAGAAATCGGCCTGACTGCCGCGATCGTCGCGATCGAGGATCACGAGCCGCTTGTGCTGACCGCGCACGGCGCCGACGGCTTGACCGGCCTGCCGTTCGGCCCGTTCGATGCGCCGAGCCATCGCACCTTCGAGATCGGTCTGCGCGCCTGGGTCGAGCAACAGGCAAGCTTGCGGCTCGGCTATGTCGAGCAGCTCTACACCTTTGGCGACCGCGGCCGCCATGCGGAGGCCGGCGACACTGGCGCGCATATGGTGTCGATCGGCTATCTCGCGCTGACGCGCACTGCCGAGGGCGCCGCGAGCGCGGCGAGCTTCGAGCCCTGGTATCGCTTCTTCCCCTGGGAAGACTGGCGCGAGTCGCCGCCTGCAATGATCGCCCGTGACATCATCCCGGAGCTCAACAGATGGGCCGAGGAGGAGCCGCCCGAGACCACGCGCGCATTGCCGCGCAGGGATCGCGTGCGGTTCTATTTCGGCCTCGAGGGTGCGGCCTGGGACGAGGAGCGCGTGCTCGATCGCTATGAACTCCTGTACGAGGCCGGCCTCGTACAGGAGGCGCGGCGCGACGGCCGGCCTGCGGCCCTGGCGCGCAAGGCGCTGCCCGCGCTCGGCACCTCGATGCGGTTCGACCACCGCAGAATTCTCGCCACGGGAATCGCGCGCCTGCGCGCAAAACTGAAGTATCGCCCTGTGGTGTTTGAACTTTTGCCCGCCGAGTTCACACTCACTGAGTTGCAGTACACGGTGGAGGCGATCTCCGGCCGGCATTTGCACAAACAGAATTTCCGCCGTCTGGTTGAAACCGAAGCGCTGGTCGAACCGACCGGCGTGATGTCGACACAGACCGGCGGGAGACCGGCGGCGCTCTATCGCTTTCGCCGCGACGTACTCCAGGAGCGGCCGGCGCCCGGCTTGCGCGTGCGCTCCCGGCGCTAGACCAAGATTTGTGATCGGCCCCTGCCCGCCGATTGCCTGGAGGCCTTAATGTTCGACGCCCCGTTCGACGACCTTGCGATTCTCATCGCGATCGTCGCCTTCCTGATCGCGATCAAGGCCACCAGCCAGGCGACCGAGCTGCGCCGGCGGCTGAACTCGCTCGAGGCGATGCTGTACGCGCAACGGCAAGTGCAGCCGCCGCCGCTGATGCCCACACCGGCGCCTGAGGCGCTCGCGACAATTGCCGCCGAGCCACCGCCGCTTGTGCCCGAAACCGAGCTGGCGCCGCCGGTCGCCCAACAGGTTTCGCCGCCTCCGCTCGAGCCGAGCACCGACAAAGTCGCGCCGCCTCCCGTGCCTGCCGCAGAACCCGGCTTCGAGGAACGGCTCGGCACGCGCTGGGTGGTGTGGATCGGCGGGCTTGCGCTCGCGCTTGGCGGCTTCTTCATGGTGCGCTATTCGATCGAGGCTGGCCTGGTCGGCCCCGGCGTGCGTGTATTCCTCGGCGGGCTGTTCGCGCTCGCCTTGCTGGGCGCCGGCGAATGGACGCGGCGCAAGGAGAGCATCTCGACCATCGCGGCGCTGCCGATCGCCAACATCCCTGCGATCCTTACCGCGGCCGGAACGGCCGTGGCGTTCGCAACCATATACGCAGCCTACGCGCTCTATGATTTCCTGGTGCCCGCCACGGCCTTCGTGCTGCTCGGCCTCGTCGCGCTAGGCACGCTCGCAGCTGCGCTGCTGCACGGGCCGGCGCTCGCGGGCCTCGGCGTGGTCGGCGCCTTTGCGACGCCGGTGCTTGTCTCCAGCGGCAAGCCGGACTATTGGGCGCTATACATCTATCTCGCTATCGTCACCGCCGCGAGCTTTGGCCTCGCTCGTATCAGGCTGTGGCGCTGGCTGGCCGTGACGACGATCGTCTTCGCCGTGCTCTGGACCTTCCCGGGACTCGATATTGGTGAGTTGCAGGTCGCGCCGCATGCCTTCCATGTGATCGCCGGCTTCGTGCTGGCGGCACTGCTCGTGGTCTGCGGCTTCATGTTTGGCCCGACCATCGAGGACGGACAGATCGAGCCGGTCTCGTCGAGCGCGCTCGGCGCCTATCTGTTCGGCGGGATGCTGATCGTGCTGTCGAGCGCACATGCTGATCTCGCGCTGATCGCCTTTACGCTGCTTGTTGCAGCGACGCTGTTCGTCGCCTGGCGCGCGGAGGCCGCGACCGGCGCGCTGGGAGCGGCCGCTGCGACCGTGTTCATCGTGTTCGCCGAATGGGCCGTGCGCGCCAATCCCGACATGCTGGTGCTGCCGGGCGGGCCCATGCCCGGCATCACGCCGACCGCCACCGATAGCGCGGTGACGCTGCATCTGGTGATGGCCGCGATCTTCGCCGCCGGCTTCGGCATACCGGGCTTCTTCGCGCAGGGGCGCTCGAACTCGGCAATCATTCCCGTGGTGTGGTCGGCGGCCGGCGTCACCACGCCGATCGCGATCCTGGTCGCGCTCTATGCCCGCATCGCCCATCTCGACCGCTCGATCCCGTTCGCGATCCTCGCGGTGCTACTGGCCGCTGCCTTCGGGTTTGCAACGGAAACGCTGACCCGACGCGAAAATCGGCCGGGCCTTGCGATCTCGACGGCGCTGCTCGCGACCGGCACGCTCGGCGCGCTGGCTCTGGCGCTGACCTTCGCGCTGGAGAAGGGCTGGCTCACCATCGCGCTGGCGCTGATGTCGCTCGGCACCGCCTGGATTGCGATGCAGCGGCCGATCCCGTTCCTGCGCTGGCTCGCCGCCATCTTCGCCGGCCTCGTCACCGCCCGCATCGCCTACGATCCGCGCATCGTCGGTGATGCCGTCGGCACCACGCCGATCTTCAACTGGCTGTTGTGGGGTTATGGCCTGCCGGCGGCCTCGTTCTGGGCGGCGAGCATGTTCCTGCGCCGCAGGGGTGACGACGCGCCGCTGCGCATGGTGGAGGCGGCCGCGATCCTGTTCACCGCGCTGCTCGCCTTCATGGAGGTTCGTCATCTCACAACCGGCGGCGACATGATCGCAGCGCCGTCACTGCTCGAGGCCGCCTTGCAGCTCTGCGTCGCGCTCGCCATGGCGATTGGGCTCGAGCGGCTGCGGCTGCGCAGCCGCTCCATCGTGCACACTATCGGCGCTGTCGTGCTGACGGCGATCGCCGGCTTCATCAGCGTGTTCGGCCTGCTGTTGCTGGAGAACCCGCTGATCTGGCGCATCGATGTCGGCGGCGCGGTGTTCAACCTGCTGCTGCTCGGCTATGCGCTGCCGGCGGTGCTGATGCTGTTGCTCGCCTATGCCGTGGTCGGCGCGCGGGGCAAGATCTATGCGAATTCAATCGCGGGCGCCGCGCTGGTGTTCGCGCTGTCGTACCTGACGCTGGAGATCCGCCGCTTCTATCACGGCCCGTTCCTCACCAGCGGTGAGACCACGGGGGCCGAGCAATACACTTATTCGATCGGCTGGCTCGCCTTCGGCGTCGTGCTGCTCGGCATCGGCCTAGCAGTCAATTCCGAGCGCGCGCGGCTAGCTTCGGCCGCCGTCATCGCGCTGACGATCCTGAAGGCCTTCGTGATCGACATGTCGACGCTGACGGGCGTTTACCGCGCGCTGTCGTTCATGTGCCTCGGCATCGTGCTGGTCGCGATCGGCTGGCTGTACCAGCGCATCCTGTTCCGGCGGCAGGCTCCGCCGCCGGTTCAGCAGGCGGGGAGTTGAGGATCAGGCCGCGCGGACCGATTCCAGGAACTGCGCGACTTCGACCTTGAGGCGGGTGCTGTCGGTCGCCAGCGATTTCGCCGCCGACAGAACCTGCGTCGAGGCCGAGCCGGTCTCGATCGCACCGCGCTGCACGTCGGTGATGTTCATCGAGACTTCCTGCGTGCCGAGCGAGGCCTGCTGCACGTTGCGCGAAATCTCCTGGGTGGCCGCGCCCTGCTCCTCGACGGCAGCAGCGATCGCGGAGGACACTTCCGACAGCCGCTCGATGGTGCCGCCGATCTCCTGGATCGCGCTGACTGATTCCTGCGTCGCCGACTGGATGCCTGCGACCTGCGCGCCGATCTCGCCGGTCGCCTTCGCGGTCTGCTCCGCCAGCGCCTTGACCTCGGAGGCGACGACGGCGAAACCGCGGCCGGCCTCGCCGGCGCGTGCCGCCTCGATGGTGGCGTTCAGCGCCAGCAGGTTGGTCTGGCCCGCGATGGTGTTGATGAGCTCGACGACGTCACCGATGCGGGAGGCGGCCTGCGACAGCTCGTTGACGCGCGCATTGGTCCGCGCCGCCTGATCGACGGCTTCCGCGGCCATGCGGGCCGAATCCTGCACGCGACGGCTGATTTCGGTGACGGAGGACGACAGCTCTTCGGAAGCCGAGGCGACGGACTGCACGTTGGTCGACGCTTCCTCGGAGGCCGCGGCGACCGCCGTCGCCAGCTCCTGACCGCGCTGCGCGGTGTTGGTCAAGGTCGTCGCGGACGCCTCGAGCTCGGTCGAGGCCGAAGAGACGGTGCCGACGACTTCGCCGATCATGGCCTCGAACTTGCGGGTGATGGCATCGACCCGGCGGCCGCGTTCGATCTTGGCCTCGGCGTCGCGCGCAGCCGCCTCGTCGGCAGCCCTCTTGGCGATCAGCGCTTCCTTGAATATCTGGAGCGCATCCGCCATCGAGCCGATCTCGGTCTTCTCGCCACGATGCGGCACTTCGGCCGAGAGATCACCCTCGCCGAGGGCCTGCATCGGGCTAATGATCGAGGCAATACCTCGCGACACGTCGCGGACGAGGTAATAGGCGGCGCCGATCGCGATCGCGACTGAGGCGATGATGATGCCGACCAGGATGCGGAAGATCATCGCGTAGCTGTCGGCCGCCTGCTTGGTCTCGGATTCGGCGCCGCGGTTGTTGAGCTCGATATCCTTGGTCAGCAGCGGATCGGCGGCCTGGGCCATCTTCGCGACCCTGGTCTGCAGCAGCTCGTTGGCCTCAGTCGGGAACTTGCCGGGGCTCTTGCGCGACAGCGCCATGACTTCCTGCACGCCGTTCAGATACTCGCCCCAGGCCGTCGTCCATTGCCCATAGATGGAGCGCTCCTCGGCGGTCGTGATCAGCGCCTCGTAGGTCTTGCGGGTCTGCTCGATGCGTTCGCGCAGCGAGGCGAGGCGCTTCTCGGCGGCCTCCTTGCCCTCCGCGGTATCCTGCATCAGGTGCAGGCGGAGCGCGACGCGCAACTCGTTGACATCGGCGCGGATCGAGCCGAGCGCACGGACACTCGGCAGCCAGCTCTGCGCGATCTCGACGGTGTGGGAGTTGATGTTCTGCATGGTGCCGATCGCCACGACGCCGACGCCGGCAAGCGAGAGCACGAGGACCGACAACACAGTCAGTAGCTTGAAGACGATCGACAACTTCGACATCACGACAAATCCCGATGATACCTGAACGCGCAAATCAGCCGCGCCGTGACGGTGGGCGGTGGTCATTCCAACAATGCTGGCTGGTTCTTATCCGGTAAGATTGCGCCCATAGTTGCAAACAGGCGTTAACAAGAACCTAGGGGAACTACTGATTTGCCAATTCTCGATACTTAACCTGACTGCAACCATTTGTTGCGTTCGCACGAACATCCCGTCACGCCACACCAGCGCACCGGTGCAGCGCGATATCGGCACATGGCGACCTAAGCCGTCACGCCGCCCGCACCGAATCCAGGAAGCGCGCGACTTCGCTCTTCAGGCGGTTGCTCTCCTGCGACAGCGATTGCGCCGCCGAATGCACCTGGGCCGACGCAGCCCCGGTCTCGCCCGCACCACGCTGAACCTCGCCGATATTGGCCGACACGTCCGAGGTGCCCTGCGCGGCATGCTGAATGTTGCGGGAAATCTCCTGCGTGGCGGCGCCCTGCTCCTCGACGGCGGCGGCGATGGTCGAGGAGATTTCCGACATCCGCGCGATGGTGTCGCCGATCTCCTTGATCGCACTGACCGAGTCCTGTGTCGCGGTCTGGATCGCGCCGATGTGCTGTCCGATCTCGCCGGTTGCCTTGGCAGTCTGCTCGGCCAGCGCCTTCACCTCGCTCGCCACCACTGCAAACCCCCGGCCCGCCTCACCGGCGCGCGCCGCCTCGATCGTGGCATTGAGCGCCAGCAGATTGGTCTGACCGGCGATGGTGTTGATGAGATCGACGACGTCGCCGATGCGCCCTGCGGCCTTGGTCAATTCGCCGACGCGCGCATTGGTGCGCTGCGCCTGCTCGACAGCGACGTCGGCGACGCGGGCCGATTCCTGCACCTGTCGGCTGATCTCGGAGATCGACGACGTCATCTCCTCACTCGCTGCTGACACCGACTGCACATTGGCGGACGCTTCCTCCGAGGCCGACGCCACCGAGGTGGCAAGCCCGTTGGAGCGCTCGGCCGCGTGCGTCAGTGTATTGGAAGAGGCTTCGAGCTCTGTTGCCGCCGATGAGACGGTCTCGATGATCTCACCGACCGCGCCTTCGAAATCATCGGCGAGCCGCCTCATGTCGGCCTTGCGCTGCGCTCGCCGTCGCGTGTCGGCTTCGGCCTGCTCGGCGCGCAGCCGCTCGGCCTCGGTCATGTTGGTCCGGAACACCTCGACCGCACCGGCCATCTCGCCGATCTCGTCCTTGCGTCCGATGCCGGGAACCACAATCGAAAGATCGCCGCGCGCAAGCCGGGTCATCGCCTCGACCATGCCGGACAGTGCCTTCGAGATCGAGCGTCCGAGCAAGAAACCGACCACGGCGAGCACCGCGACGGTGATGAGGAACGCGATCATCATCCACATGCGCACTGCGTCGCGGGTCGCCGCTTCGGCTGCGTCGGCCTGCTTGTAGAGGCCCTCGACCGTGATCCGCACCTCCTGCATCCCCGGCTCGAGCTCGCGGAACGTCTTCATCATGCTGGCATCCAGGGCCGCACTCTGCTGCGCGGTCTCGGCCCAGGCCGCGAACTCGGACAGGTATTTCTGGAGCTTGGCCGTGATGTCGTTCATCACTGCCGTAGGAACTGCGACGACCTCGATCGCCTTGGAGAATTCAGCCGCCGCCTTTTTTACCTCGGCAATGTATTTTGGGTCACGCCGCAGCATGAAATCCTTCTCGTGCCGGCGCATCATCAGCATCCAGCTCGTCGACCTTGGATCGTCGACCTCCTTCAGCTTCGCCTCGATGTCATGCACGGCGGTGCGGAGCGAGCCGGACAGGCCGAGCGTCTCGTTCAGCCCGAGCCTGGTTTCGGCAGCGACCAGCGCATTGAAATCCGCAGTGTAACGCTTGAAGCCCTCCTGGGCCTGCTTCGTCTTGTCGGACAGGGCGCCCATGCCGCCCGTCGACATCAGCCGTTCGACTTCGTCGAAATCGCGGTTGATCGGGCCGATCAGCTCGGCATGCGCCTTGGCATAACTCTCGTTGTGGCGCTGCTGAAAATTCTTCTCGTTGCGGCGGGCCTCCAGCATCTCGATCGAGAGCTGCTTGTTGAGGTCGGCGATCGTGCGAGCTCGGTTGGCGACGTCGCGGGAGGCGTCCTCGGAGAGGCTGCCGATCTGATAGATCGCGCCGAAGGCGGCGAGCCCGACCAAGCCAAAGAGCCCGATCGCCATGACCTTATGGGTCAGGCGGATGGAAAGACCGCTCATGAAAGTGCTCCAAAACGCTCAGGACGCAATACAGACGGGCGACTCAACACCCGGAATATTGCGGGGATCATGCCTGCGTCGCTTTTCCGGAAGGTTAACCCTGCAGCTCATTCGTCGCGGCGCCGCAATATGCTCGCGCAAACGCCGCGCAGTCACGCGCGGCGGTTGCAGGCTTGAATCTGTTGAGAGGATGGCGCCGTCAGGCGGCGCGAACGGTCCCCAGGAACCTGCCGACCTCGACCTTGAGGCGATTGCTGTCGCCGGACAGCATCTGGGAAGCCGACAGCACCTGCGAGGAGGCCGAGCCGGTCTCACTCGCCCCGCGCTGCACCTCGGTGATGTTGGCCGACACCTGATGGGTGCCTTCGGCCGCTTGCTGCACGTTGCGGGAGATTTCCTGCGTCGCGGCGCCCTGCTCTTCGACGGCGGCCGCGATGGTCGAGGAGATTTCCGACAGTTTTTCGATGGTGTCGCTGATGTCCTTGATGGCGCCGACCGAATATTCCGTCGCAGTCTGGATGCTGGCAATCTGCTGGCCGATCTCGCCGGTCGCCTTCGCAGTCTGCTCGGCAAGCGCCTTGACC
The DNA here is from genome assembly GCA_030403585.1 of Frankia sp. RB7. Taxonomy (GTDB): domain Bacteria; phylum Pseudomonadota; class Alphaproteobacteria; order Rhizobiales; family Xanthobacteraceae; genus Bradyrhizobium. The sequence goes on from JAUEPE010000005.1 coordinate 12,814, forward strand.
TCGGAGGCCACCACGGCAAAGCCACGGCCGGCTTCACCGGCGCGCGCCGCCTCGATGGTGGCATTGAGCGCCAGGAGGTTGGTCTGGCCAGCGATGGTGTTGATCAGCTCGACCACGTCGCCGATCCGCGTCGCTGCCTGGGACAACTCACCCACGCGGTCTGTGGTGGTACGGGCTTGGCTAACCGCCTCGCTGGCCACCCGCGCCGACTCTTGAACCTGACGGCTGATCTCGGTGATCGAGGACGATAGCTCTTCGGTCGCCGAGGCCACCGATTGCACATTGGTGGAAGCCTCTTCCGAAGCCGCAGCGACCATCGTGGCGAGCCCTTGCCCGCGCTCGGCCGTCGAGGTCAACGTCGATGCAGACGCCTCGAGCTCGGTCGCGGCCGAGGATACGGTATCAACGATCTCGCCGATTGCAGCTTCGAAGCTATCTGCGAGCTCATGCATCTCGGCTTTGCGCTGTGCGGCCGCGGCCTGGTCCTGCCTGATCTTGGCCTCCGCTTCCTCGCGCGTCTTCTGCTCCGATACGAGCTTGAATTTTTCGACGGCTGCAGCGACACCACCGACCTCGTCCTTGCGGCCGAGCCCGGGCAGCACCACGGAGAAATCTCCTCCCGCGAGCTTGTCCATGGCGACGGTCAGCGCGCGGATCGGGCGAGCGATGGTCAGGAAGGACATGAGCCATGAGCCGATCAGGACGAGCACGGCGCATCCGCCGACCGTCAGCCCGATCTCCTCGCTGGACACCATCGCCTGCAACGAGCCGGCGACTTCTTCCTCGCTCCTGTGTTTGGCGAAATCGGCAACCTGACCGGTCAGTTGGTCCAGTTCGGCCGCGATGGGCAGCGTGGTCCCGCGGGTGAGACGCGCTTCCTCTTCGGCTAACTTGGTGAGGCGCGCAGCAGCATCCGCCCCGGTGACTGCAAGCGCTTCGCCGCGGACCGATGCGACCTGTTGTGCTGCCTTAAGGTAGTTCGCGCTGAGACCACCAAGCTTCTCTATCCGCGCCCGGTTGTCCGGTGCCCGCGACAGCTTCAGCATCTCTTCGGCAACCCGACTTAGGGTCCCGGAACGTTCGATGAGCGCGTCACCGGCCTTTTGCAGTTCGCCTGAATTGTTGGCGAGCCGGATGTCGCGGACCGCGAGCTGCATGCTGCGCACGGCAAGCTTGGCTTCGACCGCCTCGCGCGCGAGCTGTTGCTGCTCGACTGCAGCCTCGCTGGAGCGGCGCACATTACCGTTGCCGATCAACTGGCTGGCGTTCAAGGCGAGGACCAGGAGGACTCCGAGCGCCGACGCAATCGCCAGCTTGGTCCCGATCCGCAAATTCTGAATGAGGCTCAACATGGGCACGCTTCCTTGGGGATGCGCAGCCAAGTCATTGTCGGCTGCCCTCGGCGTTGGTCGCCCTTGCTAAAAAAGCTGAGCGCCTGTCATTCCGATTTGGTTAACAACACATCCCGGGAAACTACCGGATCGCAGCCAAAATCCATGAAAACAAGCACGGATTGCGCGCTTAACAAGTTAATCACACGCGCTGATAGGAACTGCGCCGTTCCGGAGTGGCCGCTACCAGAGGCACACAGGCGGGCGTCGCAATCAGGCCGCCCGCACTGTCTCCAGGAATTTTCCGACCTCCAGCTTCAGCCGATCGCTGTCGGTGGACAACATCTGCGCCGCGGACAGCACCTGCGAGGACGCAGAGCCGGTCTCGCTCGCACCGCGCTGTACGTCGGCGATATTGGACGAGACCGCATGCGTGCCGTGTGCGGCCTGCTGAACGTTGCGGGAAATCTCCTGCGTCGCCGCGCCCTGCTCTTCAACGGCGGCAGCGATGGTCGAGGAAATTTCGGACAGCTTCTCGATGGTGTCGCTGATGTCCTTGATGGCGCCGACGGATTCCTGCGTTGCGGTCTGGATGCCTGAGATCTGCTGGCCGATCTCGCCGGTCGCCTTCGCCGTCTGCTCCGCCAGCGCCTTGACCTCCGAAGCGACGACGGCGAAACCGCGGCCCGCTTCGCCGGCGCGCGCCGCCTCGATCGTGGCGTTGAGCGCCAAGAGGTTGGTCTGGCCCGCGATGGTGTTGATCAGCTCGACGACGTCGCCAATGCGCGTCGCCGCTCTGGACAGTTCGCTGACACGCTCGGTCGTATTACGCGCCTGGCCGACCGCCTCGCTCGCCACGCGCGCGGATTCCTGCACCTGGCGGCTGATCTCGGTGATCGAGGACGATAGTTCCTCGGTCGCCGACGCCACCGATTGCACATTGGTGGAGGCTTCCTCCGAGGCCGCCGCGACGACGGTGGTGAGCTGTTGCGTGCGTTCGGCGGTCGAGGTCAGCGTCGTTGCGGACGCCTCGAGCTCGGTCGAAGCCGACGACACCGTGCCGACAATCTCGCCGACGGCGCCTTCGAAACTATCGGCGAGCTTGCGCATCTCCAGTTTGCGCTGCTCGGCCGCGATCTGATCCTGCCGCATCCTGGCTTCCGCTTCCTGGCGCGCCTTTTGCTCGGACACGATCTTGAATTTCTCGACGGCGCCGGCGACCTCGCCGACCTCGTCCTTGCGGCCAAGCCCCGGCAGAATCACCGAGAAGTCGCCGCCGGCGAGCTTTTCCATCGCAACCGTCAACGCGCGCATCGGTCGCGCGATGCTGAAGACGGAGAAGATGCACGCACCGATCAAGAGCAGCGCCACGAGCATGCCGGTGATGAACGACGTCCGCGCGACGGATTCGGCTTCCGCTTCTGCTTCCGCGCGGGTCTCGCCGGCCTTTTGCTTGGCGAATGCCGTGATCTGGTCGGTCAGCGCCGAAATCTCGTCGTTGATCGGCGCCAGGGTCTCCTTGCGGAGCCGGTCCACCTCAGACACCAGCTTTGCGAATTGTGCCGCCGCTTCACCGTCCTTTTTCGCGTCGAGTGCTAGCTCCTGCTTGCGGATCGTCTCGATCTGCCGCTCGCCTTTCAGAAAGCCGTCGATCAGCACAGCGAGGCGATCGATGCGTTTGCGATTCTCCGGGGAGCGCGAGAGCTTGGCCATTTCGCCCGTGAACTTCTCGGCCGCCGCCTGCCGGTCGTTGAAATAGGTGACGGCCTTCTGCATCTCGGCCGGCGAGGATGACGTCAGGATGTCGCGGATGCCGATCTGCATCCCGCGCACCGAGGCCTTCGCTTCAGCGGCATTCTGCGCAATCGCCTGCTGCCCCGCTGCTCCAATGTTGAGCTTCTGGACATCGGTGTCTCCGCTCATCTGCAGATAGATCTGCAGCGCGACGAGGCCGATGGTCAGTGCCGAGGTGATGGCGAGCTTGGTGCCAATTCGCAGGTTTTGAATGAACATCATTGCAATATTCCCAGGGGACGCATGGCTGCGGCGCAGCGCGTAACATCCCGGGGAAGGCTAACCCGCACGTCCCTCGTTAACGTTAAGCAAGGAGGCCGCGAGCCGCGTAGTAATACGGGAAACGCTGCTCAAACTATCGGACTTGCGCAGCTATTACGTGCAGCCAACCGTCCGCTCGCGAATTTGCAGGTGTCGGATTCGTTAACGCATGCCCGCGACCGTTAACGTCCGCCCTGCGGTTCGCAACAAATCGCCTCGCCCACAAGGCTGATGCGGAACACCGGCTCCTTGTTCTCGTCGAGCAGCTCCATGCTCCACTTCGCGTTCGGCTTCAGATTGCGCACGATGCTGCCGAGCAGGTTGGCGCAGACCTCGGTCATCTCTTTCCAGGCGGCGTCGCGATCCTCGAACTCGTACGGCTGATCGGCGGCGCCGGAATAGCGGCCGGTGCTGATGCGGAAGAAATACAACGACATTTTTTTGAACCCTTGTTGAGGGCCGCCCCCCGGCCGTTACCAAGGCTGGGGCGCCAGTCGCTACCAATGCATAAAAACCGCGGGCCGTATGATTACGGCGCCGCGGTTTCGCGTGCGATGCATTCGTCAAAGGCGGGTAAATTGCGCGCGCAGTTTTGCGCTTGATGTCACTCGGTCGAGCGGCGCAACTCGAGCGGGCCTTCGTTCTTCAGCTCGGATTTGGCTTCGGACTTCACTTCCGACTTCACTGGCTCGATCCGGCCGCTCTCGACCCGCGGCGTCTCGACGCGCGCAGCGACCTCGGTGCTCGATGTGTTGACCGAACCGGTCTGCTCGGTACTGCGCAGCGAGCGCGGCCGCGCAACGGCGCGCGCCATCAGCATCTGGTTGCCGCCCTGGTGGTGGAAGTCGCAATAGGCGAAGCCCATGCCCGAGACCGAGCCACGGAAGCTGCGGTCATCGGTCTTTTCGAGGTTGAAACAAGGCTCGAACGGAATGCCCTTGATCGAGGCGCAGACGTTCTGGCCGCGGATCTGGAGCGTGTTGCCGGGCAGGCGGAGATGTTTCACCGGGCCTGAGCCCGAGAACTGTACCGCGCCGGCGGCGCCGAGATCGTCGAGGATGCGGCCTGCACCGCGGGTGCCGTCGAAACAGGTGAAGGCGAACACCTTACCGGCGACGAAGCGGCGCGCCTCGTCGGCATTCATGCTTCCGGCAATAGCCGGCGCAAACGTCACGGCTGCCGTGACAGCCCCCAACACAATACGCGCAAGCATGCTCTACTCCGAACCAACCCCGCAGCGGGCGATGCCTTATCTCTTTACCCGCTGCTTACCATACTAACCATGGCGACATTGAAGCAGCTTGGTTGGTAAAGTCTGAACGCCGTTAGACAATTTTTACCACGATGCGACCGCGGACCTGGCCGGCCAGGATTTTCGCGCCCCATTCCGGAACTTCGGCGAGCGGAATTTCCGTAGTGATTTCAGATAGTTTCGACCGATCCAGGTCGGATGCCAACCGCTGCCAGGCGGCTTTTCGCGGCTCGATCGGGCACATCACGGAATCGATGCCGAGAAGGCACACCCCGCGCAAAATGAAGGGTGCGACAGAAGACGGCAGGTCCATACCGGCGGCGAGACCGCAGGCAGCGATCGCGCCGCCATACTTGGTCATCGACAGCAGATTCGCGAGCGTGGTCGAGCCGACGCTATCGACGCCACCGGCCCAGCGCTCCTTGGCAAGCGGTTTCCCCGCCGCCGACAATTCATTGCGGTCGATCACCTCGGCAGCGCCCAGGCTCTTCAGGTAATCGGCCTCCGAGGCGCGGCCGGTCGAGGCGATGACGTGGTAGCCGAGCCAGGACAGCACGGCGGTTGCGACCGAGCCAACGCCGCCCGCTGCACCCGTCACGACGACCGGGCCGCTCTTCGGCGAGACGCCGTGCTTCTCCAGCGCGAGCACAGAGAGCATCGCGGTGAAGCCTGCGGTGCCGATCGCCATGGCATCGCGCGCCGACAGGCCCTGCGGCAGGGCGACCAGCCAATCGCCCTTCACCCGCGCCTTCTCGGCATAGGCGCCGAGATGGGTCTCGCCCATGCCCCAGCCGGTGCAGACGACCTTGTCGCCCGCTTTCCACGCGGGATGCGAGGAGGCTTCGACCGTGCCCGCGAAGTCGATGCCGGCGATCATCGGGAAGCGGCGCACCACCGGCGCCTTGCCTGTCAGCGCGAGGCCGTCCTTGTAGTTCAGCGTCGACCATTCCACGCGGACGGTGACGTCGCCGTCCATCAGTTCGGCTTCGTCGAACTGGGTGAGCGCGGCGGTGGTGCCCTTGTCGGCCTTGTCGATCCGGATCGCCTTGAACATGGCCACAGCAAACTCCCTGACTTGTTTGACCGGGATGTTTAGCCGATCAGGCGGGCTGCGCAACCGCTCGTGCGACCGGCTTCTCCACGATCGGAAGATTGATCAGCGCCGAGAGCACGCCGAACAGGATCGAGAGCCACCAGATCGGCGTATAGGAACCGAACTTCTCGAAGACGATGCCGCCGAGCCAGACGCCGAGGAAGCCGCCGACCTGATGGCTGACAAAGGCGAAGCCATAGAGCGTCGCGAGCCAGCGCGTGCCGAACATCAGCGCCACCAGCGCCGAGGTCGGCGGCACCGTCGACAGCCAGGTCAGGCCGGAGACCGCACCGAACGCGATCGCCGAGAACGGCGTGATCGGGAACAAGATGAAGGCGAGCGTTGCGAGCGCACGGGTGAAATAGATCACCGACAGGATGTAGCGCTTCGGCAGCGAGTTCTGGAGATAGCCGACGCTGAGCGAGCCCATGATGTTGAACAGGCCGATCGCCGCGATCACCCAGCCACCGGTTTGCGTCGAGATGCCGCGGTCGACCAGGAAGGCCGGCAGATGCACGGTGATGAAGGCGAGCTGGAAGCCGCAGGTGAAGAAGCCGAGCACCAGCAGCACGTAGGAGCGATGACCGAAGGCCTCTGCGAGCGCCCTGGTGATGGTCTGGTCATCCGCAGGCGCCGTGCTGGCCGTGCTTGCGACCGGCGGCGTCGAGATCGCCAGCGCCAGCGGGATGATCAGCAGCATCAGGAAGCCGAACAGGGTGAGCGTCTGCTGCCAGCCGACATTGTCGATCAGCGCGACGCCAATCGGCGCAAACAGGAACTGGCCGAGCGAACCCGCGGCAGTGCCGGCGCCGAGCGCAAGGCCGCGCTTCTCGGCCGGAAGGAGTTTCGTGAACGCCGACAGCACCAGGTTGAACGAGCAGCCGGCGAGACCGAAGCCGATCATGACGCCCGCCCCAATGTTGAGCGACATCGGCGTCGAGGAATAACGCATCAGCAGAAGGCCGCCGGCATAGAGCAGTGCGCCGACGCACATCACGCGGAACAGGCCGAAGCGATCGGCAATGGCGCCTGCGATCGGCTGGCCCAATCCCCACAGCAAATTCTGAAAGGCGATGGCGAGGCCGAACACGTCGCGGCCCCAGGCGAATTCGTGGCTCATCGGCTGCACGAAAAAGCCCAGCGCCGAGCGCGGACCGAAGCCCAGCATGCCAATCGCGCAGCCGCACAGGATGACGACCGCGGGCGTGCGCCAGTTAGAGGAGCGTGAGGTCGAACCGAGCTCGCTTGCTTGTGTCGACATGGGTCCTCCTCCTCGGCCATTTGGCGGATCTGCAAATCAGCAGCCGCTGGTTAGGCGTTTAATGCAGGTGCATGAAAACCCCAAGCCGAAAATGATTGCGTTCCACGAAGGGCTGTCGCTGGAGCATTGCGTTTCATCGCTGTCTTGCCGGGCGTGACGAGACTGGAATTGACGAGAATGTGTGTGGCGAGCCCTAGCGGCTCCCGGTTCAGCGTGTTATCTTCGATTTACTCAGATTGAGCATATATAAGCCTTGGCGAAACCCACCGGCCCTCTCGGCCGGATTTCTCAGGCTCCTTATATACTCTTCTTGAGCATAATTGTCATGCACGGGAGGCTTCGATGCCGATCACTGGAATTTACGGCCCTGACGATTTTGACAATCGCCCTCAGGGCCAGACCATCACCCACGTCGCGCCAGCGCGAACCGGCCCCGCATTGCCGCGGCCCTCGTTGGAATGGACCAGCGAGATCGAACGCGCCACCGCGCCGATCTACGAGCGCGTCAAGCATGTGATCCCACCGATCGAATGGCCGCTGATGGCGCCGACGATTCACGCGATCAATGAACTGAAGCGCGTGCGCAACGCGGTGGTCCTCGCTCACAATTACCAGGCGCCGGAGATCTTTCATGGCGTTGCCGACATCGGCGGCGATTCGCTTCAGCTCGCCGTCGAGGCCACCAAGGTGAAGGCCGATATCATCGTCCAGTGCGGCGTCCACTTCATGGCGGAGACGTCAAAGCTGCTCAATCCGGACAAGACCGTGCTGATCCCGGACTCCCGGGCCGGCTGCTCGCTCGCCGCCAGCATCACCGGCGCCGACGTGCGGTTGCTCCGCGAAAAATTTCCCGGTGTGCCCGTGGTCGCCTATGTCAACACGTCGGCCGAGGTGAAAGCCGAGGTCGATATCTGCTGCACCTCGTCGAATGCCGTACAGGTGGTGGAGAGCCTGAACGCGCCAACCGTGATCTTCCTGCCCGACCGCTATCTCGCGACCTATGTCGCCTCGAAGACCGACGTCAAAATCATCGCCTGGAACGGCGCCTGCGAGGTGCATGAGCGCTTTACGGGCGACGAGCTGCGCGCCTTCCGCGACGCCGATCCCTCCGTGCAGATCATCGCACATCCCGAATGCCCGCCGGACGTGCTGGCGGAAGCCGATTTCACAGGTTCGACCGCGCACATGATCAACTGGGTGCGCGAGAAGCGGCCGAAGCGGCTGGTGATGATCACGGAGTGCTCGATGGCCGACAATGTCCGCGCCGAGCTGCCCGACGTCGAAATCCTGCGCCCCTGCAATCTCTGCCCGCACATGAAGCGCATCACGCTGTCCAACATCCTGGAGAGCCTGCTGACGCTCGGCGAGGAAGTCGCGATCGATCCGGCGCTTGCGGCGCGCGCACGGCGCTCGGTCGAGCGGATGATCAATTTGAGAAATTAAGCACAAACCGCAGCAACTCCCACCGTGTCGTCCCGGCGAAGGCCGGGACGACGGCGGAGAGCTTGGAGACAATCATGACAACAAACAATATCCACAACCTCACCCGCTCCACCGACGACGTCGTCATCGTCGGCGGCGGCCTCGCTGGTCTGTTCTGCGCGCTCAAACTCGCGCCGAGGCCGGTGACACTGATCTCGGCGGCACCGCTCGGACAGGGGGCATCATCGGCGTGGGCGCAAGGCGGCATCGCAGCCGCCGTCGCCGAGGGCGACAGCCCCGAAGCGCATGCGGCGGACGCGATCGCGGTCGGTGGCGGCATCGTCGATGAAGCGGTCGCGCTCGGCATCGCGCGCGAGGCGAGCCTGCGGATTCACGATCTGCTTGCCTACGGCGTGCCGTTCGATCGCGATCTGGAAGGCCGGCTTGCCGTGGGGCGGGAAGCTGCGCATTCGGCGCGGCGGATCGTCCACGTCCGTGGCGACGGCGCGGGTGCTGCGATCATCGCGGCGCTGAGCGAGGCCGTGCGCCGCACGCCGTCGATCCGCCTGATCGAAGGATTTGTCGCCGAAGCACTGCTCACCGAGGACGGCGCCGTCACCGGCCTTCAGTTGCGCGAGGCTGGCAATTTCTCAGCAAGACCCATAATGATCGCCTCGCGAACGATTGTGCTGGCGACCGGCGGCATCGGCCATCTCTATGCCGTCACCACCAATCCGGCCGAGGCCAACGGATCGGGCCTTGCGATCGCAGCCCGCGCCGGTGCTGTGATCGCCGACCCTGAATTCGTGCAATTCCATCCGACCGCGATCATGGTCGGCCGCGATCCCGCGCCGCTCGCGACCGAGGCGCTGCGCGGCGAAGGCGCGACGCTGATCAACGGCCAGGGCGAACGCTTCATGGCGGCACTCCATCCGCTCGCCGAGCTCGCGCCGCGCGACATCGTGGCCCGCGGCGTGTTCGCGGAGATCGCAGGCGGACGCGGCGCCTTCCTCGATGCGCGGCAGGCGCTGGGCGCACGTTTCGCCGACAAATTCCCAACCGTGCATGCAAGTTGCATCGCCGCCGGCATCGATCCGGCGACGCAAGCCATCCCGATCGCGCCGGCCGTGCATTATCACATGGGCGGCATCGCGGTCGACGCACGCGGCCGCAGCTCGATCGACGGGCTGTGGGCCGGCGGCGAAGTGTCGTCGACCGGTGCGCATGGCGCCAATCGACTTGCCTCCAATTCGCTGCTGGAGGCCGTGGTCTATGCCGCACGCATCGCCGACGACATCGCCGGCCACGCGATCCCTTCACCCGCCCGCCTCCCCGAGGCGCTGGTGACGCCGCGCGGCGGTGCGCCGGATGCAGCCGGCGTGAAGCGGTTGCGCACGATGATGAGCACGCATGTCGGCGTGATCCGCGAGCGCGACGGGCTTGCAGACGCCGTGCGCAGTTTTGCTGCGCTCGAGCACGCGGCCACGAGCATCAGCGTTCGCAACATGGCGACAGCCGCCCTGCTCGTAACCGCCGCAGCCTGGAGCCGGCGTGAAAGCCGCGGCGCACATTTCCGCTCCGACCATCCTGCGGAGAACCCTGCACTGGCGCAGCGAACGATGACCACGCTCGCTGCGGCGCGCGAGGTCGCGGACGGCCTCACCGAGCATTCAACGCCGCGCATCGCGCAATCAATGATCGCCTGACGGAGTATTTCATGATCACCCCGACCTCCCTGCTCTATCCCGACGCCTTTCTCTCTCCGCTCGCCATCGACGAGGCCGTGCATCGCGCGCTCGACGAGGATCTCGGCCGCGCCGGCGACGTCACCTCGCTGGCGACGATTCCCGAGGCGACCAAAGCGCAGGCCATCCTCGTCGCACGGCAATCCGGCGTCATCGCCGGCCTGCCGCCGGCGGTGGCGACCTTGCAAAAGCTATCGCCCGACATTGAGGTGCGCGCGCATGTCCGTGACGCCGCGCGCGTTACCCGCGGGCAGCACGTCCTGACGATTTCGGGGCCAGCGCGCGCCATTCTCACCGCGGAGCGGACCGCGCTGAATTTCGTCGGACGTCTCTCCGGCGTCGCTACGCTGACCGCGGAATACGTCGCGCGCACCGAAGGCACCAAAATGCGCATCTGCTGCACGCGAAAGACCACACCAGGATTGCGAGCACTGGAGAAATACGCGGTACGTTGCGGCGGCGGCTTCAACCACCGCTTCGGCCTCGACGATGCGATCCTGATCAAGGACAACCACATCGCGGTCGCCGGCGGCATCCGCCCCGTGCTGGAGCGCGCCCGCGCTCATGCCGGCCATCTCGTCAAGATCGAGATCGAGGTGGATACGCTCGTGCAGCTCCGCGAGGCGCTCGACACCGGACTTGCCGAGGCGGTGCTGCTCGACAACATGGACGTCGCGACGCTGCGCGAGGCGGTACGGATGAGCGAGGGACGGGTCGCGCTGGAGGCATCGGGTGGCGTCACATTGGACTCGATCGCGGCAATCGCGGCGACCGGCGTCGACTACGCCTCATCCGGCGCACTGACGCATTCGGCACCGAATTTCGACTGCGCGCTGGATATTGAGATGTGAGGCGGTCTTCTCCCTCTCCTCGTTCTTACGGGGCCGCGACGAGCTTCGCTCGCGCTGAGAGCGTTGGGGTGAGGGGCCTTTCTCCACATGCGAGATCGCCGACGGACCTGTACCCCCTCACCCGGATTGCATCTGCGACGCAATCCGACCTCTCCCCGCAAGCGGGGCGAGGTAGGAAAAGCTACCGCCGCACGACTTCGCCCATCTCGGCGGAGCTCTTGGCTTCCTGGACGAGCTCGGCCGAAAGCGCGGCGGTCTGCGCCGGGGTACCCCAGCTCGGCTCCTCGCTGCCGTCGCCCCAGTTGCGCGGCCGATAGAAGGTGTGCACGCCGAATTTGTACATCTTCTTCATCTCGGCGACCCAGGACGGACGCACCCAATAGGCGTGGTAATGCGTCGACTTGCCGACCTCGGGCAGCCAGATCTGACCATCGAGCATCGCCTTGGAGATCTTCCTGGCGCGCTCCCACATCTCGGGCTCGCGGATCACGTCGGGATTGTTGTCGCAGGCAAAGGTGAACTGGCAGGCGAAGTGGCGGTACTTGTTCTGATAGACCACGCCGCACACGGTGTCCGGATATTTGCCGGAGAACACGCGGTTCATCACGACTTGCGCAACCGCGATCTGGCCGCGCACGGCCTCGCCGCGGGATTCGAAATAGACGGCTTCAGCGAGGCACTTTTCAGACTTCGCGCGTGACTTGTCGTCCAGCGCCAGCCGCTCGGCCGGCGATTTGGCGCGCTGGTTGTCGGCGTTGACCTCACCCTTCGGCGCGACGCTTTCGCCGCTCTCGCTGTCCTTCACAACGTCTTCCGAGGGCGGCGACAGCGAGGCCAGCTTCATGTCGGGGTCGGGCATCACGATCAGCGGCTCGGCACCGGGCTGCCAACTCTCGATGCTCTCGACATTGCCGCCAATCGAGGAACTGCCGAAGAACAGGTTCGAAGTCTTGACGCTGAAGGGATCGCGCGGCGGCGCCACAATCGTCGCCTGCTTCAGCGCGGCGAGCGGCTGGGCTGCAAAGGACAGCGCATTGTCGCCGGCCTTGGGCGGATTGGCATATTGCGGCAGCGGTGGCGCGCGCATCGCCTCCTGAAGCTCGGGATCGAGCGCCGCCGCGGACTCCGGCGACATCGCTCGCGGCTGCGCGACAGGCAGCTCGACCGGCAACTGAACAGTCTTGGCGCCGAACACCGAGCTATTCGAGGTCGTGGGATCTTGCTGGGCGGGGACCGCGGGCGGTGCCGCCATCTCGGCAGGCGCAGGCGTCACGATAGCGAGGCGGTCACCTTTCAGAGCGCGATCGACCTTGGGGAAATCGGAGGCCTGGTAACGCGTCGGCGCCTGGAATACCGGATTGCGCGTGACGGTGCCGGTGACGTCGCGGCCATCGAGGCTCGCGAGGCGAACCATCGCGCTCTGCGGCACCGACGTTCCGATCGGACGCGAGAAACTGTAAGTGGCGAGCTGAATGGACGAGACTGCAGAGAACACCTGCTTCTGCCAACGCTCGGCGACGCCGGGCTGACGCGCCAGCAACGAGCCTATGTCCTGATAGCCGGTCTCTCTCGGCATCAATGCGAAGATGCAGAGACCGATTCCGAAGGATGCGAACCGCGCACCCTTCGGATGGTTACGCAACACTGACATCGATACGCTCACGCTACGCTTACACTAGAAAAATCGAGCCGCAGTACATCCGTGCAATTCGATCTTTATCGTGAGTATCTAATTTAGGTTGCCGGGGCGTTAATCGGCGTTGCGCGCGAAGCACACTCAAGCGATGTCAGGTGTTTTCACGGGGCGATTGCGTGCGTGGTAAACGCGGGCTGATGTGAAGCGGTAAACATCTGGTCAACGCGAATGGTGAAGGAACTCTTGCCGGCGCGTATCATTACGGGACGCGTGCGGTTCCATCCTCCGTCATTGCGACGGCGGGTGTGTGGCGGCATGCGCTCGCAATGACGGGGAGAGAGTATCGCCCCAAATGAAAAGAGGCGGATTTGGCCCCGCCTCTCTCAACTCAATCCTGCGCTTCGTCTTACGCCTGACTCGCAACCGCCTTGCCGAGCGCGGCTTGCGCCGCAGCAAGCCGCGCGATCGGCACGCGGTAGGGCGAGCAGGAGACGTAGTCGAGGCCGATATTGTGGCAGAACGCGACGGAGGCCGGATCGCCGCCGTGCTCGCCGCAGATGCCGACCTTGAGCGAGGGACGCGTCTTGCGGCCGCGCGCGACGCCGATCTTGACCAGCTCGCCGACGCCTTCCTGGTCGAGCGCAACGAAGGGATCGATCGGGAGGATGCCCTTGGAGACGTAGGTCCCGAGGAAGCTTGCGGCGTCGTCGCGGCTGATGCCGTAGGTGGTCTGCGTCAAATCGTTGGTGCCGAACGAGAAGAAATCGGCGCTCTCCGCGATCTCGCCCGCAAGCAGGCAGGCGCGCGGCAGCTCGATCATGGTGCCGACCTGATAGGTGAGTTTTGTATTCGTGTCGCGCATCACCGCCTTCGCGGTGGCGTCGATGCGGGCCTTGACGAGATCGAGCTCCATCTTGGTGGCGATCAGCGGCACCATCACCTCGAGACCGACGGCCTTGCCGGTACGCTTCTCGGCTTCGACTGCAGCCTCGAAGATCGCGCGTGCCTGCATCTCGGCGATCTCGGGATAGGCAATCGCGATGCGGCAGCCGCGGAAGCCGAGCATCGGATTGAACTCCGACAGCTCGCGCGCACGGTCGGCCAGACGCCGCGGGTCGGTGTTCATGGCGCGCGCCACTTCCTCGACCTCGGCATGGGTATGCGGCAGGAACTCGTGCAGCGGCGGATCAAGCAGCCGGATCGTGACGGGCAGGCCCTTCATGATCTCGAACAGCTCGACGAAATCGGCGCGCTGCATCGGCAACAGCTTTGCAAGCGCGGCACGGCGCGACTGTTCGTCCTCGGAGAGGATCATCTCGCGCACCGTGCGGATGCGCGTCTCCTCGAAGAACATGTGCTCGGTGCGGCAAAGGCCGATGCCTTCCGCGCCGAACTTGATCGCGGTGCGGGCGTCCTCCGGCGTATCGCCATTGACGCGGACGCCGATCTTGCGGACCTGGTCGGCCCATTTCATCAGCGTGCCGAACTCGCCGGAGAGCTCCGGCTCGATCATCGGCATGCGGCCGGCCAGCACCTGGCCGAGCGAGCCGTCGATGGTGATGACGTCGCCGGCCTTGTAGGTGCGCGAACCGATGCTCATGGTGCCACGGCCGTAATCGACGCGGATGGTGCCGCAGCCGGAGACGCAGGGCTTGCCCATGCCGCGCGCGACCACGGCGGCGTGCGAGGTCATGCCGCCGCGGGTGGTCAGGATGCCTTCGGCGGCGTGCATGCCGTGGATGTCTTCGGGGCTGGTCTCGATGCGGACCAGAATCACCTTGCGTCCGTCGCCTTGCAGCTTGGCCGCTTCGTCCGAGGAGAACACGATCTCGCCGGAGGCCGCACCGGGCGACGCCGGCAGGCCGGTCGCGATCACGTCGCGCTTGGCGTTGGGATCGATGGTCGGATGCAGCAGCTGGTCGAGCGAGGCGGGGTCGATCCGCATCACCGCTTCCTTCTTGTTGATCAGGCCCTCATTGGCGAGTTCGACCGCGATGCGCAGCGCGGCCTTCGCCGTGCGCTTGCCGCCGCGGGTCTGGAGCATCCACAGCTTGCCCTGCTCGACCGTGAACTCCATGTCCTGCATATCGCGGTAGTGCTTCTCGAGCTGCGTGTAGATCCGTGTCAGCTCCTTGAAGGCTTCCGGCATCGCCGCTTCCATCGACGCCTTGTCGGAGCCCGATTCCTTGCGCGCCTCTTCGGTGATGTCCTGCGGCGTGCGGATGCCCGCCACCACGTCCTCGCCCTGCGCGTTGATCAGGAACTCGCCGTAGAGCTTGCTCTCGCCGGTCGAGGGATTGCGGGTGAACGCAACGCCGGTCGCCGAAGTCTCGCCCATGTTGCCGAACACCATGGCCTGCACGTTGACCGCGGTGCCCCAGGACTCAGGGATATCGTGCAGCCTGCGGTAGGTCACCGCGCGCGCGTTCATCCAGGATGAAAACACAGCACCAACCGCGCCCCAGAGCTGGTCATGCGGATCCTGCGGGAAATCCTTCCCCGTCTCGCGCGCGACCGCGTCCTTGTACTTGCCGACCAGATCGACCCAGTCCTCGGCGGTGAGGTCGGTGTCGAGCGTATAGCCCTGGCCGTCCTTGAAGGTGTCGAGGATTTCCTCGAAGTGATGATGCTCGAAGCCGAGCACCACGTCGGAATACATGGTGATGAAGCGGCGGTAGCTGTCATAGGCGAAGCGGCGGTCGCCTGAGAGCTCCGATAGCGCTTCCACGGTCTCGTCGTTGAGGCCGAGATTGAGCACGGTGTCCATCATGCCCGGCATCGAGGCGCGCGCGCCGGAGCGCACGGAGACGAGCAGCGGGTTTTTGGTGTCGCCGAACACCTTGCCGGTCAACTTGCCGACATGATCCAGCGCCTTCTCAACCTGCGACTGCAATTCCTTCGGATAGGATTTGTCGTGGGCGTAGAAATAGGTGCAGACCGAGGCCGGAATGGTGAAGCCCGGAGGCACCGGCAGACCGAGATTGGCCATCTCGGCGAGATTGGCGCCCTTGCCGCCGAGCAGGTCGCGCATCTCCGAGCGGCCCTCGGCCTTGCCGTCGCCGAACGTATAGACCCATTTGCCGGCCTTGGCCGCGGCGGGGGCCGCCTTGGCAGGCGCAGCCTTCACAGCGACCTTGGCGGCAACCTTCGGCGCAACCGCCTTTGTCGCAGCCTTTGCAGCGGGTTTCGCCGCCGGCTTGGCAGCGGGCTTCACAGTCGCCTTGGCGACTGGCTTCGAGGCGCTCTTCGGCAGCGACTTTCGGGCCGCCGGCGCGGCCTTCGCCTTGGCGGAAGGCTTTGATTTCGCTGGCAGTTTCTTAGGCTTCGAGGCGGCTTTGGCCATAGCTTGCACACAACCTGCGAGAGGGACGGGAATTGCGGGCCTTACACCACTTTGGACAGGCCCGCGCAAGTCGAAGAGTTCCGGAAAATGAAGGCCTAGAGATGGAGCCACCTCAACAATCCGAGCCCGATCGCACCATTGATGATGAGAAAGATCGCAACGATCAGGTTGAGAAGGCGCGGCATGATCAGGATCAGCACGCCCGCGAGCAGCGACAGGATCGGCGAGATGTGGGCGACGGTGAGATGCATGAAAAGTCTTCCTGGAGCGTGAGGCGAATCGCGGGCGGATCATAGCGGACTGGGTTCCGCGGGTAGAGACGCGCGAGGCGGCGACGGGTTCCCCTCTTCGCGAAAACTGCCCGAAATTGCCGCGTATGCGGCAGGCCTTTTCCGGAACATCACGCGCGCCGCAGCATTGGCAACCGGTCGCGCCACTGGCGCCGGCTGAAATCAATTCGAAGGAGTTGCCCATGCGGAACAGGATTCTCGCCCTCGCCGCGCTTGGCGTCGCGCTCGGCTCGCCGATCACGGCGTCCGCGCAAACCGGAATTACCGTTGGCCGCGCACCCGTCGTGGTCGACAGCGGACCGGCCATCGCAGTCGAGCAACGGCCCGCTTTCCGCGACTATGTCGTCGAACAACGTGTGCCAGCCTTCAGCATTCCGGATCGCGTGGTGGTCGGCGCCACCCTACCCGAAACCGGCGTCACTTATTATGACGTACCGCAACGTTTCGGCGCGACGACCTACCGCTACACCGTCGTGAACGGCGCAACCGTGCTGGTCGAGCCGCGCTCGCGCCGCATCGTCGAGGTAATGGACTAGCTTCTTGTTTGGACGCGTTTTCTTCACGCGAACCGGTACCCACTCCGCTTGAAAACGCTCTGCTCAACTCGATGTCCGGTGCGTCACTTCAATCAGGCTGACGCGCATCGCGTAGTCGGACATCAGGCCCCGCCCGGTCTTCCCCCCGCCGGGCGGGGCTTTTTTTTGCGAGATCAATCCTGGATCTTCGAGAAGTCCGCCACCGCGCGCGTGGCGCTGCGGATCTCGTTGAGCAGCTTCAGCCGGTTCTCGCGCACCTTCGCATCGTCGTCGTTGACGCGAACTTTTTCGAAGAACGCATCGACCGGCGGACGCAGCTTTGCCATCGCGCTCATCGCCGCAGCAAAGTCTTCCTTCGCGACAGCAGCGCTCGCTTCCGCCTTCACCTCGCCGATCGCCTTGGCCAGCGCCTTCTCCTCGCCGAGGCTGTAGAGCGCAGTATCCGGCACACCGTCGAAGGCGCGCTTGTCCTTTTTCTCCTCGATGCCAAGAATGTTGCTGGCGCGCTTGATGCCGGCAAGCAGATTCTTGCCGTCGTCGGTTTCGAGGAATTTGCCGAGCGCCTCGACGCAACGGACAATCATCAAGAGATCGTCCTGGCCGCCGAGCGCGAACACGGCATCGACGAGATCGTGACGCGCGCCCTGCTCGCGGAGCTGGACCTTGAGGCGATCGGCGAAGAAGGCAAGCAGATCGTTCGGCAGCTTCTGCGCATCCGCAGGCTTCACCGACATGCCGCCAAGTGCGGACGCAGCAACCTTCATCAGCGACAACCGAAGCGCGTTCTCGGCAATCAGCCTGATCACACCCAGCGCAGCGCGACGCAGCGCATACGGGTCCTTCGATCCCGTCGGCTTCTCATCGATCGCCCAGAATCCAACCAGCGTATCGATCTTGTCCGCGAGCGCGACCGCAACACTGACCGGATCGGTCGGCACGCGATCCGCAGGCCCCTGCGGCTTGTAGTGTTCCTCGCAAGCCGCGGCGACGGAGACATCTTCGCCCTGCGCCAGCGCGTAGTACCTGCCCATCAGGCCCTGCACTTCAGGGAATTCGCCGACGACTTCGGTCAGCAAATCCGCCTTCGCCAGATGCGCGGCACGCGTCGCCTTGGCGACATCCGCGCCGACCAGCGGCGCGATCTCGGCGGCAAGGCGCTCGATGCGCTTGATGCGCTCCGCCTGCGTGCCGAGCTTCTCGTGGAACACGATCTGCTCGAACTTCGGCAGACGATCCTCGAGCTTGGTCTTGAGGTCGGTCTCGTAGAAGAACTTTGCATCCGACAAGCGCGGACGGATCACGCGTTCGTTGCCGGCGACGATGGTCTTGCCGCCGTCGCTCGCCTCGATATTGGCAGTGAGGACGAATTTGTTGGTCAGCTTCCCGGTCTTGGGATCCTTGACCACAAAACACTTCTGGTTGTTGCGGATGGTGGCGCGGATCACCTCGTCCGGGATCGCGAGATACTCTTCTTCGAACGACCCCATCATCACGACGGGCCATTCGACGAGGCCCGAGACCTCGTCGAGCAGCACCTGATCCTCGACCAGCTCAAAACCTTGCGCGAACGTCAGCTCCTTGGCGTCGGCGAAGATGATGTCCTTGCGCGCCTGCGGATCGAGAATGACTTTTGCAGCCTTCAGCTTGGCTTCGTAGTCCTCGAAGCGGCGCACGGAAATCGCGCCAGGTGCCATGAAGCGATGGCCGTACGTCGTCTGGCCCGTCTCGATGCCGTCGACCGAGAATTTTACGACATCGGGCTCTTCCGTCTCGGGCCCGAAGGTCGCAATGATCGCATGCAGCGGCCGCACCCAGCTCAGCGATCCCGGCTTGCCGGAACGCGCGCCCCAGCGCATCGATTTCGGCCACGGGAAGGTGCGGATGATGACGGGCAGGATTTCCGCGAGCACGTCGATCGCGTCACGCCCGGCCTTCTCGATCAGCGCGATGTAGAAATCGCCCTTGGCGTCGCGCTGGATCTTGGCCTCATCCAACGACTTCAGGCCTGTCGCTTTCAAGAAGCCCTGCACGGCCGCATCGGGGCCGCCGACTTTCGGTCCGCGGCGTTCGGTCTTCAGGTCAGGCTGGCGCGCGGGGATGCCGTGCACGGTAAGCGCAAGGCGGCGCGGCGTCGCGAAGGCCTTTGCGCCCTCATAGACGAGACCCTCGGCGACGAGCTTCTCGGTGACAAGGCGGCGGAGGTCATCGGCCGCCTTGGCCTGCATGCGCGCGGGGATTTCTTCCGAGAACAGTTCAAGCAAAAGATCGGGCATCAGGCCGCTCCGCCCGCTTCAGTATGAATCCAGGCCTCGCCGCAGGCCTTGGCCAGCTCGCGCACGCGAAGAATGTAGCTCTGCCGCTCGGTCACGGAGATCACGCCGCGCGCGTCGAGCAGGTTGAAAACGTGACTCGCCTTGATGCACTGGTCATAGGCCGGCAGCGCCATCAGATGCGCTTCGCGCTTCTCATCCTTCCAGCCTGCGTCGAGATATTTTCGGCAGGCCGCTTCCGCCATCTTGAACTGCTCGAACAGCATCGCGGTGTCGGCGACTTCGAAATTGTGCTTCGAATATTCCCGCTCGGCCTGCAGGAACACATCGCCATAGGTGACCTTCGCATCACCATCGCGGCCGTTGAAGTTGAGGTCGTAGACGCGGTCGACGCCCTGCACATACATCGCGAGGCGCTCGAGCCCGTAGGTGAGCTCGCCCGCGACCGGTGCGCATTCGACACCCGCGACCTGTTGGAAATAGGTGAACTGGCTCACCTCCATGCCGTCGCACCAGCACTCCCACCCCAGGCCCCAGGCGCCCAGCGTCGGGCTCTCCCAATCGTCCTCGACGAAGCGGATGTCATGCAGGGCGGAATCGATGCCGATCGCGGCGAGCGACTTCAGGTACAGCTCCTGAAGGTTCGGCGGCGACGGCTTCATGATCACCTGGAACTGGTAGTAGTGCTGCATCCGGTTCGGATTCTCGCCGTAGCGGCCGTCCTTGGGCCGGCGCGAGGGCTGCACATAGGCCGCGTTCCAGGGCTTTGGCCCGAGCGCGCGCAAAGTGGTCGCCGGATGGAAGGTGCCCGCGCCCATTTCCATGTCGTAGGGCTGCAGGATCACGCAGCCCTGCTCGGCCCAGAACCGCTGGAGCGCGAGGATAAAACCCTGGAACGAGCGTTCCGGGCGCATATGGGCGGGCAATGAGGCGTCCATCGTCAGATCAGGCTCTCGCGGGGGGTTTTGAATCGCGCGGGACCGTATCGACGGCGGGGATGGGAATCAAGGCAAAGGGGCCCTTCTTACCTCTCCCGCTTGCAAGCGGGAGAGGGAGCGCACCGTGCGCGCCGAGTTGCTAACCCGGCCGGTACGCTCCGGTCACGGGGTCACGCTTCAGCGTCTGGACATTCCCCATATGGGTGGCCTCGGCGACGCGCGAGAGGCGCATCTCCTCCAGCTCCTGGTTGATCCGGACAGCGGTCTTGTAGGCCCAGCGGACCACGGCAAGCCCGCCCAGAACGCCCGCGAAAGCGACGAACGGCGGCATCGGTCGTTCCTTGTTCACAATGCTCAGCCCCCACGTACATTCTTGCGCAGACCGGGCCGCGCCGCAATTGGCTCAACTCGGACCAAATGGCGCGGGAGCGGCTCCTCCTAGAACCCGAATTTTGCCCAAATCGCCCGCGTCTCGACCGCCGAGATCAGCTCGTCCGGCAGCCCGGCCATTGATTCCATAGCCGAAAGCTGGCCCGCGCCGGGCGATTTCCGCCCCAACAGGCCGGACAACAGCCCGGTCGGCTGCGCAATCACGGGGGTGCGAACCTTCTCGCCATAGCGGGCACGAAGAGTTGAACGGAGATCGCCGATGCCGTCGGCCAAGCCCAGCGCGATCGAGCTCTCGCCGGCCCAGTACTCGCCGGTGAACAGAGTATCGTCCGCGCCCTTCAGCCGCGCGCCGCGGCTCTCCTTCACCAGCGCGATGAAGATCTGGTGGATCTCGCGCTGAAGTGCCTTCACCCTGGCGACGTCGTCGGGGTTTTCGGGCAGGAACGGATCGAGCATCGCCTTGTGGGCGCCGGCCGTATAAAGGCGCCGCTCGATGCCGAGCCGCTTGATCGCCTCCTGGAAACCGAAGCTGCCGCCGACCACGCCGATCGAGCCGAGGATCGAGGACGGATCGCAGAAGATCTCGTCACCCGCGCAGGCGATCATGTAGCCGCCGGAGGCCGCGACGTCCTCCACGAACACCAGCACCGGCAGCTTCTTCTCCGCCGCAAGCTGCTTGATGCGCAGATAGATCTGGCGCGACTGCACCGGCGAGCCGCCGGGCGAATTGATCACCAGCGCCACCGCCTTGGCGTTGCGGACCGAAAAGGCCCGCTCCAGTACCCGGGCAATACCCGCCAGCGACATGCCCGGGCGCAGCGGCGTCACTGCGCCGATCACGCCGGACAGCCGCACCACCGGCACCACCGCCGTACCGGGGCGGAAGCGCGCCGGCAGGTATTGCATCAGCTTGTCGGCCAGGCCGGAACCTGCGCGATCGTTCAATTGTTCGGCCATTCCGTTACCTCTGATTAACCAATTCTTATCACGCGACTGTCATTGAAGTTCGCTGGAACGTGTTTTGCAGATTCCTCGTTTGGAAGCTGCAATACAGCAGCGGAGGAAATGCCATGAAGATCTATCTGCTGTTGATGCTGATTGGTGCCCTTTTCACGGCGCTTCGCTATACGTCCCAGCCGGAACAGCAGCCGGAATCGCTTCCGCAGTAAGCCGTCACGGCTCTGCCAGCGGCAAGACCGCCCTCCCCTCCAGAATATTCCTCACCTCTTTTTTAGGCACGCGTGACTCGTCGTTGAGCATGAGGCCCGGCAGCAATCGCAGCGGTGCCCGACCGCCCTTTACGGCGCGCACCAGCACACGGATCGCAGGCCGCTCAGCTTCGCCATGAATCGGCAGGACCGACACACTGCCAAAGCCGCGTGACAGCGCTGCCAAAACGTCCGCGATGCCATCCGCACGCCAGATCAGGGTCAGTACGCCGCTCGATCGAAGGATGCGACGCGCTGCATGCACCCACGCATTGAGCGTCTCCTCGGTCGCGACATGCGCGGTGTGACGCGCCTGGTCCGGCGAGCCGCGGTGCCGCGTGGAATCGTTGAAGGGCGGGTTCATCAGCACGCAGTCCGCACTGTCAGGCATGAGCCCATGTACAGCAAAGGCCTGCGCATCGGCCGTGACGTCGAGCACAATCACCTCCGCGGCAATCGCATTCGCAGCCGCATTGGTGCGCGCGAGCCCGGCGAGTTCCGGATCGATCTCGACGAGACAAAGATCGACCCCGGCCACGCGCCGGGCCAGCGCCAGCCCGGCCGTGCCGATGCCGGCGCCGAGATCGACCACGCGGTCGCCAGCGCGGGCCTCGGTCGCCGCCGCAAGCAGGATGGCATCGTGTCCGGCGCGGTGGCCGGATCGCTTCTGCCTCAGGAGCAGCTGGCCGCCGAGAAAGGCGTCCTCAGTGAGATCTGTGACGACGTCAATCATCGCCGCGCAGTTCATGGCTGAGCCCGGCATCGGTCAGGAGCTGCCGGGCTTCGATGGCGTCGTCCTCATGGACCAGGATCCGCCGCGGCAGGACGCCGAGCGAGCCCTCGATGATGCTCATGTTCTGATCCAGCACCAGATGATGGATGTTGGCGCCGTCGAGCAGCGCGCCGACCGCCGACACCAGCACGATATCGTTGGTCCGAACCAGTTCACGCAAACGAGCCTCCTGCCTGAAAGGGGTTGAGCGGCAATGTCAATGGTTCCACAGGCCTTGCCGCATCCCCGTCCAGTTTCTATTGTCTTTCCATCAGAATAGCCCCTCCGGGGCAAATATTGGAGACCGGCGTGGCCGTCATCGTACCTTTCGAAACCCCCGGCGCGTCGATCGAAGAGCTGGTTGCCCTTGTCGCCGGTGACATGGAGCGCGTCAACGCCACCATCCTGTCGCGGACCGGCTCCGACGTGACCATGATCCCGGAAGTGGCCAACCATCTGATCTCCTCCGGCGGCAAGCGGCTGCGGCCGATGCTGACGCTCGCCATGGCCAATCTGGCCGGCTACACCGGCGACGGCCACATCAAGCTGGCGGCCTCGGTCGAGTTCATGCATACCGCGACCCTGCTCCACGACGACGTCGTCGACGAGAGCGAGATGCGCCGCGGCAAGCTGTCGGCACGCATGCTCTGGGGCAATGAGGCCAGCGTGCTGGTCGGCGACTTCCTGCTCGGCCAGGCCTTCCGCATGATGGTCGAGGTCGGTTCGCTGCGCGCGCTCGACATCCTCTCCGCGGCCGCCGCCACCATCGCCGAGGGCGAGGTGATGCAACTCGCCGCCGCCAAGAACACCGCCACCACCGAGGACGAATATCTCGCCGTGATCCGCGGCAAGACCGCCGAGCTGTTCGCAGCCGCCTGCGAGGTCGGCCCCGTAATCGCCAACCGCCCGAAGGCCGAGCAGACCGCCTGCCGCTCGGTCGGCATGAATCTCGGCATCGCCTTCCAGCTCGTCGACGACGTTCTCGACTATGGCGGCAAGAGCGCAAAACTCGGCAAGAACACCGGCGACGATTTTCGCGAGGGCAAGATCACACTGCCCGTCGTGCTGGCCTTCCGCCGCGGCAACGACACCGAGCGCGCCTTCTGGATCAAGGCGCTCGAGCGCGGCGAGATCGGCGACAGCGACCTTGATCACGCCCTCGGTCTGATGAACAAGCACCGCGCACTCGAGGACACAATCAGCCGCGCCCACCACTACGGCGCCATGGCCGTCGACGCGCTGGCGCTGTTCCCCTCCTCGCCGATGAAGAGCGCGCTGGAGCAGGTGGTGGCGTTCTGTCTGGCGCGGTCGCATTAGGCTGAGCGTTACGGCGCGCACCGCGGCCACATCCTCGTCCCAGCGAAGACGGTGAGTTAAGCCACCACTGCTCCCACCTCGTCATTGCGAGCTCAGCGAAGCAATCCAGAATCTTTCCGCGAAGGGACTCTGGATTGCTTCGCTGCGCTCGCAATGACGGAGCAAGGTGCCCGAGCGCCGTTCTCCAACTTTCATCGCAAATCACAGCCACACTTCTTGCCACCTCACGACACCTCCATCTGTACCTCCGAGTACCCATTAACTTGCATTTTGCAAGTCACTCCACTACCTTCTCTCGATGCAGCCCAAATCCCCCTCGATCCTGGAATGCCCGGTCGGACGCGCCGTGGAGACGGTTGGCGAGTGGTGGAGCATTCTGATCCTGCGGGATGCGTTTCAGGGCTCGACGCGATTTGACGAGTTCGAGCGCAATCTCGGCATCGCGCCGAACATCCTGTCGCGGCGTCTCGCCCATCTCACCAAGACCGGCATGTTCGTCCGCCGCCGCTATCATGAGCGGCCGCCGCGTTACGAATATGTGCTGACGGACAAGGCGCGGGATTTCTTCCCCGTGATTGCCACGCTGCTGGCCTGGGGCAACAAGCATCTCGCGCCGAAGGGCGAAGCCATCCTGCTGGCGAACCGCGACGATCGCCGGCCGCTCGATCCGGTCGTGGTCGATGCCGCCGAGATGCAACCGATCACGCTCGCCAATGCGGTGGTGATCGCAGGCCCCGGCGCGAGCCGCCTGATGCGGCGGCGGCTGACTTCGCTCAAAGCCATGAACCCGGCGGTCGCGCCGGCTGGAGCCTGACATGCGTCGTATCGTCGTGACGGGAATGGGCGCGGTGTCGCCGCTCGGCTGTGGTGTCGAATTGTCCTGGCGCCGGCTGCTCGCCGGACAGAGCGGGTTGCGCCCGCTGCCCCAATGGTCGCAGGCGCTGCCCGCACGCATTGCCGGTCTCGTGCCCGACAAGGCCGACGATGCCGACGGCGGTTTCGATCCGGCGGAGGCCGCCGCACCAAAAGATCAGCGCAAGATGGACCGCTTCATCCTGTTTGCGCTGCTCGCCACCGCAGAGGCAGTCGCGCAAGCCAAATGGACGCCGCAGGATGCAGCGTCACTGGAGCGGACCGCGACGATCATCGCCTCCGGCGTCGGCGGCTTCCCGGCGATGGCGGAGGCGGTGCGCATCACCGAGCAGCGTGGCCCGCGCCGGCTGTCGCCGTTCACGATCCCCTCGTTTCTCGCCAATCTCGCCGCCGGCCACGTCTCGATCAAATACGGCTATAAGGGTCCGCTGGGAACGCCGGTCACGGCCTGCGCCGCCGGCGTACAGGCGATCGGCGATGCCGCGCGCATGATCCGCGCGGGCGAGGTCGATGTCGCGATCTGCGGTGGCGCCGAAGCCTGCATAGACATCGTCAGTCTCGGCGGCTTTGCGGCCGCACGCGCGCTGTCGAGCTCCTCCAACGACGAGCCCGCCCGCGCCTCGCGCCCGTTCGATCGCGACCGCGACGGTTTTGTCATGGGCGAAGGCGCCGGCATTCTGGTAATCGAAGAGCTCGAACATGCGCTCGCGCGCGGCGCCACGCCGATCGCCGAAATTGTCGGATATGGCACCACCGCGGATGCCTATCACATGACGTCGGGTCCGCCCGACGGCGACGGCGCCCGCCGCGCGATGGAGATCGCGCTGCGCCAGGCGAACCTTGCGCCGGCGGATCTGCAGCACCTCAACGCGCATGCGACGTCAACGCCGGCCGGCGACGAGAGCGAGCTCGGCGCGATCGCTGCGCTGTTCGGCCGCAACAAATCCGTCGCGGTCAGCGCGACGAAATCGGCCACAGGCCATCTGCTCGGTGCCGCCGGCGGCCTGGAGGCGATTTTCACCGTGCTCGCCTTGCGCGACCAGATCGCGCCGCCGACGCTCAATTTCGAAAACCCTGATCCGGGCGCGCAAGGTATCGACATCGTCGCAGGTGGCGCGCGTCCGATGCCGATGCAACACGCAATCTCCAACGGCTTCGGCTTCGGCGGGGTGAATGCCAGCGCGATCTTCCGGCGCATGGGCTAACGGCAGGCCTTGCAATCGCGGCGCGCTGCGCTACGAAAATGGGATGATTGATACGAATTTCTGGCTGTTCCTCGCCGCCGCCCTCGTCATTGCCGCCATTCCCGGCCCCGGCATCTTCTATGTCGCGGCGCGAACCTTGTCGGAAGGGCGTGCCAGCGGCGTTGCCTCGACCGCTGGCACGGCGCTGGGCGGCCTGGTTCATGTCGTCGCAGGCAGTCTCGGCATCTCCGCGATCATCCTGGCCAGCGCCGAGCTGTTCACCGTCGTGAAGTTCGTCGGCGCGCTCTATCTGGTCTGGCTCGGCATCAAGACCTTTCGCAGTGCCGGCCGGGCGCTGTCGCTCGCGAGCAAGCCCGCGGGCGGCAAGCGCGCATTCCGTGACGGCGTGCTGGTCGAGGCGTTGAACCCGAAGACCGCGGCGTTCTTCCTTGCCTTCATTCCGCAATTCCTCGATCCCGCGGCAGCGAGCCCCACGCTGCAATTCATCATGCTCGGCGCCATCTCGGTGACACTGAACACGCTCGCCGATGTCGTCGTGGTGCTGATGGCGTCCGCGACACGGACGCAGCTGATCGGACGGCCGCAGCTGATGCGACGCCTCACCCAAGGCTCCGGCGTCTTCATCGCCGGCCTCGGCGTGTCACTCGCGCTGGCGCGGCGGCCGGTGCAGGGTTAGCTCGGGTCATTCCCGACAGACATCCGCAAAAAAGAAAGGGGCCGAAGCCCCTTTCCCGGATTTCACCACTGATGCCAGTGGTGCCAATGATGCCAGGGGTGCCAGCCGTAGCCGCCGCCCCAATGACGGTGCCAGCCGTAACCACCCCAATAATGCGGGTGATAGTAGCCACCGCCGTCGTAATGGCGGTGCCAGCAATGGCCCCATTCGTTGCAGATATAGCCGCTGGGAACGACGCCCGACGCACCAGGGACGTCGATCGGCTGGGCCGATGCCGTTCCGGTGGACAAGGCGACACCACCGAGAGCAGCGAGACCGACAAGCGCAGAAACGAGTTTCATGATTTTCACCTCCTAACATTCGTTGGAGGCGGTGAACGGCGAGTGCGTTCGGTGTCTTACGAAGGTTTAACGCCGATGAACAAGCTGTCCAATCCGTCATGACTTGCCGATATGTAACGCGCGCAATTCGAACGAGGCATCGCCGAGAGCTCACCCATTGATGGTGCGATGGAGGGTTCGATGAAGATGATGTCCTGGTCGCGTTACCACCTCCTGCCAAATTCGTTGTCGCGTGCCGCACGTCGCTGTCGCGCCGCAAAACTGCTCAAGATCCGGCAACGCGCTCGCTCGGCGCATCAGCCGACGCCCAAACTCGGCCCGGCGCCGAAGCCGGCATGACGCCGATTGCTTGTCGAATGACCGGCGGCAGGCTAGTCCAATACCGCATTCAGTAGAGGAACCGCGGCCCGATGCTCGTCCCGCAAAGTCGCTATTACGAGTCCCACGGCCTGCGGCTGCATTATGCAGATTGGGGCAACGAGGACGCGCCGCCACTTGTCCTGGTCCATGGCGGCCGCGATCATTGCCGGAGCTGGGATGCGATCGCCTGCTCGCTGCAACCGCATTTTCATGTGATCGCGCCCGACCTGCGTGGCCACGGCGATTCCGACTGGACCAAGGGCGGCAGCTACGCGCTGACGGAGTATGTCTACGATCTCACTCAACTTGTCCGCAGCATCGCAGCGCCTCAAGTGACCCTCATCGGCCATTCGATGGGTGGCATGGTGAGTCTGATCTTTTCGGGGTCATTCCCCGAGCAGGTCACCAAGCTCGTCGTTCTCGACGGCGTGACGATGCTGCCTGATGCGCCGAAGCCTCCGACGCATGAGCGCATCGGCAGATGGGTCAGCCAGCTCGACAGGCTGCACGATCGAGCCCCGCGCCGCTATGCAACCCTCGAGGACGCGGCCACGCAGATGGTGCTTCACAACAAGCGCCTCGCCCGCGACCTCGCGCTGCACCTCGCCACGCACGGCGCGCGCCGGAACGAGGATGGCACCTATAGCTGGAAGTTCGATCCGTACCAGCGCGCCTCCGCGCCGCACCGACTCTGGCCGGACGACCACGTCGCGCTGTGGTCGCGCATCGCCTGCCCTACGCTGCTGCTCAATGCCGGCGAAAGCTTTCTCGCCGGCGCTCGGTCAGCAGGACTGGAGCGCTATTTCCAGCAGGCACGCATCGAGACCATCGCCGGTGCCGGGCACTGGCTGCAGCATGACAAGCCGGCGGAGGTGCTGGGTGAGATCAGACGGTTTCTCGGGCTTGCCGAGAACGGCACGGGCTAGCTAGCCACGCTGCCGTAGGGTGGGTTAGCCTTGCGCTGCGCGAAGCGCAGTCGCCGGGCGTAACCCACCTCTTCTGTCTCCGCGGATACAAACAGTGGTGGGTTACGCCTGCGGCTAACCCACCCTAAGGGACCTGCGGGACCGTCGCCGAGGGAATACTTAGCTCAGCGTTCCCGCGTGCACCCACCAGCCGGGATGGTCGCGCCGAATCGTTTCGGCAGCGGCATGCGCCTCCGCGGACGCGCCGTAGATCGCAAAGCACGTCGCGCCCGAGCCGGACATCCGCGCCAGCTTGACGCCGGCGGAAGAGCGCAAAGCGCCCAGCACGTCACCGATGACGGGCTCGATGCGCAGCGCCGGGGCTTCGAGATCATTGGCGACGGTTACGAGAACATCGACCCAGTCGGCGATGGAGGCGCCCTCGTCCGGCCAAGCCGGGGAGTCGAGCACCGACGTGGCGCCGACCAGCAGCTCGCCGTTGCGCAGGCCTAATTCCCTGAACACGTCCTTGGTCGCAACCGGCACGTGCGGATTGACCATCACGCAGGGCATGCTCGGCAATGCCAGCGGCAGCAATTGCTCGCCGACGCCGGTCATGTCGCAGGCGCGCGAGAACAGGCACACCGGCACGTCGGCGCCGGTCGCGAGTGCGACCTTCTGGAGCCGGGGATCATCGAGCGGCAGATTGTTGAGACGCGCGAGCAAGCGCAACGCCGCCGCCGCATCGGCCGAACCGCCGCCGATACCGGCTGCGACCGGCAAGACCTTGTCGAGCGCGAAGGCGCCGAGCTTCAAATTCGGCACCACGTCGGCCAACAGCTTTGCGGCCTTGAACACGAGATTGTCTGACGCCTCGCCGCAGGCTGCGGCAAGCGGCCCCGTGGTCGCAAGCCTGAGCTCGCCACCCGGCTCCAGCGTGAGCCGGTCGGCACAATCGGCAAACGCAACCACGCTTTCGAGATCATGATAACCGTCGGCGCGACGGCCGACCACGCGAAGGCTCAGATTGACCTTCGCGCGCCCTTCTTCAACCAACGCCGGCATCGGCGATACGCCCCCAGTTACTCAACCGCCCCTGCCGTCGTCCTTCTTCTTGTCCGCCTGCGCGGCCGAAGAGTTCCCATTGTCATCCGTCATGCCGTTGGCGATCTTGGCCTCGATCTTCGGCAGATCGTCCGGCTCGGGCTTGAGATCGCGGGCATGCGCCCACTGGAATTTTGCCTCCAGCGTGCGGCCGACGCGCCAATAGGCGTCGCCGAGATGGTCGTTGATGGTGGGATCTTCGGGCTTCAGGTCGATCGCGCGCTCGAGATTCTTCACCGCCTCTTCGTAGTTGCCGATGCGGTAATAGGCCCAGCCGAGGGAATCGACGATGTAGCCGTCGTCGGGCCGCTGCTCGACGGCACGCTTGATCATCTTCATGCCTTCGTCGAGGTTCACGCCCTGGTCGATCCAGGAATAGCCGAGATAGTTGAGGACATGCGGCTGGTCGGGCTGCAGCTCGAGCGCCTTCTTCATGTCGGCTTCGGCCTTGCCCCACTCCTTGGTGCGCTCCTCGCAAATGCCGCGATAGTAGTACCAGACGCTGTTGGCCTTGTCGTTGCCGGCCGGCAGCACGTCGATGCCCCGCGAATAGGTCGCGCCGCAGTCGCCAAACTTCTTGCGGCCGCGCTCGAGATTGCCGAGCGCCATGATGGCTTCGAGATCCTTGGAGTCCTCGGCGGTCACGCCCTTGAGGATCTTGATCGCCTCGTCGGTGCGGTCGGCCGAATCCAGATCGACGGCGAGCTGAATCTGCGCGTTACGCTTCAAGGGCGAGCTCGAGGGTACGCGCTCATAGATCTTGATCGCCATCTGCGGCCGCTTCACCGATTCATAGAGGTCGGCGAGCGAGAGCAAGGCCAGCGGATGAGTGGGCTGGAGATAGAGCGCGAGCTGGAGGTAGACCAGCGCCAGATCCTCGCCGCCGCGGCGGGTCAGCGTGGCGCCGATGCCGTAGAGCGCCTCGGCAGCACCAGCCTGCGCGGAATCGACCAGCGACGGCAGCTTCTTGCCGGCCTTGGTCTCGCGCAGGCCTTCCACGATCAGCGGATGACGGGCGAGCTTCTTGTCGAAGGCTTCATAGATCGCGGTCGCCGATGCGGCGTCCTTGTTGCGCGACAGCCAGCGCGCATAGGCCTCGCTGACACGCAGCATGGAATCATCGAGCTTGTAGGCGCGCTCGAAGCGGACGCCCGCGTCCTTCTCCTTGCCGGCGTTCTCGAGGATCATGCCGGCGTGCAGGTCCTTGAACAGCGGATACCATTCCGGGCCCGCCAGCTTGTCGATGGTCGCGACCCCGCCCTTGGCATCGCCCGCACCATAGGCGGCCCAGCCGGACAGCAGCGTTGCGACCAGATCGGTGATCGGTCCGCGAATCGACTGGTTGATGTTGCTTTGCGCGCTCGGATATTTCTTCATCTTCAAGTCATGCACGCCGACCGCGAGGCGCGCGACGCGATTGGTCTTGTCGATGGTGAGGATGCGCTCGGCGAGCTTGACCGCTTCGTCGATGTCGCCATCGCCGACCGAGGCGATGAACGCGCGGTCGAGCAGCTCGTTGTTCTTGGGGTCGGTCCGCAGCGCGGAGCGGTAGAAGGCGGCGGCCGAGGTTGCGTCGCGCTCGACGGCGGCGTGGCGGGCGGCGAGATAGCTGCCGGCGGTGGTGAGCGACTTCAGATCGTTTCGGGTCGGAAACTGCGCCGCCGTGTCGGCCGGATGATCCGGCGTCTGCGCCAGCACGCCGCCAGGGACCGCCACGATCGCAGAGCCGGCAAGGGCGATGGCAGCAGCAGTCCAGCGGTTGAAACGATTTGAAAACATCAGGGCTCGCCTTGAGTTGGTAGTGCCTGGGTTTGACGCAAAAGGCCGTCTCGCACACGAACGCGGCCGGCGACACGGGACCCGGAACCGTCGGGTCGGGACAATGCCGCTTTTGGCGCTTCACCGCAAGGATTCGGACCGCGCGCTCCCCTCCGCACGCCCCAAATCGGCCAAGAGGGCCCCAAGACGCCGCTACTGTGGCCTTATCGTGGCCGCGGCGGGTGGCCGCAGCCAAGTCCTCACGCGAACGTGCGCTACGTCACCCTTCGGACCTATTTGGTCGCCTGGCGCCTCACATCGCCTCGTAGTTCGGACCGCCGCCGCCTTCCGGAGGAACCCAGGTGATGTTGCCGTTGGGGTCCTTCACGTCGCAGGTTTTGCAATGGACGCAGTTCTGGGCGTTGATCTGGTAGCGCGGGCTCGCGCCCTCCTCGACCCACTCATAGACGCCGGCCGGGCAATAGCGATTCGAAGGACCGGCGAAGACGTCATGCTCGGACATCTTCTGCAGGTTCATGTCGGCCACCCGGAGATGGACCGGCTGATCTTCCTCGTGATTGGTGTTGGACAGGAACACTGAGGACAGCTTGTCGAACGATATCTTGCCGTCCGGCTTCGGATAGCTCTTCGGCGCGTGTTGCTTGGCTGGATCGAGCGTCGAGCGATCGGGTTTGGCATGGGACTGCGTGCCGAACAGAGACGTGCCGAACAGCGTGTTGAACCACATGTCGAAGCCGCCGAGGGCGACGCCGAGCACGGTGCCGAACTTCGACCACAGCGGCTTGACGTTGCGGACCAGGAACAGATCCTTGCCGACCGGCGAGGATCGCCACGCGTTCTCGTAATCGACGATCTCGTCGTTGGCGCGATCGGCCGCGAGCGCGGCCGCGACATTTTCAGCGGCGAGCATGCCGGTGCCCATCGCATTGTGGACGCCCTTGATGCGGGGCACGTTGACGAAGCCGGCCGCACAGCCCACCAGCGCGCCGCCGGGGAACGTCAGCTTCGGCACCGACTGGTAGCCGCCTTCGGTGATGGCACGCGCGCCATAGGCAAGGCGCTTGGCACCTTCGAAGGTGCCGCGGATCGACGGATGCGTCTTGAAGCGCTGGAATTCGTCGAACGGCGACAGATACGGATCGTCGTAGTTCAGATGCACGACGAAGCCGACGGCGACGAGATTGTCGTCGTAATGATAGAGGAACGAGCCGCCGCCGGTCTTCAGGTCGAGCGGCCAGCCGAACGAATGCTGGATCATGCCCTTCTGGTGTTTGGCGGGATCGATCTGCCAGACTTCCTTGAGACCGATGCCGAACTTCGCCGGCTCGCTCTTGGAATCGAGCGCGAACTTGGCGATCAGCTGCTTGGTCAGGCTGCCGCGCGCGCCCTCGGCGAACAGCGTGTACTTGCCGAGCAGTTCCATGCCGCGGGTGAAGGAGTCCTTCGGCTTGCCGTCGCGGCCGATGCCCATGTCGCCGGTGGCGATGCCCTTCACCGCGCCCTGCTCGTCATAGAGCACTTCGGCTGCGGCAAAGCCCGGATAGATCTCGACGCCGAGCGCCTCGGCCTTGCGCGCCAGCCAGCGGCAGACATTGCCGAGCGAGCCGATATAACAGTGATGGTTGTCCATCAGCGGCGGCATCATGAAGTTCGGCAGCTTGATCGCGCCGCCGCCCGTCATCCAGTAGAAGCGGTCGTCCTTGACCTGCGTCTTCAGCGGGCAATCGGAATCCTCGCGCCAATCCGGAATCAGCTTGTCGAGCCCGGCCGGATCGATCACCGCGCCGGAGAGAATGTGCGCACCGACCTCGGAGCCCTTCTCCACCACGACGACGTTGAGATCGGCATTGATCTGCTTCAGTCGGATCGCCGCGGCCAGGCCCGACGGGCCGGCGCCGACGATGACGACGTCGAATTCCATGGATTCCCGCGGGGGAAGTTCTTCGGTGCTCATCTGATCTCAGCCCTTGACACGGTTCCCTGTCATTTGCGCTCTCTTGTTTCCGATTTTTCCGGGTAGGACAACCACGGAAATGCGTTCCGCTGGGATGCAAGGCGCCTTAAGATGAACTAATAGTGTGACTTTCCAAATGATCCCTGAGCCCGCACCCACCGTCCGAGAGCTTCTCGCCTTCTATCTGGAGGCCGGTGTCGATTGTGCGCTCACGGAGGAACCGGTCGACCGCCTGGCGGAATTAGACGCCCCGCCGCCGGCCCCGCGCGCGGCGCCGGTCGAAGCACCGCGGCCTGTCGCCGCGCCTGCGGTGATGCGTGGCGAGGCCGCACCGGCGCCCGACATCGCCATTGCCTCGGCCCGCGAGGCCGCGCGCACCGCGCCGACACTCGAGGCACTGCGCGAGCTCATGCAGAATTTCGAAGGCTGCGCGCTAAAGCACACCGCGACGCGGCTGGTGTTCGCCGACGGCAATCCGCAGGCGCGCATCATGTTCGTCGGCGAGGCGCCGGGCCGCGACGAGGATATCGAGGGACTGCCGTTTGTGGGACGCAGCGGCAAGCTGCTCGACCTCATGATCGGCGCGATCGGGCTGAACCGCACCGCGGCCTACATCACCAACGTCATTCCCTGGCGGCCGCCCGGCAACCGCACGCCGACGCCGCAGGAGACGCAAATCTGCTTGCCTTTCATTCAGCGCCATATCGAGCTCGTGAACCCCGACGTGCTGGTGACGCTCGGCAATCCGTCGACGCAGACGCTGCTCTCGACCCGCGAAGGCATCATGCGCACGCGCGGTCGGTGGTTCGACTACGACACCGGTAGCCGCACCATCCGCGCGCTGGCGACCTTCCACCCGGCCTATCTCTTGCGCTCGCCGTCCTACAAGCGGCTGGCCTGGCAGGATCTGCGCGCCATCGCCAAGGTGCTGGCGGGCTAGCAAGCTCTTGCCTTTGCCCACCCTTCGGCTTCGGTGCCCGAGCGCGCGAGAGCCTCACGCCCCCTTCGGCCGCACGATGGCCCAGCCGATGCGCAGGAGCTGCTGGCGTCCGGTCACCAGCCATTCGAAGGCGCGCGGCACCTCGGGCACGATGCCGGGAAAGCGCGCGAGGATTTCGGGCGGCGGAGTGCCGGCAGTATCGGAGGCGCGCCAGACCACGACGCCACCGGTCTCGCTGAATTTTGCCTGTGACATCCATGGCGTACGCGCGGGCGCGGCGTCGATGAACAGATGCGGCCGGCCGGAGTGCAGCGCGATCAAACTCGCAAGCTCGGTTTCACCTGCGACCGCACGCAGGCGATGGTTGGTGCGGCGGGCAAAGCTGTCGTCGAAAAAGTCCGAGATTGCGCGCGCCGGCATCGATGTCGCGATCTCGCCGGTGCCGCTCCAGGGCAGGAACAACACGGCCAGTACGACGCCGGCGGCGGGCGCCACGATCGCCGCCAGCCACACCGTGCGCAGCATCCGGGCGCGGCGCATCGCGATGAGATCGCCGGCCACGACGACCATGGCGAGGCCCGACATGACCAGCACCACGCCGGCACCGCCGACGACGGCATCGAGCCCGAACAGGCCGGCGATCAGGACCGCGCCTAGAGCCGGCGCGAGCGCAAAGAAATAGACGAAGTTGCGCGCGAGCGGCTCGACCGGCGGCCGGTAGATGATCGGCGCCTCCTCGCTCTTGCCGGCAAACAGAGGCGTGTTGAGGAAGGTCAGCACCGGGATCGCCACGGCGCCGAGCACAAGCCCGCCGAGCAGCCAGGCGGCGTGGATCGCGCGGGCGCTAAGGTCGGCAATTTGCGGCAGGGCCGGCAGCACAAGGGTCTCGGCGCGCATCAACCAGACGGCATAGGGCAGCGCCAGCACGGCGACGACGATGACCGCGAACATCGGATCGAGCGCGCGCAACGTCCGGCGGCCGCCGGCAGTCGAGAACGCGAAGATGACGAGCAATGCGAGCAGGAAGATCGCGGCCGGCGTGGTCAGGAGCAGCAGGCCGGCCTCGATCGACCAGGCGAACCAGGCATTGCCGCGGCGCTGGCCGATGATCTGCCAGGAATGCAGCAGCAACAACGTCCACAACGGCCGCGCCAGCACCAGGGGGCCGAAGTCGAGCGCGGACGATGAGAAGGCCAGCACCGTCATGGTCAGAAGCACGGCGAGCACCGCCTGCTGGGTGCCGACCACGGCGCGCGCCAGGTGATAGAGCGTGATGAAGGTCGCGATCTCGCAGAGCTCGGCCAGCACGTAAACGCCGAACATGTGGCCGCCGCCGGCGCGATAGGCGATATCGGCGAGCCAGACCGACAGTGGCGGGCCGAGATCACTGCCGACCTGGTATTCCCTGCCGAAGGCCAGCAGGGTCGCAAGGCTGCCGGGCGGGCTGCGGTAGAACAGAAGCGGCACCAGCAGCCACATCGCGGCCTGCAACAGCACGGCAATCCAGACGATCAGCCGCGGCCGGGCGCGAATGAGCTCGATGACCAGGGAGGTAAACCGCATGCAACGCCCGCAAGATGCAGCCAACCCGTCCAGCCGGCCCTATTCGCTCACGCCTGTTTTGATAAAGGGAGCCACGCGTCGTGGCAACGACAGTCTACGCTACAGGCCCGCTGAAGCATCGATTTCAACCGCGGTCTCCACCTGCACCTCGACCTCGGTGACCGCAAACAGGTCCCGCACCGGTTCGACGGACCAAGGCATGTGCTTGGCACGAGCGGCGACAACGGGAGCGAAGAAGCTGCGGTGGTGGATCGTGGGGCCGAGGCGGTTGAGCGCATCGAGATGGTCGGGAACGCCGTAGCCTTTATGCTGCTCGAAACCGTAGCCGGGGCAGTCCTGCGCCAGCGCGCACATCAGCCGGTCGCGCGTCACCTTGGCGACGATGGAGGCGGCCGCAATCGACAGTACGATGCCGTCGCCGCCGATCACGGCCTCGCAGTCGCAAGGCGTATCGAGCCGGTCGCGGCCGTCGACGAAGACGTGCTTCGGCGTCTCGGGCAGCGCCACCACCGCGCGCTTCAGCGCCCACAGCGAGGCGCGCAGGATGTTGTCGCGGTCGATCCGGGAGCGCGAGGCAACGGCGACCGAGACCTGCGCGGTGGCGCAGATCTTGTCGAAGAGCTTCTCGCGCTCCTCCGCCGTCAGCCGCTTGGAATCGTCGATGCCGCGCGGGATGCGGTCGGGGTCGAGAATCACCGCAGCCGCCACCACCGGACCGGCGAGCGGCCCGCGGCCGGCCTCGTCGCAGCCTGCGATCGGCCAGACGCCGCGCTTGATCAGCGCGCGCTCGCGGCGAAAGCTCGCCTTCGCAGGCTTGGCCTTCCCTGCCTTGGCCGGTGTCTTGTCCCGAATCATGGCCGGGATCGTGCGCAAGCAGCAGCGATCGCGCAACCGGGAACCCCGCGCAATTCCCGTTATTCAAGCACGCCGCCCTACTCCGCCAGATGCACCCGCCGGTCGTCGCCGACCTCGATGCCGGGCGCGACGACGACCTCCCAGGGATGGCCGTCGGGATCGGCGAAGTAGCCGGAATAGCCGCCGTAATCGGTCTCGTGCGCGGCCTTCAGCAAGGTGGCGCCCGTGCTAAGCGCAAACGCCAGCACCGCATCGACCTCCTCGCGCGACGCGCAATTCCAGGCGAGAGTCATCCCTCGGAAAGCTGACGGCCTCGGCTGGTCCGCCAACTTGGCGTCGGCTGCGAGCTGGTCCCAGGGAAACAGGCCGAGCACAGGGCCGCCGGTGTCGAAGAACGCAACCGCCTCGCTGGTTGCCTTCAGCCGGCGCGAAAAGCCGAGCGCGTCGTAGAAGACGATGCTGGCGCGGATGTCGCTCACGCCAAGCGTGATGACTGTAAGCCGCGGCACCAAAGGCGAAAGTTCCTTACTCATCACACACCTCGTACGCTCCGCGCCTCAGAACAGGCTGAGCTGCTCGCCATTCTGTTTCGGCCGGGCAAAATGATCCGTGGTCAGCTTCGCGCGGCGCTTGTTCAGCCCGAGCCGGTCGCAGGCGATCTCGAAGCGGCGGCCGATGGTCCAGGCCATTGGCCCGGTGCCCTTCATCCGCTCGCCCCATTTGGCATCGTAGTCGCGGCCGCCGCGCATGTCGCGGATCAGGGTGAAGACGTGGCGATAGCGGTCCGGATAATTCGCCATCAGCCATTCGCGGAAGAGATCGCGCACCTCGAGCGGCAGCCGCAGCAGCACGTAGGAGGCTTCCTTGACGCCGGCATGCGCGGCGGCATCCAGAATGCGCTCGATCTCGGAATCGTTCAGCGCGGGGATCACGGGCGCGACCATCACGGTGGTGGGAATGCCGGCGTCCGAGAGCTGCTTCAGCGTCTCTAGCCGCTTCGGCGGCGTCGCGGCGCGCGGCTCCATGGTGCGCGCCAGCTTCGGGTCGAGCGACGTCACCGAGATCGCGACCTTGGCGAGGTTGCGCTTGGCCATGCGCGCGAGAATGTCGATGTCGCGCGTGACCAGCGCGGACTTGGTGACGATGCCGACGGGATGGCCGGCGCGCTCCAGCACTTCCAGAATGCCGCGCATGATTTTGCGCTCGCGCTCGATCGGCTGATAGGGATCGGTGTTGGTGCCGATCGCGATCATCCGCGGCTCGTAGCCGGCAGCGGCAAGCTCCTTCTCGAGCAGCGCCGGCGCGTCGGGCTTTACGAACAGCTTTGACTCGAAGTCGAGCCCCGGCGACAGGCCGAGATAGGCGTGCGTCGGCCGCGCGAAGCAATAGACGCAGCCGTGCTCGCAACCACGATAAGGATTGATCGAACGATCGAAGCCGATGTCGGGAGAATCGTTGCGGGTGATCACCTTGCGCGAGGTGTCCACGCCGACCGTGGTCTTGAATGGCGGCAGCTCTTCCAGGCTCTGCCAGCCGTCGTCGAAGGCAACGCGCGCCTCGGCCTCAAAGCGTCCGCTGGCGTTGGACTGTGCGCCCCGCCCTCGCCTGCGCACGCGGTCGATGGCGACGCCAAGCTCTGGGAAATCGGAAGGCGCACCCGCCGGCTCGGAGGGCGCCGTGACCGGCGGGTGCTTGAGAGCAGAAGAAGAAGCTGGACTCATGAAGCCAAGATAGCACGTCAAAGGAACAAATCAAGAACAACAATGAAAAACGCGAAAACAACCCCATGCACAGTAGAACTGCCCAAACTTCGCGCGTCCGCCCTTGACCTCTCGCAACACCGCCGTCACCGCGATCCCGTTTGCTGCCGCCGACGGATCAATCGTCCCCGAACACAGTTGGTGACGGTCTGGGTGAAGGTCGGCATGAATATGACAGATCAACGACAATCGCGCGCCGCGAGCAGCGAACTCGATCTCCTCGATCGTTACTGGCGCGCCGCCAACTACCTCTCCGTCGGGCAAATCTATCTCCTCGACAACCCGCTGCTGCGCGAGCCGCTGCGGCCCGAGCACATCAAACCGCGATTGCTCGGCCATTGGGGCACGACACCGGGTCTGAACTTCATCTACGCGCACCTCAACCGCGTCATTCGCGCACTGGACCTCGACGTGATTTACGTCTGCGGTCCCGGCCATGGCGGCCCGGGCATGGTCGCCAACACTTATCTTGAGGGCAGCTACAGCGAGATTTATCCCAATATCGGGCGCCATGCGGACGGATTGCGCAAGCTCTTCAAGCAATTCTCCTTCCCCGGCGGGATTCCGAGCCACGCGGCGCCGGAAACGCCGGGCTCAATCAATGAAGGCGGCGAACTCGGCTACGCGCTGGTGCACGCCTACGGCGCGGCGTTTGACAATCCCGACCTGATCGTCGCCTGCGTCGTCGGCGACGGCGAGGCCGAGACCGGGCCGCTCGCGGCGTCCTGGCACTCCAACAAGTTCCTCAACCCTGCCCATGACGGCGCTGTGCTGCCGATCCTGCACCTCAACGGCTACAAGATCGCCAACCCCACCGTGCTCGGGCGGATGCGCGACGAGGAGATCCGCGACCTCTTCCGCGGGCTCGGCCACGAGCCGATATTCGTCGAGGGTGATGATCCCAAATTGATGCACCGGGCCATGTCAGATGCGCTCGATGTCACGCTCGCGAGCATCCGCTCGATCCAGCAGCACGCCCGCGACGGGCGGAAGACTGTGGAACGACCGCGCTGGCCGATGATCGTGCTGCGCAGCCTCAAGGGCTGGACTGGCCCGAAGGAAGTCGACGGCCTCAAGGTCGAAGGCTTCTGGCGCGCCCATCAGGTACCGGTCGCGGGCTGCCGTGAAAATCCGGCGCATCTGAAAATTCTCGAAGACTGGATGCGCAGCTACGAGCCGGACAAGCTATTCGACGCGAACGGCGCGCTCATGCCCGAGCTCCAGGCGCTCGCGCCCGAAGGCAATCGCCGCATGGGTG
The DNA here is from genome assembly GCA_030403585.1 of Frankia sp. RB7. Taxonomy (GTDB): domain Bacteria; phylum Pseudomonadota; class Alphaproteobacteria; order Rhizobiales; family Xanthobacteraceae; genus Bradyrhizobium. Next base: position 52,097 of record JAUEPE010000005.1, read on the forward strand.
CCAATCCGCACGCCAATGGCGGGCTGTTGAAGAAGGAGCTGAAGCTGCCGGACTTCCGCAGCTTCGCCGTGGACGTGCCGCAGCCTGGCGGCGTCACGGGAGAAGCAACGCGCGAGCTTGGCAAATTCCTACGCGAAATCATCCGCCTCAACGCGGAAGAGCGCAATTTCCGCATCATGGGTCCGGACGAGACGGCCTCAAACCGGCTCGATGCGGTGTTCGACGTGACCGAACGGGTCTGGATGGAGCCGATCGAGCCTTACGACGTGCATCTGGCGCAGGACGGGCGCGTGATGGAAGTGCTGAGCGAGCATCTCTGCCAGGGCTGGCTCGAGGGCTACCTGCTCACCGGACGGCACGGCTTCTTCTCTTGCTACGAGGCCTTCATCCACATCGTGGATTCCATGTTCAACCAGCACGCCAAATGGCTGAAGGTGACACGGCATCTGCCATGGCGGCGGCCGATCGCCTCGCTCAACTATCTCCTGACCTCGCATGTCTGGCGGCAGGACCACAACGGCTTCAGCCATCAGGATCCCGGCTTCGTCGACCTCGTCGCCAACAAGAAGGCCGACATCGTCCGCATCTATTTTCCACCGGACGCCAACACGCTGCTGTGGATCGCCGACCACTGCCTGCGCACCTATAACCGCATCAACGTCATCGTCGCCGGCAAACAGCCGGCGCCGCAATGGCTGTCGATGCAGGAAGCGGCGACGCATTGTGATGCCGGCATCGGCATCTGGACATGGGCCGGGAACGAGGATGCCAACGGCGAACCCGATGTGGTGATGGCCTGCGCCGGCGACGTACCGACACTGGAGACGCTCGCGGCTGTCGATCTCTTGCGCAAGGCGCTGCCGGAGCTGAAGCTCCGCGTCGTCAACGTCGTCGACCTCATGACGCTGCAATCGAAGGAGCAGCACCCGCATGGCCTCGGCGATCGCGACTTCAACAGCCTGTTCACGCGCGACAAGCCCGTGATCTTCGCCTATCACGGCTATCCCGCCCTGATCCATCGCCTGACCTATAACCGAACCAACCATGCCGGCCTGCATGTGCGCGGCTTCATCGAAGAGGGCACCACGACGACGCCGTTCGACATGGTCGTACTCAACGAACTCGACCGCTATCACCTCGCAATCGAGGCAATCGAGCGCGTGCCGGGGCTGGCGACCAGGGCCGCGCATGTGAAGCAGCAATTCCGCGACGTGCTGATCGAGCATTCGCGTTACGTGCGCGAGCATGGCGAAGACATGCCGGAGATCCGTGACTGGGCGTGGCCCGGCAAGACGGGATAGCACGATGCCGGTGTCCGAAGCGGTGCTCGTCCTCAATGCCGGCTCGTCCAGCATCAAGTTCGGCCTGTTCGATATCTCGGCGGCCGAGCCCACCCTGCTCTGCAAGGGCCTGCTCGACGAGCACGAGGCGAAGCCACGGCTGGTAGCAAAGAGCCCCTCGGGCGAGACGCTGTTCGAGACGCAGACGGAGACGTCGGATGCGGACGGCGGCCACCTGTTCGCAGACGCGCTCGGCTTCATCGAGGAACGTTTTGGCGAGGGCTGCCTCCGCGCCGTCGGCCACCGCATCGTCCATGGCGGACCGGATTATTCAGGTCCAGTCGAACTGACTGAAGAGGTCTACGCGAAGCTGGAGGCACTCACGCCGCTGGCGCCATTGCATCAGCCGCGCTGCCTCGCGCCGGTCCATCCTGTAAGGACGATCAAGCCCGACCTGACGCAAATCGCCTGCTTCGACACTGCCTTCCACCACGGCATTGCCCCGCCTGCGAGCCGTTTCGCCATTCCGAGACGCTACGAGGCGCAGGGCCTGCGACGCTACGGCTTTCACGGCCTCTCCTTCGAATATATCGCGGGCAGACTCGCCGAGATCGCGCCCGGGCTTGCAGCCAGACGTACCGTCATCGCCCACCTCGGCAATGGCGCGAGCCTCTGCGCACTCCGGGACGGCCGTAGCGTCGACACCACGATGGGGTTGACCCCGCTCGACGGCCTGGTGATGGGCACGCGCTGCGGCACCATCGATCCCGGCGTGCTGCTCTACCTGCTCCAGCACGAGAAGATGACTTCCGAGGATTTGCAGCATTTGCTCTATCACGAGTCAGGTCTGCTCGGTGTTTCCGGCATCTCCGCGGACATGCGCACGCTGCTGGCGAGCAGCGAGGCTTCGGCGCGGGAGGCGGTCGCTCTCTTCACTTTCCGTGCGGCGCAGGAAATCGCCGTGATGGCGAACACGCTGGGCGGACTGGACGGCCTCGTTTTCACCGGCGGCATCGGCGAGCACGCCGGGGAAATCCGTAGCGCGATCGGCGAACGTCTTGCCTGGCTCGGCGTGCGTATCGATGCTGCGGCGAATGATGTCGCCCGCGAGCGTATCAATGCCGGCCACAGTGCCGTGGATGTCTTCGTTATCCCGACCGACGAGGAGCTGACGATCGCACGGCATTGCGCGGCGGTGCTGCGACAGCACTACCACCTTTGAGAAAGCATGGGAGGTTGTGGCCATCCTTCGAGACGCCCGCTTGGCGGGCTCCTCAGGATGAGGTCGAATATGCGGCGCCAAAACATTTCAGCCGATGGACCGTCGTCCGATAGCCCGAGACTTTTCGGCGCTTGCACCAAGTCACGCATGCCGGTTAGCCTCATCCTGAGGAGCGCGCCCTTGCGCGCGTCTCGAAGGATGGGGCGGGCACGATGACAGAAGGCGCGTACCTCTACATTCTCAAATGTGCCGATGGCAGCTACTACATAGGGACGACGCGAACCGAGATTGAGCTCAGAATTGCGCAGCACAACGCCGGTACATTCGCCGGCTACACAAAGTCGCGTAGACCCGTGACCCTTGTCTTCTCACAATGGTTCGACAGGATCACCGACGCAATCGAATGCGAACGCAAGGTCAAGAAATGGAGCCGCGCCAAGAAGGAAGCCTTTATGCGCAGCGATTTTGCCGAACTCCACGAATTGGCAAAGCGCGGATCTCATCATCCTTCGAGACGCCCGCCTACGGCGAGCTCCTCAGGATGAGGACTTGTTTCGCGGCGACATGTCCTCAGAACGCTCAGTGAATGCCGGCAAAAATCTGAAAGCACCCGATCGCGACCTCGATCACGATCAGCACCACCACCGCGATCTCGAGTCGGAGCGAGCGCTGGGTGTCGATGATGTCGGTCAGCGCATCGGCCGTCTCCGCGACGACCTTGAGCTTGCGCTCGAGCGTGTCGAGGCGTTCTTTCAGCTCGTACTCGTCTTCGAGACGCGCATAGAGCCGGTCGAGCTGCGGCTTTTCCCAGAGCGCGTCGGGCTTTTCGGCAACCGCGACGCGGCCGGCGACGCGTTGCTGGACCAGCAGCGCGTTGCCGATGAGCTGCAGGATGCCCTTGCGCCGCCGCGACGTGCGGCCTTTCTCGGCGAGCTCGCGCGCAAAAGGCTCGATGACGTCGAAGACCGCTGCGACGCGGCGCTCGTCGCGCGCCAGCGACGTGCTCTTGGCGAGTGCGTCCGCAATCAGCAGCAGCCGCTCGTCGGAAAACTTCGAGAGGTTGATCGGCCCGCCCGGCTGGATCGCCTCGGCGTTTTCGTCCTGGCAAAGCTGCGCCTGCGCGGTCTCCTCCTCATAAGGGCTGAGCTCGCCGGTCACGCGCGACTTGAGACTGTCGATGAGGACTTTCTCCTCCGATGGCAACAACCCGATCAACACGACGACGCCGTAGCGGAAGATCACGGCAAGGCCGCCATGGAGGCGGAAAGCAGCCGGCGTCGAGGACACCAGCGTGCCGATATCGAGCCCCGACGGATTGATGCGTTCACCCAGCATCACGGCACGGATCCGCAGGGTCGGCGCGGCGTCCGGCTTCGGCAATATCGGCGGCGCGCCAATGGGAAGTTGATCGGCGTTCATTGGACACATCTCGCTTTGCGCGACGGCGCTTGCACGTTTTTCCCATCCGCACGGGAACGGCGCTGTCACCCGGACGATATCGGCGGAGAAAAGCCCCGTTTGAAGCTCACGAAACCGAAAATCCGCCGAAACATTCGGCAACACGACCACCCCGCGCGCGACATATTCGGCCGCGATGGGCTGGCACCGGTTTACCATCGCACGCCGAGACGACGCCGAAAAGTTGCGCTCGGCAGCGCAGCATGTTTATGACAACATCATAAATAGCTACGCTTCTCCCGAATTGCGGACATCGAAGTCTCAATCATGCTGAGCGTCATCATCCCGACCGAAGGCGTCGAGCAGACCGCGGTCGCAACCCTGGCCGCGCTGGTCCCCGGTGCCGCGGCGGGCATCATCAAGGAAGTTTTGCTGGTCGACGGCACGAACAACGGCGTCATCGAGCGCGTTGCCGACGTCGCCGGCTGCCGTTTCATCGGCTGCGAGGGATCTTCGCAAGGTGCTGCGCTGGCCGCCGGCGCGCTCCAGGCGCGTTCGCCCTGGCTGATGTTTCTCCCTGCCGGTGCGGTGCTGGACACCGGCTGGATCGAGGAGACCACCCAGTTCATCCAGGCCGTCGCGGCCAGCGGTCGGGATCGTGCGGCCGTGTTCCGCTATGCCCGGTCGCCTTACGCTGATACCGGCTTCCGCGACGTGCTGTGGTCCGTGGCACGCAAGCTGATCGGCCCCCTCGGCGATCAGGGGCTTTTAATCGCGCGCGATCATTACGACCGGATCGGCGGCTACCCGCCCCAGGCCCGCCGGTCCGAGGCGCGGCTGCTCAGGCGGCTCGGCCGCTCCTCCCGGACAATGTTGCGCAGCCGGATCGTCATGGTCGCGTGAGGTCACCTGATACTTGCCAAAGTCAAATAATTATTTGACAATGGCAACTATTGAGGTGTCCCATGCCATTCGACGGTACCGACGGCCAGATCGCAGCGGTTCGCGCCTTCAACCGATTCTATACCCGCAAGCTCGGCGTGCTCGACCAGCACCTGGGAAACAGCCCGTTTTCGCTCAGCGAGGCTCGCGTGCTCTATGAGCTCGCGCATCGCGACGACCTTGCGGCCAAAGAGATCGGAAACGAGCTCAGTCTCGATCCCGGCTATCTCAGCCGCATCGTGCAGAGCTTCGACGAGAAGGGACTGATCACACGAAGGCCGCTGCCGGCAGATCGCAGGCAATACCAGCTCAGCCTCACCGCCAAGGGCCGCCAGACCTTCGCCAAGCTGAGCCTGAGCTCGCAAAACGAGGTCGCAGCAATGCTGGCTCAGCTTTCGGCCGGCGATGCGACGCGGCTCACACAGGCCATGGCGACCATCGAGGCCGTGCTGGAGCAACGCCAGAGCCAACCCGCCGCTGTCGTGCTGCGCAGCCACCGCATCGGCGACATGGGCTGGGTCATCTCCCGGCAGGCCGCCGCCTATGCTGCGGACTACAACTGGGACTTCAGCTACGAGGCGCTGGTCGCCGAGATCTGTGCACAGTTCATCAGGAACTATGACGCCGCGCGCGAGCACTGCTGGATCGCGGAAGTCGGTGGCGAGCCGGTCGGCTCGATCTTTCTGGTCAAGGCCACGGACGAGATCGCAAAACTCCGCCTGTTGCAGGTGGAGAAGAAAGCCCGCGGGCTCGGTGTCGGCCGCGCTCTGGTCGAGCAATGCATGCAAGGCGCGCGCGAGCGGGGCTATCGGCGCATGACGCTGTGGACGCAGAGTATTCTGGTCGCCGCACGCGGCATCTATCAGAATGCAGGATTCAAGCTGGTCGCCACCGAGCCGCATCGCAGCTTTGGTGCCGATCTAGTCGGCGAGACCTGGGAGCGGGATCTCTGATTGTTTCGCGACGAGCGAGATGCGCATAAATGCGCCCTCGCCCCTTGCGGGAGAGGGCAGCGACGCTGGTAGACAGGACCTCACCTGGGTGAGGGGTATGTCTCAGCGAACGTCGGTGCGTGCGGAAAGATAGTCGCTCATCCGGCGCTTCGCGCCACCTTCCCCGCAAGGGGGGAAGGGAAGAAAGTCACACCGTCGCGCCCTGCGCCTTCGGCCTGCGCAGGTGCTCGTCAAGCCGCGGCATGATCTCGACGAAATTGCAGGGGCGCGTGCGGTAGTCGAGTTGGGCGGCGAGGATGCCGTCCCAGCCGTCTCGGCACGCGCCGGGCGAGCCTGGCAGGCAGAAGATGTAGGTCGCACCTGTTACGCCTGCGGTGGCGCGGCTCTGGATCGTCGATGTCCCAATCTTGGCGTGGCTCAGCATGTGGAAGGCTATCGAGAAGCCATCCATGCGCTTCTCGAACAGCGGCTCGATCGCCTCCGGCGTGACGTCACGCCCGGTAAAGCCCGTGCCGCCGGTGGTGATGACAACGTCGACGCCGGCATCGGCAACCCAGCGGCGGATCACGGCGCGGATCGCCTCGACGTCGTCGGTGACGATCTCGCGCGCGGCGAGGTGATGGCCGGCTGCCGTAAGGCGATCGGCGAGCGTCTGGCCGGATTTGTCATCGGCGAGCGCGCGCGTGTCGGAGACGGTGAGCACCGCGATGTTGAGCGGGATGAATTGTCTGGTTTCGTCGATGGAGGCCATTGCTTCACTCCTGCTTCCGCAACCACCGCCGTCATCCTGAGGTGCGCGCCCTTGCGCGCCTCGAAGGATGGGCCGCGGCCCCGCCATCCTTCGAGGCTCGCCGAAGCGGCGAGCACCTCAGGATGACGCCACTGATAGCTTACTACGGCCCGCCGCCGAACGTGTTGCAAGCCTGCACATTGCCCTGCTGATAGCCGGTCATGAACCACTGCTTGCGTTGCGCGGCCGAACCATGGGTGAAGGAGTCAGGCACGACGCGCCCCGTGGCCTGACGCTGCAGCGTATCGTCGCCGATCGCGCTCGCGGTGGTCAGAGCGGCGTCGATGTCGCCGGCTTCGAGGAAATTCGGGCGCTTCTTCGCCTCGCGATTGACCCAGACGCCGGACAGACAGTCGGCCTGCAATTCGACCTTCACCTGAAGCGCGTTCGACTCGGCCTTGCTGCCGGCCTGCTGTTGCAGTCGCGTCACCTTCGGAATGATGCCGAGCAGGTTCTGGATGTGATGGCCGGCCTCATGCGCGATGATGTAGGCGGTGGTGAAATTGCACGCGGACTTGCCGGAGCAGCCGCGGAAGCGCGTCTCGACCTCGCGGAAGAAGCCGGTGTCGAGGAAGATGGTGCGGTCCGGCGGACAGTAGAACGGGCCCATCGCCGACTCCGCACGGCCACAGCGGCCGCCATTGGTGGCGTTGCGGAACAGCACGACCTTCGGGCCGGTGTAGGACTGGCCGCTGGCCTGGAAGATCTCGCTCCAGCGATCGTCGATCTCACCGAGGATGCCGGAGATCATGCTGCCCATCTCGTCGGTCGGCGCGCCGCGCTTGGCCTGGGAAGACGGACGGTCGCTCTGGTAGCTCGGCGCCTGGCCGCCACCGGTGAGGATCTCGGCGCCGCCGATCAGGATGCGCGGATCGATGCCGAAGGCATAGCCGACCAGGCCGAGCACGATGATGGTGCCGATGCCGAGGCCGCCACCGCCCATCGGCAGGCCGAACCCGCCGCCGCCTCCACCGCCGCCACTGTCGTCGCGACGGTCTTCGACGTCGTCGCTGCGGCGGAAATCATCGTAGCGCATGGCGGGCTTCCCTCAGGTCGGCGATTGCATGGCGTGAGCACGCGGAAAGCTCAACGCGCCACAGACGTAAAATTTCCATTGCGTTAATCAATATCCCCCCCGGCAATTATTGCCTAGTGCGGCAGCGTGCGACGCCAGCAATTTTTTCCGAGGGCCATGCATTTTTTCCGAGAGAACTTTGGAGTCTTTTCCAGCTCCAGCCACTCCCGCAACGCGAAGAAATGCGAAACACACTGTAAAACACGGCAAATGCGCGCAGCTCCTCGCGCGCAACGCGCGATGGCCGGCCTGCTCACGAAAGCAGCGGGTTAAGTCGATTTTTACTTTGCCGCTTCATTGTAACGATCAGTCGGTTGTTTGGTCCCGCGTCGCCGACAGCGTCGCCTGAGTCAGAGTTCTTGAGTCATGGTAGTGTCGCGTCGCGGGGCGTCTGCAAGGGCGCCCCGCACAAATTTTGAGTCCGCTTCGCACAGCATCATCCTCGGTGATTGCGTCGCCGAGATGTCGAAGCTTCAGGCAGGTAGCGTAGATCTGGTGTTCGCAGATCCGCCCTACAATCTCCAGCTCAAGGGCGATCTCAAACGCCCCGACGAATCCCATGTCGATGCCGTCAACGACGACTGGGACAAGTTCGATTCATTCTCCGCCTATGACGATTTCACCCGCGCCTGGCTGCTTGCCGCGCGCCGCGCGATGAAACCGTCGGCGACGATCTGGGTGATCGGCTCCTATCACAACATCTTCCGCGTTGGCGCGATCATGCAGGACCTCGGCTTCTGGCTCCTGAACGACATCGTCTGGCGCAAGAGCAACCCGATGCCGAATTTCCGCGGCCGCCGCTTCACCAATGCGCACGAGACCATGATCTGGGCCGCGCGTGATGAAAAGGCCAAGGGCTACACCTTCAATTACGAAGCACTGAAGGCAGCCAACGAGGACGTGCAGGCACGCTCCGACTGGCTGATCCCGCTCTGCACCGGCGAAGAGCGCCTCAAGGGCGCCGACGGCAAGAAAGTGCATCCGACGCAGAAGCCGGAAGGCCTGCTCGCGCGCGTGCTGCTGTCGTCGTCGAAGCCCGGCGACCTCGTGATCGATCCCTTCAACGGCACCGGCACCACCGGCGCCGTCGCCAAGCGCCTCGGCCGTTCCTATATCGGCTTCGAACGCGACAAGACCTACGCGAAGGCGGCCACCGCGCGCATCGCCGCAGTCGAGCCGCTGCCGGAAGCGAGCCTCGCCCCGTTCATGACCGCGCGCGAAGCGCCTCGCGTGGCGTTCTCCGAGCTGATCGAGCGCGGCATGATCATGCCCGGCGCAAAACTATTCGACGCCAAGAAGAAGCTTGGCGCGCTGGTCCGTGCCGACGGCGCCATCATGTTCGGCGACAAGGTCGGCTCGATCCACCGCATGGGCGCGGTGGCGCAAGGCGCGGCAGCCTGCAATGGCTGGACCTTCTGGCACGTCGAGACCAAGAAGGGTCTCAAGCTGATCGACGAGCTCCGCGCCGAGATCCGCGCCGGCATGGCGGTGGAATAGCCGCGCTCTTGGTCATTCCGGGGCTCGCGAAGCGAGAACCCGGAATCCATCGAACCACGTCACAAGCCGCCTGATGGATTCCGGGCTCGCGCCAAGAGGCGCGCCCCGGAATGACCGCCGCGGGTTGTCGGGGGACCGCAGCCCTTACGGCCGCGAACGGCCTTTGTTACGCTGGCCGGTCTGCGCGGAGCGCAGGCACCACCTGTCAATTCCATCCCTTGTGCGACCAGCTTCACTTCAGGCATGAAAAGCCGCCGCGCGGCAATGATGCTGCGTCCGCTCTCGGCCACCAACATCTGCACCACTCCCTGGGAGACGCCCGATGCTCAAATTCTATTTCAACGGATCGCCGAACCCGACCAAGGTAGCGCTGTTCCTTGAAGAGGCCGGCCTGCCGTTCGAGCCCGTGAAGATCGACACCCGCAAAGGCGACCAGTTCGCGCCGGACTATCTGAAGATCAATCCGAACGCCAAGGTGCCGGCGATCGACGATAACGGCACGATCGTTTTCGATTCCAACGCCATCCTGCTCTATCTCGCCGAGAAGACCGGACAATTCCTGCCGGCGAACCGGGCCGAATTGCTGTCCTGGCTGATGTTCGTGGCCACAGGCGTCGGGCCGTATTCGGGTCAGGCGGTGCACTTCAAGCATTTTGCGCCGAAGGACCAGAACCACGACTACGCCCATAACCGCTATCAGTACGAGACCGACCGTCACTACAAGATTCTCGACGGTCACCTCAAAGGCCGCAGCTATATGGTCGGCGACAGCTATTCGATCGTCGACATGGCGCTGTGGGGCTGGGCGCGGATGCTGCCGTTCAAGCTCGGCGACGACGCCTTTGCGCGCTACCCGAACGTGAAGCGGTTGATCGACGAGATCTCGGCGCGGCCGGCAGCTAGCCGCGCGATCGCGCTGAAGGACAAGTTCACCTTCAAGGCCGAGATGGACGACGAGGCCCGCCGCAACATGTTCGGGCACATGACGACGAAAGTGGCTTGAGCACACCGCGTCGCGATGAAAGGCCACGCGCATGCGCGTGGCCTTTTGCTTTCAGGCGGCGTGGACCGAGCTCAGGAATTTGGCGACTTCCTGCTTCAGCCGGTTGCTGTCGGCCGACAGCGAGCGCGCTGCCGACAGCACCTGCGAGGACGCCGAGCCGGTGTCGGAGGCGCCGCGCTGGACGTCACCGATATTGGTGGAGACGCGCTGGGTGCCGTGGGCGGCCTGCTGAACGTTGCGGGAGATTTCCTGCGTGGCCGCGCCCTGCTGTTCCACGGCGGCGGCAACCGTCGATGAAATTTCCGACAGCCGCTCGATGGTGCCGCTGATCTCCCGGATGGAGCCGACCGACTCTTCAGTCGCGGCCTGGATGCCGGAGACCTGCTGGGCGATCTCGCCCGTAGCCTTCGCGGTCTGCTCGGCCAGCGCCTTGACCTCGGAGGCGACCACCGCAAAACCGCGGCCGGCTTCGCCTGCGCGGGCCGCCTCGATGGTGGCGTTCAGCGCCAGTAGATTGGTCTGGCCGGCGATGGTGCTGATCAGCTCGACCACGTCGCCGATGCGGGCGGCCGCCTTGGAGAGCTCGCTGACGCGGGCGTTGGTCTTGGTCGCCTGCCCCACGGCCTCGCTGGCGATGCGGGCGGATTCCTGGACCTGACGCGCGATCTCGCTCACCGAGGACGACAGCTCTTCGGTGGCGGACGCCACGGCCTGGACGTTGGTCGAAGCCTCCTGCGAGGCGGAGGCGACTTCCGTCGACAGATCCTGGGCACGCGTCGCCGTCGTGGTCAGGGTGCCGGCGGAGGCTTCGAGCTCGCTCGAGGCCGACGACACGGTGTCGACGATCTCGCCGACCGCCTGCTCGAACTGGTTGGCGAGCCGGACCATGTCCTGCTTGCGGTCCTCGGCCTGCCGCGCCTCGGTCTCGGTCTGCTCGTGGCGCATCCGCTCGGTGTCGATCATGTTGTCCTTGAACACCTGGATCGCCTTGGCCATGTCGCCGATCTCGTCGGCCTTGCCACGCGAGGGGATCTCGACCGCGAGATCGCCGCCGGCGAGCAGCCCCATCGCCCGCGTCATCGAGGTCAGCGGACCGACGATGCTGCGGGCGATCAGGACAGCGACGATCAATCCGAACAGGGTGGCCACCCCGCCCACGATCTCCTGCATGGACGTCGTGCCGTCGATCGCGGCGTCGGCCTGGTTGCGCGAGTCCTTGTAGTCCTTCTTCAGCGCGGTCTCGGCAACCTTGAGCTTGGCGATGCTGTCGACGATGAGAGGCGCGAGGCTCTTGTGGTAGATCTCGTCGGCCTGGAGCATCGCGGCCGACGTGGTCTCGAATGCGGATTTGTAGATTCCGAGCGAGCTCTTCACCGGCGCCAGCGTGGCGCGCAATTCCGTCGCCTGCGGGCTCTTTTCGAGCGCGGCGAGCCGCTGCGACGCCCTGTCCACATTGGTCCTGAAGTTGGCGGGACCCTTGGTGTCGCGCAGCGCCAGGAAGCGCCAGTTCGCGATCTGAACCAGAAGCAGCCGGGATTCGAGGTCCGCGACGAGCGACGCGGTGTCTTCGTCGACGGCCGCGCGCGCCACATCGACGAGCTTGTTCATCTTGACGGTCAGGTCGTCGCCGCTCGGCAGCAGCGTCGCTTTGCCGGTCCGCGCCTCGTTGACGGCGTCGCCGAGATTGTCGCGCAGAGCCTTCATCTTCGCGATGTCGGCGATCAGACCGTTGTAGAGATTTCGCCGCTCCTCGGAGAGCGTGCCCTTGGCACCGACCTTCAGCAGTTCGGTCGCCGCGGCCTCGCGCTCCGAGGCCTCCCGCATCGCGGGCTCATTGGCGTCGTAAATGTAGCGCAGATTGGCCCGCTGGATTGCCTGGAGATGGGTCGAGATCTCCAGCACCCGCGCCGTGCTGTCCGAAAATGCCGAAGCCTTTGCGACTTGGTCCTGCACGGACCTTAAATTCCAGATGGCCACCACCGCCATCACGAGACCAACCACGACCAGCGCCATGAAGCCGGCATAGAGACGGCCCCTGATCCGCAAACGAAAGCTCGGCATTCCCATTGTCCACCCGGATGCGTGTGAATTCAGGCGGACGCACAATTCCGGCAATCGTCACGGCCACCCCAGCAGCCGCGCATCGCCGCTTCGGCGACTCACGCTGCACCGCGATACAATGCGGGACACTTCTTAATTGAACCTTCTGATTTTTCGCGCATGTCTGCGCAAGCCCGCACAAAATCTGCCGATTTTGTCGGCAGCTGCGCAAGGTTTTGGCGCAACGTCCGCAGACGCATGCAACGTGCTGCATGCGTTGCCGGGATGAATGTTTATTGAGCGGTCGCCTGTTGCAGCTTGCCGAGCGCGTGCTCGACCACTTCCAGCGTGTACGGCTTCTGCACCACCGGCGCCGAGGCGAGAGCGACGGGAATTGGCGCACGCTCGCCATAGCCGGTCGCGAAGATGAAGGGCACGCCGATCTCCTTCAGCTTCTCGGCCACCCTGATGCTGTTCTCACTGCCGAGGTTGAGGTCGAGCAGCGCAAAGCTCGGGCGCGTGCGCTCGATCGCGCGCAGCGCCTGGTCGACGCTCGCTGCCGTGTCGACATGTCGCGCCCCGAGATCGAGCAGGATGACCTCCGCCGCCATGGCGATGATGAGATTGTCTTCGACGATCAGCGCCGTGTCAGAAATGCGGGGACGGGTGGATTGCTGTTCCTCGACGCGCATGGCGGCTCCTGCGATTGACGGCACCAGATCGACGAAGTTCGGCGGGATCACGAACCTCGCCTGCACGCCGAGCAGATCGAAACGAATTTCGGCTTCGCCCTTGAGGTCGAATGGGACGGACCGCTCGATGATGGTGGTGCCGAAGCCGCGGCGCGACGGCGGCTGCACCGGCGGGCCGCCGCTCTCCTTCCACTCGATCTCGAGGCTCGAATTCGGGTCGACCCGCCACACCACCTCGACCTGGCCGGTTGAATCGGCCAGCGCACCGTATTTCGCGGAATTGGTCATCATCTCGTGGACGACGAGCGCCAGCGTCGCGAACGCCTTGGGATCGAGCGCGACGTCCGGTCCGACGATTTTCACCCGATCCGCGCGCGCGCCGAGATAGGCGCCGGCCTCGGATTCGAGCAGCGCGCGCAAGGCCACCGGTGCCCAGTTCAAATTGGTGATCTGGTCGTGGGCACGCGCCAGCGCCTGGATGCGGCCGCCGAGCACGCTGGCGAATTCTTCCACGCTTTTGGCCGTGTCCTTGCTCTGCGCCACCAGTGCGCGAACCAGGCTCAGGATGTTGCGAACGCGATGATTGAGCTCGGCAATCATCAACTCCTGCCGCTCCTGCGCGCCGCGGCGCTCGCGTGCCGCGAGGTCGGACAGTTGCAGGATGACCTCGAGCAGCGTCACGCGCAGGCCTTCGGCGATGCGGATGTCGGCCCCCGACCAAGGTTTGGACTGGCCCGCGACGATCTCCTGCCAGAGCTCAAAGCTCTTGCGTGGCGTCAGGCGCGGCCCGTTCGGGCCCTCTTCATAGACTTTATCGGGCGCACCCGCCCAGCTCACCGAGCGCAAGACCTCGCGGCGGAAGAAGATCAGGCAGTCGCGCGGGGTGCGCGAGATCGGAATGGCGAGGAAGCCGGCGGCGCGGTCGCGAAACGCCTCGCCAGCCGCATAGAGTTTTGCGATCTCCGCGCTGGCGCAGATGCGGCCGGGCGAGGTGCGGTTGATGAAGGCGACGAGCTCCTTGACCTCGTCCTCGGTCGGCGTCTCGCCGTCGAGCGTGATCTTGTTGTCGGACCAGATCGCCACGCCGTCGCAGGCGATCATCCGGCGATAATCGCCGGCGAAGTCGACGATCGCGCGCCGGCTGTGCTCATGGATCGCAGCGGTCTCGATCAGCCGTTCCTGGATCTTATGCGCGCTGGCCTCGTAGGCCACGTCGCCCTCGCGCTCCCGCCCCTCCACGATCCACGAGAACATCTGTCCGAACAGCTCCGATGCCGTGCGCTTCTCGAACGAAATGTAGTGCGGCGAATAATGGTGGCAGGCGAACAGGCCCCAGAGCTTGCCGTCGCGCAGGATCGACACCGACATCGAGGCGCCGACGCCCATGTTGCGCAAATATTCGACGTGGATCGGCGACACCGAGCGCAGCACGCTCATGGACAGATCGAGCAGCCCCGCATTGTGCGTGGCCGTCGACACCAGCACCGCCGGTGTCGCGTTGATATCGGAGATGATGCGCAGCCAGTTGCGCTGATAGAGGATGCGGGCCTGTCTGGGGATGTCGGAGGCCGGATAGTGCAGGCCGAGAAACTTTTCGAGGCCCGTTTCTGCGGCTTCCGCAATCACCTCGCCCGATCCATCCGGGTGAAACTGGTAGACCATGACGCGGTCGAAGCCGCTCAGCACCTTGAGCTGCCGCGCCGCCTCGCGGGCAAGCTCGGTCATGCCGCGGGTTTTGCGGATGCGCTCAAGCATCAGCCGGACGAGCTCGCCTGAATTGACGCCCGCCTCGATGACGCTGGGCTCGGCCTCGACGACGAGATAGGCGCCGGAGAAATGGATCGAGAGATCGTAGAGCGGCTTGCCGGGCTGGATCTCGACGCCGAACACCCGCTCGGTCGAGTCAGGACCGCCGAGTTGATCGACGTGGCTGCGAATGGTCTCGATCGCGGCCGCGGAGAAGACCTTGGCGATCGGCTGCTGCAGGAGATCGGCGACGTCGCCGCCGAGGAAGCTGCCGGCATTGTCCGACGCCATGCAGATCGTGAAGTCCGACAACAGCGTCAGCAGGAAACCAAACGGCTGCACGCTGCCGGGAATGTGAATCGGCTCGCGATCGCAATTGGTGAGATTGACCGCCTCGTTCATGCACGATCCGCCGCCTGTTCGAACGCGGCAAACGCGCTGCGCGCCGCCTCGATCACCTCGTCCTCGTCGCAGGTCTGTTCGCTCGCGAGTTTCGCCAGAAAGCTCTGCCAGAGACGGTGGCCTGCGCCATGGCTGAGGTATGCGGTGGCCTCACCGATGCGCGGATCGGCCGTATCGGCGACCGTCTTGAGCAGGAACTTGGCACCGAGCCGGGAGCCTTCGAGCACATACATCGCGCCGATCATGCCGCTGGGCGTCAGCGGCAACACCGATACAGTTGCGTTCGCGTCCTTGCCGAGCCGGACGAGGTCCGCTGTGATCGCGGCGCTGCGCGCCCGCTCCGGCCAGTCGGGAAACATCCTGGCGACGCCGGCTTCCACGAGCGCCGCTTCGAGCGGCAGCAGTGCGCCCGCGCTGGCCTGAAGGAAACGACGGTAGCCGGAGAAAGTGGCGAGATCGAACGCGGACATCTGCGCATCGAGCTCCCGGTGCGCGGCCGAAGTCGCGTCTCTCAATCGTTCTCGGAGTCCGGGAAGGCTGCGGCCCACATGTGTCGAATCATCCAAAGCCCCAGCCAGCATGAAATTCCCGGAACGCGCGTAGCCGGGAGCGCGATTGCCCCGGAACGCAGACAACGCCGGCGGGGCTGGGAGGTTCCCGCCGGCTCCGCGCGTTCGCTCCGACTAGCCCGCAGCGACGCGCCGGACCGGCTCCGGGAAAGGCCCCAGCGCTTTTTCGGTCAGAACCGAGTCGCAATATTCCCTGATCTCCTTGATCTTGCCGTCCTCGAGACGAAACACCAGGCAATAGTCGTTGTCATAACGAACCCCCTCGGGCGTGACGTTGTCGCCCTTGGCTTCCACCACGACGACGTCGCCATCGGCGATGAAGCGCTCGGCGACCGTGCGTGTCCGCTCGCGCAGTCGGGTGCGCACGTAGCCGTGCAGATCATTCATGATCGCCTCCTTGCCCGTGAAGGTGCGCGACCAGGAATACTGGCCGGTGACGATCCATTTGGCGTCGTCGGCAAGGCTTGCGGCGAACAGGGCGCGGTCGCGCACCGCCGGATCGGGGCTGGCCGCGGCGGCGAAAATATCCTGCATCAGTTTCTTGTTGGCGCTCGCGCTCATGGTGGCATCTCCGTGTGGTGGCATCGCAGAGATCATCACCGCCCCACGATAATTCTTCAAATCGATAGTGAATATGATATCTATTCACCTCATGAATTTGACTTCGCTCGACCTCAATCTATTGACCGCGCTCGACGCGCTGCTGCGCGAGGCCAATGTCAGCCGCGCCGCCATGCGCATCGGCCTGTCGCAGCCGGCCACCAGCCACGCGCTGCAACGCCTGCGCGACATCTTTGGCGATCCGCTGCTGGTGCGCACCGGCGCGCGGATGGAGCTGACGCCACGGGCGCAAGCGCTGCGCGCGCCGCTGGCGCAGGCGCTAGACCAGGTGCGCGGGCTGTTCGTGCCCGACGAATTCGACGCGGCGCGCAGCGAGCGGCCGTTCCGGCTGATGATGCCCGATCTCGCGGTCGAGCTTCTGATGCCGCCCCTGATGGAGAAGGTGACGCGCCTTGCGCCCAACGTCCGCATCGACGTGGTGCCGTGGCGGGGCCCGGCGATTTTCCACGCCGAATTCGCCCGCACCATCGACCTCGTGATCTCGATCGGCAACGCCTTCAAGGGATTTCACCGGCAATTGCTCTACACCGACAGCGACGCGCTGGCAGTGCGACGCGGCCATCCCATGGCTGCGAAGCTGAAGCGGCGCGAGACGTTCCTGGCCGCGCGCCATGTCGGCGTGATCATCCGCGGCAATAGCGAGGATCTGATCGACACCTGGCTACGCACCAAGGGCATCGAGCGGCACATCTCGCTGGTGGTGTCAGGCTATCTCGAGGCGCTGCATGTCGCCGCCCGCACCGACCTCGTCGCCTTCGTGCCGCGCCGGCTGATCGCGGCGCTATCGAAGCAACTTGGCCTCGTCACGGTGACGCCGCCGCTCGATCCCGGCATCGACGAGCAGTTCATGTTCCATCCGACGCGTGCGCAGATGGACCCGGGCTCGATCTGGTTGCGGCGGCTGATGCTGGAGACGGGGCGGGAGTTGGAGAAGCGGAAGGCTAGATCTTCGTAGCCCACCACTTCGTTCATAACGTGGAAAGATGGTGGGCACCGCGTTTTGCGCCTTTGCCCAACCTACGAGACCGACGAGACCTCACGCTTTCTGCGCGTCCATCACCTTGCGCACGGCAGGGCGGTCCGACATGCGCTTGAAATGATCGGCGATCTTCGGCGTCGCGTTGATGTCGACGCTGTCGCCTTCGAGCCAGTGCGAGAGCGTGTGGAGGTAGGGATCGCAGACCGTGAACTGATCGCCCATCACCCAGGGTCCCCTGAACATCTTCTGCTCGATCAGGGCGAAGCAGGCACCCATGGTCTTCGGGACCATCGCCTTCATGTCGGCGAACGAGCTTTCCTGCGTCGCCCAGCGCGCGCCGCGCATCTTGTGGGCATGGTTGATGTGCGCGGTCGAGCAGAGATAGGAGTTGAACGACTGCACCTGGGCGAAGTCGAAGGGATCGTCGAGCGGCGCGAGCTTCGCCTTGGGGAAGGTCTGCGCGATGTAGGCCAGCATCGCAGGCGTCTCGGTGAGGACGCCGCGATCGGTCACCAGGGCCGGCACGCGGCCCTTCGGGTTGATCGCGAGATAGTCCGGGCTGTTCTGCTGATTATCCTTGAAGCTCAGCCGTTCGGCCGCGTAGTCGGCGCCGGCCTCCTCCAGGGTCATGTAGGTGGCGAGCGCGCAGGTGCCGGTGGCGTAGTAGAGCTTGAGCATGTCGGACCTCATGGGAAAATTGGAAACTAGCGGTTGCGGGCCGCCAGGTCCATAGCACGGCGTTCTCAGCGCTTTTG
This sequence comes from Frankia sp. RB7, assembly GCA_030403585.1. Lineage (GTDB taxonomy): Bacteria > Pseudomonadota > Alphaproteobacteria > Rhizobiales > Xanthobacteraceae > Bradyrhizobium. Next base: position 70,061 of record JAUEPE010000005.1, read on the forward strand.
CTCTTCGCAGTTGCCCACCGCCGCCCGCCTATGCCAAGACGCCCGCAACGGGAGGGGTTTGGTCATGACGGTACTCATCGCCGGCGGCGGCATCGGCGGGCTGACACTTGCGCTCAGCCTGCACGGGATCGGCGTTCCCGTGAAGGTGCTCGAGAGCGTCGCGGAACTGAAGCCGCTCGGGGTCGGCATCAACGTGCTGCCGCACGCGGTGCGCGAGCTGATCGAGCTCGGGCTGATGGACAAGCTCGACGCCAGCGGCGTGCGCACCCGCGAGCTCGCCTATTTCTCCAAGCACGGCAAGCCGATCTGGAGCGAACCGCGCGGGCTGGAAGCCGGCTACAAATGGCCGCAGTTCTCGATCCATCGCGGCACGCTGCAGCAACTCCTGCTCGACACCGCAATCGAGCGGCTCGGCCGCGACAACATCTTGACCAGCCATCATCTGACCGGCTGGACCGAGACGGCGAACGGCGTCCGCGCCGACTTCATCGACCGGGCGACCGGCAAACCGGCCGGGACTTATGACGGCGCGATCATGATCGCCGCCGACGGGATCCATTCCGCCGCGCGAGAAAAGCTCTATCCGCAAGAGGGCCCGCCGATCTGGAACGGCCGCATCCTCTGGCGCGGCGTGACGCCGTCAAAGGCCTTCCTGACCGGCCGCACCATGATCATGGCGGGCCACGAGATCCTTAAATTCGTCTGCTATCCAATCTCGAAGGAGCCGGATGCCGCGGGCAACCATCTGGTCAACTGGGTCGCCGAGCGCCATATGCCGCCGACCTATCAGTGGCGCCGCGAGGACTATAACCGCACCGCACGGCTGGAAGAGTTCTTGCCGTGGTTCGAGAGCTGGCAGTTCGACTGGCTCGACGTACCCGGCCTGATCAAGAACTGCCCGCACGCCTATGAATATCCGCTGGTCGACCGCGACCCGGTGTCGCAATGGACCTTTGGCAAGGTCACGCTGATGGGCGACGCCGCGCATCCGATGTACCCGATCGGCTCGAACGGCGCCTCGCAGGCGATCCTCGATGCCCGCACCATCACCCGCGAGATACTGGCGCATGGTCCGACGACCGCGGCGCTGCTCGCCTATGAAGCCGAGCGGCGGCCTGCGACCACCGACCTCGTGCTGCTCAACCGCAAGAACGGCCCCGAGCAGGTGATGCAGCTCGTCGAGGAACGCGCGCCGGATGGCTTTGAGATTGTCACCGACGTGCTGTCGCAGAAGGAGCTGGAAGACATCGCCGCGAACTACAAGCGCGTTGCAGGCTTCCAGGTCGAGGCGTTGAATGCGAAGCCGCCGATCGTGAGCGGGGATGCGAAGCGGGTGGGGGCCTGAGTTAGCCAAGCAGCGAGCCGCGGCCTCCTCTTCACCTCGCCCCGCTTGCGGGGAGAGGTCGGATTGCCTCGGCGATGCGAAGCATCGTCCGGTGCAATCTGGGTGAGGGGGTACAGGTCTCACGGCAATCTCAGCCTTGGAGAGAGCCCCTCACCCCCCGCTCTCAGCGCGAGCGAAGCTCGTCGCGGCCCCGTAAGAACGGGGCGAGGGAGTGAGAGAGCGGTGCCCGCCTCACTTCACCACCCTCGCCGCCTCCAGCAACCGCTCGCTCGCGCTCGCCGTCGCCAGCACCGTCCCATCTTCCGCCGTCAGCTTGGCCTCGACGAACGCAATGGTCTTGCCGAGCTGCATCACCTTCGCTTCGCCAATGATCGGACCTGGCTTTGCGGGGCTGAGAAAATTCACGGTCATGCTGATGGTCGTGGTGTAGAGCCGGCCCTCGCTCATCACCAGCACCGCCGGGCCCATCGTGTCGTCCAGCATGGCGGAGAGCAGGCCGCCCTGGATGTATCCTGCCGGGTTGCAGAACTCAGGCCTGCCCTCGAAGCCGAGCTTGATCCAGCCGTCCGCGGGACGGGCATCGAGCAGCCGCCATCCCAACAGCTCGGCGCAGGGGGGCTTCTTGAAGTTGTCGAGCGCGGTCTTGACCATGCGAACCTCCGTGACCGTCGAGACCTAGCCTAGACCTGCTGACACCCTCATGGCAGCAGGCGATCCGCCGCAGCGCAAAACCCCCGGAAAATTACGGAAAACTGTACGGATTCAGGGCATTTCGCGCCCAATTAAGCCCGCTTCAACCAACCGATTTCACGACCGATTCAATACGATCCAATTGAGCAATCGGCCGGTAAGCGGTTGGAAGCTACGACATGTCATGAGCGACGGTGACACCGGAGCCTTTCCATGCGAGCCCTCTTGCAGCAGGCAGCAAACCGCCTGCACGCGCTTGAAGATCACCTGACGGTACGGACGCAGATCGCCGCGGCCGTTGCAGCGATGTCCATCGTGCTTGTCGGCACCCTCGCCGCCGGCGCCGCGCTGATCAGCTACAGACACACCGCGGCCCTCGTCGAGAGCAGCGTCGCCGGAATTGCGTCCAGCACCTCCGGCCGGCTCGACCGCTTCATGGCGACGCGGCAGCAGGAGATGAAGCTGTTCGCGGGGCTCGAGCCGATGCAGCGGCTGTGGCAGGGCAATCCCGACGAATTGCGCAGCGCGCTGGAAGCACTTCAGCATTCCTTCGAATTCACCTGGATCGGCTTTGCCGATGTTGACGGCAACGTCGTGGCCTCGACCGGCGGCCTGCTGCAGGGTAAGTCCGTGACCGCACGTCCCTGGTTCAAGCAGGGTCTCGAAAGGGTCGCCGTCGGCGACGTGCACGAGGCCATCCTGCTCGCCTCGCTGCTGACGCAACGCGCCAATAGCGAACCCTATCGCTTTGTCGATATCGCCGTTCCCGTGCGCGATGCCTCTGGCAAGGTGCTCGGCGTGCTGGGCGGACATCTCGACTGGAGCTGGGCCAGCAACCTGATCAAGGACGTCGAGGCCAATGACGGCAACACCGACACGCGACTGTCGATCCTGAGCAAGGGCGGCATGGTGCTGATCGGACCGCAAAAGGAATCCATCCGCTACGGCGGCGACGAGCTCGCCGGCATCCTGAAGGCGCACGACGGCACCTTCCGCGAAACGACAGACGGAGAGCAGATGCTGACGGCGTTCCATGTCGGCAGCGGCTACCGCGACTATCAGGGGCTGAATTGGATCGTTACCGCGAGCCAGCCGGCGAGCGTGGCTTTGAAAGCAGCGATCAAGTCGGCGCAGATGATTCTGGTGATCGGCGCGGTCATCGCCCTGATCGCGCTGTCGTTGGCTCTGCTGGTCTCGCGCCGGATCGCAGCCCCGATCATCGCCCTGACGCAGGAAGCCGACCGTATCGGACGTGTTAACGGCCCGACCATGCTGGCGCGGCAGAGTGGTTCGGTCGAGGTCGTCCAGCTCTCGCGTGCACTCCGCTCGCTGCTCCGGCGCATCGGCCTTGCCGAGGAACGCACCAAGGAAGCCGAATTGCGCGCGACCGAGAATGCGATGCAGCTCCAGGAGGACATGCTGAGGCTGCGCGAGCTCGCCGACACCGACTTCATGACCGGCCTGATGAACCGCCGCTCCTTCCTCGCCGTCGCCGACGACGCCGTCGCATTCAGCCGCCGCTACAGGCGCAACATGGCGACCTTGATGATCGACATCGATCATTTCAAGAAGATCAACGACACCTTCGGACATGCCGCTGGCGACGACGCCATCAAGCATGTCGCGGAGATCGTCAGTCAGTCGATCCGGACCACCGACAAGGCGGCCCGCTTCGGCGGCGAGGAGTTCGTGGTGCTGTTGCGCGAAATCGACCAGGAGACCGCGATCCTGCTCGCCGACCGCATCAGGTCCTCGATCGAGAGCGCGACGGTGCGCCATGGCAACATCGTCATCCCCCTCACCGTCTCGGTCGGGCTTGCGCTGTTCGACGAAGGCGACCGCGACGTACAGGACGTCATCGAGCGCGCCGATCAGGGCCTCTATGTCGCCAAGAAAACCGGCCGCAACCGCACCTTCCTGATGCCGGCCGAGGACGAACGCGCCGCGCGCGCCGCCTGAGCCTCACTCCAGCGCGTGCGCAATCACCTTGCGCATGACGTTGGGCAGCGCCTCGTCGGCCAGGGTCGCGATCGGCACCCAGCGCATGCCGTCGGGCGCGCGGGTGCGGGCTTCGGCCTTTGCGGTATAGACCACGAGCTCCAACGGAAAATGCGTGAAGACGTGGGTAACCACGCCGACCTTGCGCTGCCATCGCGACAGCCCTTTTAATTCCGGCGCCTGCTGTTTTGCCGTCGCGTCCTCTTGCCCGGCGAGCCAGTCGGAGCCCGGCACCTCCGTCATGCCACCGAGCAATCCCTTGTCGGGTCTTGAGCGGACCAGCAGTTCATCACCGCGCGTGACGACGAAGGCCGCTCCCCGCCGCAGCGTTCCGCTCTTCTTCGGCGCCTTGCGCGGAAATGTCTCCTGCGTGACGTGAGCACGCGCCGTGCAATCCTCATTCAACGGGCACAGCGAACAGGCCGGCTTTTTCGGCGTGCAGATCGAGGCGCCGAGATCCATCAGCGCCTGGGCACTGTCGCCTGCGCGGGAGTTGGCCAGCAGCGTCGCCGCCAGTTGCTGGATCCGCGGCTTGGCCTGCGGCAGCTCTTCCTCGACCGCATACAGGCGCGACACCACGCGCTCGATATTGCCGTCGACCGGCATGGTGTGGCGATGGAACGCGATCGCCGCAATCGCCGCTGCCGTGTAGGGCCCGATCCCCGGAAGCGCCCGTAGCCCCTCCTCCGTATCGGGGAAGACGCCGCCATGCTCGCGTGTCACCGCCACCGCACAGGCATGGAGATTGCGTGCGCGCGAATAATAGCCGAGCCCGGCCCACATCCGCAGCACGTCATCCTGCGAGGCGTTCCCCAACGCCGTGACATCCGGCCAGCGCGCGACGAATTTTTCGAAATAGGGCCCGACCGCCTTGACCGTGGTCTGCTGCAGCATGATCTCGGACAGCCAAACGCGGTAGGGATCCGACGTCTCGCCGGGAGCGGCGCGCCAGGGCAATCGGCGGCGGTGGCGGTCATACCAGGCGAGCAGCAATGTGGGGCGAGCCGACGGCGTGGTCGCCGTGGCGCTCCGCTGCTTCTTGCGCGCGGTCGTAGAGGACATGCGCCTTTCCTAGAGGAGGATTTCGCCTGTGGCCAGCGCAACCGGACCGTTGCGGGCTATAACGCCTTACGTTATACACAAGCATGATCCAGAGCTTCGCCAACTCCGGGACAGAGTTGATCTGGTCCGGACGGCGAAGCAGGAAACTGCCGCCCGACATTCAAAATGCAGCCTTGCGAAAACTGCGTTTGCTCAATCAAGCGCGGGTGTTGACCGATCTCAGGGTTCCACCGGGCAACCGGCTCGAAGCCTTGAAGGCTGATCGCCAGGGTCAGCATTCGATCCGGATCAACGATCAGTGGCGCATCTGTTTTGTCTGGGACGATGGAGGACCGAAACATGTCGAAATCGTCGACTACCACGGCTAGGAACGGGCTCCTCCGTAACCCTCATCCCGGCGAGATCCTGCTCGAGGAATTCCTGAAGCCGATGGACCTCAGCCAGAATGCGCTGGCGCGCGCCGTGCGCGTGCCGCCGCGGCGGATCAACGAGATCGTCCTGGGAAAGCGCGACATCACGGCCGACACCGACCTGCGGCTGGCCCGCTATTTTGGTCTGTCGGAAGGATTTTTCCTGGGGCTCCAGATGGACTACGATCTGATGCAGCGGCGGCGCGAGATCGACCGCGACCTCAAGGCCATCCGGCCTCGCGCGGCAGCATAGCGGACACGGCCCATGGCCAAATTCCCTCCCAGACCCGGCCCCATCAGCGCCAAGCCACTCGGGATCCTGCTCAACGACGTCTTTGCCGAGGCCTATGCCAAGCAGGGGTTTGCCGCGCGCGAGCTGGTAACGCGGTGGGCGCAGATTGCCGGGCCTGAGATTGCGGCCCATGCCGAGCCCCTCAAGATGCAATGGCCGCGGCCGGTCGAGGGCCAGCCGCAGGAGCCGGCGACGCTGGTGCTGCGGGTCGAGGGCCCGATGGCGCTGGAAATCCAGCACTCGGCCGACGTGATCCTGGAGCGGGTGAACCGCTTCTTCGGCTGGAGCGCGGTCGGCAAGCTCGCCTTCCGCCAGGCCCCGCTGTCGCGCCCCCGGCGCCCGGTGCGGCCCGCCCCGCCGGACCCCAAGGCCGTCGCCAAGGAGGCGGAGAGCCTGGGGGATATCGAGGATGAAGAATTGAAGACGGCGCTGGCGCGGCTCGGGGCCGCCATCAAGCGAAATTGAGCCTCATTTCACGGCCAATCTGAACCCGCCCCTGCCGCTCGCCATTGCCTCAAACCACGTTTCAAGCTAGCGACAGGCCGCCCGGGAACCTTCATAGGAGCCTCAGGGCGCAAGACCACGCCAATTCGGGAGCCGACCTTGATCATCACCCGCCGCGCCTTCACCACGATGCTGTCGCTGACCGGTCTTGCCGCGCTCGCCGGGCTCTCGCCGCTGCGGTTCATCTCCGAAGCGATAGCGCAGGCCGCCGGTGACGTCGCCAAGCCGGTGTCGCTGCCCGACATGGTGCTGGGCTCCAAGGACGCCACTGTGACCATCACCGAATTCGCCTCGATGACCTGCCCGCATTGCGCGGCCTTCAACGAGCAGGTGTTCCCCAAGATCAAGTCGGAATACATCGACACTGGCAAGATCCGTTACATCTTCCGCGAGTTCCCGCTCGACATCAAAGCCGCCGCCGGCTCGATGCTGTCGCGCTGTATCGCCAATGGCGACGCGCCGAAATACTTTGCCGTCACCGACATGCTGTTCCGCCAGCAGAACGACTGGGTGGTGAAGAACACCACCGAGACGCTGACGCGGATCGGCAAGCAGGCCGGCCTCACCCAGCAGCAGGTCGAAGCCTGCCTGAAGGACCAGGCGCTGCTCGACAAGATCGCCGCCGACCAGAAATATGCCAGCGACGTTCTGAAGGTGGATTCGACGCCGACCTTCTTCATCAACGGCGAGAAGATCAAGGGCGAGACCTCGTTCGAGGAATTCGCCAAGAAGATCAATCCGCTGCTCAAGAGCTGATTCGCTCGTCAAGACTCTGATTCGCATCTCGAAAGCCGTATCTTTCCCGGCATAAATCCCTTGGGAAAAGCGGTTTTCGCAGGTTGCCCTCGCGGCGCACCGCGGCCATTGTCCGCCGCATGAGGCGCCCTGCGCGACTCGCCCCAGATAGCGACATTGCCTTCCATGGTATTGTCCCGGCAGGGGGATTCGCGCCTGCCAACAGAGATGCGTGCTTATGAAAATCACCCGCCTGCGCCTACACGGCTTCAAGTCCTTCGTTGAGCCCACGGACTTCGTCATCGAGCCCGGCTTGACCGGCGTGGTCGGCCCCAACGGTTGCGGCAAGTCGAATCTCGTCGAGGCGCTGCGTTGGGCGATGGGTGAGACTTCGTACAAGAGCTTGCGCGCCGCCGACATGGACGCGGTGATCTTCGCCGGCTCCGGCAACCGTCCGGCGCGCAACCACGCCGAAGTGACGATGACGATCGACAATGCCGATCGCACCGCGCCTGCGGCGATGAACGACAGCCAGCTGCTCGAAATCTCCCGCCGCATCGAGCGCGAAGCGGGCTCGGTCTACCGCATCAACGGCCGCGACGTCCGCGCCCGCGACGTGCAGATCCTGTTTGCGGACGCCGCCACCGGCGCGCGTTCGCCGGCCCTCGTGCATCAGGGCAAGATCGGCGAAATCATTCAGGCCAAGCCCGAGCAGCGCCGCCGCGTGCTGGAAGACGCCGCGGGCGTCGCCGGTCTGCATGCCCGCCGCCATGAGGCCGAGCTGCGGCTGAAGGCGGCCGAGACCAACCTCACCCGCGTCGAGGATGTGATCGGCCAGCTCGCGGGCCAGATGGAAGGCCTGAAGAAGCAGGCCCGCCAGGCCGTCCGCTACCGCGAAGTCGCAGCCAAGGTCCGCAAGGCCGAAGCCACGCTGTTCCATCTGCGCTGGATCGGCGCCCATGCCGACGTCAGCGAATCCGGCCAGACCCATGATCTCGCGGTGCGCGAGATGGCCGAGCGCACCCAGCATCAGGCCGAAGCCGCCCGCATCCAGGCGATCCGCGCCGCCGAGATGCCGGCGCTGCGCGACGCGGAAGCGCGCGCCGCGGCGGGCCTTCAGCGCCTGACCAATGCCCGCGAGCTGCTCGACCGCGAGGAAGAGCGCGCCAAGGAGCGCGTCGCCGAGCTCGAGCGCCGTCTCGCCCAGTTCGAAGGCGACATCGCGCGCGCCCAGCAACAGACAATGGACGCCGACGTCGCGCTGCAGCGGCTCGACACCGAAGATGCCGAGCTGAAGGAAGAGATCAAGTCGCGCGTCGAGAAGCGCTCCGGCGTCGACGAGCGTGTCGGCGAAGCCGAGGCCGTACTGACCGAAACCGAGCAGCAATTCGCCGAACTCACCACCGCGCTCGCCGACCTCACCGCCAAGCGCAATCAGTTAGAGGCCAATGTCCGCACCCACCGCGACAAGCTCGCCCGTCTCGACCAGGAGATCGCGAACGTCGCCACGGAAGAGCAGAAGCTCACCGCCGAAACCGGCGGCTTCGGCGATCTCGACGAGCTGACCGCAACGGTCGAGACCGCCGAGCAGACGCTGGCAGCTTCCGAAGCTGCCGCGCAAGCGAGCGAAGCCGCGCATGTCGCCGCGCGCCAGACGCTGGAATCCTCGCGCTCGCCGCTCAATGAAGCCGACAAGCGCGTGCAGCGGCTCGATACCGAGGCGCGCACGATCTCAAAAATCGTCAACGGCGAGACCAAGAATCTGTGGCCGCCAATCATCGACGGCATCACCGTCGACAAGGGCTTTGAAAAGGCGATCGGTGCCGCACTCGGCGACGATCTCGATGCGCCCGTCGATCCCTCGGCGCCGATGCGCTGGACCAATGCCGGCGTCACCGAGGGCGATCCGGAATTGCCCGAAGGCGTTACCCCGCTCGCCAACCACGTGCAGGCGCCGGCCGAGCTGACGCGCCGCCTGGCGCAGATCGGCGTGGTGCCGCGCGAGCGCGGGGCTGAGCTCGTCTCGCAGCTCAAGACCGGCCAGCGGCTGGTCTCGCCCGAAGGCGACGTCTGGCGCTGGGACGGCTTTGTCGCCGCCGCTCACGCCCCGACCGGCGCTGCACGGCGTCTCGCGGAGCGCGCCCGTCTCGTCGACATCGAGAACGAGCTGGAGCAGGCCCGCATCGACGCGCAGATCAAGCGTTCGGCGCTGGAGAATGCCGAGTCAGAGCTGCAGATGGCCGCCAGCACCGAGGGCGTCAGCCGCGAGGCCTGGCGTGCCGCGCAGCGCGAGCTGAACGTCGCGCGCGAGCGCCATGCCACGGCCGAGCGCGAGATCAGCCGCCACGCTGCGCGCAAGGCCACGCTGTCGGAAGCGCACAGCCGTCTCGCCGCCGACCGCGCCGAGGCCGAGGCCGCGTACGAATACGCCGAGGCCGGCATCAGCGAGCTGCCGTCGAGCGAGGACACCGAGACCCGTCTCGCCGCCGTCCGCAGCGACATCGAAGGCCATCGCCGCATGGCCGCGCAGGTCCGCGCCGAGGCGCAGGCGCTGGCGCGCGAGGCCGAACTCGCCGACCGCCGCGTCCAGGCGATCCTCGCCGAGCGCACCGAATGGCAGAACCGCAAGGAGAGCGCGGCCTCCCATATCGACACCATCCAGACCCGCATCACCGAGGTCTCGATCGAGCGCAGCGATCTGGAAAACGCGCCGGCCGTGTTCGCCGAGAAGCGCAGCGCGCTGATCACCGAGATCGAGTACGCCGAGAACGACCGCCGCATGGCCGCCGACGCGCTCGCCACCGCCGAAACCCTGATGGCGGAAACCGACCGCGCCGCGAAGCTGACGCTCGAGGCACTGTCGAGCTCCCGCGAGGCCACTGCCCGCGCCGAGGAGCGCATGGAAGGTTCGCGCCGCCGTCTCGAGGACATCGAGCGCGAGATCCGCGACATGCTCGAAGTCGAGCCGCAGGCTGTTGCCGGCCTCGCCGAGATCGAGCCCGGCGCGGAGCTGCCGCCGCTGCACGACATCGAGGAAGATCTCGAAAAGATGCGCCGCGACCGCGAGCGCCTGGGTGCGGTGAACCTGCGCGCCGAGGAAGAGCTGCGCGAGGTCGAAACCCAGCACAACGGTTTGGTCACCGAGCGCGACGACCTCGTCGAAGCCATCAAGCGGCTGCGCCAGGGCATCCAGAGCCTCAACAAGGAAGCGCGCGAGCGGCTCCTGACCTCGTTCGAGGTCGTCAACAGCCACTTCAAGCGCCTGTTCGTCGAGCTGTTCGGCGGCGGCGAGGCCGCGCTGCACCTGATCGAGAGCGACGACCCGCTGGAGGCCGGTCTCGAAATCATCGCAAAACCCCCAGGCAAGAAGCCGCAGACGCTGTCGCTGCTCTCGGGCGGCGAGCAGGCGCTGACCGCGATGGCACTGATCTTCGCGGTGTTCTTGACGAACCCCTCGCCGATCTGCGTGCTGGACGAAGTCGACGCGCCGCTCGACGACCACAATGTCGAGCGCTATTGTAACCTGCTGAACGAGATGACCGCCTCGACCGACACGCGCTTCGTCATCATCACGCACAACCCGATCACGATGGCGCGGATGAACCGGCTGTTCGGCGTCACCATGGCCGAGCGTGGCGTCTCGCAGCTCGTCTCGGTGAACCTGCAAGAGGCAGTGGACATTCTCGACCAGAACGTGGCGTGATATTTTTGGCCGTCATTCCGGGGCTCGCGAAGCGAGAACCCGGAATCTCGCGCCGCCAACTCCAGATTCCGGGTTCGCGCTACGCGCGCCCCGGAATGACGGCGAATGAAAATGGTCTCGCCCACGCTTCCTGCTGAGCTGAAGGCCGCGCTCGACGCTAGGCTACAGGGCTTTTCCCGCACCGACGCTGCGCAGCGATCGCAGAAAATCTCGACGACCTATCGTGCCGGCGGCGGCTCCGGAACGATCAAGTCGGAAGCAGATGCGCTCGCCTATGCGCTGGCGCGTATGCCCGCCACCTATGCGGCCGTCGCCGCAAGCCTGAGCGCGCTCACCGAGATCGCGCCAGACTTCTCCCCGGAAACACTGCTCGACGTTGGCGCAGGCCCGGGCACCGCGAGCTGGGCCGCCGCGGAGGCATTTTCGTCGCTGCAGGATTTTACGCTGCTCGACGCCAATGCGACGCTAAGCCGGCTGGCGCTCGAACTGGCGCGCGACAGCTCGCGCCTCTCCGATTGCCGTTATCTGCCGGGCGATGCCTCTACCAACCTCGCCCAGGTCTCACAGGCCGATCTCGTCGTCGCGAGCTACATCATCGGCGAGCTCAGCGAGAGTGACCAGCGCAAGCTCGCCGAGACAATGTGGGCCAAAGCGCGCCACGCGCTGGTCGTGATCGAGCCCGGCACGCCCGCCGGCACCACCCGCATCCTCGCGCTGCGCCAGCAACTGATTGCGGCCGGCGCTTATGTTGCCGCGCCCTGCCCGCACGAAAAGCCCTGCCCGCTCATCGCGCCCGACTGGTGCCATTTCAACCAGCGCCTGCCGCGCTCGCAAGCGCACCGCCAGATCAAGGGCGCCGAGGTGCCGTTCGAGGACGAACGCTTCATCTACGTCGCGCTGACCCGCGCGCCTCCAGCGGCCCGCGCCGCGCGCGTGCTGGCGCCGCCGGATGTCGGCAAGGCCGAGATCACGGCAAAGCTCTGTACCAAGGACGGTGTCGAACTCGCCAAGGTCGCGCGGCGCGACAAGGCCGCCTATGCAGGCGCCCGGCGCTGGCGCTGGGGTGATGCCGTTCTGTCCGAAAGTTAACCTCGTCCCCCGCTTTTGCCTTGAACTCGGATGGCTCCCGATCCGACCAAGTCTTACCTTTCCTCTGCGCCGGACTCTGCCCCGGCCCCGTTTTGGGTTACGCTGCCCGCCCCAATTCCCCTTCAGGAGTTCTCCATGTCGACCGGCTGGATCGTTCTCGGCGTCATCGTCGTCCTCGTGTTCTTGGCCTTCAGTGCCTACAACCGGCTGGTGGCGCTCGGCCAGCGCGTTGGCCAGGCCTTTGCCGATGTCGACGTGCAGCTCAAGCAGCGCCACGATCTGGTCCCGAACCTGGTCGAGACGGTGAAGGGCTATGCCTCGCATGAGCGCGGCACGCTCGACGACGTCATCAAGGCGCGCAATTCGGCGATGTCGGCGCAGGGGCCAACGCAAGTGTCCGCCGCCGAGAACCAGCTCTCCGGCGCGCTCGGCCGGCTGATCGCGCTGTCGGAGGCCTATCCCGACCTCAAGGCCAACACCAATTTCCAGCAGCTTGCGAGCGAGCTCTCCGACCTCGAGAACAAGATCGCGGCGAGCCGCCGCTTCTTCAACAACGCGGTCCAGGAATACAACACCGGCATCCAGCAGATGCCCGCCGCTCTGTTCGCCGGCATGTTCGGCTTCACCAAGAAGGACTTCTTCGATCTCGGCGCGAGCCGCACCGAGGTCGAGGCCGCGCCTCAGGTGAAATTCTGATTTGAGCCGATAGGCCGGCAGGGCAACGCGTCATGGCCGCGTATGGTCTCTACACGCACATCGCCTCGAACAAGTTTCGTTCGATGCTGCTGCTCGCCGGCCTGTTCGCGCTGGTCTATGTGCTGGTCTATGCCGGCGCGCTGGTCGCCGAGGTCGTCATCAACGGCAATGAGACCGTCGCCTATTATCTGAACCGTGCCTTCACCGATCTGCTCAAGGCCGCGCCCTTCGCGACGATCGCGGCAATTGCCTGGATCATCATCGCCTATTTCTTCCACCAGTCGATGATCGATGCCGTCACCGGCGGTCATGACGTCACCCGGCAGGAAGAACCGCGGCTCTACAATCTGCTCGAAAACCTCTGCATCTCGCGCGGCATCACCATGCCGAAGCTGAAGATCATGGAGAGCCCGGCGCTGAACGCATTCGCGACCGGCCTCAACCCGCGGCAATATGCTGTCACCGTCACCACAGGCCTCCTGAAGGCGTTGAACGACCAGGAGATCGAGGCGGTGCTCGGCCACGAGCTCACCCACATCAAGAACGGCGACGTGCAGCTGATGGTGGTCGCCGTGATCATCGCCGGCGTGGTCGGCTTCTTCGGCGAATTGTTCTTCCGGCTGTTCACGAACTTGAGCTGGAGCTCCGGCGGCTCGTGGTCGTCGGGCTCCTCCTCGTCGTCGCGGTCGTCCTCGTCGTCGAGCGACAGCAAGAGCTCCGGCGGCGGCGCCATCGTGGTCATCATCATCGCGGTCGTACTGATCGTGGTGGCCTGGCTGGTGTCACAAGTGGTCAAGCTCGCACTGTCGCGCTCGCGCGAATATCTGGCCGATGCCGGCTCCGTCGAACTCACCAAGAATCCCGATGCGATGATCTCGGCGCTGCGCAAGATCGAGAACCGTGGCGAACTGCCCGGCGCGACCTCCGCGGTGATGGAACTGTGCCTGGACAATCCGCGCGAGGGCTTTGCCGATCTGTTCGCGACCCACCCATCGGTACAGTCGCGGGTCGATGCGCTGGTCAAGTTTGCCGGCGGCCATGATCCAGGTCCGCTGCCGCCGCCCAATGACGAGGCGGAGGTGCCCGAAGAACAACAGGCCGACCAGCAGGACGCCCCGCCGTCGCTGCCGCAGGGACCGTGGAACGACGCAGGCGGCCGGGCCACGCCACCGCCCGTCCCTGCGCCAAGCCCTTCCGGAACCGCGGCCGGCAATCCGATCGGCAATCCCATGGGTCCCTGGGGCCGCCACTGAGCGTGCAGTCTGCCGCGCCTCAAGCGGGTTTCACTGCGTTTGGGAAAAACTGCGAGAATTGCCGCTGGCCTGTGCCAGAGATTTGAATTCTCCCTTGTTTCTGCCATGTTCGCGCCCAACAGCAGACTCGGGACATCGATTTGGGGCCCGGCCGATTGCGATCTCGCGATCGGGGGCGCGCGTTAGGGGACAGCAATGGCAAAGCCGGCAGTGGTTGTGGTGGGCGCGGACAAGGGCGGGGTCGGCAAGACCACGGTATCGCGCACCCTGCTCGATTATTTTTCCGCCAACAACGTGCCGACCCGCGCCTTCGACACGGAATCCCCGCGCGGCACGTTGAAGCGCTTCCACCCGGACATCACAGAAATCGTCGACATGACGACGACGTCCGACCAGATGAAGATCTTCGATACGCTCAATGCGACGAGCCCGTCGGTGACCGTGATCGACGTCCGCGCGGGCCTACTCTCGCCTGCGCTCGCCTCACTGCGCGACATAGGCTTCCTCGACGCTGCCAAGGCCGGCCAGATCACCTTTGCGGTGTTCCACATCCTCGGACCCTCGATCGCCTCACTGGACGAGATCGCCGAGACGGCGAATTTCATGGGCGGCGCAAAATATTTCCTGGTGAAGAACTTCATCAACGACACCCAGTTCTTCCAGTGGGACCAGGCGACCTACCAATCGTATTTCAACCGCATCAAGGACGCGACCGAGCTGACCATCCCCAAGCTCAACGAAATGGCCTATGAGCAGGTCGAGGTGTCCTCCGTCCCGTTCCTGAAATTCGTCGCCAACAAGGGCGTCCACGACGAAGCCGCGAACTATTCGTTCGTGCTGCGCGGTTATGTCCGGCACTGGCTGGCGAACGTCTGGAGCGAGTTCGACCGGATCCATTTGACCGACATCGTCGGCTCCAAGCCCGGCGGCCGCAGCAGCGAAAAATAGTTGCAGAGCGCGGGCGGATACGGCTGGATTGGGCGGTCAGCTCGCTCAGATAATAGTTCGTGATGCCCGCAACGCCCCTCTACATCATCTGCTCGCCCCGCCCGCAGGTCGGCAAGACCCTGCTGGCGCGGCTGCTCGCCGAATTCCTGCTGCTCAAGAACGGCAACGTCACGGCCTTCGACGTCAATCTGAAGGAGCCGTCGCTGCTCGATTATCTACCGAAGATCACGGAAACGGCTGATGTGATCGACACCTTCGGCAAGATGCAGCTGATGGACCGCGTCATCGTCGACGACGGTCTAGCCAAGGTTATCGACCTCGGCTTCCACGCCTTCGACGAATTCTTCAAGATGACCGACGAGATCGGCCTGCTCAAGGAAGCGGCGCGCCGGCATGTCGCGCCGATGATCCTGTTCGTCGCCGACACCGACCGCGTCTCCGCCCGCGCCCACGAGATGCTGCGCGGGCAGATCCCGCGGATGAACCTGATCACCGTCGACAACGAGTTCATCATCCGCGGCGAGCTGCCGCCTGCGATGGCCGGCGGCCGGTTGTTCCGCCTGCCGGCGCTGCCCGGCTTCCTCAAGACCTATATCGACCGGCTGAACTTCTCCTTCACCGGTTATCTGCGTCAGGAGAAGGACTCCTCGACCGAGCTGCACCAATGGGTCCGGCGGAATTACCTCGCCTTCCGCGAACTCGAGCTCAGCCTGATCCTGCAACGATCTTAGGTCGCAAATTATACCCGGATAATATTGACTGCTGGCCGCGTTGGGCTTAGTGAGACGGGCATCTACGTCCCCTCCAGCCAGGGCCCAGCCGGTGAGCATCGACCGAAAAGCAGCCATCGCCGCCTACAAGGAGCGGAAGACCATTGCGGGCATCTATGTGGTCCGCTGTGCAGCCTTGGGCGAGGCCTGGGTCGGCCAAGCGCCGAACCTGGAGACGATCCAGAACCGCATCTGGTTTTCGCTGCGCCAGGGCAACCATCCCTGCCGCAGCCTCCAGGCCGCCTGGAACGCGCATGGCGAGGCCGGTCTGACGTTCGGCGAATGCGAACGGCTGGAGGATGAGGAGACGGACTACGTCCGGAACGCGCTGCTGAAAGAGCGCGCGCTGCACTGGCGGGCCGAACTGAAGGCGGATGCGATCTGACGATCGCAGCGACGTCTCAATGCCCCTCAAACGTCATCAGCGTGCGCACCGGAATATCCATGGCGCGCAGCTTTGCGGCGCCGCCGAGATCGGGCAGGTCGATGATGAAGCAGGCAGCAACGACATTGGCGCCGATCTGACGCAGCAGTTTCACCGCGCCCTCGGCAGTGCCGCCGGTGGCGATTAGATCGTCGACCAGGATGACGCGCTCACCGGGCTGGATCGCATCGACATGCATCTCCATCTCGTCGATGCCGTACTCCAGCGAATAGGCGATGCGCACGGTGGTGTGCGGCAGCTTGCCCTTCTTGCGGATCGGCACGAAGCCGGCCGAGAGCTGATGCGCCACCGCGCCGCCGATGATGAAGCCGCGCGCCTCCATTCCGGCGACCTTGTCGATCTTGTTGCCGGCCCAGGGATTGACGAGCTCGTCGACCGCGCGGCGGAAGGCGCGCGCGTCCGCCAGCAAGGTCGTGATGTCACGGAATATGATCCCCAGCTTGGGATAGTCGGGGATGGCGCGGACGCTCGCCTTCAGATCGTGATCAATGGTCATTGGTCTCTCGCTTCGGTTTTCTCGTCATTGCGAGCAAAGCGAAGCAATCCAGATCTTCTTCGCAGCAGCAGTCTGGATTGCTTCGTCGCTTCGCTCCTCGCAATGACGGCACTCAATTGGTTTCAGTATTCAGCCGGAACGCATTCTCGACAATACGCAAGCCCACCTCGTTGCCGAGCGACATCAGCGACTCCGGGTGGAATTGAACGCCGGCGACCGGCAGGGTCTTGTGCTCCAGCGCCATGGCGACACCGTCCTCGGTGCTGGCAGTGACGCTTAGAACCTCCGGCATGCTGTCGCGCTCGACGAAGAGCGAATGATAGCGGCCGATCACGATTTCGTTCGGCAGATTGCGCATCAAGCGCCCGCCGCGGACCTGCACACGCGAAGGCCGGCCGTGCGCAGGATGGGTGAGCTGGCCAAGCTCGCCGCCGAAATATTCGCCGATGGCCTGGACGCCGAGGCAGACGCCGAACACCGGCAGCTTGTTCTCCAGCGCCGCGGCGATGGTTGTCTTGATCCCGAAATCCTCCGGTCGGCCCGGGCCTGGCGACAGCACCAGCAAATCCCACCTCTTCTGCTTGAGCATATCGAGCGCATGCACATAGCGGACCACGGTGACGCTGGCGCCGACCTGACGGAAATAATCGGCGAGCATGTGCACAAAGCTGTCGTCGTGGTCGATCAGCAGCACGCGCTTGCCCGAACCGGTGGCATCGGGGGCAAACGCCGACAGCGGCTTCGGCGGATCGCCGCGCAATGCCTGGAACAGGGCTGCGGCTTTCACCTGGCATTCTCGATCTTCCGCGGCAGGATCGGAGTCGAACAGGCAGGTGGCGCCGACGCGGACCTCGGCGAGACCATCCTTCATGCGGATGGTGCGAATGGTGAGGCCGGTGTTGATGCTGCCATCGAAATTTACCGCGCCGATCGCGCCGGCATACCAACGCCGCGGAGAACGCTCGTGATCCTCGACGAACTGCATCGCCCAGAGCTTTGGCGCGCCGGTGACGGTGACGGCCCAGGCATGGGTGAGGAAGGCGTCGAGCGCATCGAAGCCGGGACGCAGCATGCCTTCGACGTGATCGACAGTGTGGAACAGCTTTGAGTAGGTCTCGATCTGCCGGCGCGCCAAGACCTTGATTGTGCCGGGAACGCAGACACGCGCCTTGTCGTTGCGATCGACGTCGGTGCACATGTTCAGCTCGAACTCGTCTTTCTCCGAGTTCAGGAGCTGGCGGATCTGCTCGGCATCGCCGATCGCATCGGTGCCGCGCGCGATCGTGCCTGATATCGGACAGGTCTCGACGCGGCGTCCGTCGGAGCGCACGAACATTTCCGGCGAGGCGGAGACGAGGAATTCGCCGTCGCCGAGATTCATCAGCGCGCCGTAGGGCGACGGGTTGATGACGCAGAGGCGCTGGAACACTTCGGCCGGAGAGCGATCGCAAGGCTCGGCGAAGAGCTGGCCCGGCACGGCCTCGAACAGATCGCCACGCGCAAAGGCCGCGCGGGCAGTTTCCACCGTGGCCTGATATTCGCCGGGGGCGTGATCGGAAAAACCCTGACGAGGCGTCTTCTGGTACGGGCTGTCGGCCGTCTCGCGCGGCAGGCCTTCCGTCGACTTGCCCTTCCACGCAAATTCGTAGGTCAGCATCACGCCGCGGCCGGTGGCGCGGTCATAAGCGAGCAGGCTATCGGGGACGTAGAGCACGATGTCGCGCTGGTCTTTTTCGCGCGGCCGCTTCTGCACGATATCCTCGATCTGGAACACGAGGTCGTAGGCGAAGGCGCCGAACAGGCCGAGCAGCCCGTCGTCATTGGCGGAGAAGACGGCGACGAGATCGCGCACCAGCGACATCACGCTGGCGCGCCGTGTGCGCTGGTCTTCGTCGATCGGCGCATCGCCGCGGATGATGTGGCCGGCGAGGTGCGATCGCGTCTTCTCCGAGATCACGACGCAAGGTTCGCGCAGCACGTCAGCGAGGAAGGCGATCAGCACCTCGCCACGCGCGTTGAGCGCTTCGAGCTTGAAATTGACGCCAGTGGTCTCGAGCTTGAGCGGCGGATCGGAGAAGCCGAGATCAAAGCTCTCGTAACGGCCCGGCACGGTCGTACCGGAGGACAGCACCACGCCGCGGCGGCGGTCGAGCAGGCTGACGAGATCGTCAAGCCTGTTGGCACCGCCGGTAAACTGCTCCGCCACGCGCGTGATCGCGAGACCGCCACGGGTGACGTAGTCGCTTCTGGCCGGAAGGGCAAAGACTGTCCTGTTCATGTGGTCCTCTTACGAAACTTGCCGAGGGAACGCCACACAGGACAAACGATCAGGCCGCCGCGCTGTGCTGGCGACCTTCGACGATTTTGGGAAAATAAATCGCACCGGCCACCTCTTAGGAGGTGCGCCACCAAAGACGGGATGGGCGGGCTGCGGTGCTCATGGGGCGGATACTCACCATGGCGCGGGGACGGCGTCAAGGGTAGCTAGGAAGGCCCCCCGCGCAAGATCGCCGGATCACACCAGTTCGCCCGGTTTCGACACATCGCGCCTCCCATGACGCACGTGGACGACCTCCAGCGCATCATCAGCGACGCGGTAATAGATCAGGTAAGGAAACGGGACGATCGGAAACACCCGAACGCCAGCCATATCAGTCGCACGACCGAGGCCCGGATATTTCGCAAGCAATTGGCTGGCGGCCGGATACGCGCACGACTGCGCTGGAAGCACGCCTGTCGTGCTGCGCGGTATACTCGTGAATTCCGTCAATGTCATTTCGGGCACGCCGGGCGTACCGAAGCTTCACAGCCCGCACTTCTTCCAGAGCGCAGCCATTTCCTGATCGGTCGCGAACTCGCCTCGCTCAGCCTGTTCAAGACCCTCAAGCACGGCTGCGCGATGCTCTTCAGGCACAACGAACAGATCACCATCATTGGCGACGATCTGCTCAAGTACCTCGGCGACGTAGGCTTGCCGATCTTCCGACAACCTTCGCACCTTCTCGATCACATCTTCCAAGACCTTGGTCATGGGCGGAATATATACCAGTTGCAGGCCGAAAACGACCCGTTCCCTACCCCAAATGCTTCTTGAAAAACTCCGTCGCCCGTCCCCAGGCGAGTTCGGCAGCCTCTCGGTCGTGCACGGCCTGGCGCTGCTCGTTGACGAAGGCGTGTTCGGCGTCATAGCGGAACAGCTCGAGCGACTTGCCGGCGGCCTTCATGGCCTTCTCGAAGCCGTTGACGAGCTCCGGCGTGCACCAATCGTCCTTGTTGGCGAAATGGGCCTGCAGCGGGATCTTGACGTCGGCGGGCTTGGCCGCCTGCTCCGGCGGGATGCCGTAGAACACGACGCCAGCCGCCAGCTCCGGCACATGCACCGAGCCGATGATGGTGACGGCGCCGCCGAGGCAGAAGCCGGTCAGGCCGACCTTGGCGCCGTTGCGCGACAGATATTGCGTGCCGCCGCGCACCGTCTGCGTGGTGGCATCCATGAAGTCGAGCGAGTTCATCTCTTTGCCGGCCGCGTCCGTGTCGTGATACGGCACTACCTTGCCCTTGTAGAGATCGGGCGCCAGCGCATCGAAGCCGGCGAGCGCAAAGCGGTCGCACAGACCCTTGATCTGGTCCGACAGGCCCCACCATTCCTGGATCACGACCACGCCCGGCGCGTTGCCGCGCGCGGCGTTGGCGAGATAGCCCGAGGCGTCCTTGCCATCCGGACGCTTGAAGGTGATTGCGGTTCCCATGGTGTCCTCCGACGATGTTCTGGGAGAGAGGTTTGGAGGTATCTTGGCGGCTGCGCGCGCGATAGGCAATCGCGTCGAACAACACACGCGCGTGTCCAACAAAAAAGCCCCCTCGCGGGGGCCTCTTCATTCTCGTCTCGCGTGCGCCGCTCAGTGCGAGTCGGCCCAGACCTTCTTCTTGGTGAAGTACATCAGGAACGCGAAGATGATCAGGAACACGAATACCTGGAGGCCGAGGCGCTTGCGCGCTTCCATATGCGGTTCGGCGGTCCACATCAGGAACGTGGTGACGTCCTTGGCGTACTGCGCAACCGTTGCCGGCGAGCCGTCGTCATAGGTCACCTGGCCGTCGCTGAGCGGCTTCGGCATCTTGATGGCGTGGCCCGGGAAGTACTTGTTGTAGTACGAGCCCTCCGGGATGCTCACGCCTTCCGGCGCCTTGTCCTCGAAGCCCTGGAGCACCGCCGAGACATAGTCCGGGCCCTGCTCCTGGTACTGGCTGAAGAAGTCGACCAGGAACATCGGGAAGCCGCGGCCGTAGGAACGCGCCTTGGTGATCAGCGACAAATCGGGCGGCGCGGCGCCACCGTTCGCCGCGCGAGCCGCCTGCTCGTTCGGGAATGGCGAGGGGAAGTAGTCGGCCGCCCGGCCCGGGCGCTCGAACATGTCGCCCTGGTCGTTCGGACCGTCCTTGATCTTGTAGTTGGAGGCAAACGCTGCGACCTGCGCCACCGAATAGCCGGGGCCGCCGGGATCGCCGAGATTGCGGAAGGCGATGTAGGACAGGCTGTGGCAGTTGGAGCAGACCTCCTTGTAGACCTTCAGACCGCGCTGGAGCGCACCGCGGTCATACTTGCCGAAAGGGCCTGCGAACGACCAGCTGTTGCCCGGCGGCTTGGTGCCGCCTTCCTCGGCGCGGGCGTCCTGCAAGGTGCCGACGAACAACGCGCCGGCAGCGACGAGCGCGACCGCGATCGAGGCCACGGCCTTGCCGCTCTTGGCGAGGATCGCCTCCGAGATCGAGTTCGGCACCGGCCGCGGCGTCTCGATGCGCGAGAGCAGCGGCAACACGATCAGGAAGTAGGCGAAGTAGCAGACCGTCAGGACACGGCCGGCGATCACGTAGATGCCTTCCGGCGGCTGCGCGCCGAGATAGCCGAGCAGGATGCAGACCGCGACAAAGATCCAGAAGAACTGCTTGGCCAGCGGACGATACTTCGACGACCTGGTCTTGGCGGCATCGAGCCAGGGCAGGAAGCACAGGATGATGATCGCCGAGAACATCCCGATCACGCCCGCGAGCTTGTTCGGGATCGAGCGCAGGATCGCGTAGAACGGCAGGTAATACCACTCCGGCACGATGTGCGGAGGCGTCACGCCCGGATTCGCCGGAATGTAGTTGTCGGCGTCGCCGAGATAGTTCGGCATATAGAAGATGAACCAGGCGTAGAGCAGCAGGAAACAGGCGACGCCGAAGCCGTCCTTGATGGTCGCGTGCGGCGTGAACGGTACCGTGTCCTTTTCCGTCTTCGGCTCGACGCCGTCAGGATTGTTCTGGCCGGCGACGTGCAGCGCCCAGACGTGGAGCACGACGACGCCCGCGATCAGGAACGGCAGCAAATAGTGCAGCGAGAAGAAGCGGTTCAGCGTCGGGTTGCCGACCGAATAGCCGCCCCACAGCAGCGTCACGATACTCTCGCCGACATAGGGAATGGCGGAGAACAGATTGGTGATGACGGTGGCGCCCCAGAAGCTCATCTGGCCCCACGGCAGCACGTAGCCCATGAAGCCCGTCGCCATCATCAGGAGGTAGATGATGACGCCGAGGATCCAGAGCACCTCGCGCGGCTCCTTGTAGGAGCCGTAATAGAGGCCGCGCAACATGTGGACGTAGACCGCGAAGAAGAACATCGACGCGCCGCAGGCGTGCATGTTGCGGAGCAGCCAGCCGTAATTGACGTCACGGACCAAAAGCTCGACCGACTTGAAGGCGAGATCAGCATGCGGCGTGTAATGCATCGCCAGGATCACGCCGGTCAGGATCTGCATCCCCAGCATGAAAGAGAGGATGGCGCCGAACGTCCACCAATAGTTGAGGTTACGCGGGGTGGGATAGACGACGAAGGAGGAGTGCACGAGACCCAGGATCGGCAGACGCCGCTCGATCCATTGCAGGGCCGGATTGCTCGGCTGGTAGTCGGATGGTCCGCTCATGATGCGATCCTGGGAAATAAAACGACGAGACGGTTCGAGGCTTCGGGCGCGGGTCCGAAGCTCAGCCGATCTGGATTTTGGTGTCGGAAACGAACTGGTACGGCGGCACCGGCAGGTTCGCGGGCGCGGGCCCCTGGCGGATGCGGCCGGACGAATCGTACTGCGAACCATGGCAGGGGCAGAAGAACCCGTCGTAATTGCCTTCATGGGCGATCGGGATGCAGCCGAGATGGGTGCAGATGCCGATCACGACCAGCCACTGGTCATGGCCGGCTTTGACCCGGGCCTCGTCGGACTGCGGATCTGGCAGGCTCGCCACCGGAACGGCGCGCGCCTCGTCGATCTGCTTCTTGGTGCGGTGGCTGATGTAGATCGGCTTGCCGCGCCAGAACACCTTGATGTCCTGCCCCTCGGCGACCGGGCTCAGATCGACCTCGATCGGCGCACCGGCGGCGATGGTCGAGGCGTCCGGATTCATTTGGGAGATAAAGGGCCAGAGCGCAGCTGCGCCCCCTACTGCTGCAGCTGCCCCCGTTGCAACGAATAAGAAATCACGGCGTGTCGGATGGTCCGCCGAAGACGCTGTCGTCACGATTCCAACCCTTTCTTCTTATGCAGCCGACGGAACCGTTCCAGGAGCCCCCAAGGTCCCCGGAACAGTCTGCCGGCGCCCGCGGCCCCCCGCGGCGGCAGAACTTGGCGTGTCCCCACCAAAACAAGGCGAAAAACAGTAGTCCAGAATCGTTCTATTGGCACCCTTGCAGGACGAGCGCAAGCCCGCTAACGGCGCGGGAGCGTGCAATGCACGAATTCCGCGGCCAGCGATGTTTTATTGAGACATTTCCGGCCCACAACCGACCGACCAATGCCCATGCAGATCGCACTTTTCCAACCCGACATCCCCCAGAACACCGGCACGATTCTCCGCCTGTGCGCCTGTCTGGGCATCGCCGCCCACATCATCGAACCGGCGGGCTTCCCGATCTCCGACCGGCATTTCCGCCGGGCGGGAATGGATTACCTCGACCACGTCAGCATTACCCGCCACGATTCCTGGTCGAAATTCGAGGAGTGGCGGGCGGCACACAGCTACCGGCTGCTGCTCTTCACCACCAAGGCCGCCACGGATTACCGCGATTTTCATTACCAGACGTCGGACATCCTGCTATTCGGGCGCGAGAGCGCGGGGGTCACCGACGCGGTGGTCGAGGCCGCGGACGCGCGGCTGGTGATCCCGATCAGCCCGGGGCTGCGGTCGCTCAATGTCGCCATGACCGCGGCGATGGCCGCAGGCGAAGCGCTGCGGCAGGTCCGGAACCCGCACGATTGATATGACGAGGAGAGAGCAGTGAGTTACGCGGTCAAGGAAATCTTCCTGACCCTGCAAGGCGAAGGCGCCCATGCCGGGCGCGCATCGGTGTTCTGCCGTTTTGCCGGCTGCAACCTCTGGAGCGGCCGCGAGGCCGACCGCGCGGATGCGACATGTCAGTTCTGCGACACGGATTTCGTCGGCACCGACGGCACGCTCGGCGGCCGTTACGCCTCGGCCGTGGAACTCGCCGACACCATCGCTGCGCAATGGACGGCCTCCACCGACAACCGCTATGCGGTGCTGACCGGCGGCGAGCCGCTGCTGCAGGTCGATGACGCCCTGGTCGAGGCACTCCACGCCCGCGGGTTCGAGATCGGCGTCGAGACCAATGGCACGGTCGCGCCGCCCGAAGGACTCGACTGGATCTGCGTCAGCCCCAAAGGCGGCAGCGAGATGGTGCTGCGCCGGGGGCACGAACTAAAGCTGGTCTATCCCCAGGCCCTCGCAGCACCCGAGACGTTCGAGAGCCTCGCCTTCGAGCGCTTCTCGCTGCAGCCGATGGACGGGCCCGAGGTTGCCCAAAACACCGCGCGCGCGATCGACTATTGCCTGCGCCATCCGCAATGGCGGCTGAGCGTGCAGACGCATAAATCGCTCGGCATCAGATAGGATTGGTTGACGGACAGATGTGGGAATTGACGAAATCGTTCCGCTTCGAGGCGGCGCATACGCTGTCGGGAACGACCTTTGGTGCCGACAGCGAGGAAATTCACGGCCACTCCTTTCGTGCCGAAGTGACGGTGCGCGGCACGCCCGACCCTGCGACCGGCATGGTGGTCGATCTCGGCCTGCTCCAGCGCGCCATCGAGGAGGTGCGGTTGATGCTCGACCACAAGTTCCTCAACAAGATCGAGGCGCTGGGGACACCGACGCTGGAGAACCTGTCTCGCTTCGTCTGGGAGCGGCTCGCACACATCGGCAAGCTCACCCGCGTCAGCATCCACCGCGACAGTTGCAACGAGAGCTGCACCTATTACGGTCCACAAGAGCTAACGAAATGACATCCACATTGGACCCGAACCAGATCGAAGACCGCAAGGCCCGCGCCCGCAGCTGGTTCGAGTATCTGCGCGACGACATCTGCGAAAACTTCGAGCGGCTCGAGGATGACGCGCCGCAGAGCCTCTATTCCGGCGAGGCCGGCCGCTTCGTGCGCACGCCCTGGCAGCGCACCGATCACAGTGGGGCTGCCGGTGGCGGCGGCGTGATGTCGATGATGTCGGGCCGCCTGTTCGAGAAGGTCGGCGTGCATTGCTCGACCGTGCATGGTGAGTTCGCACCCGAGTTTCGCGCGCAGATTCCGGGCGCGGCGGAAGACCCGCGCTTCTGGGCCTCCGGCATCTCGCTGATCGCGCATCTGCGCAATCCGCACGTGCCGGCCGTGCACATGAACACGCGCTTCGTCGTCACCACCAAGGCGTGGTTCGGGGGCGGCGCCGATCTCACGCCGGTGCTCGACCGAAGGCGCACGCAGGAGGACGCCGACACAATCGCCTTCCACGCTGCGATGAAGGAGGCCTGCACAGGCCCGAACGGCGTTGCCGATTACGACAAGTACAAGAAGTGGTGCGACGAGTATTTCTACCTGCCGCACCGGAAAGAGGCGCGCGGCATCGGCGGCATCTTCTACGACTGGCACGACAGCGGCGATTGGGACGCCGACCTCGCCTTCACGCAAGACGTTGGCCGCGCGTTCCTGAAGATCTACCCTGACATCGTCAGGCGCAATTTCGCAAGCGCCTGGACCGCTGAAGATCGCGAGGAGCAACTGATCCGTCGCGGCCGCTATGTCGAGTTCAATTTGCTCTACGACCGCGGCACCATCTTCGGGCTCAAGACCGGCGGCAATGTGGATTCGATCCTGTCGTCGCTGCCGCCCGAGGTGAAATGGCCATGACGACGATCAAGCCCGCAATCAAGCCGCTCCCCCGCGCCATGCTGATCGACATGGACGATACCATCCTGTCGGCCTATGGCCGGCCCGAGATCGCCTGGAACACGATCGCGGAGGAATTCGCCGAAGAGCTCGCACCGCTGCCGGCGCATCAGGTCGCCGCGGCCGTGCTCGCCTATGCGCGGCAATTCTGGTCGACCGCGGAAGCCGCGTGGCGGATGAAGCTCGGCGAGGCGCGACGGCTCACGGTGCGCGGCGGCTTCGCCGCGCTCGAGGCCCGTGGCCATCGCGCCCTCTCCGACGATCTCGCCGCCCGCCTCGCCGATCGCTTCACCAGCTATCGCGAGGAAGCGATCTTCGTCTTTCCGGGCGCGCATGATGCGATCGACGCGTTCAGGGCGCGCGGCGTCAAGCTCGCGCTGGTCACCAACGGCGCCGCCGACATGCAGCGCGCCAAGGTCGAGCGCTTCGAGCTGGCCCATCGCTTCGATCACATCCAGATCGAGGGCGAGCACGGTTTCGGCAAGCCGGAGGAGCGCGCCTATCTGCACGCGATGGAGGCGCTCGGCGTCACCGCGGGAGACACCTGGATGATCGGCGACAATCTGGAATGGGAAGTCGTGACGCCGCAGCGGCTCGGCATCTATGCGATCTGGATCGACGTGCATGGCGACGGCCTGCCCGAAGGCTCGACCGTCAAGCCCGACCGCATCATCCGCTCGCTGACCGAACTCGTGCCGGACTGAAATCTCGAAAACAACCCCATGCACAGTAGCCGGCCGCTGCAAATTCAACAGCTTGCCGCAAAACGAAACGGGGATGCTGATTTTACGAAATCAGTTGACGCGTCGGGCAAAACAGGCGCATGATGCCACCATCGCCGCGCCTGGGACGGAATATTCCTGAAGCGACAATCGCGCGATCTCCCACTCGAAACTCTGCCATCGACGTTTCGCGCAGTCCACGCAAGCCGGCGCAAGTCACGGGTCTCGCAGCCCGTGATCGGCGTGTCATGACGGCTTGCTAGCCTTCGCTCTCATCGATCAACCCGAAAGGACCACCCATGGAATTGAAAACCGGCGACGTCGTCATGCTGAAATCCGGCGGCCAGCCGCTGACCGTCGCAGAGGTCAAAGGCGACGACATCGTCTGCCTCTGGATGGGCTCGGAAGGCGATCTGTTCCGCGAGACGCTGCCGCTCGCCACGCTCGAGCGCCTCGAAATCGATGAGGACGACGAAGACGAGGAAGAAGACGACGAGGACGACGAGTAGTCGCGTCTGAGATCCTGTCGGATCGGCGCGCTCAGCCCCGGCACATCTGATGTCCGCTTCTCCGCCAACAACGGCGCGCTAGCGGACATCGCTGGAGTTCGCAAAAGGGCCATTAGCAGAAGCCATGCTAATGGCCGAGTTCGTATGCATTCGTAGGGCGCTCTCCGTCGATCGTGAGCGGCTGAAAACTGATCCGGCTTAGCTAGCTCTATTCTGAATGGCCGTTGGTAGAGTGCGGGATTTATTCTTCTTGCAATACGCGACGACCGCACTGGAATTCCTCTGCAGGCGGTCGTAATCCAATACACTGTTGCTTGCCGCCGCGTTGTAATAGCCGCTCATAAAATATCTTACAAAATCCTTATCCTCTGGATCGTACCCCAACCAAGTTCCGCAAGTGATCTTGTTAAAATCCAGCGTAGCGTTAGGCACCGCGGTTACGCCTATCGATTTTTCCAGGCCTACCATCACACTGGCACTCGGGTTGGATTGGCACCACGCTCTTACGCTTGTGACATTTGTCCGATGCAGGTCAAAATCTACAAACGTCCTCCGACTTTCATAACTAAACCAGCCGGTCATCCAAGCTGAGAACTTGCTCGACGGTGCAGCCGGCATGGCGAGATATTCGCTACAGGTGATGCTGCGAATATCGACCGTCGTGGCAAGCGCTTCACTAGCGAACGCCGGGACAATTGAGATCGCGAACGCAAGGATAATCAACCTGCATCTCATTGTGATGATCTCCCTAGTAAACAGACCAATCGCGATCTCGCGACCCCAAAAATAATGGCGAGTGCAAGGTTTCTAGTTGATCTAGATCAACGGCGGCCGACCCAACTCTCTGTCGTCAACGGGTGAGAGTCTGTCCTCGCCGGAGGCGAAGGGGCAGGTCGGCTAGAGCCACAAGCCAACGTCGCCTTCGGGCGTGAAAATGTCCGTAAAGGGCCAAGAGCTGACCTTTCGCGTTGCCGACGACGTTCACTCAGGTAGCCCGACAAGCCTGTAGGCTTTCAGCGCCGCAGCTTTGGCTTCCGGTACCCACCGCGATCGCTTATCCCAATCGCTGACCCGAAAGGCTGGTTCGACAGCAAACAGTCCCTCGCAAGAACGGCGGGCCTCTTCGATGTTCCCAGATAGCGCAAGAGCGGTGATTAGAGCCCGATGATGACCCGGCACATTAGCATTCAACCGGATGGACTGCCGCGCAGCCGAAATTGCTTGCTCATACTCGCCGAGTTGATTGAGCGCGCTCGCAGTTACGCCCACACGGTCGTGTTCAGTTGGATCGCGGGGACTTAGAGCCTGCGCATGTCGAATGCACTCGATGGCATGCTGCGGCCTTGCGCAATACAGATTGGTCCAGCCAGCTTCCATCCAGGCAATGGCGGAATAAGGATAATCGCGACATGCCTGCTCAGCCAATTCAATGCCGGCTTGGTGCTCTCCGAAGCAGGCAAAACAACGTCCCGCCATGGCCATAGCTTCCACGTTAAACGGATCAAGCTCCAACGCCCTGCGCGCATGGTTCAGGCAGCCTGCAATATCTGCATCATCGTCAGATGATCTCCCGGAGGCGACCCGATAGCCTCTCGCGTTTGCGGCCGCTACCGCCGCTGCCGCGAAGCCCGGATCCATCTCTAGCGCCTTTTCGGCATCGGCAACGGCCTCGTCAAGCCCCGCTCGGGTCATCTTCCGAAAAGCAAATTTCGAACGGAGGAAGACTTCGTAGGCGCTGAGACTGTTGGAAGGCTTCGAGAGTGCCCGCGCTATTTCCGCTTCTCCGATTTGGGGTCCAACCGTGCCAACGACGTTTGAAACTATTCGATCCTGAAGCTCAAAAATGTCCTCCAACACGCCGTCATATTTCTCCGCCCAAAGGTGCCGACCTGTGTCGGCCTCGATCAATTGACTGTTAATACGGACCTTCTGTGCCGCCCTTCTGATCGATCCTTCGAGGACATATCGGACACCTAAATCGCGGCCAACAACACGGATGTCCGGTGACTTTCCTTTATAGGCGAAGGAAGAGTTCCTTGCGACAATGAACAGGCTGGGATACCGCGCCAAGGCCGTAATGATGTCCTCGACCATTCCATCGGCGAAGTATTCTTGCTCCGGATCGCTGCTCATGTTGTTGAAGGGAAGAACGGCAACTGACGGACCTTCGCGCATGATTCCGGCGGTTTGCTTACTTGCCTTCGGCGCGGTCGCATTATTGGTACCATTGTATCGCCAAACGCGGATCGGTTCGGCGATGTTCTTCAGGCTCTGATAGCCTCCATCTTCGAATGGAGCTTCAACTCTATTGCGTATCTGACGAAACGTGTCGTCCGAGATACAAACCCCTCCGGGAGTGGCAATGCTTTCGAGCCGTGCCGCTATATTCACGCCGTCGCCAAAAATGTCATCGTCGTCAATGATGATTTCACCGACATTGATGCCGATGCGAAATGTGATATTGGGCGCGCCCTGGTTGCGTTCAGCAATCAGAAGTTGCACTGTCGTAGCACAAGTGACCGCATCTACAGCGCTGGCAAATTCGACTAGCAGGCCGTCGCCGATTGTTTTCACGATCCGGCCCTTATGTTCGCCGATGGTTGGATCGATAATCTCGCGACGAAACGCCTTGAGCGCTAATAGAGTGCCGACCTCATCGGCCCCCATCAACCTGCTATAGCCCACAACATCAGCCGCAAAAATGGCTGCCAACCGCCTCTCAGTCCGTTCGCCAGCCAAGGTGCCTCCGCCCGCTTTTGTCCGTCGGAGATCAAATCACAAGGACACCGTTCCTGCCAGCTTCGGCATCTGAGTAGGGGCGGCACAGGACGCCTGGTTTGGGCCAACAGCGGACCTTCGTTGAGTTTTCACCCAAAGATCGTGTTCTTGTCGCCGGTCGCGCGGCAGATCAGGTTTTGTCCGTCATCTGAAAGCTCAGGCCATTTTCGAATTTACATGATGCGATCCCTCGCGCTCGTCGATTCATCGAGCAATGCGACCATGCCAATGCGGCCAACGAGGCGCTTGCGACCGCGCAGGTCCGCAACGGGTCCCAGAAGAGGGATTCACCGTGCCAAATGTAGGAGGCGGTCGACTGAGCCGAACTCACGGCTTTGATTTGGATCAAGCTCCGTTGCGCTCGACCAAATTCCGGCGAGTACGGGCAACGTCACGATCAGTTTCGGGAACCGAGGGGAGAATATCTTCCTCCTCCACCCGATTTTGTAGGAACGGTCCCCGGTTGCTGCTGTTGGCCCCGCACATAGCAACCAGGAGTTTCCAATGAAAAAGATCATCATCGCCACCGCCGCCCTTGCCATGATGTGCGGCTCTGCCTTCGCTCAGGGCGCGGTCAACCCTGCGGGCAATTCGAAACCCGGCACGGAGCAGTCTGGCATGGAGAAAGGCTCCATGAGCAAGGGCACCACGGGCATGAGCAACGACGGCATGTCCAAGGAAGGCATGTCGAAGGACGGCATGAAGAAGGACTCCATGCAGAAGGACGGCATGAAGAAGGACGGAATGTCCAAGTAAGCCAACTTCCTCACGTCTTGCAACAACCGCGCTGCGGTCTTGCAACAACCGCGCTGCCTTGCCCGGCAGCGCGGTTTCTATTTGCTGACGTTGCGACGGGCGCCGCCAACGTCCGCTGAGGGCCCGATCGCGGAAGTTCGCCAATCCGCCTCTTCAATCGCCTGGTCGACACAGGCCGGCATGTTGATTCAAATCAATGGTCATCCCGACGCTTGGAGATCAATTGCCCGCGGATGCCACTTCATCCTCACGGGGAGACGAGCATGCGGACGTTGGCTGTCGCTGCTGTCCTGAGCCTGACGCCGGGTACGGCCTTCGCCGTCTCCGAGTGCCGGGTCACCGGTCATCCATCCGTGTTCGGCGTCGACATGACGGCCTACTTCGCGGTCAGGTCGGGTGAAACGTGCAATTTCCCGATGCGAATTCCTGGAGCGATGCATAGCTCGGGCGTTTCCCAGAAGCCTGCGCACGGGACGCTCAGACAGATCAACGTAACGACGTTCAGGTACACTGCGGCATCCGGCTACAAGGGCAACGACACGTTCGCTATCTATGGCGAAGGAAAGGGTCCATACGGCTCGGGCAGATCGGTCATGACCGTGAATGCAACGATCGAATAGGGGCAGCAAGCGAACCATCGGAGGCAGAGGAGTGCATGCGTTATTGCTTTTTCTTTTGCTGTTGCGGCTGCGGAGGAGCGAGGCCTAATGTCGCCGTGCCCGGAAAGCCGGAATCTCTGTCGTCCGCAGTGCCCTGGACGTAGTATCCGCAAATCCTTGGAGTCGCATGATGCGCGCGCTTCCCTTGCTCCTGATCATCTGGATCGTAATGACTGCGCCCGCTCCGGCCATCGCTCAACGGTTCGGCGGAAATTATCCGATTTGCCTTCAGAAGTGGGAGTGGGGCGGTGCCAGCTCCATTTCGTGCCATTACAGTTCGTGGGAGGCGTGTCAAGCGACCGCTGCGGGCCTTTCCGCCACGTGCGTGGTGAACCCTTACGCGCAACCATCGTCCGCGCAACCACCGCCTCCTCCAGGCCGCGGTCCGCGTCCCCGATAGATGCGATTGCGGCGGCAGCCGTTGCGAGCGAGCCGAGTGATCTCAAATGATCTGAGACACCGTCCGTACGCGTCAAGCGAAGCTGCATGCGGATGTCCCTGAGAACCGATGACAAGCTTTCGAATTCGTCGGGAACGATGTCGTGTAATGACGGGTTGATGCTTGCCGTTAAGGCCACAATTCGTTAGCCATATCCGGCGCCCGCCGTTCGGCTGACATGATGGAGGATTTCATGCGGATCGTCGCGCTGGTTGTCGTCATGGTGGCGGGGCTTTCATCCGCAGCGCACGCTGAGCGTGACTATCCCTGGTGCGTCTTTGGCGGCGGGCTCGGCGTTCCCGGCGAATGCATGTATTCGACGCGAGAGCAGTGTCTGGCTTCGTCATCCGGACGGTGGAACACCTACTGCGATATAAACCCGCGCGTGAGGTTCAAACAGCAACAGCCGCCGCCTCCGCCCCGGCCGCGCTGATCACAGCAACGTCGGGCAGACAAACGACATTTGCCAAATCGCACGATCGCTCGCCTCATGCGAGTCTCTAATGCCGGGGATGTGACCAGTCGTGACGCCGACGCCCGTTGGGGCTCTGCAGCCGAGCCTTAAGTAACGAGGCGAGGGAAAGCTGGAGAAAAAGCGATGCGTTCCATTTTGGCCTTGAGCCTTTTGATCGCCCTGTGCGGCGCCGCGAACGCCGCGCCGGTGCATCACCCCCACCGGCACACGGCTCCCGCTTCGAGCTTTGCCTACGTGCCACCTCGCGCGCAGCTCCAAGACCGGTCCGGCACCCCGGACTGCGACAAACCCGAACCTTATTTCGGCGCTTGTCAGGGTTATGCGCCTGGCGAGAAGGAGCGCTTTCTCCGCAGCGTATTCAGCCCGTAGACGCTTGAGCCAGCCCATCAATCCAGCGGAACGTTCAGGCTGGTCCCTTTGGTGACGATGCCGCCACGGTTACCGATCTCGATCGAGCCATAGCGCTGCCTGAAGCAATCGGGCAGCGGCCGGTCGCCTTCCATGCTGAGCCAAAGGCGCAGCAAGTGGCGTTTCTCGCTTGCATTGGGCCAGTCGCGGAATCCCGTCCGGTCATGCAACAAGGCATGATTGTAGACGAACTGCATGTCACCCGACTGAAGCCGCATGCCAAAATGCAAGCTGGGATCATTGGCGAGCGCGTCGAAGAGATCGAGCGCCTCGACGTGAGCCGGCGTCAGTCTCGGCGCATCGGGAAAGCGCTGCGCACTGTCGATATACTGGCGCTGATAAAACCCGGTCAGGAATCCCGCATGCCAATTCAGCACCGGGATTTCGAGATACGGCTTTTCGTTCTCCGGCACCTCGCCGCGCCGGTCCGTCGCGATTGCGTCGAACAGGAGAGCGGCAAGGTCGGGACGCCGGTCGAACATCTCGTTGTAGATGGTCGTCGTGCTGACCAGGAGAGAATCCCCTCCCTCCATCGCTTCACGAATGCATAACAGTCCAACCACGTCGGATGAATCCGTGTGGAATGTCTGGCGTTCCGAGGTCTGATAAATCCGGGTGTTGGGATCCCTGGCATCGGCGCCGACGTCACGGACGTGACCGAGAATGTGACCCGCCGCATTCTGGGATCGCGCCGATCCCAGATGCGCACCCACCCCGCAAAATATCGTGGCCGCAAACTCCTGGCTGTAATTTGCCACCGGGAGGCCGCGGATGACTTCGAAGCCCAGGCCAGAAAGCAGCGTTGTCTTGAGCTCTTCCAGGTGTGCGCCGAAGTGCGGAAGCGGAAAGCTGTCCTTGGTGATGTCGGCGATTTTCTTGCTTCGGCCGAGATAGGATTCCGCCGCGGTCTCGAGCTCAGTGATCTCGCTGGCCGCAAGCGATATCAACCATCGATCAGGATTGGCTTTCATCTCGGCACCTTGCCAGGCCGATGGAATGTCGATCCTCCCTGAAGGGCGATTGATCCCGCTGGCGGCTGAGACCACGTTCATGTTGCTGGCTCCTGAGAAGATGGCTTACGTGCCGAGACTAACAAATAAGTTTTGCAGACCATACCGATACAGGCTGCCAGCAGCCTGCAAATCGGAGCCGCAGCAAGGCTCTCCAGCAGATCCATGCGGCCGGCCCGGCGCTCCGCGCCCGGCCAACGACTCAAATTCTTGCGGAATCCGCCGAGGCAAAAGCTGGTCGCGTCGGTCACGTCGATGCCAATCAGGCCGGCGGCGACAAGACGGTCATGGTAGTCAACAATTCCCGGCACCAGATTCGCCGCCGAAATGTGGCCGATTTCTACCAACGCGTTGAACGGCGTCCGGAACAGGATATCGGACATGACCAACGATCCACCCGGCTTGAGCACGCGAAGAGCCTCCTCGAGAAATTTGTCGCGGGTGTCGAAATGATACGCCGACTCGACGCAGATCACCGCGTCAAAATGATTGTCGGGAAAGTCCAGTTCGGTCGCGTTCATCACCTGGAAGGTGCAGTCGGGCGCTCTGATGCGCGCATCGGCGATCTGCGTTTCGGAAATATTGATGCCGGTAATCATGCCGGGCGCGAAAGTCAGCGCCAGCCGTTGCGTGGAGGCCCCCAGTCCACACGCGACGTCAAGCATCCGTCCTCTTTTGTCGAGAATGCGCGCGACGAGCTGATCGACAAGTTCTTCGCTCGCCTCGCGTTGCGATCTTGCCCCTCCGCCCCAGTACCCGATGTTGTAGAAGCCGCTGTTCTCGTAGAAGCGCCGCGGATTCAAACCTCGCATCGTGCGATCATAGAACCGGATCATTCGCTCGCGCTTCGGCATTGCGTCGTTTCTCCCTGGGCGTTCGCAATATCGCTGAAACGCTGCGCGGATCGACATGTATCCTGATCAAACTGCTGTGTCCGGTCGAGCATGGCCGGCGAATAAGTAGGCACCCTAGGCGAGGTTCGATCAGCGGTCGAGGCGCGAATGCCAATCGGGCCGCGGGTCATCTACACGATCAGTTGCTTCGCTGCAGCCGAGATCATCACCAGCCCGCCGGTGATCACCGCGACGTCGAGAATGGCCGTGTGAATATGCACCGGCATTCGCTCGACGAAGGCCTTTGCCAGGAATGCGCCGGGGATCGCAATCACACCGATCAGCAGCGCGAAGGCGAGCACCTGCGCGGTGACGGCGCCGGCCAGGCCGAACACCGAGATCTTGATGAGACCGGTGCCGAGCGAGATCATCGCATCGGTTGCGATCACGGCGGCGCCTTCGAGGCCGGCGGCCATCAAGAGCGAGAGCAGGATCACGCCGGAGCCTGAGGTGCCGCCGACGAGAACGCCGTAGCCGACCGATCCCGCCGCAAGCCCGGTGTCGCCGATCCTGACCTCGCGGCGACGCAGCACACGGCGCAGCGGCACGCTCAGGATCAGCATGGTGCCGATCACGAGCGCAGCGCCGGCATTGGTGAGGCGCGTGTAGCCGTAGGCGCCGAGCGCGGTGGTCAGCGCCGCGCAGGCCAGCACGATCAGCGCGCGGCGGCGATCAGCATAGCGGAGATAAGCAATGGCGCGGCTGGAATTAGTGAAGAGCGCGGAGATCGCGATGATCGGCACGACCGGCTCGGCGCCGACCAGCGGCACCAGCACCAGCGGCATCAGCGCGCCGGTGCCGTAACCGGCTAGACCACCGATGATCGAAGCAAACAACGCCATCAACGCGACCAGCAGCAGCTGAAAAATCGAGATGTCGGCGAAGCCTGAGACGATGGTCAATTTCTCTCATCGCGGCTGACGCGTGCCGCAGCTTGATCGGCGATGGCAGCGAGTGCGCCCTCATCTAGTGGAAAATCCGCCGCAAGCCAAGCGTCCTCGGCGAGTGTCAACACATGTCCGAGCGCTGGTCCCTCGGCCATTCCGCGCGCAATGAAGTCGGCGGCTTTCAGCGGAAATTTCGGCGCGGTCCAGCGCTGCGGCAGCTCCGCGAGCTCGCGCCAGCGCGACGAATTCACGTCGCCGCCGCTGCGCGCCCAGGCCAGCAACACACGATCGTGATAGCGCTCGGGACCAAGGCGGTACACCAGCCGCCGCGCATTGGCCTCGTCCTTGGTGGGGAAGCGCCACCAGCGATGGCCCATGGAATCCAGCGCCTTGGCTTCCGCATTGGACAGCCTCAAGCGGGTCGCGACACGCTTGGCGTCTTCGGTCACGGCTACCGTCAGCGCCGCCAGACGGCGTGTTACGCTTGCCGGCAAGCCGAGCGCGCGCTCGATCGCGATCATCGCCGTCAGCGGCCCGGTATAGACAACGCCGCCGATCAGCTCTTGCAGCAAACCGGCTTCGGCCATCGCAAGCGCAGCCGCGGATGCACCCTCCGCCATCAGCAATTTCAGCATCTCCATGCGCACACGTTCGGCCGAGAGGGTCGCAAGACCGGCACGGCCGCGGATGCAGGCGAGATAGCCATCACGGTCGGGCTCGCCGGCGCCGAAGGCGGCATGGATGCGGAAGAAGCGCAGGATGCGCAAATAATCCTCGGCGATGCGCTGGTCGGGCTCGCCGATGAAGCGCACGCGACGCGCCTTGGCATCCGCGATGCCGCCGACATAGTCGTAGACCACGCCGTTGGCATCGACCGACAGGCCGTTCATGGTGAAATCGCGCCGCTCGGCGTCCTTCACCCAGTCGCGGCCGAACGCGACCTTGGCCTTGCGGCCAAAGGTTTCGGTATCCTCACGCAGCGTCGTGACTTCGTAAGGCACGCTGTCGATGACCAGCGTGACGGTGCCATGGTCGATGCCGGTCGGCACACTCTTGATGCCCGCAGCCTTCGCGCGCCGCACGACCTCGTGCGGCAGGGCGGTGGTCGCGATATCCATGTCACCCGGCGTAAGGCCGAGCAGCGCGTTGCGGACAGCGCCGCCGACCACGCGCGCCTCCTCGCCGTTGGCGTTGAGCAGCTGCAGGACGCGCGCCGTCCCGCCTGCGATCAGCCAGGGCGCATCGGCAAAGATCGGCTCCGCGCTCATCGTCCGGTCCCTATCTTTCCGTGCCCGGCACGAGCTTGCCGTTCACGACATGGGCGGGAACGTAGGTCGAGTTCGGCGCGGCACCGGAGAAATGCGCGAGACCCACCAGCCCCGCAATGACCAGCACGAGCGCCACCAGCACCAGGCGCGCGACGACGGTGACCGGCCAGGACGATTGCACGAACAGGCCGGACCGGGTGGCCGCCAGGAACAGTGCATATACGGCAAAGGGGACGAGGAAGATTCCGATCTCGGTCAGGATCGGCCGGATCATGACGAATAGATCCGCTCATACAGCACACGCAGCATTCCGGCCGTCGCACCCCAGATGTAGCGCTCCGCAAACGGCATCGCATAGTAAAACCGCTCCATGCCGCGGAATTCCTTGCTGTGCACCTGGTGGTTCGCCGGATTCATCAGGAAGGATAGCGGCACTTCGAATGCGTCATCAACCTCGGAATGGTTGATGGTGAGCGCAAAGCCCGGCCGCACCCGGGCGACCGTCGGCAGGATGCGGAAGCCGAACGCCGTGCCGTAGAGATCGAGATAGCCGATCGGCTCGACGAAATCTCTGGACAGCCCGACCTCCTCCTCCGCCTCGCGCAACGCGGCGTCGAGCGGCGAGGAATCGGTCGCGTCGATCTTGCCGCCGGGAAAGGCGATCTGGCCGGCGTGGTCATTGAGGTGCGCCGAGCGTTGCGTCAGCAGGATGGTCGGCTCGGGATGGTCGACCACCGCGATCAGGACCGCAGCTGGGCGCACCGGCTGCTCGCGCGCGACGATCTCGAGCATCTTGTCGGTGCCGGGATCGCCGGAGGCGGGGACGATGTTCGGATCAAACAGGCCGGGCGGAACGTCGAAGCCGAGCTTCGCTCTGGAGCGGGCAAAGAAATCCGCCGCGCGGAAAGCGACGGGCTCGCTCTTCTCGCTTTTGGAGATAGGCTTGTTCAAAGCGCGGCCCTCACCTGCTCCGCGTCGGCCATGACGAAGAACTCGCCGGCCGACTCGACGCCGAACATCGGCTGGCCATCGACCATCCGCTCCTCGCCCATGTCAACCAGATCGTAATAGAGCGCACGTGTGACCTTGGCCCAGAGATCGGCGCGGACGTGCAAGTAAGGCGTCAATCCGCCATCCCTGGCCTGCTCGAAGCGCAGCCGGTGCGCGGCATCGCAGGTCACCCAGTCGTCGACATTGGTGCGGAAGCTCAACACGCGATGGTTGTCCTCGCCGTCCTTCAACATCTCGACCGCCATGAACGGCGCGTCGTCGACGCGGATGCCGACCTTCTCCACCGGCGTGACGAGGAAATGCTTGTCGCCCTCGCGCTTCAGGACAGTCGAGAACAGGCGGACCAGCGCGTGACGGCCGATTGGCGTGCCCATGTAGAACCAAGTACCATCCGAAGCGATTCGCATGTCGAGATCGCCGCAAAACGGCGGATTCCACAGATGCACCGGAGGCAGGCCCTTTTTGGCGCCTTCGGCACTGGCAGCACTTTTGGCGGCGGCAGTCAGCCCTTCAAGTCCGCGATCGGCGCTCTGCCCTTGGTTCGCCATGGTTTGCCCTGACTTTGTCATTTCGCACGGATGTGGTTTGGCACGATTGGTGCAGGTCTACGTTGTAAATCGGGGAGCGGTTCCAGCCCCGGATTAGTCCGGTGTGGAGTTCGCCACTTCGTGATGCCCTACATAACCCTAAGCCGATAAGGTGGGGATAGGTTAATTCAACGACTACATGGCCTTCCTGCAAGTCTAGCATAGGGCCCATGATGCAGCGTGATGAGATCATTTGACGACGCAAGATAGCCGCGTGGCAGGCTTAAGGAGCTAACGGATGGCGGAAAGTGTCGAGAAGCTCGAAGACGGCATCGTCCGTTCGGCCGAGCAGGTGTCGAGTCAGGTGCGTGCGGCGAAGGACGCGATCGCATCGGTCATCTTCGGCCAGGATCGTGTGATCGAGAACACGCTGGTCACCATCCTCTCCGGCGGCCACGCGCTCTTGATCGGCGTTCCCGGCCTCGCCAAGACCAAGCTGGTGGAGACGCTCGGCGTCACGCTCGGTCTCGATGCCAAGCGCGTTCAGTTCACGCCCGATTTGATGCCGTCGGATATTCTCGGCGCCGAAGTGCTCGACGAGAGCAACGCGGGCAAGCGATCTTTCCGTTTCATCTCCGGCCCCATCTTCGCGCAGCTCCTGATGGCCGACGAAATCAACCGCGCCAGCCCGCGCACGCAATCGG
Source organism: Frankia sp. RB7 (assembly GCA_030403585.1). Lineage (GTDB taxonomy): Bacteria > Pseudomonadota > Alphaproteobacteria > Rhizobiales > Xanthobacteraceae > Bradyrhizobium. Next base: position 108,814 of record JAUEPE010000005.1, read on the forward strand.
CGCTGCTGCAGGCAATGCAGGAGCAGCACATCACCGTCGCCGGTGCGCGCCACGATTTGCCAAAACCGTTCCACGTGCTCGCGACGCAAAACCCGCTGGAGCAGGAAGGCACCTATCCGCTGCCCGAAGCGCAGCTCGACCGCTTCCTGATGGAGATCGACGTCGATTATCCCGATCGCGATGCCGAACGCCGCATCCTGTTCGAAACCACCGGCGCCGAGGAGACGCTGGCAAAGGCATCATTGACGGCGGACGCGCTGATCACGGCGCAGCGGCTGGTGCGGCGCCTGCCGGTCGGCGATTCCGTGGTTGAAGCCATTCTCTCGCTGGTGCGCTCGGCCCGTCCGGGTCCGGACAGCGGCGAGGCCGGCAAGTTCATCGCCTGGGGCCCCGGCCCGCGCGCCAGCCAATCGCTCATGCTCGCCGTGCGTGCCCGCGCGCTGATCGACGGGCGTCTCGCGCCCTCGATCGACGACGTGCTCGACCTCGCCGAACCGATCCTGAAACACCGCATGGCGCTGACGTTCCAGGCGCGGGCCGAAGGCCGCACCATTCCGGACGTGATCAAGCAATTGAAGACACGGATCGGTTGATGGCCGCAGAGACCGGGCACACAGCGAAGGAGACAGTAGCGATACGACGTGCCGATGGCGAAAGCCGTACGCTCGCCGCTTCGCTGCCGCGCCTGGTGCTGGAAGCCCGCCGCATTGCCGCCAACGTCATCCACGGCCTTCATGGCCGCCGCCGCGCCGGCTCCGGCGAAAATTTCTGGCAATACCGCCGCTTCGTGTCCGGCGAGCCGTCGCAGAATGTCGACTGGCGCCGTTCGGCGCGCGACGACCATCTCTATGTCCGCGAGCTCGAATGGGAAGCCTCGCACACGGTCTGGATCTGGCCTGATCGTTCGCCGTCGATGGCTTTCGCCTCGAAGACCGCGCGCGAATCCAAGCTCGAGCGCACGCTCATCGTCGCCTTTGCGCTGGCCGAGCTGCTGGTCGCCGGCGGCGAGCGCGTCGGCATTCCCGGATTGATGGCGCCGACCGCAAGCCGCAGCGTCATCGACAAGATGGCGCAGGCGATGCTGCATGACGATGCCGACCGGCTGAGCCTGCCGCCCTCCTTCGTCCCCTCGGCGCTCGCCGAGACCATTGTGCTGTCGGACTTCTGGTCGCCGATCGCGGAGATCCAGACCACGCTCGCAGGACTTTCCGGCTCCGGCGCGCATGGCACGCTGGTGCAGATCGTCGATCCCGCCGAGGAAAGCTTCCCCTATTCGGGCCGCGTCGAATTCGTCGAGCCGGAAGGCTTTGGCGTGATCACCGCGGGCCGCGCCGAGACCTGGGCGCAGGATTACACGGCGCGGCTCGCGCTGCACCGCGACCAGATCCGCACCGAGACCAACAAGCTCGACTGGCTGTTCACGACGCATGCGACCGACCGCTCGGCTGCCGAGCTGCTGCTGTTCCTCCATGCCGGCATGCAGGTGAGCAAGTCGGGCGCCCGCATGACCTCGATCAAGGCGGGGCCGGCCGCATGATGGGATTGCCGCTCGCCTTCACCGAACCACTGCTCCTGATCGGCCTCGTCAGCCTGCCGGTGCTGTGGTGGCTGTTGCGCGTGATGCCGCCGCGGCCGCGCCGCATCGAGTTTCCGCCGACCCGCCTGCTGTTCGACATCGCGCCGCGAGAAGAGACGCCGTCGCGGACGCCGTGGTGGCTGACCGCGCTACGGCTGCTCGCAGCAGCGCTGGTGATCTTCGCCGCCGCCGGCCCGATCTGGAATCCGCAGACGGGATTGGCCGCCAGCAAGGCGCCGCTGATGATCATGCTCGACGACGGCTGGAGCGCCGCATCGAACTGGGACATCAGGATCAGGGCCGCCGACGAGCTGATCGCCAATGCCGACAACGACCGCCGCGCCATCGCGCTGGTGCCGCTGTCCGAGCCGAACCGCGATATCACGCTGATGCCGGCGGGCGCGGCGCGCGTTGCCCTGCGGCAGATCGTGCCAAAGCCCTATTCGATCGAGCGCGTTGAAACCCTCACCGCGATCGATCGTTTCCTGAAAGCGACCGGCGATTGCGAGATCGCCTGGCTGTCCGACGGCGTCGACACCGGTCGCGGCGAAGAGTTCGTGGCTGGGCTCGGCAAGACCTTAGGGGATCGCAGCTTGACCGTGTTCGAAGGCGGCACCTCCTCCCCGCTGGCGCTGGTCGCGGCGGAGAACGCGGCGGCGAAGATGACGGTGAAGGTGCTGCGCACCGACAGCGGCATTGCCGCCGGCACGGTGCGGGCGCTCGACCAGAAGGCCTCGCCGATCGGCGAGGCGCGCTTTACGTTCGGGATGCAGGACAAGGAGACCGAGGCGGCGTTCGACCTGCCGGTCGAACTGCGCAACGACATCTCGCGGCTCGAGATCTCCGGCGAGCGCTCGGCCGGCGCGGTGCAACTGCTCGACAAGCGCTGGCGGCGGCGTGCCATCGGCATCGTCTCGGGTGCAAGCAGCGAGACCGCGCAGCCGCTGTTGGCGCCGACCTTCTACCTGACGCGCGCGCTGGCGCCGTTCGCCGACGTGCGGCTCGCCGACAAGGGTTCGCCGCAGCAGGGCATCACCCAATTCCTCGACCAGAAGCTGCCGATGATCATCCTGGCCGATGTCGGCACCGTCGCGCCCGAATTGCGCGAGCGCCTCAACGCCTGGATCGACCAGGGCGGCGTGCTGGTGCGGTTCGCCGGCCCCCGGCTGGCGCAGGCCGAAGACGATCTCGTTCCGGTCAAGCTGCGCAAGGGCGGCCGCACGCTCGGCGGCAGCCTGACCTGGGAGAAGCCGCAGCATCTCGCCACCTTCGCCGCCGACGGCCCGTTTGCCGGCGTCGTCGTCCCCAAGGACATCACCGTAAACCGGCAGGTGCTGGCCGAGCCCGATGCGGTGCTCGCCACCAAGAGCTGGGCCTCGCTCGAAGACGGCACGCCGCTCGTCACCGGCGAGCATCGCGGCAAGGGGCTGGTCAGCCTGTTCCATGTCAGCGCCGACATGCGCTGGTCGGATCTGCCTATGTCCGGCACCTTCGTCGAAATGCTGCGACGGGTGGTCGACATGTCCGGCTACACCGCCAAGCCCGGCCCCGGCGTTGCCACTGAAGCGACCGCCGAGACGCTGGCGCCGCTGCATCTGCTCGACGGCTTCGGCGCCCTCGGCCCACCGCCCGCCACCGCCAAGCCGCTGACGGCTGATTATCGCGACCGCGCCACGCCGGACCATCCGCCCGGCTTCTACGGTCCGGCAGAAGGACCGCTCGCCGTGAACACGCTCGCCAACGCCGACCGCATCGCGGCCCTCAACACTGCGGGCCTGCGTGCCCGGCACGCTACCTACACCAATGCCGAGCCGCGCGATCTGCGTGGCTGGCTGCTGTCGACGGCGCTTGCGCTGTTTCTGGTCGACGCCATCATCGTGGCGCTGCTCGGCGGCGGCCTCACCGCGCTGCTGCGCCGTCGTGCCGCGCCCGCCATGATCCTGCTCGGGCTCATGCTCGCAGGCATCGCTGTGCTGACGCCGACGCCGTCGCGCGCCGACAGTGCGTCGGACGAGTTCGCGATGAAGTCGACCTCGCAGACCCGCCTCGCCTATGTCGTCACCGGCAATGCCGACGTCGATTCCATCGTCAAGGCCGGCCTGTCCGGCCTGACGCTGTTCCTGGCGCAGCGCACCGCGCTCGAGGCCGGCGATCCCGTCGGCATCGATCCCGCGCGCGACGAGCTCGCCTTCTTCCCGCTGATCTACTGGCCGATCGTGCCGGGCGCACCAAAGCCGCCGCAGGACGCCATCAACAAGATCGACGCCTATATGAAGCAGGGCGGTACCGTAATCTTCGACACCCGCGACGCGGTCGAAGCGCCGCCCGGCGAGAACGGCGCCTCGCAGACGCCGGGCATGCAGGCCTTGCGCGAGATCCTGTCCTCGCTCGACGTGCCCGAGCTCGAGCCGGTGCCGCGCGAGCACGTGCTGACCAAGACCTTCTACCTGCTCCGTGACTTCCCCGGCCGCTTCAACTCGGGCCAGACCTGGGTCGAAGCGCTGCCGCGCGAGGACGACGACGAAGCCGCGCAGAAGCCCGCGCGCGGCGGCGACGGCGTCTCGCCGATCATCATCACCTCCAACGACCTCGCCGGCGCCTGGGCGCTCCGTCCCGACGGCCAGCCGATGCTGCCGCTCACGCCGGGCGAACCGCGCCAGCGCGAATTCGCCTACCGCGCCGGCGTCAACATCGTGATGTACACGCTGACCGGCAACTACAAGGCCGACCAGGTGCACGCACCGGCCCTGATCGAACGGCTGGGGCAATAGGATCAATATGAATTACGGCATCGCGTTCACGCCGCTGGTTCCCGCGATCGTCCTGTGGATCGCGCTCGCTGCGATCGTGGTCATTGCGATCGTGCTGCCGCTTGCGCGGGCGCGCGGTGCGGCCGTGCGCGTGGCTGCACTGGCGTTGTTTCTGCTGGCGCTCGCCAATCCATCCTTCACGCGCGAGGACCGCGATCCCCTCACCTCGGTCGCCGCGGTCGTCGTCGACAAGAGCCCGAGCCAGAATTTCGGCAAGCGCAACCAGGAAGCCGCGAAGGCGCAGGAGGCGCTGGTCGACAGCCTGAAGAAGATCAAGGGGCTTGAAGTGCGCGTCGTCGATGCCGGACAGGCCGACGGCGAGACCGACGGCACGAAGCTGTTCGGCGCACTGGCATCCGCGCTGTCGGACGTGCCGGTCGACCGCGTCGCCGGCGCGTTCCTGATCACCGACGGCCGCGTTCACGACATCCCGGCCAACGCCGCCGCGCTCGGCTTCCAGGCGCCGGTGCAGGCGCTGATCACCGGACAGAAGGACGAGCGCGATCGCCGCATCGCGATCACCGCGGCTCCGCGCTTCGGCATCGTCGGCCAGAACCAGACCATCAGTTACAAGCTCGACGACCAGGGCGCCAGCAATGAGCGCGCCAAGGTTACGGTCCGCCGCGACGGCGAGGTCATCAACGAGCGCACGCTCTCGAGCGGCCAGAGCGCGAGCGTCGACGTCGAGATCAAGCATTCCGGTCCGAACATCGTCGAGATCGAGGCCTCGCCGCTCGAGCGCGAGTTGACGCCGGTGAACAACCGCGCCGTGGTCGCCATCGACGGCGTGCGCGACAAGCTGCGCGTGCTGCTGGTGTCCGGCGAGCCGCATTCAGGCGAGCGCACCTGGCGCAACCTGTTGAAGTCCGACGCCAGCGTCGACCTCGTGCACTTCACGATTCTGCGTCCGCCGGAGAAGCAGGACGGCACGCCGATCAACGAATTGTCGCTGATCGCGTTTCCGACCCGCGAGCTGTTCCAGCAGAAGATCAACGAATTCCAGCTGATCATCTTCGACCGTTATGCCCGCCAGGGCGTGCTGCCGGTCGCCTATTTCGACAACATCGCGCGTTATGTGCGCGCGGGCGGCGCAGTGCTGGTCTCGGCCGGCCCCGACTACGCCTCCAACACCAGCATCTGGCGCACGCCGCTGGATTCCGTGCTGCCGGCAGAACCGGTCGGCGTGACGGAAAAGCCATTTTATGCGCATCTGTCCGACGTCGGCAAACGTCATCCCGTCACGCGCGGACTGGAGGGCGCGGCGTTCGAACCGCCGCACTGGAGCCGCTTCTTCCGCGCCGTCGAAACCCGCAATTCGGTCAACCCGCCGGTGATGACGGGCGCGGACGGCAAGCCGCTCTTGTTCCTGTCGCGCTTTGGCGAAGGCCGCGTCGCATTGCTGCTGTCCGACCACATCTGGCTGTGGGCACGCGGCTATGAAGGCGGCGGTCCGCATCTCGATCTGCTCAGGCGGATGTCGCACTGGCTGATGAAGCAGCCGGACCTCGATGAAGAGGCGCTGCGGCTCCAGGTGCAGGGGAAGGATCTCGTTGTGGTGCGCCAGACCATGGCGGATAGCGTGCAGCCAGTGAGCGTGACCTCCCCCTCCGGCGTCTCGCGTGATCTGACGCTCAGCCCTGGCGACCCCGGCGAGTGGCGCGCCAGCCTTCCCACGAGCGAGCTCGGCCTGTGGCAGGCGACCGACGGTACGCTGAAGGCGCTGATCAATGTCGGCCCGACCAATCCGAAGGAGTTTTCGGAAGTCACCTCCACCACCGAGACCTTGAAGCCGTTGACGCAGGCGACCGGCGGCAACGCGGTCCGGATCGCGGATGGCGGCAGCGTCGAACTGCCGCGCATCGTCCCGGTGCGCTCGACCAGCGTCTTCGCCGGCGACGGCTGGATGGGCGTGCGGATGCGCGACGCCAGCGTCGTCAAGGGCGTCGGCGTGCTGCCGATCTTCGCCGGCCTGATCGGGCTGCTGCTGCTGCTCGGCGCCTTCGCCGCGACCTGGGTGCGTGAAGGGCGGTGACCGCTTAGTTGCCTGAACGACACATCGCGCTGTCACCCTGCGCGATGTCGTCTGGGCGCGGTTGACATCCGTTCAACGTTCCTGCGATGTTACAATATAACATCGCGGCGCCCGGTCGGCGCCACGCGATGCGGGGTGGCGTTTTCCAGATGAAGTGGTTCCGATCGAATATCAGGCACGGCACCCGCCTCGCGTTGTTCGCGATGCTGGTGCAGTTCGCGCTGACCTTCGGTCACAGCCACTGGTTCGCGCAGGCCGCGCCGCTCACCCAGGCCCAACTGGCCGACAGCGCCAACAGCCTCGCGTCGATCGACCGCGCGACAGTTCAGAAGCAGTCTCCGACAAACCCCGACCGCGAACATCCGGGCGACGACAATTGCGCGATCTGCGCACTTGTCGCGATGGCCAGCACTGTCACGTTCGCGACGCCGCCTTTGCTGTTGCTGCCGCGGGCCGTCGAACTGCTCTACCGCACCACCGACGCCGAATTCCTCCATCTGGAATCGGCCGGCACCGCATTCCAGCCGCGCGGCCCTCCCGCCTCCTGATCCCATCGATTGAGCTGCCTTCGGCATCGGCCATGTGTTGCGCCGATCCGCGAGGCTATCGAAATTGATCCGTCGCGTGTCGACGGCGCGTGCCGCCTGCAAGAGCTCCGAATGAGCGCGGCGGTGCACGATTGGAAATCAGGACAATGGTGTCTTCAAAAGCAATCTTGGCGGGCTCGAGCCTCGCCGCACTCACGCTGTTTTATCCCGGCGGCAGCGCCATGGCGCAGACGACGGCTCCCGTCACGACGCTTCCCGGCGTCGAAGTCGACGCACCCAAGCAGACGCAGACGCCGCGCCGCCCCAAGGTTCGCGTCGCCGTCGCCAAGCGACGTGCGACAACGCAAGCCCGGCCACAGACCGAGGCGCCGGCCGCCGTCGAGGGCCAGAGCGACCGGCTCGACGCTGCGCGCCAAAGCGTGCTTCCGCCCGGCGGGGCCACGGCCCACACGCTCAATCGCCAGGCCATCGAGGCGCTGCCGCAGGGCACCAATGCTTCGCTGGACAAGGTGCTGCTGCAATTCCCCGGCGTCACGCAGGATTCGGCGGCGAGCGGCGACCTGCATATCCGCAACGAGCACGCCAACCTGCAATATCGCATCAACGGCGTGATGCTTCCCGACGGCGTCGGCGCGTTCGGGCAGATCCTCGACACCGGCATCGTCGGCAGCCTGAGCCTGCTTACCGGCGCGCTGCCGGCGCAGTACGGCCAGCGCACCGCCGGCGTGCTCGACATCCAGACCAAGGCCGACGCCTTCAACAATTCCGGCGTGGTCGGCGTCTATGGCGGCAGCAACGGCACCATCTCGACCAATGTGGAATATGGCGGGACCGTCGGACAGACGCAGTATTTCCTGTCCGGCCGCTTCCTCCAGAACAATCTCGGCATCGAGAACCCGACCCCGTCGGTCAATGCGATCCACGACCGCACCAACCAGGAGAAGGGATTTCTCTATCTCTCGACGATGATCGATCCGAACAGCCGTCTCACCTTCATGAGCGGCGTGTCGAACGCGACGTTCCAGATCCCGAACAATCCCGGGCAGACGCCTGCTAATACGGCGTTCGGCGTCTCGAATTTCGACTCGTCCCAGCTCAACGAGCACCAGAACGAGTTCAACCAGTTCAACGTCGTCTCCTACCAGACGTCGAACGGCGAGTTCGACACGCAAACCTCCTATTTCAACCGCTACAGCCAGTTGCACTTCTATCCTGATACGGTCGGCGATCTCGTCTTCAACGGCGCCTCCTCGGACGTCTACCGCCAGAGCGTGGTCAACGGCATCCAGCAGGACACCGCCTGGCGCATCGGCTATGCGCACACGCTGCGCTTCGGCCTGTCGGTGAGCGCGGAGCGAACGCTGGTCAACAACGGCACAACGGTGCTGCCGCTGGCCGATCCCGCGGACCCGACCGCGGGTACGATCGACGCGCCGTTCTCGGTGTTCGATTCCAGCGCCAAGACCGGCTGGCTGATCGGCACCTACGTTCAGGACGAATGGAAGATCACCAACAATCTGACCCTGAACGCCGGCCTGCGCTTCGACCAGATGTATCAATATGTCGATGCGAACCAGCTCAGCCCGCGCGCCAGCCTGACCTGGAAACCGTTCGACGGCACCATTTTCCACGTCGGCTACGCGCGCACATTCACCCCGCCCTCACAGGTGATCGCAGCACCCGTCAATCTCGCGCTGGTGACCCCGCCCGGCGCGCCCGCCAACACGCAGACGCCGGAGGTCGGGCAGAACAGCCCGGTGTTGCCGGAGCGCGCGCACGTGTTCGACGTGGGCGTGACGCAGAAGATCTATCCGATCCCAGGTCTCGAGGTCGGCGCCGACGCCTATTACAAGAAGGCGCGCGACCTGCTCGACGACGGACAGTTCGGCGCGGCCTATGTGCTGAGCGGCTTCAACTACGATCGCGCCGAGAATGTCGGCGTCGAACTGAAATCGACCTATCGCAACGGCAATTTCAGCGCTTACGCCAATCTCGCCTGGGCCAAGCAGATCGCGTCCAGCGTGGTCTCGAACCAGTACCTATTCGCTGCGGACGAGCTCGCCTATATCGCGGGCCACTACGTCTACACCGACCACGCGCAGATGCTGTCGGGATCGGCCGGTGCCTCCTATCTCTGGGAGGGCACGCGCTTCAGCGTGTCGATGATCTACGGCAGCGGCCTGCGCTCGGGCTTTGCCAACACCGATCACCTGCCGGGCTACACGCAAGTCAATTTCGGCCTGTCGCACGATTTCAACATCGTGGCGCCCAACAAGCCGACGACGGTGCGCTTCGACGTGGTCAATGCGTTCGACACGATCTACCAGATCCGCGACGGCTCCGGCATCGGCGTGTTCGCCCCGCAATACGGACCGCGGCGCGGCTTCTATGTCGGCATGTCGCAACGGTTCTAGTCGGGCGGAGTAGCCCGGATGGAGCGCGAGCGAAATCCGGGACAGCCTCGCAGCAGATACAGCGGCCCCGGATTGCGCTTCGCTCCATCTGCGAGCTGACGCGGGCGAAATGATTATCCCCGCGCCTTGCTCCAGTCGGGAGCGACCGTGCCGGAGACGCCTTCGAAGGCGCCGTCGACGAGCTCGAACACCAGAACGCGGGCGGCATCGACCGGGCCCGGCATCGTCACACGTCCCTTCGGGACGAGCTTGAAGCCGACGCGGCTGTAATAGGGCTCGTCGCCGACCAGCAGCACGATGGCGTGGCCTTTGTCCCTGGCGTCCTTCAGCGCCCGCTCCATCAGCATGCGGCCGATGCCGCGGCTGCGAAACGGCGGCTCGACGGTGAGCGGCCCGAGCAACAGCGCCGGCGTCTCGCCGATCATGACCGGCAATTGCCTGACGGAGCCGACCAGCAGCGTGCCGATGCGGGCGGTGAAGGAGACGTCGAGCAGATGGTCGACGTGCTCGCGGATGCGGTAGGCGCTGAGCACGTAACGGCCGGGGCCGAAGGTGCGCTCGTGCAGCCGCTCGATCGCCTGGGCATCGCCCGGGGCTTCGGGGCTAATGGTGATTGAGAGATCGTTCATGTTGCTTCGCGGAATAGCATCTACGTATCTGGAGGTCTACGGGCGTTGCGCCCGACGTCACTCCCTTTTCGGCGCTGGCTGGGACAAATAGGCCAGCATCTTCATCTCCCGCCGTCCGCGCGTCACGGTATCGAGCACGAGGCCCGACGAGACCGACAATATCGCCACGATCGTCAATCCCATCGACAGCACGGCAGTCGGCAGCCGCGGCACCAGGCCGGTTTCGATGAACGTGACGACGATCGGGATCGCCAGTATGATCGCGGCCAGCGCCAGCAAAATCCCGATCACGGTGAAGAAGCGCAGCGGCCGCTCGGAGCGGTACAGCTTCAGCATGGTGCCGAGAATGCGAAAGCCGTCGCGCCAGGTGTTGAGCTTCGAGAACGAGCCTTCAGGCCGCGCGTAATAGGGCGTTTCGACCTCGGCGACCGGCAGCGACAGCTCCAGCGCGTAGACCGCGAGCTCGGTCTCGATCTCGAAGCCATCAGACAGCACGGGGAAGGATTTGACGAAGCGCCGCGAGAACACGCGGTAGCCGGACAGGATGTCCTTGAAGGCGTGGCCGAAAGTCGAGGACAGGAAGCCCGTCAGCATGCGGTTGCCGGTGCGGTGGCCGAGACGGTAGGCGGCCTGCGACTGGTCGATGCGAAAGCCCACCACCATGTCGAGATGTTCGTCGAGCAGCTTGTCGATCATGCGCGGGGCGCTCGGCGCATCGTAGGTGGCGTCGCCGTCGACCAGCAGGTAGATGTCGGCCTCGACATCGGCGAACATGCGGCGCACGACGTGGCCCTTGCCCTGCCGCCGCTCGCTGCGCACGATCGCGCCGGCCTCGCGCGCGACGGCAGCGGTGCGGTCGCGCGAATTGTTGTCGTAGACATAGATCTCCGCCGCGGGCAGCGCCTTGCGGAAGTCGGCGACGACGGTCGCAACCGCCGCCTCTTCGTTGTAGCAGGGCACCAGCACGGCGATGCGGAGTTGAGCGGATGTCATCGCGGCAGCGCTCCCAGACTGGCCGGCTCGCGCCGGACCGGTGCGGCCTCACGCGCTTCAGCCGGCCGCAACAGCCGGGCAAACGACAGCGTCCACAGCGACAGCATCGCAATCGGCACGACGTAATACGGTGTGAAGATCGGATGGCTCAGGAAGAAGCCGAGATTGACGACGAGGTTGCCGGCGACGACGAAGGCCGCCTGCCGCACATGCCCCTCGCGCGACCACAACAGCGAGAGCGTCGCGCCGATCGCGAGCACGATCAGCACGATCTGCATGTCGCGCAGATACTGACCAAGCACGGTGAAGTCCAAACCCGGCGCAACCAGATCGGCGCTGCCGTAAGTCGTCGCGAGCGCACTGCCGGCGTTGATGGCCTGGGCGGCGAGCGTCGGCGCAATGCCGACGAGCACGCCCGCACCGAAGGCGAAGCCCTTCACGAATGTTGCAAGCGAGCGCGTCCACAGGAAGGGAATGCCGAGGAACAGGAAATAGCCGGCCGCGAGCAAGGCATTCGGCAGCCGGAAATTGACGGATGCGCCGAGCAGGAGACCGATCAGCGCGATCAGAAAGACGCTGCGCTTGTCCCTGGCCAGCCACAGCGCCGTCAGAAAACCCGTGAGCGCGCACAGCGCCATGGTCGGCGCAACCGAATAGCTCGCCTTCGCCGGATTGATCATGAGGTAGACGGCAAGCGCGCCGAACACGCCGGCGCCCAGGATCGACGGCAGCGTCCGCGCCATGGCAATGCCCGCCAGCGCGAGGCCGCATACGATCAGGCTCGCGGCAATGTAGAGCGGCACGACCTGATGGCCTTGCGGAAACAGCGCCAGCAGAAAACCGGTGCCCGGTGGATATTGCAACACGATTTTGCCGCCCGGCATCGGATTGTGGCAGGGCCAGCGGATCGGATCCTTCCATTCGGCGAAGGCGATTTCCTTCAGCTTGCCTTCGAAATAACGATCGTCGTCCCTGACCGCGTTGGTGTCGAGCCCACCAACGCCGAAGCGCTGGAACAGATGCGCCTGCCGGAGATAGCAGATGTCGTCATAGACCCCGCGCGCCTCGCTCCAGCGCGACATTGTCGCAATGTTGCTGGCGAGGATCGCGAGGCAGATCAGGCCGAAGGCGAGTTTTGCGGCTTTCATCAGGTTTCCGTGGCGCCCATTCGGACTGGTACTAGCATAGCCCGCCCTCAGCGCCACGTCGCAATCAGGGGCTTGCCGTGAAGCACTTCCGCGATCCGCAGCCGCGTGCCGGGGGTCGTATCCTCCGGCAGTGCCGCGGTGTCGAAGAAGCCGCATTCGATGATCTCGCGGTTAGGCGCTGGCAGCCGATCCTGCCGGAAATGCCTGACCACATAGACCGCGACATGGTCGCGGCGGGAGACGTGGCTGTTGAGGAAGATGCCGTGCAGCACAGCCTCCCCGGTGAGATCGATATCGCCCTCCTCCTTGAGCTCACGGCGCATCGCCTGTTCCATGGTCTCACCATGGTCGACGCCGCCGCCCGGCAGATACCAGCCCGAGACGTAGCTGTGCTTGACCAGAAACACCTTGTTGTCGGCATCGAGCACCACGGCGCGGACGCCGAGTGTCATGCCACGGACCAGCAGGAAATAAGTGTGGAAGACATGCCGCAGCAGCGGCTCGAACCTTCGCCGAATCCTGTTCAGACGCTCTCCCATCAGCCTCTCGCGACGCGTCCTTTCAGGCTTCCCTTGCGTGACGAGCGCGACCTTGCCATTACAGCGTACGAATTGCGAGGCAATCGCGCGCCATGAAATCTTTCTCGGCACCTTTCACGCTCGCCCATCTGTCCGACCCGCATCTGCCGCCGCTGCCGAAGCCGCGGCTGATCGAGCTCGCCGGCAAGCGCGCGCTCGGCTACGTCAACTGGACGCGCAACCGTCACAAATACCAGCGCCGCGACGTGCTCGACGCGCTGGTCGCCGATATCCAGGCACAGGCGCCCGACCACATCGCGGTGACAGGCGATCTCGTTAATCTGGCGATGGAGGCGGAGTTCGCGCCGGCGCGCGCCTGGCTCGACGGCGTCGGCTCGCCCGACCGCGTCACCACGATTCCCGGCAATCACGACGCCTATGTCCGCGCCACGCGCCATCGCTTCGGCGAGACATTCGCACCCTATCTCGCCGGCGATGACGGCCGCGTCGGATTTCCCGGCGTGCGTCGGCGCGGACCGGTCGCGCTGATCAGCCTCTCCAGCGCCGTGCCGACGCCGCCCTTGATGGCGACGGGCACGCTCGGGCGCGATCAGCTCAACGCGCTCGAACAGGTGCTCGCGCGGCTCGCGGCCGAGGACGTCTTCCGCGTGCTGCTGGTGCATCATCCGCTGAAGTCCGACGCGCGCCAGAAGCGGTTGACGGATTCCGCCGCGCTGCTTGCACTGCTCAAGCGGCATGGTGTCGAGCTGGTCCTGCACGGGCACGATCACATCCATTCGACGATGTGGTTCGACGGCCCCAACGGCAACATCCCCGCGATCGGCGTGCCGTCGGCCTCGGCGCTTGCGCACGGGCGCTATCCGGCGGCGGCCTACAATCTGTTCGCGATCGATAAGGACAATACCGGCTGGCGCTGCGAGCAGATCGTGCGGAGCATCGATGATGGCCTCCATGTGCGGGAGATGAAGCGGGTACGGTTGATCTAGTTCACCGTCATTGCGTCACCAGCTCCGCAACGCGGCGAGCACGGCGACGCCGAACAGCGCGGCGGCACCGAGGATGAAGCCGAACACGAACGGCCAGACGCGCGAGCGGCGCGGCGGCGCGGCGACCTCCGGCTTCGGCTCCGGCAGCACCACCATCGCGCGCTCGCGCTCGATCATGCGGCGGGCGACGTAGTCGGTCACGGCTTCCACGATCACCGCGGTGTCGTGCGATTCGGCCAGCACGATGCGGCCAAAGCGGGTGTCCTGGACGAAGCGGTACATCCGCTTGTCGCGCCCCATCATGATGTGGGCGACGACGTCGATCCAGAGCCTCGGCGTATCCCCCTGGCTGATGCCGCGGTCGAACAGATCGATCTGCTCGGGCACCTGGGCAAACAGCGGGTCGAGCGCGTCGTTGAGGATCTCGAGCCGCGCCACCTCGGCGTCCCTTAGATCGACGACGACGCCGGTCCGGTCCGCGGCCTCGATCCGCGCGCGCAACAGCGCGTCGCGCAGCCGTACCGGGCGCGGCTGGCTGGGGTGGGTCCCGCTGGTCTCGGGCTCTGACATTGTCGGCCTCGTCCTCGACTTTCCGCCGTTAACCCTATCAGTAACCTTAGCGCCCGCAAAGGGTCCATAATTCCAGATACTTACGGCGCACACTGGCCGTTGATGTGTCCCAGAAACAGACGATCCCACCCGGCTTGCGCCGGATGGGACCCTCCGTCCTTGGACGTCTTCTTGGATTTGTCAGGCAGCCGTCAGGCCGAAACCCGCGACGGCTCTTCCACGATCGAGAAACGGACACCGGCCTTGTGGCGGTTCTCTTCCGAAACCGAGCGCCAGGCGTCTTCGGCTTCCTTGCGGGTCTTGAACGGACCCTGCACCTGGGCCGAGCCTTCGACGAGCTTGTGGAAGTTCATCGAGCCGAACTCGCCGCCGATCACCCAGAAATTGCTGCTGGTCATTGTCAGTCTCCTGTTACCCGGTTTAACCGAACTGGTTCATCGTGTTGTGCGCGCCGCCCGCCTTCAGGGCAGCCTCGCCGGCGAAGTATTCCTTGTGGTCGTCGCCGATATCGGAGCCGGCCATGTTCTGATGCTTGGCGCAGGCGATGCCCTGACGGATCTCCTGGCGCTGCACGTTCTTGACGTAGCCGAGCATGCCCTGCTCGCCGAAATACTCGCGGGCGAGGTTGTCGGTCGAGAGCGCTGCCGTGTGATAGGTCGGCAGCGTGATCAGGTGGTGGAAGATGCCGGCACGCTTGGCCGAATCCGCCTGGAAGGTGCGAATGCGCTCGTCGGCTTCAAGAGCCAGCGGCGTCTCGTCGTATTCCGGCTTCATCAGTTCGGCGCGGTTGTACTTCGAGACATCCTTGCCGGCTTCCTTCATCGCGTCGTAGACCTGCCAACGGAAGTTGAGCGTCCAGTTGAACGAGGGCGAGTTGTTGTAGGCGAGCTTGGCGTTCGGAACGACCTTGCGGATGCGGTCGACCATCTTGGCGATCTGCTCGATATGCGGCTTCTCGGTCTCGATCCAGAGCAGGTCGGCGCCGTTCTGCAGCGAGGTGATGCTGTCGAGCACGCAGCGGTCTTCGCCCGTGCCAGCGCGGAACTGGTAGAGGTTCGAGGGCAGGCGCTTCGGACGCAGCATCTTGCCATTGCGGTTGATGATGACGTCGCCGTTGCGGGCGTTCTCCGGCGTCACTTCCTCGCAATCGAGGAAGCTGTTGTAGAGGTCACCGATGTCGCCCGGCTTGTGGCTGACGGCGATCTGCTGCGTGAGACCAGCGCCGAGCGAGTCGGTGCGGGTCACGACGACGCCGTCTTCGATGCCGAGCTCGAGGAAGGCGTGGCGGCAGGCGCGGATCTTCGCGAGGAAGACTTCGTGCGGCACGGTGACCTTGCCGTCCTGGTGACCGCACTGCTTCTCGTCGGAAACCTGGTTCTCGATCTGGAGCGCGCAGGCACCCGCCTCGATCATCTTCTTGGCGAGCAGATAGGTCGCCTCGGCGTTGCCGAAGCCGGCGTCGATGTCGGCGATGACGGGCACGACGTGGGTCTGGAAGTTGTCGATCTTCTCGATCAGCTCCTTCTCCCGGGTCTTGTCGCCTTCCTTGCGCGCCTTGTCGAGGTTGCGGAAGATGTCGTTGAGCTCGCGGGAATCCGCCTGCCGCAGGAATGTGTAGAGCTCTTCGATCAGCGCCGGCACCGAGGTCTTCTCGTGCATCGACTGGTCGGGCAGCGGTCCGAACTCGGAGCGCAGCGCCGCAATCATCCAGCCGGAGAGATAGAGGTAGCGGCGATCGGTCTTGCCGCCGAAGTGCTTCTTGACCGAGATCAGCTTCTGCTGGGCGATGAAGCCGTGCCAGCAACCCAGCGACTGGGTGTACTTGGTCGGATCGGCGTCATAGGCCGCCATGTCGCTGCGCATCAGCGCCGCGGTGTAGCGGGCGATGTCCAGACCGGTCTTGAAGCGGTTCTGGATGCGCATGCGCGCCACGGCCTCAGCCGCCACACCGTTCCAGGTCGGCTTGGTCTCGAGGAGCGCCTGGGCCGCCTCAACTTCGCTCTGATACGAAGCCGGACCCTGGAGGGTGTTCAAGCCACGGGGCTGATAGTTCATTGTGTGCTCTCTCTCGACATTTTTGACAGTGCATTGCGAAATGCGTGACAGAAGCTAAACGCGAGAAAGAGAAGTTCGTATAGAGGCCTTGCATTTGAATGGTGATGTTATGTAACATCGCTACATGTAATAGATGTTATTTTGTAAATTTTGTAAAAATAAAGGTCAGCAAGACTGCCCTTAACGCCACTGGAGATGTGAGAATGCCCGCGGAGCCCGTTGTTTTCTCCCTCTCCCCGTTCTTACGGGGAGAGGGTCGGGGTGAGGGGCTCTCTCCACGCGCCCGACTCTCACCTCCCCCGCGGAGACTCCCCCTCACCCGGATCGCATCTGCGATGCGCTCCGGCCTCTCCCCGCACGCGGGGAGAGGCGAAGAGGAGCGCCGCTGATGCCCGCCGAGCCCGGGAAAAAGCTGTTTGTCGGCCCACGCTTTCGGCGGATCCGGCAGCAATTGGGGCTGTCGCAGACCCAGATCGCGGAGGGGCTCGGGATCTCGCCGAGCTACATCAATCTGATCGAGCGGAACCAGCGCCCGGTGACCGCGCAGATCCTGCTGCGGCTGGCCGAAACCTATGACCTCGATCTGCGCGATCTCGCCACCGCTGACGAGGACCGCTTCTTCGCCGAACTCAACGAGATCTTCTCCGATCCGCTGTTCCGCCAGATCGACGTTCCCAAGCAGGAACTGCGCGACCTCGCCGAACTCTGTCCCGGCGTCACCCATGCGCTGCAACGGCTCTATGCGGCCTATGCCGAGGCGCGCCAGGGCGAGACGCTGGCGGCAGCCCAAATGGCCGACCGCGACGTCGGCACGCGCTACGAGGCCAATCCGGTCGAGCGCGTGCGCGAGCTGATCGAGGCCAACCGCAATTATTTTCCGGAGCTCGACCTGGCCGCCGAGACTCTCCGCGATGAATTGAACGTCCCGGCGGAAGGGCTCTATGCCGCGCTCGCCGCACGCCTGCGCGAAAAGCATTCGATCCAGACCCGCATCATGCCGGTCGACGTGATGCGCGAGACGCTGAGGCGTTTCGACCGTCATCGCCGCCAGCTCCTGGTCTCCGAGCTGGTCGATCCGGCCGGCCGCGCCTTCCAGCTCGCCTTCCAACTGGGCCTCGGCGAATGCACGCAAGCCCTGGAGACCATCATCAGCCGCGCCGGCCCGCTCGACGACGCGCCGCGGCGGCTGTTCCGCATCACGCTCGCCAACTACTTTGCCGCCGCCGTGATGATGCCTTATCCGGCGTTCCTGGCTGCCGCCGAAGCGCTCAACTACGACATCCACGTGCTGGCGCAGCGCTTCAATTCCGGCTTCGAGCAGGTCTGCCATCGCCTCACCACGCTGCAACGGCCGAACGCGCGCGGCATTCCGTTCTTCCTGCTGCGCGTCGACAATGCCGGCAACGTGTCGAAGCGCTTTTCCTCCGGCACCTTCCCGTTCTCGAAATTCGGCGGCACCTGTCCGCTATGGAACGTGCACTCGACCTTCGACACGCCGGATCGCCTCTTGAAGCAGGTGATCGAGCTCTCCGACGGCACGCGCTATTTCTCGATCGCGCAGATGGTGCGCCGTCCCGTGGCGCCGCACCCGCTGCCGCAGCCGCGCTTCGCCATCGGCCTCGGCTGCGAGATCCGCCATGCCGCGCGCCTGACCTACGCCGCCGGCATGGATCTGGAGAAAACGGAAGGCACGCCGATCGGCGTCAACTGCCGGCTCTGCGAGCGCGAAAACTGCGCCCAGCGCGCCGAGCCGCCGATCACGCGCACGCTGATCCTGGACGAGACGACAAGGCGCGTGAGCTCGTTCGCGTTTTCGAATGCGAGGGAGTTGTGAGCGCCAGCTGTCGGGCTCGATCCGCATTTTCGGGACCTCTGGGAACTTCTGGTCGTTCGCCTTCGTTGCCCCCATTGAACGCCGCGGCGCGGCGAGCTTGACCACCGGATCCGGGACATGAAGAATTTCTCAAATGCCGCCTTTGCTCCCGACGTCATCGCAGCCATGACGGCAGCGCTGGGCGATGCCGTCGCCACGCTGCCGGAGCCGGTGCATTCGGCTCATGTCGACGCACTGGCTCAATCCATTCTCCGAACAGCAAGCAACGGCGAACGTAACGTCGCCGTGCTACAGCGGATGGCCTTGATGGAGCTCCAACTCGCGGAGCGGTGACGGGCGACCAACTTGGTTAACCCGGCCCTAATCCACCTGCGCGATCTGCAACCAACGATTAAGCACGCCTCAACATCGCAGCCTTAGTCTCGCCCCACTCACTTTTCGCAAACAACGGCAGCCTATCCTGCCGCGTGAAGTGACATCAGGGGGTTCATCATGCGCATTGCGTTGCTGCTGACCGCGACCATCGTCGGCGCGCTGTTCGCCAATCCGTCCAACGCCGGCTCGCTCGACGTAGCGTCCGCCGATGCCGCGAAGGCGCTGCCGCCCGGCTTCCAGAGCTACCGCGGCTACATGTTCGACGTGTCGGAGAATGCCGATCGCAAGGACGTCGACAAGCTCACCGAGAATCTGAAGCAGCAGATCGACGTCGTCGAAGGCGCCGGGTTCTCCCCGCGCGTGCTTCGCTTCTTCCGGACCGTCCCGATCATCGCGAGCGAGCTGGCCTGCCTCGACGAAGGTGCTGCGACCGCGTGCTACGGCCGGGTCACCCCGGACATCCAGCGCACCACCCCGCGGACGCTGACGGTGTGGGACCACGACAAGCAGCGCTGGACCAACCCGAACGCCGTCGACCTCGCCGTCGATTCCGGGCTCGGCGTGATCATGGTCCGGCCGGACATGATGCGTTACGAAAAAGAGGCCGTGCTGCTCCACGAGATGCTGCACGCCTATCACGCGCGGCTGCTGCCGGACGGCTACGCCAACAAGGGCGTGATCGGCTATTACGCCTATGCCAAGTCCAAGGATTTCATGCCCAAGGAAGCCTATGCGCTGAAGAACCACATGGAGTTCTTTGCGGTGACCGCCAGCATCTTCCTGGCAGGCAAGAGCGAATTCCACGATCCCAAGACCCGCGAAGCGCTCAAGGAGAAGATGCCCGACTATTACAAATATCTGGTCGGCGTCTTCGGCTTCGACCCCGATCCGGCAGCGGCTTCGGCCGGACCGGTCGCCTCGCTGAAATAAGGCTGATACGGCGCACCTCGCGCCAGACCAAAGGCAAAAGCCGCGCGACATGCGCGGCTTTTCTGTTTTGGTAACCGGAAGCTGCGGATGACGCCCGGGCGGGAATTGCCAAGGGGGGGCCCGATCTGCATAGTCCCGCCGCATCGATTGGGACTGTTTCGAAGAGGATAGAAGACATGGCGGACGCCGACCTGGATGTCGTGATCCGGCAACTGGCCAGACAGCTGCAGACGGGCCTGATGACCCGCGCCAAGGAGCGGCGGGATCGCTTCAGCGGCCTTGCCGCCAAGACCAAGGGTAAGGAGACCGGCGCCCGCTTCAAGATGATGGCCAAGGCCACCATGGAGCAGGCCACCGCCGCTGCCAAACGCCTCCAGATGTCGGCCGACAACGTCGCCGACAGCTACGCCCGCGCCATGCGGCTGGCCGCCAGCACGCGCATCGAGGTGAAGGCGGAGAAGCCGGCGAAGGACAAGCCGGCAAAGAAGGCCGCGAAGGCGAAGAAGGCCAAAGCGAAGAAGGCGAGGTAGGCGGCCGCCCCTCTCACCGCCGCGGCGTAGAGACCTGGGTCGGCTCGGCGTGGGCAAGCTCGGCGAGTTTTGCGCGCGCGGCGTCGCGGGTGCGGCCGTCCTTGCCGGGCGGCAGTGCAAGGGCGGCTTCAAAATCTGCACGCGCATCGTCGGCCTGGCCGCGGGCAAGGAACGCAACGCCACGGTCGAGGCGCGCCTGCGCGTCCGTTGGATCGAGGCGGACCGCCGTGCTGTAGCTCAAGATCGCGCGGTCGAGATCGCCCTTGGCGGCGAGCGCGAGGCCGCGCTCGTGATAGGGCAGCGCCGGCTTGGGATCGAGCGCGATCGCCTCGTCAAAATCGGCAATCGCGAGGCTCAGCTCGCCGTTCTGACGGTACGCCCGCGCACGATCGCGATAGAGCGAGGCGCGGTTGGGATTGAGGTGGATGGCCTCGTTGAAATCGGCGACCGCCCGGCCGTTGTCGCCGTGGCGCAGCGCGATCCGTCCGCGCCCCTCATAGGCGAAGGCGATCAGGGAGCCGCGAAACGGCGAGAAGCCGATCACGGCCGAGCAGATGTCGGGTTCGTCCTCATCGCCGCAATTCACGACCGTATGCGTGGACAGGCCAACGGCCACGCCCAGGACGATCAACAATGACACGGTAACTCTGGTCATCTTCGACGGCGACCGGCGACGGGCCGGCCACGCATCCCCTTTCGAAGGAATACTCTCGATCAGGTGTTAACACCGGCCGGGCCGGCCCTGTGTGCGCCAGGTCACAATGCCAGCCAAAATCCGGTCGTTTCCGTATCAGCCCCAAGGTCCACGTGAAGGACCATTTGAAGGACCGCGCGAAGACGAGCGGCCCCACGGGCCTTGCGGCGGATAATTCTCATTGGCGCCGACCGACGGCGCGGCTTGCGTACCGAGCTCGGCCGCAAGCTGCTGGAGCGCCGCGATGCGGTTCTGCGTCGATGGATGGGTGGCGAAGAGACTATCGACGCCGCGGCCCGACAGCGGGTTGATGATGAACATGTGCGCGGTCGCGGGATTTCGCTCGGCATCATAGTTCGGCACCTGATGCGACGCGCTCTCGATTTTCACCAGCGCCGACGCCAGCCACATCGGCTGGCCGGCGATGCGCGCGCCGAGATTGTCGGCGGCATATTCGCGGGTGCGGCTGATCGCCATCTGCACCAACATGGCCCCGAGCGGCGCCAGGATCATCATCAGGATCGAGCCGACGATGCCGGGACCGTTGTTGTCGCGGTTGCCGCCGAAGAACATGCCGAACTGCGCCAGCATGGAGATCGCACCCGCAATGGTCGCGGTGATCGTCATCAGCAGCGTGTCGTGATTCCTGATGTGCGCGAGCTCATGCGCGATCACGCCGGCGAGTTCCTCGCGGCTGAGCTGGTTCATCAGGCCAGTGGTGACGGCGACGGCGGCGTTCTCGGGATTGCGGCCTGTCGCGAACGCGTTGGGCTGCGCTTCGTCCATCACGAACACGCGCGGCATCGACAGGCCGGCGCGGGCCGCAAGCTCGGCGACGAGGCCGACCAGCTCCGGCGCGCTTTGACGGTCGACCTCATGGGCACCGTACATCGAGAGTACCGCGCGGTCGGAGTTCCAGTAGGTGAAGAGATTGGTCGCCGCCGCAATCACGAGCGCGATCATGGCGCCGGTGGCGCCGCCGATCAGATAGCCCACCCCCATGAACAGGGCGGTGAGGCCTGCGAGGAGCATTGCGGTACGTAGATAGTTCATGGCCGTCTCCCGAGGCCGGCCATGGGCGCTGGGGACACTGCAGGCCGGCAGGGATCAGGTAGGAATGACCCCGGCCCGAGCGCAAGGTTTCAGGGTGCGTCGCGGAGCCGCGGCACTGGTTTGAGCCGGATCATTCCATTAAACTTCGTCAAGAATCCAAGCGTCTTCTCCCCACCGGAAACCTCATGCTCAAGACCCGATTTGCGATCGCGGCCGCCGCCCTTCTCGCGCTCTGCGCACCCGCCTCCGCCCAATTGCTCCCGCCGCCCGCAAAGCCCGCCGCGCCCAAGGCCACGGCGACCAAGGCCACCGCACCCTCGCCGCGCGCGGCGTCGTGCCACAATGGGCAGAGCTTCGATCGCTTCCTCGCCGACGTGAAGAGCCAGGCGGTTGCGGCCGGCGTGTCGCAGCGGACGATATCGGAGGCTTCGCCGTACCTCATTTATGACCAGGGCATCGTCAACCGCGACCGCGGCCAGCGGGTGTTCGGCCAGCTCTTCACCGAATTTGCCGGCCGCATGGCCGCAGCCTATCGCATGCAGAACGGCCAGCAGCACATCAAGCAACACGCGGCGGCGTTCGCGCGCGCCGAGAAGGAATACGGCGTACCGCCGGCGGTGATCGCTGCGTTCTGGGGACTGGAGAGCGATTTCGGTGTCAACATGGGCAATCTGCCGACGCTGAAATCCCTGGTGTCGCTCGCATATGACTGCCGGCGCTCCGAGATGTTCGTGAACGAGACCATCGCCGCGCTGAAGATCATCGATCGCGGCGATCTCACGCCCGACGAGATGATCGGCTCCTGGGCGGGCGAGCTCGGCCAGACGCAGTTCCTGCCCGTGCATTACGTCAACTATGCCGTCGACTATGACGGCGACGGGCGGCGCGACCTCTTGCGCAGCGAGGACGACGTGATCGGCTCGACCGCGAACTACATCGCCAACGGCTTGAAGTGGCGGCGTGGCGAGCCGTGGCTGGAAGAGATCAAGGTGCCGCAGAACCTGCCATGGGATCAGACCGATCTCAGCGTGCAGCTGCCGCGCTCGAAATGGGCGCAGTTCGGCGTCACATATCCCGACGGCCGTCCGCTGCCGAACGACAATCTCGCGGCGTCCGTGCTGCTGCCGATGGGACGCAACGGGCCGGCCTTCATGGCGTATGCGAATTTCGCGGCCTATACCGAATGGAATAACTCGCTGATCTATTCGACCACCGCGGGCTATCTCGCCTCGCGCATCGCGGGCGCAGCGCCAATGCGCAAGCCCGCCGGGCAGGTCGCGCAACTGCCGTTCAACGAGCTCAAGCAATTGCAGCAACTTCTGGTCCAGGCCGGCTTCAATGTCGGCAAGGTCGACGGCGTGCTCGGCCAGCAGAGCCGCGCCGCCGTGAAGGCGATGCAGATCAAATACGGCCTGCCGGCCGATTCCTGGCCGACCGCGGAGCTGCTCGCCCGCATGCGCGGCGGCACGGCGCAGGCGCAGCCGGCGAGCGCCGTCCGCTAAGCCCCCCTCTGTCATGCCCGGCGAAGGCGGGGCATCCAGTATGCCGCAGCCTATCGGTTCAATCACAGGCGTCTCGGCATACTGGATCGCCCGCCTTCGCGGGCGATGACGGTGTATGTGGTGCGGTAGAATTTTCGCACCGTACAGGCCGCTTCGGCGATTGTATTTTTCCATGAGGCTCCCATGTGAGTGGCTCAGGTTTTCTCCTGAGTTTCCCCTCATTCGAGCGAGCATCACATGTCATTCCACGACGCCGTCGTTCCCGCCTATCTGCAAATGCTGAACAGCCTCACCAGCCTGCTCTCCAAGGCTGAGGCGCATTGCGCGGCCAAAAAGATCGACCCGGCGGTCCTGCTCGGCTCGCGCCTCTTCCCGGACATGCTGCCGCTGTCGAAGCAGATCCAGCTCGCCAGCGATTTCGCCGCCAAGGGCTGCGCCAGGCTGACCCATAGCGAGGTGCCTTCGATGCCCGACACGGAAAAGACGTTTGAGGAGCTGAAGCAGCGGCTCGCCAAGACGATCGACTACGTGAAATCATACAAGCCGGAGCAGTTCGAAGGCGCCGACACCAAGGACGTGACCTTCCCGGTCGGCGCGGACCGGACCATGACGCTCAAGGGCCAGCAGTTCTTCAGCAGCGTCTCACTGCCGAACTTCTATTTCCACGCCACCACCGCTCACGGCATCATGCGTCACAACGGCGTCGAGATCGGCAAGCGCGATTTCCTCGGCGCGAACTAAATCCGTCGGATCGCGCGGCTCGGCAGTGGAATCGTACCGCCGTGATCGAAATTGCACATGAAACATGCTGCGCGGGCCCTGCCGCGCAGCTCGCCTGCACTTTCCGTATGGCTCATCCCTTGCGCTGATTGCCGCAATGCACAAGTGTTCCGGACCTCTTAACCGCTGGAAGCACCCCGATGAGCCGTCCGACCAAATTGTTTGAGACCTACAAGCTTGGCCCGATCACGCTGGCCAACCGTTTCGTGATGGCGCCGCTGACGCGCAACCGCGCCGCGCCCGGCACCTTCGTCCCGTCTCCGCTCGCCGCCGACTATTACGGCCAGCGCGCTTCCGCGGGCCTGCTGATCACCGAGGCGAGCCAGGTCTCGCAGCAAGGCCAGGGCTACCAGGACACGCCCGGCATCTATTCGAAGGACCAGGTCGCCGGCTGGCGCAAGGTCACCGACAAGGTGCATGAGCGCGGCGGCAAGATCTTCATCCAGCTCTGGCATGTCGGCCGTATCTCGCATGTCGACCTCCAGGCAGGTGGCGTAGCCCCGGTGGCGCCGAGCGCGATCCGCGCCAAGGGCAAGACTTTCGTCAACGGCACCTTCGCCGACGTCTCCGAGCCCCGCGCGCTCGAGCTTTCCGAAATTCCGGGCATCATCGACGACTTCAAGCGCGCCACGAGGAACGCGCTGGAGGCCGGCTTCGACGGCGTCGAGATCCACGGCGCCAATGGCTATCTGCTCGACCAGTTCGCCAAGGACGGCGCCAACAAGCGCACTGACCCTTATGGCGGCTCCATCGCGAACCGCGCCAAGCTGATGCTGGAAGTCTCCAAGGCAGTGGTGACTGAGGCCGGCGGCGACCGCACCGGCATCCGCATCTCGCCGGTGACGCCCGCCAACGACATCGCCGATTCCAATCCGCAGGCGCTGTTCGATTACATCACCGACGGCCTCAACGCGCTGAAGCTCGTCTACCTCCACGTCGTCGAAGGCGCCACCGGCGGCCCGCGCGACTTTGCGCCGTTCGACTATGCGAGCCTGCGCAAGCGCTTCTCTGGCGCCTACATCGCCAACAACGGCTACGATTTCGATCTCGCGACCAAGGTGCTCGACGCGAACGCAGCCGATTTGATCGCCTTCGGCAAGCCGTTCATCTCCAACCCCGACCTGGTCGAGCGGCTGAAGAAAGGCGCGGCGCTGAACGATTGGGACAAGAACACGTTCTACGGCGGCGGCGCCAAGGGCTACACGGATTACCCGACGCTGGCGGCCGAGCCGGCGGAGTAAGACGGCAACGCGACTGACCTCTACGTCGTCATAAAAAAGGCCGGGATCGTTCCCGGCCTTTCGCCGTTGGATCTCTACAAGCCCGTCATATTGCTGTGTCCCGGCATCCTTGCTCTAATGCGGCAATGGATGACACCGAGACACTCGTTCGCCGCGCGACCGAAGCGTTCAATTCGGGCAAGCCGGATGAAGCGCAACGTCTGTGCGAACGGGGCCTTGCGCGTGATCCCGGCGATCCCGTACTGCACCATCTGCTGGCCGCCGTCTTGTTCTCCAGAGGTGTCATCGCCCCGGCGCATGCGCATATCGACGTAAGTCTTGCCAAGTGGCCGAACAACGCGCCGGCGCGGCTGCTGGCCGCCCGCATCGCGCGCAGCGAAGGTCAATTCGACGCCGCGCTCGCACATCTGGACGCCGCGATCGCCACCAGCCCACAGCGCGAGATGTTCATCGAGAAGGCACGAACGCTCGATATGGCCGGGCTGCGGGATCAGGCACGCGGAGCCTGGCAGGCGATCCTGAAAGTCATCCCTGGTCATCAGGAAGCGACGGCGCAGCTTGGCCGGCTGTCGTGGGAGGACGGCGACCCCGCCACGGCCGCAAAACTGCTCGTACAAGCGACCGCGACGGACGCGCCGGCGTCGGTGTGGTTCAACCTTGGCCTCGCGCGGCAGGATCTGCGCGACCACGCCGGCGCTGCGAGCGCCTACCGGAAGGCGTTCGAGCTCAGGCCCGACCATGCCGAGGCAGCGCTCAATCTCGGCATCGCCTTGCAGGAGGGTGGGGACGTCGACGCCGCCATGCGCGCCTTTGCGCAAGCCTACCGCCTGCGCCCGCAGCTGTTCGGCTCCATTGCGATGGCGTTGACCTCGGCCCCGCACGGCCGACTCTGGCTTGACGAGGACAAATTGCGGCGCGCCTTAGCGAGTTAACCGCCCTCGCTTCGCGCGAAAGTGCTTGCGATAGACGTTGGGCGCAGCCAGCACATCGGCAACGACCTTCGCGTAAGCCTGTTGGTGGGCGTCATCAAAGGCCTCGAACACGAGTTCGGGCGCTTCACGCGGCACCGCAAAACACTGCGCGACCGGTGTGCCTCTTTCGAGAACGCCCGAAAAATCGGGCTCGGTCCATACGGCCGGAAAATTAATGCCGCCGTCGTGGAAACGGTCGGCATCGACCAGACCTGACACGAGGCGGAATGGCAGATCATCGCGGTTGACGGGATGCGTCGCGAACAGCGACCAGCCGGGTTCGAGCTCGATGGTCCAGAAGCTGTTGAACTTGATCGCGGAACGTCCGTTCGCGAAAGGCGCAGCAGCGAATTGCGCGATGGGATGAAAACTCAGAGGCGCGCGCGGATGTCCCGACGTCGCCGGCTCGGGAACGTCCCAATCCCACGTGAATCGCCCAGCCTCGATCCTGATGTCGCACGGCAGGGGAATCATCACCCCGTAGGCCATGGCATCGACAAAGGGCGGACATTGCTTGACCGTGCGGATGTCCCGGTCGTGGATGTCCGAGTGCGCCTTCGCGGGCATCGCGCGCAGCCAGTCGGGCAAGGCCGTGCGCGCAGGATAGGGCCGCGCCAGATGGTCGGCCAACTTGGGATCGCAACGGAACGTCATGCGCATGGCGAAGTCTCGCTTCCGGATCTGAACTGGCGAGTTCAGATCAAGGCCGTCGATAAGGCAATGGGGCAACAAGAAAAAAGGCCGGGATCTCTCCCGGCCTCCTGCTCCTGGACGGCCGGGCGAACCCGGCCATCATGATGTCTGCGAATTACTTCGCTTCGGCGCGCTTCGGCGGCGAGGCCGGCCACGACTTGATCAGCGTGTCGTAGTCGATGGTCTCACCCTTCGGCTTCTCGTTCGCGAGCTTGCGCTGCGGAGCGATGTTGCCGTCCTTTGCCGACTTCGCGAACCAATACTCAGCCGTTTCCTTCTTGTTGAGCTTCGGTCCGCAGGCGCCTTGCACGCCGGATTTCTCCAGACGCTCCATCACCGAATCCTGGGCTGCGGCGAGCGAGTCCATCGCGGCCTGAGGCGTCTTCGCACCGGACGACGCATCGCCGATGTTCTGCCACCACAATTGCGCAAGCTTCGGATAGTCAGGCACGTTGTTGCCGGTCGGGGTCCACTGCACGCGCGCGGGCGAGCGGTAGAACTCGATCAGGCCGCCGAGCTTCGGCGCACGCTCGGTGAACGACTTGTCCCAGATGTCGGATTCACGGATGAAGGTGAGGCCGACATGGCTCTTCTTCGCGCTCACCGTCTTGGAGACGATGAACTGGAGATAGAGCCAGGCCGCCTTGCGGCGATCGACCGGGGTCGACTTCAGAAGCGTCGCCGAACCCACGTCCTGATAACCGAGCTTCATGCCTTCCTTCCAGTAGGAGCCATGCGGCGACGGAGCCATGCGCCATTTCGGCGTACCGTCAGCATTCATCACCGGCAGACCGGGCTTCACCATGTCGGCGGTGAAAGCGGTGTACCAGAAGATCTGCTGGGCGATATTGCCTTGCGACGGCACCGGACCGGATTCGGAGAAGGTCATGCCTTGCGCCTGCGGCGGAGCATACTTCTTCATCCAGTCGAGATACTTGACGATCGAATAGACCGCCGCCGGGCCGTTGACGTCGCCGCCACGTTCCACTGACGAGCCGACCGGACGGCAGCCTTCCATGCGGATGCCCCATTCGTCGACCGGCAGGCCGTTCGGGAGACCCTTGTCGCCGTTACCGGCCATCGACAACCAGGCGTCGGTGAAACGCCAGCCGAGCGAGGGGTCCTTCTTGCCGTAATCCATGTGCCCATAAACACGGACGCCGTTGACTTCCTTGATGTCGTTGGTGAAGAACTCGGCGATGTCTTCATAGGCCGACCAGTTCACGGGAACACCGAGATCGTAGCCATACTTGGCCTTGAACTTGGCCTTGTAGTCGGGGTTGGTGAACCAGTCGTAGCGGAACCAATAGAGGTTCGCGAACTGCTGGTCCGGCAACTGATAGAGATGACCATTCGGCGCCGTCGTGAACGACTTGCCGATGAAGTCGTTGATGTCGAGCATCGGGTCCGTGACGTCTTTGGCGTCCTTCGCCATCCAGTCCGTCAGATCGACGGCCTGGCCGTAGCGGAAGTGCGTTCCGATGAAGTCGGAGTCGTTGATCCAGCCGTCATAGACATTCTTGCCCGACTGCATCTGGGTCTGGATCTTCTCGACGACGTCACCTTCCTGGATGATGTCGTGCTTGACCTTGATGCCGGTGATTTCCTCGAACGCCTTGGCGAGCGTGCGGGATTCATACTCGTGCGTCGTCAGCGTCTCGGAGACGACGTTGATCTCCATGCCCTTGAAGGGTTCAGCGGCCTTGATGAACCACTGCATTTCCTTCAACTGGTCGTCCTTCGACAGGGTCGACGGCTGGAATTCGCTGTCGATCCACTTCTTGGCAGCGGCCTCGTCCGCGCGCGCCGGCGCGGTAATCGTCATCGAAGCCGCGATCAGCGCCACCGCGCTGGTCATGGTCAGAAGACTGTCCTTGGTCGTCAAGTGTCGCATTTAATTTCCTCCGGTTGCAGCGACAAACTAACTCAGGCCCGGGTAGACCCCGGATCTGCTCTTTCTCGCTTGCCTCAGACGGTGCGAAAAATCACCGCGCCTGAAACAAGCGAAATCACTGTTGCGAGCCACAGGCTCGTAATCTCAAGACCTTCCTCCCCGATCGGCAACGTCGCGATCGGGTCAGTGCCGACAAGACCGATCCACACGAGGTGAATGACGGCGGCGACAATCAGCGAAATGAACAGGCGATCGCCGCGCGTGGTCGGAATCCGCAGGATCCCGACGCGCTCCGCTTCAGGACAGGCTGCGGCCAGCCAGGTCATCACGGCAAGCGTGCAGGCGAGCGCCGCAAAGAAGATCGCGGTCGGCAGCGTCCAGGCCATCCATGCGATGGATTCCATTATTGCCCCCTCACAACCGGCCGAGCGCGAAGCCGCGCGCAATGTAGTTGCGGACGAACCAGATCACGAGCGCGCCCGGAATGATGGTGAGCACGCCCGCTGCCGCCAGAAGCCCCCAATCCATGCCGGCCGCCGACACCGTGCGCGTCATGACGGCGGCGATCGGCTTGGCGTTGACCGAGGTCAGTGTGCGCGCCAGCAAGAGCTCGACCCAGGAGAACATGAAGCAGAAGAACGCCGCGACGCCGATGCCGCTCGCGATCAGCGGCACCAGGATCCTGATGAAGAAACGCGGGAAGGAATAGCCGTCGAGGAAGGCGGTCTCGTCGATCTCGCGTGGCACGCCGGAGACGAAGCCCTCGAGGATCCACACCGCCAGCGGCACGTTGAAGATGCAGTGCGCCAATGCAACCGCCCACGGCGTATCGAACAGGCCGATAGCCGAATAAAGGTTGAAGAATGGTAGCGCGTAGACCGCGGCCGGCGCCATACGGTTCGACAGCAACCAGAAGAACAGATGCTTGTCGCCGAGGAAGCGATAGCGCGAAAACGCATAGGCCGCCGGCAGCGCCACCGAGATCGAGATAATGGTATTGATGACGACGTATTCCAGCGAGTTGATATAGCCGGAGTACCAGCTCTCGTCGGTGAAGATACGCCTGTAGTGCTGCAGCGTCGGGGCGTGCGGCCACAGCGTCATCGTCGAGATGATCTCGCCGTTGGTCTTGAAGCTCATGTTGACGAGCCAGTAGATCGGCAACAGCAGGAAGATCAGGAACAGCCCCATGATGAGGCGGCGGCCGGGGATCGAGTGCATCACGCGGCTCCTTCCTGGGGTTTCCGTTCGTTGCCGGCATTGGTCATGACGGTGTAGAAGATCCAGCAGACGATCAGGATGATCAGATTGTAGACCAGCGAGAGAGCTGCGGCCTTGCCGAGGTCGAACTGGCCGAGCGCGATCTTGACGAGCTCGATCGACACGAACGTGGTCGAGTTGCCGGGCCCGCCGCCGGTGACGACGAACGGCTCGGTGTAGATCATGAAGCTGTCCATGAAGCGCAGCAGCACGGCGATCAGCAGCACGCGGTTCATTTTCGGCAACTGGATCGCCTTGAACACGGCCCAGCGCGAGGCGCCGTCGATCTGGGCGGCCTGGTAATAGGCCTCGGGGATCGACTTCAGGCCGGCATAGCACAGCAGCGCGACGAGGCTGGTCCAATGCCAGACGTCCATCACGATGACCGTGACCCAGGCGTCGATGTCGTTGGAGACGTAATTATAGTCGAGCCCGATGTGGTTGAGGACATAGCCGAGCAGGCCGATGTCGGGTCGGCCGAAAATCTGCCAGATCGTGCCGACCACATTCCACGGAATCAGCAGCGGCAGCGCAAGGGTGACGAGGCAGGCAGCGACCGTCCAGCCGTCACGCGGCATCGACAGCGCGACCACGATGCCGAGCGGCACCTCGATGGCGAGGATCACCAGCGAGAAGAACAGATTGCGGCCGAGCGACGCCAGAAAGCGGCCGCCGAGATCGGTGGAGGGATCGAGCAATTCCTTGAACCAGCCGACGCCGTTCCAGAAGAACTGGTTGTTGCCGAAGGTGTCCTGCATCGAATAGTTCACCACCGTCATCAGCGGCAGCACCGCGGAGAAGGCGACGACCAGGAACACCGGTAGCACAAGGAACCAGGCTTTTTGGTTGACGGTCTTGTCCATCAGGCGGCTCCTTCCACGAGAAGGCTGTCGGCATAGACGTGGATGTGCGCCGGATCAAATTTCAGCCCCGCGGTATCGTCGGAACTGGTGAAGCCCGCAGGCGCCCGTGCCGCGAGCTTGCCGTCGCCGAGACGCGCGCGCGCGAAGCGGATGCGGCCGAGATCGTCGATGCGCTCGATCTTCGCAGTGAGCAGGCCGGGCGCGGGCGCGACGACCTCGACGAACTCCGGACGCACGCCGATCTCGATCCTGGCGCCGGCCGGAAGACTGTCGTAGCTGCGATTCAGCGCGATGACGTGACCGTCGATCCGCGCCTCGCGTCCCCTCACCTCGGCCGGAATGATGTTCATGCCGGGCGAGCCGATGAAATAGCCCACAAAAGTGTGGGCCGGCTTGTCGAACAGCTCGGCCGGTGTGCCGCTCTGCACCACGCGGCCGTCATGCATGACGACGACGGTGTCGGCAAAGGTCAGCGCCTCGGTCTGATCGTGGGTAACGTAGATCATCGTGAGATCGAGCTCGCGATGCAGCGCCTTCAGCTTGGAGCGAAGCTGCCATTTCAGCTCGGGATCGATCACCGTCAGCGGCTCATCGAACAGCACGGCGGCGACGTCGGAGCGGACCAGGCCGCGGCCGAGCGAGATTTTTTGCTTGGCATCAGCGGTGAGCCGGGTCGCCTTGCGGTTCAGATAGGGCTCGAGGTCGAGCAGGCGGCCGATCTCGGCGACGCGCTTGTCGATCTCGGCCTTCGGCACGCCGCGATTCTTCAACGGAAACGCCAGGTTCTGCCCCACCGTCATGGTGTCGTAGATCACCGGAAACTGGAACACCTGGGCGATGTTGCGCTTCTGGGTTGACAGCGGTGTGATGTCCTGGCCGTCGAACAGGATTTTCCCCCGCGACGGGTTGATGATGCCGGAGATGACATTGAGCAGCGTGGTCTTGCCGCAGCCGGACGGGCCGAGCAGCGCATAGGCGCCGCCCTGCCGCCAGGTCATGGTCACCGGCTTCAGCGCAAAGGTCTCCTCCGGCGCATCATTGCCGCCGTAGGAATGGGCGAGATCGACGAGGTCAATGCGAGCCATGGCGCATCTCCCTCAAGCTTTTTTCTTTGACGCGTTTTCTTCACGCGAATCGCTAGGCACTTCGCTTGAAAACGCTATGGAACCAGGGGCCGCGACGAGGCGATCAGCCGCGTCGAAGACGAAGACATCATTGGGATCGAGCACCGCATCGATGGTCTGGCCGGGCTCGAACTCGTGCACGCCGTGCAGCACCGCAACCCAGTTCGATCCGTCACGGGTCAAATGCACGAAACTCTCCGAACCGGTGATCTCGGTCACCGTCACCGTGGCATGGAAGGCATGGCGGTCGGCCTGACCGTTGGCGAGCGCAAGCTGATGGGCGCGAAAGCCGACGCGATAGGCGCCGTCAGCGAGCGAGGAATAGAGACCCGAGGCCGGCGCGGCGATGCCGCCGGCATATTGCACAGAGCCGTTCTTCTTCTCGATGCCGACAAGATTGAGCGGCGGATCGGAGAACACCTGTGCGACGCGCAGCGTCTGCGGCTGGCGGTAGACGCTGGGCGTCTCGCCGATCTGGAGCGCCCGGCCCTCCCACATGCAGACCGTGTTGCCGCCGAGCAGCAGCGCCTCGGTCGGCTCGGTGGTGGCATAGACGAAGATCGCGCCGGAGGCCTCGAAGATGCGCGGCAGCTCGGTTCGCAGCTCTTCGCGCAGCTTGTAGTCGAGATTGGCGAGCGGTTCGTCGAGCAGCACGAGGTCGGCGCCCTTCACCAGCGCGCGCGCCATCGCGGTGCGCTGCTGCTGCCCGCCGGAAAGCTGGAGCGGCGTGCGCTTCAGGAACGGTTCGAGCCGGAGCAGCCGGGCGGCTTCCGCCACGCGCGTCTCGATTTCCGCGCGCGGCTTGCCTTGCACGCGCAAGGGCGAAGCGATGTTCTCGTAGACCGTGAGCGAGGGATAGTTGATGAACTGCTGATAGACCATCGCGACCGAACGCTGACGCACGTCGACGCCGGTGACGTCCTTGCCGTTGACAAGCAGCTTGCCTGTGGTCGGCTTGTCGAGGCCGGCGAGCAGCCGCATGATCGAGGTCTTGCCCGACAGCGTCGGCCCGAGCAGCACGTTGAGCGTGCCGCTCTCCAGCGTCAGCGAGACGTCGCGAATGTGCGGGACCCCGTCGACGGTCCGGGTCACATGATCGAGTGTCACGCTCATGAGCGTCCTCCTGCTTCCAGCAGAGGACTTTGCGATACAACGTGGCTCCTGATCCAGTCGTCAAGGGCGGCAATTTCGTCGGCAGATAGCCGCAGGCCGAGCTTGGAGCGGCGCCAGACGATATCCTCGGCGGTCACCGCCCATTCGTTGGTCATCAGGTAGCGAACCTCACGTTCTGTCAGTGTTGCGCCAAAGGCCTGGCCGAGATCGGCAGCCGATTTCGCGTCGCCGAGCAATTTGATGGCGCGGGTGCCATAGGCGCGCGCGAGACGTCGCGCATGCTCATGGCTGAGGAAGGGATAGCCGCGCTGAAGCTCGCCGATCAGGCCGTCGACGGCCGACACGTCCATGTCGCCGCCCGGCAGCGGCCATTTTCCGGTCCAACCCTCGCGCGCTTTCGCACTGCGAAGATACGGCGCAAGCCGCTCCAGCGCCTCTTCGGCGAGACGGCGATAGGTCGTGATCTTGCCGCCATAGATCGACAGCAGCGGTGAGCCGCCAGGCGTGTCGAGCTCGAACACGTAATCGCGGGTCGCGGCCTTGGCTTCGCTGGCGCCGTCATCATAAAGCGGCCGCACGCCGGAATAGGTCCAGACCACGTCCTCCGATGTCACGGGCTTGGCGAGATATTCGCTGGCGGCGGCGCAGAGATATTGAATCTCCTCCTGCGTCGCCTTCACCTTGGCGGGATCGCCGTCATAATCGCGATCGGTGGTGCCGATCAGTGTAAAATCGTCCTGATAGGGGATGACGAAGATGATGCGGCCGTCGGCGTTCTGGAACATGTAAGCGCGATCGTGGTCGTAGAGCTTCTTGACCACGATGTGCGAGCCCTGCACCAGGCGCACCTTTGCTTTCGCGTTGACGCCGGCGCCGCGGCCAAGCACGTCCTCGACCCAGGGGCCGCCTGCATTGACCAGCGCACGGGCCTGGATGGACGAACGCGCGCCAGTCAGCGTGTCGACCATGCTGACGGTCCAGACGTCGTCGGACTGCTTGATATCCGTCGCACGGGTACGGGTGCGAATCTCGGCGCCCTTGTCGGCGGCGTCGCGCGCATTGAGCACGACCAGGCGGGCGTCATCGACGAAGCAGTCGGAATATTCGAACGCGCGGCCATAGCGATTCGGAATCAGCGGACGGCCGACCTCGTCGCGCCTGAGATCGAGCGAGCGGGTCGCCGGCAGCAAATGACGGCCGCCGATGTGATCGTAGAGGAACAGGCCGAGACGCAGCAGCCAGGCGGGGCGCAAGCCCGCGTGATGCGGCAGAACGAAACGTAAGGGGCGGATGATGTGGGGCGCGATGCCCCAGAGAATCTCGCGCTCGATCAGCGCTTCGCGGACCAGCCGAAACTCGTAATATTCGAGATAGCGCAGGCCGCCATGGACCAGCTTGGTCGACCAGGACGATGTCCCGCTCGCCAGATCGTTCATTTCGCACAGGAAAACAGTGTTTCCGCGGCCCACGGCATCGCGCGCGATGCCGCAACCGTTAACACCGCCTCCAATGATGGCGAGGTCGAAAATACGCTCCAACAGACGCATCCCCCGGCGACCACTCGTTCAATCGAGTGACTACTTTCGCTTTTGATTAGATCACACCGAAAAACGAAAGCAAGACGAAAGAGGGGCGAAAGGAATCGAAAGCGGAACTTTTTCGCCACCAGAATGGCGTAAAAATGGGCAGATAGTCGGGCGGATTCCGAGGCAATCGGCATGAACGGACGGCACGCGAACATTCCAGAGCCGACTAGCCTGCTCCCGACTTGAATGTAGCAACATGTCTACATATACTTTGCGCGGGCATGACATCGCCGCAACCTGGGAGCGCTGACGATGGTGACCACCCTCACCAGCCGAGAATTCAATCAGGACGCCAGCGGCGCAAAAAAAGCTGCATCGCAAGGACCCGTCTTCATTACGGATCGCGGCCGCCCGGCCCATGTGCTGCTGACGATCGAAGATTATTTGCGTCTGAGCGGCGGACACATGAGCCTTGCCGAAGCGCTGGCCCAAGCCAACGCGGACTTTGATTTCGATCCGCCTCGCGTGTCCGGCGGGGTCTTCAAGCCCGCCGATCTCGATTGATGTTTCTGCTGGACACCAATGTCATTTCCGAACTCAGGCGACCGGATAAAGCCGATCGCAATGTCGTCGCCTGGGCCAATGCGGTCCCCGCGGCGAATTTCTTCATGTCCGTCATTTCGATTCTCGAGATTGAACTTGGCGCGCGCCTGATCGAACGCAGGGACGCAGCGCAAGGTGCCATCCTGCGCACATGGATCGACACTCAAGTTCTGGCTCGCTTCGAAGGGCGGATCCTGGCCATCGATACGGCCGTGGCACTGCGCTGTGCGCAACTTCACGTTCCCAATCCGCGGGCTGAACGCGACGCTCTCATCGCAGCAACCGCGCTTGTTCACGGCTTGACAGTCGTCACGCGCAATCTGGGGGATTTCGAACCCACGGGCGTTTCGCTGCTCAACCCTTGGGACGCCGCCTGAGGCGCTACCGCAGCCGCACCACCGGTGCGGCTTCCGGCCCGGCGTCCTGCACATCGGCCTGAGCCTCGTCGATATCTCCAGCCCCCTTCGGCATAGCCGCCACCACCTCGATGCCCTTGCTGTGGCAAATTGTGGAGAGGCGCTCGGGCAATTCCTGATCGGTGACGAAGGTCTGGATCTGGCTGATATGGGCGATGCGGACCGGCGCGCTGCGGCGAAGCTTTGTGGAATCAGCCACCAGCATGACGCTGCGGGCATTGGCGATGATAGCCTGCGCCACCTGCACCTCGCGATAGTCGAAGTCGAGCAGCGCGCCCTCCTCGTCGATCGCGGACGCACCGATGATGGCGTAGTCGACCTTGAACTGGCCTATCAACTGCGTTGCGGTCGAGCCGACCACGGCGCCGTCGGCGCGCCGCACCGTGCCGCCGGCCACCACCACCTCGATGCGGGGATGGCGGTAGAGCAGCATGGCGACATTGAGGTTGTTGGTGATGACGAGGAGATCCTCGTGCGAGGTCAGCGCGCTCGCAACCTCCTCCGTCGTGGTGCCGATGTTGATGAAGAGCGAGCAGCCGCTCGGGATCAGCGAGGCGGCCGCAGCACCGATCGCCTTCTTTTCTTCGGCGGCGACGAAGCGGCGCGCCTCGTAAGCGAGATTTTCGACGCCCGAGGCGATGATCGCGCCGCCATGGACGCGGGTCAGCGAGCGGCGCTCGCAGAGATCGTTGAGGTCCTTGCGGATGGTCTGCGCCGAAACTTCGAACCGGCGCGCCAACTCCTCGACCATGACGCGGCCGGAGGCGCGGGCGATGTTGAGGATTTCGGCTTGGCGATGGGTCAATCCGGTCACGGCAATGGCCTCAAATCAGAACCGATGCATGGTGCGGCGGTTCACGCGCGCGGTCAATGCACGCGCCGATCACGGTTAATGGATGAACCCCTCACCACGCCATCACGGCAGCGAGCCGCGCAAGCAGCGTCGGATCGTCGAAGGCGCTCGCGGAGGCAACCGCGCCAGCGCCAACAAGGTCAGCATCGCTGAGGCTGGTCCGGATGCCGATGGTCTGAATGCCGGCGGCGGTGGCCGACTGCACGCCGGAGCGGGAATCCTCGAACGCGATCGAGGCGGCCGCGCTGGCGCCGACGAAGCGCAAGCCCTCCTGATAGGGCAGCGGATGCGGCTTGCCATGCGGCAGCTCGTCGCCGATCACGAGCCTCTTGAAGCGCTGCGTGATGCCGAGGCCGGAGAGCAGCAGCTCGGCATTGAGTCGCGGCGCATTGGTCACGGCGACCATGGGGATGCCGGCCGCGTCCGCGCGGTCGAGCAGCGCCATCAGGCCCGGCAGCGGTTCTATCTGCCCCCCGACCAGCGTGCGGAAAACTTCCTCCTTCTCACCGAGGATCGCCGCGCGCCGCTCCAATGTTTCGCCGGGCAGAAAGCGCTCGCCGATCGACACATTGGCGAAGCCTTGCAGCTCCCGGGAGAAGCGCGCGTGGTCGAAAACATGGCCGTGAGGACCGAACACCTGGTTGAATGCCTTGAGGTGCAGCGGGTCGGTATTGGCGAGCGTGCCGTCGATATCGAACAGCAATGCCCTGCCCATAGTCTCGATCATGTCCGTACTTTCGTGATTGCGTCACACATCAATGCAGAAGACGTATCAATAGAGCCCCGCGCGCGCAATGAGGACACGCGCGACGACCGGACGCCACTCGACAAAATCGAATGTGGCTGCAACAGTGGGCGCAAGATGAGAACGGAGGATACGATGACACTTGATCGCGGTCATGCTGCCACGACGGATGATGAGGCGGTGGCAAAAAAAGTCGAGGCATTTCGCCTTGCCCAGATCGCGGCCGATGCGAAGGCGCTCGGCGCGCTGTGCGCGGACGATCTGAGCTACAGCCATTCCAGCGGCTTCCTCGAGGACAAGGCTGCTTTCATCGCCAACGCTACCGACGGCAAAACGGAATTCCTGTCGATTACCTACAAGGATCCGAGCATCAAGATCGTTGGCCCTGCCGCGATCGTGCGCTTCCACTGGATGGCCGAGATGATGGCCGACGGAAAGAAGGTCGCAAACAGCCTTCACATCCTGATGAACTGGCAGAAGCAGGGCGACGAGTGGAAGCTCCTGTCGCGGTCCGCGACGAAGTTGTGAGCAACGGTGTCATTCCGGGGCGCGCCGAAAGGCGCTGGCCCAGAATGAATGACAGAAGTTACGCCGCCTCCTTCACATCGCCGTTAACCAGCTTGCGCGCAGCGCGCTCGGCTTCGCGCGCATTGCGAAAGAGCTGGCCTTCGAGGCGATTGAATTGGTGGGATGAAGCGAAGAAGCAGTAGCCGCCTTGGCTGCGAACGACGATGCCCGCGGTCTCTGAATTGACTTCGATGATGTAGCTGTCCGGCATGGCCCGTAGATTCCTCAATGCGGGCAAATAACGACGACTTTGCCCAAAGGTTCCTGAGAGCAAATCGGCCGTTTCCACCCCGAATCGACGGGCTATTGAGTACGCCGGGACCTCATCCGTTTTATGACTGGCTGTGGGCAAAGCAGCGGCACGCTGACTCATCAGCGCCGCGTTTCACGGCCAGCAAGTTTTCGTGAGATGGGACTGAGTGCCGCGTGCGGTTACGTCGCGATCGGCGGATCGCTTTTCTGGATGGCCTGCGGATGACCGTTATCGTCGATCGAGACATAAGTGAAATTGCCATCGGTCACGAGGATCGGCTGCAGCTCGCGTCGGCGCAGCGCCCAGGCTTCGAGATGGACGGTGAGCGAGGTGCGGCCGACACGCACGAGGTTGGCGTAAACCGAGACGAGGTCGCCGACATAGACCGCTTTCCGAAAATTCATCGCCTCGATCGCGACTGTCACGGTGCGCGACTCCGCGACCTTCGAGGCGTACACACCGCCGCCGATATCCATCTGGCTGAGCAGCCAGCCACCGAAAATGTCGCCATTGGCGTTGGTGTCAGCCGGCATCGCCAGCGTGCGGATGCAGAGATCGCCACTCGGCTCGGTAGTCCCCTGTTCGCTCATGCGCCTCTCACTTGAAATTGTCCCAACCCGCATCGGGCGCGAAGCGTTCGCCGAATCGCTCGGCCAGCGCGCGCATGGTCGATACGACATTCTCCACGCCGCGTGCACGCGCATAATTCAGCGGCCCGCCGCGGAACGGCGCGTAGCCGGTGCCGAAGATCATGGCGCCGTCGACCGCATCGGGATCGTCGACGATGCCTTCGCGCAGGCACGCGACGCAGACATTGGACATCGGCAAAACCAGACGGTCGATCATCTGGTCGGTGACGCGCGGACCGGTCTCGGGCAATGGCGTCTTTTCCGCCTTGCCGTCCTTCCAGACGTAAAAGCCCTTGCCGGTCTTGCGGCCGAGTTCGCCCTTGGCGACCTTCTCGCGCAGCCAGGCCGGCGTCGGCGGCAGCAGATCGCCGAATTTCGTGCGCAGCATGTCGCCGACGGCGAGACAGATATCGAGCCCGACCTGGTCGGCCAGCTCGATCGGCCCCATCGGCATGCCGAACTGTTCTGCGGCAGCATCGATCAGGCGCTGGTCGATCTTCTCGTCCAGCATCACCATCGCTTCCAGCATGTAGGGCGTCAGCGCACGGTTGACGAGGAAGCCCGGCGAGCTCTTCACGGCCAGCGGCAGGCGATCGATCGCGCCAACGAAGGCGAGCGCCTCCTTCAGCACTTGCGCATCGTTGCCGTCATGGCTGACGACCTCGACCAGTTGCAGCCGCGACACCGGATTGAAGAAGTGCAGGCCAACGAGGCGCTCCGGCCGCGCCAATTTGGTGCGCAGATCCTGAAGCGGAATGCTCGACGTGTTGGTGGCGAGAATCGCGCCCGGCTTCATCCTGGGCTCGAGGCCGGCATAGACCTTCTGCTTGAGTTCGAGCTTTTCCGGCACCGCCTCGATGATGAGATCGGCGTTGCGGACCCCCTCGCCATCCATATCAGGGATCAGACGATCGAGCGCATCGCGGACCTCGGTCTGCCTGCGGATGATTTTGCCGTAAAGCTCGGCCGCGCGCTTCACGGCGCCTGCAATCGGCTCCGCCTTCATGTCGGCGAGCGAGACGCGGAGCCCCTGCCCTGCGCACCAGGCCGCGATATCGCCGCCCATGGCGCCGGCGCCGATGACGTGGACATGCTTGACCGTGTTGCCGGAGCCGGCAGCCTTCTTCATCTGCTCGCGCAGGAAGAACACGCGGATCAAGTTCTGCGCCGTCGGCGTCACCATCAGCTTGGCGAACGACGCCTGCTCCGCCTTCAGCATCGCAGCCTTGCTGCCGCCATGAGTCTCCCAGAGATCTATCAGCGCATAGGGCGCGGGATAATGCTCGCGGGGCGCGGCCTTCGCCGCCTCCGAGCGCATGCGCTTGGCCAACAACCCACGCACCGGTCCGAAATTGGCTGCGCGCGCCAGGACGCCCGG
Source organism: Frankia sp. RB7 (assembly GCA_030403585.1). Lineage (GTDB taxonomy): Bacteria > Pseudomonadota > Alphaproteobacteria > Rhizobiales > Xanthobacteraceae > Bradyrhizobium. The sequence continues at coordinate 148,941 of JAUEPE010000005.1, forward strand.
ACTCGCCTTCTTCAGCCGACCAAACAGCGCGTCTTTCACGGCGCCACGGACATGCCGCTCCTGCGTCACGGTGTCGACGAGACCGAGCGCTTTGGCGCGGCGCGCATCGATGGTGCGGCCGGTCAGCATCAGCGCCATCGACTGGGTCGGATTGACCAGCGCGGTGAAGCGCGCGGTCCCGCCGAGGCCGGGATGCAGGCCCAGCATCACCTCCGGGAAGCCGAAGCGCGCGCCGTCGATGGCGATGCGCGACCGGCAGGCCAGCGCAACCTCGAGCCCGCCGCCGAGACAGAAGCCGTGGATCACCGCAACCGTCGGCAGCTTGAGCGCTTCCAGATGGTCGACCACCGCGTGCGCTGCGCGGATACGGGTTTCCACTATCGCGGGATCGCTGGCGCCACGGAATTCGTTGACGTCGGCACCGGCGATGAAGCCGGACGGTTTTGCCGAGCGGATCACGAGGCCTGCGGGCCGCTCGGTCTCGATCGCCGCGAGCGCGGCGTCGAACTCCTCCATCACGTCGGCGGACAGCGTATTGGCGCCGGCATCAGCGCGGTCGAACAGCAGCCAGGCGACGCCATCGGCATCGCGCGTCAGTTTGAAGTTCTTGTAGGGACCGTCTGCCGCGGGCCGCGGCCCGAGCTCGAGCACGCGGTCGCCGAGCGCGGTCATGATCTTGGAATCCATGGTCATACCGCCTCGATCAGCATGGCACCGCCGAGCCCGCCACCGATGCATTCGGTCGCAATCCCGCGCCGCGTGCCGAGCCGCTTCATCGCGTTGACGAGATGCAGCACGATGCGGTTGCCGGAGGTGCCGACGGGATGGCCGAGCGAAATCGCGCCGCCATCGACGTTGAGTTTTCCACGGTCGATCTCGCCGGCCGCGCCGTCGAGACCAAGAATCTCGCGGCAGAATTTGTCGTCGTTCCAGGCGGCGAGGCAGCCGAGCACTTGCGTCGCAAAAGCTTCGTTCAACTCCCAGGTCTCGACGTCCTGTAGGGTCAGGTTGTTGCGTTGGAGCAGCGGCGTCGCCGACATCACGGGGCCAAGCCCCATGATAGCAGGATCGAGCGCGGCCCAGTTGCTGTCGACGATCGCAGCCTTCGGCGTCAGTCCGTGCTTTGCGACCGCCGCGTCGGAGGCGAGAATCACCCAGGAGGCACCGTCGGTGATCTGCGAGGAATTGCCGGCGGTGACCTGGCCCCAGGGACGCTCGAACACAGGCCGGAGTTTTGCCAGCGTCTCGGCCGACGAATCCGGACGCACGCCGTCATCATGGTCGAAGAATTTTCCGTCGCGGGAGAAGGCGGTCTCAACCTCGCCTTTCAGAAAACCTTCCGCCTGCGCATGCGCGAGCCGGCGATGGCTCTCGGCCGCATAAGCATCCGACTGGGCACGCGTAATGCCGAAGAGATGGCCGACAACCTCAGCGGTCTGGCCCATGTTCAATTCAGTGATGGGATCGGTCAGCCCGCGCTCCAGCCCGATGATCGGCTTGAGATAGCTTGGACGCAGCTTGAACGCGGCGGCGAGCTTCGCGGCTACGCCCTTTGCCGTGGCAAGACCGGCGAACCAGCGCACGCCGGAATTTGGCCAGACCAGCGGCGCGTGGCTGAGCGCCTCGGTGCCGCCGGCCAGAATCATGTCGGCATGGCCTTCGCGGATGTAACGGTAGGCGGTGTCGATCGACTGCATGCCGGAGCCGCAATTGATCTGCACGGTGAAGGCGACCATGTCCTCGCCCATGCCGAGCCGGAGCGCCGCCACGCGGGCCGGGTTCATCTCGTCGGCGATCACGTTGACACAGCCGAGGATGACCTTATCGAAATCCGTCGGCGAAAACGGCTGGCGCGCCAGCAGCGGCCGGCCGCATTGCACGGCCAGATCGACCGGCGTGAACGGGCCCGGCCCGGAGCGCGCCTTCAGAAACGGCGTCCGGCTGCCTTCGACGATGAATACCGGTCGTGCCATCAGCTCGCCGCCCTCTGTTCACCGAGTTCCTGGAAGAACTGATGCACGTCGCCGGTTTTCTTGTAAATCGGCGACAACGCCTCCGGCGCAAAATCATCGACCTCGATGACTTTTGTGACGGCTTCATGAGCGGCCGCGAGCTGCTCGCCTTCGGCCTGCGTGATTACGCCCTTGGTGACGGCGTCCTTCCAGTCGCTTATATGCGCGGCACGCATGCGCTTGGCGATGGCGTCGGTGCTCGTGACCAGCTTGAACGCGCGCTCCAGCCGGGCAAAGCCGCTGTCGTCGTCGACATGTGCGAGGTCCGGCGTGAGGCGGTCGCGCGCGGCCGACGGCTCCAGCACCAGGCTCGCGCATTGATGCACGACGCGGTCGGACGGACCGAGCACGCGGGCGCCGAACGGCTGGACCACGAGCTTGAGGATCACGGCGACGAAGCGGTTCGGCAGGTTGGCGAGGATTTCTGCGAGCCGGTTTTCGATGGTCCGGAAGCCGCTAGCCATGCACCATTCCAGCGCGGCAAAGTCCTCCTTCTGCCGGCCCTCATCCTGCCAGCGTTTTAGCGCGGCAGAGAGCAAGTACAGCTCGGAGAGGATGTCGCCGAAGCGTGCCGACAGCATCTCCTTGCGCTTGAGCGCGCCACCGAGCGTCAATAGCGCCATATCGGCGCAGAGCGCGAACGCCGCGGAGTAGCGCGAGAGCTGGCGATAGAACGGCGTAGCGTCGCCGGCATCCGGCGCAAGCGCAAAGGCGCCAAAGGTCCAGCTTCGGCCGAAGGCACGGAACAGCGTTTTGAAGCTATGGCCAACATGCTTCCAGAACGCCTTGTCAAATGCTGTTAGGCCTCGGTCGCGATCGGTGTCGGCCAACGCATTCATCTCGTCGAGCAGATAGGGATGCGCGCGGATCGCGCCCTGCCCGAACACGATGAGATTGCGGGTCAGGATGTTGGCACCCTCGACGGTGATGGCGACCGGCACGGCACGGTACAGATTGCCGAGATAGTTTTGCGGACCGTCAATCACGGCCTTGCCGCCATGGATGTCCATGGCATCATCGACCACGGTGCGCATCCGCTCGGTCGCGTGCAGCTTCATGATGCCGGAGATCACGGCGGGATGAATGCCCTCGTTGAGCGCCGCGCAGGTCAGCCGCCGCGCCGCATCGAGCTGATAGGCGGTGGCGACGATGCGCGCCAGCGGCTCCTCGACGCCTTCGAATTTGGAGATGGAGATGCCAAACTGCTCGCGGATGCGGGCATAGGCGCCAGTGGTGCGGGCAGCATAGGCGGCGCCCGCGGCTGACTGCGACGGCAGCGAAATGCCGCGGCCGGCGGCGAGCGCCGTCATCAGCATTTTCCAGCCCTGACCCAGCCGTGCCTCACCGCCGATGACATAGTCGAGCGGGATGAAGACGTCGCGGCCCCAGTTCGGGCCGTTCTGGAACACCTGCATCGATGGCAGATGGCGGCGGCCGATCTCGACCCCGGGCAGATTGGTCGGGATCAGCGCCACGGTGATGCCGAGCTCTTCCTGATCGCCGACGAGATGATCGGGATCGTAGGCCTTGAAGGCGAGACCCAGCAGCGTCGCGACGGGGCCGAGCGTGATGTAGCGCTTGTGCCATTTCAACCTGAGGCCAACAACTTCGCGGCCCTCGAAATTTCCCCTGCAGATGATGCCGGTGTCGATCATCGAGGCGGCATCGGAGCCAGCCTCGGGGCTGGTGAGGCCGAAACAGGGAATGTCGCGGCCGTCGGCAAGCCGCGGCAGCCAGCGCTCCTGCTGGTCCTTGGTGCCGAAGCGCATCAGGAGCTCACCGGGCCCGAGTGAGTTCGGCACCATCACGGTGACGGCGGCTGCGATCGAGCGGGTCGAAATCTTGCGCACCACTTCCGAGTGGGCATAAGGCGAGAAGCCGAGGCCGCCAAACTCCTTCGGGATGATCATGCCGAAGAACTTTTCGCGCTTGATGAAGGCCCAGGCTTCCTGGGGAAGGTCGCGCCATTCCCAAAAGATCTTCCACTCGTCGAGCATGGCGCAGAGCTCGTCGACGGGACCGTTGAGGAAAGCCCGCTCCTCGTCCGTCAGCGTTGCCTGCGGAATTTTAAGCAGCTTCGACCAGTCGGGATTGCCGGTGAAGAGATCGGCGTCCCACCAGACGTCGCCGGCCTCCAGCGCCTCGCGCTCGGTGTCGGACATCGCCGGCAACACGCCGCGCGCCCAGGAGAAGATCGGTTTTGTCAGGGTGTCGCGGCGGAAGCTCATGGCGGACCTCATGCGTCGGCGCGGATAAGGGCATTTTAGCGGAAACTGGCCGGCGGAAGTGAACACTTCGCGCGCAAAAAGATGCGAATTGACGCGGCCGGGCGGCCGCCCCGGGGACCATAACGGCCGGGGCGTGGCGGCGGTTCCGGGAGGAAGCGGGCGCGGATGGAGCCGTAGCCGGGGATCAGTCCGGCCGGACCATCTCGAACATGTTTTCCGGCTTGATCTCAAAGTAGTCGCCGCGGCGCCCCGCACGCACGATCGGGCGGGCTGCGGCAGTCTGGTAGACGCCGTCCTTGATCATGGCCTTGTCGATGTGGACGGCGACGACCTCGCCCAGGGTCAGCCAGGCGTCGGCCTCCTTGCCGTCGGCCCCCTTGAGGCGGACGATGTCGGACACCTTGCACTCGAAAGCGACGGGGCTTTCACCGACGCGCGGCACGTTGACGAGCTTGCCGGGCACTGCGGTGAGGCCCGCGATCTCGAACTCGTCGACCTCAGGCGCCACATGCGCGGCGGTTGCATTCATGTGCTTGGCGAGATTTATCGTGGCGAGATTCCAGACGAACTCGCCGGTCTGCTGGATGTTCTCGACCGAGTCCTTCCAGTTGGTAGAGGAGAAGCCGATGATCGGCGGCACATAGCAGAAGGCGTTGAAGAAGCTGTAGGGCGCCAGATTGACGTGGCCCCTGGTGTCGCGCGAGGAGATCCAGCCGATCGGCCGCGGCGCGATGATGGCGTTGAAGGGATCGTGCTTGAGGCCGTGGCCCTTGGATGGCTCGTAGAAGTACAGGTCTTTGTCGGTCACGCTGGCTTTCCCCTGCTCGTCATTGCGAGCAATGACGGAGTTTGTTGATCCGTCCTGGTCCGCCACCGGCCGGTCAGTCGGGGGCGGTCCGCCTGCTTATAGGGGGAAACCCGCCGCCCCGTCAGTGGCGCGGGGACAGACCCGCGATGACGAAATCGATCATCTGGTCGATGCTCGGGCCCGGCTTTGTAGCGCACTGGGCGATCATCTGGGGGTGGAAGAAGCGCATCATGGCGGTGCAGGCGCAGAGCGAGGCCAGTTGCAGGTCGGGCGCCTCGAACTCGCCGGAAGCCGCGCCTTGGGCGATCACCTGGCCGATAACTCCGGCAATGCACTCCATATGGGTGACGCAGACGTCCCAGTCCTCCTGCATGGCGATCTCGACCATCTCATGCAGCTTGGAATCGCCGACATAGCGCTCGCTGTTCATCCGATGAATGGTGGTGAGCAGCTCCCGAAAGCGAGCCTTCACCGGACCGGGCTTGGCCACGATTCGCTGCGCCTCGAGTTCGACCTCCCCCATCAGCGAACGGGCCACCGACTGATGGATCGCCTTCTTCGATTCGAAGAAGCGATACACGTTGGCGGGGCTCATCCGGAGCTCTTTGGCGATGTCCCCGACCGTGGTCTTCTGATAGCCGATCTGGCGAAACAGCCGCTCGGCCACCTCGAGAATGCGATCCCGGGTGTCGCCTTCGATATGTTCCGCAACCAGTGTCATTTTTCAGGACTCGTTCGTCGGTAGTCTTCTCATTTATTCGGCAGCTTCAGCAAGCGGAATTGCGTGCTGGTCATCGCTCCCATGCTGCGGCGCGGCAGGCTGCTCGGGAGTGCCTGCCTCGTCGAGGCTCTTGCGGAACCACAGGGCGTAGAGGCCCGGCAGATACAGCAGCGTCAGGAAGGTCGCGACGAACAGGCCGCCCATGATGGTGATCGCCATCGGGCCCCAGAACGCCGAGCGCGACAGCGGGATCATGGCGAGGATGGCGGCGAGCGCCGTCAGCACCACCGGGCGGGCACGGCGGACGGTTGCTTCCACGATCGCCTCGCGCCGGGTCAGGCCGTGGGAGACGTCGGTCTCGATCTGGTCGACCAGGATGACCGCGTTGCGCATGATCATGCCGGCGAGCGCAATCAGGCCGAGCAGCGCCACGAAGCCGAACGGTGCGTTGGCGATGTTGAGCCCGAGCGAGGCGCCGACGATGCCGAGCGGCGCGGTCAGGAACACCAGGATCAGGCGCGAGAAGCTCTGCAGCTGGAACATCAGCAGCGTCAGCATCACCATGACCATCAGCGGGAAGAGGACGAAGATCGAGGCGTTACCCTTCGCAGACTCTTCGAACGCCCCACCCGGCTCGATGCGATAGGCCGGCTCGAGATAGTCCTTGATGGCCTGGAGCTTCGGATTGATCTGGTTGGTGACGTCGGGCGCCTGCACGCCGTCGACGACGTCGGACCGCACGGTGATCGCCATGTCGCGGTTACGCCGCCACATGATCGGCTCCTCGTGGGCATATTCGATCTTGGCGATCTGCTGCAGCGGCACGGCAACGCCATTCTTCGTCGTGATAGTGAGATCGCCGACACCGCCGAGGTCGAGACGTTCGGACGGGATCGCTCGCGCAACCACGCCGACCTTTTCGATGCCGTCGCGCACGGTCGTGACCTGCGAGCCCGAAATCAGCATGGACAGCGCCTGAGAGACATCCTGCGGAGTCAGGCCCATAGCGCGGGCGCGATCCTGATCGACGACGAGCTTGAGGTACGGCGACTGCTCGTTCCAGTCGAGCTGGACATCCTTGACGTTCTTGTTCTGCCGCATCACGTCGCGAACCTGGTAGGCGATCTCGCGCACCTTGTTGGCGTCGGGACCGATCACGCGGAACTGCACGGGGAAGCCGACCGGCGGACCGAAATTGAAACGGTCGACGCGCACGCGCGCCTCCGTCAGCATGCCGTCGGCAACCGCACCCTCGATCTTGGCCTTGACGCGCTCGCGTGCCTCGACGCCGTTGGCGACGATGACGATCTCGGCAAAGGCCTCGTTCGGAAGCTGCGGGTTGAGGCCGAGCCAGAAGCGCGGCGAGCCCTGGCCGACATAAGACGTATAGGTCTCGATATCCTTGTCGTCCTTGAGTAGCGTCTCGGCCTTCTTGACTGCCTTCTCGGTGACGTTGAAGGCGGTGCCTTCGGGCAGGCGCAGCTGGAGGAACAGCTCGGGCCGCTCCGACAGCGGGAAGAACTGCTGCTGGACATGGCCGAAGCCGACGATGGACACAATGAAGACGCCGACAGTCGCGACCACCACGGTGATGCGGTGATTGACGCACCATTGCACGATGGCGCGCAGGCCGCGGTACATGCGGGTCTCGTAGACCGCGTGCGGATCGTGATTATGATGCACCTTGATGTTCGGCAACAGCATGACGCCGATATAGGGCGTGAAGATCACCGCCACGAACCAGGAGGCGACCAGCGCGATCGCCACGATCCAGAAGATGCTGCCGGCATATTCGCCGACCGCGGAATTGGCAAAGCCGATGGGGAGGAAGCCAGCGGCCGTGACCAGCGTTCCCGTGAGCATCGGAAACGCAGTTGATTCCCAGGCAAAGGACGCTGCGCGCATGCGATCCCAGCCCTGCTCCATCTTCACCACCATCATCTCGACCGCGATGATGGCGTCATCCACAAGCAGGCCGAGCGCGATGATCAGCGCGCCGAGCGTAATACGATGCAGGTCGAGCGACATAGTGTTCATGACGATGAAGACGATGCCGAGCACCAGCGGCACGGACAGCGCGACCACGATGCCGGTGCGCCAGCCCAGCGCCAGGAACGACACGAACAGAACGATGACGAGCGCCTCCATGAAGGAGTGCACAAACTCGCCGACGGCGTGCTCGACCACCTTGGGCTGGTCGGCGATGAGCTTGACGTCGACGCCCTGCGGCACGGCCTTCATGAATTCGGCCGTCGCCTTCTCGACCTCCTTGCCGAGATCGAGGATGTTGGCGCCCTTGGCGGTGACGACGCCGATGCCGATTGCTGCCTTGCCTTCCTGACGGACGACAAAGCTCGGCGGATCGACATAGCCGTGGGTGACGGTGGCGATGTCGCCAAGACGGAACACACGGCCGTTGCTCTCGACCGGGGTCTCGGCCACGGCCTTGGCGCCATCGAGCGCTCCGGTGACGCGCAACGGCACGCGCTGCGACGAGGTCTCGACCGTACCGGCCGGCGTCACGTTGTTCTGCTTGGCGAGCGAATCGAACAGCGCCTGCGGCGTGATGCCGAGAGTGGCGAGCTTCGCGTGGCTGAATTCCACGAAAATGCGCTCGTCCTGATTGCCGTAGACGTCGACCTTGGTCACGCCCGGCACCTTGAGCAGGCGCTGGCGGAAACCTTCCGAGACCTTCTTGAGTTGGGCGTAATCGGCGCCATCGCCGGTCATCATATAGAGGATGGAATCGACGTCAGAGAACTCGTCGTTGACGACGGGGCCCAGAATGCCTGCGGGCAGCTGGCCCTGCACGTCGACCAGCTTCTTGCGCAAAAGATAGAAGAGATAAGGCACGTCCTTCGGCGGTGTGGAGTCGCGGAAGGTGACCTGGAGCGCGGTGAAGCCGGGCTTGGAATAGGTCTGCACCTTCTCGAAGTAAGGCAGCTCCTGGATCTTCTTCTCGATGGGATCGGCGACCTGCGCCTGCATCTCCTGCGCGGTCGCGCCCGGCCACAGCACGGAGACGTTGACCACCTTCACCGTGAAGAACGGATCCTCGGCGCGGCCGAGCTTCTGATAGGAGAAGAAGCCGGCGACGCCGAGCACCAGCATGAGGAACAGCACCAGCGTCGGATGGCTGACGGCCCAGGCCGAAAGGTTGAAGCGCTTCATCGCACTCTCCGGAAAAAACGATCCAATTGCCAAAAACGACAGCCGCTCTGTTCAGGGCGTCGTCGCGAGGCAGCGAAGCAATCCAGGGGGCTGGGCAGGTTCTGGATCGCTTCGCCGCTTCAGCCTTCGCATTTGCGCGAGGGCCGAAACTCACCTCACTCGACGTAACTCAACTTCTTTTGTCATTCCGGGATGGTCCGAAGGACCAGACCCGGGATGACGGGATCAGAAGGACAGCGACGACACGACCCGCACCTTCTGGCCGGGATCGAGCTTCTGCACGCCGAGGGTGACGATCTTGGCACCCTCGTCGACACCGCTGGTGATGACGACGTCGTTGCTGTCGTAGGACTTCACCGCGACCGGCTTCAACGTGACCGCGCCATTGTCGCCGACGACGTAAAAGGACGGCTTGCCGCCTTCGTTGAACAGCGCCGACAGCGGCAGCCGCGCAACGCGCTCGGTGGCGGCGTCCGACAGCGTCAGCGTCGCGGTCATGCCGAGCTCGACCTTGTCGTCGGCCTCGGGCAGCGAGAATTTTGCGAGATAGGTGCGCGTCGCGGAATCCGCGGTCGGCGCGATCTCGCGCAGCTTCGCCGCGTACTTCTTGCCCGGCTCCGACCAAAGAGTGACGCTGGCGACGCCCGATTTGGCACGTCCGACCAGCGTCTCAGGGATCGCGACGACCGCTTCCTTTTCGGCAAAGCGGGCGACACGGATCGAGGTCTGGCCTGCGGCAACCACCTGGCCGGGCTCGATCAGCGTTGCGGTGACGACGCCACGGGCGTCGGCGTTGAGCGTCGCGTAGGAAAGGGAATTCTTGGTCAGCTCGACGGAACGGATGGCGCGGTCCAGACGCGCGCGTGCCTCATCGGCAGCCGCGCGGCTCGAATCCATCGCGGCATCGGTGGTCCAGCCCTTGGCCTTCAGATCCTTCGCGCGCTGTTCGGCAGCGGCGGCCTGCGCCAGCACGCCGGTCGACGCGGTCTGCTCGGCGACGGCCTGCTCGGCCTGGAGCTTCAGGTCGATCTCATCGAGGGTGGCGAGCGGCTGGCCGATCTCGACAGTCTGGCCGACTTCGACCAGGCGCTTGGCGACCTTGCCGGCGACACGGAAACCGAGATCGCTCTCGATCCGGGGCCGGACGGTGCCAACGAAACTGCGCTCTGGGGTCTCGGCATCATAATGGGCGGTTGCGACCAGAACCGGGCGCGGCGGCTCGGCCTTTTGCGCTACCGTATCATTGCATCCGGCAAGCGCAGCGGCCATCAAGGCCAGCGACACACCCGCCAAGAGCCTGGAATAGCTAGACAAAACTGACCGAACGAACATCGGAAGACACTCCTGCGTCTGCAATGAGAGGAATGTCGACTAATCACTGATAAAAGTCAATAATCGTCAGTCATCAGGAAAGCGTGATCGTTAAAGGGTGGTAAGGGTCCTGGGATTGGCGGAGCTCCCTCATCCTGATAAGGTTACATGTAACCAGATGGAGAGACCTATGCCGTCCTCTTCTAAGCCAAAGTCGTCGCGAGCGAAGGTCCGCGAGCATCGAGAGCGGCTGCGCGCGCAAGGGCTCCGTCCGATCCAGATCTGGGTTCCGGACGTACGTTCACCGTCCTTCAAGGCGGAAGCCCATCGCCAGTCTCTGGCGGTCGCGACGAGCACTCAGGAATATGACGATCAGGCTTTCATCGATTCCGTCTCCATTTTGAACGACGAATGAAGCGGGGCGATATCTGGACACTCGCTGGGGGCAAAGACTACGCGGGAAAACCGCGTCCTGTGGTCATTATCCAGGACGACGGCTTCGACACCGCCAACTCCGTCACGGTCTGTGCCTTCACGACCAACGAGACTGAAGCGCCTCTATTTCGCCTGCCGGTCGACCAGACGGAACGCAATGGTCTACGGGTACGCTCCCACTTGATGGTGGACAAAATCACTACCGTGCCAAGGTCCAAGATCGGAAAATTCGTGGGACGCCTCGACGACGAGGACCTTTTGCGTCTCAGCCGCGCTCTGCTGGTGTTTCTCGGATTGGCAGGTTCGCAGAAGGGCGCCGGCGCTGATTAGAGCCGGTAGCCCGGATTTGGGTTCGCAGCGCAATCCGGGCCACGTTGGAGAGATAATTACCGCCCCTGTTCGGCAAACTCGTGCCTGGTCTCGTGGCCGCCGATGAACACCAAAATGCCGGCGAGCAGAGGCAGCACGGCGAGCACCAGCAGACCTGTCGAGGTCTGGCCGGTGGCTTCCTTGACCCAGCCGATCAGATAGGGGCCGCCGAAGCCGGCGAGATTGCCGATCGAGTTGATCAGCGCGATGGCGCCGGCGGCCGCCGTGCCTGACAGCCACGAGGTCGGCAAGGTCCAGAACACGCCGAAGACGCAGAACACGCCGATCGCGGCGAAGGTCAGCGCCACCATCGTCATGGTGGGATCGGTGATATAGCTGGAGATGGCGAGCGCGACCGCGATGAGGATCATGGGCGCGCCGACATGCATCACGCGTTCGCGCGTGGCGTCCGAATGTCGGGCCCACAGGATCATGGCGACCGTGCCGAACACGTAGGGGATCGCCGTGACGAACCCGGTCTGGGCGTTGCTGAGGCCGAACGCCTTAACGATCTGCGGCAGCCAGAACTGCATGCCATAGAGCGCGGCGACGAAGCCGAAATAGATCAGGCTCAGCGTGATCACCTTCGGCGACGACAGCGCTTCACCGAGCGTCATATGCTTCGCTGCCTGCTTGACCGCGATCTCGGAATCGAGCCGCTCCTTCAGCCAGGACTTCTGCTCGGCCGAGAGCCAGTCCGCCTTCTCCGGCCGGTCGGTGAGATAGAACCAGGTGACGATGCCGAGCAGCACCGAAGGGATGCCTTCGAGAACGAACAGCCACTGCCAGCCCTTCAGACCCATCGCGCCGTCGAGCCCGAGCAACAGCCCCGAGATCGGCGCGCCGATCACGGTCGAGATCGGCACGGCGATCGCGAAGGCCGCAAGGAAGCGGCCGCGATATTCGGCCGGATACCAATAAGTGAGATAGAGGATGATGCCGGGGAAGAAGCCCGCTTCGGCGACGCCGAGCAGGAAGCGCAGGACGTAGAAGCTGGTCACGCCGTTCACCAGCGCCATCAGCGCCGAGATGATGCCCCAGGTCACCATGATGCGGGCGATCCAGCGGCTGGCGCCAAACTTCTCCAGCGCCAAATTGCTCGGCACCTCGAAGATGAAATAACCGATGAAGAAGATGCCGGCGCCCCAGGAGAAGATCAGCGGCGTGAACTTAAACTCGGCGTTCATGGTCAGCGCGGCGAAGCCGAGATTGACGCGGTCGAGATAGGAGAAGAAGTAGGCCAGAACCAGGAACGGAATCAGGCGCCAGGAGATGGCGCGGACGGTCGACGTCTCGATCTCCGACTTGTCAGTATTCCTGCCCCCCGCGGAACCGGTATAGGTTGTGGTCTGGCTCATGGCTTCCCCCGACTTGTTGCTTTTGTGAGCTCAAAGGCGGTTTTCAGCATCGCTGGCAAAGAGTCAATGGAGCAAGCAATGCATCTGGCGCAGCCGGTTACGCTACCTAATCCGCCCTTACGAAGTAGGATCTACTCCGCCAGTTGAAACCGCTCAAAACGACCAAGCTCTTCCTCGATCTTCTGCTTGAGCTCCTTGCGCCCCGCCGTCTTCTTGCCTTGCCCGAGCCAGGTCCATTTCTGCATCAAGAGCTTCTTGGCCTGCCGGTCGGTCTTGAGGTCGAGCGCGGCGACGATCTCGTCGCCGACCAGAACGGGCAGCGCGAAATAGCCGAGCTTGCGCTTGGCCTTCGGCACATAGGCCTCGAACAGATGGTTGTAGCCGAAGATGAGATTGGTCCGCTTGCGCTGGATGATCAGCGGATCGAACGGCGACAGGATATGGACGAGATCCGGCGACACCTCGGCTGACTCAAGCGCGGACGGCTGCGCCCAATGCTCCTGCTTGCCGGCGGCCTCGATCGCGACAGGCAAGAGTTCGCCGCGGCGGGCGCGCGAGGCGATCAGGTGAGCGACCGCCTTCTTGCTCGGCGCATCGAGATGGCAGATCGAATCGAGGCTGACGAGGCCTTGCGAGCGCAACGCGCGGTCGAGCAGATAGGCCGTGATCTCCCTGGCCGAGGCCGGCTTCGGCAGCTTGTCCCAGCCGAAATGCCGCGTCATCAGATCATAGGTCTTGAGCATGCCCTGGCGCGCGCTGACGGTCGCGACGCCAGTGTAGAAGGCAAGCTGAAGCGCCCGCTTCGAGGGTTTTCGGCTCTGCCACAGATGCTCCTTCTCGGTCAGCACGTCGTCCTCGATGTCGCGGATCGTCAGCGGGCCGGCCCGCAACAGCCGCATCACCTTGCGCGTGTCGGCCGGCGTGACCGAGGCATACCATCTGTGCCCCTCGCGCTTGTGCTCGCGCATCGCCGGCTGGAAGAAGCGAAAATCGTTCGACGGCACGTAGGACAGCGCATGGGTCCAGTACTCGAACACGCTTTTGTCCGTGCTCTGGGCATGACGCAGATCGGCCCGGCTGTAGGACGGGATGCGGCTGAACAGGATGTGGTGATGGCAGCGCTCGATCACGTTGATGGTGTCGATCTGGACATAGCCGAGATGAGCGATCGCATCCGCCACGGCCTGGGCGCCCTCCCCGAACGGTTCGCGCGTGTCGAGCCGCTGGGCGCGCAGCCAGATCTGCCGGGCCTGTGTCGTCGGGAGCGGAAGGGGTTTTGGTGCGCGGGACATTGCGAGAGGCAATGTAGCGGGATTCGCGCCGGGAGAAAGAAGCAGACCGCCAAGAAAGAGCCGCGCTGCCATCTGCTGACAGCGCGGCGGGATGGTGCGGCGGAGGCCTACTTCATCATCATGGCCTTCTGGGCCTTCATGTAATGCATGCAGGCGCCCTTCATCTTGCCCATGCTCATGTCGGTGTTGGCCATGGCCATCTCCTTGTTCATGGCCGTCTTGGCCGGAGTGTCCGCAGTACCCGTCATCATGGCCGTCGATTTCATCATGTTATCGCTGGTGCACGCCATCATCGCGGCGGATGCGGGCGAAACCGAAAGGGTGAACGCGACAAAGGCTGCGGCGGTGAGCAAGGTCTTCATCGAAAAGTCTCCTCCGAAAAACGAAACCGGCGTCATGCCGGCATTCGCAGGTACGTATCCTCTGCCGACAATGTTTCGTGGAGAAGAAAATTTTCTTGCTGCAATGCGAAGCGATGTGGCCTCAGCGACCGTCTTTCGGCGCCCTGGGCCGGTCACTGACGCTCCCGGTGGCGACGTCGGGCTCGCATGCAGCCCTGCCCCGGCCCTCCGCCTGGCAGCGATAGACGCTACCGGTGAGGCGGTCGACCAGCCACATGTTCTCGTCCGTCGGAGCTTCGAGGCCGACATAGCGCGAGGTCAGTCCCGTGATCAGCGTCGAGAGTAGGATCGCCACCGCAATCATCGCCGCGCCGATATAGATCGGCATGGCGTTCAGAGACACGGTCCGATCCGGCGGGCCATTGCGATAGAATTGATAGTCACTCGGCCTCGGCACTGGACTGAACTCGGCCTCCCTTGTTGTTGGGTAAGGCAATTTGCTAGGCGCGCATCTGGCCGATTTCTTGTTCGCGAGCAGGCCATGCGGCGACGGCTTTGCGACGATCGATGTGCGCGAGCAAAAGCGGCCCGGACTGGGCCGCTTGGTATCACATGGCTCATCAAATCAGCGATGGAACAGGCCGCCTATCACGTGGCCAAACAGACCGCCGGCGCCGCCCATGCCGCCGCCACCGCCGTGTGCGCGACGGCCACCGCCACCGGAGGAGCGGCGATGCGTCGGCTCGTCGTCGGAGTTGTCGGAGGAGGCAACGCGGGTGGAGACGATCTCGGACTGCATTGCACTGTACTGGAACTTGTTGAGGTAGCCGGTCGCGGGATAGCCGCGCGCCGCCTGCCAGCGCTTGATCACGGAACGGGTCTCACCGTCGAACTTGCCGGCCGCCTTGATGTCGAAGCCAAGGCCGGTGAGACGGCGCTGCACGTCGCGACGCTGGTTCTTGTCGAAGCCGAGCTGGTCCTCGGATATCTGGTCGGCCTGTTCGGTGAAGGTTGAGGGATCGACGCCGGCGGTGAGGTTACGCGTCGTCGTGGAGGGGCCGTCCTGGATCGCGGCAATGCGGGCCAGCGCCAGCGACTTGAAGGTGCCGTTCGGATAGTTGGTGAGGTAGGCGTTCAGTTCCTCGACCTTGTTGGTGTCCTTGATCGAGCGCCAGAACTCGAGTTCGACTTCGCCGGCCTGGGCGACGGTCACCGGAGCGACATCGGCGGCAGCGGGGGTCGCCGTCGGGTTGAGATAGACCGTGCCGGTGAGATTGGTGTGGCCCCAGGGCAGCTGCGCCTTGTTGGTCTCGTCATTGACCTGAGCGCGGACCTTGGTCATGGCCTGCTGGATCTCGACGCCGGGAGACGCAATGTTGGCGATGAGCGCGCGGGTAAACGGGCTGTTGGTGCCGGCTTCGCCGTCGAGCGCGGTCTGGCCGGGACCGGTCGCAAACGCGAGCAGCGTGCCTTCGCCCGACTTCATTTCGGCAAGGCCGCTGTCGACGCTGACGGATCGTGTCGCCTTGGCCGAGCGTATCTTTGCGGCGAAGGGATTGTCGCGGCAGGCATCGAGGAACACCAGCTTCACCTTGGCGTCCGCCATGGTCTGCTCCAGCGTCAAATCGACATTGATCGCCGCGCCGAGCTTGACGTCCATCTCGGATTTGAGATCAGCATCAATCGGCAACAGGTAGTTGGTGCCGTTCACCGCGATGCCGTGGCCGGCATAAAAGAAAAGCGCCACATCGGCGCCTTCGCTCTTCTTGCCGAACTCGAGCAGCTTCGTCGTCATGGCGTCGCGAGTCAGGTTACTGCCCTCGACCACCTCGAAACCGACATTGCGCAGCACCCGCGCCATCGACTTGGCGTCGATCGCGGGGTTCGGAAGCTGCGGTACGTTCTTGTAGGCCGAGTTGCCGACGACAAAGGCGACCCGCTTGTCGGCAAGCGCCGCGTTGCCGGAGAAGACGAGAGCTGCGAGAGACATTGCCGCGATCAGGAAGCGCATGGTCATTTTCCCCAGAGCCAGAACCGCCGATGCGCTGACTGTGATCTCTTCCACTGAGCTTGAATGTGATCTAGATCACGCATTAGCCGATGCAACTCGAACCCGCTCCGAAAAGGATGCTACGGCTGCTGTTGACGCGATCGCACCGGCCCCTCGTTCGGAGGCGTGGCAACCGGATAGGCAACCGAGACGCCGCGAAATGCGCTAAATGAGATTGGAGCCGGCCGTTTCCAATGTGACAAAGATCACATCGAGGCGTTTGAACCCACCCTATGCTCGCAGCACCAAATTGCCATCAGACATAACAGCGAGGATACGACAATGACCCATTTTAACAAGTTCTTTGGACTGAAGACGATTACGCTCACGGCCGCACTGTTGATGACGGCAGGCCTGGCTTTCGCCGGCGACAACAACGTCTCGTCCAGCCAGATCCTGGATGCGTTGAAGCCGAAGCCGGTGACCCGCGGCTTGTCCGTCGGGGCCGATCCGACGGCGCAGGCCAAGGAAACGACCTTCCTCAATACCGTGCGCAACCGGCAGACCCGCTCGCTCTCGACCGGCGAGCGTGATCAGATTGCCGAACTCGCGGCGGCCAAGCCGAACATCGACCTCGAAATCCAGTTCGATTACAACTCGGCCGACATCGCCAAGACCTCGGTGCCGTCGGTGCAGGCACTCGGCAAGGCGCTGTCGGATCCGTCGCTGAAGGGCTCGACCTTCGTGGTCGCCGGCCACACCGATGCGGTCGGCACCGAAGACTACAATCAGGCCCTCTCCGAGCGTCGCGCCGACACCATCAAGAAGTATCTGGTGCAGAACTATGGCCTCAACGGCACCGATCTCGTCACGGTCGGTTATGGCAAGACCAAGCTGAAGGACACCACCAACGGCGCCGACCCGGTCAACCGCCGCGTCCAGGTCGTGAACATGGACACCAAGACCGCGTCGAAGTGATCGCAACATCGCCACACTGCCCGCCGCGCGAGCGGCGAGCAGTGCCGTTACAGCGAATGTTGGATATCGTTTTGGAGCGGATCACATGAAAACGCATGTTTTTGGAATTGCCGTTGCAACCCTCTTCCTGACCATGTCTGTCCTGCCGGGCTGGGCCGAGGACAAATCCACGACACCGACCGCTGCGCCCGCGCAGGCAACGCCGCCTCCCGAAAGCGTGCCGCGTCCGGCCATCGTTCCGAAGACTGCCGAACCCGTCGCGCCACAGGCCTCGACCGAACCCGAGCCGCGGGCAACGCCACGGCGATACGTCCATCGCCAGCAGCGCCGTTACGCCTATTGGCAGCCCTTCCCGGTCTACTGGCCGCATGTCTACCGCAGCCACGTCGTCTGGAACCGGATCCCCTGGTTCAGATTCTGACCAGCGTCAGATCCAGCTCTGGAACAGCATCAGCCGGTTGAACACCCGCATCGACGTGCCGATGAAGGCGGCCGAGATCGGCAGCATCACTGCAAAGCCCATCGCGGCTACGCCAACATAGGCCCACAATAGCCAGCGCGGGAGGCCCTCTCTGCGCAGCACATAGACCAGCGCGAGCGAGGCCACGGTTGCGGCCGGCAGATAATAATAGATGAAGCCCAGAGTGCGCGGCAGCAGCGCCCAGGCGAGCCAGGGGCCGGAATAGAACGCCGCAATCAGGAACGCATCCCAGCGACGCGCGACGATGAAGTCGCGCAACACCACGACGAGCGCGAGCAGCGCCGGCAATGCGACCAGCGGGTTGCCGAGAAAAACCACCGCCGCGACATTGTCGTCCGAGGTCTTGTCGAACAGGAACCAAACGGGCCGTGCCAGCAACGGCCAGGACGGCCATGAGCTCATGTAAGTATGGCCGGCGATCGCGGTGGTGGTGTTGTCGGCGAAGATGCGGCGCTGCGCCTCGATCAGATCTGGCAACGACACTCCGTAGAGCGGAACAAAAGCGGCGAGATAAGTCACAGCCGGCAACAGCGCGAAGCACAGCACGGCATGATGTGCTCTGAAGGCTGGCCAGAGATTCGGGCGATACCAGTCGCCTGGCTTGGCGTCGGCAAACAGCGTGTGCCAGCCCTGCATCAGGCGGATCACCGCCAGGATGACGATGCAGACTCCGAGCGGAAACAGGCCGCTCCATTTGCAGGCGGCGGCGAGGCCGAACAACGCACCCGCGAGTGCGAACAGCGCCTGCGGCCGCTCTCGTCGAAAGCCGTGCATGAAAGCGGCGATGGCGAGCAGACCGAAGCCGAGCGCGAAGATGTCGAGCATCGCGATGCGCGCCTGCACATAGAGCATCTGGTTGAACGCCGCGATCAGCGCCGCTGCGATCGCAGGTCCCTGCGATCCGAACAGCGCGAGACCGCAGAGATAGATCGCGACGATCGCGAGCGCACCGAACAACGTCGCCGGATAGCGCCAGCCAAATGCATTGTCGCCGAATGCGGCGATCGAACCCGCGATCAGCTCTTTCGCCAGCGGCGGATGCATCGGATTGAGCATCGGTTGCGACGGCGTGGAGCCCAGCATCTGCCGCGCAGCCGGCACATAATGCACCTCGTCGAACACGAATTTATCCGGCGTCGCCAACCCGATCAGCAGCGCGAGATGCGCAGCTAGGAAGATCGCGACAGCGATCACTGCGCTTCGCGACAATCTCGGAACCGCCTGTGCTTCACGCGACTGCTGTGGGGCTATTTTGCGTGGCAAATCTGCGTCACCGCGAATAAAAAACAACTCACCCGATCCATTGAACGCATTCCGCCGCAACTGTCACTAAGCTAACGCTCGTCTCACGCCGCGTGTAATAATTCTACCACAACACAGGCGTGCGCGATCAGGGACCGATCGGGTACGATATGAATTTGTGTTTTCTGCTTTTCCCTGCACTGCTGTCGGCCACGCTGTGCGCTGCGACTTGCGCGCAGGCCCAAACGCGCGTCGGCGAAGCCGTCCTGGTTCAGAACGAAGTGGTGCGCGTCGCCGCGACCCCGTCGCCGATCAGCGTCGGCGATAGTATGTTGCGTGACGAGACCGTGCGCACCGGCGCCGACAGCGCGGCGCGCTTCGTCATGGCCGACAGCACCAATCTGTCGCTTGGACCGGGCGCCACGCTGAAGCTCGACCGCACCGTCTTCAACGACGAGCACAGCTATCGCGACGTCGCGATCCGCATGGCCACCGGCGCCTTCCGCTTCGTCACCGGACATTCGGAGAAGACCGCCTACAAGATCACGACGCCGCTCGCGACCATCGGCGTTCGCGGCACCACGCTCGACATCCTGTCGCAGCGCGGCCGCTCGGTCGTCGTGCTTCAGGAGGGCGCGGCCAGCGTCTGCACGTTGAACTTCCAGTGCGTTCAGCTCACCCAGCCGGGCGACACCGCGGTCATCACCTCGACCGGCGGCAAGATCTCCATCACCAAGACCAACACGCCGCCCTGGACTTTCGCCGCCAACTGCGCCGCGAATGCGGGACTGTGCGCCGTCAACCAATACGCCGACGCCTCGTCGACCATCACGCCCGCCGTCCACGACGACGGCACGCTGTGCGGGCGCTGACGATGGCGCAGCTCGGCTTCAGACGGTTTGTACTGGCCGGCGCATTGAGCGCCGCCGCAGTCCTTGCACTGTTGGCGTTTGCGCTCGACGTCCGTCCGGCTGCGGCGCAGTCCACCTGCGAGTCCGAGTGCGGCGGGCCGAACCCCTATCCATCACCGACGTACTCGCCCTCCCCGAGTCCATATCCCTCGCCGAGCCCCTATCCATCGCCGAGCCCGTCCCCATCGCCGAGCCCAACTCCGACCGGCTCAGATTCGAGCGGAAACTCAATTGGCGGCCTCGCCAACCAGCGCTTCAACCAGATGATCACCAACCGCGTGCTCGGTACGGTGCTGCTTGGCGTCAACGAGCAGGTCAATTGCAGCGACTGCGTCAGCGCGTTCGGTTCGGCCGGCTCGTTCTCGGCCGGCATCCACGGCCGCAAGGAGCTGACGCCCAATCTGTCGCTGCTCGCCGGCCTCGCCTACACGCAATACAGCGAGGGCGGTTACAACATCACCAGCGCACCGATCGGCGCCTTTGCGCTGCGCTATGACTTCACCGAATGGGGCTCGTCGCGTCCGTTCTTCGACGTCGGCACGATCCTGACGCCGTGGGAGAAGGCGCGCTACACCCGCAACTACAACACCAGCCTCGGCCCGGTGAGCGTGACCAGTTCGACCAACGCCGCGAACTACGCGGTCTACGGTCGCGCCGGCTGGATGAGCCGGCTGTCACCGCAGGACGAGATCGCGGCCTCCGTCGAGGTCTGGCAGCTCTGGCAGCGCGTATCGGGCTATGCGGACAACACAGTCGCGTTCAATCCGTTCGACGCCAGCATTGCGACCGGCACCGACCGCACCAGCCTGGTCAAGATCGGCGGCCAGTGGACCCATCTCTTCGCCGGCAACATCGAGACCAACATCAATGGCGGCTGGGTGCAGTCGTTCGCGAGCCATAGCGGCATCGTCGCCACCGTGACCGGCGACGGCACGGTGGTGCCGACGATGGGCAACCAGGGCTGGTTCGAATATGGCGGCCGCCTCGGCTTCCGCGTGCAGAAGGGCTGGACCGTGGACCTCTTCGCCAACGGCACGCTCGGCCCGCAGCCGGTCGGCAATACCATCCATGGCGGCTTGGGGCTGCGGATTAATTATTAAACCCCGATCTCCGCCGTCATGCCCCGCGAAGGGGCATCCAGTACGCCGCGGCTTTTCCGTATGATCGCGCTGTCTCGGAGTACTGGATCGCCTGGTCAAGCCGGGCGATGACAGTGAGTACATGGCGAGAGCATCCCGCTCTCACGCCGCCGACTTGCCCTCGAACGCGCGGCGCAAGACATCCACGTCGAGCTTCACCATTTTCATCATGGCCTGCATCGCACGGGCGGCAGCCGCCTTGTCGGGGCTCGACAGGAAGTCGAACATCACCTTCGGCACCACCTGCCAGGACACGCCGTAGCGGTCATAGATCCAGCCGCATTGCTGCTCCTTGCCGCCGTTGGCGAGGAATGCATTCCAGACGCTGTCGACCTGAGCCTGATCGTCGCAATGGATCATCAGCGACAGCGCGTGGGTGTACTCCACCTTCATGCCGCCGTTGAGCGCGACCAGCGGCTGGCCGGCCACCGTAAACTCGACGACGAGTACCGAGCCTTCCTCGCCGGACGGATTGTCCGCAACGTTGCGTTGAACGTGCGTGATGTTCGAATTCGGAACGAGCGAGACGTAGAACTTCGCGGCTTCCTCGGCATCGCCGTTGAACCACATGCAGGGCACGAGCTTGGACATTGGGAATGCTCCTCTTCAGCTTTCGATCAGGCGTTCGCCATGGCCGGCTTCGGGGGGACCGCTGCCATGTCGAGCCAGTTCACGCCCCACATATGACCGTCCGGATCCTCGAAGCTGCGGCCATACATAAAATCGTGTTCGTCAATCGGGCTGGGATCGGCCACGCCGCCCGCTGCCGCGGCCTTGCCCACGATATCGTCGACCTCGTTCCGGCTATCGGCGGACAGGCAGAACAGCACCTGATTCGAGGTCTTCGCATCGGCGATCGGCTTCGGCGTGAAATGACGGAATTTGTCGTGGGTCGTCAGCATCACGTAGATGGTCTCGGAAAAGACCATGCAGCTCGCCGTGTCGTCGCTGAATTGCGGGTTCCTGGTCGCGCCGATCGCCTCATAAAAGGCGGTCGCACGCTTGAGGTCGGTCACGGGTAGATTGAGGAAAATCATCCTGGGCATCGGAAGCTCCTTGGGCGGGGTTCTGCCCAAGGACGGATGGCTGAGCCGCCGTCCGACACGACTTCCGAAATATTTTTCCGACGGGCGGCTGTGGGCTTCTGTCGCACCGAACCCCGCGCGGTCTTCGGCCTTACTTCTTCTCGTTCGGGTCCCGGTGGACGGGATCGATCCAGAGCACGGTCTCGGGCTTCTCGACCGGCTCGATGTCGAGATTGATCGCGACCGCCTCGCCGTCGCTGCGCACCAACACGCATTCCAGCACCTCGTCGCGGCTGGCGTTGATCTCCTGGTGCGGCACGTAAGGCGGCACGAAAATGAAATCGCCCGGGCCCGCCTCGGCCGTGAATTGCAGGCTCTCGCCCCAGCGCATCCGCGCCCTGCCCTTCACCACATAGATCACGCTTTCGAGATGGCCGTGGTGATGCGCGCCGGTCTTGGCATCGGGCTTGATGCTGACGGTGCCCGCCCACAATTTCTGCGCGCCGACGCGGGCGAAATTGATCGCGGCCGCGCGGTCCATGCCCGCTGTCGACGGAACATTGGTGTCGAGCTGATTGCCGGGAATGACACGCACGCCGTCATGTTTCCAGCGATCGTCGTGATGATCGTGGTCATGGTGGGAATGCGAATGGTCATGGCCGGTCATGGGTCTTGCTTTCTGTTGGTTCCGTGCGCGCGAAACTAACCAAAGCCGCGACATCAAGCCATACCAAAATCGGAACCCTCGTGGCCATCAGGCGTTGTTATTCCGAGCATACTGGAAGGAGAGTTTCATGAGCAGCACCACTGACAAGATCAAGGGCACCGCCAACGAAGCCATAGGCAAGGCCAAGCAGGGCATCGGTGAGGCAACCGGTTCCGAGCGCCTGCAGGGCGAAGGCGTGGTCCAGGAGGTCAAGGGCAAGGGCCAGAAGGCCATGGGCGATGCCAAGGATTCCGCAAAGGAAGCGATCGATCGCGCCGCTGCGGCCGGGAAGCGCGCGGCTGAGTAACGCGCGTAACATAGAAATGAAAAGACCGGCCGAGAGGCCGGTCTTTTTGTTGTTTGCTCACTTCACCGCGAGCAGTTCCACGTCAAACATCAGCGTCGCGTTCGGCGGGATCACACCGCCGGCACCGCGGGCGCCATAGCCGAGTTGCGGCGGGATGATCAGCGTGCGCTTGCCGCCAACCTTCATCGTGGAGACGCCCTCGTCCCAGCCGGCGATGACGCGGCCCTTGCCGATTGGGAATTCGAACGGCTCTTTGCGATCGACGGACGAGTCGAACTTCTTGCCCTTCTGGCCATTCTCATAGAGCCAACCGGTATAATGCATCACGCAAATCTGGCCGGGCTTCGGCGAAGCGCCGGTGCCGACGACGCTGTCGATAGTCTGCAAGCCTGAAGCTGTGGTCATGGGTTTTCCTGCGGTCTGGGCCGATGCCGTGGTGGAGACGAATGTCGAGACGCCGGCGATCACAATGATCGCGAGGGCCGACATGATGGCGAGGAGTGCGCGCTGAAACGCTGCATAGAACACCTTCCGTTTGAGGCGAAAGGTGTCTAGCGCAATGCGGTTGTCGTTTCCAGCCCTCGGGTCCTCGATCAATAGCCGAGCGCGCAGCCGTCCTTGCGCGGATCAGAACCACCGGTCAGCGTACCCTTGTCCCAGTCAATCCAGATGGCCTGGGCGCCGCCGAGCGGGCCGACCACGCTGGTGGTCTTGTGGCCGAGCTTCTTGAGGCCCTCGACGATATCGGCCGGTACGCTGTCCTCGAGCTGGTACTGGCCCTCGTAGTGCAGGCCGCGCGGCATATCTATGGCCTCCTGCACGTCGCAGCCATAGTCGAGGATGTTGGTCACGACGTGGGTCTGGCCGACCGGCTGATACTGACCGCCCATCACCGCAAACGGCATCACCGAGCGACCGCCTTTGGTGAGCAGGCCCGGCATGATGGTGTGCAGCGGTCGCTTGCCGCCTTCGATGCAGTTCGGGTGACCCGGCTGAATGCGGAAGCCGCCGGCGCGGTTCTGCAACAGCACGCCAGTCTTGTTCGAGACGATGGCGGAGCCGAACGAATGTGCGACCGAATTGATGAACGAGCAGACGTTGCGGTCCTTGTCCACGACCGTAATGTAGATGGTCGAGGGATTCATCGGCGGCGCGACGTTCGGGAGGTCGAGCATGCCGTCGAGGCGGATCTTGCTGATGTACTCGTCGGCAAAGCCCTTTGCGAGCATCTCGGCAACGTTGATCTTCATATGTTCGGGGTCGGCGACATGCATCTCGCGATTCATGTAGGCGATGCGCGCGGCCTCGGCTTCGAGATGGAAGCGTTCGACGCTGAGCGGCGCGAACTTCGTCAGATCGAAGCGCGACAGGATGTTGAGCATCAAGAGTGCGGTGACGCCGGGGCCGTTCGGCGGGCACTGCCAGACGTCATAGCCCTTGTACATGGTGCCGATCGGCGTCGTCGTCTCGGTGGTGTGCGCGGCGAAATCGTCGAGCGTGTGCAGGCCGCCGATGCCGCGCAGGGTCTCGACCATATCCTCCGCGATCGCACCCTTGTAGAAGGCGTCGCGGCCGTCCCTGGCGATCGCGCGCAGCGTCTTGCCGAGTTCGGCCTGGCAGATGACGTCGCCGGCCACCGGCGGCTTGCCGCCCGGCAGCAGGTAACGCACGGTGTTGGTGCCGCCCTTCAGCTTCTCGAACTGGTTCTTCCAGTCGAAGGCGATGCGGGGGGCGACGACATAGCCCTCTTCCGCCGCCTTGATCGCGGGCTGCAGCAGCCGGTCGAAGCCGAACTTGCCGTGGTCGCGCAGCACGGTTGCAAACGCATCGATCACGCCGGGGATCGAGACCGCATGCGCCGAGGTCAGCGGCACGGACGTAATCTTGCGCTCGAGATACCAGTCGGCGTTGGCAGCCTTGGGCGCCCGGCCGGAGCCGTTATAGGCGATGATCTTGCCCTCGCCGCGCGGCTGGATCAGCGCAAAGCAGTCGCCGCCGATGCCGGTCGATTGCGGCTCGATCACGCCGAGCACGGCAGACCCAGCCACCGCCGCGTCTACGGCCGTACCGCCCTCGCGCAGCACCTCGATCGCGGCAAGAGATGCCTGCGGATGCGAAGTCGCGACCATCGCGTTGGTGGCGTGGACCGTGGACCTGCCGGGGAAATGGAAGTTTCTCATCGAAGTTTTGCTCTCTCAGGGCCGTCTAGGCGAAGTCTTGGCGCGCGTGCGGCGCCATCTCGGAAAACCGGGCCTTCATGACACATTCCGGGGCGACCGGGCAATGCTGGCATACCAGGGAAATGGCTGCCATTCGCTGGGAATAGGGCTGTTGGTTGCGGGTTTTCTGAGCGCCGGCCGCCTGCTAAACGGGCGCATGATTTACAAGGTCTGCGCCTTCTACCAGTTCGCCGCCCTGCCCGATTACCGCGAGCTGCGCGAGCCGCTACGCGCGTTCTGTGACGGCCTGTCCCTGAAGGGCAGCGTGCTGCTGGCCGAGGAGGGCATCAACGGCACGATCGCGGGCGCGCCTGATGCGATCGACGCCTTCGCCCACGAACTCGCGCATGGCGTGCTGTTCGGCGACCGGCTGAACAATCTCGAACTGAAATGCTCGACCGCCGAGGCAATGCCGTTCGGCCGGCTCAAGGTCCGGCTGAAGAAGGAGATCGTCACGCTTGGCGATGCAGACGCCGATCCGACCCGGCAAGTCGGCACCTATGTCGAGGCTGCCGAATGGAACGCGCTGATCGCCTCGCCCGACACGCTGGTGCTCGACACCCGCAACGCCTTCGAGGTGGCGATGGGCACGTTCGAGGGCGCGGTGGATCCTGACATCAAGAGCTTTGGCCAGTTCAAGGATTTCGCCGCCGAGAAGCTCGATCCTTCAAAGCACCGGCGCATCGCGATGTTCTGCACCGGCGGCATCCGCTGCGAGAAGGCGAGCGCGCATCTGCTGGCGCGCGGCTTTGCCGAGGTCTATCACCTCAAGGGCGGCATTTTGAAGTATCTGGAAGAGGTGCCGGAAGCGCAAAGCCGCTGGCGCGGCGAATGTTTTGTGTTCGACGAACGCGTGGCGCTCGGTCACGGATTGCGCGAACGGGACCTGCGCGAACAGGAATTGGGGCACGCACGTGACGAATGACATCAAGACGCTCGCCGAGCGCATCGATACGCTGGAGACGCGTCTTGCCTATCAGGACGACACCATCGA
The DNA here is from genome assembly GCA_030403585.1 of Frankia sp. RB7. Lineage (GTDB taxonomy): Bacteria > Pseudomonadota > Alphaproteobacteria > Rhizobiales > Xanthobacteraceae > Bradyrhizobium. The sequence goes on from JAUEPE010000005.1 coordinate 174,979, forward strand.
GACGCTGAACCAGACCATCACCGCACAGTGGAAGCAGATCGATGCGCTGACGCGGAGAATCGCAGAGCTCGGCGAGCGGTTACAGCAAGCCGAGACGAGCGCGCCGGGCCCCACCAATGAGCGCCCGCCGCATTATTGAGCGATATTACTGACCAGATGCCTTCAGCAGGCTCATGACCTCGCCCGACATCATCAGCCGGTCGCGGCCGGCGGCCTTGGCGGCGTAGAGCGCCCGGTCGGCGGAGTCTACGAGCGATCCTGCGCCTGCGGTGCGCTCGAATGAGGGCCGGCAGGCCGCGCCGCCGACCGACACGGTGACGCAGGGCGCCACCCCACTGGAGGCATGAATGAGGCCTGCATCGTGGACGGCGCTACGGATCCGCTCGCCGATCCGGGCGCAGCCGGCGGCATCGGTGTTCGGCAGCAGCATGGCGAATTCCTCGCCGCCGTAGCGGGCTGCGAGATCGCCGGCCCGCTGCATCTCGGTCGCGATGATCTTTGCTACCACGCGCAGGCAGGCATCACCGGCGGGATGGCCATATTCGTCGTTGTAGGCTTTGAAGTGATCGACGTCGATCATCAGGAGGCCGAGGCTGGAGCGGTCGCGATAGGCCCGCGCCCATTCTTCCTTCAGCCGGTCGTCGAAGCGGCGGCGGTTGGCAAGCCCGGTGAGACTGTCCTCGATCGCGAGCGTCTCGAGTCGGGTCTCCAGCTTCTTCTGCTCGGTGATGTCGCGCGAGATCACGACCACGCCCTCGACATGGCCGTTGTCCTTGCGCGTGACGCGCATGGTCGATTCCAGCCAGACCTCGGATTTCTGCCGGTGCACGTTGCGGTAGGTCATCCGCGCTTCCTCCGTGTCGCCGCGCTTCATGGCGTCGACGATGGCCTGCACATGCGGCCGGTCCTCCGGATTGATTCCAGCGAGCGCGTCGGTGCCGATCAGCTGATTGGGGCGCCAGCCGACGACCTGGTTGGACGACGGCGAAACGTAGCGCAGCCGCTCGTCGAGCCCGATGCGGGTGACCATGTCGCTGGAGCCTTCCGCGAGCAGGCGGAAATGCGCCTCTTTCTCGATCAGGGCTGCGGCCATGCGCTGGCCGCGCTGCAATTGACGCACCAGCACCGCACCGATCACCGCGATCAGCATCACCAGCGCGACCACGTACAGCATGCGGGAGATCGCGGCAGCCCGCCATGGCGCCAGCAGTTCGTCCTTGTCGACGGTTGCGAGCAGCACGAGCGGGTAGCGTGGGCTGCGCTTGAAGAAGCTGACGCGCTCGGCGCCGTCCAGCGGCGACTTGAAATGATAGGCGCCGCCCGGCCGTTGCAGGCTCGCGTCGCGGAACAGGGGGGTGTCGCCGACATTGCGGCCGACGAATTTTTCGTTGCTCGGGTTGCGCGCGATGATCATGCCGTCGCCGTACATCAGCGTCACGGAGCTGTTGCGGCCGATCTCGAACTGCTCGTAGAAATGCGACAGATATCTGGAGCCGATGGCCGCGAGCACCACGCCGCCAAAGCTGCCGTCCGGCTTGTTGAAGCGGCGCGACAGGGTGACGACCCATTCGCCGTCGACGAGGCTCTTCACGGGACGGCCGACATAGGCCTCGCGCTTGGGCGAGAGCTGGTGGTGGCGGAAGAACGCGTCGTCGCTGAGCGTCGAGGCGATCGTGCCGGGTGAGGTCAGCCAGTTGCCTTGGTCGTCGATGATGGCGAGGCTGTGGACGCGCTCCATCGCCTTCTTGCGCGCCTCCAGGAGGTTGCGCAGCTTGTTGATCGTAATGGGATCGGCACCGTCCATCTCCAGCCGGCTGACGACACCGACGACGCCAGAGTCGAGCAGATCGAGGCTGTCCTCGGCATGCTGCGTCAACGAGCGGGCGACGTTCGCCATCTCGGTTTCGGCGCCCTTGAGCACCGCATCCCGTGCGGCCCATTCACGCCAGCCGCTGACGCCGAGGATCGCCACGCAGGTGAGCACGACGAAGGCCGCCGCGCGCAACGGCAGGCGGCTCCACCCGGCTCTCTGTGAGGCGACGTTCATGCGGCAGAAATCTCCGATGATCGGAACTTCTGCCGCTTCTGTTATTGAACTCTGAAGCGCCTGCCGGGATTCGCATTCATCTACGGGTTTTCCCGTACTCCTACGGACCGGGGCATCCGCAGATCACTAACAAGGTCTTAGCAAGCCTATCGGAAACCGGCGACCGCTAGCTGAAGAGCGACTTGACCTTGGCCCAGAGCGAGGGATTGTCGGCATCCGCGTCGGCCTTCGACGGTGTCGGCTGCGTGGCGCTCACGGGATCGGAGGCGGGGAAGGAATCTTCCAACCCGGTATCGAGCTTGGCGTGGCGGTCGGCCGCGAGTGCCTCGTGCAGATTGTCGGCGTGCTTGTCGTGCGGCGCGGGGTTGAATATCTGGGTCATGGAATTCCTCCTCCATTACCCGGGGTCAACGCGGCGCAATTGCGCTGGTTCCCCTGTTCCGCTCGGGCCGCGCACGGTGTATCAGGAACCCCAACTCTGCGTCAGGACCATTCGTGCCCCAGTCTGCGACAAAGCCCTTCATCGACGTGCTCTCCGGCCAGCGGCAAGCCGTCCCGCCCATGTGGATGATGCGGCAGGCCGGCCGCTATCTGCCGGAGTACCGCGAGGTGCGCGCCAAGGCCGGCGGCTTCCTCGATCTCTGCTTCAATCCGGAGCTTGCCGCCGAAGTCACGCTGCAACCGATCCGCCGGTTCGGCTTCGATGCGGCGATCATCTTCTCCGACATTCTGGTGATCCCGTACGCGCTCGGCCGCTCCGTCCGCTTCGAGGTCGGCGAAGGCCCGCGGCTCGAGCCGCTGGATGATCCGGCGAAGGTCAAGACGCTCGCCGCGCAGGCCGACTTCGGCAAGCTCAATCCGGTGTTCGAGGCGCTCAAGCTCGTGCGCGGCGCGCTCGATCCGAAGATTGCGCTGATCGGCTTCTGCGGCGCGCCGTGGACGGTTGCGACCTACATGGTCGCGGGCGAGGGCACGCCGGACCAGGCGCCGGCACGGATGATGGCCTATCGGCATCCGGACGCATTCGCGAAAATCATCGACGTGCTGGTCGAGAACTCGATCCAATATCTGCTGGCGCAGTTAGACTCTGGCGCCAATGGCCTGCAGATTTTCGACACATGGGCCGGCGTGCTGCCGCCGGCCGAATTCGCGCGCTGGTCGGTCGAGCCGACGCGGCGCATCGTCGAGGGCGTGCGTGCAAAGGTGCCGGATGCCAAGATCATCGGCTTCCCTCGCGGCGCCGGCGCGCAATTGCCGGGTTACGTCGAGGCGACCGGCGTCAATGGCGTCAGCATCGACTGGACTGCAGAGCCCGCCTTCATCCGCGAGCGCGTGCAGTCACGTGTCGCCGTGCAGGGCAATCTCGATCCGCTGGTGCTGATCACGGGTGGTGCTGCGCTCGACCGCGCGGTCGACAACGTGCTGGCGAATTTTGCGCAAGGGCGCTTCATCTTCAATCTCGGCCACGGCATCCAGCCGGAGACGCCGATCGCCCATGTCGAGCAGATGCTGAAGCGCGCGAGGGGCTAAAAAAATCCGGCCGCCTCAGGGACGGAAACAAAAGCCGCGAAAACAACCCCATGCACAGTAGAAATCATTGAAGGATTTTGTCTCGCGCGGCTTTGCGCCCGGCAGCGCCGAGGTTTGACACGTCGGGCAAAACAGGCGCACGGTGGCATCATCCCGATGATCGTGACTTCGGAGTCCACCTAGCGCGGCCGGCTGCGCTCGATGATTTCGGCGGCGCCCTTGTCCAGCAGATCCAGACCCACGGCACGGCCGAGCTCACGCGGGCGATTAGCGGGGCCTGCGCGTGAAACTTCGATGATGGTGTTGCCGGAGAGATCGAGCACGGATGCGGTCAGCGACATCTGATCGCCGGCGATGGTCGAAAAACCCGCCACCGGCGAATTGCAATGACCGTTCAGCACCCACAGCACTTCACGCTCCGCGTCGGCAGAGGCATGCGCATAGGGATCATCGATCGATGCGAGGATCTGCCGCGTCCCCCAGTCCTGCGCCGCGCATTCGACGGCGACGATGCCCTGCCCTGCTGCGGGCAGCATTTCGGCCGCAGTGAATTCGTAGGCGATGCGATGAGACAGACCCACGCGATCGAGACCCGAGCGCGCCATGATCAGCGCGTCCGCCGGCCCGACCGCGCCGCCATCCGGCAGACGTTGCTTCTCGCCATTGTCGAGTTTTCGCACGCGTGTGTCGGCCGCGCCGCGAAAGTGAATGACCTCGATCTCGGGAAACAGCCGCCGCGCATAGGCCGCACGGCGAACGGCGTTGGTTCCAATTTTAGAACCCTTGCCGCGCGACTGGCGCAGCGCTTCCAGCGTGACGCCATTGCGCAGCACCAGCGCATCGCTCGCTGGATCGCGCGACAGCGTGGCGCCGATGACGAGGCCGGGCGTATCCTCGTTACCGGGCATGTCCTTCAGCGAATGCATCGCCGCCTGCAATTCGCCCGACAGCACCGCGGCGCGGATCTGCGCCACGAAGGCGCCGCCCTTGCCGCCATGGGGCAGGAGCTTGCTGGTCTGGTCGAGATCGCCCGTGGTGTCGAACTTGACGATCTCGACATCGAGATTCGGCATGGCGGCGATCAGGCGGCGCGCAATCTCCTCCGTCTGGGCCAACGCCATCGCGCTCTTGCGGGTGCCGATCTTGAATCGCGTAGCCAAGTCCAAATCCTCTCAAACGCGGGTCGTTCTTTTGAGCATGATCTTATCGGAAAACCGGTCTCCACTTTTCCAGATCATGCTCTACCGCGCATCCTCCAATATCATATCGGAGGCCTTTTCGGCGATCATGATGATCGGCGCGTTGGTGTTCCCCGAGACGAGGTCCGGCATGATCGAACCGTCGACGACGCGAAGGCCCTCAAGGCCCCTCACCTTCAGCCGCTGGTCTACCACCGCGAGCGCATCATTGCCCATACGACAGGTCGAGGTCGGATGGTAGATGGTGCTACCGCGCTCGCGGCAATAATCCAGCAACTCGGCGTCCGTGGATACCTTAGCACCGGGATCGTACTCGCTGACCACGAACGGCTTCAGCGCCGACGCGTTCAGTATCTTGCGCAGAATCTTGAGGCCTTCGACGTTGGTGGTGCGGTCGGTCTCGGTCGACATGTAGTTGATGCGGATTTCCGGCGGCACGGTCGGGTCCGCGCTTTTGATGCGCAAGGAGCCACGGCTCTCCGGGCGGAGCTGGCACACTGACGCAGTAAAACCGGAGAAATCATGCAGCCTCTCGCCCATCTTGTCGGTCGAGAACGGCAGGAAGTGAACCTGGATGTCGGGCGAAGCCAGCCGCGGATTGGTCTTGAAGAACGCGCCCGCCGTGCCGGCAGCGATCGTCAGCCAGCCTTTGCGGAACAGCGCGTAGCGCGCGCCGGCGAGCGTGCGGCGGATCGGATTGTTGACGGTGTCGTTCAGCGTGATCTTCTGCGAGCAACGCATCACGATGCGGACCTGCATGTGGTCCTGGAGATCGTGGCCAACACCAGCTGCGTCCAGCACGATTTCGATGCCGTGCTTGCGCAGGAGATCGGCGGGCCCGACGCCCGAGAGCTGCAGGAGCTGCGGCGAGTTGTAGGCGCCGCTCGACAGCACGATCTCCCTGCGGGCACGGGCGCTGCGCACATTTGTGCCTTGCCGGTATTCAACGCCAACTGCGCGGCGGCCCTCGAACAGCACGCGCTGGCCGAGCGCTTCGGTTTCGACCTTGAGATTGCTGCGGGTTTTTGCGGGACCGAGATAGGCTACCGCAGTCGAAGCGCGACGGCCGTTGCGCGTGGTGGTCTGGAACAGGCCGACGCCTTCCTGGGTGGCGCCGTTGAAATCAGGATTGTAGGGCAGACCGCTCTCGACGGCGGCGTCGATAAAACCTTTCGACAGCGGATCGGTCACGACCATGTTCGAGACCGGCAGCGGACCGCCAGTGCCGTGATATTGATCGGCGCCGCGCGACTGGTTCTCGGCCTTCTTGAAATAGGGCAGCACGTCGTCATAGCCCCAGCCGGTATTGCCGAGCTGACGCCAGCGGTCGTAATCCTCGTGCTGGCCGCGCACATAAAGCAGCCCGTTGATCGAGCTCGATCCGCCCAGCGTCTTGCCCCGCGGCTGGAACACCTGGCGGCCCTTCAGCTCGGGCTCCGGCTCGGTCTGGTACATCCAGTTGACGGTCTTTTCCTTGAACAGTTTTCCGTAGCCGAGCGGCACGTGGATCCAGATGTTGGAATCCTTCGGGCCGGCCTCGAGCAACAGCACGCTGTGCTTGCCGCTCGCCGACAGCCGGTTGGCGAGCACGCAGCCGGCGGAGCCGGCGCCGACGATGATGTAGTCGAATTCGGGATCTGACGCTGCGAGGGCGGAATTTGCGTTCATGCGCTACTGTTCTTCTTGTTGGTGTGGCGTTTCCATCTTCACCGACGGGGAGAGGTCGGATTGCGCCCGGCGATGCGAAGCATCGTCCGTAGCAATCCGGGTGAGGGACCGCAACGGGCAGCTGAGACCATGACCCCTCACCCGGACTGCATCTTCGATGCAGTCCGACCTCTCCCTATGGGAGAGGTGATCCGACTTCGACGTCAGCACCACAAAACTCGTCTGCATCAGCACAATCATGCGCGGAGACGCAGCGCCTCGACCAGCGACTTGAACGCACGGGCGTATTCCGCGCCCGCCCTTGCGATATCCGCGCGTCCGGCGCAGGCGACCGCCGCCTCGGTCACCGCGCCGAGCAGCAGACGCGCCAGCGGCTCGACCGGTTGCTTTGCGATCAGCCCGGCCTCCATCGCCACCGACAGCGCGCGCGGCATCTTGCCGCCAAAGTGTTTTGCGTCGATCTCGCGCCAGCGCTCCCAGCCGAGCACGGCCGGGCCGTCGCGCAAGATGATCTGGCCGGTCGAGCCCTTGGCAGTGGCGGCAAAATAATGCTGGGTACCGGCGACCATCGCGGCCAGCACATCCTTCTCCGCGCGCGCCGCGCTGTCGATCTCGACCACGAGATCGCGCGAGACGAGATCGAACACCACTTCGAATATCGCCTCCTTGGTTTTGAAATGATGATAGACTGCGCCCTTGGCGATGCCTGCTCCTTCCGCGATCCCGTCCATCGTCGTCGCGGCAAAGCCCTGCGTCCCGAACAACCGGCGCGCCGCCGTCAGGATCGCCTCGATCGTCGCCGCCCGCCGCTCCGCCTGTTTCGCCATGCTGCTCCTGTCTAGCGCAGATTTGGCCGCGGGCTCCTCAACCTCTCCCGCTTGCGGGGGAGGTCGGCGCGAAGCGCCGGGTGGGGCTCTCTCCTCTCGGGGGCTCTTCACTGCGGAGACACCCCCACCCCAGCCCTAACCCCAGCCCTCCCCCGCAAGCGGGAGAGGGAGCCGACCTTCTTCGCGGGCACAACTCTATTTGATCTCCTGATGCTCTAATCCAATTCGGTGCAGCCCACCAGTTGACTTTTCGACTACCGGTCGGTATTTACCGACTAACAGTCGGTTTTAATCGTGAGGTCCACCATGCCGAGCCGTGACATCGTCGAAGCCTTTGCAAAGCGGCTGGAGAACGGGGAATTTATCGACGCGATCGAGCAGTTCTGCACGCCCGATGCCGCGACCCACGAGAACAACGCCGCGCCGATGGTTGGCCGCGACAAGCTCGTTGCCAAGGAGCACGGCGTGCTGGCGGCCTTCAAGGAGGTCAAGGCGGTTCGCGTCGGGCCTAGCCTGATCGAGGGCGACCATGTCGCGACGCGCTGGACGTTCAGCTTTACGAATGCCGAAGGTGTGACGCGGACGCTGGACGAGATTGCGTGGCAGACCTGGCGCGGCGATCAGCTGGTCGAGGAGCGGTTTTACTACGATCCGAAGCAGATGGGGCGGTGAACGAGGCGCGCCTTCGCGATCGATTTCAGCCTGGCGCGCCCGGCGCGGTCATCGCGTCGGCGAGCTTGCGCATCAAGCGCACGAGATCCTCGATCTCCTGATCGTCCCAGGTCGAAAACATCCCCCCGACAATTCGTTCACGCGCCCGGTCGACCGCGTCCGTCATCGCCTTTCCGCTCGGGGTGACGGTGGCTTCGCTGACGCGGCGATCCGCTTCGCTGGCATGGCGCCTGACCAGGCCCAGGCTTTCCAGTTTCGCGACCTGCCGGCTGACCGTGGTGTAGTCCCGCCCCATGCGATCGGCGAGGTCGACGACTCCGATCGGACCACGCCGCTCGATGCCGACGAGCAGCGGAAACAGCGCGCGATCGAGCGTTATCCCGGCTTCGCGGATCATCATCTCGTCGCCCTGCCGGCGATTGATGACGCCGATGATGTCGATCAACGCCTCGTGAAGCGAGCGCACCTGTTTTTTAATATGTGTATTTTGCACCCTTCTTGACACTCTACCTGCCCTCCGCCTAATGTGTGCATATTACACACATTGAGGGTCCCATGACAAAGCAATTCACGGCCGACGTGCTGATCTGCGGCGCGGGTGCGGCCGGCCTCACGCTGGCCATCGATCTCGCCCGGCGGGGCGTATCTTTTCGGCTGATCGAAAAGAGAGAGGGTCCGTTTCGCGGGTCTCGCGGCAAGGGAATCCAGCCGCGAACGCAGGAGATTTTCGAGGATCTCGGCATCCTCGACCGCATCGTTGCGATCGGCGGTCCCTACCCGCCGCAGCGCGAATACCGCGACGATGGCAGCTTCATCGAGTCCGAGGTCGTGGAGCACATCGATCCGACGCCCGCCGAGCCCTACCACACGCCGCTGATGATCCCGCAATTCCTGACCGAGGGCGTGATGCGCGAGCGTCTGCTCGAACTCGGCCAGCGGGTGGAGTTCGGCGGCGAGTTGGTCGCCCTCGCGCAGGACCAGGACGGCGTAACGGCGCGCCTTTCCGGCGAGGCCGGCGAGGCCGGCGAGGAAACGATATTGGTGCGTTACCTCGTCGGCGCTGATGGCGGGCGCAGCTTCGTGCGTCACGCACTCGATATCGGCTTTCCGGGCAAGACCCTTGGCGTGCGCGCCGTGGTGGCCGACGTTGTCCTGGCGGGGCTCGACCGCAGCGCGTGGCACCGCTTCAACGACGGCGCGATGGATCGCCAGATGGCGCTGTGTCCGTTGGGCGGCACCGAGCTGTTCCAGTTGCAGGCGCCGGTCCCGCTCGAAGGCGAGGTCGATCTCTCCGCCGAAGCGCTTTCGGCGATGATCGCCGAGCGCAGCGGGCGGAGCGATATTCGCGTTCACGCCGTGCATTGGGCGTCGGCCTATCAGATGAACGCGCGGCTGGCCGATCGCTACAAGGACGGCCGCGCATTTCTGATTGGAGATGCCGCTCACATTCATCCGCCGACAGGTGGACAGGGTCTCAATACCAGTGTGCAGGACGCCTACAATCTCGGCTGGAAACTCGCAGCCGTGATCGGCGGTGCTTCCGCAACTCTGCTCGACAGCTATGAGGCAGAACGCCGCCCGGTCGCCGCCGGCATGCTCGGACTTTCCACAAAACTTCTGGACGCCGCCAAGCGCGGCGACATCAGACGCGGCCGCGAGGTGCAGCAACTCGACATCGGCTATCCCGGATCACCGCTGGCGCTGGAAAAGCCGGAGCGCGCGGCAGGTCTCTTCGCGGGCGATCGTGCGCCGGATGCGCCGCTCCGCGGTGCCGCCGGACAGCCCGTGCGCCTGTTCGAGTTGCTCAAGGGCCCGCATTGGACGCTGCTTGGCTATCAAGTGAAGCGGGACGCCGTGCCGGCGCGCACTGGATTGCACATCCACTGCATCGGCCCGGACGACGAGCTCGTCGACGACAACGGGCACTTCCGCAGCGCCTACACCGTATCATCAGGGAATTGGGTGCTGGTGCGTCCTGACGGCTACATCGGTGCCTTCGTCGGTTCCCAGCAGACCGATGCGTTGACGCGTTTTCTGGATGAGCAGGGGCTGGTCTGATTGAGACGCGTCCCGCGCACCACTGTCATCGCCCGGCCTTATGCGCAATTGCGCATCAGGACCGGGCGATCCAGTACTCCGAGACGGTTGTGATTGAGCCGATAGGCCGCGGCGAGCGCGACGAACTGTTTCTAGTGTTCCAGCCGTTCCTCGATCTCGGCAACAATCGCATCACCGGTTTCGAGGCGCTGCTGCGCTGGCAGCATCCCTCGCGCGGACTGGTGCCGCCGAGCGAGTTCATTCCGATCGCGGAAGAGACCGGGCTGATCCACGAGATCGGCGAATGGGTGATCAGGCGCGCCTGCGCGACGCTGTCCGACTGGCCGGAGGACATCCGGGTCGCCGTGAATTTCTCGGCGGCGCAATTTCACAACGCCAGCATTCTCCAGACCATCGTTCAGGCGCTGGCCGACGCCAAGGTCGCGCCGCACCGGCTCGAGATCGAGATCACGGAATCGATGCTGCTGTCGAAATACGGCTCGGCCGCCTCGATCCTGAATGCGTTGCTGGAGCTGGGTGCCACGGTGGCGCTGGATGATTTCGGCACCGGCTTCTCGTCGCTGACGTACTTGCGCAAGCTGCCGTTCAGCCGCATCAAGATCGACCAATCCTTCATCCGCGACATGCTGGTGCAGCCGCCGCGATCGTGAAATCGGTGATCTCGCTGGCGCGCGACCTCAACATCGACGTGGTCGCCGAAGGCGTCGAGATCGCCGACCAGCTCGAATATCTGCGCCAGATCAGTTGCGACGAAGTGCAGGGCTATCTGATCGGCCGGCCGATGTCGGCGGATGGCGTGCAGGGGCTGCTCAACTCGAAGAAGCTGCGGGCGATTTTCGCGGCGTGAGCCGCGTTGGGTTGGTGCCGCCACGGAGGCGGTGCGCTCCCTCCCCCGCCTGCGAGGGAGGGTTGGGGAGAGGGTGTCTCGACGACGAAGGCTCCCCAAGAGGAGAGAACCCTCACCCGGCGCTGCGCGCCGACCTCTCCCGCAAGCGGGCGAGGTGCAGGAGCCCGCGGCCTCGTCCATTCCGCCTGACGAAATCTCGTTTGAGGCTCTCAAACCGCATCCGCCCGCAGCAACGTATCCACCGTGATCGTACCCCGTGCGCGAGAAACGCAGGCGCAGATCTTCGCGTTACTCTGCTTCTGATGATCGCTGAAGAAAACGTCGCGATGGTCGATCTCGCCATCGACCTCGACGACGTCGATGGCGCAGAGGCCGCATTCACCGCGCTTGCAGTCGTACATGACGTCGTGACCGTTGGCATTGAGCACGTCCAACATCGAGCGCTCGCGGGGGATTTCGAGCTCGACGTCGGAGCCCTTCAGGCGCACGCGAAACGTCTCGGTCGGCAGCGTGCCGCTGGAGCCGAACGTCTCGTAACGGAGATCGGGAAGTGGATGGCCGGCACCGATCCAGGCGTGGCGGGCGGCATCGAGCATCCGCATCGGGCCGCAGAACAGTGTCAACGTGCCCTTCGGCAGCGCGGCGAACAGCGTGTCGAGGTCGAGCCGCTTGCCTTCATCGCTGGCATGGACGACCAGGCGGTCACCGAGCAGGATCGAGAGATCATCGAGATAGGCGGCGTCAGCGCGTCCGCGCACGGCATAATGCAGCGTGACATCGGCGCCGCGCCGCGCCAACGCCTGTGCGGCGCCGAGGATCGGGGTGATGCCGATGCCGCCGGCGATCAGGCAATAGTTTTCGCGGGCCCAATCGACTGCGACGAGCGAGGCCGGCCGCGTAATGTCGAGCCGCGCACCCGGCGCGAGCTGCCACATGTAGCGCGAGCCACCGCGGGAATCATCAGTGCGGCGCACGGCGATCTTGAAGCCTTGCGGCGAGGCTTCACCGACCAACGAATAGGACCGTGTCTCCGGCTGACCGCCGATGGTGACGCTGACATTGATGTGGCTGCCGACCGGATAGGCGGCGCCGTCGAACTGATCCGGGCGGATCAGGAATTCGCGGATCCCGGGCGAAAGATCGCGGGTCGAGACGAGCGTGGCCGGAATCCAGGTTTCGACGAAGCGCATGGTGCCCTCAATCGGTTGCGGTCTTGATCAGCGCGAGCGCCGGCAAGAGATCGAGATGAGTCCGGTTACGGAGTGCCAGCCGCAAATTGCGCACCGCGAGCCGCGCGTGCTCGCGCATCACGGCTTCGGCGCGGGCACCTTCGCGGTTCTCGATCGCGTCGATCACGACGCGGTGGTGTTCCTGCCCGATGATCAAAATCTGCTGCGCCTCGGGCAGTGCCGACTGCGCCATCACGAAACCGCTGGGCGAGGCGAACGGCAGCGCCGAGGCGCGGTCGATCTGCCGGATCAAGGGCGGGCTGCGCGACAATTCGGTGAGCAGCGCATGGAAGCGCGCATTCAGCGCGACATAGGACGAGAAGGCTTCGATCGAGATCGGTACCTGGCGCAGCAATTCGTCGATCGCGGCAAGGCACTCCTTCAGCGGCTCGAGCTCGCGCGCGGAGACGCCGCGCTCCGCGGCGAAGCGCGCGGCGAGGCCTTCCAGCGTGCCGCGCAGCTCGATGGAATCGGAGATGTCGCGCTCGGAAAACGCCTTCACCATGAAGCCACCGGAGGGGATCGCCTCCAGCAGGCCCTCCTCCTCCAGCCGTACCAGCGCCATGCGCACTGGCGTGCGCGAGGCACCTGTCGTCTCCACCGCCTGAAGCTCGGAGATGCGCTCGCCCGGCCGCAAGGCGCCCGACAGGATCTGGTCGCGCAACGCGAGCTGCGCCTTCACGGTCTGCGAGACGGAGCGGTCGACCTCACGCTCGGCCATGTATTACTCCGCGGCCTGAAGGTGCTGCGGCGGGCTTTCCTTCGCCACCATCTTGTCGATCAGCTTGCGCGTCCACATCGCGCCGGCGTCGATGTTGAGATTGTAGAAGATGCGATCCGGGTTCTCGTCCATCGCGCGCTGCTGCGCCTCCAGGATCAGCTCGTCCTCGTGGAAGATGCCGGAGACGCCGTCGCGGATCTCGGTGGTGATGCGCTGCTCGCCGATCTGATAGTTGCGCACGAACGCCCAGAAATAGTGGCAGGTCTTCTCGGTCTCCGGCGTGATGGTGTTGAGCACGAAGCCGTTGACGCCCTGCGAGCGGTCGCCTTCGGGCGCGCCGGTGCCGGTTGGCGCGACGCCGACGTCGATCGCGATGGTACACGGGGCTTCGAAGCGGATGATCTGCCAGCGGTCAACCAGGCCGGACTTGCCCAGTTGCTTGGCCCAGAACGGCGGCGCCTCGATGCCGCGCATCCAGCGCGTCACCGTCACCGTCTTCTCGCCATGGGTGACGTCGAACGGCGCTTCCGCGACCGCTTCGTTGCCGATGGAGGAGCCGTGCACGAAGGTCTCGTGGGTGAGGTCCATGAGATTGTCGAGCACTAGGCGGTAGTCGCAATTGACCCGGATGGTCTTGCCGTCGCCGGCCCAGGCCGGATCGTGATTCCAGTGCATGTCGGGCACCAGCGCGGGATCGGCCAGTGCCGGATCCCCCATCCAGAGCCAGATGTAGCGATGGCGCTCGACCACGGGATAGGCGCGGACGCAGGCCGACGGGTTGATGGTCTCCTGCGAGGGCATGAAGGTGCAGCGGCCCTGCGCGTTGTATTTCAGGCCGTGATAGCCGCAGACGACGGTGTCGCCTTCAAGCCGGCCCTTCGATAGCGGCACCAGCCGGTGCCAGCAGGCATCCTCAAGAGCTGCCACCGAGCCGTCGGCCTTGCGGTACATCACGATGTGCTTGCCGCAGATCGTTCGCGGCAGCAGCGCCGGCTTGACGTCGGCGTCCCACGCGGCGGCGTACCAGGCGTTCATGGGGAAGGGTTTTGTCACCGGCGATCTCCCAGAGCTTATGTATGCGTTATGTATACAATAGTGGAGAGATAGAATCGTTCAAGGCCGAATATGGCGCATTATGATACCATTATTGGATATCGTGTATACATATCTAACCGCGGGTGATGACACCTGTTGATGCGGCAAGCCCTCCCTTGGAGAGGCAGTGACAGCGGTGCTTTGGCTCGTCCCTTTACGCTCCAAACACCCTCTTCAGCCCAGCCTGCGCCTCTTCCTGAATCCGCTTCAGGTGCTCGGTGCTGCGAAAGCTCTCGGCGTAGATCTTGTAGACGTCCTCGGTGCCCGAGGGCCTTGCCGCGAACCAGCCGAAATCGGTCTCGACCTTGATGCCGCCGAAGGGCTGGCCGTTGCCGGGCGCCTTGCTGAGAGTAGAGCGAACCGGATCGCCGGCGAGATCCTTCAGGCCGAGCTGCTCGGGCGTGACGGATTTCAGGATGTTCTTCTGCGGCGTGGTTGCGGCGACGTCGATACGCGCATAGTGGGGCACGCCGAGCTCGGCCGTGAGGTCGTTGAACAGCTGGCTCGGATCGCGGCCGGTCTTGGCCATGATCTCGGCTGCGAGCAGGCCGAGGATGATGCCGTCCTTGTCGGTGGTCCAGACCTTGCCGTCGCGGCGCAGGAACGAGGCCCCTGCGCTCTCCTCGCCGCCGAAGCCGAAGCCGCCGCTAATGAGGCCATCGACGAACCATTTGAAGCCGACCGGCGTCTCCACCAGCTTGCGGCCGAGCTTCCTGGCGACACGGTCGATGATCGAGCTCGACACCACGGTCTTGCCGATCGCAGCGTCCTTGCCCCAGTTCGGGCGGTGCGCGAACAGATAGGAGATCGCGGTCGCCAGATAATGGTTCGGATTCATCAGGCCGCCGGTGCGGGTGACGATGCCGTGGCGATCGGCGTCGGTGTCGTTGGCAAAGGCGACGTCGAACCGATCACGCATCGCGATCAGGCTCGCCATGGCGTAAGGCGAGGAGCAATCCATGCGGATCTTGCCGTCCCAGTCGACGGTCATGAAGCGAAAGGTCGGATCGATCGCCTCGTTCACGACGGTGGCCTTGAGGCCGTAGCGCTCGATGATCGGATGCCAGTAATGCACGGCGGCGCCGCCGAGCGGATCGATGCCGATATTGATGCCGGCGGATTTGATCAGCTCGAGATCGACGACATTGCCGAGATCGGCGACATAAGGCGTGATGTAGTCGTAGGCGTGGACGTTCGATGATTTCAGCGCCTTGGCATAGTCGATGCGCTTCACCCCCTTCAGCCCGTCGGCGAGATAGGCGTTGGCGCGCTTCTCGACGACACCCGTGACGTCGGTGTCAGCCGGGCC
Organism: Frankia sp. RB7; assembly: GCA_030403585.1. Classification (GTDB taxonomy): domain Bacteria; phylum Pseudomonadota; class Alphaproteobacteria; order Rhizobiales; family Xanthobacteraceae; genus Bradyrhizobium. Next base: position 190,181 of record JAUEPE010000005.1, read on the forward strand.
GCCATGCGGCGGGTTATATTTATAGCCGCCGTCCTCGGGGGGATTGTGCGAGGGCGTGACGACGACGCCGTCGGCCAGACCCGACGTGCGGCCCTTGTTGTAGGTCAGGATCGCGTGCGAGATCACAGGCGTCGGCGTGTAGCCGCCGTCCTTGTCGATCATGATTTCGACGCCGTTCGCCGCGAACACCTCCACCGCGCTCGCAAGCGCAGGCTCGGCCAGCGCATGGGTGTCGATGCCGATGAAGAGCGGACCGGTCAGCTCCTTTTCCTGCCTGTAGTCGCAGATGGCCTGCGTGGTCGCGAGGATGTGGCCCTCGTTGAACGAGTTCTTGAACGAGGTGCCGCGATGGCCCGACGTCCCGAACGCCACCCTCTGCGCCGGGTCCGCCGCATCCGGCTTGTTGGCGAAATAGGCCGTCACGAGCCGCGGAATGTTGGCGAGCGCGTCCGGCGAAACCAGCTTGCCCGCCGCGGGATGAACATCAGCCACTGAAATATCCTCGTCCTGTCGTCCGGAGATTGCGCCACACCATAGCATCGGCCGCGCTAGCGCCAAACCACAACACGCGCGACGGGGTGGCCGTTCCTGAGATCGTGCTATGGTGCTCTTTTAATCGGGTCTTTTCGAGTCGGCACATGGCGCTGTTTCACAGGCTCTTGTTCTTGCTGATCGGCCCGCTTGCCATGAGCCTTTCCCTGGCCTTTGCGCCGGCGCGCGCCGCCCAGTTCTACACCGAGGATCTGCGTATTCCGATGGCGGAAGCCGGGCCGCAGGGGCTGGAGGCGTTTCTGGTCCGCCCGGCCGGGCCCAAGCGCTATCCGCTCGCGCTGCTCAGCCACGGCTCGCCGCGCAGCTTTGCCGATCGCGCGACCATGAACGCGCACGAATATTACGGCATCGCGCTGGAATATGCGCGCCGCGGCTTCGCCGCCCTGATCGTGATGCGGCGCGGCTACGGCACCTCGCCCGGCGGCCGGGTCGACAGCGTCGGCGGTTGCGCCAACGCCGCCTATTTGCCGGCGTCCGCCATTGCGGTGGCGGATTTGCGCGCGGCGATCGACGCGATGGCGCGCCGGGCCGACGTCACCACGACAGGCATGATCGCGGCCGGCCATTCCGCCGGCGGGCTCGCCACCGTCGCGCTGACCGCGCAGCCGCCGCCCGGCCTCGTCGCCGCGATCAGCTTCGCCGGCGGCCGCGGCTCGCGCGACGATGACGAGGACGTCTGCAACGAGGACGGGCTGGTGCAGGCCTTCGCCAGCTTCGGCAAGACCTCTCGGGTGCCGATGCTGTGGGTCTACGCGACCAACGATCTGTACTTCGGCCCTGATCTGGCGCGCCGCCTCTATGCAGGTTTTCGCGCCGGCGGCGGCAGCGCGAAATTCGTCACGGCGCCGCCTTACGGCGACGACGGTCACTATCTCTATTCCGTGGCTGGCCGCCCGCAATGGACGCCTTATCTCGACGCCTTCCTGCGCGAGCGCGGGCTCGGCCGCGACATCCTGAGCCCGCCCGATCCGCTGCCGCCGCCGAGCCATCTCAGTGACGCGGCGAAAGCCGAGTTCGCGCGCTATCTCGCCAGCACCTCGCCGCACAAGGCTTTTGCGGTGTCGCCCAATGGCGGTTACGGCTGGCGCTCCGGACGCTACACCGTGGACGACGCACAACGCGATTCGCTCGCGGCCTGCATGAAATGGTCGCCGACCTGCACGCTCTACGCGGTCGACGACCAGCTCGCCGGTGGTGCCCAACGGACGTCGACGGACCAGAGCTCGCGTGCGCGATAGCGAGACCGCGCCATCACCAATGGCAAATTGGTTGTTAACTCGGACGATATAAGACGGGCCTATGCTGTTGGACCCGGCACATCCAAATCAGCGCGCGACGTGGCGGCATGCCGCCATGACCGTGCTTTTGCTGGCGTCGACCTCCGCGTATGCCCAAGACGACGCTGCGAACGACGTCGACACGACGTCGGCCATTGCACGTGACAATGCAGACCTCGGCGCCGGGGAGACGCCGACCTCCCGGGTCGCGATCCGAAAGATCATCGAACGGGAAACCGCCAAGACCAATCTGCCGGCCGACATTGCCGAGGCCGTCGTCTTCGTCGAGAGCGGATACAACTCGGCGGTCATCGGCAGCGTCGGGGAAGTCGGCCTGATGCAGGTGCGGCCCGAAACTGCGGCGATGCTCGGATTCCGGGGCAATAGTTCGGAGCTCGCAGAGCCCGACATCAACATCCATTATGGGGTGATCTATCTCAGCCGCGCCTGGCGCCTCGCCGGCGGCGACCTGTGTCGCGCGCTGATGAAGTACCGGGCGGGTCACGGTGAGGAGACGATGACCCCGCGTTCACAGGTCTACTGCAATCGCGCACGCAACCGCCTTCTCGCCATGAACTCGGCGGCGCTGGGACCCCAGGCCGCTGCTGTCGCCGATGTGGCGCCGGCAGCGACGACGGCACCGGCGCCGACAGCGGCCGTGACGACAGCAAGGCCAGCGCGCAATCAAAAGGTGGTGCTGGCACAGCCGAAGGATGTTTACACGCGCTACCGCCAAGGCACGGCAGCCGCAAGCCGGGCGTATTGGGCAGCACAACAAGCCCGGGTCAGCCTGATCAAGGCGCGCATCGAAGCCAGGTGGAAAAGGGTTGCATCACGTTGAACCCTTGACGAGCCCCGCAAGGTCGATGAAAAATTACGGATGCCCATTGTCGGGCAACTACTACGATTGAACGACTAGTTTTTTTGCGTAAACCCGAATTGAAACCATGCACAACAGTTTGAGAGTTTTGTTCGCCATCTTCGCGACCGCGGCCGTGGCGACGTCAACCTTCATCGCCATCCGGCTTGTCGTCGGGTTCAGCGGTTGAACCCCTAGAGCCGTTCGCTGAGCGCGAGCTTGTAGCCGACGCCGGTGACGGTGGCGATGACGGGCGTGCCGCTGCCGACGAGCTTGCGGCGCAGTCGCGCCACCAGCGCATCGACGGTACGGATGTCGACCTCGGTCTGGCGGTTGCTGACGACTTCGATCAGATAGTCGCGGCTGAGCGGCCGTCCGTCCGCGCCGACGAGCGCGGCGAGCAGATCGAACTCGGCGCGCGTCAGCGCCACCGGCTTGCCGTCGCTGCCGAGCAGCTCGCGCCGCGTCAGGTCGATGATCCAGTCGCCGAAGGCGATCGAATTGTGGTTGCGTGCCGCCTTGCGGTCGATCGAGCGCCGCCGCAGCACGCTGCGCGCACGCGCCAGCAGTTCGCGCAGATTGATCGGCTTGGTGACGTAGTGATCGCCGGCGATTTCGAGACCGAGGATGCGATCGACGTCGGTGTCGCGGCGGGTCACGAAAATGATGCCCGCATTGCTGGTCGCCTGGATCTCCTTGGCGAGCTCGAAGCCGTCGCCGTCGGGCAGTTGCACGTCGAGAAAGACGAGGTCGGTGCGCGCGCGCAGCGCCTGGCGACATTCCGCGCAGGTACCGGCGCCAACCACGTCGAAATTGTTCTCGCTGAAATAACCGACCAGCATCGTCCGGGTCACCGGGTCGTCTTCGACCACGATCAATCGCTCGCGCCCAATGGGACGCAATTCCTGAAGTGCGGAATCGGCCACGATGTTGGATGTCCTGTGTGCGTTTGAGCCGCCCTGAAAATTCAGGCCGTCGCGCGATGCGCCGTTCTGTGAACGAACATTCACGGCTTATTCGAGCCCCCGAATTGCCTGCCGGAATACTAGGCGTGTTGTGCCGCCCAAACAATATAGGCCACGGTATTGAAGTATTAACTATGAATTGGCCCACACTTCTCACTGGGCGCATCGATGCGCGGGTCTGGCTCGCGCACCCCGCTTCCGCGGCGCCCAGCACCAACAATCCCGCTCATCTGAATCCGGATTCAACCGCTGATTAACGTAAAGAAAGGCTTCCGCTTCGGTTTGTCCGGCACCAGTTCTATGCTTTCGCATCGCAAGCGCGAGAGAAACGCGAGACCACGGAGCAGGCGTGATGCAGGGGCAGGCCCGGTTGGCTGCCGGTCGGACCGACGGAGGCGCCGCGCCCTTCGGTCGCTCGCACAGCCTCGACTTCCTGCGCGGCCTCGCCATCGTCGGCGTGATGGCGATCCACATCTCACAATCTTTTCCATCGAATATTCACGCCGTCGATTACGCCTTCATGTGCGGCTGGACTGGCGTCAACGTGTTCTACTTCGTCAGCGCCATGACGATGTGCCTGATGTGGACGCAGCGCCTCGAGGCGAACCCGACGGGCAAATTCTACATCCGCCGTGCCTTGCGCATCGCGCCGCTGTTCTGGCTCGCGATCCCGGTCTACCTCGTCATCAATGGCACGGGCCCGAGCACCAACGCACCGAACGGAATAGGATCGCTCCAGGTGATCCTGACCGCGACGTTCCTGCACGGCTTCTGGCCGGACAGCATCAACAGCGTCGTGCCGGGCGACTGGTCGATCGCGGCCGAGATGATGTTCTATCTCGTCTTCCCTTTCGTGATCACCGCGTTCGGATCGCGCCGTCATCTCTACCTCGCGCTGGCGATCGTGCTGCATCTCGTCAATGTCTGCCTGTTCAAGCCGTGGGCGTTCGCGCTGTTCTCGGCCTATTACGGCCCAGGCCATGAGGCGTTCGTCTGGAACGCGCTGCACATCAGCTTCCTGAACCAGTTGCCGATCTTCCTGGTCGGCTGTGCGCTGTTCTTCGCGCTGCGCGACGGCTTTGCGAAGTCGGATGCCGCGATCTTCGCCGGATTCATCGCGCTGTCCGTTGTTGCCGACCGCGCGACCGGGTCGCACGAGTTCAACTATCTCGTAATCAATCTCGTGCTCGGCGCGATGGTGTTCTGGTGCATCCGCCTTGCGATCCGCCTGCAACCCCTCGAGGCGCTCGGCCGCAACTCCTACTCGATGTACCTGTCGCATTTTGCGGTGATCTTCGGCCTGCGCCAGATCTGGCCGGTCGCGGACGGGCTGGCATCGCTGCTGCTCGCCTATGTCGTCACCGCAGCACTTAGCTATCTCGTCGCGCACGCGACCTGGCACCTGGTCGAGCGGCACGCGCAGGATCTGGCGCATCGGCTAACGGCTTCGACCGCCAAGGCTACGCGCGCCGAGCCCGTCACCGCAGCAGGCGTGGCGTGAACGACCACAGCGCCGGCGCGTGAACGCGTTCAATACGACCCGACCTCGATCCGGTATGACAGCTCTTCTTCCACCCCGGGTGCGATGTGCATCAGCCCCGGCTTGTCGCTGAACTCACCGTCAAACTCTTTCGGGCTGGCATAGCCGCGCCAGGGCTCGATGCAGAGGAACGGCGCCCCTGATGGCTTCGACCAGACACCGAGCTCGCGAAAGCCACGCCAGGACATATCGAGCCAGGGACCGTTGCCATCCGTGGAGGCATAGCGAACCGCATGGCTGTTGACCGGATCGAAGATAATGGCGTCGCTGGTGAACAGGGCTTCAGACAGGGGAAGCACAGTGCCTCGGACCGGGCTCGGATCCGTTGCCGCCAGCAGGAGCCCGCCTTCGACCCGGCGAACCGGAGACGGCTCCTCGTTCGTGAAGGCTAGCGCGTAGCTCTCCTTCGGCACGCCAGCCTGAAGCGGCCAATTGAAAGCGGGATGGCCACCGAGCGACACCGGCAATGTCTCCTTGCCGGTGTTGACGACGGTGAGTACCAGATCGAGCCCGGAGTCGTCGATCGTATAAGTTGCCGTCAGCCGGAACGCGAACGGGTAGAGTGCTCGTGTAGCCTGGCTGTCCTCGAGCACGAGGCTACACCGTTTCTCGCCACGCTCCGCCCAGACAAAGCGGCTGTCGCGCGCAAAGCCATGCTGGGTCATCCGATAGGTCTTGCCCCGATGCCGCATTTCGTCGTTGGCGAGGCGGCCGACGATCGGATATAACAGTGGGGCGTGGCGCGCCCAAGCAGGACCTGCTTGCCAGACAAATTCGGTGCCGCCCTTGTTTCTCAGCGAGCACAGCTCGGCGCCGTGGGCCTTGATGGCGGCGGTGAGCGAGCCGTGTTTGAGAATATGAACAAGTTCATCCATTCATCTTCCTTACACCTGGCACCTCCACTCATCAAGCGAAGGCGACTGCGTCTTGGCGATCGCGTGCGACGCTTGATCATAGTGCGCGAAGCCTTTCTCTTGACGCTGTTCAGATGCCGATAGATCACAGTCGATTGCTTCTCTGCGCCAAGCTGTGTCTGAATTGCGGGTTCGAGTGAGGTCATCTCCAGCACGCAGAAGTTACACCTATGGCGATCGCTCGTAGCGCATCATACGCAGTTTTCTTGGTCTTGATGCTGGTTGCCGGCAGCCCACCCGAGCTCAATCTCCATCAAGCACCGATGTGCTCGTCTACGGAGGCACCGCGGCCGGAGTCATGACTGCATATTCAGCCGGGCGATCATCTTGGAGGCATGGTTACCGGGGGGCTTTCAGCCGCTGACCTCGGCAATGCGCAGGTGATCGGCGGATAAGCGAAACTGTTCGTTCGCCGCGTCGCAGAACATTACGGCCGATCTCACCTCGACCGCACGTTTCCGAGGACACGCTCGGCGCCATGCTCGCGGAAGCCGGCGTTGAAGTAATCTTTGGTGCTAGACTGCGCGAACATCACGGCGAAACGGTCGAGAATCGTAGCGTCGTTTCAGTGAAGATCGAAGACGGACGCGATTGCGCGCCAGGGTCTTTGTTGATTGAAGCTACGAAGGAGATCTCCTGGCGCAATCTGGCGCGGCATATACCTGGGGCCGGGAAGTGCGCAGACATACGGCGAGAACCTCGCCGGTATACGCCCCATCACCGCAGCATCAGTTTCAGCTGGCCGATACTTACCTATCGAGACGACCACCAGCTCTATCCGGCGATCTCACCCCGCCGGCGACCCGAGCCGGCGATCATAACGTCCAGGCGCACAATTATCGCCTCATTCTGACTGACGATCCGGCAGATCGCTTGCCATTTCCCAAACCGGACCGCTACGATCAATCACAATTTGCGTTACTCGCTCGATACCTGCAGGATTTTGAATCGCTCACGGGACCCTCTACTCAAGGATTTCCTGTACTCAGTACGTCTCCCGAACCATAAGGCCGACTTCAACAACAACGACCGTTCTCAAGCGACTATATCGGCCATAGCGGCGCCTATCCCGATGCTGGCTACCGGAAGAGGCAGCGGATTCGGGAGGCAATCTGCGCTACACGCAACTTTCTCACTCATGATCCCGCCGTGCCTGCAACACTCAAGGGCCAGCTCAATGCATGGATGGAGTCTTCAATGCTGCAATCAAAGCACTCGAATAGCGCGCGGTTCCGTCAACAAGCGCGCAACCGGCAGCTGTCCGCGATTTTCGTCGCCATAACTTTCCGCGGCAATCGCTCCAGCGCATTTTCCCCTCGTCATTTTTCACCTAGCAAGCGCTCTGTACACGTCACCGGCTGGCCTGATCCTCAAGGCAGACAGCTTCACGATTCCTTGTTCCTCAAAAGCAAGATACGCTCGATTCGAAAGTTAATTGAACTCGGATGACCAAGCCTTCCGAAATGCCACTCGCGACCGGCCTTGCTCCCATTGCGTTCGTTGGCCAACAGCGGCCTCCCTATCGACCTCTAATATATCTTCTCAGCTCAAGCCTACCGCCCGATTGACCAACCTGTTGTGTCTGACCCCCGGAAACCCCAACGGCTAGCTTCTTGACTGACTCGCCGCTATCATTTCGCTATGACCAGGACAGACAACAGAGCGATCGCAAAGGCGCATCGTCAGCAGGATAACCGGAAGTTGGGCGAGACTATCGACACTCATCGCGTCAAAGCCGATCTAGTGGAGCTAGACCGGCTTCGCAGTTATCTAGTCAAAAACAAAACCGCCGGCTATACGCGCTGGCTACTTGATTCTATCGACGATTACGTCGAGCAGATCACTGGAGACCGGATGACACTGCAGCGCAAGTCCTCCAAGGTTGAGTAATGCTATACCTTCGTACCAAGTGCTGCGGTCCGAGCACTTCTTTTTGCGGACTGCATATGCCAAAGAGCCATGCGAAGTGGCGCCGATCAGTGATTACTGATGGGTTTTGCTCCAATTCCGCTGTGCAGCGTACACGAAATCGCTAAGCGGAACGCGAACGCATCATACGCGCGTAGCCTCGCTGTCTTCCAAGCACCAGCGCGCACCGTCTCTCGGCCTGCTCCACCAGTTCAAGGCGAACGTCGCGCGCAAAACGGTATTGAGTCATCTCGTACGCCTTACTCAGTGCCACGAATCGTCGTTAACCGAGCGAATTCAGTCATCCCGCTGTCCTGGAACGAGCGCATCTCGGCGCCTTGCGTCTCTATAATACGGTAAGCACGCTACTGCGGATCGTGTGCGTTTCGTAGGCCACTCGCGAAATCTATAATGCCGACCGCTCACTCGGCAATACGTCGCGCATTGCATCACTACATTTGCAGCGGCTCGAAAAACGCGATATGTGCAAGGAATGTTTAGAAAGATTTTGGCGCTGGCTGCTTGGGGCACTCTCGGCTTCATCTGCTTCGTATCGCTATCTCCGATAGAGATTCGTCCGGTCGCAACCACGGACGGCTCGGCAGCATCACAACGTTTCATCGCGTATCTGCTGCTCGGAGTGTTGTTCGTGTCTGCTTATCCAAGCCAGCTTATCCGTTCGCTGATATTTGTGGTCGTCGTTGCCTTGGGGCTGGAAGCAGTTCAGCAGTTAACGGCAGATCGACATGGCCGGATCATTGACGCGTTGGAGAAAGTAGCCGGAGGCGTGATCGGCTGCGGCGCCGCGAGAGGCATACAAGCCTTGATCGACCGCCAGCCTCGAATTAGCTAGCGACCCTCCGTAGCTCCGACCGCCAAGCATCAAACGGCTTTCGGTTGGCGACGCCACGTTTACTCCGGGACGAAATTAATCACGCAGGGTTAATCCTCACGACTTTTTTAGCACCATCCCTCGGGCGAGGGCGTATTCTCGGTTGACTGCGCAATTGAAGCGATTGGTACAAAACTCATTCCCCCATAGACAACTGCCTTCTCAGAATAGCGCGGGAATAACTTGCGCCTCTGTTCCGTCTTGCACTGAACGCAACACTGGAACGACTTATGGCGCAGAAAATTATCTCCACATTCCTCGTTTCTCGTTGACGTCTGAGCCAATGAACTCCCTCGGTTCGAATTTCGGATGAAATATAATGCTGAAGGAAGCAGCTTCCGATGCCGACTTGCTTCGTTTGATGTCCGAAGTCCTCTCATTGCGAGAACAGGTGGCTCAGGCCGAGCTTCGCGTGAAGCGCTCGCGACAGTCCGTTTCGAGGCCAGTCGCTGTCACGATCTTCAAGAGGCGTCTGCAAAAGCATCGATAGCGCTTCAGCACGCCGCTCCAGCACGCCAATTTCTGAATTAACGCAGATCAGAATAGGCAGTTGCGACTGCTAATATTCAGCCGAATCTGGGCGCGCTTACCGGCTATTTTTCCTTCCAGATCGATAAACTCGCGCCAATTTTCCTTGGTACTCCTCGATCAAATTGGCACTCCTCAATCAAATCGTTTGACTTTTATTGGATTTCATTAAATAATTAAATACGTATATTAAATAGTTAATGCGTGAGGCCTGCGATGATGAAGACGTGCTTTGCCACAGCTGTGCTTGTGTTCGTTGCAGCCACAGCCGCGAAAGCGGATGTCATCTACCCAAATCCGGGTACCGAGAACCCAACCACATATACGTTTACCGCAACTTCGAATGGTTCGTTGCTGGCTTACTTCTACGGCTCAGGAGCCTCGTTCAGCGAGAGCCTGGGTTTGCTCGTCAACGGCCAGGACAGAGGCATCGCTTTGGGCAATCATAGCAGTGCATACGGAGAGATGTATAACTTTGGCAACATTAGCGTCGGCGACACCCTGGTATTCTACGACAACGTCTCGACGACCGGCTATACCTACTATTCCGACATCAAGATGAATTCCGACGGCGTAAACCACGTCTACTCGACGTCTTTCGCCGGCAGCGGAAAGATTCCGGCCGGAACCTATGTCGGCTTCGAAGATCTTAGCCTGCATGAGACGGGCTGGACCGACAATAACTACACCGATGAGCAATTCGTCTTTACGATCACGGCGGTGCCAGAACCTTCAACCTGGGCCATGATGATCCTGGGCTTCACCGGTATTGGCTTCCTTACGTACCGTCGCCGTAAGCTGGCGATGGCTACGGCGTAATTGCTTCCTCAAGTTCAGACCCAAAAGGCCGCTCGTGCGGTCTTTTTCGTTTCCGTACCTGGATTTCGCTTCGGCAACGGCCTCACAACGGACGTGAGTAAGATTGAGAATTACGGCTACCAAGAAACCGCGACTAAATCATTCGGCCGCGGGGGCATAGCTTCTCCAATCATTGTGGTTGGAGAAGATTTATGCTGACGGAAATTTCGATACGCAGCTCATCGCGTCCGACGTCTCGCACTGAAAACATCGAGGAAACCGTGAATGCCAAAGTTAACATCGAGAGGCAGGGGTTTCTATCTTACGGACGAGCGCCAGAATCGAACGCCTGAGCCTCAGGATCTCAGCTGAGATCCAGCATCACCTGCTGAATCCATGAACGGTGGCGAACCGGCCCTGTAGGAACGGATCGTTCAAAACTTACTCCCAACATTAGCTGGCGCTGCGGATCCGCCTGCAGTTTGTTCAGGTAACGAGTGTGAGTACGCCCGGTAAGGACGATCAGCAGCAAGATAGCGGCGGGAAGTAGGAACCAGGTCATGGTATATTCCTTCGCATCCCCCGTGACGCGAACCGGACCGCCAGCCATTAGTTCCGAGATGACATAGGCCAGCAATCAATTCGCGCCCTCAAAAATTGCGCCCACTGGCGTCAATTAGCGTGTGGCCGGCTGGCAATACTGTGCAACTGCAGCAACGATATTCATTGAAGCCGTCCTGCCGCTCGGTAAGCTTCAAGTTATTGCGACTTTTGATTTCAACCATGGGGATTGCAGTGACCAATGATACGGCAGTTTATGACGCAATGCGCCTCGATCCGGCGAGCGGAGAACAGAGCTGGACCGATCGAATGGGTACTCGGGAGGCTATTATGAGAGACGGCTTTGCCATTGATCCTCGCTCTCTCGCTTTTTGTCCTCACGAATGGATCAACGACAGTGGGTACGTCGATCTGGCGCTGGTCCAGAAATCTCCGCGCCCGCTGTCGGTCTGAAGCGCACCGAGCGCAGGCTGCTCGTCTATCTCGCATGATGTGTAGAGGATGCGAGCGTCCTTTACTACACGACGAACGAGACCATTGCTCCTCGTTTGCAAGCGAAAGTCACATGGTCTTGCAAAGCCGGCGCTGGCCGTCACATTTCCGTACCTAACGATTGCTTCTTTACGATCCTCCCCGCTGACGTAATTTACGCAACGCGGGATTCGGCGGCCTCAATCGCTAAGGTAACGACTTGAAACTGTTCATCAACGGCCGCTTTCTCTCGCAAAAGCTCACCGGCGTTCAGCGCTATGCCGCCGAAATGGTCAAAGCGGTCGATTCACTACTCGTATCAGATCGTTCTCCAGCGTTGCTACGCAAGGCCGACTGGCAGTTGCTCATTCCCGCTGGGGTGAGCGAAACCATCAGCCTCGACCGAATCAAGATTCGCAAAATTGGTCGTATGAATGGCCACGCCTGGGACCAGATTGATCTGGCAAGCGCAGCTGCGGGAGGCCGCCTGATCAGCCTGGCAAACGCTGGCCCAATATTCCACCATGACCAAGTTGTCGTCATTCACGACGCACAGGTCTTCCGCAGGCCCGATTTCTTTGGCTTGCGCTATTTGATAGTCCACCGAACGATAGATCGACTGCTTGCGCGACGCGCAGCGATCGCTACCGTGTCGGCTTTCTCCCGCCGCGAACTCTCGGCGGTGTTGGGGCTTAGCGCCTCTGATATCCCGATCTTTCCGAACAGCGCCGAGCATTTCGCCGCAACCCAGCCCGATCCAGCCATCCTCAATCGACTTGGCCTCCTGCCGGGAAGCTATTTTCTCTTCGTCGGCTCCCGGACCAAGAACAAAAATCTCTCCGTTGCGATCGAAGCGATCCGGCTGCTCAACCGGCCGGACATCCCGTTGGTAATCGTCGGCGGAGACAACAGCAAGGTATTCCAAGACAATTCCGGTGAAACTCAACCCGGATTGATTCTGGCGGGACGCCTGACTGACAGCGAGATCGCCGCCCTTTATGCCCAAGCCACGGCCTTTATATTTCCGTCGCTCTACGAAGGTTTCGGTGTTCCGCCACTTGAAGCTATGATCTTCGCCTGCCCAGTCATTGCGTCGACCGCCGACGCCGTAAGGGAGACCTGCGGCGACGCCGCTGCATATTTCGATGCCACCGATGCCAACGCATTGACTGAACGCATGCGCGAAAGATTGGCAAACGGCCCCCTCTCTGATCAAGAGCGCAGCATCCAACAGCAGCGTCTAGCTCTTTTCTCATGGCAGACATCTGCGGAAGCGCTACTGCAGTTTCTCGCGCAACCACGCCCTCATCGGGATACACGTATTACTTGAATATCTATACCTATTCTCGTCGACGATCGACGCTTGCAAGCGCCGCGTTTTAGCAACTCTCTCGTCACAGCTCCGTCCCATTTGGCCACTCTACTCCCGCGAGTGAAGTCACGTTGAAGCAGCAACGACACCATATCGTTGCCAGAATCGCGTCCCCTACTGGAACGCATCTGCTTCGCATAAGGTTTGGGATAGGGATTCACGATGCCGGGCAACCCAGTACAATCGATCAAGGTGTTGCACATCGCCGAAACGATTCGAGGCGGGATTGCTAGCTATCTGAACGAATTGCACCCGCAGCAGCAAGCGAGCTTCGGCACCGAGAACGTCCATTACGTCATACCGTCAGATCATCGCCACGACCTCGTCGGAATCGAAAACAGCCAAATCACGACATTCGCGCGATCCGGCCGGAGTGTCTCCGGACTATTTCAAATGTTGCGCGCGAGCATGCAGGCGCTCGACGCATTCAAGCCGGATGTCGTGCACCTTCATTCCTCGTTCGCCGGCCTTGTTCTGCGCCCGGCGCTCTCAGCACGTTCCGACGGGCCCTGCGTCGTCTATTGCCCGCATGGCTGGGCGTTCTCGCGAGAAACCGGCCGCCTCAGTCATTTAATAACGAAGGCCGCGGAAGCTCTCCTCGCACGAACCTCGGACCGCATCATTTGTATTTCCAGCGACGAATTCAACGAGGCGATCCGGGCAGGTATTCCGGCTCATCGGTTGACCCTCGTCAACAATGGCATCTCGAAAAGCCGTCCGTTGCCGCAAGTCGTTCCGGCAAATTGGGATTCCAAGAGGGTCAAGGTTCTGTTCATCGGCCGTCTAGACCGACAGAAAGGCTTCGATCTTCTGATTGAAGCGGCACGTTCGCTTGAGGATGTTCTAGAGTTGCGCATTGTTGGAGCGTCCGTGGTCAACAAATCCGAAGGCCCCGCAGTCCCGGCGAACGTTTCTCTGCTTGGCTGGCTCGACCGCCAACAGATCGAGACTTATCTGGAGGCTGCTGATCTCGTTGTAATCCCGTCACGATGGGAAGCATTCGGTCTCGTCGCGCTGGAAGCGATGCGCGCAGCCAAGCCAATCCTGGCCTTCCGCAGTGGAGCATTGCCCGAAATCGTCGTCGACGGCGTAACCGGCGTCCTTTGCGAGCCCGTTGCGGTTCAACCGCTTGTCGACGGTTTTCGACGAATGCTCGACCTGGACCTGAAGGTGTTGGGGCAGCGAGGCTACGATCGCTTCAAACAACTTTATGACATCCAAAAGACGCATCAGCAGTTGCGCGAAGTCTATGCCGAACTGTTACAAGACGATCGTGTGCCTCTCAAAGAAAAGGCGGAACTGGACCTCTCCAAGAATTTTTGATGCGACACCGCTCCTCGCATCAACTGCCGGGATGGGAGGATCTCACGTTTTGCATCCGCACCGAAATGCTTGTTGTGAATGACGCGTGCGGACCGATCGCGAGCGAGATCTAGACGATGGCAGGCCAGCGTATCCGAAGCAGCGGCGCATTTACCTTTCTCACGAGTCTCATCGCATTAGTTTTTTTGACAGGTCTCGCAAGGAGCCAGCAAGCGCAACCGCTCGAAAGCAGATTCCTACTGGGGGTCGGTACGCACCAGGGACTCGGCGGTCCCGTGAGCTCACGTGGCTACGTGCCATCGGCCAGTATCGCTCAGATCAAGGAATTGGGCCTCAACGCATTTCGTGACGATTTCCCCTGGTCCGATTTCGAACAGCCAAGGCGTCGGATGGGCTTTACACCACAGCTCGGCAGGCTCGAAACTCAGATAAAGTCAGGTATTGCGCGCCCGCTTCTTATCCTCGCATTTGGACATCACCTCGTTCCGAATTCCTCCCCACCAACCACCGATGCAGCCCGCAGGCGCTTTGCGGACTACGCGGCAGCTGCCGCGCGGTCAGCAGCACCGCAAAATCCTGCGTTCGAACTCTGGAACGAGTGGAACATGGCGGGCAAGAAAGACGCCGCTTTTTCGGCCGAGAACTACCTGGCTCTCGCTCAAGTGACACAGCCGGCCGTCAAACAGGCATTGCCGAGTGCGTCGTTACTCGTTGGTGCGATCGGGGACGACCCAGGTTGGACGTGGACCGAAAGGATGCTGCAGACCGGCATTCTTCAATATGCAGACGGCGTATCGATCCATCTCTACAATTTCTGCATGGCGCCGGCAAAACGAACCTCCGCAGAGATCATTGACCGACTCACGGCCTTTCATCGGTTGGTCGGCCAGGCGAGCGGCAATCCAGACTTCCCAGTCTACGTGACGGAGACGGGCTGGACCACCGCAACGAATAAGTGTGGAGTCAGCGAGCAAGCCCAGGCCGACAATACGGCGCAGCTTATCCTTTGGGCATCGACCGCCTCGCGATGGCTCAAGGGGATGTGGATCTACGAGCTCAAAGACAGCGGACGAAATCCGTCCGAGCTGGAAGACAATTTCGGGCTCTATCGATTCGAAAACTCGCCGAAGCCGGTCGCCTGCGCTGTGCGCGGCGCATGGGCGTTCATTCGCACAAGCCTGAGTGCGGAACTGAAAAGCCTCGCGGGAGAAGCCAGCTTAATTGGTGCGATGAGTCCCAGCGGCGGCAAGCTGGCGGTCTGGTCCAATGATCCCAATCGGCACTTCGAGGTACGGCTTCAGGGCGATTTCTCACGCGCGACGTTTGAAGCTCCCTGCGAGACATCTACGAGACCAGCGTCCGGCGCCTGGATACCTGTCTCGAGCACGCCGGTCTTGATCACTGCAAACAGCAATGTCGTTCCAGAAGTTGACATTCGCCTGACCCGATAGCCGACAAGAATACTGATCGCCTTCCGAGCATTGATCGACGCGAAGCCGATGCCCCGATCGCCGAGATGAGGTCGACCCGATGAAAATCCTCTTGACGTCCACGCTGTACCCAACACCCGGAGCGGCAAAGATCGTTGGCGGCGCCGAGATCTTCGCGCGTCGGTTCGCCGAAGGCCTGGTACAGCGCGGCGATGAAGTGGAAGTTGTACGGGCTCAGTCCACGCCCGACCAAGCGCGCGAAACCTGCAACGGGATTAATGTGTATTCCGCTCCGGTCCGGAACATCTACCCACCGTTTACGGAACAGAAGAACGTTGCGCTACGAAGCATCTGGCATGCTATCGACGATTGGCAGATGCAGGCACCTATCATCGCGGAGCGCATTCGCGCCTTCAGGCCTGACGTACTGCATTCCAACAATCTGTCTGGACTGACAACCGCGATTTGGCGGGTTGGCGCTCAACTCGGCGTTCCCGTCCTCCACACGATTCACGACTATTATCTGACGTGTCCGCGGTGCTCACGCTTCGATAAGGGACGATCTTGCGAGGGGACATGCACGAGCTGCGGGATCCTAAGCTATCAACGCAAACGTGCTACGCATCGGCTCAGTGCCGTCGTTGGTGTCAGCGAACGTGTCCTCTCAATTCACACCGACATGGGAATGTTTACCGATACACCGATCCGGACCGTCATCCGCAATGCGTCAACAGAGCCGCCCCGTGCAGCCTACCCTCTCCCCCACTGTACCGACGAAGTGACCTTTGGATTCATCGGGCGGCTGACCGAGGAGAAGGGCATAGACAACCTGATGCGTGCTCTCGCCGAGCTACCACCGAACCGCATTCGTATGATGATAGCCGGCCGCGTGAGTGACCAGGAGCAGATGAGATTAAGACAACTCGCACCGGCTGCGCGGATCGAGTTCATGGGATTTGTACCGCCTGACGAGTTCTATAAACAGGTCGATGTGGTGGTCGCTCCCTCCATTTGGCACGATCCTGGCCCGCTCGTGGTCGCGGATGCCAAGGCGGCCGGGAGGCCACTTCTCGGTACGTATTTTGGAGGTATGCCAGAGGTCATCGTGCACGGTATGACCGGCTGGTTGACCGCATCGGACCCGGCGTCGCTGGCCATGAGCATGCGCGAGATCGCCGCTGATCCGGACAAGATCGAGGAGATCAGCCGGCGGCTCATAGCCGACACCAACAAGTGGCTCTTTTCCGACGTGCTGTCGTCGTACAAGAACCTCTATGAGCAGCTGCGGCAGAGCCGCATGTCGCGCTTACGCGCTGCAGTAGAAGAGGAGCCGGAACACTCCGCTGTTGCGAAGAGCGGCCTTATTCCAAGATGACTCGCCTGTTCGCGATCGGAGGCTACGTCTATCAGAGCGGCACTGCCATCGTCTTGATCTTTGCGATAAGCCACATCCTGATCGCAAGTAACTACACAAGCTTCTCGTTGGCGTTAGCTTCGAGCCAGCTGCTGTGTGTCCTGATGTTCGAGTGGCTGCAGCTTGCCGGCCTGCGCTTTCTTGCTGCAGCCAAGATAAACGAGGCGGCCCAGCTACGATGGTCGCTATTTGGCGCGGCCATCTTAAGTGCCGCCTCGCTGATCATTTTAGGTGGATGCGCCTCCCTGCTGAGCAATCTCTCGGTTGGGGTCGTCTCGCTGGGATTAACCGTCGCGGTTCTGCAGGGGTTGACGGATTTGTACTTTCTCACCATCCGTCTATCCGATCGGCTCGGCACAGCATCCATCTTACTGGCGCTTCGCGCAACCGCGTTGCTGGTGGGAGCGATCTCGGCGGCTACTTGCGCAGGTACCGCCGAGGCAGCATTGGCAGGCCTCGCCTTCGGACACGCGACCAGCCTGATCGTTGCGATCATCGTTCACCGCACGCCTCTGCGTCCGGTTTCCCTCCATTCGATGCTGACGGACTGGTTCGCATTTTGCCGCTACGGGATGCTGGCAGCCGGTGCATCGGTCATCCACCTGTCGGTTCCTGTCCTCCTTCGCTTTATCATCATCGGACGTATCGGCCCGGCCGGCGCCGGCGCTGGCTTCTCAATTGCTTTGGATCTGCTGCAACGCCCGTTCTGGGTCCTAAACGCCGCAATCCATACTGTCAGCTATCCCGAGGTCGTCAGCGATTTCGAAACCGGGAGCGCCGCGAAAGCGGTACAGTCGGCCCGCAGGATGTTCGAATTCATGATCTGCGCTACAACCGTTCTGCTCGGTGGACTGATCGCTTTCCTCCCGGAGGCCGCGCACCTCATGGTCCCCCGTGAAAGCCTAGAGGTATTTATGACGGTTGCGCCGTTCGTCGCCGTGTTTTACTTTCTGCATACGCATTTACAGGCCACAGTCGCGGTCGTCCCACATCTCGAAAAGCGCGCGAGCCGGCTCGTCCTAGTCGCAACCGTCCAACTAGCCGCTGTTGCAGCATCGAGCGCCATCGCGATGGCGGCAGGACTTTCGCTCCGCGCGGCGATCGCCTCGGCCGCGACAGCGACTGCCGTCGTCATTCTCCTTGCGCTTGGTCCGACTATACGGTTCAGCGCCATTCCGCGCGCAACTTTAGCAAATGAAGCTGTTGTGGCAGCGATCTTGATCGCATCACTCGCGGCCCTGCCGATGCAACCGGTCATCTGGCTGGGCGGCAAGATCCTGCTCGCAGCGGGACTCACCGGTGTCATCGCTTGGCGGGGGAACTTCATAGCGCCGAATCACCCGGACGATCAGCTTCTTTGATCCTTGTATCGAGACCCCAGAGATCGACCGACGCGAACACTCCGCTCCTGCAACGAGAAACATAAATTCAAGACAGGAAACCATTGCACCCTAAGATCAATGAACTCTCAACGATGGCATACGGGCGCCGCCTCAAATAACTCGTCCTACAGTTGTATTTCCTCGATTTACCTATTTTTCATCAAAACTACGATAACAAGAGATCCCGGTAGAATTGCGGATAAGGTATTTCCACCGATTGCCGACAGGAGCTCATGTGTTGTGCGCGGATCCTGCCTTTTGCAGCGGCCGCGGCTGCAACTCGGCGCGCGACTGAGCAAAGTGTGCGAAGTTTCAGCAGTACATCGCTGTGGAATCTTGAAAGCGCCTTCCTCGCGCCATCCTAAATTGGCACTACGTGCGTAGTTCAGCAGTCGCAACAGCGAACGTGTTCCTTCAAGAAACTCCCTGCTTCCGATTTTTGCTGCTTTCATTTTTATCGGAAATTCACACTCCAACTAGACGGTTCGCCGCTAATCCTGCGAGCAAGTTCGTTCGCCTCTAACTCGAGTGTGCAATGTCGACCAATCAGACCATTCTTTCCGCAAGCGGCTTCGTCAACTCAATCGGCGTCAACGCGCATGCAGGTTTCGCCTGGACCGACTACAACAACCTCGCCTTGATGGTCGATGACCTCAAATATCTTGGCGTAGCCCATCTTCGCGATTCGATAGCGACCAGTCCCGCCGCGCAACCAGTCATCGACGGACTCGCGGCTGCGGGATACAAGTTCGACTTCGTCGTCTCTTCAGCTCTGCCCGGACAAGGCCCTGCAGGCCTTCATAGCTATCTCGTGGCGCTTGATAAATTCGTCGCCAGCAATCCTGGCAGCATCAGCGCGATTGAGGGACTGAACGAAGCCAATATCCAACCGTTTAGCTACAATGGCAGTTCGAGCCTCAGCGCCGCGGCTCAGTTCCAGACCGCACTGTATCAAGCGGTCAAGGCCGACGGCGCGCTATCCAGCGTCCCCGTCTACAATCTGTCGCTCGGATACAACGATCCCCAAGGTTACAACCAGCTCGGTAATATGTCGAGCTCCGTCGACTATGTTAACGCCCATGCCTATGTCAGCACCGGCTCGACCCCGGCCAGTTCGCTCGCTGCGACGCTGAGCGCGGTGGAGGTCGCCGCCCCCAGCAAGCCAGTGGTCATCACCGAGACCGGCTACACAACCCAGGCCAATACCCAATATCTCGGCGTTGACGAAACTGTGCAGGCAAAATCGATTCTGAACACGCTGGTTGATGCCTACAAGGATGGCGTGAGCTCGACTTATCTCTACGAATTGTTCGATCGGAATTCGGCGAGCAGTGACACGAATCCGGAAGACAAATTCGGCCTATTCCACTCGGACGGCACCCCGAAGTTGGCTGCGAGTGCGATCCACAATCTCACGACCATCCTGGCCGATGACGGCTCGGGCGGTCATCAGCCAACTGATCTTTTGGACTACACGCTGAGCAACATGCCGAGCTCTGGCAGCAGCATTGTGCTAGGCAAGAGCAATGGCACCTACGAGCTCGTCGTCTGGGCCGAACCCAAGCTCTGGGACGACTCGACGGATACTGAGATATTCAACCCGACGCAAAGCGTGACCGTGAACCTTGGCGGCGTGTACCATTCCGTCAAGGTGTACGACACGATGGCCGGCACCACGGCGATAACCACATATACCGATGTCTCGACGATGACGATTCCCCTAAGCGATCATCCTCTCATTATCGAGATCGACGCGCCTGCGACTACCTCAGGTTCGGCCAGCGTTCCGGCGAACGTGACCGGGACTGCCGCCGAGATCGTCCCTCAACTCCACGACCTCAACACATCGACTACACTAAAGACGATCACTCTGACGGATACGCACGTTCTGCCAGTCGCCTCGAAGGCGACGTTGGACTACATTATTGCGCACTACAGCAACGCTCTGTCCAAGATCCAGGGTGAATATTCGTTCTCGGTCACGAATTCGGCCCAGACCTGGACCAGCACTCTCACCTACGACGCGAATGGCTATCTGGTTTCGACATCGAACACCGGGCTGAACAGTAGTGGGCAACCAATCTCGACCACCATTAACTATGCGGACGGGTCAAAGGACGCGATCGGCTATACTGGCGGCATCGAGACCACCCTCATCCACCTCACAGCGGCCGGTACCAGGACCACCGATACCTACAATAAGTCGGGGACCCTTCTCAGCGAAGTTGTGCAAAAGTCGACGGGTTATTATTCGACTACTGTCTACACCAATGGGGTTAAGACCGCGACCTATGTCCTGAATGCCGACCACACACAGGATAACTATACGTACAATATCAAAGGACAGAACTACACCAGCCAGATCCAACACGTCGATACGACGGGCAAGGTGACCTCGGTAACCCGTACTCATGCGGATGGCACACCGGATTCCACCCAGATCTATAATAGCGATGGCAGCAGTGCCATCACCACCTACAGCGCCAATGGCGTCAAGCTGGTCGAGACTGATTACCACGCCGATCACAGCAAGGACGTTTGGACCTATAATATTACCGGGCAGACCTACACAACCGAGCACGACATTTACGATGCGACCGGCCTCGTCACCACACTAGTGCGCCGTCACGCCGACGGCAGTTATGCATTCAAGCTGGTCCAAAGCAGCGACGGCACCAAGACCAGCGACTTCTATGACGCGACGGGAAATCTGACCACCGAAGTCGCGCAGAACGCCGACGGCTTCTACTCGACAACGCTATATAGCAATGGCGTGAGGACCCAAGCTTACGTGAAAAACGCAGACGGCAGCCAGGACAATTACAGCTACGGCATCATCGGCCAGAGTTACACAACGTTGATCCAGCACGTCGATCCGTCCGGCAAGGTCACGGCCATCACCCGTGAACATGCGGATGGAACGCTGGACTATACCAAGGTCATCAATTCTGACGGCAGCAGTGTCATCACGTCGTATGACGCCACGGGCAACAAGAACAAAGAGATTGACGCATACGCCGACGGAAGCCAGGATATATGGCTCTATAATATCACTGGGCAAGCCTACACAACCGAGCACGACATTTACGATGCGACCGGCTTCCTCACCACGCTGGTGCGTCGTCACATCGACGGTAGTTACGCGTTCAAACTGGTGCAAAGCAGCGACGGTACCAAAATGACCGACTGGTACGATGCCACAGGCATCCTCACCAGCGAGGTCATCGGGATGGCCAATGGTTACAATTCGACAACCGTCTACACCAGCGGCGTAAAGACAGCCGCCTACATCACCAACGCTGACCAAAGCCACGACAACTACAGCTACAACATCACGGGCAAGAGCTACACCGTCCAGCACCAGCATCTCGACGCATCCGGCAAGCTCACCGAGATGGATCGGACCCACGCTGACGGCACGCCGGACTATAGCCAGGTCGTCAACGCCGATGGCAGCAGCGTCGTCAGCACCTACAATGCGACGGGTGCGAAGATGACCGAGACCGACTATCACACCAACGGGTCGAAGGACGTCTTCCTCTACAACGTCGTCGGCCAGAACTATACTACCGAGCACGACAGTTACGACTCGACGGGGTTCCTGACCAACATCGTCCGCACCCACGCCGACAACAGCATGGCCTTCACTTTGGCTCAGACGAGCGACGGCACCAAGACGACGGACTGGTACGACGCGAAGGGTACAATCACGAACGAGGTGGCTCAGAAGGCGGACGGTTATAGCTCAACGACTGTCTATACCAACGGCTTGAAAACGGCGGCATACATCACCAACGCCGACCATACGTCCGACAACTGGAGCTACAACATCACGGGGCAGACCTACACCACCCAGCATCAGCATCTCAACGCATCCGGTGACGTCGTCTCGATCGCCCGAACCCACGCCGACGGCACCTTGGACTACACGCAGGTAGTCAACAACGACGGCAGCAAACTGACCGATGTCTATGACAGCTCGGGTAACAAGACCCAAGAGGTCGCAAATAATGTCGACGGCACGAAAGATGTCTTCCTGTTTAACGTCAACAGCCAGCAGGGAACGACGCAGCACGAGCGCTACAACGCCGCCAACGCGCTGCAATACTTCGATGATACCAAGTCCGACGGCACCCACAACGTCATCGCAGTGGCTGCCGGCTTGACGATTCGGGGCGGCAACAGCAATGACCTTTTCTCGACAGCTCCCGGCTCGACCGCTGTGGCCTACGACCACGGCCAGGACCAGATCGTCAACTTCCACGCTGGCGATGCCGCCAACCACGACATTGTCGAGATCTCAAAACTGCTGGTGGCCGACTATACCCATCTCCAGATCGGGCAATCGGGCAACGATACCCTCGTGACGCTATCAGCCAACGATTCGATTCTGCTGAAGAACATCGGTGTCGCGAGCTTGACTAGCCACGACTTCATGTTCGTCTAAGACTTCGCGAGGAACATCCGGACCGGCCATGCGCCCGGTCCGGACTCGTTCGACCAAGGGGTAGGCATCTGCCTTCCAGAACGGCACGACCAGAACGCCAAATGCTTGGTTATCGTGCCATGCACCAGCAGCATTTCGGCCATGATCATTGAAGCCCTCGTTGCCCGCGCGGAGATGTGTGGGGTTGCGAACTTGCGTCACAATTAGACTCTAGAAGGAAATAAGAGCTCGCAGGGAATACGTCATCCAGATGGAAGTCCGTGAACAAACGCGCTTTGTCGTTCTCGATTTCTATCGGTTCGTTGCAGCCCTCGGCGTCTTTGTTTTTCATCTGAAGAACATCGACGAGGGCATATCGCCAGTTTGGAACGGCTCGTATGGCCTGTTCGTCGACATGTTCTTTATCCTTTCTGGATTTGTGATCTCGTATTCCTATCCAACCGGCTCTATCGGGATCCGCGGCTACTTCCGTTTCCTGGTGCGGCGAATTGCGCGAATTTACCCGCTGCACTTGCTCACCCTGCTCGCCTTCGCCGCGCTCGCCTGGATCGGCATTCCGGGCCCGACCACGCATACAAGCGTGCTGGACTTCATACACAATACTCTACTCGTCCAGGCTTGGGGTTTTACCGATCATCTCAGCTTCAACTCGCCGTCCTGGTCGATCAGCGCAGAGTTGTTCTGCTACCTGCTTTTCCCGCTCCTATTGCTGCTGGCGAGGCGCGTCTCCGCTCTGACACTCGCGGTCATTGTGGCGAGCCTGTATGTCGTGCTGGCCCATGGTCACCTGCCGATCTGGCATGACCGATCACAAATGTATGGTGCCAATTTCGATTATGGCATGCTGCGAGCGCTTCCAAGCTTCCTGAACGGCATTCTGCTCGCGATCCTGTTCAAGCAGTTCCGCAACTATCGCAACAAACTGGTCGCCATCGTAGGAATTGGCGTATTCCTGCTCTCGATTCTGATCCTGAACGTCTTTGCCAAGCCGGATCTCGCGATCGTTCTATTCTCCCTGGCCATTCTGCTCACCGCTGTCGGCGAAAGCGCATTTATTCGATTCCCCAGGGCGACCTGGCTTGGACGTCTTGGCAATACGTCCTACGCCATCTACATGCTGCACGAACTCTTGCTGATCCTCGTGTTCAAGCCTGTCTGGCATCAGTTCGGGTTGCAACCGGGCGCCTTCCCAATATTCGCGCTGGCTTGCTGCCTTATTCTCACGATCGCAGCGGACATCACTTATGTCTTTATCGAGAATCCCGCTCGCAAATTGATCAATCGCCTTGCGCCGGGTGCTGGAAAAAGGCGCTCCAACGCACCCGCGCCCGCCTTGGACGAAACACTGGAGCTGCGGCCAACTGGACAAGCTGCCAACGCTGGCTAACCTACTACTCCTCCTGCCCGTACTTGCGCAGCGGAGACCGGCGAATCCGGATCGAGAGCTCGTGCCAGACCCGAAACGCCGCCGGTCGCGCGGTCAGAAGGACTGCAAACAAATAGATTGAGGCGCCAAGTACTATCAATGAAGCAAGGCGGAGCCAGGGTGATAGCGAAGGCAACGTATGGGATACTCCGACAATCACTGCCACCATGAGCGCCGAACCACCTAACGCAGGCATCAGCGCGCTCAAGTAGCGTCGCACCGCGATCGACAAGATACGCAAAGACGCTCCTGCCGACAACGGATACAGCAATACGGCGCGTACAACATAGCCGACCGCAATGGCAACGAGGCCGAAGGGAGCCGCCACAATAAAGATCGCGATGTTGGAAGCTGCATATATCAGCGTCAGCCAAGTCTGCCAATGCGGCTTCCCGAATGCTAGAATCACTGAATGATTATAGAGACCTATGGTGGTCAGAAATCCCGTGACCGAAATGATCGACAGTAGTGGGGCCGCCTCTATCCACTTCGATCCGAAAAAATCGACGATCAGATCTGGCGCCAGCGCCGCGATGCCAGCGAAAATCGGGGCGGTCAGCATCGATGTGTACATTACGAAATCAACCAGGGTTGATCGCGATGCTTCGCGATCATGCTGGAGGCCCGCGATGGTTGCAAAGAATACACGATTTAGCGCATTTCCAATCACGGTGCTGACTGCGTTGACCAGCCGCTTGGCGAGACTGTAGAAGCCCGCGCCAGCGGCGCCGGTATACCAGGTGACGAAAATCAGATCAGAATTGGCGTTGGCGAAGTTCGTAATTCCCGTTAGCGCCACGTAGCGCCCATAACTCAGGAGCTCGGCAGCGGACCGGCGGCTAAAACGGAGACCGGGGCGCCAAGGCGTCAGCGTCCAGAGGCTGACTAGCGAAATCAGCGATGTAGAGACGAGCTGTCCAACGAGCGCGAGAATCCCGTATCCTTGGCTTGCCAGCACAATGCCGACCGCCCCGCCGATCGAAATGGATGAGAGCGAGCGAATCGCGAGGGATCGAAAGAGCTGATTGCGCGTCAACCAGGCTTCATGCGTTCGCGACAGTCCCTGCACCGCGACCACGATGCAAAACCCTTTGAGAACGACCGCAAGGTCTGCCAGGCCCGAAAGTCGTTCAATCACACCACTCGCGGCAAACAGCAGTAATGCCGCAAGCAACGAGAGACCGGCGATGAGCCAAAACGATGCAGTATAGTCCTCGTCCTTTGGCTCGGCGCGAGCCTGGACCGCAATCGCAATGCTCTCGATCAGGACGGCCCGGCAAAAGTCGAGCGCCAGGGCACCGGTGGCCACGATGCCAAGAATTTGCGGCGACAGCAGCCGCGCCATGATCACATAGATCGCGAGCGCAAGCGCCTGGCCGACCGCAGAATCGAGCGCGGACCAGATCACGCCAGAAACGATCGAGCGCGGCTTGATGATTTCGTGACGCAAGTAGAAGCCTGTCATAATCTCGGGTTAGGCATACGTTCGCCGATGAGCCATCGCATGCAATGGTCCAATAGTCGCCTTGTTTAGGAGGACACTACGGCAAGAAAGCAGCTACAATCAGAGGCAGTATGAATTTTCGGGGCAATCTGAGGCGACTTATCAACGAAGTCGGCTGCGACTTTATTCATCAGTTGCCGTATCCACATGTGGACTTGTTCTTCTGGCGACCTGACGACGGAACGATCAATTTCGGCGATCACCTGTCGATCATTGTCGTCGGCCATTTGCTACGGCATTTCGGCTATACGCTTGCGGACGAGGTCCCCGAGCAGACGCGCTTGTTTGCGATCGGCTCGGTGCTCCACTACGCGCGAGAAGGCGATGTGGTCTGGGGTAGCGGCGTAAACGGGCGCCCGGGCCAGGATGACCTCAATCGACGCGTGCAAAACCTGGATGTACGCGCGGTTCGTGGGCCCCGCACACGGGAGATCTTGCAGCGGCGGGGCATCACGGTACCCGAGGTGTTTGGCGATCCTGCGCTTCTGCTGCCCCAACTGTTTCCGAATCGCTTTCGTCCTACTGCCAAGAAGCCTTGGGTCTTCGTGCCAAACCTGCATGATTTGAGCCTGATCGACCGCACCGCCGACACTGTGGTCTCACCACTGGGCTCCTGGAATCGCCGAATTGATGCCATCCTTGAAGCGGAACTGGTTCTAGCGAGCTCGCTCCACGGCATCATCGTCGCCGAAGCATTTGGCGTCCCGGCACGGTACGTGCGCTTGAGCAGTGGAGAATCGGAGTTCAAGTATCGTGACTATTATGAGGGCACAGGCCGGTTCGACGTCGAGTTTGCCTCGAGTATCGATGAAGGGCGCGAAATGGGCGGATCCGCGCGCCTTAACTTTGATCATCATGCCTTGATGCGCGCATTTCCGATCAACCTTTGGACCGGAAAGAACTGACATGGCCAAGCGTTTTCGT
The DNA here is from genome assembly GCA_030403585.1 of Frankia sp. RB7. Taxonomy (GTDB): domain Bacteria; phylum Pseudomonadota; class Alphaproteobacteria; order Rhizobiales; family Xanthobacteraceae; genus Bradyrhizobium. Next base: position 216,668 of record JAUEPE010000005.1, read on the forward strand.
GTCGCCATCTACGCGCCGCACTTCGCCGAATATTCCTACAGGCTGGCCGCGGGATTGGCCCGGCACTGCGACGTCCGTCTCGTGCTCAATCGCAAAGACGCCAACCAACAGTGGAATCTTTCCTGGATTCCGGCCTTGGCGCCTTTCGAAACCCGAGTGCGCGATCTCAGCATTCGTCGCTTCGGCGCGATAGGACTTCCGAGTTCGTTCCTCGACGTGCTCGCATTTCGCCCCCATATCGTCCATTGCCATGAATGCCCTGAATATTTTTCGGCTGGGCTGATGGAGCTGCTCCGGCTTACCAGCCTGCCGCGGGTCCTGACCGTCCACGATGCCATCCCCCATTCCGAGGGCGGCTCCGGGACCAACTCGACCGAAGAGACTCTTCGTAACCGGATGCGTGCGGCGGCAACGCACATTACAGTGCACGGGCATAGTTGCATCTCGGACTTCCGTAGAGCATCGCCTAACTATCAAGGCGACGTCACGTCCTCGATGCATGGGGTTCTGATGGTGCCGCGCGCCGATACTGCACCCGTTCAGCCGATCGAAGGACGCATTCTCTTCTTTGGACGGATGTGGGCCTACAAGGGGCTCGACGTATTTCTTGACGCCATTGATGTGTTGTCGAAACGAGGCGTGCGCCACCATGCCATTGTCGCTGGTCGCGGGCCCGAGATGGTGAGGTGGCACTCACGCATGGCTGGGATGCCGACAATCGAGACGATCGACGCTTATATCTCCGCCGCCGATACCAGCGCACTGTTCCAGTCCGCTGAGGTCGTCGCGCTCCCCTACAAGGATGCGACGCAGAGTGGCGTCTTGGCGTCCGCATTCGGCAATCGGCGCCCGGTCGTGGCGAGCGCAACGGGCGGCATTCCTGATGTCGTCACCGACGGACTCAATGGCCTACTAGTTCCGCCTGGAGACGCGACCTCATTGACAAACGCGTTGGAGCGCGTCCTCACATCGAAGTCACTTGCGGCACGCCTAACCGACGGCGCAAGGGAAACGGCGCTGGGATCGCTGAACTGGGATCGTATTGCCGACAATCTGTTCGCAAGTTATCGCCGCATCGCCGCGTAGGTAAGCGCGGCCACGCCGCTATGGCGAAACCGAGTGCTCGATGCTTGCGAGCGGACGGAAGAACACGCCACGCAGGCCGCGGTCGATGAGCAGCCTCAGCCTCACCTCGATCAGCTCATAGCTGAACGCGCTGGCAATCAACGACAGCGCCAGCCCCAATCCAATGAATGCCGCCCACAATATCCAACGGTCGACGCCGATCGCGACAAGCTTGAGTCCTGCCAGCTGCAACGGAAACAGGACAAAGGGGTGAACGAGGTAGAGGCTGTAACTTATTTTTCCGATGTATTGCAGCGCCGGCGCGCTCAGCAAGTTGCTGATGCCCGAGCCACGCTCCAGCACCATCCCGAATAGCAAGAATCCGGGGATGAGACCAACAAAGGGATGAAACAGCACCAGACTTGAATACATCGCGGCCGCGCAGGTCAAGCCAGCGGCAACACCAAGTCCGCCTGGTATGTGGAAGCGGATGCCGGTAGCACTAAAGAGCATGCCGATGCAGAAGAATGCAGCGATCGGCCAGTGCATCAGGCAGGCCAGCCCAAGCAGCACGAGCGGAGCGGCTACAACCCGGCCGCCGATCCGCAACGCACTGAATGTCAGCGCAAACCAAATATAAAACGCCCACTCATAGCTCAGCGTCCAGGCATTCTGCTGCGCTATTGGAAGCCCGAGTAAGTCCTGGACGAACAAGAGATTCGCAGCAAAGATGCCTGTATAGCTGCCAACATCGATACCGCGGAAAAATTTGTAGCCGACCAGCGGTCCGATCGAGAATAGCGCGAAATGCAGGATGATAAAGACCGGCATGATACGCAACACGCGGTCGAAGAAAAATTTCGGCAGCGATCCGTGCCGGACCAAGCTCGCAGGGATCAAAACTCCACTGATCATAAAGAACAATTCGACGCCGTGTCCGCCGACATTGATGACCGACTGCACCCACGGCCAGATCGGTGGGAGGAAACCGGGATTGGGAATGTCGTAAACGCCTCCCTTGGGCATATCATAGAAATGGTCCATCAACACACTGAGAGCGGCAATGCCACGAAGTCCTTGGACCGATGGCATAAACGATCCGTCATATCCCGCCGCTTCGGTCATTCAGCAGCGCCCTGCCCGCTGAGCGCCGGCTCGAGGATGACCCGCGGCCGCCTCTCCGAGCGGAACCTGAGCCCGAACGCGATGCACGGCTTTTCGGCAAACGTGTAGGTCAGCCAGCTCACGATTAGGGACAATGCTACGATTGCCGCAACAAATAACGACCACCCCAGCGGTCCGTCGCCGACACCGAGAAAACGGTGGATCCAGACGATGACGAATGGTGACATCAGGTACACGGAGTAACTGATCACGCCGACGAAGGCCATCGAGCGCCATGCCATTCGCTCTCCAAACACGGCAAAGACGATGAACACGAGCGCGGCACACACATAAGCCGCCCCGATCGAATAGCTATAAAAGAAGTTCTCGTGGTAGACGCCGCCGAACCTCTTCTCCGCCAGCGTCACAGCAAAGATCGCGTACAGCAACGTGCACGCGCCAACATGCCGCCATCGCAGCCGTCGTTCGATCACCGTGTCACGGATGACCTTACCAAGGAACATCGCCGACAGGTTCAGCCCGACCTCCAGAAGGGACGAGATCGTCCGGTTGTCGGTCATCATGGGCAAGATGATGCCGATCAGCGCAGCCGCAACGACGATAGAAACCGCCGTGTAGCTCCGATTCAAAAGCCCCATCGCGAACAGAATGGTACACCCGACATAGAACAATAGTTCTATGGCGAGCGTCCAATAGAAAATCCAGAGATTCGGCACGTTCACGAATGTCTGCAGCATCGTTACGTTCGCCAGAAACTGCGGCAAAGGGTAGGCTTTCCCGTCCAATGCCAGTAGCGTGACCAATCCAATCAGAATCGAGGTCCAATAAGCCGGATAGAGACGGAAAAACCGACTAACAGTAAAATCCCGCACCGGTGCTGCACTATTCGGGAAGCTAAAGGGGATGACAAAGCCACTGACAAAGAAGAACAGCACGACGCCAAACCGGCCAAAATTCATGTAGTAGCCAATAGCGTCGTGAAACACCCAGTAATAGTCGCCAGTCGGATGATGTTGGACGATCACCTCGAGCGCGTGTTGCAGCAGAACTGCCAGTACGGCAATGCCACGCAAGGTATCGATGAATGCGAGTCGTTTGTGCATCTGTTCTCACACGTCGGCGGGTTAAGCCGGTTTCGGATTAGTCCCTTCAAATCCTCGAAGGCCGCTCGATCCAAGCCTGAGAACCTCCTCGGGCTGGATCGTCGGAACGACGAGCGGCTGCACCGCCGCTCGGCGCGTGAAGACTCCACTGAAACTCAGCGAGATCAGAAGTAGACCGGACGCGGGGCCATAGTTCAGAACGGTGATGGTGAACATATTGACCACGAAAAGCAGCGTCAGCTTGTAGACGTCGGTCACGGCGAAAGTCGCGCGGAACACCATCACCATGAAGGCAACGAAGGGAAGACCAAACATCAGGTATGTCCCGATGTAGAAATTATCGACCGGCACCCAGTAAGCGGCCAGGGGCGAAAACAGCTTCTGCGGATAGTTGAAGCAGCCAGCCCCGCACCCAGTAATCATACCGATCGGCATCAGCTGGCTGAGATAGACGAACGGGAGCTGCCAGCTGTTGTTGATCCGATCGAGAATGCTGAACATTGTCGAATGCGGGATAGCCGCGGTTCCGGATGCAGCCCAGATCATGAAGAATGGCAACGGAATCGCAGCGAATGACCACAGCGCGATGCCACGGATGGCCAAAAAACGCGACTTCTCCGGTAGCATTCGCACCAAGATCAGCAGCAAAAGATAGAGCACCAGAACGATCAGCGTGGTTTTGCTGGTAGTCAGGCGGGTGACATATATAGCAAGCGCTCCAAACACCAGGCACCAGGACGTGCTTTTGCGGATAGACGTGATCGCGAACGATGCCAGAATGAAGAAGGCTGCCATGGTGTTATCGGCGGCGAAACCCATCAGCCGCTGATCGTCCCCGCCGTAGGCCCACCATAGCCGTCCCGCCTCCCGGACCGCGCCGAACGACTCGTATTTGAATCCGACCCACGGCATCTGGTAGAACTTGGTCAGCAATACGCCGAGGATCGAGAGATAAAAGGTCGCCGCGATGACCGACAGCAGCTTCCGGTAAGAGCCGAAATTCGCATCGCAAAAGCAAAATCCGACGAAAACCGGCAACATCATCTTGAACGCAGACAAAGCAGCATTGCCTGTGCCGAGCATGATATAGCCGAGCACCAGGGACAGCATGATCTGCACCAGCACCAATGTCGCCATGATGCTGCGATTGCGGATGATGCAATAGGCGACGAACTGTATCAGGCACAGCATCGCGATCGCGTCCGGGACATACCAGAGTACGTCGAGGTGGAGGATGCTGGTGTAATACCGCATCACGCCGCCAAATGCGTCGCGAATGAGATAAACGCCGAGCGCGATAGCCTCGATATTTAGGCTGATGATCGTCAATCTCGGGCGAATAACGGGGAGCATGTTCGAACTCAATTCGACGGGCGAGCCGAAGGCTCTGGTGATGTCGTGAACCTCGGCTGGCTTCGCAACACGTTGCGGAGTAACTTTCCGCCCGGAATCTCGACGTAGAGATATGTGAAGTGCGAAACCAGCAGCACCGCCGCCAAAGAGACGACGAGGTTCACCGTCGCCGGCAGCCCCGGGGAGATTGAATCAATCGTAACGATGTTGCTATGACCGAGCGCCCGCACAAAATATTCGGCCAGAAGCACGATCAGGGCATGCACCATGTAAATGGAATATGACCGACGCCCCATCCATACCAACGGGCCGGTCACCAGCATCCTAGGAACCAGCGTCGCGTCCGGAAACGCCAGCAAGCTCCCGAGAAAGACGGAAAACACGATCGGCGCCAGAAAGCTCGCAGCGGGATAGGCTTCCACCATCGAGACGAGCACGACACTTGCGATCATCGCCGCGAACTGCAGCACTCCCTGAAAAAGTGGAGAGACCGTGCGCGGCACCTCCTTGGCAACTCTCACAGCAAGAACACCCAGAAAGAAGCTTGTGAAGCAGCGCAGAATGCCGAAATCGGTTTGGAGACCCAGACTTGGCTTGTCGAGCACGAATATGATGAAAACCAGGCTACCAATCGCGACCAGCGCTGCTGCCATGTAAAAGTAGAGTGACGAGCCGAGGCGCTGCGCCAGCAGTATCACTAGGCCAAACACCAGATAGGTGTAAAATTCGACGCTGATGCTCCAGCTTGGCGCATTCCAGCTGAGATAGTCGATGAATCCCATTGAGTGGAGGAGGAAGAGATTTAGGATGAACGAATAGGTGTTGTTCACCTCGAATGCCGCCGGCACCGCCACAACGACACCCGCCATGACCAGCCCGATGCGCAAGAGTCGGAACAGGAGATTTGCCAGCAACATGACGACATGAAGGGGATAAACGCGCGCGAGTCGTCTAACCATGAACTCGCGAAGAGAGAAACGACCAAATTCTCCGTCGACATAGCTCAACGACATCACGATTCCGCTGAGAACGAAAAAGAGATCGACCAGAAGCCAGGAGCTCCTAAAGAACGACCAATTTATCCACGCGTTGTGCGGAAACGTAGCGAGAAAGGTCGGCATCAGAAGAAGATGATGAATCACGACGGACGTCGCGGCGATTCCTCTGATGCTGTCGAGTGGCAGGACATGCGCCTTCTCACGATGACCCGATTCCATCACATCGACATTCCCATTCATCTCGCGACGCAGCACTTTGAACTACTTCGCCCATGCGTTCAATCATAGCGAAGCAAATTGCTCGTTGATGCGTGACCGATTGCGGCAATCTCATCGCTCACGATTCTGTGGTTGATCACGCCAGAAAACGCGCACTCGGCGAAGTCTGCGCAGATTTCGGCTCGTTGCGATACAACAAGTCCAACGTGGAGAAAGTTTGGCACTTGTTTGCCCGCGGTAAGTTTGCGTCTCGTGCGGTGACATTCATTGTAGACACCGCGCGTGACACGCTTTGTAACCCGCGCTCATCGCTGCAAGAACAGCGGGCACCGCGTGACAACTTCATGAACAACGCGACCTTCGCTTGCACAGTCCCCAGGCAGACAGCCTACACGCTCGGCGTGTCAACAACCTGGCCGTGAATACCTAGGGAATGCAGTCTATCTTGCGACGCACAAAAAATGACACAGTTGGTTGCGAAGTTAGACTCATAATTCGTCGTGCTGGCCGGCCAACGAAAGACAGGGATGAGCGAGAAGTTCGGAAGTTTTCCCACCCGAAGCGGTGTGGGACGGAGACTATTGTCAACGATTCTGCTGGGCGTGGCGCTGTCCGGGGCCACGAGATATGCTTGTCAGGCGCAATGCGTCGAATTCTCCGACCGCGCGCCGCGCGCTGATCTTGATACGTTCACCAAGACCCCCTCCTCGCTGTTCGAGCGGCTTCGCAACAGTAAGGAAAAGTTGAAGTATCAACTCGCGTCTTACGTCGCCACGGATCCGACTATCTTGCCTGCCGTGCAGACGCTGATCGCGGAAGCGTCCTCGTCCGATCGAAGTGTCATCGGCGCGGCCCTTCGGCTTGCCGAAGCGCGGTGCACGTCGACTAAGCGTGATGCCGCGCGCAAAATTAGAGAGTTCGTGCAGCGAAACGGAGACCTGACCGTGATCGCTGGCTACACCGCGGCCGGAGAGGACGAAACTGGTATACAGATCCCGGCACAGGTTCAGGACGGCAAGCAGCCCGCGCGCGGTGCCGGTTTGCTCGAAGGAGAGTGGAAGACGAAAATAGCCGATCCTTTCAAGCCACTCCCGATCCCGCGGTGACCGTCAGCAACAAGGTAGTGAATCTACAGATGTATCAACCGAGAGAGCAATTCCATTCCGGGCACCGATTCGGAATCGAATTTGGTGGGGCAGTCCTCAGTTTAGAACGCGTGATCGACGTCCTGCGCCGACAGTGGCCCCTCATCGCTGGGGCCGTCGGATGCTCCCTTACGCTCGTGTTTATTTATCTGGCGATGGCAAAGCCGATGTATACGGCAAATGCGCGTATCTTGATGGATACCCGCCAGACCCAGGTGCTGGACAAGGACAGCGGAAATAACACCGCACTCATCGACACGGGCTACGTTGACAGCCAGGTCGAGGTGATCAATTCGGACGACCTCATTCTGTCCGTGGTTCGCCGCCTCCATTTGACAGAGGACCCTGAGTTCAACGGTTCCGAACCGGGCCTCCTCGGTACCGCCATTGGCAAAATCATGTCTCTGTTCGGCTCCGTCGAGCCTCCGTCGCGGGAACGCATCGAACATGCGACCGTCGAGCTGGTTCAAAAGAACCTCAGGGTCGAACGCGTTCTAACAACCTATGTCCTTTCGCTGAGCTATCGATCGCAAAATCCCGGCCAGGCCGCCAAGATCGCCAACGCGATCGCGGACACCTATATCGTGGGTGCGCTGGAAGCGAAATACCAATCGACCAAGCGAGCGACCGAATGGGCGCAACAACGCAGCGCCGAGTTGAGCGAACAGGCCTCAACCAGCGATCGGGCAGTTCAGTCTTTCAAGGCGGAACACAACATCGTCGGAACCAGCCGTGGTCTGATGTCCGAGCAGCAGCTCTCGGATCTTAATACGCAGCTGGTTCAGGCTCGAGCGGCGACCGCGGAGGCCAAGGCTCGCCTCGATCGAATCGACACCATCTCATCGGATCAGGACCTCGCACAGTCGACAGTGACCGATGCGCTCAACAACACCGTGATCACGCGCCTTCGGGCCCAATATCTCGATCTGCAGGGCCAGTATGCCGATTGGTCGAGGAAGTACGGGAAAACTCATCAAGCGACGGTCAACCTCGGCAGTAAAATGGACGAGGTGCGCAAGGCGATCGCGGACGAAGTCCGTCGCATCGGAGATGCCTATCGCAGCGATTATGAAATCGCCAAGAGCCGGGAAGCCTCGCTCGAACGCAATGTGAAGGAGCTCGTCGCACAGGCTGGTCATAACGGCCAGGCCGAGGTGAGGCTACGCGACCTGGAAAGCGCCGCCGACACCTACCGAAATCTCTACAACAACTTCCTCGAAAAGCTTCAGAGCGCGACACAAAATCAGAGTTTTCCGATCAGCGAGGCGCGCCTGATCAGCACGGCCACAAAGCCTGACAAGAAGAGCTCTCCGAAAACAGTGCTGGCGCTGGTCGGTGGTTTGGTAGGTGGCCTTTGTCTCGGGTTTGGCGCCGCATTCGCGCGAGAGCTGCTGAGCGATGTTCTGCGGACGCCAGGAGAGGCCGAGGAGGAGCTCGGTGTAAAATGCCTCGGCGTTCTTCCGGAAATTCGTCTGGCGAGAAAGGCTCTGTCATCGCCTGGAGGAGCTGGAGCAACTGAGGCATCTCCGGCTTCACGGTATGTCCTCGATCATCCATTCTCGCGCTTTGCGGAGACCTTACGTAATATCAAGGTGTCGGTTGACGTCGCGCGATTGACACGTGACGTCAAGGTCATCGGCATCGTCTCGTCCTTGCCGAAGGAAGGAAAGACGACGGTTGCCGCGAATTTCGCGCATCTGATTGCGCTGACCGGGCACCGGACCCTGCTGATCGACGGAGACCTTCACACGCGCTCTTTGACGCGCGAACTCGCTCCCAATGCAAAGACAGGTCTAGTCGAGGCGCTAAGCGATCCGCGTTCATTTGAATACCAGGTGCAGCGGAGCAAGGAGACGGGCCTTGATTTTCTGCCCTCCGTTTTTGCGTCGCGGATGGTCAACTCGGCCGACATCGTGGCATCAAAGGCGATGGCCGATCTCCTCGCAATGTTACGGGAGCACTACGAGTATATCATCATCGATCTTGCGCCGGTGATGCCGGTAGCGGACTCAAAAGCAGTGAGCTTCCTGATCGACGCCATGGTCTATGTGATCGAGTGGGGCAAGACGACGCGGAGCGCGCTTCAGGAGTCCATTTCAGGATCGGAAATGGTGCAAAAGAAGCTGCTCGGAACCGTGCTCAACCGTGCGGATCCCAAAATGCTCAAGCGCATCGAAGCCTACAAAGGCAAGCACCATAACAGCTACTATGTGGAGCCAGCCTAAGGGCAACCTGAGCTCTTCGAGTCAAACTGACGGAGGGACGCGTTTGCGCCCCTCTCCCCAGCCCAATGGGCGGCGCTGCCAGCGATCAAAGGGGAAGACGAAATCGGCCTAAAGCGATTGCGGTCCCATCGATTCAAGCGGAACCGAGCGCTACCCTCTTATTTTGGCGCATATTAGTGCGAAAACCCGCTTGGAACGCTCTGCGCGGTCGGGTTTAAGGCCTTCCGTACTGATCCGGAATCCACAAAGGACGATTTTTACCTTACCCAGGTATTGGCAAGTAAGCGCTCGCGGCTTCACGAAAAATTTCCTGCCATCGCGGCCTATTTGTCACGAAAACGCTGAGTTTGGGCCACGTGATCTCTCCAAACCGAGCCGCCCAGGTTTTGGGCACTCTTCCCTTCCGGATTGCCTAGAGTTAGCGTGACGTTGTATTTGCTTTTCTTTTTCGGTGAGTTCGAATGTTAACCGCCCTAGTTCTTTTGAGCATGTGGCTACTGGTCAATATTCTGTTCGTGTTGATCGTGGTCCCTCCACGTAAGCGGCGTCCCCCGTCCGGCACCACATTGTTGCCGGCTCAGATCGACAAAAGCTCTGGCCAACTGGATCAAGACGAGCCGCTCTCACTTCGGCATGTGGTAATCTCAGTTGCGATGGGAGCGTTTTTCATGCTGGTTCCCCCCCTCATCGCTCTTCGCAACGAGCTCGTGCGGATCTTCGGACGAGGCCGAGGCGGCGGAGCCTAGTATCCATTGGAAGTGCACTTGCCAATCTCAATCCTGTTTTCAGAGCCTTGAGATCCTGAGTTCCCCTCAATAGGCCTCCTGGAACATGACGGCAGCGGCGGTCCGCGCCATTATCTTCAGGTCGAGCCAGATGCTCCAATTGCTGACGTACCAGACGTCATAGTCCACCCGCTTCTCCATGAGGTCGATAGTCGGCGTCTCGCCGCGAAAGCCGTTGACCTGCGCCCAGCCCGTCAAGCCAGGTTTCATGTGATGGCGGTAAATGTAGTTGCGGATCAGTTCATCATAGTAATTGTCATGCGCCAGCGCGTGCGGACGAGGGCCGACCAACGACATGTCGCCGCGCAGGACATTCCAGAGCTGGGGTAACTCGTCCATGCTCGTCATGCGAAGGAAGCGCCCAAACCTGGTAACGCGCACATCGCTCTTCGTCGCTTGTGTTACCGTCTGGCCGTTCTCGCAAACCGTCATGGTTCGAAATTTCAAGATTTCGAACGGCCTGCCGTTACATCCCCGGCGCATTTGCCTGAAGATGACGTTTCCGCGAGAATCCAACTTGATCAGAACTGAGATCGTCATAAACAATGGCGCCAACGCGATTAGGCCGAACGATGCCAATCCCACATCGAGGCAGCGTTTCTGCAATCGCTCGAATATGGTCAGTGGCGGCCGCTGAAGTTCAATTGCCACCGTTCCGCTAACTGGCAGGAATGGGCGCGAGACGAGATCAGCAATCGAGTTGTCGGGTAACAGCCGAACCGGCTGCGACACCGCTCGCAGATGCTGTCCGAGCTTTTGCAAAAGTGGCAGTTCATTCCAGTCCACAGCCAGCAGATACTCATCGACATCAGCCACCCGCGACTGGCGGATGACATCGCGGATCTGTCGTTCCCATCCATCTTCGACACCGTCGGCACCGATCACAAAATGACGGACGACATCAAATCCGTTCTTCCGCAAATCCTTGAACCGGTTTGACGTGAAATCGAGCGGTTTTAGGCTGAGCAGGACGACTCTGCGGTCGACCAAACGTCCCCTCGCAAAGCTCGAGCCCAGTGCAAGCTGCCAGGCGAACCGAAGACTCATCAATCCGACGCCACCAACACCAGCGAATATGATGACCGTGCCGCGAGACAAGTTGTCGGTCGATTTCAGCAGGAAGGCGGAGACAGCCAGTATCGTCAGAGACGCTGCCCAGATCACAACCGTCTTGCGCAACTGCCAGACGAGCCTCAGCAAACGATGCGTGTCGTACACGCCCTGAAAGTAGGCGATCGACACAAACAGAACGCCGACAATCAGCCCAGCGCCAACCGAGGCGCCTTCCGAGGTCGACGCCGTCGCTGCGCTGTAGAACCCGGCCGCCGCTGCGTAGCAGATCAGGATCAAGAGAAGGTCCGCAACGATAATAAAGACCTGGAACGGTCTTTGAAGTGCAGTGCCGCGCGTCGGCGATACCGAATGAGCGTCATCAGAGCCATAAGTTGCAACAGCCATTCGATACCTCTAAGTGTCGAGCGCGCGTGACACTCGTCGCAACGCAGTTGATTTGCGCATTTCGGGACAGAGGGTGTTAACCGATCGCAGCGACATTGTGGCACCGCACGCGAATTTTTTGCAACGCAGAGCTGTCGTATACGTTTCGAATGAAATACTCGCTATGCGTGCATATCATCTGTCATCGCATTGACATCACGATGAGCAGGACGCCACAATTTGCATCAGCTTCACGCAGTCTTGCTTGAGCGGGTCACCCGCTCCGCGAACGAGCCGTTTCGGCTCTCGTGATTGTTAGGGTGATCCGTGCTCTTTAATCGATGTTTAATTCCACATATCAATCGCGCGATTCAACACGCCCTTAAACTCACGAATCATGCCGAGCGCTCCGTCGCGCGCATTTATTAGTAGTTGCATGACGTTTCAGAGATCGGTTGCCCAATTGCGCGTGCATGATAAGCGGGTCTGCGGACCAGCAAAATTTGACTTCGCGTTGAGAACCTCTCAACGTTGTTACTCGCTCCCGAATAACTTTGTTCGGCCAACGGACTCAAAAACGCTGTCGCTCGTATGATTCCCTTCTTTAGATCGCGTCTTCCGGCGCAGAAGCCGAAGCTGCCGGAGGGGGTTCGGGTCTACGCGATCTCCGACATCCATGGCTGTGCGCACTTGCTGGAGCCGATGCTGCGCGTGATCGACGCAGATCTGGTCCACAGGCGGCCGCGACATGCGATCGAGGTGTTTATGGGCGACTACATCGATCGCGGCCCCGACACACGTTTGACTCTCGACATCCTGATTGAACGAAGCCGGCAAAGTAACACCGTCTTCTTAAAGGGAAACCACGAGGCGTTCTTGGGGAAGGTGCTGCGCAACCCTTCCCTACTCGACGATTGGCTCAGGATCGGCGGAGCTCAAACTTTGACGTCGTATGGAGTGTCATCGGCCGATTCCGGAGTGGAAACGAACGATCCAGCTGCCCTGCTACGCGACCTTGCCCGAGCCATTCCGCGCAGCCACGTCGAGTTCCTGCGCAATTTGAGACTTTCCTTTACCTGCGGAGACTTCTTTTTCGTACATGCCGGCGTCCGCCCGGGCGTGCCGCTGTCCGAGCAACAGGAGGAAGACCTATTGTGGATTCGCGAGGACTTCCTGCAGAGCAACGAGCGCTTCAGCAAATATATTGTGCATGGTCATACGCCGGTCCGTAGCGCCGAGCTGCACCCCAACCGGGCCAATATCGATACGGGTGCCTATGCGACCGGCAACCTCACGCTCATGAGCATCCAAGGCAACCGATTGCTTGCGGTGTAAGCCTTGAGAATGCGTCCAACTGGCGGAGATCGCGGGCCGCGATTCGAAGGATGCGGTGGCAGCGACACACAAGCAGGTCGGTGTCAATTTCGGTTTGCAGAAGTACATTGTCAGATTCGACTGCCTGATCTTCAGTTCAGCAGGTGGGACTTTTCACGTGCGGACCGGCCCCGGCTCTCGGCCATCCACGCGCTCCATGCGCGCTCGTGTTTGGCGTAAAGCTCAAGCCAGCGGGCCTCCGGCTGCTCGGGATCCGCCTCGCGGGCATTCCAGATCAAGTGCTTGCCATCGATGCCGAACATTGTGGGGCTTTCCAACCTCTCAAACTCCAGGGTTTCCTCAATCGTCAACCCAACCAAAATCCGCTGCCCGGCATCATCAACGATGTAACGCCTTGGAGCGTCCTTCCCAGTCTCGCTCATATTCCTGGAGCCCTTCATGCACCATGAAGTTTGCACGAACAACCAGACGCGCAGTATTCTGCTTAAATTCGGCGCATCTTGATCTTAAAAGGCACGTCTTGCGTGTCCAAAGACCGACATGGGGGCAACCGACTGGCGGTAGGTCAATCGCAACGGTGTGGGGATGATACGCAGTGAACGAATTGCATAACCGGCAAGCAAAACAGCGAGAAACATCGATGCCGCGCCGAGCATAGGATCCATGGAGGCTTTCCCGATTGGTTCTTCCGACAATCTCACCCGCGAGTTGTGACGAGATGATGATCTGGAGCCACGAAAGATTGTTAATGTCTTGTCATTCCTGTGCAGACAAAGCGACAGTACCCATCGACCTAGGTCAGCGTTTCCTTGGTTCGAATCATATCAGGCAGGCTCGGCGAGTTTGTAGGACCATGTGTGGATGACGGGATATCGATTGACGTCCTTGATGCCGAGCATGATGCGTTCCTTTAGTTCTTG
>JAUEPE010000039.1 GCA_030403585.1 Frankia sp. RB7
GGTTCGCTTTCGGCCTGCGCGACGAGCCTCCGGCGGCCGTGGCGCGCGAGAAGGCCTGGTTCGTAATTTATGCGCCGCTGGCGCTGGTCTATCGCATCTTCATGCTGTTCACGATCTCGATCTTCGTGGCGTCGCATTACTTCGTCGTCGGCGCGCTGATCGCGATCTGGGGCATCGTGCTGGGTCTCGGTATGCCCGTTTACAAGAGCCTTAAATACGTGCTCATCGGTTCGCGCCTCCAGCAGCGCCGCTTACGCGCCGCTTCCCTCACCTTCGCGGCCGTGGGACTGCTGTCCGGCGCGCTGTTCTTCTTGCCCGTTCCGCTCACCACCGTGTCCGAAGGCGTGGTCTGGCTACCGGAACAAAGCTATGTGCGGGCCGCCGACAGCGGATTCGTCAGCAAGGTGGTGGCGAACCCAGGCGAGAGCGTGCACACCGGCGACGTCCTCGTTGAGGCCGACGAGCCCGAGATGGCCTCCAGGATCACGGTGCTGCAGTCGGAGATCGACGGACTGACGCGGCGCCTGTCGTCCGAGCAGTTCACCGACCGCAACCAGGCTGAGATCACCCGCCAGGAAATTGCCCTGAAGCAGACCAATCTGCAGCGCGCGGTGGAACGCAAGGACGCCCTCAACGTCCGCAGCGCCGTGGACGGCGTCTTCCTGTCGCCGGCATCCGAGGACCTGCCCGGCCGCTACGCGAAGAGGGGCGAGGTGCTTGGCTACGTGATCTTTCCGCAGTCGCGGATCGCGCGCATCGTCGTGGCGCAGGACGACATCGACCTGGTCCGCAACAGGACCGACAAGATGGACGTACGGCTGGCGAACCAGCCCTCGGTCAGCTACCAGAGCAAGATAGTCCGCGAAGTCCCCGCCGCGTCCGACCGCCTGCCCAGCAAGGCCCTCACCGAAGCCGGTGGCGGACGCTTCACGGCCGATCCGCGCGACAGCAACCAACTGACGACCTTGGCCCGCACGTTCCAGTTCGATCTCGAGCTGCCGGCCGAGGCCTCCCACGCCAATTTCGGCAGCCACGTGCTGGTACGTTTCGACCACGGGATGGAGCCGCTGGCCCTGCAATGGTATCGGCGGCTGCGGCAACTCTTCCTGTCGCGGTTCGAAGCCTGATGGCTAGGGCGCCAGACAAGAGCGACACCTGGCGCAGCCGAAGCCCGTACGCCGAGCGCGGCGACGTCAAGATCGGACCGATGGATTTCGTTCTCACACGGACGTTCGGCGGCATCGCGTCACGGTTCGAGAACTACGCCGGCAAGCTGGCGGCGCGCGTCAAGCTCGCTGACGACTGCGCGGCCCTCTTCACTGGCCTCAGCGACGCGGAACTCGCGGAGGCCGCAAGGCAGTTGCGCGGCCCGCTCTTGCGCCATGGCTTTCGCGCCGACTTGGTCGCGCGCAGCTTTGCGCTGGTCCGCGAGGCAACCTTCCGGGTGCTCCGGATCCGTCACCACGCCGTGCAGCTCATGGGCGCCTGGGCAATGATCGACGGCAGATTCGCTGAGATGCAGACTGGCGAAGGCAAGACTCTGACGGCACTGCCCACCGCGATCACCGCTGCTCTCTCCGGCCGTCCCGTCCACGTCATCACCGTCAACGACTATCTGGCGGCGCGCGACGCCGAAGAGCTCGAGCCAATCTACCGCGCTTTGGGCCTGACAGTCGGCGTGATCCAGCATGACGACGAGGCCGAGCAGCGCCGCGCCGCCTATGCCTGCGATGTGACCTACGGCGTCAACAAGGAGATCGCGTTCGACTATCTGCGCGACGGATTGAAACTCGGCGACCGACGCAGCCACGCCAGCCGGATGGCCGGCAAGCTCAGCGGCGCGAACATGCCGCCGCTGCTGTTGCACGGCCTCTATTTCGCGATCGTCGACGAAGCCGACAGCATCCTCATCGACGAGGCCCGCACGCCGCTGATCATCGCCGGCGCCGAGGCCAATCCGCTGCCGAACGAAGTGTTCGCGCAGGCGCTCGGCTTTGCGAACCAACTCAAGCCGCACGCGGACTTCGTGCTTTACGGCAATGCTCAGAATGTCGAGCTGACGCCGGCAGGCACTGAAACTCTAAAGAAGCTCAGTCACGGATTGAACGGAATCTGGGAGGCGCGAAAGGGACGCGAGGAATTGGTCAATTATGCACTCGCGGCACTACATCACTACAAGATCGACCAGCATTATGTGGTCGTCGACGGAAAAGTCGAGATCATCGACGAATTCACCGGCCGCATCGCCGAAGGCCGATCCTGGCAGCACGGGTTGCATCAGCTCATCGAGACCAAGGAAAACTGTGAGATCACGGCGCGTCACGCGACGCAGACCAGCATTACCTATCAGCGCTTCTTCCGACGGTATCTGCATCTCTGCGGCATGTCCGGTACGATCTCGGAAGTCGCTGGAGAGCTCCGCGCCGTCTACGACGTGCCGGTGGTGCGCATCCCGACTCACCGGCCGACCCGGCGCACTTCGCGCGGCACGCGGATGTTCGCCACTTCTGAGCAGAAATGGTCCGCCGTGGTCGACACCGTTCTTGAGCACCGCCGCGAGGGGCGCCCGACCCTGATCGGCACGCGGGCCATCGAGACGTCGGAACTGCTGTCGAAGCTGCTCAACACGGCCGGCATCGATCATGTCGTACTCAACGCGCATCACGATCGGCAGGAAGCTGATATCGTCGCCGAGGCGGGACGGGCCGGCCGCGTCACGGTCGCAACGAACATGGCGGGCCGCGGCACGGACATCAAGCTCGGCGATGGCGTTGAGGCCAAGGGAGGCCTGCACGTCGTTCTGACGGAATTCCACGAATCGGCTCGGATCGATCGCCAGTTGATCGGCCGTGGCGGACGGCAAGGCCAGCCTGGTACCTATGAGATCATCGCCGCGCTTGACGACGAACTGCCGCTCGTATTTGCGTCAGGACTCGCCCGTCTGTTCGAACGTATCCTCGCCGGCAAACCGGGGCCGCTCCCGGCAACGCTTGCCAGAATCCTGCAACTCTACGCGCAGGACCGGGCGCAACGTCTTCAGTACCGGATCCGACAGCAGACGCTTCGGCTACAAGACCAGCGCGACAACATGCTCGCTTTTGCAAGACCAGATTGAGGCGGCAAATCGCCTGCCGACTATTTGATTTCCCCGTGCCGCGCCTCGTGATCGTGCACGAGCTTCGTCATCAAATCGAGCAGACGCTTGGCTGCGCCGGGGCTCAGGATGATGCGGTGGTGCAGCTGGATCTCGCGCGGCTGCGGGCCCATGTCCCAATCCTGATTGACACCAAAGGACAACACGACCTCTTCACGGGTGCTGTTTCCGCTGACGACATTGCAGTAGGAACTCTTCAGCGAGGCCGTATCGACCCTGATCCCCGGCTGCGCAGCAGCCGTCGCACCGCCCTCCCTGGCCGGCTGGCCCACAGAACTCGCCGTATCTTTCTCGTTGGACATGGCTTCAGACTTTCTTCCACTCTCTAGATAACTCGCATCACAGGATCGAAATGCGAGGTCCCACCGCGCCGGTCTTCAGAGCCGTCGCCGGGATACGAACCTGGCTCGCAACCGTTTCGGCGTCGAGCGAGGACGGCTTTGTTTGCCAAAGATGGTCCGCCGCACACGACGGATCCGTGCTATCCGGCGCTTCTTCCGCGACACCTTGGATCGCGATCCGGACCGGCTTGTGTGCACGGCGAGAATCACCCTTGTCACTCGACGGAACGGGCGCCGGCCGAGTCAGCGTGTCCATCGAAATTCTGACGCGGCCATCCGGCAATACGGCACTGTCGATGGAATTCAGATGGTCAAACATCTCGCGGCCACCGTTTGCCGCATCATCATTGAGCGGCAAGCTATCGAAGCGAATCCGCACCGGCTCGCTCTCCGCCGCGGTCTCTCCGTTCACGTCGACGGCAAGCAGCTTGAGTTCGCCGTCCATTGTACCATCGAGGTATCGGACGGAGAGTGATGCAAGATCCACGGTCCCGCCAGGCAAGTCCTCATCCGAGGTCACCGCGATGCAGACCAGAGCGGTGCCATCGCTCGGCATGCTGGACAGCGTGACCCTTGCGGATTCCGGGAGGTCGATTCCGGGATCCACACCGATAACGCTTAGACGCTCAGCATCATATCCGAGCTTGAACACGACCGATTTGACGCCACCCGCGCTCGTGAATGAGACGCCGAGGCTTCTTTCATTCCGCGACATGCGACGCTTGCGCGCGCTGGGAACCACGCCCTGCAGCAGCATGGTGGGCGCCATCAGGGCGGCGACGCGGTCGATCACCCGCCCGCCATCCTCGTCGACGTTGGCTGCAGCCCGATCAGCGGACGACGGCTGCGGCCCGGCTTCACCCCGGTTCGACCGGGACCCGTCGGATGATTTTCCGGGCTGCTGATTGCCACTCTGTTCGCTCGGCGCGCCGGGCAACGCATCGCCCTTGTGCTCCCCGCCGGAAGCTCCGGGATTGGGCGGTAGCGTACCGTAGCTCTTTGAATCCAGGAGCTGCAACTGGTGCTGCAGGTCCTGGAGGCTGAAGGGCGACGCGCCATGGAGCCACGGCGTGAGCGACGGCGGCATCGGGCAATAATTAAGATCGTCGTCCGGCTCCGGGAGCGGATCCAAACTCTTTGTGTTGACGCCAGGCCCCTGGTGCGGAAGCCAACCGCTAAAAGCGACGAACGTAAAGTATGGCAAGCCGTGCATGGACTGCTGCGGCTCCATGTCATTCGTATGTCCCTTGATCTCTGGGAATTGCGGGAAATCGAACTTGATTTCCCAAGGCAGGATCAATTGCGACTGGTCCTCGTCATGGCTGCGCCCGTGCTCCGTGCCGACCAATGTAACCGTAACGGTCTGGGTTGCTTTCCCGCCATGGCCGTCATCGACGACGACGTCGTAGAGCTGGACCAGTCTCTCGCCGTCACGAAGGTTGGGCGCTTGGTTGCCGATTCGGTATGTCCATTGCACCGCGCCCTGCCCGCTACCGTTCGCGTCGCGAACCATGACGGCTTCCAGCGCCCCGAAATAGCTTCCGCCACGATCATGCGACTGAACAATGACGACATGCTTGTCGCTTAGATCGATGTCGCCAAAGGCAATCGTACCGGATGCCGGTCCAGCACCGTGATGGTCGTCGTCGATTTCGACGTCGGTCTTGTACGTCCCGCCCTTGATCAGCGGAGCGTCATTGGTTCCCGTGATCGTAACCGTAACGGTCTCAAGTGCGCGTCCGCCTTGACCGTCGTCGATGGTCACCGTGTACTTCTGAACCAGCTTCTGCCCGGCGGAAAGATGGTCGATGGCGCTGTCGGAAACCAGGAACGTCCAACCAATCGCCCCGCCGCCGCCGTCGCTCTTGCCGGGGGCTAGCCCGAATAAGCCAACATAATCGGGACCTTGTGCGGTGAACGATGCCGAATGCACGTCGCCGATGTCGGCATCGGTGAAGGTAATCGTTCCCGAGCCGCTCTCGATGCGGTTGATGTGCGCGTCTTCGATCAGGGCGGCGCCCTGCGCGTTCGACGTGATCACCGGGACGTCGTTCTGGCCGATGATGGCGATCGTGACAGTCGCGGTCGACCACGCGCCGGAAGCGTCCTTGACCTGGTAGACAAAGGTGTCAGCCGCCGTGTCACCCGCCTTCAATGCAATGAAGGCGCCGTTCGGATCGTAAGTAAAGGTGCCGTTGCCATTATCGGTGACCTTACCCTTGGTCGCCTTGGTGTCGACCGCAAAACGGAACTTGTCGCCAAAGTCGGGGTCGTCATAGTCCGCAGTCACAGTCGTCGCCGGACCATGCTCCTGCACGACGGCCGTGAGATCCTTGGCCACCGGCGCGTCGTTCTCGCCGTGGATCGTAATCGTCACCGTCGCCGTTGCATGCGCCTTGGCTCCGTCGGTGACGGTGTAGGTGAACGTGTCCTGCACAGTCTCGCCGGCCTTCAGGCCGATGAAGGCGCCGTTCGGGTCGTAGGTGAAGTTGCCCTGTCCGTCGCTGGTGACCTTGCCCTTCGTGGTCGCGAGATCGACCGTGATGCTGGCGGTGTCACCAAGGTCGCGGTCGCTGAACGACGCCTTGATCGGCGTTGCCGGGCCGTGCTCCTGCGTGTCGGCGAGGACGTTGTTCGCCACCGGCGTATCGTTCTCGCCGTGGACCGTGATCGTCACCGTTGCCGTTGCATGAGCATTGGCTCCGTCGGTCACGGTGTAGGTGAACGTATCCTGCGCGGTCTCGCCCGCCTTCAGGCCGATGAAGGCGCCGTTCGGGTCGTAGATGAAGTTGCCCTTGCCGTCGCTCGTGACCTTGCCCTTCGTGGTCGCGAGATCGACCGTGACGCTGGCGGTGTCGCCAAGGTCCGGGTCGCTGAACGACGCCTTGATCGCCGTCGCCGGTCCGTGCTCCTGCGCGTCGGCGAGGACGTTGTTGGCGACCGGCGTGTCGTTCTCGCCGTGGACCGTGATCGTCACGGTTGCCGTCGCATGAGCGTTGGCCCCGTCGGTGACGGTATAAGTGAACGTATCCTGCGCGGTCTCGCCGGCCTTCAGGCCGATGAAGGCGCCGTTCGGATCGTAAGTGAAGTTGCCCTTGCCGTCGCTCGTGACCTTGCCCTTCGTGGTCGCGAGATCGACCGTGACACTGGCGGTGTCGCCAAGGTCCGGGTCGCTGAACGATGCCTTGATCGCCGTCGCCGGGCCGTGCTCCTGCGCGTCGGCGAGGACGTTGTTGGCGACCGGCGTATCGTTCTCGCCGTGGACCGTGATCGTCACCGTTGCCGTCGCATGAGCATTGGCTCCGTCGGTGACGGTATAGGTGAACGTATCCTGCGCGGTCTCGCCCGCCTTCAGGCCGATGAAGGCGCCGTTCGGATCGTAAGTGAAGTTGCCCTTGCCGTCGCTGGTGACCTTGCCCTTCGTGGTCGCGAGATGGACCGTGACGCTGGCGGTGTCGCCGATATCGGCGTCGCTGAAGGACGCCTTGATCGCCGTCGCCGGGCCGTGCTCCTGCGCATCGCCGAGGACGTTGTTGGCGACCGGAGTGTCATTCTCGCCGTGGACCGTGATCGTCACCTTCGCCGTGGCATGAGCGTTGGCGCCGTCGGTGACGGTATAGGTGAACGTATCCTGCGCGGTCTCGCCGGCCTTCAGGCCGATGAAGGCGCCGTTCGGATCGTAAGTGAAGTTGCCCTGTCCGTCGCTGGTGACCTTCCCCTTTGTGGCCGCGAGGTCGACCGTGACGCTGGCGGTGTCGCCAAGGTCGGGATCGCTGAACGACGCCGTGATCGCCGTTGCCGGGCCGTGCTCCTGCGCGTCGGCGAGGACGTTGTTGGCGACCGGCGTATCGTTCTCGCCGTGGACCGTGATCGTCACGGTTGCCGTCGCATGCGCGTTGGCCCCGTCGGTGACGGTATAGGTGAACGTATCCTGCGCCGTCTCGCCAGCCTTCAGGCCGATGAAGGCGCCGTTCGGGTCGTAGGTGAAGTTGCCCTTGCCGTCGCTGGTGACCTTGCCTTTCGTGGTCGCGAGATCGACCGTGATGCTGGCGGTGTCGCCGATATCGGCGTCGCTGAACGACGCCTTGATCGCCGTCGCCGGGCCGTGCTCCTGAGTGTCGGCGGTCACATCGTTCGCCACCGGCGCCTGGTTCGGGCCAGCAGTGATGGTGATGATGACCGTTGCCGTAGCCTTGGCGCCGCTGCCGTCGATAACGGTATAGTTAAACGTGTCCGTCGCCGTGGCGCCGAGCGCGAGCGTGAACGCGCCGGCCGGATCGTAGCTGAAGGTGCCGTTGCCTTTGTCGGTGACCTTGCCCTTCGTGCCGGTGAGATCGAGCGTGAAGGTGGCGGTGTCGCCGATATCGGCGTCGCTGTACGACGCCTTGACTGTGATCGCCGGGCCTTGCTGCGCGACGCCGGCACTGACGTTCGCCACCACGGGGTTTTCGTTCTGGCCGTTGATCGTAACGGTCACGAGCGCGGTCGATGTTGCGCCGGAGCCGTCTGTGACGGTGTAGCGGAACTGATCCGCCGCGGTCGCGCCGTCCTTCAGGCCGTCGAAGGCGCCATGTGGGTCATAGCTGAAGGTGCCATCGTTGTTGTTGATAACGATGCCCTTGGTGTGGTCCGTCGTCGTATCGACCGTGAAGGCCCGGGTGTCACCGGCATCGGCGTCAGTGACGGAAGCCGTGACCTGGACCGCGGGGCCATGCTCGAAAGCATCGGCGACGACATTGTTCGCGACAGGCGCGTGGTTGGCGCTGGGCGCGACGTTGACCGTGACGGAGCTGTCGGCCGCCCCAAAGCCGAGCAGATCGAAATAGAGCGTCAGCGTCGTGCCGGCGGCAACGCCGCTCAGATCCTTCGTGACCGTGATCACTTGCGACAGCGAGCCGCCATCGCCCGACGCAGCGCGGCTCGAAACCGTGACGCCCGGGCCGAAGAATATCTGGCCAGTCGACTGGACGTTGAGGAACGCGTCGGTATTGGCGAGACCGGTCGCCGCGCCGTCCACCGGATTGCCGTTCTGGTCCAGCAACGCGGCTTCGAACGCGTCCGGCGGGTTGCCGTTGGCGTTGGCGAAGAGGTGATCGGCCAGGATCGTGAATTCGAGCGTGTCAACGCCAGCGGGAACTACGAAGCTTTCGGACAGACCGGACAGCGTCGTGGAGTTCTCGGTCAGGACCAGGGTGCCACCATTGACGCTTGTGGTGCCGTTGCTGGTCCAGTTGGTCGGGAGTTGCGCGGCGACGAGGTCGGCGTGCGACGAGGCGAGGATCTGCGCGGCTTGCTGTTCGGTGACCGGCGGCAGGACGGCGCCCGGATTGCGCAGCGCCGCGATGATCTGTGCGTCGATCGCCGACGGCAGTCGACGCTCCGACGGCGCAAGCGACGCCGTCATCAGGTCGTTGGGGAAGGCTCCGGCGTCGAGGTGATCCTCGTCCGGCGCGGGCGTCAGCCTGGCGGTGAAGCCCGGTCCGAAAAACAACTGCGACCCATCGATCAAATTGACATGCGCGGCAAAGGCCGGAATGTCGTCGCTGATGCCGAGCAGATGGCCCTCCTCGTGCAGCAGCACGCTGAGGAGATCGTATTTGCCGGCCGATGCCGAATTGCCGCTCGCGAGGAAGGCGAGACCGTTCAGCACCGTTCCGAACTCGGAATTGTCGAACGGCGTGGCATCCACGTACCAGCCGACGCCCCCGGCATTGCGGTCGAGCAGGATCGTGCCCGCCGTCGGCAAGCCGCCGGGACCGACTGCGCTTATTCGCGCTTCACCGAGCTCGTTGCCAGGCAGATCCGTGAATTGAACGTCGATATTGATCGTCGTGCCAGGCGGCAGGATCGCGTTCCACAGCGACTGGGCCGCGGCCGAGATCGCATGAATCTGACCGTCGGTGATCGACAGGTCGCCCGAATTCAGCGCGGTGACCTGTGTCGCCTCCAGGAGGCCGTTCTTGATCATGCCTTCCGGCGTGGCAACGATGGCGATGTTCCCGCGATCCGCCCAGAGTGTCTTGAATTGATCGGCGGGAATGATCTCGAACCGCCCGTACTTGCCGGGGATGCTGGGGGCCATGTTCTGTCCCTTGCCCAGCTGATATCCGGAGTTTCTGATGACAACGACCTCCTGGCCGTTGGGCATGGTGAGCACCCTGTCAACCACCACAGCGTGCCCGGGGGAGTTGCCGAACGCGTCGACGGCGCCCGCCCTCAAGTCCACGATGGCCGGATGATTGGCGTTGACCGTTGCGCGGAGCTGATCGAACGAACCCTCAACCCATCTTGCATCCGGCAAACCGGCGCGTTTGAGTTCTTGGGCCGTATTTCGATAGTGTTCGAGGACGTCGCCGGCAACGACATAGAGCCGATTGAAAGCGGATTTAAAATTGTCCAGTTGCAGCCGATAGGCATCAAGAAGGCCATCGACGGCATAGACGGCGCAATTGCTGGCGGTCCCCTGATCTGCGATCAGGCGATCCAGATAGGGCCGCGGATTGGTGAGCGGATCGACGGCGGTCGGTTCGACCACCGGCGACCTCGTATTCACCGTGTCCTCGCCGTACGTCATCGGGTTTTCCGGAATAGGCTCCGGTCCCGGGCCGCTCATTTTCGACAGATCCACTTTCATCTCTGGTGCACCGGGAAGCGGCTGTCGCGGACGCTCGGCCGCGGCTTCAGCCGCCACCCCTTCTCCCACCGCGGGCGCGCCATGCGGGCCTTCGCCGATGGTCCCGGTCAATCCCTTCGGTGCACCGATGGACCTGATGCCGCTAATGGTGAGACCGATCGTCAAGGCGGCAAGGAAGCCCTTGCCGATCCTCATGCCGTCCGATTGAGGATTGCCCTCCATGTCGGTCGGTGAGGCCGCCTCGACAGCGAGTGTGCCGCCGATCATATCGTTCACGCCCAGGAACAGCGCGTAGGCAACGCCCTGCTTCTTCGTGCGCTGCATGAACGTGGTCGCCATGTCTGACAGCATGTTCATGTTTCCACGTTGCTCCGGCAAGGCCGTGGATATGCTCTCGACAATCGGATTATCGCTTCGTTTGACCTGCGTTTCGATCATCCCGTAGAGGACGTGGCCCAAATACGAGAACATATCGCCGAGGATCACATTGGTCTGCGGATCGGCCTCGATCGTCGGAGTGTAGCCGTCGGTGTCGACTCCCTCGTGGCCGGTCGGATCGGTATATCGCAGCGGATTGTCGGAGACGTAGACGTATCTGTTCAGGCTCGGCGGACTGTCGGAATGTCCCTGGAAGCTGTCCTGGGTGATGAAACTGCCCGTTCGCGAATCGTAGTAGCGCGCGCCGAAATATTGCAGCCCGGTCTCCGGATCGGAATCCTGTCCGGTAAACAGCTTTGGATTGTCCGACGTGCCCTCGGTCCGGCGCAGATTACCCCAGGCGTCAAACATGTAGCTGACCTGGACTGCGCCGGCCTCGCTCGTCAGTTCCGACGTGCTGCCGAGCCCGTCGACGAGATAGAAATAGCTCGATCGTGCTTGCGTGGTAGAATCCACGTCCGTCATCGAGATCAGGTCGGTGGCGTAGTTATACTTGCGCAGCGTCTGGCCGGTCACGCCGTCGTATTCCTCGAGCGTCGCCCCGGCGTCGTAGAGGTAACGGATCTCCCCTGCGCTGGTGATCTTCTTGCTGCGCATCCCCTGCACGTCGTAATCGAACTTGACGGGGTTGCCCTGCTGGTCGGCCGTGAGCGTGAGCTGGTCGAGGACGTTGTAATAATACGGGATCGTCAAACCGTTGACGGTCGCGGAAATGCGATTGCCGTTCGCGTCGTATTGGTACGTCACGCTTCTGGTGGAATCGACGCCGTCCGTGACCGACATCAGCCGGTTCGAATTGGCGTAGTAGGCGTAGGTGCGGTTGACCTGCCGTGTCGGATCGGTCGCGTCGATGCCGGTTTCCGTCAGCCGGTTGCCGACGTTGTCGTAAGTGTAGGTCAGGTCGCCGCCGTTGCTGTATTTGACCTCGTGCAGCCGGTCGAGGGCATCGTACGAATAGCTGGTGGTTTCCGGCGCGCCGCCGTCGATCTTGGCGTGCGTCTCGACCTGCGACAGCCGGTTGCCGGTGTCGTCATAGGTGTAGAAGAAGCTCGAGATCAACTGGCTGGCGGGCGGCATTGTGCCGGCGACGGCACTGGCCGAGGACGCGCCCGGGGCCAGTTGGCGATTGACCATGTGCGTAAGCCGGTTCGCCTTGTCGTAGGAATCCGCGAAACCGTAATCCTCCACCGCTCCGTTGGAATAGGCCACCAGCTTGAGCAGCCCGTTCTGAAAATATTCGTATCGCGTGTCGCCGTCTTCCGTCGTGGCGATGTGCACGCGATTGCGGTGATCATACTGGTAGGTCGTCGTCACGCCGTCGGAATCGGTGACGCTCGCCCGGTTGCCTTCCTTGTCGTAGCTGTACCTGATGGTCTTGTTGTCGTTGACGAAGGTCGAGCTCGTCATGCGATCGAACTCGTCGAAGGTGTAGGTGGTCCGCTCGGTCACCTGGGCGCCGGCGACGCTCTTCACTTCGATTGCCGACGTCATGTTCCCGTCGGCGTCGTAATCGTAGACGATCGAGGAAGGCTGATAGT
Organism: Frankia sp. RB7; assembly: GCA_030403585.1. Lineage (GTDB taxonomy): Bacteria > Pseudomonadota > Alphaproteobacteria > Rhizobiales > Xanthobacteraceae > Bradyrhizobium. The sequence goes on from JAUEPE010000039.1 coordinate 12,106, forward strand.
CCAGGGTCGGAAGCACCACGCCCGAATAGGTCACGGTGCGGACGCGATTCAGGAAGTCGTAGGTCATCGTCGTCCGCTGCGTTAGCGGATCGAGGATCAGGGTGCGATTGCCATTGGCATCGTAGGCATATTGCCAATGCTGGCCGTCCGCCAGCCGCGTGTCTGTGAGGCGATTGAGCTTGTCGTAGGTGTTCTCGACCTGATGCCCGTCGGCATCGATCTGGAACCGCATGTTCCGGTTGGCATCGTAGATATACTGCGTGACCCCGCCTCCCCGTGCGCTTTCGTCGACCGACGTCAGCGAACCGAGCGCGTCGTAGGAATAGGTCGTCCGCCGGCCGAGCGGGTCGGTCATGCCGGTCTTGTCGTCGTTCTCGTCGTAGGTGAACGACGTCGTCTCGCCGTCGCCGTTGGTCTCGCTGACAATCCGGTGCCGCGTGTCGTAGACATAGGCGATCTCGGCGATGGTGCCGTTGGGCCCGGTATCCGAGACCGTCAGGTTGCCGGTGACCGCCGCGTAGTCGTAAGTTGTCGTACCGGCATCGGCCGTGTCTTCCGCTTCGATCGCCTTGATCCGGCGATTAACGCCGTCATAAACGTAGTGCGTGACGTTGCCGTTGGCATCCGTGGTGAACGTGAGGTTGCCCTGGCCGTCATAGACGCTCTGCTGCACCACGACGTCCGACGTATGGTATTGTTGTGAAAGGCCCGGGCCCCTCACGCTCTCCTGGACCAGACGTCCGAGAGAATCATACAGGTCGACCATCTCGGCGCCCGTCTCCGCGTAGCGCGGGCCACGAACGATCGCCTGGTTCTGCTTGTCGTCGTAGATCACCGAGGTCGACGTCTGGGCCGCACCGCCCGCCGTCGCGGCGTTCTCGGTCAAGATCATGCGATTCAAGGCGTCGTAAGTATAGCGCGTCTCGAATCCATCCTTGTCGACGATGGAGCGCAAATTCACGCCGTCGTAGGCATAGCGGATCGTGTTGCCGTAGGGATCGGTCGACAGGACGACGCGCCCGAGCGCGTCGTACTTCGACGTCGTCTTGTTGCCGTTCGGATCCGTCCCCGTGACGGAGTTGGTCGCGTCGTCGTAGCTGTAGCTGGACACGGTGGCCGGCAACCCGGGCGCGACCTTGGTCAGCACGCGGTTGAGGTTGTCGTAGGTGGAAACGAAAGCGTTGCCGCGCATGTCCACGTAGCGTGTCAGGTTGCCGTCGCCGTCATAGTAGAACTGCTCGGTCGGCTGCCCTTGATCGTCTGCGGTCTGAGCATACTGCGCTAGAATCTTCCGGTCCAGGCCGTCGTAAGTGTACGTGGCGTCGACGTCGTTGTTGAATGGATCGCTGACGGTGGCGAGGTTGCCATCGCCGTCGTAGGTGTAGGTGGTGGTCAGGTTTAGGCCGCCGTAATCCTGCATCTGGCTGTTGATGCGGTCGAGACCGTCGCGCTGCGTGAGCGTCTTGATGCCGTTCGCGTCCGTGACGATCGAGGTATTCGTCAGGTAGTTGGGATTGTAGAGCGTGACGTAGACATCGGTCGTGGCTCCGGACCCGCCTCGCACCACCGTCGTCTCGATCCTGTGCGCCTGGTTGTGGCCGTCGAAATCGCTGTAAGTAATCCTGAGGCCGCTGCTGAGGTGAACCTCCGTCGCAATGTTGCGATTGGCATAGGTGAAGTCGGTTTCGTTGCCGAGCGCATCGATGGACGACTTGACCGAGTAATCGGCGTTGTAAGTGAAGCTGGTGCCGTGGCCGTTGCCGTCATGTTTGAAGATGATGTTTCCGACGCGGTCGTAACCGACCGTGGTTTGTGCGTGCCCGCCGCCATCCGCGGTCGCCGGCACGTCGTAGGTGGTCGCGACGACACGGTACAAACCGTCGTAGGTGTAGGTGGTCTTGTTTTTGTGCAGGTCCGTGTCGGTCAGCTTGTTGATCGCGTTGTAGGTCGAGCTCTGGATGACAATATTGGATGGCGTGCCGGCCGAACCGCCCAGCAACGTCGTCGAGGTCAGACGCTGCAGGCCGTCATAGGCGTATTGATGGGCATCACCGTTGGCATCGAGGTCGCGGATGAGGTTGCTGTCTTCATCGTATGAGAATTGCTGGCGTAACGAGACGCTCGATCCGTCGGCCTGCTTGACGCTCTTGGCGGTCTTGACGCTGAGGCGCCCGCCTGCGTCGTACTCGTAGTCGACCTCCTGCCCGAGACCGTTGATCGTCGACTTCAGAGCGCCGCCGGCGAAATAGGCGTAGGTGGTCCGCTCGGCCCAGTCGACCCCGGGGGCTCCGGTGGTGTGGAGCTGGTCGTCGTAGACGGTCATGCTGAGAATGCGGTTGAGCCCGTCATACTCGTAATGCGAATGGTGGCCGGCCTGGTCGGTCTTGTCGATCAGCCGTCCGCGCACGTCATATGTCAGCGTGGCGCGGACCCCGTCCGCATCCAGGATGGCCGTGACGTTGCCGTAGGCGTCGTAAGACAGGAATTTGGTCTCGTGCCCGAACGCGTCGGTGGAACTGGTCAGATCGCCCGGTCCGTAGGTTCCGTCGTAGGTCCTGCCCAGCGCGTAGGCGTACTGGCCGAGCGAGCCGAGCGCGTCGGACATCGACATGGTGTGGCCGGTGGTCGGGTCGATGACCGACGTGGTGGTGTGACCTTCCGCGTCCGTCGAGCTGGTGAGCTTGTCAAAGATCGGGTCGAACGTGGCCGACGTAGTGATCGTCGAGACCGCATTGCCGCTGCTGTCGGTGACGGGCGCCCCCGTCATCGACGACACCGTTGTCTGCACGACGTTGCCGAGGTTGTCGTATTTGTAGGTGATGACGCGACCGAGTGCGTCGGTCGTCGAGACCAGGACGATGTCCTTGCCCTGCTTGCCGCCGTCGACGAACGCCTCCGGATGAGGCGTCTGCGGCGTCGCCCACACCATGGTCGTGGTCTGTCCCTCCGGCGCCTGGATCTTGGTCACGGCGCCGTAGTCGTTGATGGTGTAGACGGTCGCCGCCACGCCCGGTCGCGGATCGGATACGGTCCGCGTCTTCGAGCCGAAATCGTACTGAAACTTGACCACGGATTCGCTCGACCCGCCGGTGGTGCCGCCCGGCGTGTGGACGGCGAGGATGCGTTCACCCGCCACGTTCAGGCTCTGGAAATACGCATTGATCTGCGCATTCGATCCCGACGTCGGCAAGTCGCCGCTTTTCACCGAGCCTGAATAATATTCGTAGGTGGTGGTCTGGCCGAGTGGAGTGGCGGCGCTGTTGCTGGGAACGGTGCGCGACAGCATGTTGTGGCCGAGACGCTCGTCGCCGGGCGTGTAAGTATACTTCTCGAAATAACTGTCGCTGCCGTCGGGCAGCGTTGCGTCGCGGACCATGCTCGTGAGGTTGCCGTAGCCATCGTCGTAGTAATAGTGGATGTCGAGACCCTGGAGATCGTGATTCGGGCTGACAGTGTCGTAGCCCTTCAGCTCGACGATGCGTTTGTCGCCGAATATCATCTGGTAGCTGAATACGAAGGCTCGGTTCGCACTGTCCTTGACGACGTCGACCGTGGTCGCGTCGCTGTCCAGCTTGTTGCGGAGATCCGACGGGATGTCGTTGACGCGGGGATCGAGCGTCGCATCGTTGGTGTAGTACAGGTCGATTCGATTGCCGCTGGCGTCCTCGATGTAGCGCAGCGTAAACGTCTTACCAAAGGGCTCGAGTCCGGATTCGAGCTCGAAATGATAGCGGGTGTGCGACGCCGTGTAGAAGTCGTAAGCCGCTTTGTTCTTGTCCGGCTGGACAAGAACAGAGTGATAGCCGGGCTGCGGGTCGAAGAACAGCGCGGTCGCCGCGAGATTGGACGGAACGCCATATGTCGCGGCCAGCGCAAAATTGGTATGGCCCGTCGCACCAAAGCTGTTGCCGGTCCCCTCGCCGCCGACAACCGTCAGGTAACCCTGGTCGTCCTTGATCAGCTTCGTGTCGTAGGAGCTGCTCCAGCCGGCCCCCAACGGGCCGTCGGACGAGTCGCCCTGGCTGTTGTAGGTGCGCGAGAAATCGAGGCTGAGACCACGCCCGGGAAGCGTGATGTCATCCTCGGATACGGCCAGATGGCCGTCCCAGAGATCGACGCCGTCGACCATCTGATGACCGACCGGGAGAGCCTGGTCCTGGTCCAGTTGGTCGATGATCAAGCCGTTGGCGACGACCGACCGGCCGAGCGTGGTCGGCACCGCCGGATTGTACGCAGTCGCGGTGATCACATAGGCGTGGTTCTTCAGGCTCGGATCGAGGCTCGCAACCGCATCGATCAGTTTGTGATAGACGCCGGGGTCGAGCACCACGTCCTGGAAGGTCGAAATGGTGCTGCCCGGGCTCAGGGCGTCGCGGACGTTGGTCGCGACCTTGCCGTCGATCAGCAGAGTGACCTTGGAACGAACGTCGAGCGAGAAGATGAAGTCGCCGTTTTCGTTCGCGACGGTGCCGTTGATCTGATCGACGCGGGTTGCTGGAATTTGGACGTTGGTCGTCGGCGCCAGATTGACGCCGGGCAGCAGGTTCTTGTTGCCGGCTTCGCCGTCCGATACCTGCTTGTAGATCGTCAGCGACGGCGTCGGGCTGTGCATGACCGCGATCCCCGCCGGGCGGCCGCCCGTCGCGACGGGGGCCCGCAGACTGCCGTCGGGTACGCCGAACACCTGCTGGCCGTTCACCATCTGGAACAGATAGTCCGCCCGGATATCGATGACCGCGTTGGCCTGACGCTGGCTGTTGGTATTGAGCGGAAGATCGTCGACCGCGACCTTGCGCAGCAGCGTGGGCGACGCTGCGAGCGCGACTTCGACCTGGCCCAGCATGGCCTGCGCGTCGAATACCATCACGCCGCCGGTGCCGCCGGCGACCGGCAGGCCCTGGTAGGTCACGTAGAGGAAGCGGCCGTCCTCGGACATCGCGATGTCGGTCGGGAAGCCGTACGGAATCGGCCGCGTGGCGGCCACGATCTGCGGATTCGGGCCGAGCGGATCCTTGATGATCCCGATATTGCCGTCCATATAGAGCGGGTTCGCGGTCTGGTCGAGATAGCCGCTGACGCCGGTCGCGTTGAGGCCAACGCCGTTGTAACCGCCGCCGAACACCGTATTGAGCTCGTCGGCGCGCCCGGTGATGAACGCATAGCTTCCGTCGGGCGTGAAGACGATGCCGCCGGCATTGTGCACCGACAGTTGGGAATTGCTCGCCGTCGCGAGCTTGTCGAGGTCAAGCGGAATCGCCTGCTCGGCCCCCGACGATGGATTGGCGATGATGACGCCCGAACCGTCCGAACCGGAGTTGGTGAAGGCGACACCGTTGCCGCTGGGCGTAGTGGTCACGCCGTTGGTGCCGCTGGCGCCGGTGATGACCTTGGCGGTCGGGGCAGCGCCCGTGGCGAAAGTCTTTGTCAGGTCGATGTCGATCAGGCTACCCGGAAGATCCGTCCAGGAATGGGCTCCGTTGGGATCCGGGTTCTCGTTCGGCGCCGTCGCATACAAATGCATGCCGTCAGCGGACACGGCGAGATTGCGGAAGCCGGACGGCGCGATGGAGCTTTGCGTGTAGATATCCTGGTTAGCCTGATCGAGGCCCGACAGCTTGGTGCTGCCGATCGCGATGTTTCGCACCACAGAATTGTAGGTCGGCGAGGCCGGATCGATATCGATCTGGAAGATGTAGGACGACGCAACCCCCTCGACCAGATAGGGGTTATGAGCGGCAACATAGGCGAATTTTCCGTCCGGAGAGATCGCGATGCCGTAAGGCTGCGCGCCGAACGGCATGCGGATTTCCTTGTAGTGCGGATTCGCCTCGAGATTGACGAACGTACTGTCGTCCTTGACGGTCACGCCGTTGCGGCTCGTTGCCGTCAACACCAGCCTGTAGAAGTCGGTCGGGTATTGCGACGGGTCGAACTGCGACATCAGCTTGCCGCTCGACACCTGGCCGGTGCCGGAGTTGAGCAGGATGGATGGGCCGCCGTCGTACGGCTGCAGTTCGAGCGTCCATTTGTCGACGTTGAGCAGGCTGACCGTGCCCAGGATATCGATGGGCTTGGTCAAGACGGCCGCGTGCAGCTGCGGATCGACCGCGGCTCCGTTCGGAGCAGCGATGGTATGCGGCGGGATCGTCAGCGCCGTTGAGTTGCCGCCGACGTCGAGCTCCTGGAGCGTGACGGTATCGACCACGGCGACGCGGCCCGACCCGAGCAGCGTGACATAAGCGCGCGTGTTGTCGGGCGTCACCGCGACGTCGCGCGGATACGGAATGTCCTTCGCGCTCTCGAGCGGGATGCTGGCGATCAAGCTGCCGAACGTGCCGGGATTGTTCGCGTCGATCCGGTGCGTGGGATCGCCGTCGATGACGCCGAGATCACCTTCCACTCCGTTCCCGGTATACTTCTCCGGAATCGTGACAAACACGTAGGTGCCGTTCGGCGTGACCTTCGCCGCGTTACTCACGACCGGTATCTTCACCGTCGTCACGAGCCCGTTGCCGAACACCGGGACCTCGTCGGTCCGCGTGACGGTGATCTGAGCCAGGCCGAGGGCGACCGAATCCGGGACCGTGACGTGAAGCTCGGTGTTGCTGCTCGACGCATTCGGCTTCGCGGTGACCTGGATGTTTCCGGGCAGGGTAAAGGTCACCGTGAGATCCTGCGGCGATCCCAGCGTTCCGGACTTGATGAAGTTGCTGCCCGTCAGGATCACCTCGGGCTTGATGTTCCCCGAAGTCTGATCGACCGGGAACGCCACGCTCACGCCGGTGACCGCCGGCGCAGCCGGATCGGAGTTCTGGGGCGGATGCAGGTCGGTCTTGAACGTGCTGACCGCGCCCGGATTGATCTGGTAGTTCGACGTCGTCGTGACCGGCAGGCCGACCTGCGGAATCATCTGGATGAAGAACGGCTCCGGCTGCGGAGCCGACGGCACTGCCATCGTCGCGAGCACGCCGGCCGCACCGGCGACGCCGAACACGCCCATGGAGACGCCGGCACTCGCGACGGCGACCGTGAAGGCCAGTTGGTTCGCAGCCGCCTGCTGCAGTTGCAACGTGCCAACGTTCGAGTCGCCATAGACGACCATGTACTGCGACTTGCCGTCGACGCCGTTATACGGCGGCGAGTTGGTGTGGGCGTAGCCGTCGGCGCCGACAACGCCGTTCTCGACCTGCCACCAGATCGGACGCGTGGTGCCGTCGTCGTTGAGGTAGTCGCCGGCCTGCAAGAAATAAACCTTGGTGCCGACTGGGATCGACGGGTCGACCTTGATGGCAAGCTGGACCGGAACATCGAGCGGCTTGGGGCCGAGATCGAGGTTGAACGCCGCGGCGTAATGGAAGCCGGTAGGCACTCCCTGCGGCAGATCGGCCTGGCTGGCGGGCGAGATGCTGACCGTCGTGCCGCTGTCGAGCACGCCGGGCGGCACCGCGACGGTCGAACCGTCGCTGCCCTGCACCACGGCGCCGTCGGCGCCGACGGTCACGTTGCCGGTCTGCGGCACCTGCACCTTGACGGGCACCACGACCTCGGCGGCGCCGTTGATGATGGTGACGGTCACCATGCCCGGCGCGATCGCGGTCAGCAGGCCGTCGGCGCTGATCGACACAACGCCCGGCTTGCTGACGAAATAGCGGGTACCGGTCGAGGCCGCGGCCAGATCGGTGGTCAGCAGCTGGTCGTCGCCCGGATGCACGTCGAACTGGCGCGTACCGCCATTGGCGTTCAGCGAGACCGCGAGCGGGTAGAGATCGATGCCCTCATTGTAAAGCCGCTGCCCGAGCGCGCTCGTGGGCACGCCGACGGTCACCGCCGTCGCACCGGTGACGCCGTGGCTGGTCGCCAGCAGTACGGTCGTGCCGTTGTGGAGCGCGGTCACCCGGCCCGAGCTGGAGACCGACGCGACCGACGAATCCAGCGTCTGCATCGACACATAGGACGCCGGCAGCACCACGCCCTGCTGATCCTCGAAGTCGCCGACCAGCATCATGGTCTGGGTACCGCCTTCGCCGAGACGCGGCGCGCGGTTCTGGAAGTCAAGCTTGACCAGGGCGGCAGAACTGACGTCGACGGTGACGGTTGCGACCGACGATTTGTTGAAGCCGTCGTCCGCCTGGAATTCGAAATCGGCTTGACCCGTGAAGCCAAGCCCCGGAACGAAGGTCACGGTGTGACCGTCCGGGTTCAGCGCCGCCGTGCCGCTGTGGGACGAGACCAGCTTGAAGAAGAGCGGGTCGCCTTCCGGATCGTTCGAGATCGTATTCAGGTCGAACGTGAGCGGCAGGTCGATATGAGTGAGGACCTCCTTGTCCTGCGCGGTCGGCGGCGGCGCGGCGAGGAAGCCGTAATTGTTGCCGAGCAATTGTGCGTCGCCTGCATTGACAATGCCGTCGCGATTGGCGTCGGCGCCGATCAGATAACCGGCTTGTCCGGCGGACTTGCCGAAGGCTTGGGCCAGCAGGGTGCTGTCGAGACCGTCGACCGTGCCATCCTCGTTGGCGTCGCCGGCTACAAACAGCTGGACCGTGTAACCTCCTGCCGTGGCGCCGTTGGCGCCGAGGATCTTGAGCAGGCCAACGCCATCGCGGCCGACCGAAAACAGCGCGAACGATTTGCCATTGCCGGTGCTCTGGAACAGAGGCGTCAGGCCCGCGATCACGGGCACGTCGGGCTGCAATGTGCTGCCGTTCGCCGCCGTGACCTGCACGCCGAGCAGGACATCGCCGGTCGGAGTCGAGCTCAGCTCCAAGGGCCGCAGGTTGAAGGCCAGATAGTCGGTAACGCCCGCCGACAGCGAGCCTTGATAGGTGCTGCTGGCGAAATCGCTGGGACCGCCCAGGTTGACGGTGAGCGGCGACACCTGTGCCGTCGTGCCGTAATTGATGACGCTGCCGGCGGCGCCGGTCGGCGACGTCGCCACGATGAGCTGGTGCGGATCATCGAGGGCGTAGCCGTAGCGCGCACTCAATCCGGTGCTGGTGTTGTGCGCGGAGGCGAGATTGCCGGTGCCGTCGTAGGAATAGATCACGCGCGTGCCGTCGGACGCGACGAGCGAGGTGATACGGCCCGCGGCGTCCTTCGTGAACAGCACGGAATCGCCGTTCGACGCGGTGATGCCGCCGTCGCTGAAGTGGAGGATGTTGCCGCTCGGCAAGGTCTCGTCGAGCACGCCATCTGCCGTGCTGAGATGGTAGACCGTACCGTCCTGCGCCGTCAGCGTATAATCGGCCGCGCCGAAGGCACCGTTGGTCGGGTTGTAAGGCCGCGCCGTCTGCAGTTCGTAATAACCGTTGGGGCCCTTGCTGAGCGGCACCGACGAGGTGTCGAGCCGGTAGGTGACACCGGGATCGGCGATGAAGCTCGCAGTGTAATAGGTCACACCGAACTGCACGTGCTTCTCGGGCGTGAAGGTGAAGCCGACGCGCTGCCCTTCCGGCAGCGTCAAGTAGACGCGCGTGCCATCGACGAACGGATTGTAGATGCCGAGGTTCTCGCGGCCGGTCGGCGGAATGCTGGTCTGGACCTGCGGATCCAGATTGGCAAAGCGCCAGCCATACCCGAACGAGCCCGCGACGTCCTGGTCGAGCGAGGAGTAGGACCGCACGAGATTCACGGTCGTGCCGCCCAGCACCACCGTCAGGTCAGTGAAGTTCTGGATGTAGGCGGACGGCCTTGCGGGCGCGTCGGCCTCGACCACCGTCTGGACGACGGTGCTGCGGCCACTGACGTCGGTTGCGGTCAGCCGGAGCTGATAGGCGCCGCTGCGCAAATCGGCGGGATCGAAGTGATAGATGGTGCCGGTGACGGGCGTGGTGCCGCTCGCGACCGTCGTGAAGTCGTTCGAGCCGACCAACGCCTGCTCGAGCACCCACGTGTCGAGGTTGGTGTCGCTGACCGTCGCGTGTAGGTCGAGCGCGGACGTCAGCAGCACATGGTTGGCGACATTGTCGAACGACACGACCGGAGCCGTGTGGTCGTTCGGATCGCGCACTTTCAGCACCGTATGCGCGGTGCCGATGTGGCCATCAGCATCAGTCGCCGTGGCATCGACGGAAAACACGCCGGGCGTTTGCGGCGTGTAGCTGGCGCGGCCGTGGCTATCCAGCGTCAGGACTTGCCCGTTGACCGACAGAGTCAGGCCGTCGATCGGGGCCATGCCGGAGGCCGCAACGTGCAGCAGCACGGGCGTGCCGGGCACGTCGGGGAAACTCGGCGTGATCTCGACGATCACCTGAGGCGGCGCGGCATTGAGCGTCGTGCGCAGCGTCGCGACCTTCGACGTGCTCAATTCGCCGTCGGTCACCGTGTATTTGATCGCATAGTCGCCGGTCTGGGTCGGTCCCGGCGTCCAGGTCAGAAGCCCGGTATGGGCATCCAGCGTCGCGCCTTCAGGCACGCCGAGGGCGGAGAAGCCGAGCTGGGTATTGAGATCGGGGTCGGTGGCGACCAGTTGCAGGCTGAAAGCCTGGCCGACAACGACGTTGTGGTCGGAGACATCCAACGTCGGCGCGCGGTCGACGTTGTCGATATGGATGTTGGCGGTGAGCGTGTCGCCGAGGCCGCCGGGATCGACGACCTTGAACTCGACCGCATAGTCGCCGGACTGCTCAAACCCGGGGGTCCAGATCAGCTGGGCCGTCGCCGGGTCGAAGGTCGCGCCGGTCGGCAGTCCCGAGATCAGGCTGTAGGTCAGCGGATCGTCGTTGCCGTCCACGGCCGAGATCGCGAATTGCAGCTTGGTGCCTTCGCGTCCGGACTGCTCCTGCAGCGGAATGAAATGCGGCGCCTCGTTGGAGGCGGTTACGGTGATCGCGATGGTCTGCGTCGTGGTCAGGCTGCCGTCGGTGGCCGACAACACGATGCCGCTGTACTTGCCGACCTGAACCAGACCCGGCGTCCAAGTCAGCACGCCCGACACCGAATCGATCTTTGCGCCGACCGGAAGGTTGGCCGCCGAATAGGTGACCGTGTCGCCGTCCGGATCGATCGCGCGCAGCGGCACGCTCAGCGTCTGGTTGGATGCAATCGTCTGATCGCCTGCCAAGATCCAAACGGGCGCCTGGTTGCTCGTGCGGACGATCAAATTGAAGAGCTGGTGGTCACCCAGCACGTTGGCGGGATCGCCGTTTCCGCTGTCGGTAACCGACACCAGGATGCCGTATTTGCCGACATCGCCGGCGGTCGGCGTCCAGGTCAGCACCTTCTGGCCGTAGACGCCGTTGGACGTCAGCGTCGCGCCGCTCGGCAGGCCCGTCGCGCCGAACGTCAGCGGATCCTGGTCCGCATCGGTCGCCTTGATGACGAGCTGGAACTGCTGGCCGACGACCGCGACCTTGTCGCCGATCGGGGCGATATGCGGCGGCCGGTCCGGCGCGTTGACAGTGACGACGAAGGACTGGGTGTTGGACAGCGCGGCATTGGCGCCATTGCCGTCGCCATCGTCGGTCGCGGTCAGGAAGATCGTGTAGTTGCCGCGGTCGTCCGCGGTCGGCTTGAACGTGAAGACACCGGAGCCGTCGCCATTGTCGACGAATTTGCCGAAGGTGGGTACGCCGAGCATGGTGAGCTTGAGCGGATCACCGTCGGCATCGACCGCCGAGACCGGCACCGTCAACACGCCGTCATGATCGACGCTCTGATTGGCGATCGGCGCGACTTGCGGAGCGCGATTGACGTTGAGGACCGTGAGGGTGACCTGCTGGGTCGTAACCTTGGGCTGTCCGGTGCCGTCGCCGTTGTCGGTCGCCTTGATCGTCACGACATGCTGACCGGCATCGCCGAAGCCGGGCGTCCAGCTGAACAGCAACGTATCGGGATCGAAGGTCGCGCCCTGCGGCATTCCGCTGAGCGTGTAGCTGACAGTCGGGATGCTGAGGTCGCCATAGGACAGCGTGCCGTCCGCGGCGCGGTCCGGCGGCGTGAAGCTCGGATTGTCGGGGTCGAAGGCCTGGACGCGGAATTCGATCTTCTGCCCTTCCGGCCCCTGGAAACTGTCGAGGTTCTGGAAGACCGGCGCGGCGTTGACGTTGAGCACCACGACCGAGGTGGTCTGAGTGGTGCTGGCCTGGCCGTTGCTGACCGTGAACGGGATCGCGTAGACGCCGTGCTGCGTGTAGTCCGGCGTCCAGGTAAACACGCCGGTCTTGGGATCGAGGAAGCCGCCCGGCGGCAGCAGATTGCTCGAATAAGTAAGCGGCAGACCGTCGATGTCGGTCGCCTGCAGCGCAATGCGAATCGGCTGGCCTTCATTGCCGATGAAGTCGGCCGGCTTGATCAGCTTCGGCGGCTGCGGCGTCGGCGCGATCACGACGGTGGTGACCTGGCTGACCTCATGGAGGCCGTCGCTGGCGACGAAGGTCACATTGGTATAAGTGCCGGCGGAATGGAAATCCGGCACCCAGATCAAGGTGTGCTGCTGCGCGTCGAAGGTCGCGCCCGGCGGCAGATTGTTGGCCCAGTAGATCAGCTTGTCGCCGTCCGGATCGGTCGCCTGCACCGTGAGCTTGAGCGCATTGCCCTCCTTGCCGTCGACCTCGGCCGGCAGCGCGGTCAACACCGGCGCGCGGTTCACGCCCGCCACCGACAGGGTGAAGGTCTGCGTGTCGTAGGCACCGCCGGCGTCATAGACCTGGAGCACAACGGTCGTTTGGCCGACGCTGTTCGGCGTCGGCATCCAGGACACCAGCCCGGTCGCCGCGTCGATCGTCATGCCGGCCGGTCCCTTCACCAGTACGAAGGAAATCGGGTCGCCGTTGGGATCGAAGGCCGTCGGCTTGTAGGTGTAGGCCTGCCCCGCGGTCGCCGCCATGACGGGATAGGTGAGGAAGACCGGCGGCGCGTTGCCGGTCAACACGCCGCTGACGCTCGGATCGAACGTCACCGGACGGCGGTTGGGATCGGCGACCGTGATGGTCCTGCCGGTGGTCGAATGACCGGCCAGCAGGATGCCGTTGGCCGGCAGGTTCGAACTGAGATCGATCAGCCAGGAGCCGTCGGCCGCGCGGCCGGCGTTGCCGACCGGCTCGCCGTCGAAATGCTGCGTCGGCGTCAATTGCAGCACGAGCGGTAACACCAGACTGTGCGAGCTCTTGTTGGTCACGGTGACGTCGAACGAGATCGTTCCGGTGTCGCGGTCGCTGCGGGCCAGTGAGAAGGTCACGTCCAGTACCGAGGTGACGTCGCTGACGGCGGTGAAGCCGGTCGTGTACTGCTCCGCGAGCGCAAGGCCCGCCGCGCTCTGGACGCTGGTCAGGACCTTGAGCTGGTAGTGATCCGCGTAAAGCGGCGCGAAGCTGAGCACGGCGGTCCGCGTCGCCTGGTCGTAGGCGATCGCCTGGATCGGGATCAGGCCGGCGCCGTCGCCGCGCAGTTCGTAATTGGCGGGATTGAGTACCGAGCGCGCATCGCTCGCCGCGCTGGCCAGCATGTCTTCGTCGAACGTCACTGAAAGGCTGGCGAACGGCAGCGACACGAACGTGTCGGGCGGCGGGTTGGAGCTCGTGACGTGCGGCGCCCGCACCGGGCCGAGAACGTCGACTTGATGCGACTGGCTCAGGAACACGCGGCCGTCGGCACTGGTCCTGACAATGTCGCCGCGCGTGCCGCCCTTGGCGACGTCGACGACCTTCATGGTCGCGAGATCGACCATCGACAGCACGGTGCCGTTGCCGGACGCCGCGGCTTCGGTGTGGGAAACGAACAGCAGGCCCTCGAACTTGGATCCGGCCGCGCCGAACGCGATCGAGCCGACATCGTCGTCGAACGATAGCATCAGCTTGGGCGTGTTGCCCGTGAACTCGATCACCTGACCCTGATTGTGCGGCCAGGTGACGGCCCACAACGTGCCGTCCGGTGCAAAGGCCAGACTGCCGACCCTGATGTCGCTGAAATGGGTGAAGGTCTTGGCGGTCGGATCGAAGATCTCGATGCCGTTGCCCGACGAGACATAGACCAAGCCGGTCCCCGGCTGCAGCGCCAGGCTCTGGGTCAGCGAATCCCCGAACTGGTCGATTACGGCGCCGGTGGTGGCGTCGAGTTCGTAGAGCGGTCCGCCACCGGTGGCGGCCCAGATCACGTTGCGGGCGGTGTCGAGCACCATGTCGTAGATCGGCTCGGGCAGCGTGACCAGCGGGGCTCCGACCTGGCCGCCCTCGGCGTTCAGCTTGTAGATCTGGTTGCGCGACGCGCCGCCGCTCACCAGCACCGTGTTGTCCGGCATGACCAGGATGGCCATCGGCCCGATGCCGGCGCCGCTCGCGGCGATCCCGGTCGCGAAGGCCTGCGCGGTGAAGGGCGCCAGGACGTTCGAGAATTCGGACGCACGGGTCTGGACGACGGCGGAGGGAATGCCCTGCTGCGCCTGAAGGAATAAGGCGTTGGTCGACGGGTTCGTCGACGGCGCCGGCGGCGTACCGAGATCCTGGGTCGTATCGCCGACCGTCGGCGTGGCACCAAGATTGACAGTGGAATCGCTGTTCGGGACGGAGGCTCCGAGCGGCACCTGCTCGCGGTTGCCGGCATTGTCGGTCGCCAGCGCCAGGAATTTGTACGTGTGGCCCGCCTGACCGTTGTAGATGCCCGAGGTCTGCGTGGTCTGCTTAAGCCAGGTAGTGTAGTTGCCGCCGTCGACCGACACGTAGACGGTGACGTCCTTGACGCCGCTGCCGGCGGCGTCGTCCTTCGCGCTCCATTGCACCTGATAGTCGGCGCCGCCTTGAACCAGCGGCGCTGCCGCCAGTGTCGTCACCGGCGCCTGGCCGTCCAGCGTGAAGGTCAGCTGCTGGGTGTCCATCGGCGCAGCGGTGTTGAAGATCACGCGCGCCTGGGCGGTCAATTCCGTGCCGGTGGCAAGTCCCGTCTTCGGCGTTGCGGTGTAGCTGACGAAGCCGCGGCCGTCGCCTGCGGCATCGTCGGGCGGCAGCAGGCCCTTGGTCGGATCCTGGATGACCTCGCCGGTCAGCGGATCGATCGCCTGCAACAGCCAGGTCAGCGTGTTGGAGGACAGATCGATGCCGGCGCTGACGCGCAGGATGAAGCCCTTACTCTGGGTGAAGTCGAAATCGTTCTGGAACGAGCCGACGCCGTCGGGAACGTGGACCTTGATGTTTCCGATCTGGAGATCGCCGAGGCGGAACGAGCGCGGCTCATAGTCCGAATCGAGCTGCGTCACGATGCGGATTTCGCCGACCGTCGAGGACGCGTGCGGCGCGTTCTGGAACTGGATGGTGTAGGGCTCGGCGGCACCGGCGGGCACGAACTGATCCGTGCCGTAGCCGAGCGGTCCGTTCAGGAACGCCTGACCGGTGCGGCCGCTGCCGTTGAAGAACGACGCGAAATTCGGCGGGTTGACGTTGATGAAGTTCTGGTTTTCCGGGTGCGTCTGGTCGTTGGTATGTTGCGTTTCCGGGAAGTCCCAGCTGTTGGCCCAGGGAACGTAGACATAGTTCGACTCGTAGTGCGTCGGTGACGCCGCGTTCAGATCGAAATCGCTGGCCGGCGGCGGATCGAAGCTAACATATTGGGTCGGCTCGTGCGGGCTGACCGTGTCTTCCTTGGTCGTCTGGTACGGCGTCGTCGCGGTCGGGTCGCTGCCGTACCATTGCTGCACCTGGCTGAAGAACTGCAGCAAATTGCCGTTGGTGATGATCTGCTTGCCGGCGGGACCGGCGAGAATGCCGGCCGCAAGGGTCGCCTGCAGGCTGACGAGAACGGGATTGTCGTGGATCTCGGGCGGCTGATCGACCGGCCGCAGCAGGCCGGCCTGGGTCAGGGCCGTCAGGTAAAGATCGCGCCACGAATTCGCATCCGCCGCGAGGTTCTGCAGCGCCGACGAGGCCGTCGGATCCTTCAGGATGTTGAGGCGCAGCGTTTCGGCCAACTGCGTCTGCTGCGCGACATATTCCTCGGGCGTGAGCGCGGTGGCAGAGCCCATGATGTTGAAGGCGAACGCGGTGACGCCCGGCTGCTCGCTCTGATTGCCCGGCGGCAGGCCGTTCGGATAGGTCTGCACCAGGAAATTGAACGTGGTGTTGGCGCGCGTGGGGAGATCGTAGGCGTAGCCAGTCGTCAGCGACTGACCGTTGGTATCCGACATCGGCACAATGCTGGCCCACGGCACGTCGGCGATGTTTGGCGCTCCCGTGACATTGGTGGTCACGCCAAGATACGGCACGCCCTCGTTCAGCGGTGTGCCCGGTACGCCGTACTGGAACTGGACGTAGGGAATGTCGACGTTGGTCTGACTCGTCAGCGTGAAGCCATAGAGGCCGCTCTGGCCGGCCCAGATCACGCGCGGTCCGCCGAGCGCGATGCTGACGTCGGCGGGCAGCGCCTCCTCGACGAGATAGCGATACGGCGCGATGGCGATCAGGCCATTCGGGTTGATCACCTCGACGTCGTAAAGGCCGTGCGGAGCGTTGCGCAGATCGAAGATCGCGATGATCCGCGTCGGGTCCATGACCTTGTAGCTGACCGGCTCGTATTCGGCGAAGCCCGGCCGAACCAGTTTCACCACCGCCTGCGCGTCGAACTGGGCGCCGGAAATCACGGTGGTGACGTAACGATCGTCGCCGCCCTGGTCCTGCTTCACGTCGGTGATGCCGAACGGCAGCACATGCGCGAGCAAGGTCACGCGCGAATTGGCGCCCGGCTCCGACTGGCCATGCACCAGCACGTAATAGGTGCCTGCCGTCGTCGACGGTATCACCGAGACCTGGTTGGCTTGCACGGCGCCTTGATAGGACGCGTCGTAGTTCGCGGGAGTTGGCAGCGCGCCGTAGCGCAGGAACAGCGTATTGGCGGCGGTCGAGTCCGCCGCGGTCAGATCGACCTGCAACGTCTCGCCCTGCGCCACCGTCACCTGGAACAGTCGATCCTGACCAGTCGAGAGCGTGGTATCCTGCGCAACGCCAAGATGCAGTTCCGGCACCGTCACATTCAGGACGCTCGCCGACACCGTCGTGTTGTTCTGCGTCGGCGCCTCGACGATGTCGTCGAAGATGTCGGTGCGAACGATGACCCGGTACGTTCCCGGCGTCGCCGGCGGCAATTGCGCGTTCAGCGTCGCCGTATAGGACCCGCCCGGCAGCAGCGTTCCGGTGAAATCGAAGAAGCCGATCGGCTTGTCGCCGATGTCCCAGACGTTATCGCTGGAAAGATAAGCGACGTCGCGCCACGAGCCGCTCGCGGCGTTGACGCCGACATTGTCCACCGTCCAGGTCAGGTGGACGGTATCGCCGGACATCGCGCCGTTCGGGATCGTGATGGTGTCGACGACGAGATCGGACGGCGGCGGCTGATCGATCAGAAGCGGTGTCGCAGTCGAGGTCGCGTTGTTGGATTCCTTGCCCGCCTCGTACACGGTGCCGATGATCGGCGACGTCGTCGTGGGCGGATCGGTGAGAACGAAGATGTACCACGGGCCCGTCAGGTTCTTGGGCGCCTTGAACGTCAAGCTGTTCTGATAGCTCGCACCCGCGGCCAGTCCGCCGAGGTGGGTTACGGCTCCGAGATAGGTGTCGGCGTCGCTGAGGAACTGGTCCCGCGAGAGGTAGATATAATCGTCCCACTTGCCCTGGCGATCCGGCACCGCTCCGCCGCCGGTGTTCGTGACCTGATAGGTCACCGTGAACGACTGTCCCGTCAGGACGTGGTCGAGCTGAAGCGGATCCGGCCCCTGCGCCACGAGCGAGGTGACTTGCAGATCGGGCGGCGGCACCATCGAGATCGGCAGCAGGGCCGAGGTGATGTTGTTACCTTCACCCTGGAACTCCGGAACGCTGCCCATCCCATCGCTGTATTGCAGATTCGAGATGCCCAGCAGAGGGTCGTGCACGCCGGACGCTGTGGAGTCGGTGTAAACGAGGATGTAGTAATTGCCGCCAAGGCCGTCGGGCAGCCGTGCATCAATCGTGGCCGTGTAGCTCGCGCCGGAGGCCAGGATGCTGCCATGCGAGAACGAACCGATTTCGATGTCGTGACCGTCGAGCGAGGGATCGAGCGACAGGAAGACACGATCGGTCCAGCGCCCCTCGCGCGTGTCGCGATTGCCGGTGTTGGTGACGGTCCAGGTGATGGGAATGATCTGGCCCGACTGGGGCACGTCGACCGGCAGAACGAGATTGGTGACCTGAAGATCGGGCTCGCGATAGATGACGGGAAGGACGCCGGCGGTGCGGTTGTTGGCCGCATTCTCATAACCCCGGATCGTGAATGAATCTCTGGAGCCGGCGTTGGAGCGCGAATTGGTGGACGTGACGCCATCCGGATTGGTGATGACGTAGACGTAATAGGGCTGCGGATCTGCGGCCGTGCCGCCGATTCCCTTCGGCAACAGGAACGTCGCCGACTGCGTGTAGCTGGCACCGCTGGCGAGGGGCTGGTCGTTGCTATGCGCGTAACGGCCAATGAAGGTAATCTGGTTAGGATCGTACGTCGCATAGCGCGAGAAATAGACGTCGTCGTTCCAGTAGCGCGTGCCCGACCAGACATCGGCGCCGAAGTTCTGCACGGTCCAGGAGACCGTGGTCAATTCGCCGGAATAGTTCGTCGTCGGAGCGGTGACGGAGGTGACGCGGAGATCGGCCACCGGTCGGGCCACGACGCTGGTATTACCGACATTGATGTTGTTGTCAGTGTACTGGCCCTCCCAGGTCGGCGCTACGTAGGCGCCGTTTGAGTTGTATCCACCGGTATTGCTAACGACGATGACATATTTACCCGAGATCTCGGGCGTGAGCTTGAAGGTTGCCTGATTGGTATAGCTGCCGTTGGAGTTGACAATGCCGTCGTGCTCGACCGAACCGAGGAACCACTGGTTGCCGACGTCCTTGCCGGTGTTCGGTGGCACAAAGGTGGGCACGTCCGACAGATAGACCTGATCGAGCAGCACCGGATTTTCGGTGGCGTTGGTGCCCTGGTTCTGAACCGTCCAGCTCACCGTGTAATCTTCGCCGCCGACGCCGGTCGCCTGCGGGTTCACGACCGTCACGACCAGGTCCGGCGGCGGCGTCAGCAGCACCGTGATCGGGCGGGCTTTGTAATTGTCGTTGTTGGAGCGGTTCGGGTCGTCCGGGTTGACGTTGGTATCCTGGGTGCTCTTGTGCACCACGTCGAACGCGTCGGACCAGGCCGTGATGTAAAACTCGCCGGAGATATGCTGCGGCAATGTCACGGTCGCCGTGACGTCGTAACCGGTCGGCAACGTGATGACGCTCGGGTCGTTGCCGATAATGCCGCTGTGCGCGATCGTGCCGAGCAGAACGTCGCCCTTGGTCGTGTTGGGCCGCGTCTTGTCGCGCGTCAGCCAGATTTCGTCGGTCCAGCTCTGCTGGTCGGTCGGCTCCAGGCCGAGATTGTCGACGTGGTAGGAGACCGTGATGGTCGACCCGTCGTAGGACTGATTCGGCGCTTTGACGTTGCTGGTGACGAGATCGGCCGGCGGCTCGGCGTTGACGTAGATCGCTTTGACGAAGGTGTTGTTGTCGGGAGCAGGATATTCGCTGACGCCGTTGTTGGCGTTGGTGTCGACGATGATGTAGGCCGGCCCGCCCATCCGTTTCGGCACCAGCATGTTGCCGGTCGAGATCTGGTACTTGCCGCCGGGATCGAGCGCCGAGAGATTATCGAACGAACCGATCAGGATGGCGCTGCCGTCGAGATGGTCGATCAATGAGATGTAGACGTTGTCTTTCCAGTGGCCCTTGGCTTCGACGATACCCTGGTTGATGACCGTGAAGTCGAGCGCGACCGTGCCGCCGGCATTGGCCGAGGACGGAAGATTGTCGATCGAGAAGACCTGGAGATCCGGATTCGGCGGCACAACCAGCGTGAGTGTGCTGGGGTCGGCCAGCGTGTTGTTGCTAGAGACAGGCTCGTAGACCGGGAATAGGCCGGAATTGGTCTTGACCATCAACTGGAAAACGCCGGCAACGTTGCTCGGCAATTGCACGACTTCGGACCGCGTATAGGACAGCCCGGCGCCGAGCGGGCCGGTAAAGTCGAAGGCGCCGAGACCGAGGGTGCGGTGCTGGCCGCCGACTTCCTGCAGATAGATGCTGTCGTACCACGTTCCCATGGCCGGACCGCCGCCGCCATTCTGGATGGTCCAGCTGACGTCGATCTTGTCGCCGGCGTTGGCCTGGCTGACCTGGGCCGTCGATCCCGGCGTGGTCGCGACCACCGTGCCCGGCACGAGGTCCGGCGCCGGCGTCAGGTTGATCGTAACGGGGCCCGAGACGACAGCATTGTTGTCGGTGTAAATGAATTCCGACGGACCGCCGGTGGTTACCACGACATAGAACGTGCCATGCAGACCGTCCGGGATCATCGCGGTGCCGCTGCGGGAATAGCTGCCACCAACCTCCAGCGCGCCGACGTGGTCGAAGCTGCCGATGGTCACGACGATGTTCTTGCCGAGCGGATCGGTCGCCAGCGCGACGCTGTCGGACCAGGCGGTGCGGTCCGTGGTACCGATCGCGTGCGGCGACTGGTTGGTGACGGTCCAGGACACCGTGATCGGCTGGCTGCTGTTCGCCGTCGGCGCGACGACGAGGTTCGAGACGGCGAGATCGGCAAACGGAGCGGTCACTACATCGAACATGTTCGATGCTTCCGCCGTGTTGTTGGTTTCGGCGCTGTTCTCGAAAACCGCATCGTTCGAATCGGTGCGGACAAACAGATGCGAATGGGTCTGGTACTTCGGCGGCAGCGTGATGGTCAGGCTGGACTGATAGGTCGCCCCAACGCCGAGCACGCCGGCGTGATCGAGCCGCCCGATCACCGTGCCGTGGTCCGGATTGGTGTCGGACGACACGATGATCACGTCGGTCCAGTTGCCGACCGTGGTTGCGGCCAGGCCGGCATTGGCAACGGTCCAACCGATCGTGACGGTCGCGGGATCGCCGACGGTCAGGCTGGGCGCGGTGACCGCTGACGTCACGAGGTCGGCATAAGGCGCGAGCCCGGACGTGGCCGTGATCGTCGCCGAATTGTTGCCTTCCGCCGTAGATGAGCCGTTCGGACCGGAGGTATTGAATTCGCCGACCTGGCTGTAGAAGTCAGTGGTCACCGTGAATTCGAGCTGGCCCGCGCCCGGCGAACCCTGAGGCAGCGAGAACGCATATTGCTGCGCGCGCGAGCCGGCGGCCGCGATGGATCCATTGCCAGCGGCGGCGGGATCGTAGAGCACGTCGCCGAGCGCCACGACTTGATTGGTCGTGACGTTGCGCACCACCACGTGGGAATAGAACGCACCGGCAACGGCAGCATTGCCGGTGTTCTGCACCGTCCAGTTCAGCATCGCGCTGCCGCCCGACAGCAATCCGGTGTTTGGCGTCAGTGCGAGATTGGCAACCTGCAGGTCCGGTGCAGGGGCCGTCGTCGAAACGACGATCACACTGTTGGTATTGTTGCTCTCCGCCGCGTTGCTGCCGCCGTTGCCCGAATTGTTGAATTCGAACACTTGGTTGAAATTGTCGGTCGTGACCGTGAACTGGATTTGACCGGTGCCACGAAGGCCCGAGGGAAGCGTGTAGCTGAGCTGCCGCGCACGTGTGCCGCCTGCGGCGATCGAACCGTTGCCGCTGGCCGATTCCGTATAGGGAAGCGAAATCGTGTCGAGCGTCTCGCCCGTCGTCAGGTTCTTGATCGTGATGGAATCGTACCAAGAGCCGCTGGTCAGCGCGCTACCGACATTGCGGTCGTCCCAGTGCAGCACGACGCCCGCGCCTGACTGCAATCCGTTCGGCGCGTCGACCGAGAGATTGGCGGCGGTGAGGTCGGGATATGGCGCGACCGTCGACGTGACTGTCTTGGTGTTGGTGTTGTTGGTCTCCGCCGTTCCGGACGAATTGAACTCGGACACATTGTTGTTGCTGTCGGCCGTGATGGTGACCTGGATCTGGCCGATGCCGCGACTGCCGTCCGGCAGCTTGCCCACATACTGGCGCGTGCGCGACGCGCCACCCGCTATCGCGCCATTGCCGGCCTGCGCCGGATCATACGGCACTGCGACGCTGGCGAGCGTCTCGCCGGTTGTCAGGTTTTTAATAACAATCAGGTCGGTCCAGCCGCTCGCCGTCGACTTCGTACCGGTGTTGCTGTCGTCCCATCTGACGGTGAACGACCCGCCCGACGTCAAGCCGGCCGGATCGACGCTGATATTGGCGATCTGGAGATCGGCATAGGGCGCACTCACCGAAGTGAAGCTGAACGAGCCCGAATTATTGCTCTCGGCGGTCCCGCCGGCATTGTTTTCCACGACCACATTGCCACTGTCGGCCGTGACCTTAACGGTGATCTGGCCGATACCGCGCAAACCGTCGGGCAACTGGTAGCTGACCTGCTGGGCGCGGAAGCCGCCGGCTTCGATATTGCCTTTGCCGGCCGCGGCCGGACTGTAGGGCACCAGCAGGGTCGCAAGCGTCTCGCCGGTCGTGGTGTTCTGGATAACGACCGTGTCAGTCCAACCCACCGGCGTTGCCCGGGTGCTGGTATTCTGGTCGTTCCATTTGATGGTGACCGTGCTGCCCGACGTGACGCCATTCGCCGGGTCGACGCTGATGCTGCCGACCACGAGATCGGGATAGGAGGCGATCGAGGACCCGACGACGGCGACCGCGCTATTGTTGGTCTCAGCGGTGCCGCCGCTATTGGACTCGAATAGATTGGCACCGCTGTCAGCGGTGACGGTGACTTCGATATTACCGACACCGGCCGCGCCGTCCGGCAGCAGGAACGCCATCTGACGCGCGCGCTGGCCGCCCGCCGCGATATTGCCGTTGCCGGCCGCTGTCGGATCGTAGGGCACGATCTGGTTGATCAGGATTTGTCCGGTCGAGGTGTTGCGCACGACGACGCGATCCTGCCAGGCGCCGGTGGTCGCTCCGTTGCCTGTATTGGTGTCGTTCCAGTTCACGATCACCAGGTCGCCCGACTGGATTCCTGCCGTGGCGTTGCCGGTGAAGAGCGAGAACGCCAGATCGTCGGCGTAGCCGTCATTATAGCTGCCGCCCTGCCGCGTCATCGAAAGCGTGATGACGACCTTGCGCGCGCCGACCGGAACCAGGTCGGTGGCGGTCCGCGCCAGCAGACCGGTCGCATTAGCGCGATCGGTTGCGGTCACCGGCCCGACCGTGGTGGTGCCGAGCACCGTGCCGTCCGACGCGACGAACTTGGCCGTCAGCGCCGCGGCGTCCTCCTGGCTGCTGAAACCGCCGAGATAGCCCGCCAAGGCAAACGCAGCGGCGCCGGCATCGATGGTCGCGCTCGCCGAGGTCAGGTCGATGACCTGCGACAGCGAAGACTGAGCGTTGTCCGGACCGCCGGCAAACATGTCGGCGCCGCGATCGGCGGGACCGGGGTCGCTGACAGTCGGTCCACCCGACGCGCCGTAGGCCAGCAGTTCTGGCGTGCCGGTCACCGTCCATCCTGCGAACGGACTACCGGCGCTGCCGGCCTCCGCATTCCCGTTCACGATCAGATTGTGATTGAACAGGCTGGAGACGCCGGCTGGCGGCTGCAGCGAGACGCCGCTGAGCGTCAGCCCGGTCACCTGGAGATCGGGATACGGCGCCAGCGTCGAAGCTTGCGTCACACTGGTGGTGTTGTTGGTCCCGATGGAATCGGACTCGACGACCGAACGCAAGTAGTTGACCGTGGCCGTGACCTGAATCTGGCCCACTCCGGCCGCGCCGTTCGGCAGCATGAAGCTGTACTGGCGCTGACGCGAGGTGCCGCCCGCGATCGCGCCGTTGCCGGACGCGGCCGGGTCATACGGCACCGTCGTGCTGAATAGCGTCTGTCCTGTCGTCGTGTTCTTGACCACGATCAGGTCGTTGAACGCGCCCGATGTGGCGAGATTGCCGACATTGGTCACGGTCCACTGCACCAGCACCGTACCGCTCGATTGCAGGCCCGTCCCAGGCGTCAGCGTCAAATTGCTGATCTGCAGGTCACGCGTGTCGTTGTCGCGATTGACGACGCTGACGTCCGGCAAATTGACGTGATTATAGTTCGCGTCACTGCTGGTCGCGGTGCCCTGGATCTTGTAGCTGACGTCGCCATCGATGAGCTGATCGTCCACGCCCTGGACGGTGACCGTCTGCGCGACGTTCCAGGTCTGCGCCGTGAAAGTCAGCGTGAGCGGCGTGACGGTGCCTTCCGCCGGATTGCTCGACGTCAGGCTAACCACGACATTGGCCAGCGGCTGGCTGTTCAGGACGACAGTGTAGGTCGCCTGCCCGCCCGACTCGGTCGTGACGAGGCCCGACGACGGCGTGACGGTGAAGCCTGCATAGTCGTCGTCGCGATTGACGAGCGTCACGTCGCTCGGATCAAATCCGCTGTAACTGGCGTCGGTCGAGACCGCCTTCTTGAGAACGATGTGATAGACGACGTCGCCATCCTGGACGTGATCGTCAGCGCCGGTGACCGTGACGACTTGCGGCGTATCCCAGTTCTGCGGCGTGAAATGAAGCGTCCTGATCGAGGGCGTGCCCTCCGCGGCATTGTCGGTATCGAGGTCGATATAAACGTCGGCCGTCGGTCGACCATCGAGGACGACCGAGAAGCTGGTGCTGCCGCCGGCCTCCGTGGTCTCGAGCCCGGATGTCGGGACTACCGTGATGCCGATAACCTGGCTGATCAAAGTGAGGTCGGTCGCGGTGTAATTGGCGGTCAAGCCCGTCGGAAGACCGTTGATCGTTCCGAACGTGCCGAGGTGCGAGCCGAACGTCTCGATCTCGAAGCTCTGACCCGAGGTCGGCTGGAAGCTGTTGATCAGGCTGACATTGAGCGCACCAGCGAGCGTCGCCGCGCCGTCGACGACAAACTGGTCGAACTGCGATCCGGCCGAGATGCCGCCGACCTCGATGTTGAGCGCGCCGCCATTGGTCTGTGTGTAACCGCCGGTGACGACAAGCGATCCGGCCGCGTTACTGCCGCCGACAATAACCTGCCCGGCATTGACGAGATCCGCGGAGATGACACCGCGACCGGAAAGCGTGCCGTCCTGAATGCTCACGGCGCTCTTGTGTGTCGTGACCCACGTCGGACCCGCGCCGGCGATGGTGCCGTTGCCGCCGCTCGTCGAGGAATCGCGTGCGGCGGTTCCGCTGCCTTCGTTCAGCTTCCAGTAGCCGATCAGCCCGGCTTCATTGCCGCTCAGCGACTGCGTCGTCGCAAGGATCTGAGCCTGCGTCAGTGCGATGTTCCAAACGCTGACCTCCGCGAGCCTGCCCGACCAGGGCATACCCAGGCGCTCGTTGTTGAATTCGTCCCCGATCACGAGCGCGTGGCTGTCGTAGGCGATCGTTGCCGTCGACGTGGTCGACGCCACCAGTGATCCGTCGAGATAGAGCTTGAGGCCAGTCGAGTCATAGGTGAACGCGACGCGGTACCAGTTGTTCTGAACCGGCGTCCAGCTATAAGCGACCGAAACGTCTGTCGAGGCGTTGCCGACGGCAGCACGCAGCGCGCCGCTTTCGTACCAGACCACATAGGAATCGTTGGAGCCGGTTCCGACAGCCTTGCCGAGGATATGGCGCGTATTCGCGGTGAAATTGTCGCCCGCATTGACCCAGGCCTCGACCGAGAGCGCGCTGGCCGGATGCAACGCTGCACTGTCAACGATCTGAACGTTGGTGTCGGCCCCCTTGAAGGCCAGCGATGTCGCGACCGGCGCCAGAGGCTGCGTGGCGACCTGGCTCGGGACAAAGTCCGGCGCACCGCCCAAAAGCCCGTTATTGTGATTGGCTGTCGCATCATGCAGCACGACGCCGCTGCCTTCGTCGAGGCGCCAGTAGCCGACGAGACCGCTCTCGCTGCCGGTCAGCGTACGGTTCATGTCAGCCTGGATGTCCGCGATGCTGCGCGCCACGTTCCACACCCTGACATCGCGCATCTTGCCCAACCAGGGCTGGCCGGCGAGCGAATTGAAATTGATGTCCTCGCCGAGCACCAGCGGGTGGCTGTCGTAACCCAGCGTCACCGTGGACGTGGCGGACGCGACCAGGGCGCCGTTGACGTAGAGCTTTTCGCCGCTCGCGTCGTAGGTAAAGGCGATGTGATACCAGGCGTCCTGCACCGGCGTGAAATTGTAATTCAGCGTCGGGATGACGCCCGAGGCGTTGCCGACCTGGGCGCGGAGCTGACCGCCGGAGTACCAGACATTATAAGACGCGTTCGAGCCTGAGCCGACCGGCTTGGAGATGATGTTGCGCGTGCCGGAACCGGCGTTGGCACCGAATGTGACCCAGGCCTCCGTCGTCACCGCATCCGCAGGGTGAAGCGAAGCACCGTCGGCGATCTCCGCATAGTCGTTCGACCCGTCGAAGGACAGTGCCGGGCCGGACGTCCAGGCGGGCTGGCTCGCGATGATGCTGCCGAGATAGCCGGTGTTGCCGTGACCGCTGACGTCCGCGACGGTCGCCCCGGCGGTCTCGAAATTCCACAGCGCGCTCAGGCCGCTTTCGTTGCCGGTGAGGTGCCGGTACATGTCGGTGCGAAGCTGATCGGCGGTACGTGCGACGTTCCAAACACTGATCTCGTCGATGCTGCCCTGGAACGAATTATCCCATCCCGGCGCTTGCCCGATCCGGAACGGACCAGTGGTGTCGCGGATGCCGCTCGCATCGTAGGTCGTCTCGGCGGCGAGCTGACCGTTGACGTAGAGCCGCATGAAGTTGCCGGACGCGCTGACGACGGCGTCGAAATGGTACCACTGACCGGCCTTGATGAGGCCGGACGCCGTGGAGAGATCGAGCTGTCCGATATTGACGCGGCTTTGCGGCGTCGAGCTGAAATAGAGATAGCCGGACGAATTGAGCCAGAGCGCGAATTCGCGGTTGGCATTGCCGGACACCGTGTCCGGCCCGTCGCCTTTGAAGAAGATGTTCTGCCAGGTTCGCGGGAAGCCGTCGGCCTTGAACCAGCCGCTGACGGTCAGGTCGCTGGACGAATGCAGCGTCGTGCTGTCCGCCATCTCGATAAAGTCGTTGCCGTCGAAATGCAGTGCGTTGCCAGACGGCGGCCTTACGTCTCCGAGCACGCCGCCTTGAAGGTTGGTGCTTCCGCCGGTCTGGGTGAACTGGCCCGTCAATCCGAAAGTGCTTCCGGTGCCGACGTTGATCACGCCCGAATTGGTGAAATCGCCGATTGTGGCGACGCTGTAGCCGTTGGTGATCGTCAGGCTGCCGCCGGCCGCATTAGCGGTCAGGCCGGACAGCGCGTTGGTCGAGCCGTTATCGCGGTAGAAGCTCGAGTTGGCGCCGTCGATCACAATCGTGGCGGCGTTGGTCGCGATCGCCTGCGGCAGCACGAGTCGCAGGGTTGAGCCGTTCAGCGCCTGCCAGATGCCGCCCGTCAGCGTGGCATTGGCGAAATTCGCGAGCGCCGCGGGAACGATGCTGATCCCCTGCCCCGCCACGTTGGACGTGATCGTTCCGTTGTTGACGAGCTTGTTGGCGCCGTTGGTTTCCCACTGCTCGCCGATGATCCCGTAGCCGCCGACAACGCTGAAGGTGCTGGCGAGCGTCAGCGTCGATGCGCTTTCGATCGACAGGCGGCGCTGCGAGCCGCTGGTACCCTCGAACGAGATCGTGCCGTTGCCGTCGAACGTCTGGGTGTCGAGGGCACGCACCATCGCGTAACTGTTGGTCAAATGGATGGTGCCGTTCAGCGTCATACCGCCGCTGACACGCAAACGCGCGAAGTAAGCCGAAACGGTCAGATCGCCGTTGAGCGTCACGCCACCGGTGAAGGTTCCCGACGCATTGTCCGACGCCAGCAGAAGCGTGGCGCCGTCAGCGAAGTTGGCGGTACCGCCGTTGATTGTCCCATAGAAGTTCCACGAGCCAGTCACCGCATTCAGCGTGAAGGTCGCTGCGGCGTTGTTCAAAGTGCCCGTCAGGTTGATTACACCACCCGCGCGGTTGATCGTCCCGATCGCCGCGGTCGTGAACGTACCCCCCAGATTGACGGTACTGGCCGTATTGCCGTCGAGGTGCAGCGTGCCGCTGTTGGTCCAGGTGTTCGCCAGCGAAAGAATACCGCCGCTGACGGCCTCCATCGTGCCGGCATTGGTGAAGGCCGTGGCCACAGCCACCGACAGCGTTTGCCCGTTCACATTCGCGGAAATCAGGCCGTTGTTGACGAACCCGTTTGCGCCGTTGGTTTCCCACTGCTCGCCGATGATGCCGTAACCGCCGACGACCTTGAACGTGCTGCCGAGCGTCAGCGTCGATGCCCCTTCGATCGACAGGCGACGCTGCGAGCCGCTGGTGCCCTCGAATGAAATCGTGCCGTTGCCGCCGAACGTCTGCGTGTCGAGCGCGCGCACCATCGCATAGCTGTTGGTCAGGTGGATCGTGCCGTTCAGCGTCATGCCGCCGCTGACGCGCAAACGCGCAAAGTAGTTCGAGATCGACAGATCGCCGTTCAACGTCACGCCGTTGGTAAACGTGCCCGCCGTATTGTCGGCGGCGATCAGCAGCATGACGCCGTCAGTCTCAGTGATAGTGCCGCCGCTGATCGTCCCGTAGAAATTCCACGAGCCGGTCGCCGCGTTCAGCACCAATATCTTTCCGGCGTTGTTCAACGTGCCGGTCAAATTGACGGTGCCGCCGGTGCGATTGATCGTGCCAATCGCGGCGGTTGCAAACGTACCGCCAAGGTTCAGCGTCGAATTGACGATGTTGATCGCGCCGCTATTGGTCCAGGCACCACCCAGCGTCAGCGTGGAACCGGTCGCCGACGCGATGCCTGTGCTGGTGATCGAAACATTGTTGGCGACCGCGGTACCGCCGTTCGTCGCCTGAAACGAGCCGGCGTTGGTGAGAACGCCCGCCACGCCAGCCGTCAGGCTCAGCCCGGCAACGTTGGCATTGATCAAGCCGTTGTTGATCAAATTGTTGGTGCCGTTGGTTTCCCACTGCTCGCCGATCGTGCCGTAGCCGCCGACAACCTTGAACGTGCTGGCGAGCGTCAGCGTGGATGCCCCTTCGATCGTAAGGCGGCGCTCCGAGCCACTGGTCCCCTCGAACGAGATCGTGCCGTTCCCGCCGAACGTCTGCGTGTCGAGCGCGCGCACCATCGCATAGCTGTTGGTCAGATGGATCGTGCCGTTCAGCGTCATGCCGCCGCTGACGCGCAAACGCGCAAAATAGTTCGAGATCGTGAGATCGCCGTTCAACGTCACGCCGTTGGTGAACGTGCCCGCCGCGTTATCGGTGGCAATCAACAGCATGGCGCCATCGGTCTCGTTGATCGTGCCGCCGCTGATCGTCCCGTAGAAATTCCACGATCCCGTCGCTGCGTTCAACGTCAAGGTCTTTCCGGCGTTGTTCAACGTGCCGGTCAGGTTGACCGTGCCGCCGGTGCGGTTGATCGTGCCGATCGCAGCAGTCGTAAAAACGCCGCCGAGATTCAGCGTCGAGTTGACGATGTTGATTGCGCCGGTATTGGTCCAGGCGCCGCCCAGCGTCAGCGTGGAACCGGTCGCCGACGCGGTGCCTGTGCTCGTGATCGAAAAATTGTTGGCGACCGCCGCACCGCCGTTCGTCGCCTGGAACGAGCCGGCGTTGGTGAAAACGCCCAATACGCCAGCCGTCAGGCTCAGCCCGGCTAAGTTGGCATTGATCAAACCGTTGTTGATAAAATTGTTGGTGCCGTTGGTCTCCCACTGCTCGCCGATCGTGCCGTAACCGCCGACGACCTTGAACGTGCTGGCAAGCGTGAGCGTCGATGTACCTTCGATCGTCAGGCGGCGCTCCGAGCCACTGGTCCCCTCGAACGAAATCGTGCCGTTGCCGCCGAACGTCTGGGTGTCGAGAGCGCGCACCATGGCGTAGGAATTGGTCAGGTGAATCGTGCCGTTCAGCGTCATGCCGCCGCTGACACGCAGGCGCGCAAAGTAGCCCGCGACCGTGAGGTCGCCGTTGAGCGTCACGCCGTTGGTGAACGTCCCAGACGCATTGTCTGACGCCAGCAGAAACGTGGCGGCGTCGGCAAAGACGACAGTCCCGCCGGTGATGGTCCCGTAGAAATTCCACGACCCCGTGACTGAATTCAGAGTCAGCGTCGCGGCGGCATTGTTCAAGGTGCCCGTCAAGTTGACCACGCCGCCGGCGCGGCTGATCGTCCCTATCGCCGCGGTCGTGAACGTGCCACCCAGATTGACGGTGCTGGCCGTGTTGGCATCGAGATGCAGCGTGCCGCTGTTGGTCCAGGCGTTCGCCAGCGAGAGAGTGCCGCCGCCGACAGCCTCCATCGTGCCGTTATTCGTAAAGGTCGTACCGACCGCGACCGAAAGTGCTTGCGCATTGACGCTCGCGGAGATCAAGCCATCGTTGACAAAACCATTCGCGCCGTTGTTTTCCCACTGTTCGCCGATCGTGCCGTAGCCGCCGACGACCTTGAACGTGCTGGCGAGCGTTAAGGTCGATGCCCCTTCGATCGTCAGGCGGCGCTGCGAGCCGGTCGTCCCTTCGAACGAAATCGTGCCGTTGCCGCGGAACGTCTGGGTGTCGAGGGCGCGCACCATCGCGTAGGAATTGATCAGGTGGATCGTACCGTTCAGCGTCATACCGCCGCTGACACGCAGCCGCGCAAAATAGCCGGAGACGGTGAGATCTCCGTTGAGCGTCACGCCATTGGTGAAGGTCCCCGATGCGTTGTCGCTGGCCAGCAACAACGTCGCGCCGTCGACGAAGCTGACCGTGCCGCCGCTGATCGTGCCGAGGAAATTCCACGATCCCGTCGCAGCGTTCAGCGCCAGCGTCGCACCAGTATTGGTCAAGGTACCGACCAGATTCACCACGCCGCCGGCGCGGTTGAACGTCCCGATTCCGCCGGTCGCATCGAGCCCGCCGCCCAGGTTGACGGTGCTCGCCGCATTGACGTCAAGATGGATCGTGCCGGGATTGGTCCAGGAGGTCGGCACAATCGTGAGGTTGCTGCCCGCAACCGCCTCGATCGTGCCGGCATTGGTGAAGTTACCGTTCGGCATGATCGTGAGGGTCTGCCCGGCGGTCGACGCCGAGATCAGGCCGTTGTTGATCAGATTCTTGGTCCCGCCGAACTCCCAATAATCACCAATCGAGCTGTAGCCGCCCACCACCTTGAAGGTGCTTGCCAGCGTCAGCGTCGCCGATTGCTCGATGGTGAGGCGGCGGATCGAGCCGGTCGTTCCCTCGAACGAAATCGTGCCGTTGCCCGCAAACGTCTCGTCGCCGAACGATCGTACCTGGGTGCTCGCGCCGGCGACGTGCATGGTGCCATTGAGCGTCAACCCGTTGCTGACGCGCAGCACGGCATTCGCCCCGGTGACCATGATGTCGCCGTTCACCGTCACGCCGACCAAGGCGCCAATGGTGCCGTCGGTGCTGACGGCGATCACCGCGCTGTTGCTCTCCGTGATCACGCCGCCCTGTATGGTGCCGCCATTCAGCGTAACGTTACGAGAAATGTCGACTGTCGTGGCTTGCAGGGTCGCACCGCTTGATATGACGATCGGCCGCGAGGAATTGAGGCTCGCGATCTTGACCACGCCCGCAGCCGAACTGATCGTGATCGCGGGATCCCCGGCAGCCGCGGCAATAGTGACGGAATCGCCGGCACCCGGAGCAGCACCACCGCTCCAGTTCCGCACGTCGCTCCAGGACGTGCCGTCGCCGCCACCAGTCCACTGCACCGTGGCGAGTAGATGATCATAGGACGCCAACGCGGATTCCGGCGCGGGCAGTGCAGCCTCGATCGACCCGGTGCTCTTTTCGAGGACCCAATTGCCGCCCTGCTGCAGCCCGCCAGTATCGTCGGTCGACGCGGCAACATTGGCACCGGTGAGTTCGGAGAGGCGGCTGATAAAGGCTGAACCGTCGTCGCCTGCGCCTATATCGCATCCGTAGAGCAAAATGTCGGCGCCGGGCTGCAGGGCTGAACGCCAGCTCGACAGCTCGCTCGCGTGCTCGTTCAGTCCGGCAAGATCGAGTTGCGTTGCACCCAACCCGATGCTGGCCTCGAACCCGTGCGAGAAGATATGCACCGCAGTGACACCGGTTCGACCTGCGAGAGTATCCGTGATCTGCGCAATCTCGGACTTCGTCGAGTCGAGCACGACGATGTCGGTATTCGTCGCGTCCGGGCCGCCCGAAACAGCTTCGACAATACTTTCGTAAGCCGGCAGCGCAGAATCGACGAAGACGATCGGTTTCGAATTGGCGATCGCAAAGCCCGGCCCCTCGGGGACGTGGCCGACCCCGGATTGTACGGCGGTGTCTGCGTGGCTGGAGTCGGATCCAGAAGAAGGCAGTGGGTCGGACGGCGGACTGTCCGCCATCTGAAAGCCAGGCCCCTCGACGACATGCATTGCCGCAGGCGCGGCCTGGCCGAGATCCGTTGGACTGGATGTGGTCTCGGCGCCCGGTAGCTGGAATTGATAGCTCCCGACGGCGTCGCCCGCTCCCTCCACATGCAAGGAAAAATTTGCAGCGACGACGTCGCTTCCCGTCGATGGAGTGGCCTGAGAATTTGCGACCTGTGCGGCAGGCACATCGGGCAACACTCTCACATCGGCCGCAAGGGCATACAGAGGTGCGACCGGCGGCAGCGACAGCAGGTTGGTGTCGGGATTATCCGGCGTATGCACCGTTGCAGTCGGCGCGAGATCGGCCGAGAGCAACACACGCGGCTCGATCGTCTCGAACAGAAAGCGTCGCGACGCGCTCGCCATCAGTTCGTTCTTGCGCTGCGTGTCGGGTTTCTGCGGCGTCGATGCTCCAGCGAGTACGCATCCTACTCGTGAGATCAATTTTTGACGCGATTTTCCGGACGAGAATTTCGACCGATGACGCTTCTCAAAAAACATGTTGCCCCAACCGAGAGCCGAAATACATGGCGCGTGGTTGCTGGTTGGGAGCGCAGTTGAGGGAGCGTTCGGAAAAAACATCGCCCCTTACGGGCCAGAAAAATTGGCAGCCCGCTTCGTGAAAACCTCAACCCGAATGCCGGCAAATCTCTCGCCGACAATCTCCCCCTTGCCGATCACCACACGTGTGAAAGTTAATAAAGTTTAACTTAAGAAACAAACAGCAACAATCAGGAACTTCGCGGAATGCTGAATTGGAACCGTTGGGTATAAATCATGGAGAAAATCCGCGTCGGCTCGCGCGCTGATTGTGTGACGCTGAATTTTTTCTGCGGCTAAGCATGGATCAGCAAAAATCCATTGAACCTTATTCAACCCTTGAGAGACTTAAGCACGCGATCACTTTGCCATCGGACCAGTTAGGCCGCATACGCTTGCCTCGGTCGGGAAGCAGCAGCCCGCTCGCTAATCTCTCAATAATTCGGTTGAGAGCGGGCTTGCAGCTCTGCCCTTTTCTCGACCGTTAGGTTGAGAGAGGACCGGCTAAATCTGTTCGGTTAAAAAGTGAACACAGCCGCCTGATGACGCCTCGTCCTCGGGTTTCTTCACATCCCGACGTAGGACCAGAAAGGAGTTCCGCCAGCCATAGGCTGGCGGAAGTCTGATCGAAAATTATTGGCGTTCGGCGGGCACCGATCGCCGATCTATTTTAGCACCGCGGACTTGACGCCGATAGTGTGGCTATCTGGTCGGGATACTCGCGATTTATCGACCGGTTTGCGCAGCCAAGCTCGCTGACGATCTTCTCGGAAGTTAGATCCTTCACGCCGAGTGTCGAAGCCGTGAACGAGGCGAACTTCAAGGAGCGAGTTCTTTGAACGTTGATGCCGTCAGACAAACAGCAGTCTTGCGAACATCAAGACGATAACAATACCGCTCGCGGACCCACGATCGTCTCCTGATCTTTGGCAACAAGAACACGATCGGATGTTCCCGCTCGCGTCCATGGTGAGCAGGAGCGCGAACCCTAGGCGGGCTTCGTAAGTCCCATCCGCTTGTTCTGAGAACCGCGACTATTGACAAGGCGAAGTCACCTTGCAGGCTCACCACCGATTCCGTGAAGGCAGTGTCGCCATCGGCTAAGACGTCAATTCGCGATGGTGGCGCCGACCCTCCAGCTCTTCGCGGACAAGGCGCAGCGGCGCCAAGTCCCGCAAGAGATACACGATCGCGCTGAATGCTGGACTGCCGAGCAATTCAAAGAGGGCAGCACCGATTCCTGCAGCGAGACAGAGAATCAGTGAATCGCGGGCCGACTCGTTTTGGTTGCTTGCGTCGCCGACAAGTTTGCCAGGGCACAACGTCAGCCGCGGATACGCCACCATGACAAGGACGGCTGGCCGAAGTCGTGACAAAAGCCGGAGGCTTGGATGAAGATCAATCGAAGCAGTTGGAGCCGACCGGCTACCCGCATTGCCAGTGATGTTTCCGCGTGTATCAATGAGATATCCCTCATGGCGCAAACTGATCGGCCAAGTCTGGGAAATCAAAGGGTTACGCTGGAAATGGTAGCGGGAGAGGGACTCGAACCCCCGACCCCAGGATTATGATTCCCGTGCTCTAACCAGCTGAGCTACCCCGCCACAGGGTCGCGAAGGCCGAAACAGGCCGATCTCGCGAACGCGCGGCATATAATGAAGGGGGCGGCGGGAAGTCAATCCGAGTTTGCGAAAAGCTTCCGCCTTCGCCAAGGCTTCGGCGGCACAAGTCGGCGGGAAAATTGGCTTTTTTGTCGTTGAAGCCGTCATGGCCGGGCTTGTCCCGGCCATCCACGCCTACCCTCGTGGCCCTAAGAACGTGGATGCCCGAGACAAGCCCGGGCATAACGGAGATTGGCGATACGGAATAGGCCTATTTCGGCCTGACCGTGGGGTCGCCGCCGGGGCTGCCGGGGGGCGGGATGACGGGCATGCTGCCATCCGTGCTCGGCGCGGGGGCGTGCATCTCGGGATCGACACCGGAGGGCGGGCAGAGCACGCCGTCGGATTTTGCGAGCTTGTCGCCGAGCGGTTCCTGGGACTGGCCGGTGGTGGTGCCGTCCGGCGCGGTGGCGCGGTTCGGGCGATCCTGCGGCGCGCAGTCGGCGGCGCGTTGGGTGGATGGCGGCGCGGTCGCTTGCGGCGGCGTTGCCGGGGCGGGCGGGGCCTGCGCGATCGCGGCGCTGGAAGCGGCGATCAAAAGGCTGGCCAGGATGATGTTTGATGTGGTGCGCATGGAGTGAGAACGCGCGGGGCGGGGGCGATGTTCCAGGCGGAAATGCGATGTGATCGGGGGCTCGCGGCATCCCCACAACATCATTGCGAGGAGCCCTTCGCGACAAAGCAATCCAGGATTCCTCCGCGGAAACAGTCTGGATTGCTTCGCTTCGCCGCTTCGCTATGACGGAGCAACTCGCAATGACGGAGTAAACTCGCGGGATATCGCGGGTGGAGAGAGCCCTCTCCCCTATCCTCTCCCGCTCGCGGGCGAGCTGCCGGCGCGGCGGCACGGCGGCAAAATCGCGCTTACGATTTGTGGTAGCGGATCAGCGAAAAATGCCCCATCGGCGGCATGGGGCGGCGCTCGGCGAGCGTGACGCCGCCGTGCTTGGCGGCCCAGTTGACCAGGCGCTGCCACGGGAATTCCGGGCGCCAGCCTAAGCGGCGGGCGAGTGGAGCAAAGGCAAGCTCGGAGAGTTTGCGAAGGCCCTTTTCGGCGCCAATATGGTTGACCAGGATCAGCTCGCCGCCGGGCTTGAGCACGCGCACGAACTCGTCGAGCGTGCCTTCGGGATCGGGCACGGCGGTGATGACATATTGCGCGACCACCGCGTCGAAGGCAGCGTCGGGGAACGCAAGATTCTTGGCGTCCATCACCGAGAGCACTTCGACATTGGAGAGGCGCAAGCTCCGCACGCGCGCCTGCGCCTTGCGCAGCATCGGCTCGGAGATGTCGACGCCGCAGATTTTTGTGGTGCGCGAATAATCGGAGAGCGAGAGTCCTGTGCCGACGCCGACGTCGAGGATGCGGCCGCCGATGCGGTCGGCCTCCGCGATGGTCGACTGCCGGCCGGCATCGAACACCTTGCCGAACACGAGATCGTAGACCGGCGCCCAGCGGCCATAGGCCTTCTCGACCCCGGCCCGCGAGATGTCTGCTGCCATGCCCCTGCCCGCGTTTCTAGAGTTTCACAGCTGTTGGTGAAAACAAATCCAGCCCCGCGCGCGGTCTAGCGCCTCTCCCGCTCGCGGGAGAGGTCGGCGCGTAGCGCCGGGTGAGGGTTCTTTCCGCTCGCGAGATATCGCGTGTGGAGAGAGCCCCCTCCCCAACCCTCCCCCGCAAGCGGGAGAGGGAGCGCACCTCCGTTGTCGCGAGAGTACGGTCCGATTTCGTCATGATTAGCCGCGCACGGCTTCGGCGAGCGGACGCGCCGTGTTGTTCGCGACCTTCGCCGCGGCGCTCTGGATGAAGCCACCGCCGAGCACGCGCGCCTGCCCACTGGGCGCGTCATAGAACACGCAGGCCTGGCCGGGCGAGACGCCCTCTTCGCCAGCGACGAGCTCGACCTCGTAATGTCCGTCCGCGCCGCGCAGCCAGGCCGGTTGTGGCGCGCGGGTCGAGCGCACGCGGACGAACAGCTCGAGGCCGCTGCCAATGGCGCGATCGATATCGCCGCCGCCGATCCAGTTGACGTCGCGCAAGGTGATGCGGTGCATCCTCAGCGCATCGCGCGGGCCGACCACGACGCGGCGGTTGGCGGCCTCCAGCCGCACCACGAACAGTGGTGCTGCGGCCGCGATGCCTAGGCCGCGGCGCTGGCCGATGGTGAAATTGGCGATGCCGTGATGCTGGCCGAGCACGCGGCCGTCGAGATCGACGATGTCGCCGGGGTCCATCGCGTTCGGACGCAGGCGGGTGATGATGTCGGTGTAGCGGCCGGTCGGCACGAAGCAGATGTCCTGACTGTCGTGCTTGTCGGCGACCGAGAGACCGAAGCGGCGCGCGAGTTCGCGCGTCTCGGGTTTGGTCATGTCGCCGAGCGGAAAGCGCAGGAAGTCGAGCTGCGACTGCGTGGTCGCGAACAGGAAGTAGCTCTGGTCGCGATCACTGTCGGCAGCGCAGACCAGCGCGCGCGAGCCGTCGTCGCGGCGGCGCGAGGCGACGTAATGGCCGGTGGCGAGCGCCTGCGCGCCGAGCTCGCGCGCGGTCTTCAGGAGGTCGCGGAATTTGACGCTACGGTTGCACTCGATGCACGGCACCGGCGTCTCGCCGAGCGCGTAAGACTCCGCAAAGTTGTCGATGACGGACTCGCGAAAACGGTCCTCGTAGTCGAGCACGTAATGGGGAATGCCGAGTTTTGCCGCGACGTCGCGGGCGTCGTGGATGTCCTGGCCGGCGCAGCAGGCGCCCTTGCGGTGGATCGCGGCGCCATGGTCATAGAGCTGCAGCGTGATGCCGACGACGTCATAGCCTTCCGCCTTCAACAGCGCAGCCGTCGTCGAGGAATCGACGCCGCCCGACATGGCAACGACGACCCTGGTGTCCTCAGGACGGCCTTCGAGATCCAGACTGTTGAGCATGGGTTTTACGAGTTGACGGCGGTGTGCGGATATCCGCGAATGAATGCCTCTGACCGGGACATCGGCGGTCCCCGGGAACTTCGGTTCCCGAAGGGCGCGGCTTGCCCGGTCGAAAGCGGCTGAGAGCACCCTTTAATATAGGCGGCATTCCGGTGAAGCAATCGCGGCAGCCGCAAGCTTAGGGCAATTCTTGCCGGGGCGGCAGAAATGACGGGGCTTTCGGGGGCTGGCTGCGGCGGCCTCCGATTAATTAAAATATTGATTTTACTACATAAAATAGAACGACGCGGGATTGGCCCGCTCCTTGCTGACCTCCTGGTCCGAAGATGTTTTCAAGGGGTCGCCTGTGGTTGGTGTCACGTCAGACGTAGCGGCAAGCGCGCAGATCTCCAGCGCGCAGCAAAAGCCTGCCCGGTCGCAGAGCACCAAGGACACGACCCCGAGCGACTCCTTCGGGTCTCTGGTCGACAGCAACACCCAGGCCATCAGCAACAGCGCCTCGTCCTCGAGCCAGGACACCGCGCCGCGGCGGAGCGATTCGTCGTCGTCCTCCTCCGACCGAAGCACGCGCGACTCGTCCTCGACCGACTCTTCCTCGCAGAGCAACGCGAGCGACAACACGGATTCCTCCACGCAGGCCGCGAGCGACACGACGACCGATCCGACCAAGACGACCGGGAAACCCAAGGACAAGGCTGACGCCACCAAGGCCAGCGACAAGTCTCAGGACTCCAAGGACAGCAAGGGCGACAAGACCGACACCACCACCGACGGCCTCGCCGCCGCGGTGGACGCCTCTGCCGCAGCACAGGCCGCCGCGACGCCGGCGGCGGCGCCCGATCCGACCGCCGTCCCCGTCGCCGCGCCAATCGTGCCGGTCGATCCGAACGCGGCGGCCAACCAGGCCGCCAACACCGCCGCCTCGCCGCTGACCATCGCAGCCGCCGGCATCGCTGCCAGCGCCTCGACCGCGGCACAGATCACCGGCGCCAAGCTAGATGCGACCGGCAAGACCGCCAAGACCGACGGCAAGACCACCGACGCCAAGGCCGCGCTTGCCGACGCGACGACGACCGACGCGACCGCAACCGACGCTACGGCGAACGCCGCGCAGCTCACGGCGGTTGACCAGGGCACGCCAAAGACCTCGTTCAAGGCCGCCGCGACGGCGCAAGGCCAGACCGACATCTCCAATATCGGCCAGGACACCGGCAAGAC
The DNA here is from genome assembly GCA_030403585.1 of Frankia sp. RB7. Taxonomy (GTDB): domain Bacteria; phylum Pseudomonadota; class Alphaproteobacteria; order Rhizobiales; family Xanthobacteraceae; genus Bradyrhizobium. The sequence goes on from JAUEPE010000039.1 coordinate 50,818, forward strand.
CGCGCAGACCGCCGCCACCGCACAAAATCCCGCGACTGCGACGACCGCCAACGCCGCCACGCATCCGCAAGCTGCAAAGCCGGAGGCTGACGCCGCCACGGCCGACGCCAAGGCCGATGCTATCAATCGCACGGCTGATGCGACGCCGGCCGCGCCGACCACGCATGCGCATGCCGACACGCAAACCGTTGCTGCTGCGACGACCGACGCCAGCGCGCAAGCGGCCAACGCCGTTCAGGCGCCGCTGACCACGACCACATCGGCGGCCACCGCCTCCACCGCGACACTGACCGCGACCGCAGCGACTTCGAACGCCGTGCCGATCAGCGGCATTCCGGTCGAGATCGCGGCCGCCGCACGCTCCGGCAAGACCCGCTTCGACATCAGCCTCGATCCGATCGACCTCGGCCGCATCGACGTCCGCATCAACGTCGACCGCAACGGACAGGTCACCTCGCATCTTACCGTCGAGAAGCCTGAAACGCTGCAGATGCTGCGGCAGGACGCGCCGCAATTGCAGCGCGCGCTCGACGATGCCGGCCTCAAGACCGGCAGCAACGGGCTCTCCTTCAGCCTGCGCGACCAGAATTCATCGGGCCAGAACTCCGGCCAGAACAACGACAATTCCGGCAATTCCCGCCGGCTGATCATCAGTGAAGACGATTCTGTCGCGGCCGCGCCCGTCAGCCGCAGCTACGGCCGCATGCTCGGATCGAGCAGCGGCGTCGACATCAGAGTGTGAGGAGTAATTCGACATGACCACCACGAATTCCGCCACCGCGCCCTCCGTCGTCTCCGGCACCACGCAGACGTCGTCCTCGTCGTCGAGCTCGAGCCTGGGCTCGACCACCGGCGCGACGCTCGCCGGCAACTTCCAGACCTTCCTGACGCTGCTGACCACGCAGCTGCAGAACCAGAACCCGCTCGATCCGCTCGACACCAACCAGTTCACTCAGCAGCTGGTGCAGTTCGCCGGCGTCGAGCAGCAGCTCAAGACCAACGACTCGCTGTCGCAGCTCGTCACGCTGCAGCAGACCACACAGGCGACCCAGGCGCTGGATTACGTCGGCAAGTCCGCCGTGGTCGACGGCACCACCGCGACCATGACGAACTCCTCGGCGACCTGGCATCTCAACGTGCCGACCGATGCGACCGTCGATATTTCCGTCGCCAATTCCAGCGGCCAGACCGTGTTCACCGGCAAATATACGGCTGGTGCGGCTTCCGACGTTCCCTTCACCTGGAACGGCCAGGGCAATGACGGCACGGCTTGGCCGGACGGCAAATACACGATCACGGCGACGGGCAAGGATATCTCGGGCAACAATGTCGGCATCGCAGCGCAGGTGCAGGGCACGGTGTCGTCCGTCGACCTGACCCAGTCGCCGCCGCTGCTCACCATCGACGGCCAGAGCTACACGCTGAGCCAGGTGAAGAGCGTGGTGGCGACCAGCAGCAGCTCCGGCAGCTAATTTATGAGTGACATCCCGGCGAAAGCCGGGATCCATAACCACAGGGAGCAGTTTGGCGAAGACCCGTGGTTAGGAAGTTTTGGCACTATCACCTGCGTGTCATCGATAGATCACGCGGTATGGGTCCCGGCCTTCGGGACGACAACCAAGGGCCTCGGCAAGCATCCCCGCGCAGGCCTCGTTCGTTAGTAAAGTATTTACGAAGACCCCCGTTCGGCCCGCTGAAATTGCGCCTTCAGCCCGCCGAGCCGGTCGCGTTCCCGCAAGTTTCAACGAGAATTGTATTGAAGCCTTAGGCTTAGCGGATTTTTAAGCCGCGATGCGTACGGTTGCGAAGTGAGTTCAGTGGTTGAGAGTTTGTGAGTACGCCATGACAGAACCCCATCGCCCGAGGGTAAAATACGTCATCGGGCCGGACGGCAGTCCGCTGACGATTGCAGATCTGCCCGCACCCGGCACCAAACGCTGGGTCATCCGCCGCAAGGCCGAAGTCGTCGCCGCGGTTCGCGGTGGACTTCTGTCGCTCGAGGAGGCCTGCAGCCGGTACACCCTGACGGTCGACGAATTCCTCTCCTGGCAGTTTTCCATCGACCAGCACGGTCTGGCGGGTCTTCGCACCACCCGCATTCAGCAATATCGCCAGTAAGCAATCCGGAAATCTGCTGCTTTTGACGAAAATCGGCCCCGCTCTGCGAGGCCGATTTTTTTCATGTTTCGTTTTGGCGCTACTTTTGTCCGAGCTCTTAACCTTCGTTAACCATATCGAAACCATCACCTAGGCAATAATTGCCCACTCGGCCGCTCTCGGAATGCGGATCGAAGCTTCGGGGCGGTTGCTTGCAAGGTCTTACGGACTTTTTAAAAGGTATCGGCGCCGCCCGCTTCGGGGCGATGATCGCGGTCACCGCCGCGCTCATCGGCTTCTTTGCCTTCGTCATCATGCGCGTCACCACGCCGCAGATGACGACGCTGTTCACTGACCTCTCGGTTGAAGATTCTTCCAGCATTATCAAAGACCTGGAACGCCAGGGCATCCAGTTTGAGCTGCGCAACGAAGGCACCATCATCATGGTGCCCAAGGACAAGGTCACCCGGCTGCGGATGAAGCTCGCCGAGGGCGGCCTGCCCAAGGGGGGCGGCATCGGTTATGAAGTGTTCGACAAGTCGGACGCGCTCGGCACGACGTCTTTTGTCCAGAATATCAATCATCTGCGCGCGCTGGAGGGCGAACTCTCCCGCACCATCCGCGCCATCGACCGGATCCAGGCCGCCCGCGTCCACCTCGTGCTGCCCGAGCGTCCGCTGTTCTCGCGCGAGGCGCCGGAGCCCTCGGCCTCGATCGTGGTGCGGGTCCGCGGCTCGCTCGAACCCCAGCAGATCCGCGCCATCCGCCACCTCGTCGCCTCCGCCGTCAACGGCTTGAAGCCGCAACGGGTCTCGATCGTCGACGAGGCCGGCACATTGCTCGCCGACGGCGCCCAGACCGATCCGGACCAGGAGATCGGCGACGAACGCCGCACCGCCTACGAGAAGCGGTTGCGCAAGCAGGTCGAGGACATCGTCTCCTCCGTAGTCGGTTCGGGCCGCGCCCGTGTCCAGCTCTCCGCCGATTTCGACTTCAACAAGGTCACCCAGACCTCGGACAAGTTCGATCCCGAAGGCCGCGTGCTGCGCTCGAGCCAGACCCGCGAAGAGCAGAGCATGACCGCCGACAATAACGGCCAGGTCACGGTCAACAACGAGCTCCCCGGCCAGCAGCAGAACAGCGGCCCGGCAGCGAAGGACCAGAGCAAGAAGACCGAAGAGACCAACAATTACGAGATCTCCCGCACCACCAAGACCGAAGTGACTGAGGCAGGCCGGGTCAACCGCATCTCGGTCGCGGTGCTGGTCGACGGCATCTACGCCAAGAACGACAAGGGCGAGCTCGCCTACACCGACCGCACCAAGGAGCAGCTCGACCGCATCGCCACCCTGGTGCGCTCGGCGATCGGCTTCGACCAGAAGCGCGGCGACCAGGTCGAGGTCGTCAATCTGCGCTTCGCCGACGCGCCCTCCACCGCCCCGATCGCCGAGCCAAGCGGCTTCCTCGGCATGCTGCAGTTCACCAAGGACGACGTCATGTACTTCGTCGAGCTCGGCGTGATGATGCTGCTCGGCCTGGTCGTGATGTTCATGGTGATCCGTCCGCTGGTGAAGCGCATCCTCGCCTCCGACGAGGTCGCGGCCGCCATCTCCGGCGTCCTCGCCGGCCCCGCGGCGTCCGAAGAGGGCGCGGCCGGAGCCGCAGGCCCCGGCGGCCAGGCGCTCCTGCCCGGCGGTACCGCGAGCGCGATCGACGTCGCCACCGTCCAGGGCCAGGTCCACGCCCAGTCCGTTCATCGCGTCGGCGAGCTCGCCGAGCGCAACCCCAACGAAACCGTCGCCATCATCCGTCAATGGCTGACCGAACCCGCGAAATGATTCGAGAAGTGAACTGACATGGCCGGCACCCTGCAAAACGCCAACTCGAACGACATCACCAGCGTGATCTCCACGCTCGGTCAGCGTGCCGGCAGCCGCGCGGGCGCCAAGGTCGAGGCGGTGGCAGGGCCGAAGCGCGCTGCGATCCTGATGCTGGCGCTCGGTGAGCAGTATGGCGGCAAGATCTGGCAGCTGCTCGACGACGACGAGGTGCGCCAACTCTCGCTGGAAATGTCGACGCTCGGCACCGTCGAGGTCGAGACGGTCGAGGACATGCTGCTTGAATTCGTCTCGCGTATGTCGGCCTCCGGCGCGCTGATGGGCAATTTCGACGCCACCGAGCGGCTGCTTCAGCAATATCTGGCGCCCGAGCGCGTCAACGGCATCATGGACGAGATCCGCGGCCCCGCCGGCCGCAACATGTGGGAGAAGCTGTCCAACGTGCAGGAAGAGGTTCTCGCCAATTACCTCAAGAACGAATACCCGCAGACCATCGCGGTGGTGCTGTCGAAGCTGAAGCCGGAACACGCCGCGCGCGTGCTCGGTATCTTCCCCGAAGACCTCGCACTCGACGTCGTCAACCGCATGCTGAAGATGGAAGCGGTCCAGAAGGAGGTGATCGAGAGCGTGGAGAAGACGCTGCGCACCGAGTTCATGTCCAACCTGTCGCAGACCCGCCGCCGCGACGCCCACGAGGTGATGGCGGAAATCTTCAACAATTTCGACCGCCAGACCGAAACCCGCTTCATCACCTCGCTCGAAGAAGACAACCGCGAATCCGCCGAGCGCATCAAGGCGCTGATGTTCACTTTCGACGACCTCGTGAAGCTCGATTCCGGCTCGGCCCAGACGCTGATGCGCAACGTCGACAAGGACAAGCTCGGCGTGGCGCTGAAGAGCGCCAACGAGGACGTCCGCAACTTCTTCTTCGGCAACATGTCCTCGCGCGCGGCCAAGATGCTGCAGGATGACATGGCGGCGATGGGCCCGGTGCGCCTGCGCGACGTCGACGAGGCCCAGGCACTGCTGGTCAACCTCGCCAAGGACCTCGCCGCCAAGGGCGAGATCATGCTGACCAAGAATCGCGCTGACGACGAGCTGGTGTATTGATGGGCGCTCCCGCCAAATTCCTGTTCGATACCGACTTCGCCGCGCCCGACCGGACGCGCGAGAAGGCAGCGACCGCGGTCGAGATCGCGCAGAAGGTCGCGGAAGCCGAAGCGCGTGCCTATCAGGACGGCTTTGCCGCGGGCCAGCGCGAGGCCAAGGCCGAGAGCGACCGCCGCGTCGCGCTCGCCATGGAAGAGATCAATATCGCGATCCGCGGCATCGCCGCAGGGATCGGCAACATCGAGAGCAAGATGGAGACCGAGGCGGTCGACGTCGCGGTCGCGGTCGCACGCAAGCTGTGCGCCGACCTGGTCGCCGCCGAGCCGCTCGGCGAGATCATGGCGCTGGTCAAGGATTGCTTCTCGCACCTGGTCGCGACGCCACATCTCGTCGTCCGCATCAACGATGCGCTCTACGACAGCGCGCGCGAGAAGATCGAGCGGCTCGCCAAGCAGAGCGGCTTCGAAGGACGGCTGGTGATCCTGGCCGAACCCGAAATTGCCACCGGCGACTGCCGGATCGAATGGGCCGATGGCGGCGTCGTGCTGGAGCGCAGCGCCATCGCGGCCAAGATCGACGACATGGTCGGACGCTATATCGCGTCCCGCAGGGGGAATTAAGCCATGAGCGACAACGACGGACAGGTCCCGCTGCCCGACCTCAACGGCCCATTGCCGCCGACCGGCGCCGATGTGAGCTACAACGAGGACGAATATGCCTCGCGCGTCGCCGCCGACCTCGAGGCCGTCTTCGACGTGCCGGTGCAGGTCTCGGCCGTGCTCGGCCGCTCCAAGATGGATGTCGGCGAGCTGTTGAAGCTCGGACCCGGCACCGTGCTCGAGCTCGACCGCCGCGTCGGTGAGGCCATCGACATCTACGTCAACAACAAGCTCGTCGCCCGCGGCGAGGTGGTGCTGGTCGAGGACAAGCTCGGCGTCACCATGACGGAAATCATCAGGACGGAACGCGGCTAACGCGCGCTTAGGGAATAAAGCGCGATAGCGCGAACAGACGGACAGGAGACTGACATGCGGCTTCTCATCGTTGGCACATTGAAGGGCCAGCTCACCACCGCCACCAAGATCGCGATGGAGAACGGTGCCACCGTGACCCATGCCGAGGATCTCGATCAGGCGATGCGCGTGCTGCGCGGCGGCAAGGGCGCCGACCTGCTGCTGGTCGACGTCGCCCTCGACATCCGCGACCTCGTGATGCGGCTCGAGGCCGAGCACATCCACGCGCCGATCGTCGCCTGCGGCATCACCAATGACGCCCGCGCCGCGGTCGCCGCGATCCATGCCGGCGCCAAGGAATACATCCCATTGCCGCCGGATCCGGAGCTGATCGCAGCGGTGCTCGCCGCGGTGGCCAACGACTCCCGCGAGCTGATCTATCGCGATGAAGCGATGGCGAAGGTCGTCAAGCTCGCCCAGCAGATCGCGGGTTCGGACGCCTCGGTGATGGTCACCGGCGAATCCGGCACCGGCAAGGAAGTACTGGCCCGCTACGTCCACATCCGCTCGGCCCGCGCCAAGCGGCCTTTCATCTCGATCAACTGCGCCGCGATCCCAGAGCATCTCTTGGAATCCGAGCTGTTCGGCCATGAGAAGGGCGCCTTCACCGGCGCGATCGCCCGCCGCATCGGCAAGTTCGAAGAGGCGACAGGCGGCACGCTGCTGCTCGACGAAATCTCCGAGATGGACGTCCGCCTGCAATCGAAACTGCTGCGCGCCATCCAGGAGCGCGTGATCGACCGCGTCGGCGGCACCAAGCCGGTCCCGGTCGACATCCGCATCATCGCGACCTCGAACCGCAATCTGGCGGAAGCCGTGCGTGAAGGCACGTTCCGCGAGGACCTTCTGTTCCGCCTCAACGTCGTGAATTTGAAGATCCCGCCGCTGCGCGAGCGTCCCGCCGACATCCTGGAGCTCGCCCAGCATTTCGTGAAGAAGTATGCCGAGGCCAACGGCGTGCCGGTGCGGCCGATCTCGACGGAAGCGCGCCGCGTGCTCTCCACCAACCGCTGGCAGGGTAACGTCCGCGAGCTCGAAAACACCATGCACCGTTCGGTGCTGATGGCGCAGGGCGACGAGATCGGACCCGATGCGATCCTCACCCCGGACGGCGACCGCCTCGACCTCGCCAAGACGGTGCCGGCGGTGGCGCATGCCACCATGGCCGCCGAGCAGGTGACGCGGGCCCTCGTCGGGCGCACCGTCGCCGACGTCGAACGCGATTTGATCCTGGAGACACTGAAGCACTGCCTCGGCAACCGGACCCATGCCGCGAACATTTTGGGAATTTCGATCCGTACCTTGCGCAACAAGCTCAACGAATATTCCGACGGCGGCATCCCGATCACGCCGGCCGGCACGCCGGGTGAGTATCCGCGGATGCCGATGGTGGGGGCTTAGGGCTTGGGCAAATATCTGAGGATGCGAATGCCCGGGCTGGTCCCGGGTATTTTCTTTTGGAACGGTGCACACCGTCGCCCACCTCGTCATTGCGAGGAGCGCAGCGACGAAGCAATCCAGGCTTCCTCCGCGGAAATAGTCTGGATTGCTTCGCTGCACTCGCAATGACAGCGTTCAGAGCGCTCCTCGCATAACGGGGCCGCGCCACGTGACTAGGCCATCCGCACGCCAGGCCCTATAACCCGCATGAGACCCACGCGAGGAACCACATGTCTGAAGCCCAAATCACGGATTGGCTGGCGTCGCAGCGGCAGGCGATGATCGATCTGCTGCGCGATGTCGTGAACATCGATTCCGGGTCCTATGACAAGGAAGGCGTCGATGCGGTCGGTGCGCGGTTCGAGCGGCACTTTGCCGAGCACGGCATTCCTTCGCGCAGGGAGGGCCACGGCACGTTTGGCGACGCGCTGCACGCGGACGTGGCAAAGCCCGGCAGCAACGAGAAGCCGGTACTGTTGATGGGGCATCGCGACACTGTATTCGGCAAGGGCGAGGCAGGGAAGCGCCCGTTCACCATCAAGAACAAGCGCGCTTACGGGCCCGGCGTCGCCGACATGAAGGCCGGAGTCGTGATGAATATCTTCGTTGCCACCGCCTTCCACAAATTCGGCGGCAACCCGCATCCGATCAAGCTGCTGATCACCTCGGACGAGGAGATCGGCTCGCCGTCGTCGCGGCCGGTGATCGAGCGTGAAGGGCGCTCTGCTCGCGCGGTGTTCAATTCCGAGCCGGGCCGCCCCACAGGCAATGTCGTCACCAGCCGCAAGGGCGGCATTTTCATGCATATGGCCGTCACCGGCAAGGCAGCGCATTCCGGCGCCAATTTCGCCGCGGGTATCAGCGCGATCGGCGAGCTCGCGCACAAGATCATCCAGATCCACGCGCTGACCGATCTCACCAAGGGCATCACGCTCAATGTCGGCCTCGTGTCGGGCGGCCAGTCGGTCAACACGACCGCGCCTTACGCCGAGGGTCAGATCGACATGCGCTATGTCGATCCGAAGGACCGCGCCACCGTCATGGCCGAGATCGAACGGATCATCGCGACGCCTTACGTACCCGGCACGAGTGCTGTGCTGACGATCAAGGGCGAGTTCGTTCCGGTGGTGCAGAGCGAGAGCTCGAAGGCGCTGTTCGAAAACTATCAGGCCGCCGCAAAGCAGGCCGGCCTCACCACGCTGCAAGGCGAGTTCTCCGGCGGCTGCGCCGATTCCGGCTTCACCGCCGCGGTGGGGACGCCGACCATTTGCGGCGTCGGGCCCGTGGGCGGGCTCGCCCATTCGCCGGAAGAATATCTCGAGCTCGACAGCATCGTGCCGCGCGCACAGGCCTTGGCGCTGGCGATTTTGCGGGGATGAAGGTGCGGTGATCTCGTAGGGTTAGTCGAAGGCGTAACCCACCACTTCTGTCTCCGCGGATGCCAAAGAGGTGGGTTACGCTTCGCTAACTAATCTTACTGCGTCATGGGCATCGACGTCGATTTGATGCTGCGCTGGCGCCACAGCACGGACATCGCGGCAAGGTTTTGATGAGTGCGCGGATCAAGTGGGCGCGCATGGTTGCGATCGAGTTCGGGATGTGGCGTTCAGGCCGCGCGGGCGGAGCC
>JAUEPE010000040.1 GCA_030403585.1 Frankia sp. RB7
GTCGACATGACAAATCCCCCGTTTCAACGACGTCCTGATCGTTAAAAGGAGCAACAACCGTGCCAGAATGTCGCGTATTTTGTCGAAAGCTGGCTATTCCGCCGCCTTCGCGGTCTTGCCGAACATGCGGCTTGGTGCCGGGAAGCCGCAGGAGGTGCCGTCGGTGACCTTGACCTCGTCTTCCCATGGCAGCCGGTAGGTGCCCGCGACCATGTCCTGCATGAAGGTGTAGGGGCAGTCCATCGCGCCGCCCTTCACCGCGACATAGCCGCGGTGCCAGAGCTGGTAGATGTTGTTCTCGACGCCCCAGTTGATGCGGGCCTCGCGCACGAGATCGGGCCGCACTTCGGCTGTGATGATCTCGTCGGCGCGGCCGGTGGTGCCGTGCGCCAGCACCGAGCCGTCGAAATTGACGATCATGCCTTCGCCCATGGAATCGAACGACCCATCCGAGCCGCACATGCAGACGTTGGCCGTGACCATCAGGTTCTGGAACGAATTGGCCTGGTTGGTGAAGCGCCAGGATTCGCGGATCGGCGCGGTGTAGCCGGCGGTGCGGATCATGATCTCGGCGCCCTTGTAGGCACACTCTCGCGCCATTTCCGGGAACATGCCGTCATGGCAGATGATTAGCGCGATCTTCGCGCCGTTCGGCCCCTCGATCACGGGAATGCCGATGTCGCCCGGCTCCCACGGCTCGACCGGAATCCAGGGGTGAAGCTTGCGGTAATAGAGCTTGATCTCGCCGTGATCGTCGATGATCAGGCCCGAATTGTAAGGATTGCCGTGCGGATTGAACTCCATGATGGAGAAGCAGCCCCAGATTTTGCTGTCGATGCAGGCCTTCTTGAATGCCGCCACTTCGGGCCCGTCGAGCCGGCACATGATCTCGGGATTGGTGTCCATCGAGAGGCCGTGCAGCGAGTATTCGGGGAACACCACCAGGTCCATGGTGGAGAGATTGCGGCGCGCCTTGCCGACCATCCAGACGATACGCTCGGTCTGCCTGGCGAGATCGGCCTTCGTCGCGACGATCGGCAATTGCAATTGAACCAGTCCGATGACCACGCCCTCAGGCGATTTGTTCAGCCCGCCAAGCCCGTTCATGATCAGCTCCCTTGCCACCCGCGCGGCGCCGTTGCGCGCAGTTCTCGGCAGAGCAAATCCGATTTTGGCAGCGCGCAAAAGTCCATTTTTCAGGCGGCAGGCGATAGCCGTGCTCGCATGGCCGCCGGCCCCCGGAGCGTGCCGACGCCCATTGTCGCGGCGCGGCGTGCCTCAAGTCTCGGCTTGACCCTCCAATTTGTCTAATGTCAGACTTATGACATGAGTACAGCAAAGCGACATATCGCCAGTCTTCGCGACGAATATGCCGAGATGACGCGACAGCGCATCGTCGCGGCCTTTGTCGAGACGCTGGAGGATGAAGCGGCCGACGACATTTCCATGGCCGCAGTCGCCAAGCGCGCAAAGGTGGCGGAGCGCACCATCTATCGGCACTTCAAGACCCGCGCCGAGCTGTTTGCGGCGGCCGGCGAGTGGATCGAGGACAACGTCTTCAGTTACATTCCCTTCACCTCGCCCGACGAGCTGCCGGATATTTTTCGCAAGCTGTGCAAGCGATTTGACCGCCACCCGCATCTGGCGCGCGCCATTGCGATGACGCGGGCGGGCCGCCGGGTGCGCGCCGGCTTCCGGCGGCACCTGATCGATCAGCATCGCAAGGCGATGGCGCCGCTGGTGCGGCATCTCTCCGCGAAGGAGGTCCGCCAGGCCGAGGCCCTTGCGTCCTATCTTAACAACGTGCTGGCCTGGAATGCGATGCGTGAGGACTTTGGCATGTCCAGCGTCGAGGTCGCCGATGCGGTCGAGTGGGCGCTCACGACTCTTTTGAACGATGTCCGTCAGCGCGATGCCGCCGCGGCGCGCAGCGGCAAGGTCGGCAAATCGCCGCGCAAGCGAACCACGGCGGGCGAAAACACCGGCGTAGAGTGAGGCAGACCATGAATGCGATTCCCGACGACCTCCTGATCAACGCGCCCGACGAGGTTCGCATCCGTCAGGATCTGGTGCTGACGGCGCTCGGCCGGCGCCCGGCCGATCGCTCCTTGCGGGTCGGCAGATTGCTCGATGTGCACAGCCGCACGTGGAGCGAGGATCAGGAGATCGTCTTCAAGGGCCGGCGCATTGCATGGGTCGGACCGGCCGGCAGCTATCCCGGCGAGGTCCGCGAGCGCGTGCATCGGCCGGATCTCGCAGCCGTCCCCGGCTTCGGCGAGGTGCACAAGCACATCGAAAGTTCGCATCTGACGCCGGAGTGGGAGGCGGCGCTGGTGCTGCCGCATGGCAATACCTGGACCTGCGAGGCAAGCCACGAGTTCTCCAATGTCAACGGCGCCCGCAATCTCGAATTCTGGTTCGAAGCACGCCGCCGCGGCTCGCCGCTCAAGATATTTCCGCAGCCGGGATCGGCGGTGCCGCCAACGGCCTACGAATGGGGTGGCGGCTGGTATGGCCACGACGAGCAGGCTCGCTTCATGGCCGAGAGCCTGATGGTCACCGGGCTCGACGAGGTCATGGATTGGCCGGCGGTGTGGAATCCCGACAATCCCTCCTACAAGCGGCTCTGGGGCATGATCGAAGCGACGTTCGCAGCGCGCGGCGTCGTCGAAGGCCATGCTTCTGGCTTGCGGGATCTACCCTCCATCAACGCTTTTGCTGCGGCCGGGCTCGCCTCCGACCACGAGGTGCAGACGCCGGAGGAGACCTGGGACAAGCTCAACCGCGGCTTGTTCATCGAGCTGCGTGTCTATGCCATGGATGAAATCGTCAAATGGCTCCTCGCGAAGGGTTTGCAAGACTGGTCGCAGATTGCGTTCACGACTGATGACCGCAGTGCCAGCCACACGCTCGAGCTCGGCGCGAGTGATCACAATGCACGGGTCGCGATCGAGGCCGGTCTTGCGCCCGAGATCGCAATCCAGTGTCTCACGATCAACCCGGCGCGGCATATGCGCATCACGCCGTTCGTGGGGAGTCTGGCGCCAGGGCGTTTCGGTGATGTCGTGCTGCTCTCCGACGTCACCAAGCTCACGATCGCCGAAGTGTGGGCCGATGGCGCGCAGGTCTCCGAGGGCAAGCGCTATCTTGGTCAGGTGCCTGAAATCCAGTGGCCGGATTGGGCAACGAAGACGGTCAACATCAAGCGTTCGATCAATCCTGAGGATTTCGAGCTGCGGGCCGAGTCCGGCCGCAGCACGATGAAGGCGGCGGTGATCCGTCCCTTCCATTGGCATCCCGAATTCTACACCCTCGAGCTCCCGGTGCGTGACGGTGCCGTGCAGCGCGACGAGAGCGAGGCCATCACCAAATTCGCCATCGTCGATCGCTTTTCCGGCGATGGGCGCGTCGCAAAGATGTTTTGGCGCGGCTGCGGTCCGCGCACGCCGGAGACGGCTGTTGCCTGCTCGGTGGCGCACGACAAGCACAACATCTGGGTGGTGGGCTCGTCCGACGCGGCGATGGCAAAGGCGGTCAACGCGCTGATCGAGCTTCAAGGCGGCTGGGCGCTGGTGCGCGATGGCGAGCTCGTTGCCACCGTGCGTTTCGAGGTCGGCGGGCTGATGAGCTGTCGTTCGGCGCAAGCGCTCGATGCCGAGATGCAGGCGCTTTATGCGGAAGGTCGCAAGGTCGACTGGATGTACGAGCCGACGTTCCGGCCGCGCTGGTATCCGGGATTCCCGGAGAGGCTCATGTTTGCGACGCTGACCTGTGCGCCCTGGAGCTGGGTGCTGGTGGCGCCGTGCGAGCAGGCGCCGCTTGGTTTCATCAACGTGCAGACCGGCGAAGCGCATCCGGTGGTCTGGTAGGGGGAGGACTGAGATGAACGAAATGACGAAGCCGCAAGCCACTCCCGCCGAGCCGGCACCGCCCTCAGCCTCGGGACTGCTTGATCGCACCTTTGGCCTCACCGAGCGTGGCACCAGCGTCAGCCGCGAGGTGATGGCCGGCGCGACAACGTTCGCGGCGATGGCCTATATCATCGCCGTCAACCCTGCGATCATGTCCAACGCCGGGATGGATCGTGCCGATCTTGTCAGCGCGACCGCGCTCGCCGCGATCGTCGGCTCGGTGATGATGGGGCTGTGGGCCAATCTACCGCTTGCGGTGGCGCCCGCGATGGGTTCGAACGTCATCTTCACCTATGTCATCGTCAAGCAGATGGGGATGCCCTGGCAGGGCGCTCTCGCCATGGTCGCCTTCACCGGCGTGCTGTTCCTGATCCTCAGCCTGTCGAAGCTGCGCGAGAAGGTCGCGAAGGACGTGCCGGAAGCGCTGAAGATCGGCATCCAGGCGGCGGTCGGTACTCTCATCGTCTTCATCGCGCTACGGGGCGCCGGGTTCGTGGTCCAGAATCCGTCAACTTACATCGCCATGGGCTCCTTGCGCAGCCCGCCGGTGCTGCTGACGCTGTTCGGTCTCCTGCTCACGCCGGTGCTTGTGGTGCGTCGGGTGCCGGCGGCGCTGATCCTGTCGATCGCGGTGCTCACGCTGATCGGTTTCTTCGTGCCCGGCACCAACGGCAAAATGGTGACATCAGTGCCGTCAGCCATCATGACGTGGCCGCGCTGGCCGACCAGCACCTTCATGGCGCTCGACATCGGTTATCTCTTCAGCCATTTCGTCGTCGCCCTGCCGCTGCTGTTCTATTTCCTGTGCGCCGAATTCTTCTCGACGCTGGGCACGCTGATCGGCGTGACGGGAGCCGCCAATTTGCGCAAGCCGGACGGCTCGATCCCGAATGCCACCGCCGCATTTGCGACCGATGCGACGGCTTCCATCGTCGGGCCGCTGCTCGGAACCTCCGTCGTCACGGCCTATATCGAATCCATCACCGGCGTGCAGGCCGGCGGTCGCACCGGCCTGACCTCGTTGACCGTCGCGGGATTCTTCTTCCTTGCGTTGTTCTTCTGGCCGATCTTCGTCATCATCCCGGCGCAAGCGACCGCGCCCGCATTGGTGCTGGTCGGCGTGCTCATGATGCAAGGCCTTGCCCGCATCGACATGACCGATCTCGCCAACGCAGTTCCGATCGTGCTGACGCTGCTGGTCACCGTGCTGACCAATAACCTCATCAACGGAATGGCGCTGGGCACGCTGAGCTACATCGCTCTCGAAGTGGCCGTCGGCCGGCGGTCGCAGATTCCGGCGATGGTGTGGGGACTGGGGGTCGTATTCGTCGCATACGCGATCGTGACCGCACAGATATTCTGACGCGCAGGCTAAGCTGCGAGGTCCAGCAATCGGCACGATCCGCGCACCAGCACTTTGCGTCCGATGGGAGTCATCGCGGGCACGCCATCATCAACGACAACGAGACCAAGCTTGACGAGACTGTCGACGAGATAGGCCTTAGAGAGGCGATTGTTCGCTGCGGGGGTACGAAGTGTGCGCAGGGCTGCCCATTGGTCCGGCGAAAGATCGAAGTCGAAATCGTCGTTCATGTTACCTCAAGCGATAGTCACGTTCGCGCGCCCCTGTTAGCGGCGCTGCATGAAGACCATGCGACGACAATGAGTCGGGAATTCGGTGGGCTGTTTAGAACCTCTCTTCACGAATTGCCGCAGTCTATTGCGCCACAATAGTTAAGATCGCTCGGATACGATTATCGTCCCGATCATTGATCACTAATTGATGATCGTTACTTGATGTTGCGCTGCGACGGCCGCAGTGCATGGGAAGCGTTGCTGTCTCATTCTTCGTCGCGATATGCACAGAAACGGTGAGACGCTGGGTTCGTGATTCTGCTAGGCTGATTCGCGGGAATGGCTTCACACGACAAGGAGTGTGAGTGCATGAACAGGCTGGTCGAAATTCGTAGTCAGGAATCCCTGTGCCGTGAGCGTGCCGCGCTCGATTTTGAGCGTCGGGTTTTCTGGCTTACGCAAGCCCAGGAATGGGAACAGCGCGCGCTCGACGAAATTGCCTATCACTTTCGCGAGTGTAATGTCGTCCACATGGAGCTTGCGCCAAGCTGACGTCAGCCGTGAGCTGAGGACTTACTGGTAAGTCGCAACGATATCGGAGACCGCGCGCTCGAGCTGCTGCGCGGTGGCGCATTGCCGCACCACGCTGCAAAAGGTCGCATAGCGCGGCATCTCGGAATCGCCAAAGCCCCAGGCGAGCCGTCCTTCGGGGTTGAGCCAGACCAGCCGCTTCGAGCGTTCGGAGACGCGGCGCAGGATGTCTGCGCGCGGGTCGAGATTGTTGCTGCGGGCGTCGCCGAGCACGATCACCGTGGTCTGCGGCGTCAACGTGCTCATGAAATCTTTTTCGAAATCGACCAGCGAGGAGCCGTAATCGGACGAGCCGAAGCCGACCTTGGACATGATTTCGGCCATCGCCTCTTCAGGCGACTTCTTCTCCAGGATCTCGCTGACCCCGATCAGATGCGACGAGAATGCGAAGGAGTGGACGTCGTCCACGACCTCATGCAGCGAGTGGATCAGGAGCAGGAAGAAGTCCGAGACCTGCGCCACCGAGCCGGAGACGTCGCAGATCGCCACGATCTTTGGCCGGTCGCGATGCTTGCGCTTCCATGCGGTGAGAAAGGGTATGCCGCCCCACGCAGCGTTGCGGCGCAGCGTGCGGCGCACGTCGAGATGGCCGCGACGCTGACGCTTGCGCGGCTTCGAATAGCGCTCGCGCAGGCGGCGCGCGATCTGGCGGATGAGAGCGCGCATCTCCGCCACCTGACGCCGCTCGATACGGGCGAGAGGCGCATTGCGCAGGATTTCGTTGCGGAGGTTTTCGGCTTCCTCGCGGGCATAGAGCGCAAGCCCCTGCGAGACGGTATCACGCACCGCTTCACGCAAGGCGTCCAGTGCACCGCGAAGACGCTCAGCCAGCGACGGATTGGTCGTGGCGAGTTCGTCAAGATCGTCGCGCAGGCGTTGAAGGCCCATGGCGTCGAGGATGCGGCTGGAGAAGATGCCGCGTTGGGTGGAGTAGCGAATGTCGGACAGGGAGGCCGCGCCGGAGGCGCTGGCAACCGCAGCTGAGATTGCATTGCGGTCCTGAGACAGCAGCATCTGCGCAAGCGGGCCCAATCCGCCGGCTGGCTGACCTCCGCCTGCTTCGCTGGCCGAGCCGGACGAGGGCAACTGATCAGAGTCCTCCGAGGCGTCGTCATCGTTGTCGGCCTCAGGCCGCTCTTCGCGCGGCTCGGGCTGGCTGAAGAACAGATCAAAGCAGTCGCCGAGCGCGAGCTTCTCGTCCTGCGACTTGGCGAGCGTCAGAAGCAGTGCGTCGCGCAGGATGGTGCGGTCGGTGAGACCGACCTGCGCGACGGCGCGCATCGCATCGATGCTTTCGGCGGGCGAGACATGGACGCCGGCCCCGCGCGCCGCCCGAAAGAAACGATGGAGGTTCTCGCGCATCGGGCGTCAACCGAAGACGTTGGATCGTGATGCCTTGGCGATGAACGTCGTGATCTGGGGGTGAGCAGCCTCGATGTCGGCCTCGTATTTCAGGAGCACGTTGAGGGTGTCCCTGACGATCTCGGTGTCGAGTTCGGTGGCCTGCAGCAGCACCAGCACGCGCGCCCAGTCGATCGTCTCGCTGACTGAAGGCAGCTTCTTCAAATCCAGTGAGCGGATCTCGTGGATGAAGCCGACCATCTGCCGGCGCAGCGTCTGCGAGATGTTCGGCACGCGGCTCTCGACGATGCGCTCTTCCAGCCGCTGCTCGGGGAAGCCGATGTGCAGATGCAGGCAGCGCCGCTTCAAGGCGTCGCCGAGATCGCGCTCGCTGTTGGAGGTGAGGATCACCGTCGGTGGCGTGACCGCCGAGACGGTGCCGAGCTCCGGGATCGTGACCTGGAAGTCCGAGAGGATTTCCAGCAGCAGCGATTCGAATTCGGCATCCGACTTGTCGATCTCGTCGATCAGGAGCACGCAGCCGCCCGGCTGCTCCAGTGCCTGGAGCAGGGGACGCGGCTCGACGAATTCCTTGGAGAAGAACACGTCGCCGAAATCGTGAAGCTGTTCGAGCGCGGCGTGCAGCGTCTGCGCGCCGCCAAGGACTTCGCCGAGCTTATCTTTCAGGATCTGCGTATAGAGCAGCTGCTTGGCGTATTTCCACTCATAGAGCGCCTTGGCCTCGTCGAGGCCTTCGTAGCACTGCAGGCGGATCATCTTCAGGCCGCGCCAGGCGGCAATCGCCTTGGCAAGCTCAGTCTTGCCGACGCCCGCAGGGCCCTCGACCAGGATCGGCTTTTCGATCTGCTGCGACAAATAGACGGCGGTCGCGATCTGCCGGCTCGCGATATAGCCTTGCGCGGCGAGGCCGCTCTCCACTGCCTCGATCGAGGTCGAGGCCTTCTGTTCAGCCACGAAAGGGCGCTCCCAAAGGTCTTGCTTGAGGCTTGTTCTGCCTGCGTTCCCGGCAAAGAACAAGCCTCGTTTGGGACGGGCCTGATCCGCGCTGACGGCTGCTTTTTCCGTTCAGCGCAAATACTTAACGGGCGACTTATGGTGCGGTCAGTGCCGCAGCAGCTCCGGCTTGCGGATGGTCTGCCTGACCTCGGCGCCGCAATCGGCGCATTCGTAGACGAAGTCGATCTTGGCAAGGCTCCAGTGCGGCTCGACCTCGCGCACATACATCGGCAGGAACCCCATGCATGTCGGGCAAATCACAGGCGCGATTTCGATATCCTGATGATGCTGTACATAAGCTGGCATCTCGGCTCTCCTTCGCAGGCGACCACCAAACCCCGCGCAAAGGCTACTGCCGGTCGCGCAGATGCCGTCATCAACTCTTTCGAACAGAGGCGGAACGGCGGGGGTTTGTTGTTCGCTGTGACATTCTTGTTACGTCTCTGTACTGTAACGGGCGGACCAAATGCCTATTTCACGGGGCGATCCGGTTCTCGGACATTCATTGCAACGATATAAGGGAGCAACGCCCATGACGCATGCCATTCGCTTTCACAAGACCGGCGGTCCGGAAGTCCTGGTCTGGGAGGAAGTCAACGTCGGCAAGCCGGGGCAGGGTGAGGCGCGCATTCGCCACACCGCTGTCGGTCTCAACTTCGTCGACATCTACAACCGCTCAGGAGTGTATCCCGCGCCATTGCCGAGCGGGCTCGGCAGCGAGGCCGCGGGCATTGTCGAGGAGGTCGGGCCGGGCGTCACCGATCTGAAGCCGGGCGATCGCGTCGCCTATGGTGCATCACCGCTCGGCGCCTATTCCGAGGCGCGGCTGATCCCGGCCGACCGGCTGTTGAAGCTGCCTGACGGTGTCGACGACAAGACCGCGGCAGCAATGATGCTCAAGGGCCTCACCACGCAGTACCTAATCCGGCAGACTTATCGCGTGAAGGCCGGCGACACCATTCTGCTGCATGCGGCGGCCGGCGGCGTTGGTCTGATCCTGAGCCAGTGGGCAAAGCATCTCGGCGCGACCGTGATCGGCACGGTCAGCAGCGACGAGAAGGCAAAACTCGCCAAGGCCCATGGCTGCGACCATGTCATCATCTACACCCGCGAGGATTTCGTGAAGCGGGTCGACGAGATCACCGGCGGCAAGAAGGTGCCGGTGGTCTATGATTCCGTCGGCAAGGACACGTTTCTGAAGTCGCTGGACTGCCTCGCGCCGCTCGGCGTCGCCGCGCTGTTCGGTGCGTCCTCCGGCGCGGTCGAGCCGCTCAATCTCGGCCTGCTCGCCCAGAAGGGCTCGCTCTACGTCACCCGCCCGACGCTGTTCACCTACGCCGCCAAGCGCGAAAGCCTGGTCGCGATGGCGAACGAGCTGTTCGACGTCGTCAAGTCCGGTGCGGTCAAGATCGAAGTGCACCAGACCTACGCGCTGAAGGACGCCGCCAAGGCGCATGCCGATCTCGCCGCGCGCAAGACCACGGGATCGACCGTTCTGACGGTGTGATCTGCAACTCGACCGTGGCGCAGGCGGCTTAGGCCTGCGTCACGCTTTCTCGTGCTTGCGCTGGTCGCGGGCGTGATCGTGGCGGATCGCCTGGAGGTCGACATCTTCAGGCGGGATCTGGGGAAGGGCGGCCTCGGCCAGGATGGCTTCGGTCACGTCTTCGACCGAATTCTCCGCGATTTCGTGGATGAATGAGATGTTCTGGTACTCGCCCGAGGTGATGCGGGAGATGACCTCGCGCCTTGTGATCTCGGGGTCGACGATCGCCTCGCGACCGCGCCGCCCGTAATCGATCATCACGACGAAATACTGCATGAAACGATCCTGCCGCGCATCCAAGGTCGGATGCGCGGCAGAGTATTTCCGAAAAACGGAATTAAGTCAAGTCAGGTTTCGATAAATCGGAAAATCGTGCCTACCGGCCCTTCTTGCGGGGACGGGCCGACTTGGCGCGCAGTCGCTCCAGCTGGCCCTTGGGCATGGAGAGGCAGATCTCTCCGACCCAGTCGAGCTTGACGCCGACGATCGGCTTGGCGTTGAAGCTGTTGAGATTGACGACGGACGGAGTTTTCCCGCGCTCGATGGTCTTCAAATAGCGTTCACCGGTCTTGAGCCGGACCACGGCCTCTTCGCCGTAGAAGCTCGACAGCGGATGGTGCTGGTCCTTGTAGACCACGATCACGTCGCCGCTTTCGTATTTGGGCAGCATCGAATCGCCCAGGATCTCAAAGGCGACGGTTTCTTCCATGATCGGGAAGGGCAGCGCGATGTCGCCGAGCCCCTCCGGCGGAACCTGCTCGAAATCCGGCTCGATCACCGCGCCGGCGCCGACGCGACCCATGATCGGTGCGAGGTTCAGTTCGAGATATTGCATGATCGGAATAATTTCCGAGGCCTTCACCAGGCGTTCGCCACCGAGGATTTCCGACACCGCGCCCGGGCGCACGCCCATCGCCGCGGCCAGCCCGCCCTTGCTCTTGCCCGTCTTCTCCAGGCCCCGTTCGATCATCGCAGCGTCCAACATGGTGATTCCCTCGATTGCCCAAGGCTCCGCCTCTTGTAATCCGAAATTCGGAATTGATGCAATTATGAATATCAGAATTATTGCTTGACTTAATATTCGGAATAACGGAATGTATGCTCCGCCTCCGGATCGTGCGATCGGGGCGCATCACAGGACAGCAGCATGGAACCGGGCCATTGGTCGTCGGAGCATTCCGACGCGCTACGCGACTATTTTTTCAAGGGATTGTCATATGCCGAGATCGGAAGGGAGATTAACGCAAGGTTTGGAACGGCTTACACGCGCAATGCGGTGGTCGGGCGCGCCAAGCGGCTCGGGCTGGCCGAGCCCGAACGGATGACGAGCCCATCGATCTTGCCGTCCTTGCCGGGCGAGCCCGGTCCGCTCTCGCCGCCTCGTGTTGCAATACCCGGCCTGAACCTGCCGCCGCCATCGGCACTGAAGCCGGCCAATCCGGTCCAATTGCGCTGCGTCGGTGTCCGGCCGCGACTGATCACGCTGCTCGAGCTCGAGCGAGGCGATTGCCGCTATCCCTACGGTGGTGACCATGAGGGAGAGGAGATCGGGTTCTGCGGTCACCCGCGCCAGCCCGGCTCGAGCTATTGCGCGCCGCATGCGCATTTGACCCGCGGTCCCGGAGCAGTGTCCGGCCGTACCGCCGGCGCCGCCGTGCTGAGGCTGGTCTCCGCCGCCTGACCAGCCCCCTTCTCAATTCGGTTTGCAAGGAGTTTTCGAGTGGCACGTGCCAGACGCAATATGTCCTACAAATTGACCGGGCTTCACGACCGCCGATCGCGCGACCTGCCGTTCAACGCAGTATTGGCGGAGGTCGTGGTCGACAATCCCCTGGCGCTCGATCTGGACGAGAAGATCGTGGCGATGCGGTCGATCCGCAACGATCCGCTCGGCCGGCTGCAGGCGCACCACCAGATCGACGAGGCGCAATATCGGGGTGGCCGCGCCTACCAGAACGACTGGGAGCGGGCGGAGCGGGGCCCTCAGGCCATGGATCCAACCCGCGAATATGTCGATGGCGCGCGCTCCCGCGAGCCTATCACCGAGAGCCAGCGTCAGGCCGTGTTGCGGCTGAACCGGGTCGAACATGAGCTCGGCACCGACGGTGCCGCGCTGGTGCATGACGTATTGGTGCTCGGCCTGACCATGGACCAGATCGGGCAGCGACGCGCTGTCCGCACCCAGCGCTGGAACGACTATTTCGCCCGGCGCTTTCGCGAATGCCTCGATCGGCTGGCGCTGGTCTACGGCTTTGCGACGGATGCATCGGCGCGGCGCCGCTGAACGGGGCTGCCGGCGGCTTCCGCCGCCGGCATTTTTCTGAAGCTCGTCACGGATGCGGCATGATCTGGTAGGGGCTGGTGTAGGGCTCGACACGGAGCGAGGCGTTGGCCAGCAGTCCGATCTTGGCGGTTGGCGCCTGCTGCATCTCACCGTTCTGTCCGCGATGCACGTTGTACTGCCAGACGGTGAGGTCGCCCTTCTGCGCCAGTGCGTGCGCGACCGCGCTCGCATCATTGCCGCCGAGCGCCTGTAGCTCCTCGGGCGATAGCCCGACGATGATCTCGTCCTTGATCGTGACGATCTTGAAAAGGTTCATTTTGGTCTCCTGCGCCCATGCGCCCTGTGTCGAGAGTGTAAGAAGCGCAGTCGCGGCGCCCTTGATGAGATCGCAGCGAGAAAGCATGCCTTCGTCCTTTGGTGCTGACGCGCGCCCGAATCAAACAGTCCATCAGCCATGGCGCCCGTGATCTGCGTGGCCGTTTCGCAACCGCTTGGTCGTACGATCTTGAACAGCGGTTCACGAAGCGGAAATATCGGGAGTTCGCTCGGCTTCGCCGGGACGCTGGAAATCGGCTGCGAGATCGACGTTCATTTCGTGGGCGATGCAACCGCCGAAATCTGACTCAACGATTACGTGTATGCTCTGAAGAAGCGCTGGTCCGTGGCTGCCGATTTCCGATCACGCCGGAAACAACGCGAAACGTTGGTCGAATTGACAGCGATCGGGGCCGTGTGGTGACTGATTGCTGCTTCTTGACGCAGGTGGGTGACGGCGGCGCGTATTCCTGATATCCGGAATTGCCTTAGCACGATGCCGACGAAGCATCGCTAAGTCCTACGGTTTGGCTTGATCGAGGGGTTGTTCCTTGCCATAATTGCAACTTCTCGGGTCGGGCCAAGTCTGTCCGGAAGTGCAGCTCAGCGTGCCAACCTGCTGAGGTGTTCCGACTCTAGAGTTCGTCGTCGCCGTGGCGTTCGGTGACGGCATCCGGTTCTTGATCGGGCTCCCGATGTCCGACCCGAAGGGCCGATCCTGTCATAGGTGCGAGATGAAAAACCTCAATTTCGCGGCTGAATTGCATCTCAAGCTCGGCGCACCCGCGAACGGTACCGTCGAAAGCCTCCGCCTGCTGCGCGCCTTTCTCAAGCTCGCTCCCCGGCAGCGCTTTGAGGTCATCAAGCTCGTCGAAGACCTCGTCACCGACGAGACCATCCTCGAACACCCGCTGTCTTGAGCCCGGCCACGGGCCGACATTACGCTTTGTCCATCTTTCCGGCCGGAGACGGACCGCCAACTGGCGGCCATTGCTGGCGCTTGCCCGCTAGAAGGCGGGGCGACAAATGTGGTAATCAGTCAGGAAAAAGAGGGAGGAGTGCACCATGATCGAACCGAAGCTCGAAGTTCCGGCCGAACTGCGCGACCTGGCTGAGAAAACCATCGACCAAGCTGAGAAGGCATTCGGCATGTTTTTCGATGCCGCCACCAAGTCGATGTCGTCGGTCCCGGGGGCTGGCGCGGACGTGTCCAAGCAGGCGCTCGCCTTCACGGAGCAGAACATGAAGGCGGCGTTCGAGCACGCTCGCAAGCTGGTTCACGCAACCGATGTTCAGGAAGCGATGCGGATCCAGTCCGAATTCTTGCGCAGCCAGTTCACCAATGCCGGCGATCACATGCGCCAGATGACCGGCAATTTCATGCAGCCCGGCAAGGGCAAGTCCTGACAAGGGCAAGTCCTGATTATAAAAGGCGTCGTCGTCTGCTTACAAATTGATCTTGCGCAGTGACGCGCTGCGCATTTCAATTCTGGTGCAGGTCCATGATGGGCCACCGGATGAACTTAATCCGCCGTCCGTCATCCTTTCTGCTGATCCCTGTCGGTTCACCCGGCAGGGATTTGCATTTCGGGGCATGGAGCTGCGTTGATCTGCCGCACAGAATCCCGGTTAGTAGTCGCCGGGATTCATGATCATCGGAGAACTCGTATCGGCCGGCGCGAGCGCGCTGCTGGCGCTGTCGCGCAGGAAGCGGTCAAGTGTCGCTTGGATCTTCTCCTTGACCGAGTCGGGCCCGCGATCGCTCATCTCGGTATGCTGCGCACCGGTTGGAATGATGTCGATGCCGCGCGCCTTGGCCTCTTCGGGCGTCGGGAGCACGCCGGGGTCGGTCTGGAAATGCGGATCCTTGGAGCGGAACGACAGGATCTTCATGCGGTCGTTGAGCACGAAGGGCACCCTGAGATTGTCGAGCGTGATCACCTTCGACACGAGCTCGGGATGCTGCTGGGCGACATACATCGAGACGTCGCCTCCATTGGAATGACCGACCAGCGTGATGTGATCGTAGTCAGCGTTCTCCTGCTGCCCCTTCAACGTGTTCAGCACGTAGAGGATGTTGGCCTCGCAACGCATATAGACCTCGCGCCGGCCGACATATGGCTGGCCGACATGGGTCATCAGGGGCGGATCGCTCGGCAGGTCCTGCTGGACGCTGGCAACGAGATAGCCGCGCGCGGCAAGCACGTTGGCGAGGAAGGAGTACTCGGTGGCCTTGACCGTGTTGCCGTTGCTGATGATGGCGACCGGAAGCTTCCAGAGACCGAGATTGGCCTTGGTCTCGTAGTCGCGCCGCACCGCGATCTCGACCGAGATCGGCCGCTGACGCGCGGCGTCGAACAAGGACAGCATCTCGTGGCGGATCGCGAACTTGCTGACGACGACATACTGGCCCGCCGCGAGGACGCAGAGAAAAGCCAGGATTGCAAACACCCTCTTCATGGTTCCGTCTCAATCACTTTCGACTGAACATGGCTATTGAAAACTCACGGATCGAGCGATCGTGAGCACGTTACGGGATTAAATTTAGGCAAGTCTGTGAGGAGGGTCCCAAAAAGGCTATCCACCCGTCGAGCTGGGCGGGGCTAGCGGCAGCCGCCTCTGCCGCGTTCCGGGCAAAGCCTGAACGCGCTCGACAGGGTGAACAGCAACCGAGGGCTGCGGCGCTCATTGTCCGGCGCCCGGTAGCTCAAGGGCACGGCCACGCCGAAATCGGCCTGGAGGTCGTCCCACAGGAAGAACCGCATGCCGGCGCCGGCCGACGTCAGCGCCAGGCCTTCGCTGAGCCGGTAACCGTCGTTCCAGACTGCGCCGGCGTCGCCGAAGGCGTAGAGTTCATAGCCGCTCCAATAGCGGAAATTGAGCTTCTGGTCGAAGCGAACTTCGAATGAGCCGGCAAGGCCGTTGTCGCCGCTGATCTCGGCCGCACCATAGCCGCGGCCGAAGGCTGCGCCGCCGAGATAGAATTGCTGCGAGGTGAACAGCGGCCGCGACGCGGTCTGGCTCGCCGCGGACAGCTTGAGCGACCAGGCGTCGTTGAGCGTCTGGTAGTGCGTGAACCAGAAATTCAGCACCGAGAAATTCGCGGAACCGCCATCGCGCGACAACAGATCGTCGTCGAAATGCGAGGCGCCGAAGACGTCGAGGCCCTGGCGGAAGGTCAGCGTCGCGTAGTTTGTGCCGCTGAAGCGATCCTGCAGCCGGTAATCGGCGGTCAGGCTCGCGGTCCTGATATGGTCGTTGTAATACGGGCCGTAGAGATCGTGCTCCGACACGTTGCTGAAGGTCCCGGCTATGGTGAGCGTCAGTCCCGACGATTGCGACATGAAGGGCACGCTGCTGGCCCGCACCTCGAAGGCCTCCGTTGTGGTGATGTCGCTGTCGAGACGGCGCGCGTCGCCCGGCCGGACTGCGCTGTAGAGAACGGAGGCGCCGAGGCGTACGCCTTCGACGCCGACCGGTGCGTCATAGGACAGCCGCGCGAAGCCGAGCTCGCGCGGATCATTGGCAATCGTCGACAGGTTCGCCGCGAGCGTGTCGCCGGGCGTGAGGTAGGAGTTGAAGGCGCCCGTCGCATAGGTCTGCCATGGGCCGACCGACGACGAGCCGAGATTGTCCAGGCCGAACGAGGTGAAGACGTGCCAGGTCTTCAGATAGACGGTGAGGCGGAAGCGACCGGTTGCACCGCCGATCTCCTCCAGCGCGGTATCGGTGATGCGAACGCCCGGCCTGGCATTGATGAGGAAGAGCTGGCGTTCGAGCGTTGCCAGGCGCGACGGCTGCTCGGCCAGGACCGGTCCGAGCATCGGCCTCACGCCGAACTGCTCGGCGCCATCGCCCTTCAGATCGGCTTGCACGATCGCGCCTTCGATCATCTGGATCCTGACGCGGCCATCGGCGATGTCCTGCGGCGGCACGATGGCCCGACTGAGATGGAAGCCGTCGGCACGGTAGAGATCGCTGATCGCGCCGGCGATCGCAGCGAGGTCGCCTTGTGAGACCTTCTTGCCGAGATAGGGCTGGTAGAGGGCGGCGATGCGATCGTGGGAGATGACGTGGGCGCCGCTGACGTTGATGCCGCGCAGCACGAATTGCGGCTTGGTATCGCCGCCCATGTTCGGCTGGCCGACCGAGGGCAGCTTCACCGGAGGCCGGCTCAACGTTTCCTGATCGGACTGGTTTTCAAAATACTTCTCGGGCTGCCGCGGATCGAAGCCCGGCTGGTTCGCCTGCTGCGCGAGCGCTGGCCAGTTTCCCGTATATGTCGCTCCGAAAAGCAGGAGAGCTGCCGCGAAATACCGTCCCGCCAAGGCTCGCGAAGGCCCCTCTCGGTAGTTCAACGGAGAGGGGCGCCGGAGCACGTAAGGAATCGTTAGCCGCATGATTTTTCATAGTTTTTTATGGTCAATGAAAGGTTAATGGGGCCGTTAGATTTGCCGGTTCCGGCTAATGGGATGTTGAGTGATTTCGGATACGCCTCAGGTTCCGGCTGAACCGCGGACTGAGGATTGTCATGCCAGGCAGAATTGGATTTCGGCGCGCCTTGATGGCCGCACTGGTGTTGGGAACAGCGTCCGCCGCCTCGGCTGCAGATGACGGCGTCTGGTCGGTCAGCAAATCATCGGGTGAGGTCTGGCTCGCGACCAGCGACGCGCAGCAAGTGTCGTTGAAGCAGGAAGAGACGCTGAAGCCGGGCGATACCATCCGCACCGGGCGGAACGGGCGCGTGCTGCTCGTTCGCGGCGAAGAGACGATTTTGATCTCTCCCAATTCGGTGGTCGGTGTATCGGCCGAGAAGAAGGAGGGACTTTCGACCACCATCATCCAGCAGGCGGGTTCGATCCTGCTCGAGGTCGAAAAGCGCAACGTCAAGCATTTCGAGGTCGAGACGCCGTATCTCGCCGCCGTGGTCAAGGGCACGCATTTCAGCGTCACGGTCAGCGCAGGCAGCACCAAGGTCGGCGTGCTCCGCGGCCAGGTCGAAGTCTCCGATTTCAAGACCGGCCAGATCGCCCAGGTCATGCCGGGACAGGTGGCCACCGCCCTCGAGCACGGCAAGCCCGGTCTCAGCCTGAGCGGTGCCGGCACGTTCAATCCGATCGAGCAAGGCAAGCCGCGCGCGTCGACGATCGAGCGTGTGCTCGTGCCGAAGTCGGGCCTGTCGGTGCCGCGCCACGCGGCGAATGGCTATGCGATCCATGCGCTCAGCGCCATCGACAAGGGGACCAAGATAGCCGGTGCGCCGACACAAGCGCATCAAGCAGGCGAAACTCGCGCGCCCAAGGCCGGGGTCGTGCGCATCTCGAGTTCGCTCGGCGAGGTCAAGCTGAACTTCCACAAGGTCACGAACGGTCTCGCTCACGGTGCAGTCGCGCCGGGGCACGTGCGTAACGCCGCGAGTGCCAGCTCCGGCATTGCTACGGTGTGGAGCGAAGGCACGACCAGCGCCACGACGACCGCGAACAGCACAACCGTCACTGCGGCCGCCACGAGCAGCAGTGCTCCTGTGGCGGCTACCACCACCACGACATCAACTTCGGGCACGACGACCACTGCCGCGACCACTTCGGGATCGAGTGGCGACCTGTCCGGCGGAAGCTCTGGTAGCGGAGGCAGCGGGACCGGCGCGACCGGCAACGGAAGCGGTGGCAACGGCAATAGCGGAAACGGTAACGACGGCAACAACGGAAACGGCAACAACGGCCACCACTATGGTTGGTGGTGGGGCCGAGGTCATCACTAGAAGCGTGGCGCTGACTGAGAGGGGAGCACCAGGCGGCATCCGCCGCCAGTGCAGGGGAGCAAGGTGAAACGCTATCGGCCACATATCCTTGTCGTGATCGCGCTTGCGGTCGTGCTGTCCACGGGATGGCACGGCTCGCTTCGCAACGCGCTCACCGATCTGCGCTTCGCCTGGGAGACGCGGGCGGCGAGCGGCAACGTGGTCGTGGTCGCCATCGATGCGCCCTCGATCGACCGGATCGGCGTGTGGCCCTGGTCGCGCAGCCTGCACGCTGACCTCCTGCACAGGCTCGAGGCCGCTGGTGCGCAGGATGTGGCTTTCGACATCGATTTCAGCACGCCGTCGGATCCGGCCTCCGACGAAGCCTTCCTCACCGCGCTTCGGGAAGTCGGCGGCTCGACGATTTTGCCGTCCTTCAAGCAGCCGACACCAAACGGTGGTGGGCCTCATATCAATCGCCCCTTGAAGCCGTTCAGCAACCAGTCGTGGCCGGCCGTCGTCAATGTCGCGGTCGAGTCCGATGGCCTGGTTCGTCGTTATCCGGTCGCCGAGAAGCTCGGCGACGCGCAGATACCGTCGATGGCTGTCGTGCTGGCCGGGCAGGACGCCAATCGGCGGCCGCCGTTCCTGATCGACTTCAGCATTCGCGCGACGTCTATCCCGAGTGTTTCCTATGTCGACGTGCTGCGAGGCGATGCCGCGACCCTCGACAGGCTGAGGGACAAGAAGGTCATCGTCGGTGCCACGGCCCTCGAACTGGGCGACCGGTTCAGCGTTCCAAATGGCCGCATCGTTGCGGGGCCTGTGCTCCAGGCGTTGGCGGCAGAATCGGTCCTTCAGAACCGCATGCTGCGCTGGACGTCTAATGCCGGCATGATCATGGGCTTGTGCCTGATCTGCCTGTTGATGATGTATTCATGGCGCCGTGTCGCACCGGGTGTCCGCGTCGCGATCCTGGTCGCAGCCGGAGCCAGCATCGAACTGACTGCGGTCCTTGTGCAGGCAAGGTGGCCGCTCGTCATTGACACGTCACTGTTCCACATCGCGATCGTTGCCTACCTGGCGGCGATCGCGCTGGACGAGATCGATTTCCGCAGCCTGCTGGGTCGTATCGCCGAAAGCCGCTTTCATCGCATCGCGATGTCGCTTGGCGATGGCCTGGTCTGCACCGACGAAGATCACCGGATCACGGTCTGGAATCCCGGCGCGAGCGCAATCTTCGGCTACATGCCGACCGAGATCATCGGTCGTCCGTTCGAAACGCTCTGCGCGATGCCGACTAAGGGCGGAACAAGGACCTTTGCCATGCGCGACGCTGCGCGCCAGGCGCTGCTGGTCCCCGGTGGTGCCGTCGTCGTCGAGTTCGAGGGCCGGCGCAAGAATGGCGAGACCATCGCGATCGAGGCGAGCTTCTCGGGCTGGCAGGGAACGGAGGGCTTCCAATATGGCGCCATCCTGCGCGACATCTCCGTGCGCAAGCGCGAGGCCGAACGCGTCAGATATCTCGCCGAATTTGATTCGCTGACGGGTCTGGTTAACCGCAACACGCTCCATGCGAAGCTTGCCAGCCTGCTCGCCGTGGCGCAGCGGCGATCCTCCGAAGTCGCACTGCTCGTGCTGGGGCTCGACGGCTTTCAGCAGATCAACGACATGCTTGGGCACGCGATCGGCGATCTCGTGCTGCGGGCGGTCGCTGAACGCCTGCGGACCGAGGTCGATGGCAGGGCGGTGGTCGCCCGGCTCAGCGGCGACGAGTTTGCGATTGCGCTGGATTGCGCGGACAGCGACGAGCCGATTGCCGCGTTCGCCGAGCGGATTGCGCGCGCATTCGGGGCACCGCTTGTGACGGGTACGCGCCAGCACCGCGTCAGGATCAGCATCGGCGTCGCCGTCCATCCGGAAGGCGGACAGATCGGGGATGATCTCCTGAGCAACGGCCATCTCGCATTGAGCCGCGCCAAGGCGACCCGGCGCGGCAGCCATGTGATCTTCGAGAGCGCGATCAGGCAGGAGCTGGAGAACCGGCTGACGCTGGAGAGTGAACTGGCGCTTGCCGCCGACCGCGGCGAGTTCGAGCTATTCTACCAACCTCAGGTTCGCCTGATCGACGGCGGCCTGGTTGGGGCCGAAGCGTTGATCCGCTGGCGGCACCCGGTGCGTGGCTATGTCTCGCCTGGAGAGTTCATGCCGGTGGTCAACACGTCGGCCCTGTCCGAGCGGATCGCGAGCTGGGTGATGGAGACCGCCGGCCGGCAGGCGCGCGCGTGGGAACTGTCGGGCAAGGCTGTTCGCGTCGCCATCAACCTCTCGCCGTCGCAGCTCGACTCCGGCGATCTCGCCCATTCGGTCGCGGAGTTGCTGAAAACGACGGGGCTGACCCCCTCGCTGCTCGAGATCGAAGTCACCGAGGACATCCTGCTGCACGACGAGGGCCGGGTGCTCGACATATTCAAGCGGATTCAGCAGCTCGGAGTCCGCATTCTGTTCGACGATTTCGGAACGGGCTATGCAAGCCTGAGCTACCTGAAGAAGTTTCCACTCGACGGGCTCAAGATCGATCGCTCGTTCGTGCTCGATCTGCTCGCGGATTCCGACGACGCGGCGATCGTCAGCTCGACTATCGGCCTCAGCAAGCAGCTCGGTCTTACCGTCGTTGCCGAAGGTATCGAGAATCGCGCCACGGCGGATTTCCTGGTCAGCATGGGCTGCGAGGAAGGGCAGGGCTACTTCTTCGGCCGTCCGATGCCTGCCGACGCGTTTGAGAAGCAATTTTTGGTGGCTGAGCTGGAAACTGTCAGCGCTGCCTAAGCGCGCCTGTTTTGGTCCTAGCGCCGGCGCGCAACCGCCACGCCAAACAGGAAGGCGACGAACAGGCTGGCAAGCGGCGCTTCACGCGTTATCGCGGCGACTGTCGCCAGCGGTTTACCCGGCTTTCGGGCTTCGTCGATGACAGAGGTCAAGCGATCAATGCCAGCGCGCAGACCTCCGGCGACTTCGCCGATTGTCTGAGAGACGTCAGCTGCGGCGTCAATGGCGCGCTCGGCCATGCCGGGCTGCGGAGTGGTCTGCGGAATTTCCGTGCTCAAGTTCGTGAACTCCGCTCAGAGGAGATGAATGAGGCCGGCACCTTTGGCTATCCGCGCGAGCGCTAGTGTTGAACAGCGGGTCCGGAGACCTTTGGCTATCCGCGACGGGCGCCGTGTTGAAACGGCGGGTGCCGGCCTCGGATAAACAATTCGGCGTTCTGGAATTTGTTCCGACCATCTCCGTGAAACGACGGGTGCGAATCTCTGTTAGGCTGGCGTAGCCTCGCTGCTCTCGGGAGATTGCCGTGACCGATCGAACCATCTTGGATCGAGCCCGGCGCATCGCGTTGCTGGGGGCGCCCATTGATATGGGCGCTTCACAGCGCGGCACCTTGATGGGCCCCGCGGCGCTGCGGACCGCCGGCCTTGCCACATTGCTCGAGAGCCTCGATTTCGAGGTGGTCGACTACGGTGATCTCTCCGTGGCCGAGTTTAGCGACCTCGCCGACAGACCGCCGGCAAAAGCCAACCATTACCGTGAAATCCAACGCTGGACGCGCGTGCTCAGTCGCCGAGGCTATGAGATCGCGCAAACCGGCGCCATGCCGATCTTCCTCGGGGGCGATCACACGCTGTCGATGGGTTCGGTCAATGCGATGGCGCGGCATTGGCAGGAGCGCGGACGCGACCTCTTCGTGCTCTGGCTCGATGCTCATGCCGACTACAATACGCCGGAGACGACGATCACAGCCAATATGCACGGCATGTCGGCGGCGTTCCTGTGTGGCGAGGCCGGCCTCGACGGCCTCTTGGGCGACGAACCGCGCGCCTCGATTGATCCGGACAGGCTCGACCTGTTCGGTGCGCGTTCAATCGACAAGCTCGAAAAGGAGCTGATGCGCGCACGCCGAATCAGGATTGTCGACATGCGCCAGATCGACGAGTTCGGCGTCGCTGTGTTGATCCGGCGTGTCATCGAGCGCGTCAAGGCGAGCAATGGCGTGCTGCATGTCAGCTTCGATGTCGACTTTCTTGACCCCAGCGTCGCGCCGGGCGTCGGTACCACGGTGCCGGGAGGCGCGACCTATCGTGAGGCGCATCTGATCATGGAGTTGCTGCACGATTCCGGTGTGGTGGGATCGGTCGACATCGTCGAGCTGAATCCGTTCCTGGACGAGCGCGGCCGCACTGCACGCACCGCGGTCGAACTGATCGGCAGCCTGTTCGGCCAGCAGATCACAGATCGGCCGACACCCAGCAATGCAATCGCGCCGGGTGAGTGACACGCGAGCCGTTTTTGCATTGCGAAGAATGGAACTGCTGTTGCCGCCGGCGGATTTAGATCAGTCCTGATCGAAATCGCCTGCTTTTGAAATTCACGCGAATTGCAAATGCGCTTCGCGGAAGGTTTTATGCGGGCCGAGTTTCATCCGAGGGGTCCGCCATGAGCAGCACGATCGACACCGAAGACAAATCCACCCGAACCACGCGCCGTCGCTTCCTGCAAGGCAGCACTGTGGTGGCTGGTGGCGCCGTTCTCGGCGCTGGTGCATCGGCCGCCGCTGATACGGAAAACCTACCGCCCAACGTCCCCGATTGGATGAAAGCGCCGGGCGATCCGATGGGCAGCCAGCCCTATGGGGCGCCGTCGCCGTTCGAGAAGAGCGTCGTCAAGAACATCTCGAAGAACCTCAAACAGTATGTCTCCGCGTCCGGCCGGACGCCATTGCAGGAGCTCGACGGCATCATCACGCCGAATGGTCTGTTCTACGAGCGGCATCACGGCGGCGTTCCGACCATCGATCCTGCGCAGCACCGGCTGATGCTCCACGGTCTCGTCGAGCGGCCCCTGATCTTCACCATGGACGATCTGCGGCGCTTCCCGTCGGAGTCGCGCATCCACTTTCTCGAATGCTCCGGCAATCCCGGTTACACCAAGCCTTATGGCAAGACTGCGTCGGATCTCGTCGGCCTGCTAAGCTGCGCCGAATGGACGGGCGTCAGCCTGAAGCTGGTGCTTCAGGAGGCCGGGCTGAAGCCGGAAGCCAAATGGATCATCGCTGAAGGCGCCGACGCTGCCGCGCTGACCCGAAGCATCCCTATCGAGAAATGCCTCGAGGATGCCATGCTCGTTTACAGCCAGAACGGCGAGCGGCTTCGTCCGCAGCAGGGCTATCCGTTGCGGCTGCTCCTGCCGGGGTTCGAAGGCAATATGAACGTGAAGTGGCTGCGGCGCCTGCACGTGGCTGCGGAGCCCGCTTATTCGCGCGAGGAGACCTCGAAATACACCGACCTGCTGCCGGACGGTACGGCACGCGAGTTCTCTTTCTACATGGAAGCGAAGTCGATCATCACGCGTCCATCGGGTGGCCAGCGCCTCAGCGCGCCTGGCTTCGACGAAATCACCGGCATCGCCTGGAGTGGCCACGGCAAGATCAAGCGGGTCGAGGTGTCCGTCGATGATGGTCAGAGCTGGCAAGATGCGCAATTGCAGGAGCCGGTGCTGACGCGTGCCCTCACGCGCTTCCGCCTGCCCTGGCAATGGCACGGCAAGCCCGCGGTGATCCAGAGCCGCGCGATCGACGAAACCGGCTATGTGCAGCCGACGCTTGCCGAGCTGCTCGCGGTCCGCGGCGAGAATTATTTCTACCACAACAATGCGATCTGGCCCTGGCGCATCGCGGCCGACGGGAAGGTGACCAATGCGCTGGCGTGAGATCTGGGGCGTCGTCCTCGCAATATTGTTTTGCGGTTTTGCGAGCACCGCGCGGGCGCAAAGTCCCTATGGCATCGGGCGGCCGGCGACGGCGGCCGAGATCGGGGGCTGGAATATCGATGTCGGGCGCGATGGCAGCAATCTGCCGAAGGGAAGCGGTTCGGTCGGTCATGGACGCGAGGTTTTCGTTCAGCAATGTGCGTCGTGTCATGGCGACAACGGGGAGGGCGGTGTAGGCGATCGCCTTGTCGGTGGGCAGGGCACGATCGGGACAGCCAAACCGATCCGCACAGTTGGAAGCTACTGGCCTTATGCACCAACGTTGTTCGACTACATCCGTCGCGCCATGCCGCAGAATGCGCCGCAGTCGTTGAGTGATGAAGACGTCTACGCGGTGTCCGCCTATGTGTTGAACCTGAATGGGCTGGTGGGAGCGGATGCGACGCTTGATGCCAAATCGCTTGCGGCGATCAAAATGCCGAACCGCGACAAGTTCGTCGGTGACGCGCGCCCCGATGTGAAAAAGTGAACGAATGGAAATGGTCAGGTTCCGAGCACTGGCTCGGAACTTGCTTAAGTCAGCTGCGGAACTCGTAGGCTGCATTTGAATTAACCTGCGAGAGGAAAAATGATGAGTCTTTCGATGACAACTGACCGCTTCGCAAACTCCATGTCCTCAGCGCTTCGCCATCCCGGCGTGATCGCGTTGATTGTGGCCGGTGTGACAATTGCTGCGATGTTGATCGTTGATCATGGCCCCTGGAACCGCGCAAAGACCCAGCCGGCTCATGTCGCGATGTATGCGACCACGGGCGAAGCCGCCCACGCGGCAGGCGCCAAGGTGCTTCCGACCGAACAAAAATCGCCGGTGGAGCCTGAGCGGCCGGGGCCCAAGACGTCCCCGACCGTCAATCCCGTGACGCCGTGATTTCAGCCGTTGCGGCCGTAGCTCAGGAGCCCGCCGGTCGTCTTCGGCGGATGGGCGCGAAGGGCCTCCTCGTTCGGCTCAGTGCCCCAGCCGGGCCGATCCGGAATGACGAGATGGCCGTTCTGAATCTCCGGCTCGTGTGTGAATAGTTCGCGGTCCCACGCCAGACGGTCGATGTCGATTTCCATGATGCGCAGGTTCGGCACCGCCGCGCAAAAATGCGCGTTCATCATCGAGCAGAGATGGCCGTAGAAATTATGCGGCGCGACATTGACCTCAAAGGCTTCCGCGGCTGAAGCGATCTTCATCGACTGCCAGACGCCGTTCCAGGGTGTGTCGATGATCGCCACATCCATCGCCTGCTCCTGGAAATAGGGCAGGAATTCGCGCAGGCCCAATAGCGTCTCGCAGGACGAGATCGGATGCGGACTCTGCCTGCGGATATAGCCGAGGGCTTGCGGGTTGAAGCTGTCGATCTCGATCCAGAACATGTCGAGGTCGGCGATCGTGCGCAGAATCTTCAGATAGCCTTCGGTCTTGGCGTTGAAATTGCAGTCGAGCAGGATGTCGACGTCGGGACCCGCGCCGTCGCGGATCGCTTCCAGATGCATGCGCAGGTCGCGCAGGATCTTGCGGTCGACATTGATTTCGGGCGCAAAGGGCGAGCCGAAGCCGGGCCGCCAGCCGGTCGGCTTGCCGTCATCATAGGAAAAGATGTTGGTCTTGAGCGCGGTGAACTTCTTCTCGCGCACCTCGCGGCCCATCGCTTTGACGCCGTCGAGGTTTTCGATCGGCGGCTTGTACCAGGACGGATGATTGATCCGCCAGGTCGCGCAGTGCGACCAGTAGACCCGGACACGATCGCGGATCTTGCCGCCGAGGAGTTCGTAGCACGGGACGCCCAGGCATTTCGCTTTGGCATCGAGCAACGCATTTTCGATCGCGCCGAGCGCTTGCGCTACGACACCGCTGGCCGCAGGGCGCGTAGCAGCGAACAGCTCGGCGTAGATGCGCTCGTGCTGAAAGACGTTTTGCCCGATCACGCGGGCGGAGAGGCGCTGGATCGCCGCACCAACGCCAGGCGAGCCAAAGCCCTCGTCGAACTCGCTCCAGCCGACGATGCCGTCTTCCGTCGTCACCTTGACGAAGTGATAGTTTCTCCAGCCGGCGTCGCAGGCGAGGATTTCGAGACTTGTTGCTTTTGATGATTTTGTCATGTCGCTCCCTGTCGCCCGGCCGGGCGTTGTTGGTTTTGTGTCCCGGTCGCAAGCCCGAGCCCAGCCACAATTGTTAGGCTAACCACCGACGGCCGTGAAGCCTGCAAGCACTTGGCCGGGCGTCGATTTTCGGTCGTGTAGCGGAAAACCCGTAGAATCCGGGTGATCATGATGTTTCTTGGGATCGTCCCGAAATTGCGCCAAACCCAGACTTTTTTGGCCACAATCGGAACCGATCAAGGGAGCATGCAGTTCTTAGCCATGATTTCGGTTCTGGCGCTCCTCACGATCAGCGGAGCCGCCGTTTCCGATCGGTTTCTGACAGCCGATCAGCACGTCGCGCAAGGGGTGGAGTAGCGCGCACGGGCGAGGGTGCTTTTGTCTTTGGGGAGACAACGATGCTTTCGGTAGACCAGTTCTTGCGGTTCATCAGCGTGCCGGCCGTGTTCGCGGCCTTCGTCATCGCGTCGCAGATCTCGGCAGCGCTGTCGCCGCTCTAACCGGTCGCGGACGAGCCGAGCAAAGCCAGAACGGCCAGCGCCATCAGCGCGGTGCCGAGCCAGCCCAGCGTGACGAGCCACGAGCGGGCCTTGAAGCGCCCCATGATGGTCCCGTTCGAGACGATCAACATCATCATCGCCATGATCGGGACCGCGACGATGCCGTTGAGCACGGCGCTCCACACCAGCATGTGGATCGCGCTGATGCCGGTGAACCCGAGGCCGAAGCCGATGATGGTCGCGGCCGCGATGATGGTGTAGAAGCCGACCGCCTTTTCCGGCCTTGCCTCCAGCGTGGCGGGCCAGCCGAAGACTTCCGCGACGCCGTAAGCCGCCGAGCCCGCCAGCACCGGGATCGCCAAAAGTCCCGTGCCGATGATGCCGAGTGCGAACAGGGCGAAGGTGAAGTCGCCGGCGAGCGGCCGCAGCGCTTCGGCCGCCTCGGTTGCCGAATTGATTTCGGTGACGCCGTTGGCGTTCAGCACCGCGGCCGTCGTCAGGATGATGAAGAAGGCGATGCCGTTCGACAGCAGCATGCCGAAAATGGTGTCGGCCTTGATGCGCGCGAGCTCGGGGTCGCCGCCGCGCTGCGTCTCCTCGCGTAGCGGCCGGTCACGCTTGCCCTGGTTCATCTCCTCGACCTCCTGCGAGGCCTGCCAGAAGAACAGATAGGGGCTGATGGTGGTGCCGAGGACCGCGACCACCATCATCAAATAATCGGCGTTGACGGTCGCCTTCGGCCACACCGTGGCAAGCAGCGCCGTGCTCCACGGGATGTTCACGGTGAAGGCGGTCGCGACATAGGCAAACAGCGTCAGCGTCAAGAATTTCAGCACCGGCGCATAGCGACGATAGGGCAGGAAGACCTGGAGGATGGTCGAGCCGGCCGCGAAGATCAGCGCGTGCTCGTGGTTGAGCCCGCCGACGACCAGCGAGAGCGCTTCCGCCATCGCGGCGATGTCGGCGGCGATGTTGAAGGTGTTGGCGGCAACGAGCAGCGCGACGAGCCCCAGCACCAGCCAACGCGGTGCGATCTCCATCACGTTGGCGGCCAACCCCTTGCCGGTGACCCGGCCGATCTGCGCGCTGACGAGCTGGATCGCGATCATGAACGGCAGGGTCAGGAATATCGTCCAGAGCAGCCCGTAGCCGAATTGCGCGCCGGCCTGAGAATAGGTGGCGATGCCGGACGGATCGTCGTCGGCCGCGCCGGTGATCAGGCCGGGACCGAGCCGCTGCAGCAGCATCGGAGCGGACTTCGTCGGTGCGTCCGCGCGGTCGTGCTTGGTCGGGCGATGTTGTTGCGATCGGTTGGACAGGGTTTTCTTTCCGAAATTGCGAAGTCAAAGCCTAAGCGCGATCATAGCCGGAAAGTTCCACGGCCGGCCAGCAGCGGCGATGCGCGTGATTGTAGCGTGGTACCATTGCAAACGTTCGCCGCATCCGGCGCCGTCACAGGCCCGCGGGATTTCATTTGCCGCGGTCTAGCCTCGCTTCAAGACAAGGCCGTGACCCCGCTCGCGGCGGCGCGCGACGCCCTTGCGAAAAACACGCCAGGATTGTAGGGAGCGTCATGAACCATTGCCTGACGCCGACCAAGGTCGCCCCGCTTGCCGCGGATCAAGCAGCGATGCTGATGCGCGGCGGCTATCTGCTGCTCCGCGGCGCCGTGCGCGAAGCCTGGCGCGAGCCGTTGCAGGCTGGGATTTTGGAACGGCTGCCGACCGACGACGTTTCTCGTTTCAGCAAAACGAGGAATGGCCCGAGGAATGACCCATGGATAATCTGACCAAACGCGCGCAGCCCGACCGCAGCAAGATCAACATGCACGAGGCTTACGAGGTCAAATACTGGACCCACGCGCTCGGCGTATCGAAAGAACAGCTGCAAAAGGCCGTCGACAAGGTCGGCAATTCGGCCGCCGCCGTCCGCAAGGAGCTCGCGGCCTGAGACGGCCCACCGGGCGCCCCGTCAAGCGGCACATGTAATCATCAAGCCCGGCCTACGATGGACGTCCAGCTTTCGTGCTACTTGATGCTGACGAACATGCCCCAGGCGGCAGCGAGCGCAGCACCGGTGAAGACGACCACCGGATTGTCGCAGAAGGTGCTGCCGTAGCTGCATACGTTCGAGCCGAACTGGCCGAGCTCGTGATGGCTCGCGGAGTAGAACAGTCCTGACAGTCCCAGCAATGCGGCGGCGACGTAATACATCGCGCATCTCTCCTTGGAACGCGTGTGTGCCAGCATGGCGCGGAGACATTTCATTCCGCCGAATCCGCTTCGTTGCATTCGATTAAAGTTTGACCCCTTGGGTAAATTCTGAGCCCGATCGCAGCCGCGATTGAACCTGCATCCTCTCCGGTGACACCAAGGCAAGCAGAGCCATTGCCATGGCTGCCGGGGCCCGGCCGCCTGATCGGTCATACGGTCCGGGCATCGGCAGCCCGGCCTGACCAACGGATGTTTGCATGAGCCCCGCGCTCGATCTCCTCTATCGCTTCGCTGCGATCGGGATCAGCATCTATTGCGCCCGCAAGGCCTGGTACGGCTTTGTCGAGCGAAAGATCCTGTTCGTCAGCGATGATTGGCTGGACTGGTCGCGCTGGTCGCGGCAGGAATTTGACCGCGACACCATGCCGATCCGCTACTGGATGCAGATGGTCGGCACGGCCTTCGCCGCGCTGCTATGCCTTGTCGGTGCGATCATCGGGTGGCAGCCGAATGTCTGAGCATCCGCATGGCCTGGGGTCAGCGAGGCTCGGATCAGCAAGCCTGGGATCAGCGCGACGGTTCACATCCACACGATCGGTGAGAATTTCAGTCCTCGACTGACGATCTCGTCCTTCAGGCGTTCGGCGCGGTCCTTTGCCGCCGGGCCGACGAGACGGTATCTGTTTCCGAGCGCCTTGTCGGCATCGACCTGATGCCGAATGGCGTCGTAGAGGCGCAACACGCTTTGGTCGGTGAGGTGTTCGAAATCGTCCATCGAGGACAACGCGGAGGCGACCGCATTGTTCGCTCAGTCCGCGAAACAGGTTTGAAACAGTCCTGAAACCAGATCGTCCTGAACGCCTTCGCCGTTCGCCCCGACCAACGGAGCGAAAAGGAGATCATCATGATCCAGGTCGGTTCGAAGGAAGAAGTCGCGTTGCTGTTGGCGCTGTTCGGGACCCGTACCCAGCCCGTCAGGAAGCCGAAGCAGAAGCCGCAGCAAAACTGAGATTGCGAACCCATGCCGGGTTTGGCCGATTGCCTGAGCTTTCTGCGTTTGCTGATTGCGCGAAGAGATCCGAAGGGCATCCCGCTGGCGATGAGCGCCATCGACGATTATCTCGCGATGGCGCCGGTCAGCGCACGCAGCCGCGGCCTGCGCGTGCTCCAGCAGGACGCGCTCGAGCTGCATGTGACGTCGGTCGGCGTGCAGCGCTCGTTTGCCGAGACGGTGGACGCGTACATCGAGCGGAAGCTGGCGGAGCAGTAGGGGCTCAGGCTGCTGCTCTGGTTCCCCCGAAAGCTGGCATCGCTCTTGCTGATCCAGGTCTTAATCACGGTCCGGCCCATCGGGCCGTTTCAGATTGAGGCGATCACATGCAGACAACGTCCCGTTTCGAAGCGACCGCGCTCCACGCTCTCATTTCCGACCTGCGCTGGCGGATCCAGATGCTCGACAGCGACATCGCCGAGGAGGAGCGCAATGCCGGCAATGCCGACCCCGGCAGCCCCACTTATTCGATGCTGGCCCTGAATTTGCGCTCGCGCAGGGACAATCTGCGGGCATCGATCGCCATGCTGCAGGGACGGGAAGAGCGCGCGGCGGAGCTGTCGCACGCTGCGTGAGCGGCTTTCGCGCTCTTCTGATCAAGGGGGCTCCGTTAGGAACTTCCTGTTTCGAATCCGAATTGACGATGTGGCCGGTCCGCCCGCCGACCGACCGGCCTGGAATGGCGGCTCCGGCGCCCATGCCCCCCGTGGCGCCGGGGCCGCTTCCACGTTTGACACGTCGGGCAAAACACCGGCACAATGGCATCATCGGAAAAGTTGGTTCAGCCCGCGCGGGGACATCCGCCGCGGGCTTTTTCGCGGACAGACGCGCGGCGGAATCGTTCAGAACTATTCTTGTAGTGTTTCTGTCATGACGCAATCGTCGGACCCGTGTAGAGACGTGGGAACCAACGATCGACAATTGCCAGAGGAAATCCCAGGCGAACGGTCGAGCGCGATGTCGGTGAGACCAGGAAACCCTTTTCAATAAGAGAGTTGAGCATCGTTCTGGCGTGGCGTTCTTGATAGCCAGTGAGCTCAGGTGCTTTGCCGCGTGAGAACTCTCCCGCAAGTAGGGCCTCGCGAAGGAGCGACCAGCTTCGCTTCGGGAGGCGATCAGCGCGCGTTTCCTCCTCACACCAGATCTCCATACGTCGCTGGAGCTCGGCGGGCTCAAATAGTGATTCCATGAAAACCACCTGATCCACGCAGCTTGTGAGGAAGAACGTGCAGAATTCCACGAGGCCTGCTTGAGTCAGGTTACCTCGACCGTCGAGGTCGCCACGGCGCGGCTCGTCGGCGGCTTGAAGGGCTGCTTTGTATTTGTCTACAGCGCGAGCGAGGCCACGCGAGATCGACCAAAGGCTGGAGCCGATACCCAACTCCTTGAGGAAGGCGTGTGAGAAGAGACGTGCTACGCGGCCATTACCGTCCGCAAACGGGTGGATCCACAACAAGCGGTGGTGTGAAGCTCCTACGCCGATGATGCGTTGGATATTTGGAAGCCTTGTATTGCCGTAAGCGGAGGCGAAGCGTTCAATCAGAGGGCCGAGGTCATTTGGAGCGGGGGCGATGTGATACCCAACCTTGACGTTGATTTTTCTCAGTTCGCCGGGGACGACTTTCTTTTCCTTTCCCGACTTCGGGTCTTTGACGATCAGAAGTTCGGGAGGGAGTTGCTGGCAGAACTCTTTATGGACCCAAAGGATGAACTCTTCGGACGTTGAGGGGGCGGGGGACTGCCCAAGGTCGATCTTCCGCTGCACATCGATGTGTGCGCGGGCCTCAAGTTGAAGATTCCGTTTCTCGGGTTCGGTGCTGTAGTCCCCGGCCAGGGCGCGGTCGATGTCGACCGGATGGGTGTGGTGGCCTTCGATGAGGTTGCTGTAGTAGCAGTTCATTGATCGGACCAGATCGCCAATGCCTTCTTGAATGAGTGGATGGAGGCGGCCTGCCAGGGCATTACTCCTGGCAACGAGATCAGTGGCCAGGTCCGAAAGCGACTTCCTTTCCTCTGGGAAAAGAGGTTCCATTGACGTGGGCGAGGTCATTTTTTGCCGCTTTCTTTGCCGGGTATAGCAGATATAAATCAATGGCTTAATTATAGATGGATCCTTAGAATTGCCGGTTATTTTGCCGGTTTCATTGCCGGTTGGCAACTGGCTGAATTTCGGAGGAGAACGGGAAAGACGGCTTGGAATGGCGGCTCCGGCGCCCAAGCCCACGTCCTGCGCCGGAGCCGTTCTCGCGTTGACACGTCGGGCAAAACACCGGCACAATGGCATCATCGAAAAGTTCGGTTCAGCCCGCGCGGAGAAATCTGCCGCGGGCTTTTTTGCGCGGACAGACGCGAAACGCTAAACAGGAATTGCCGGGCTATTTGCCGGTTTCATTCGGAGTGGACGCATGAGCCCTTCCGGCGCCTTGATCGCGATCCTGCCGTGCAATGACCTTGACGCGTCGGAGCGATTCTACAATCGGCTGGGCTTTACGCGCCCGGACGGCGAAAGGCCTGCTGCGGGAGAGCCCGACACCTATCGCATGCTGTCGAATGCGAAGGGCGGATACCTCCATCTGACCGACGCGGTCGAGGGATGGCTGACGCCGGGCCAAAACCCTTTCGGGCTCTATCTCTACCTCGAGGATGTCGACGCTGCGGCGCGCGAATTTCAGCAATCGCCCGACGACAAGCCGTGGGGGATGTACGAGTTTGCGCTCTCCGATCCGGACGAGACGCTGGTCCGTGTCGGTTGGCCGACCCGTCTCCGCGCCGGCGCGACAGACGCGAAACGTTAATCGTCGCGCGAGAGATCGCCGGGCTTCGTCGGGATGTCCAGGGTGCCGCCGTCGCCGTGAACGAGATCGCGGTCTCCATCTTCCGTCTTGTCGGCGTCCGCGATGATCGCCTCTCGCATGTCGCGTTCGTGGTCCTTGCGCGGCGCGGGTTCCGGCAGGTTGCGCGCGGTTTTTTGTGGCATGTCTTTTTGTGTCATGGCCTCCTGACCGGTCAACGCGCCCCGTGCGGCTTCGTTTCTCAGTCGACGGCAGCCCTGCAAGGGCTCCCGGTTATTGCGGCTCTCCAATTAATAAGGGCTGAGCACACTGCCGATGAATTCCTCCTTTTCGCCGGGCGCATAACCCTGACAGGAGCCGTAATACGCTTCCGGCTTGTCACAGGGTTTGGCGGACCGGCCGTGTTGACGCGGCGCATAGGCGAAACCCGAAACTCGGCCTGATGAGTCCATGTGATGGTGGGGACGAACCACCGCGTGCCGGCGGTGCCCATCATGCACAGTCGCCGCGTTCGCGAACCCGCACAGGCTTATCAAAACGCTCATGGCCAAGATCGAACGCATCACCTTCATCCTCCTGGGAGTTTCGCCCCGCCGGCAACCAATGATTGCCGTGATGCAGCGTTCCAAAGCAACGCGGCTTCTTGCGCCGATACGTTGGTTTGCAAAAAGAAACCGCGCTGCCGGGCAGGGCAGCGCGGTTGGGCAAGCCGTGAGGAGGTCGGCTTACTTGGACATTCCGTCCTTCTTCATGCCGTCTTTCTGCATGGAGTCCTTCTTCATGCCGTCCTTGGTCATGCCGTCCTTGGACATGCCGTCGTTGCTCATGCCGGTGGTGCCCTTGGTCA
The DNA here is from genome assembly GCA_030403585.1 of Frankia sp. RB7. Taxonomy (GTDB): domain Bacteria; phylum Pseudomonadota; class Alphaproteobacteria; order Rhizobiales; family Xanthobacteraceae; genus Bradyrhizobium. The sequence goes on from JAUEPE010000040.1 coordinate 33,632, forward strand.
TGGAGCCCTTCTCCATGCCGGACTGCTCCGTGCCGGGCTTCGAATCACCCTGCTGGTTGACGGCACCCTGAGCGAAGGCAGAGCCGCACATCAGGGCGAGGGCGGCGGTAGCGACGATGATCTTTTTCATGGGAAACTCCTGGTTGCTATGTGCAGGGCCAACGGGAGCAACCGAGCGCCGTTCCTACCAACCAGGTGAAGAGCGGAAGATATTCTCTTTAAGTTCCTGAAACCGATCGTGACGTTGTCCGTAGCCGCCGGAATTTCGTCGGGTCGGCGCAACCGCCTTTATCGGAGACGCGGACTGCGCTCCGGATGAGCCGGCTGTTGCACATAAGGGTTCGAAAGGCACATGGCGGAAAGGCCGGCAGCGGACGCTCGGCATTCGTCCCACGAAGCATACTGGCATGAAATGTTGCTGGAACCGCCCCACTGCCATCTCTGCATGCACACCGGAGCATTGCCGGCGAACCGTTGCGCTGAGGCGGGAGCGGCCACAGCTAGTGTGATTCCGACCAGGAGGAGAGTGGGAAGCGCGCGCATGATTGCACTCCGGGGGTTCGCAGATTCATTGCAATATAGGCTTTGACACGTCGGGCAAAACACCTCCACAATCACATCATCGACAAGTCTGGTTCAGCCCGCGCGGGACGCATCCGCCGCGGGCTTTTTGATTCCGCAGGTCCGGCCTGGCGTCAAGGAGGAACGAGTCGACGGCCGCGGCTCTTGTACGCGCAGGAGATGCTGACAGACATCCAGATCGCCGTGCTCTGCGACATCGGCCGGTCCATCGCCTTCAGCGTTGCCAAGCGGGAGGAGCTGTTCCGGCTCATCACCGACGGCTACGTGCAGAAGGATGGCGACACGTTTGAGCTCACCTCCAAGGGAGAAGCGGCCGTGGTGGATCGCGGTGCGGGGTTGAACGAGGGGTGATGTCGCTCTCGAGGTTGGCATTTCCGCCCACTGGCTTGAGCGGAGTGTCATTTTGGTCGGCGTACAGATCGCCGTCGGTTGACGCGCCCGCAGATCAACGTCGTCCCAAGCGGTGGTAGGAGAATTCATGAGATTTTGCAGCGCGGCAGACAGGCCGTCGGCATAGTCGTCGTCGACGACGTAGAATGGTTTCCAGCGGATATCTTCATCTTTGAGCGGCCACAGGGGACGGAGATGTCTGGACAGTCCATTGAGCTCGTATAGAGCGTAAAGCTCGGTGGACGTGGTGGCAAAGACGTAGATGAGCAGTTGCCTCAGACCGAAGGTAATTGTTTGCGTGTTCTTTCGTCGCGTATCTGATGGCAGTGGAGAATCGAACGGAACAAGTCCCGCTGAGTGACGGTAAAGCGCGGATTGCCATTTAAGGCCATTGTGCATGCCAATCCAGATGCGAAAGCCAGACGGTATTTCTCGCGTCGCCTTAAAGCGATCTCTCGCTTCTTGATCAAATAACGGGTCGGGCGGCGAATTGCGTGTTGATGCATGCTCCGAGACTAAAGCTTTGAGCACGATCCATTCCGTGAGTGTCCATCTTGATGATCGATCAAGGAGCGTTGGCTGACCATACATAAGAGGGAGAAGGATTGGTTTGACGGCGGTTTCCATTGCGCTCATCCAGACCGTGTTGCAATCCATGCATACGGCTTTAATTTTCTTCCCCTTTACGCTGCCCTGTCTGGTTCGCTCCATCATTGCATCGTCTATCGGCACATTCTTGTTTCTGAAGTTGTGCATGAACTCCACGTAGGAACTGCCGACTCCGCCCGGTAAGGGCCAATCTCGTCGTGTCCTTCTACTTCGCCAAACGAGGCTTCGAGAACGTTGCAAGGATCATCAAGCGGTGAAGATGCCAGACGACGAGATCAGGGCCATCGTCGCCGAGACCCTGGCCGAGCAGCACAAGCTGCAACAGGACAGCGTCGATGCGATTGTGTTGAAGGCGGTGGCGTCGGTGCTGGCTTCCTTTGGAATCGAGGATGATGACCGGAAGGAGGTAAGGGCGGATTTCCAACACCTGCGGCGGTGGCGAAAAAGCGTGGAGCAGGCGCTGAGCTACACCTTCAAGGCCGTGATCACAGTGATCGCCACCGGCCTGATGGGAGCCGTCTGGCTCGGCGTGAAGGTCGTGCTGAGCAAGTGAGCTCCTCGTGGCGGTGGTGTCCGCGAGGCTGGTCAAGGTCGTTCTGTTCCGCTGGGGCATGCCATGAACAAAATCGTATGATCGATGCATCCGATGATGACGTTGCCGAGACCTTGGCTGATCTGCATCGGCTGACGTTCCTCGATGCGGCGGCCATACCGGATTTCGATCTCGGGGCGTGGTGGCTTGCCTATTACGGTGATGATCCCGTCGCCTTCGCAGACGTTGTGCCGTCCACCCATGCGCGAAATTGCGGCTACTTCTCGAGAGTTGGTGTCTTGCAGCCGCATTGGGGCAGGGGACTTCAGCTCAGGTTGATGCGGGCGATCGAAGCGCGGGGGCGGCACATCGGATGGGACGGTATCGTTTCGGATACAACGGATAACAATTTCTCTGCGAACAATTTCATCAAGGCGGGTTATCGGCTCTTCGAACCCGAGGTACCCTGGGCCTGGTCGCATACGCTCTATTGGCGAAGGTCGCTTCGCTGACCAGGGATTTCCTGTGGAGCAGAACGTTGCCTTTCGCAACGTCAATGGCGGGCGCCAGCGCTGGCGCGGCCTTGTTCACCTGGAACGCTCGAGGACCCGGCAGCTTGACCGCTGCCGGGTCCTTTTTGCGTATTGAAGCGTTGCTGCTGAAGCACTTGCGAAGTCGGGTCCGCCGGGCTTTAAGTTCGCTTGCAGGAAATTCGGCGAGCACAAGCCGATGTAAGGGAGCCACTGGGATGTCCACCAAGCCTCAATTGCCGGAACGTCCCTCGCGGGCGGCGGGAGGACCAACCGCACTTGACGGTCTGCTGGTCGTCGATTTCACGCGCGTGGTCGCGGGTCCCGCCTGCACTCAGACGCTCGCCGATTTCGGCGCGCGCGTCATCAAGATCGAGAACCCCGATGGCGGCGACGACACGCGCGCCTATGAGCATGCTGACATCGGCGGCGAAAGCGCGGCCTATCTCAGCCTGAACCGCAACAAGAGCGGCATTGCGCTCGATCTCGCCGTGCCGGAGGCGCGCGAGATCGCACTGGATCTGATCCGCATGGCGGACGTGGTCGTGGAAAATTTTTCCAGCGGGGTGATGAAGAAGTTCGGCCTCGATTACGAGGCTGTTGCGCCGCTCAATCCTCGACTTGTCTATTGTTCGATCTCTGCCTACGGACGCACCGGGCCGTTCGCCTCGCGTCCCGGCTTCGACCCCATCACGCAAGCCGAGAGTGGCTTCATGTCGCTCAACGGGTTTGCCGATGGCCCGGCGGTTCGGACCGGCCCGCCGATTGTCGACATGGCGACGGGGATGTCGGCCTGCAATGCCATCCTGCTGGCGCTATTGGCGCGGGATCGGCTCGGCCGCGGACAACATGTCGAGGTTGCCCTGTTCGACGTCGCCATGGGGATGACCGGCTTCTACGGCATGGCCTATCTGATCAATGGCGAGAACCCCGGACGGTTCGGTAATTCGCCGAGTGGCTCTCCCACCGTCGGCGTCTACGAGGCGTCGAACGGTCCGTTCTACATGGCCTGTGCCAACGATCGATTGTATCGACGATTGGTGGTCGAGGTAATGAACCGCCCGGATCTCATCAACGAGCCGCAGTTCGCCACGCGAAGGGCTCGGTCCGAGAACAAGGAGATGCTGCGCGCAGCTATCGCGGAGGTGTTCGCGAGCGACACGCTCGAGAACTGGATGGCGAAGATGAAGCTGGCCAATATCCCGGTCGGCTATCTCCGCACCGTCGAGGAGGGGTTCAATGCGCCAGAGGCGCGCGAGCGCGCGCGCTTGAGCCGGATCCCGCATCGCACGGCAGAGTGGGTGCCTAATATCGAGCCGCCGATCAATATGAGCCTGACAGCGGCGATAGATCCCGTAGCGGCGCCGCTGCTGGGCCAGCATACGGAGGGCGTCATGCGCGAGACGCTCGGTTACGACGCGGACCGGATTGCGGCTCTGGCCGAAAAAGGGGCATTTGGGTTGCGCAAGGCCACGACGTCGGACTGACCGTTGCACCAGCTTGATTTGGCATGGTTCCCGCCGCATAAATGCGTGAGAGCGAGGGACACGAATGGTGCCTGGTCAGGAGCCGAGCATGGGTCAGTCGGTAGCGACAGACTCCGGCGAACGAGCCTATGCGACGATGATCGCCAAGGCCCGGTCGCTCGTGCCGCAATTGCGGGAACGCGCGGCCCGCACCGAGGAGCTGCGGCACCTACCGCCCGAGACCGAGCGGGACCTGCATGATGCCGGCCTGTTCCGGATGCTTCAGCCGAAGCGCATTGGCGGCTCGGAGCTCGACTACGTCGCCCTGATCGATTGCGCCGAGCTGCTCGGTCGCGCCGACGCGTCGGTGGCCTGGAATCTGGCCAATCTGGCAAGCCATCACTGGATGCTCGGCATGTTCGAGCAGCGCGCGCAGGATCTGGTCTGGGGCGGAGACCCGGACGTGCTGATCGCATCATCGTTCATCTTCCCCGCCGGCCGCGCTCGCAAGGTCGAGGGCGGATACCGGCTGCACGGAAGCTGGCCGTTCTCGTCGGGTGTCGGCTCCTGCGCGTGGAACATGCTTGCAAGCGTCGTTTCGTCCGATGACGAGGCCGACGGCATCGAATACCGCATCTTCCTGTTGCCCAATGCCGACTACAAGATTCTCGACACCTGGAACGTCATCGGACTGCGCGGCACTGGGTCGTCGGATGTCGAAGTTAAGGACGCCTTTGTGCCCGAGCATATGACGGTCGCTGTTGGTGATTTGGCAGGAGGCGCAACGCCCGGAAGTAAGTTGAACCCCAATCCGCTGTACACGCTGCCGGTGTTCTCGCTGTTTCCTTACGTTCTCTCCGGCGTCGCACTCGGGAATGCGCAGGCCTGCCTCGACGACTATGCGGAGGTCGCGCGTCACCGCATCTCGACGTACAATCGTGCCAAGCTGAGCGACTTCCAAAGCACGCAAATCAAGATCGCGGAGGCTTCCGCCAAGATTGATGCTGCGCGCCTTATCATGCGCGCGGCCTGCATCGAGGCGATGGAGCACGCGCGAAACAAGCACGCGCCTGACATGGCGATCAAGACCAGGTATCGGCGCGACGGGGCGTTCTCGGTCAATCTGTGCACGGATGCCGTCTCGATGCTGTTCGCGGCGAGCGGGGCGCGCGGCCTGTTCACGACGGGAGTGTTGCAGCGACAGTTCCGCGATGCGCACGCCATCAATTCGCACCTCGCATTCAATTTCGATGCGGCCGGAACTAATTATGGACGCGTGGCGCTCGGCCTGCCGTCCGAGAATCTCACGCTGTGAGGCCGGCCGATGAATGACCAGCCAAAGCAGCCGACCGCGCCCGATCCAGCCAACGAGCTCGCGAGCGACAGCTCGCCGATTGATCCGCGTGATTTTCGCAACGCCCTCGGCGCATACGGAACGGGCGTAACGATCATCACAACCACGGCCGCTGATGGAAAGCCATATGGCATCACCTGCAACTCGTTTGCGTCGGTCTCCTTGAATCCACCCCTCGTGCTCTGGAGCCTCGGAGTTTATTCCTCGAGCCTGAGCGTGTTTCAGAACGCCAGCCATTTCACTGTGCACGTGCTGGGCAGCTCGCAGCAGGCGCTCGCAAACAAGTTCGCAAAGTCGTCCGAGGACAAGTTCGCTGGCGTGGACTGGGCGCCGGGCCTCGGCAACGCACCGGTGCTTGCCGAGAGCGTGGCCAATTTTCAGTGCCGATCCGTTAACCGCTATTATGGCGGCGATCACGTGATCTTTCTCGGTGCGGTCGAGGCCTATGCCTACAACGCAAAAGAGCCGCTGCTGTTTGCACGGGGCGCGTATGGCCGATTTCTGGCCGATGACGTGCGCAAGACGTCGCCGTAAGTGACGCTTGCCAGTTCAGAGATCTGTGGCCGAGAGCTTATAGATTTCCAGAGCGTCCGCGTCTGCGCCGCGTGCAGCTTTGGCCAGCCGAAAGATCTGTCCCGCGAGCGTTGCCATGGGCACCGGTGTTGACGTTGCCTGGGCGACATCAGCGACCGTATCGAGGTCCTTGAGCATCGTCGCGATGTGGCCGAGTGGTGGCGAGTGAATCCCCAGGACCATGCGCGGCACGAAGAGCTGAAGCGGGATCGAATCCGCAAAGCCGCCGGCGAGCGCTTCGGGCAGCCGGCTTGCATCAATTCCGGCATTCGAGGCTAGGCGCGTTGCTTCTGCGAGCACGGCCATTGCGCATCCGACGATCACCTGATTGCAAAGCTTCGTGGTCTGGCCCGCACCGGTCGGACCCATGTGGGTGAACCTTCGCGCCATGGCCAATACGTAAGTCCGAGCCCGCTCGATGTCGGAGGCCTCTCCACCAGCCATGATGGCAAGCGTACCTTCTTCGGCGCCCTTGGTGCCGCCGGATACCGGTGCGTCGATCCAGCCTGCGCCGTTCGCAGCTTTCAATCGTGCCGCAAGCTCGCGCGCGGCGTCGGGATGGATCGATGAGAAATCGACCACAAGCTTGCCTGCGCCGGGGGCTGCTGCAAAACCCTCCGGCCCGAAGATCACCTCTTCGATGGCTGCGGCATCCGTCACACACATAAAGACGATGTCGCAGTTCGCTAGGAGGTCACGAGGCGTGCCCGCGCGCTTGGCGCCGGCCTCGACGAGCGCAGCGACCTTGCCTTCCGAACGGTTCCAGACGCTGACGGGATACCCGGCCTTGAGCAGGCGCCGGGTCATCGGCGTCCCCATCAATCCCAGGCCGAGATAGCCGAGCCTCTCGACGCCCTGCGGGTTTGCCTTGCTCGCATCAGCCATAGGTTGCTTCCTTCTGTCGCGGCGCACGCCGCGCGGCCGCTGCGCACCATACATAACGCATCCCGCAGTGAAACCGACCGGCTTGCATGGCTTGCTTGATTGTTTGAACCATGAAACATTTGGGCTGGTCGGGTTGGGTGGCGTCGGTCGGCGCCGGAGCAACGGAGTGGGCACGATGCGGGCAGTTTCGACGTGGATACTGGCAACAGGGGCCGTGGCGGCCATGATCGCGGGCGCAAGCCCCTCACGGGCGCAGCAGACGATCCGCGTAGGCTGGACCATCCCGGCCGAGGAATCCAAATACTGGATGATGCGCAGGCCGGCCGAATTTCCGGATATCGGCAAAACCTACAACATCGAGTGGACCCAGTTTCAAGGCACCGCGCCGATGACGCAGGCCTTGGCGGCCGGCGCGCTGGATTGCGCGACGCAGGCACCGCTCTCGCTTGCCAACGGCGTGGTCGGCGGCAATCTCAAGGCCTACATCGTGGCGCAGCACGTCTTCGAGAAGCCCGGCGGCTTCTCGGTCTATTGGGCGGTCATGGATGACTCGCCGATCAAGACGATTGCAGATCTCAAGGGCAAGACGGTCGGCATTTCGGTGATCGGCGGCGGCACACAGGGCCCGTTCAACCTGCTCCTGAAGCAGAACGGCGTCGATCCAGCCAAGGACATCAAGCTGGTCGAAGTCGGCTTTGCCGTCTCCGAAGATGCGCTGCGTCAGGGCCGGGTCGATGCGGTCAACATGAACCAGCCGTTTGCGGCACGCGCGGAGGCGAAGGGCGGCACAAGAAAGCTGTTCTCGCTGTCGCAGGCCATGCCGAACATCGTGCATATCCTGGAAGCCTGCCGTGCGGATTTCGTCGACAAGAACCCTGAGCTGGTCAAGACCTACGTCCGCGACATCACGTCGGGCATGAAGAAGGCGCTGGCGAACCGCGAAGAGACCTTGAAGGTGGTCAATGAAGTCTTGAAAGCGCCCATTCCGGTGCTCGAGACCTATCTGCTCAAGGACAATGATTTCGGTCGCGATCCCGGTGCGGCGCCGAATTTCCCGGCGATCCAGAAGATGCTCGACATCTATACGGAAACGGGAATGTTGCCGAAGCTGGATGTCGCGCAGTTCAAGCATCCGACGATCGTCGCGCCACTGCAGTAGGCATTCGGGTGCGCCTTGAATGAACGAGGTCGCAATGTCCCGCCGCGTGCGGGACATTGCATGAAGATGATGCAGTCATGAAGAAGTTGCGATCACGGATAACGACTGACGGCCTCGACCGGGCGCCTCACCGTGCCTTCATGCGCGCGATGGGGCTGGACGACGCGGCCATTGCCAAGCCGATGGTAGGCATCGTCAGCATGAAGGGCGAGCAGACGCCCTGCAACATGACCCACGATTTCCAGGTGGCGGCCGCCAAGACCGGCGTCGAGGAGGCTGGCGGCACGCCGCGCGAATTCTCAACCATCTCGGTGTCCGACGGCATCAGCATGAATCACGAGGGGATGAAGTTCTCGCTGTTCTCGCGTGAGCTGATCGCCGATTCCATCGAGGCTGTCGTCCATGGTCTCGCCTATGACGCGCTGATCGGATACGGCGGATGCGACAAGACGCTTCCGGGCGTGATGATGGGCATGGTTCGTTGCAACGTGCCTTCCATCTTCATCTATGGCGGGAGTTCGCTGCCGGGCCACGTGGATGGACGCACGCTGACCGTCCTCGACTCCTACGAGGCCGTCGGCAGCTTCATGACCGGGGAGATCGACGCCCCGACGCTTGAGCGGATCGAGCGCGCCTGCCTGCCGACCATCGGCGCCTGCGCCGGTCAGTTCACCGCGAACACCATGGGAATGGTGTCGGAGGCGATGGGCTTGACCATTCCCAACGTGTCGATGGTGCCCGGTGTCTATGCCGAGCGCGCGCAGATATCGCGCCGCGCCGGGCGGTTGATCATGGAGATGCTCGAACGCGGCGGACCGCTGCCGCGTGACATCGTGACGCGGAAATCTCTGGAAAATGGCGCCGCGATCGTTGCCGCGACAGGCGGATCGACCAATGCCGCGCTGCATCTGCCGGCGATCGCGAACGAAGCCGGCATTGCATTCACGATCGACGATGTCGGCGAGGTCTTTGCCAGAACGCCGCTGATCGGAAACTTGCGGCCGGGGGGCAAATACACGGCGAAGGATGTGCATGACATCGGCGGTGCGGCCGTTGTGATCCGCGAGTTGATTCAAGGTGGGCATATCGATGGCAACTGCCTGACTATCACGGGCCGGACGCTCGCGGAAGAATATGGTGCGGCCAACGCGCCCGATGGCGAGGTGGTTTACGCGGTCCGCGCGCCCATCATGCCAGACGGCGGTGTGGCGGTGCTGAAGGGCAACCTTTGTCCCGATGGCGCCGTCATCAAAGTGGCGGGCCTGAAGAGCCAGTTCTTCGAGGGCGTGGCGCGCGTCTTCGAGGATGAAGAGGGTTGCGTCGCGGCTGTTCGTGACCGCAGCTACAAGGCCGGTGAGGTTTTGGTGATCCGCAATGAAGGGCCGGTGGGTGGTCCTGGCATGCGCGAGATGCTCGGCGTTACCGCGCTGATCTACGGTCAGGGCATGGGTGAGAAGGTAGCTCTGATCACTGATGGCCGGTTCTCCGGCGCCACGCGCGGTATGTGTATCGGCTATGTCTCGCCCGAAGCGTTCGTTGGTGGTCCGCTGGCGCTTGTCCGCGATGGCGACAAGATCCGGATTGATGCCGCCCGCCGCCGCATGGACTTGCTGGTCGACGAGCAGGAACTCGCTGCACGCCGACGCGATTGGAAGCAACGCCCGCCGCGTCATCGCGCAGGGGCGCTGGCGAAATACGCGCGTCTGGTCGGCCAGGCACCGGGTGGAGCGGTCACGCATGAGGGACCGGCGGAGTGGCCTTGGTTCGATTGAGAAGTCGCGCGTGAGAAATGGCGACCTGTCTGGCAAGTTTCTTGCTAAGCTCGTGCTGCTGATGGAGGACATTCAGCAAGACCGGATGCGTGACGTTCGCGCGTGAGTGAAGCGAGAGGCGGGATGAAGGTAGTGCCTTCGAGATCGAGCGAATGGGTGAACCCGGTGACGTCACAACAGCCGGCTTCTGCGATCATCGAGATCGACCGCGTCTCGCAGGTCTTCCAGACCTCTGCGCGCAAGGATCATGTGGCGCTATCGGATATTTCCCTGACGATCGAGGAGGGGGCGTTCGTCTCGATCCTTGGGCCGTCTGGCTGTGGCAAGTCGACGCTGCTTTACATTGTCGGTGGGTTCGTTAATCCAACCAGCGGCGCGGTGAGGATGAAAGGACAGGCGATCACGGGGCCGGGGCCGGATCGCGGGCCGGTGTTCCAGGAGTTCGCGCTGTTTCCGTGGAAGACGGTCCTGGGCAATGTGATGTATGGCCCGCGCCAGCAGCGCGTGCGAGCCGCAGAGGCAGAAGCTCAGAGCCGCGCTCTGATCGAAATGGTCGGCCTCAAGGGCTACGAGAACTTCTATCCGAAGGAGCTGTCAGGCGGCATGAAGCAACGCGTCGCGTTGGCCCGGACGCTTGCCTACCATCCAGAGGTCCTGTTGATGGACGAGCCGTTCGGTGCGCTCGATGCGCACACCCGGACGCGTCTCCAGAACGATCTTCTGAATATCTGGGAGCGTGACCGCAAGACGGTGCTGTTCGTCACCCACTCGGTCGACGAAGCCGTCTTCCTCTCGGACAAGGTCGTGATGATGTCGAAGTCCCCCGGGCGTATCCGGGAAGTCATCGATATCGATCTGCCGCGGCCGCGGCGCCGCAACGAGCTGCTGCTCGATCCGCGCTACCAGAAATACGTCGTCGACATCGAACGTATGTTTGACGAGGTCGACGAGACGGGATCAGCGTCATGACCTCGCCGTCGGCCTTGGCCAGACGTGCTGCCCCGATGTTCGCTTGCATCGGGTTGCTTGCGGTATGGCAGGTCGCGTCGCTCGCGCTGAAGAACGATAGCTTTCCCACGGCAATCGAGGCGATCCGCGCGATCCCGGATATCCTCGGTGACAAGGAGTCCCTGATCAACATCCTTGCCTCGCTCCGCCGCATGGCGATCGGGTTCGGCATAGCGGTGCTGGTTTCGATTCCGCTGGGTCTGTTGATGGGCCGTAGCCGGGCAGTCGCAGCCTTCTTCAATCCGCTGTTGATGGTGATCTATCCGGTACCGAAGGCGGCGTTGATGCCGATCATCATGCTGTGGCTCGGCGTTGGCGACATCACCAAGACGCTGGTGATCTTCCTCGGTGTCAGCCTTCCGGTGATCTATCATAGTTTTGAAGGCGCCAAGGCCGTCGAGGAGAAGATGCTGTGGTCGGGCGCGGCGATGGGGCTTTCGCCATTGCAGCGCCTGATCCGGATCGTGTTGCCGGCAGCGCTCCCGGAGATCCTCACCGGATGCCGCACAGGCCTGGTGCTGGCGCTGATCACGATGATCACCAGCGAGATGATCGCGCGCCAATCGGGGGCAGGAAATATCCTCTTCAACGCGCTCGACATGGGGCAATACGATACGGTTTATGCGATGATCATCATCGTCGGCGCGATGGGCATCTGTCTCGATGCGGTCTTCGAACGCGTGCGCGCAAGACTGGTGCGCTGGTCCGAGCCTCAGTTCGACATGCCGTTGAGCTTCTCATGATGTCGCGTGCTCTCTCAGCAAACGTCATCTTGGGGCTTGCGCCAATCGCACTTGTGATCGCGCTGTGGCAGGGCCTGGTGTCATTCGGCTTCGCGCCTGCGGTTTTGCTGCCGCCGCCGGGCGTCGTTTTCGGCCGGCTGCTCCAGCAACTCTTGACATGGACGTTTCAGCAGGAAATCGCCGCGACCCTGATCCGGCTGTTCGCCGGATTCGCGATAGCGGTCGTGCTTGGCGTCAGCATCGGCCTCGCAGCTGCTGCCAGTCCGGCGATCAACGCCATTGTTCGGCCGATCGTGCGGGTGCTGGCGCCATTGCCAAAGGTCGCGCTCTATCCGGCGCTGCTGCTGCTGCTCGGCTTTGGACATGGGTCGAAGATTACACTGGTGGCCGCGGACGCGCTCTTTCCCATTCTGTTGTCCACCTACTACGGGGCGTCGACGGTGGAGCAAAAGCTGATCTGGTCGGCCATGGCAGCAGGAACGCGGCGCTATGAAATCCTGTTCAAGGTCGTCTTGCCGGCGGCAATGCCGTCGATCCTGACCGGGTGCCGGATCGGCCTTGTCATTTCCTGCATCGTGGTGTTTCTGGCAGAGATGATCACGTCGACGGACGGCTTGGGGCATGTGCTGGTCACCGCGGCCCGTACCTTCCAGGCCGTCGACATGTTCGTACCACTGATTACGATCTCGCTGTTGGGGTTGATCCTGAACGGCCTGTTGGGCGCCGTGCGATCGTATCTCTTGCGAGGCTTCCCCGAAGCGTGACTTGACGAACAAGAAACCAGAAGACCGGGAGTGAACCATGCTGGCTGATCGTATCGAGGCAAAGTGGATCGACGCGTTTTGCGAGATCTTTGAGCGATGCGCGGTCAAGGCCGGCGATACCGCGGCGATCCTCTCGGAGACGCAGTCGCGTGCGTTGAATGTACATCTGGCAGAGCTTGCGCTGTTGCGCATGGGGGCGAGGCCGTTTCACGTCGTCATGCCGACGCCACGCAATCGGAATGTCGTTCCGGTTCGCTCAACCGGCGCCAGCGAAGCAATCCAGAAGCTCGGGCCGGTCATCACTGCGCTTCAGCAAGCTGGTTTCGTGGTGGATTGCACCATCGAAGGCTTGATGCACGCGGTGGAGACGCCTGAAATCTTGAAGGCCGGCGCGCGAATCCTGGTGATCTCCAACGAGCATCCCGAGGCGCTGGAGCGCATGGTGCCGGATCCGGCTCTGGAGAAGCGCGTTCGCGCGGCGGCAAAGATGCTGCGTGGGACGAAGCGGATGCGGGTCACCTCGAAAGCCGGCACGTCACTTGATGTCGACATGGTCGGTGCGTCCACGGTCGGCGTGTGGGGCTGGACCGACAAGCCCGGCACGCTGGCGCATTGGCCGGGCGGCATCGTTGTCAGCTTCCCCAAGAGCGGGACCATCAACGGCACGCTGGTGATGGCCCCGGGCGACATCAATCTCACATTCAAGCGCTACCTGACGTCGCCGGTGAAGATGACGTTGAAGGACGATTACGTGGTCGAGCTGGAAGGTGAGGGCACGGATGCCGCAATGATGCGCGCCTATCTCGCCGCCTGGGGCGATCGTGAGGCCTATGCCGTGTCCCATGTCGGCTTCGGCATGAATCCGGCCGCGCGCTACGAGGCATTGTCAATGTATGACCAGCGCGACACCAACGGCACGGAAATCCGCGCCGTCTCCGGTAACTTCCTGTTCTCGACCGGTGCCAATGAGTTTGCCGGCCGCTATACGGCCGGTCATTTCGACCTGCCAATGATGGGAACGACCATCGAGCTCGATGGCGTGGCGGTGGTGCGGGAAGGCGTGCTTCAGGACTTTTTTGGCTAGTTGCGGTCGAGCACCGGTGGGCGGGCGAGGTCGAAGTGCCGAAGCAGGTCGACCATGGCCTGGAGGCGCTTTGCGCGATAGGCGTCAACGTCCATGCCTGAATAGTCGAGAAAGCCTGCGCCCGTGCGCAGGCCGATCCGGCCTTCATGCATGTTGCGTGAGATTACGTCCGGCGCCCGATAGCGGTCGCTGCCGAGCGCGCCCTCCAGATACCGGCTGGCGTAGTACAGAATATCCCCGCCGCCCCAGTCGATGAATTCGAGCAATCCAAGTACCGCATAGCGAAAGCCAAAGCCGTAGCGAATCGCCTTGTCGATCTCCTCCGCGCTGGCGACGCCTTCCTCGACCATGCGCGCGGCCTCGTTCATCGCCAGCGCCTGGATGCGCGGAACGATGAAGCCTGGCGTCGCCGCGCAGACGACGGGCACCTTGCCGATGCCTTCGAGCAGCGCCTTGACCTCGTCGATGATGGCGGGATCGGTGGCTTTGCCAGGCGAAACCTCGACCAGCGGGATCAGATAGGCCGGGTTGAGCCAGTGCACGTTGAGGAAGCGGCGGGGATTCACGATCGTTCCCGAGAGATCGTCGACGAGGATGGTCGACGTGGTCGATGCAATGATCGTGTCGGGGCCGACCTGCTTTGAAGCCGCCCCCAGCACCTTGCGCTTGAGCTCGACGACTTCAGGAACGCCCTCGAACACCATTCCGGCTTCGGACAACGCGGCGCGACTTTGGCTGGCCGGCACCACCGAAACCCGCGCGATCAGCGGATCAACGTCGGTCTCGGTCAGCAGCCCCAGCTTCGACAGGCTGGCAAAAGTCTTCCTGATCTCGCCAAGCGCATCCGCCTCCAACCCGGCGAAGTCCTCTGCTGAACGGGCCTTGATGTCGATCATCGTGACCATGTGGCCCGCATAGGCGAACGCGACGGCGATACCGCGTCCCATGCGGCCGGCCCCAAGACAGGCAATGTTGGCGCGACGGGTCATCGATCAGAATCCCTCACGAAGAAGCAGCTGCAATTCGGCCTTGTGAAGCTTACCAAGCCCCAGCGTCTCCAACGTCCGGCCGCCTTGCGAAAAATCCTCGCCGCAGATTGCGCCGCCGATGGCCAGCAAGGCGTTGGCGAGCGGTGTCGCCACGCCCGCCAGTCCAGCGGCGGACACCAGCAACGACAACCCAAGTCGTAGATCTTCGCGCATGTAGCGATGCTCGGTCAGCACGATCCGCTCGCGCCAGTCGCCGGAATCCGTCAGGCGATCATGTGAGCCACGGCCATACATCCAGACCTCGCCCTCCTTGGCGTAGTGATGGGCGAGCGGAAAATGCGGTGCGCCATATCCGAGCGCCTCGCGCACGGCGATCCGCTCGGCGTCGAGTGCGTTGGTCACCCGCCGGATTGCGGCTTGCGTTCCCTCCTTGTGGATGTCCCATTGCTCGAAATGCTCGATCGGACCCGTATTCATCACGATCAGCGGCGGATGAATGATGCAGCCGGCATTCATGAGCGCGCCGGATAGCGCGTCACCGCACGGCTCGATCACATCAGGGAAAGCCCGTCCAATCACTTCAAGCGCGTGTGGCGCCTGGTCGAGCGGGAACACGCCGACCGGCAGCCGCTTGGCGCGGATGGTGATCGCGACCTCGAATGGCCCGTGCTTGCGGGTGAGCCATGGCAGCGTGCCGGTTTCAGCAAAGCTTGCCTTGGCGCGATTGCCTGCATCCCGCGCAGCCTGCGCGAAGATCATCGAGCCGAATGTCGCGGGCGGCAGAAACACCACCTGGCCGTCCTGCAGATGCGGGGCGAGCAGGCGCGCGATGTCCTGCTGTGCGAAGGCGGGGGCAGGGCACAGGATCAGCTCAGCATCGCCGACGGCTTCGGAGATGTCAGTGGTCACCAGCGCCAGCTTCACATCGTGCTGGCCATTATGGTCCTTCACGAGGATGCGTGAGCCGGCGGCACGATGTGCTTCGACCTGATCTGCGTCACGGCGCCACAGCCGGACCTCATGCCCTGATAGCGCAAAGTCGCCCGCGGCCGCGAAAGAGCCGTTTCCCCCACCCAAAACCGCAATCTTCAAGATGCTTCTCCTTGCGCGCGCGACTCCGCATCAAGCTGTTTCAGCAGGAAATGCTGGACCTTGCCGAGTGCCGTGCGCGGCATGTCGGTGACGAAGACGATGTCGCGTGGAACCTTGTAGCGGGCGAGCTGTGCCTGAACGTGCGCCCTCAGTTCGTCCGCTTCGAGACGGCAGCCGGATCGTCGGATGACATAAGCGATGGGCACCTCGTCCCAGCGCGGATCCGGCCTGCCGATTACAGCGCATTCGCTGACGTCTGGATGTTCGAGCAGCACTCGTTCGACCTCGGCCGGATAGACGTTCTCGCCGCCGGAAATGATCATGTTCTTCTTGCGGTCGCGGACCCAGAAGTAGCCGTCCGGGTCGCACAGGCCAATATCGCCGGTGCGATACCAGCCGTCATGCAGCGCATCGCGTGTGGCCTCCGCGTTGCCCCAATATTCGAAGAAGACGTTGGGGCCGCGGACCGCGATCTCGCCCGGCGCGCCCGCCGGCACCTCGTTGCCGGCCTGATCGATCACTTTCGCTTCGCAGCACAGGCCGGCAAGCCCGGTTGATCCTGCGCGCGACAGGTCGCCGCCGAGGCGGGTGTAAATGGCGATGGGGCAGGTTTCCGTCGAACCGTAGACTTGCAGCACCGGCACGCCGCGCGCGACGAATCGATCGATCAGGTGTGGCGGCACGATGGTCGAGCCGGTGGCGACGGCCTTCAGCGATGAAAGATCGGTCGTGGCCCAGGCGGTGTGCTCGCTGACGGCCTGGATGATCGCCGGCACCATGACCGTCAGGGTCGGCCGGTCCCGTTCGATGGCCGCAAGCGCCGTATCCGGGGTGAAGCGGGCGTGGATTGTGACGGTCGCGCCAAGCTGGAGCGCCGCGGTCGTCTGGATGTTGAGCCCGCCGACGTGGAAGAACGGCAACACCGTCAGCACGTGATCCTCGGACGTCATGCTGTGCATGTGTTGGCTCATGACGCCGTTCCAGAACAGCGCCTCCTGGCGCAGCACAGCACCTTTCGGCCGCCCGGTCGTTCCTGACGTGTAGACGATGAGCAGCGGGCAGGAGAGATCGGTGTGCGGATTGCGTCTGCTACTTCCCCTGTGCGCCAGCAGGCTTTCGAAGGTCATGCCGTGCGGTGGCGCAAAATCGAGGCCGACGACCGCGGTCCCCGGCGCGAGTTCGCCAAGGACTCCCTCAAATGCCTGTTCAAGCACCAGCGCCTTGGCGCCGGCATCGCTGAGGATGAAGAGCTGCTCGGCGACAGCCAGCCGCCAGTTCAGCGGTACCAACATCGCGCCGAGCCGCGCGCATGCATAGAGCAGGACCAGATAGTCCGGGCGGTTCAGGCTCAGAATCGCGACGCGATCGCCTCGGCCGACACCGACTTCCTGCTTCAAAGCTGTTGCGGCCCGTTCGATGCGATCGGCGAACGCCGCGTAGCTCAGCCGTTCGCCCTCGAAGGCGATGGCGGTCTTGTCTGGCGAAAACGCCGCGTTGCGATCGATCAGACTGCAGAGGTCCACCGTCAGTCGTCCGTTTCACCGGCCTCGTACAGCGCCTCGCGACCAATCCGGTCGAGGCAGAGCTCGGCCGTCCAGGGCAGCATCAGCGAACCGCAGCGGCTGTCACGATAGATGCGCTCCAGCGGCAGCGAGCGGAGCATCGCCTGTCCCCCGCAGGTGCGGATCGCTAGCGCGGCGAGCTCATTGGCGCCTTCCATCACCGAATATTGGGCGGCATAGGCGCGCAGCACCTGCTCCTTGCTCGGATTGGCGCGCGCCTCGGTAACGGCCTGGAACCAGATCGCCTTGATCTGCTCGAGCTTGATCTGCATCTGCGCGACCGCGACCTGCTTGGTCGGGTACATCCGGCGCTTGACCGGCGGCATGCCCGGCACCTCGCCGCGCAGATAACGCACCGTGAAATCGTAAGAGGCTTGCGCGAGGCCCATATAGGTCGGCGACAGCGTCAGGAACATGTGCGGCCATCGCATCGCCGCCTGAAAGTAGACGCCGCGCGGCATCAGCGCGGAATCCTCCGGCACGAACACGTCCTTGAACAGCAGCGTTCGCGAGACAGTGCCGCGCATACCGAGCGGATCCCAGTCGCCGACGACGGAAACGCCCTGCGACTTCGCAGGAATCGCGAGGTAAAGCGTATTGCGGCGTGAGGCCTTCGCGCCTTCCTCGATTTCCGTGCAGAGCACGCCGTAGTAATCGGCGTGGCCGGAGAGCGATGCAAATATCTTCTTGCCGTTGACGATCCAGCCGTCTTCGACAGGCTTTGCTTCCGTGCCGAAGGCGACGCCGCCTGCGGCTGCCGCGCCACCTTCGGAGAAGGGCTGCGAATAGATCGCACCGTCCTCGACGATACGCTTATAATGGACGGCCCGCCGCTTCTCGTGCTCCGCGCGGGTCTCCGCATCCATGTCGAGATCATCGGCCAAAGGCCCCGACCACAGCGTCGAACAGACGTGCATATTCCAGGTCAGCGCGGTCGCGCCGCAATAGCGGCCGATCTCCGCCGCGGCCAGGGCGTAGGTCTGGTAGTTCGCTCCCAGCCCGCCGTTCTTCTTCGGCACGGCGATGCCGAGCAGGCCGACGCGATGCAAGTCGCGATAATTCTCGGTCGGGAACACCGCCTCGCGATCGTAGGTGGCGGCACGACCCGCGAACACGCTTTGGCCGATCTCCCGCGCGCGCGCGATGATCCCGGCTTGTTCATCACTCAAGCGAAACGCCACGGGATCGAAGATCGGCGCGTCCAGCGCGACCTTGTCGCTTGTGCCAATGGTCTTGTTGACTTGCATGGTCATGGCGCAGTCATCCGTGTTTTGCGGCGACAGAATCGACGAAGCTGCTGAGAGCCTTGTCGAAGGCATCAGGCCGCTCAAGGTTGGCGAGATGGCCAACGCCGGGGAGTTCGACATATTCGGCCGCGGGAATATAGGTTGCCGTTTTCGCCATCATTGGCGCGGGCGCGTTATTGTCCTTGGAACCAGACAGCAACAGCGTCGGGACGGAAATGTCCTTGAGTGTGCTGCGCTGGTCGAATCCGATCAAGGCCAGCATCATGGCGCGATAGCTCGCTTCGGGCACGCTCCCCATGCACTCGCGCGCAAGCTCCATTCCCCTGGGATCAGGATCGTCACCGACGAGCTCTTTCACCAGGGAAGGTGCCAGCGACTTCATGGTCTCGCCGCGATCGAGCGGACCCAGGCGCGCCGCGATGAACGATTTCTGCCAGTCGCCGTCAGCCTTGCCAAAAGCCGGGCTGGTTTGCGCGAGGACGACAGCGCGCGCGAGTTTCGGCGATTGCACCAGCCACTTCTGGACGATCATGCCGCCGATCGAATGGCCGACCAGAATAGGGCTTGGCGCGCCGATCTGCGCGATGAAGTGCTGGAGCGCATCGGCCAGGGCAGCGATGCTGACGCTGGCGAGTGGCACTGATCCGCCATAGCCCGGCATGTCCCACGCGATCACGCGGAAACGATTGCCGAATGTGGCAAGCTGCTGCCGCCAGGCTCGCGCCGCGCCGCCAATGCCATGCAGGAAAATCAGGGGTATCGCACCCGGATCGCCCGCGGCTTCATAGGCGAAGCGTCCGTCCCCTGTTATCATTGGCGCAGGCTGCGACACGCGACATCCTTTTGCTCGGCCCGGCGATGCTAACAGGCCTGTGGGGGATGGGAAGAGATAATTTTATACTTAAAGCAATTTTCAGGCCGCTCCCTCGCACGCGGGCTTTTATGGCGCCGATCCGCGCTTTCGTTGCAAAAGTTTGAAGGTTAAAATATATCGGAGGAACGATCAGCAGATCTTGAGGGAGCCCGCGCATGTCCGTATTGCCGCATTCGCCGCACGCGCTGGTGACCGGTGGCGGTCGCGGCATTGGCCGCGCGATCGCTGCGTCCCTTGTCGGCGCCGGCGCCACCGTGACGGTGCTTGGTCGGAACGCGGTTACTCTCGAAGAGGCGGTGAGCGCAGGCGCCGCACATTTTGCTGCCATCGCCGACGTCTCGGACGAAGCTGCGCTCAAGGCAGCGATCGCCGCAGCGCATGAGCGAAAGCCGATCGATATCCTGATCGCAAACGCCGGCAGCGCCGAATCCGCGCCGTTTGCGAAATCGGACAGTGCCCTCTTTGCGCGAATGATGGACGTCAATTTCATGGGCGTTGTCCATGCTGTCCGCGCAGTGTTGCCGGGGATGAAGGATCGCCCGTACGGGCGCATCGTTGCGATTGCATCGACGGCCGGGCTCAAGGGTTATGCTTATGTGAGCGCGTATGCCGCGGCGAAGCACGCTGTGATCGGTCTCGTGCGTTCGCTTGCGCTGGAAATGGCCGGCAGCAACGTAACTGTGAATGCGGTCTGCCCGGGCTTCACCGACACCGATCTCGTTGCGGGCAGCATCGACAACATCATGAAGAAGACTGGGCGAACCCGTGAGCAGGCGATCGCCGAGCTCGCAAAGCACAATCCGCAGGGGCGCCTGATCACGCCGCAGGAAGTGGCGAATGCCGTCCTCTGGCTGTGCAGCGAGAACGCCAGTGCGATCACGGGTCAGGCAATTGCTGTCGCCGGAGGCGAGATCTAACCGCGCGGAACAAGGAAGGAAATCTCATGAGCAGACCAGCCAATCCCGTCACCGTGCCGCTCTCGGACTATTCGCCCCAACACTTCCTGCTGGTCGTGGTCGACGGCGTTGCCACCGTGACGCTCAACCGTCCGGAACGAAAGAATCCGCTGACGTTCGAGAGCTATCGCGAGCTGACGGATTTCTTTCGTGCCTGCGCGTTCGACGACGCGGTCAAGTCCATCGTCGTCACCGGTGCCGGCGGCAATTTCTCGTCCGGCGGCGACGTGTTCGAAATCATCGGCCCGCTCGTGAAAATGGACACCAAGGGGCTGACGGCGTTCACGCGGATGACCGGCGACCTCGTCAAGGCGATGCGGGCCTGCCCGCAGCCGATTGTGGCCGCGGTCGAGGGCATCTGCGCCGGTGCCGGCGCGATCATCGCCATGGCATCCGACATGCGGCTCGCCGCGAGCGGAACCAAGGTGGCGTTCCTGTTCAACAAAGTGGGTCTTGGCGGCTGTGACATGGGCGCCTGCGCGATCCTGCCGCGGATCATCGGCCAGTCCCGCGCCTCCGAGCTTCTGTTTACCGGCCGGTTCATGACCGTGGAGGAGGGCGAGCGCTGGGGTTTTTTCAGCCGCATCGTCACGCCAGAGCAGGTGCTGCCCCAGGCGCAGCTGCTGGCCAAGCAGGTCGCGGAAGGGCCGACTTTCGGCAACACCATGACCAAGCGGATGCTGGCCATGGAATGGGCGATGTCGGTTGAGGAAGCGATCGAAGCGGAAGCCGTTGCCCAGGCCCTGTGCATGACGACGGCTGATTTCGAGCGCGCCTTCGAGGCTTTTGCCAACAAGGTCAAACCGGTATTCAGGGGCGACTGACCGGCCTTTTCCTGCGGGAAGGCATGGAAGGGGACTTGCCAGAAATTATTTTAGGCTTAAAATAGTTTTCATGGTCGGGTGAATTGGCGAGGCTCCCATGAAAGTCGCGATCATCGGTGGTGGACCCGCGGGTCTCTACGCAGCGATCCTGCTCAAGAAGCAGCGCCCAGGCGCCGATGTCACCGTCTATGAGCGCAACCGCGCCGACGATACGTTCGGCTTCGGCGTGGTGTTCTCGGACGCCACGCTCGATAATTTCGAAAAGCACGATCTTCCGAGCTACCGCCGCATCACCCAGGAGTTCGCCTATTGGGATGATATCGCCGTGCACTTTCGCGGCACGGTGCATCGGGTCGGGGGTAACGGCTTTTGCGGCTGCTCGCGGCAAAAATTGTTGCTGATCCTGCAGGAGCGAGCGCGCGAACTCGGTGTCAACTTCCATTTCGAAGTGGATGTCGACGACGAGGCGCGCTTCGCCGATGCCGATCTCGTCTTGCTCGCCGACGGCATCAATAGCCGATTCCGGGAGAAACACGTCGATCATTTCGAGCCGGAAGTCGACCTCCGCACCAACAAGTTTGCGTGGATGGGCTCGACCAGGCCGCTCGATGCCTTCACCTTCATCTTCCAGGAAACGGAGTGGGGACCTTTCATCGCCCACGCCTACCAATATGAAGCCGGTCACTCGACCTGGATTTTCGAGACCGATCCGGAGACGTTCGAGCGCGCGGGCCTGACGGGGCTGAATGAGACCCAGTCCGCTGCACGGATGGCCGAGATCTTTGGCTGGTTCCTCGATGGGCACAAGCTGCTCACCAACCGGTCGATGTGGCGCAATTTCCCGATGATCCGCAGCAAGCGCTGGGTCAAGGACAACATGGTTCTGCTCGGCGACGCCAAGGCGACCGCGCATTTCTCGATCGGTTCGGGCACCAAGCTCGCGATGGAAGATGCGATCGCGCTGGCGGAAGCGATGGCAAAGGCACCCGACATCAAAGCCGCGCTGGATATCTATGAGCACGGCCGCCGCGAAGAGGTCGAGAAGACCCAGCACGCCGCCGACGTCTCGCTGGTCTGGTTCGAGCATGTCGACCGCTTCTGGGATTTCGATCCCGTGCAGTTCGCCTTTGGCGTCATGACGCGCTCGAAGGCGATCACTTACGACAATCTGAAGCTCCGCGCGCCCGATTTCGTCGCCGAAGTCGAGACGTCATTCGCCAGGCAAGTGCGCAGCAACGGCTTCGACGTCAGCACCGCCAAGCCGGTGGTGCCGCTGTTCCAGCCATTCCGCTTGCGCGAGATGGAGATCGCCAACCGCGCCGTGATGTCGCCGATGTGCATGTATTCGGCGAAGGAGGGCGTTCCCGGTGATTTCCACCTGGTGCATTACGGCTCGCGCGCCATCGGTGGCGCCGGCCTGATCTTCACCGAGATGACCTGTGTCAGCCGCGACGCCCGGATCACACCCGGCTGCGCGGGCCTGTGGAATGACGAGCAAGAGACCGCGTGGCGGCGCATCGTCGATTTCGTTCATGGCAATTCGGCTGCAAAAATCTGCTTGCAACTGGGGCACGCCGGCCGGAAGGGCGCGACCAAACTGATGTGGGACGGCATCGACCGTCCACTGGACGAAGGCGGCTGGGACGTCGTCTCTGCGTCGTCGCTGCCCTATTTTCCCGACAGCCAGGTGCC
Organism: Frankia sp. RB7; assembly: GCA_030403585.1. Classification (GTDB taxonomy): domain Bacteria; phylum Pseudomonadota; class Alphaproteobacteria; order Rhizobiales; family Xanthobacteraceae; genus Bradyrhizobium. The sequence continues at coordinate 56,319 of JAUEPE010000040.1, forward strand.
GCGCGAGCTCGATCGTGCGGGCATGAACGCGGTGCGAGATTCGTTTGTCGGAGCGGCCGAGCGCGGCGAGCGCGGCGGCTTCGATATGCTCGAGCTGCATTGCGCTCACGGCTATCTGCTCGCGAGCTTCATCTCACCACTGACGAACACCCGCACGGACGAATATGGCGGATCGCTCGAAAACCGGCTGCGCTTCCCGCTCGAGATCTTCGAGGCACTGCGGGCCGTGTGGCCGAAGCACAAGCCGATGTCAGTGCGCATTTCCGCGACCGATTGGGCGGATGGCGGCATCACCGGCGATGATGCGGTGGCCATTGCGCGTGCGTTCGCCGAGGCCGGTGTCGATCTCGTCGACGTCTCGACAGGGCAGACCGTGCGCGATGCCCAGCCGATCTATGGCCGCATGTTCCAGACGCCTTTCTCCGACCAGGTCCGCAACGAGGCCCGGGTTGCGACCATGTGCGTCGGCAACATCACGACCGCAGACCAAGCCAACACCATTTTGGCCGCAGGTCGCGCAGACCTCGTCGCGCTCGGGCGGCCGCATCTGGTTGACCCCTTCTTCACCATGAAGGCGGCGGCTTGGTACGGCGCAAACGATGCGTTCTGCCCGCCGCAATACCAGCCCGGGAAGGACCAGATTTTCCGCAATAGCGTGCGCGATCGGCAGGATCTCGAGGAGCTGAGAATTAAGGCTAAGCCCAAGACCCGGGCTGAGCTCAAGACGGAGGCGACAAA
>JAUEPE010000041.1 GCA_030403585.1 Frankia sp. RB7
ATCGCCGGTGAGCGCCCCCTTCACGCTTTCGAGAAACACGTGATTATAGGGCGCACAGCGCGCGCTGCCACAGACCACCGCGGCACGCTCGACCATGTCAGGGTGCAGCGCCGCCCAGTGATAGGCCTGCATGCCGCCCATCGACCAGCCATAGACCAGCGCGAGCTTCGTGATGCCGAAACGCTCGGTCAGCAGCCGATGCTGGGCCGCGACGGCGTCGTGATAGGTGAGTTGCGGGAACGGCCCGTTGCCGGAGTTTGACGGGGAGGACGACAGGCCGTTGCCGAACAGATTCGGGATGATGATGAAGTAGCGCGTGGGATCGAGCACGCCGTCGGGCCCGATCATCCACTCGGTGTCGAAATGCTGCGCGCTGAAGGAGGTCGGATAGAGGATGACGTTGTCTTTGGCCGGGCTCAGCGTGCCATAGGTCTGGTACGCTAGCTTCATCGCAGGGAAGACGGCGCCGGATTGAAGCGCGACATCGCCGGCCTCAAAGATCTCGTAGTCGCTTGGCCCGGTCATGCGTCAAAATCCCGCTTGCACGGCCGCAGAATGCGCCCGCCACGACCACGATGCACCGATCGCGCCGGTCCGGCAAACGCATCATCGCGTCGCGCTTAATAACTGTACGAATAGTACATTTAATTAACGAAGGCAATTGGATTCCGACTGTCAGGCGATTGCCGCGATGTACCGCTCCACCGACGCCGCAAAGGCGGCCCTGGCGCCGGAGGCGATGTTGCGGCCCCACCAGGCGCCATAAATGCGGTCGAAGGCGAGCGGCTCGACGGCGGCCGCGATCCGCCGCACCGCGGCGGTGTTGAGCGGCATGTAGTTCGGATAGGAGTACATGAAGCTGAGGAAGCGGCGGTCCATCGTCACCTGCGCGATATCGCCGGTCAGCAGCGCACCCTTGCCGTCCGCGCCGCGCGCATGATGCAGCATGGTGGCGCCTGCGAAGTGGCCGCCAGTGCGCAGGAGACGCACATGGTCCGAGCAGCGATGGCTGTCTCCGGTCCAGTATACGATCGAGCCATGCGGCCGCGTCACCCACTCGCGATCATCGGCGTGCAGATAGACCGGAATGCCGCCGAACGCTTCGCTCCAATCTGCAAGCGCGCCGTAATAGTGGGGATGCGAGATCGCGATCGCTTTTAACCCGCCGAGCGCACGGACATGCGCGATCGCATCCGGCGTTGCCATCGGTATGCAATCCCACATCACGTAACCATCATCCAGCGGAACCAGCAGCGCGCGCTGACCGATAGCGAAGCTCGGCTCGAGCGCGATCCCGACGAGGCCGAGATCGTCACGCCAGACGAGCCTGTGACGTTCGGCGAGCGTCCCGGGCGTGAGGAAGGTCTGGCCCTTCCAGTTCACAAATTGCCGCTCGTCCTCGCAGATCGGACAGGATGCTGGCGGATTTGCGCTGTCAGGGAATTGGGCGCCGCAGGTTTCGCAGATCCAGAGGGGCATGGCGGGAGCTCCATTGCGGGATGCCGCACCCTATTGCCTCAAGCCCGTCATTACGAGCGCCGCGGCGCAATCCAGGGATGCGCCCGACGGCTCACGGAAACTCCACCACGATCTTGCCGAAGTGGCCGCTCTGCTGCATCAGCCGCAACGCATCCGGAACCGCATCAAAACCGAACACGCGGTCGATCACCGGCTTCATCGCATTGCGCCCGATCGCAGCGATCATCCCCTCGAACATGCGGCGGCTGCCGACCGAGAGGCCGATGACATGCAAATTCTTGGCAAACAAGGTCGGGATCGCGATCTGCTGCGAGAAGCCGGAGAGCACGCCGATCACCAGAACAGTGCCGCCCACCCGCGCCGCCTCGAGCGACTGCGCAAACGTATCCTTGCCGCCGACCTCGACGACGTGATCGACGCCGCCGCCAGTCCACTCCGCGGCGGCCTTGCCCCATTCGGGGACCGAGCGATAGTTGATGGTGTGGTCGGCGCCGAGCGCTTTGGCGCGTTCGAGCTTCTCGTCGCTCGACGATGTCACGATCACGCTCGCGCCGGCGAGCTTTGCGAATTGCAGCGCGAAGATCGACACGCCGCCGGTGCCCTGCACCAACACGGTATCGCCGGGCTGCACCTTTGCTTCCTCGAACAGCGCACGCCAGGCCGTGAGCCCGGCGCAGGGCAGCGTCGCCGCTTCCTGGAACGACAGATGTGATGGAATGCGGCTGACGCCCTCGGCGTCGAGCAGCATGACCTGCTGCAACACGCCCGGCCGCGTACCGCCGAGCGCGTAGCGGCGGTTGCCCGCCGACACCTTTCCATCGATCCAGGACTGGAAGAACATCAGGCAGACGCGATCGCCGATAGCGACGCGGGTCACGCCATCGCCGACGGCGATCACCTCACCCGCTCCGTCGGAGAACGGGATCAGCGGCAATCTGGTGACGCCGCCCTTGCCTTGCACCGTGAGCAGATCGCGATAGTTCAACGACGCCGCCCGCATCCGCACCGCGACCTGGCCCGGACCAGGTGCGGGTTCGGGTAAATCGGCCAGCTCCATCCCCTCGATCGACCAGTCGCGCGCGACCTGCCAGGCTTTCATGGGAACCGCTCCGCTTCAGGTGCCAAAGCTCTTCTGGACCGCCTTGTCGAGGGTATCAGCCCCGACGAAGCGCTGGCGTAGCTCGCGCTTGAGCAGCTTGCCGCTCGGATTCTTCGGCAGGCTGTCGACGAAGATCACGCGCTTCGGCACCTTGAAATGCGCCATCTGGCCCGCGCAATGCTGAATAACGGCATTTTCATCCAGCTTCTCGCCGGTCTTGACCACGACGATCGCGGTCACGGCCTCGATCCAGCGCGGATCGGGCAGACCGACGACGGCGACTTCGGAGACCGCAGGGATGCGATAGACCGTCTCCTCGACCTCGCGGCTGGCGACGTTCTCGCCGCCGGTCTTGATCATGTCCTTGACCCGATCAACCACGGTGATGTGGCCCTCATCATCGACAGTGGCGAGATCGCCGGAATGAAACCAGCCGCCAGCAAACGCGGCCGCGGTCTTGACCGGGTCGTTGTAATAGCCAGACAGCAGGTGTGGCGAGCGATGCACGATCTCTCCGACTTCTCCGACCTTCACATCTTCCATCGAAATGTTGACCACGCGCGTCTCGACATTGAGCACGGGCTTTCCGGCCGATCCGGCCTTGCGCAGCTGATCCTCGGGCCGCAGCACGGTCGCGAGCGGCGCGATCTCGGTCTGGCCGTAGAAGTTCCAGAATTTGACGTTGGGCAGGCGGCGCTGCAGTTCGAGCAGTACTTCCACCGGCATGATGGAGGCGCCGTAATAGCCCTTCTGAAGCGTCGAGAGATCGGTCTTGTCAAAATTCGTCGAGCGCAGCATCGCGATCCAGATCGTCGGCGGCGCGAAGAAGGACGTGATCTTGTGCGACTGGATCAGCGCCAGGATGTTGTCCGCGGTCGGCTTGCCCGTGATCACGCCGGAAGCGCCGAGATAGATTTGCGGCCCCAGGAAGACGTCAAGCTGGGCGCAATGATAGAGCGGCAGTGCGTGCAAGAATTTGTCGTCCACGCTCATGCCGCCGTCGATGATGCAGCTGACATACTGCCACATCACGGCTTCATGGGTCAGCATCGCGCCCTTGGGCAGGGATTCCGTACCGCTGGTGTAGACGATCTGCGCGAGATCGCGGCTGTCGACGGAGGCCTCGAGGTACGAGCCGTCGGCATGAAGCAGATCGTCGAAGCTGGTGAGGCCCGCAGGCGCCGTGGCGGGATCCTCGCCCGGCAGCCAGATCATCTTTTCGACAGCGCTATCCTTGGAACTCGCGGCGCGCGCCGGCTCGACGAAATCGGGGCCGGTCGCGAGCAGCTTTGCGCCGGAGCTTTTCAGGATGAAATTGATCTCATCCGGATTGAGCATGAAGTTGATCGGCACCAGCACGGCGCCGATCCGCGCCACCGCGAAACGCAGCGCCGCAAAGGCATGCGAATTGCGCGAGAGCACGGCGAGACGATCGCCCTTCTTCACGCCAAGCCCGAGCAGGCCGCGGCCGAGCCGGTTACAGATCATATCCATCTCGGCAAAGGTCCAGCTCACACTGCCGCAGCTCACCGCGAGCTTGGCCGGCTCGCGGCCCGCGGAACGGCGGAGGAGATCGCCGATGGAATGCTCGCGCGCTTTCGAGATGGTGGCTGCGATGTCGCCGGTCATTTCCCGTCCCCCTTGGATTTGCAATCCGAGCGCATGACAATTTAAGGCCAGTCAGGCCATTGCATCTTTGCACTTTTTGAATTTGCACGAACCGTAGTCGGCGCGACTGCCGGCGTCAAATCGGCCAGTTCACCGGCGCCATCACGCAAGATTTGACGCGTCACCGGGGTGACTCTAGGCTGGGGAACAAATCAATAATAAAGGGGGGAATTGTCCATGTACCGGAATGCGTGTGCCGTTTTTACGGCCGGGCTATTTTCTGCAATACTCGTCAGCTCCGCCTCCGCCCAGCAGACCCCGCTCAAGATCGGCGTGCTCTCCGATTTCTCCTCGGTCTATTCCGATATCGGCGGCCAGGGAAATGTCGAAGCCACCAAGATGGCGATCGAGGATTTTGGCGGACAGATGTTCGGCAAGCCGATCGACATGATCGCGGCGGACGTGCTGAACAAGCCCGACGTCGCCTCTTCCCTCGCGCGCAAATGGTGGGAGACGGAGAGCGTCGACATGATCATCGACATGCCCACCTCGGCCACGGCGCTCGCCGTGATGGAGCTGTCGAAGCAGTACGAGAAGGTGCTGATCGTGACGGATGCAGCAAGCTCCGACATCACCGGCAAATCCTGCTCGCCCTATACCGCGCACTGGACTTACGACACCTATTCCAACGCCCACACCGTCGGCAGTGCCATCGTCAAGAACGGCGGCGACAGCTGGTTCTTCCTCACGGCCGACTACGTGTTCGGCCATTCCATCGAGCGCGACACCGGCGATGTCGTGAGGGCGGCCGGCGGCAAGGTGCTCGGCAGCGTCAAGCATCCGCTCAACACCGCTGATTTCTCGTCATTCCTGCTCCAGGCCCAGGCCTCCAAGGCCAAGATCATCGGGCTTGCCAATGGCGGCGGCGACACCATCAACGCGATCAAGCAAGCTGGCGAGTTCGGCATCGTCGCCGGCGGGCAGAACCTGGCGGCGATCGTGATGTTCATCTCCGACGTGCACAGCCTGGGGCTCAAACTCGCGCAGGGGCTGATCATCACCGAGGCCTATTATTGGGACCTCAACGACAAGACCCGCGCCTTCGGCAAGCGTTTTCAGGAGCGCGTCAAGCGCATGCCGACGATGAACCAGGCCGCGACCTACAGCGCCACGCTGCATTACCTCAAGGCCGTGCAGGCCGCCGGCACCAAGGACACCAAGACCGTGATGGCCAAGATGCGCGAGTTGCCGGTAAAGGATGCCTTCACCGACAACGGCGTCCTTCGCGAAGACGGCCGCATGGTGCACAGCATGTTCCTGTTCCAGGTGAAGAAGCCCGAAGAATCCAAGGGTCCATGGGATTATTACACGCTGCTCGCCGAAGTCCCGGCCGACCAGGCCTTCCGTCCGCTGAAGGACGGCGGCTGTCCGCTGGTGAAGTAGCACTTCACGACGACGGGCCTGCATCGCCTCGCGCGTTGCGGGTCCTCTAGCGGCGTCGCAAATCCGACGGGCTGTGCCCGAACTTCCTGCGAAACACCGTGCTGAAATATGACGATGAGCTAAATCCCAGTTGATAGGCGACCTCGGTGATCGACAGGGACCGCAACTCGGGACGCGTCAAGACGTCATAGCAACGCTGCAACCGCCGATCCAGGATCCATTCGGACACCGAGACGTCCGTGAGCCGGAAGAGATAGTGCAGATGCCTGAGCGACACGCCATTGCTCTTCGCGATCCTCTCCAGCGACAGGTCCGCATCGGTGAGGTGCGCTTCGATCCAGGCCTTGACCGAGCGCAGACGCGCCTGCTGCGCGCTCGCGTCCTCCGAGAATTCGTCCCGGTCGCCCATGTCGAGCGCGAGCGCCAGCACATCCATGAGCTCGCCACCGAGGCGGGCCCTTACGGTCTCGTCCAGCGCAGCGCCTTCCGCCGCGAGCGTCGCGCAGAACTCGGCGGCGATCCGCCCAAGGCCGCGGCTCGTCGCCATCGTCGTGACGACAGGCAGGCGCCCCTCGCTGAAGCGGGCCGAAAATTCCGTGCGGGGGATTTCGAGGTAGAGCGACCGGACCTTGCCGACGCATTCGAGATCATAGGCTTCAGACGCCGAAAAGATCGCGCCGACGCCGGGGTTCGAAAGCAGGGTCTGGCCGGCCTGAAGCACGTTGATGCGGCCCTGCTGGACGAATTCGACGTAATAGCAATCCTTGTCGAGTTTTGCGATGTGCCGCTCGCGCCGCGAGATACGCTGCTCCGACAACAGCACGTCCGTCATCGTGACGGCGCCGAATTGCGCCTCGCGGATGAAGCCGTGATAGTCGGACCGTTCCTCGGCATTGACGTCGACATGGACGTAGACATCGCAGATGGCTCCCTGCCATGCGGCGTAACGCTTGGACGGCTCCAGATCGTCCGTCGTGAATACGAGGTTCATCGTCCGCCCACCCGTCGCGCAGCTAGAATGAACCTCGTTTGTGCATCGCACAAGCGGGCCCGGCGCCGAGATTCTAGATGGCCGCCGCCTACACGCAAGACCGGTTTGCGCGGACAAGCAAAAGCTTTGCGCTCCGGAGCAAGCAGGGTCCGGGCGTGTGGCCTATGAAGAACAAAAATCGGTCAACGAAATAGGCAGGAAACGTTCGCTTGCACCAGGACATATCAGCTCCTGCACGACCCGCCGTGCCGCTTGAATGGCGGCGTCCGTGAGCACACCCTCTTTGATCTCAACGCGGTACACGCAGCCGATCCGAACCATCGCCGACATCGAGGCGCTGGAAGGGCGGCCTTACGACTCCATCATCCCCGCCCGCAATCTGCATCATCTTTTCGAAGCCACGGCGGGCCTGCATCCCGACCGACCCGCGCTGACGACGTTGACCAAAGGCTCGCGCGAGCCCGGTGATGTCACGCTGACGCATCAGCAATTGCTCGCGGGGATCACGCGCGCGGCCAATCTTTTCCGATCGCACGGCATCGACGGAAGCAGCGGCACCGTCGCATTCCTGTGCCCGATCCTGCCGCAGCTGTTCCCGGCGTTGCTCGGCGCCCAGATTGCGGGCATCGCCAGTTCGATCAACTATCTCCTGAACGAAGACGCGATTGCCGATCTGCTCGAAGCCCAGAACGCAGCTGTGCTGGTGGTCGCCTCCGAGGCCGCCGATCGCACGATCTGGACCAAGGCGGTCAATGTCGCGAGCCGCGTCCCGTCGCTCAAGACGATTTTCGTGATCGGCGCGAACGGCCACCTGTCCTGCGGCGCCGAGAGCTTCGACGAGGCGGTCGCGACCATGCGCAACACCCTGGGCTTCGCGCCTTCGACGAACCGCGACACGGTCTGCGCGCTGTTCCACACCGGCGGGACCACCGGACGACCAAAACTCGTCCGCCTGACGCATGGAAACCAGATCCATGCCGCCTGGAGCTTTGCGCAGGTCCACGGGCTGGATGAACTTGATGCCGCCATCAACGGCTTCCCGCTGTTTCACGTCGGCGGCACCATAACACTCGGCTTGTCCATTCTGGCCGCCGGCGGCCACGTGATCATGCCATCGCCCTACAGCCTCAGAAGCCCGGATGCGATCCGCGACTACTGGCACACGGTCGAGCGGTTTGGTGCGACCATCGTCAGCGGCGTGCCGACCTCGATTGCGGCGCTGGCCGAAGTGCCGATCGGGTCATCCGATGTCAGTTCCGTTCGCATGGCGCTGACCGGCGGAGCAGTCGCGCCGAAAGCCGTCAGCGAGAGGTTTCAAGCCCGGACCGGGATCACGCTGTTCGAGACCTATGGCATGACAGAGACAGCAGCAGCGATCGCGTTCAATCCCGGCCGCGGCACACCGGCGCAGGGCAGCGTCGGCTTCAGGGCGCCGTTTGCACAGACCAAAATCGTCGCGCTCAGTGATGCCGACCTCAAGACGGAATGCCCGCCACTCACCAGCGGCCTCGTCCTTGCCAGGGGACCGCAAGTGTTTCCCGGCTACGTCGATCCCCAGCACAACAAGGGCGTGCTCACCGACGACCACTGGATCGTCACCGGCGATGTCGGCTACCTCACCCCGGACCAGCGACTGGTGCTGACCGGGCGTGAGAAGGATCTGATCGTCCGCAGCGGTCACAACATCGATCCCGCCGCGATCGAGGACGTCGCCAATGCCTTCCCCGGCGTGCAGATGAGCTCAGCCGTCGGCATGCCGGACGCCTATGCCGGCGAAGTTCCTATCCTTTTCGTGGTGCCGTCGCCGGGACAGACCATCGACCTGCCGCAACTGCGCGAGCATCTCGAACGCAATGTCAATGAGCCTCCCGCCCGGCCGAAGCGCGTCGTGCTGCTTGAGACGCTCCCGGTCACCGCGGTCGGCAAGATCTTCAAGCCTGCGCTTCGCGACCTCGCTGTGCAGGAAAAAGTCCGAACCGAGATCGATCGCATCTTCGGCTCCGATACCGCGGCAGACATTGTCGTCGACAAAGACGCCAGACTGAATACGCTGGTCAACATCTCGATCGGCTCCAACGACCAGGAGCGGGTGAAGGCACTCACGGAAAGCCTGACACCGCTTCCACAGACCTATCGCATAGAGACCCGACCGCATTAACGGACCCACAGAGGCCGACGTCGAAGAAAGGCAATAGGGGATGAAGCGTTTTCGGTTCAATCAGCAGGAGATCGTGTTCGCTGTCTTCGCGCTGCTGTTCCTCGTGTTCTCGATCTTCCTGAAAGGCTTCCTGACCGCAGACAATATGCTGACGCTGCTCCAGAACGTGGCGGTGCTCGGCATCCTCGGCCTCGCCATGGCGATCGTCGTGATCGGCCGCGGCATCGACATCTCGCTGATCGCAGCCCTCGCCGTGCCCCCGGGACTCGTGCTGCAGATGGTGCAGAACGGCCATTCGCTGCCGACCTCGCTTCTGGCTGCGGTGCTGCTCACGATTGCCTTCGGCCTCGTCAATGGCTGGCTGATCGCCTATGCCGAGGTGCCCTCGCTGTTTGCGACGCTGGCAACCGGTCTACTGCTCGCTGGGCTGGGCCAAGCTGCGCTGTTCCAGCTCGACGTCGTGCAATGGAGCCCGGGCATGAACGGCTTCGAACGGCTCGGACAGGGCACCGTTCTCGGCATTCCGACGTCGATCTGGATGTTCGCGATCGCCTGCATCGTGGTCGCCTTCCTGCTGCGCCAGACCCGTTGGGGCGCTTATATCTATGCGATCGGCGATAACCCTTACGCCGCGCGTGTCACCGGCATTCCCTCACGCCCGATCATTGTCCTGCAATATGTGGTCACCGCCCTGATCGGCTGCTTTGCCGGCCTCGTGCTGGCGGCCTCCGTCAATTCGATGCCGACCCGCATCTTCAACTCGACGCTGATCTACGACGTCATCCTGGTCGTCGTGCTCGGCGGCATCGGGCTCTCAGGCGGGCGTGGCGGCGTGCTTAACGTCATCATCGGCACGCTGCTGATCGGCACCATGCTCAACGGGATGACCATCATGGACATCTCCTACGCCGGGCAAAATCTGATCAAAGGCGTGGTCCTGCTGCTCGCCGTCATCACGGACTCCTTCCTGAATCCGCGCAACGAAGAAACGGCACAGCAAGGCGACATCTGAACGACCGACAAGAACGACAATGACAACCAAGGAGGAAGCAATGAAGACCTTTGGCAGCCTGACAAAGACAACCCTCGCCGCACTGGCTCTCGCGGCACTGACCGGACCGGCTCTCGCCCAGCAGGGCCTGGACGAGCCGTTCCAGAAGCCGTTCAAGGAAGCGCTCGCCGGCAAGACCGTGGCCTATGTGCCGGTCGCCATGAACTTCGACCTCACCGAGGGCTGGTACGCCGGGCTCAAGAAGGAGCTCGAGCCGTTCGGCGTCAAGTTCGTGATCCGCGACGCCAATTGGAACACCAATGCCGGCGCGCAGGCGGTCACCTCGCTGATCTCCGAGAAGCCGGCGGTGATCGTGGTGCATAACCCGGACGTGCAGACCTACGCAAAATTGCTGCAGCGCGCCGAGAACGAAGGCATCTTCGTCATCCAGATCAACATGGGCTCGGCCTATCGCAGCTCCGCCTTCGTCGGCGCCAACTGGGTCGAGATCGGCGAACGCCAGACCGAAGGCGTGGTCAAGGCGTGCGAGGGCAAGTCGAACAAGATCGCGATCATCCAGGGCGCGCTGTCGGCCGCCGCGAGCGCCTATACGCTCAAGGGCGTCGAAAACGTTCTCGCCAAGCATCCGGAGGTCAAGGTGGTGTCGAGCCAAGCCGCCGACTGGGATGCCGCCAAGGCCAAGGCGATCACGCAAACCGTGCTGAAGCAGAATCCCGATCTCTGCGGCATCGTGGGCTTCTGGGACGGCATGGACATCGGCACCGCGGCCGCAGTCAAGGAAGCTGGCCTCACCGGCAAGGTGTTCCTCGCGACCTCGGGCGGCGGAGAGCGCAAGGGCGCTTGCGAACTGGTCAAGTCCGGCGCGTTCGACCTCAACATGAGCTACGACGTCCCGACCCAGGCCGCCCAGATGGCCGGCACGATCAAATGGCTGCTGTCGTCGGGCGCCAAGCCCGGTTCGATCAAGGGCTCGGAATACACCACACTGATCCCGATCACCAAGGAGAACGCCGACAGCCCGATGTCCTGCTGGAATCTCAGCGACCTCAAGAAATAGGCCGGCGCTGACGCTTGAGGTCCCCGGCGACTGTTCAGGTCCCGGGGACCTCGCTCCCAACTTTTCCCATGCTCCTGTTGGAATGCCGATGCGCGATACCCTGACAAGCCTGCGTTACCGCTACTGGCCGGATCATCTGCTCGGTGAAATTCTGTCCAAGCGATGGACCGAAACAGCCATTCCGGTCATCCTTCTCCTGATCGTTGGCTTTGCGTTCAGTCGATCCATCGACAACTTCCTGTCGCCGGCGAGCCTCGCCGACACCGCGCGACAGGCTGGCGAGATCGGCTTCATCGCGCTCGGGCTCGCGCTCGTCGTCATCGTCGGCGGCATCGATCTTTCCGTCGGTTCGATCTTCGCGCTGACCGACTTCTGCGCGCTCTATCTGCTCGACGTGCTGGGCTGGCCGGTTCCGGCCGTGGTGGTCGCGACGCTGCTCTGCGGCGCGATGCTCGGCGCCGTCAACGGCATCCTGGTCGGATATCTTCGGCTGCGAGCCTTCATCACCACGCTGATCACGCTGATCATCTACCGCTCGGCCTACGATCTCCTGATCCAGCGCTACTCCAACGCGATCGCATCGGCCTTCCCCGACATCCCGTCCTGGGACTTCATTGGCGCCGGCTCTGTCTTCGGCGTCCCCACCGTGGCGCTGGCCTATATCGTCATCGCCATTTTCGGCCACATCTTCCTCACCCGGTTGCGACCGGGCTGGCACATCACCGCGATCGGCGGCTCGCGTCGCTCGGCATATAATTCAGGCATTCCCGTTCGCCGCACGATCGCGCTCTGCTACGTCGCAAGCGGCGTGCTGACCAGCATTGGCGCGCTGTTCTTCGCATCCAGACTCGGAACCGTCGGTGGTGACATCGGCGTCGGCCTGGAAGTGATCGTGCTGACCGCGACCGTGCTCGGCGGCATCACGCTCGGCGGCGGCAAGGGCTCGGTCGCCAAATCAGCGGTGGGCGTGCTGATCGTGCTCCTGATCACCAACGGTCTCACAACCATGAACGCGCGCGGCGGCGTCAACCGCATGGCGCTGGCCGGCATCCTGCTCGTCGCCGCCATGGTCGACATACGCTGGCAGAAGAACCGGACCCGCATCATCAGCAAGGTCTACGTCGCGCCGACCTACCACGAACTGCCGCCGCCACCGCCGACAGAAATCGGGCAAGGCGGACCATTCGAGCAGAACGACAAGCTGCGTGACGTCGAGGCGATCGGCCTTGGCCGCATCGAGGCGCCGGAAGACGTCATCCTCGATCGCCACGACAATCTCTATGCCGGCTCGCGCCACGGCGACATCATGCGCTTCCTCGCGCCCGACTACCAAAAAATGGAAGTATTCGCCCATATCGGCGGCCAACCGCTCGGCATGGCCTTCGACCGCGAGGACAATCTCTATGTCTGCATCGGCGGCATGGGGCTCTATCGCATCAAGCCTGACGGCACCGTGGAAAAGGCGACCGACGAGACCAACCGCAGCATGCGCTCGGTCAACGACGACAGCCGCCTGCGGCTCGCCGATGACCTCGACATCACTGACGACGGCCTGATCTTCTTTTCCGAGGCAACGGTACGTTACGAGATGGACGAGTGGCCGATCGACGGACTGGAAGCGCGCGGTAACGGCCGCATCATCTCCTACGACACCAAGACCCGCGCGACACGCACCGAGCTGCGCGGCCTCAAATTCCCGAACGGCATTTGCGTCGCCAGCGACGGCCAGTCGATCCTATTCGCCGAAACCTTTGGCTGCTCGATCAAGCGCTACTGGTTCGCGGGCCCGAAGAAGGGCGCGGTCGAGATCGTCATGGACAATCTGCCGGGCTACCCCGACAACATCAACCTGGCCTCCGACGGCAATTACTGGCTCGCACTGGTCGGAATGCGCAGCCCATCGCTCGACCTCGCCTGGAAGATGCCGGGCTTCCGTCGCCGCATGGCCAAGCGCGTGCCGGTCGACGAATGGCTGTTTCCCAACATCAACACCGGCTGCGTGGTCAAGTTCAACGAGCAGGGCAAGATCGTCGAATCGTTCTGGGATCTGCACGGTGAGAACCACCCGATGATTACCTCGATGCGCGAGCATCGCGGCTATCTCTATCTGGGCGGCATCCTCAACAACCGGATCGGCCGATACAAGCTCGACAATGCCGATCCGAACTTCGTCCAGTACGACAAGCGGTGGGGGAAGCTGTCGTGATCGCAGCCGTCAGAGACTTCGCCAACCGCTTTCTCGGGCGCGGCGACGCCACCATCACCGTGCCGTCCTTCGACGGCGCATTGAAGCCGAACCAGAAGCTGGAATCGGCCGAGACCGTGCTGACATGCGAGGCGCCGGAGGATCTCGCCACCGATGGAAGCAACCTCTTCATCGCTGACGGCCGGCGGCTGATGTGCCTGAACGGCGGCATGGTATCGGAGGTGCGCAGCTTCGAGCAGCCGATATCGGCACTATGCGCCCTTCCCGGCGGCGGCCTTGCCGTCGCGCTCGGCGGACGCGAGGTGCATCACTATTCAAGCCCCTCGGCCGAACAACCAGGCGTGACGTTTGCCGATGCGGCCTTCAACGCGATCAACGCGCTCGCGCTGGCGGATGACAACACCCTGATCGCAACGGACGGTTCGATGACATGCGGCGTCGACGATTGGGCGCGCGATCTACTGGAGCTCAACCGAACCGGCCGCGTGTTCAGGCTCGATCCCGCTAGCAAAACGGTGACACGATTGGCCCAGGGGTTCGGTTATGCCTTTGGCGCCTGCGCGCATGGCAACGCCATGCTGGTCAGCGAGAGCTGGCGTCATCGCCTCGTTCTCGTCTCGCCCGGCGCATCGCCAAAGGCCGTGCTCGCCCACCTTCCCGTCTATCCGTCGCGGCTGTCGAAAGCCTCAGGCGGCGGTTACTGGCTGACCGCTTTCACCGCACGGACCCAGCTCATCGAATTCGTGCTGCGCGAGCCCGGCTATCGGCGCCGCATGATGGCGGAGATCGATCCGGCCTATTGGGTTGCGCCGCGCCTGCGCTCCGGGCGCTCGTTCAAAGAGCCGATGCAGGGCGCACACATCAAGACCATGGGCGTCATCAAGCCGTGGGCGCCGCCGCGCTCCTACGGTCTCGTCATCCGTCTCGATGCGGACGGCCAGCCGCTCTATTCGCTGCACAGCCGGGTCGACGGTTTCAATCACGGCGTCGTCGCCGCCATCGAGATGGGCCACGATCTCGTCCTGATTGCCAAGGGACCGGGCCGGGTCCTGCGATTGCCCCTTGCTGGCCTTGCCGAGGAGTTTCGCCCATGAGCGACATCGCACTCTCGCTGCGCAAGGCGACAAAACTCTACGCCGGCGTGCCAGCCATCGACGGGGTCGACTTCGACCTCCGCCGCGGCGAGATTCACGCACTGGTCGGCGAGAACGGCGCGGGCAAATCGACGCTGACCAAAGTGATGGCCGGCGTGGTGACGCTGACCTCGGGTACGATGATGGTCAACGGCGCCGATGTCGCGCCGAAGACGCCGCTGGAAGCGCGCAATCTCGGCATCGCCATGGTGTTCCAGGAGAACAGCCTGGTGCCGACCATGACGGTCGCGCAGAATCTATTTCTCGGGCAGGAGAAGTTCTATAACCGCCTGCGCGGCATCTACATCGCCGCGCAGCAATTTTTGCAGTCGCTCAATTTCGACGTCACGCCGACCGCAACCGTCGGCGGTCTCGGCGCTGCCAAGAAACAGATGGTCGAGATCGCACGCGCGGTCCTGCACCGCGCCAAGGTCATCATCTTCGACGAGCCGACCGCATCGCTGACGCCGGAAGAGAAGAAATACTTCTTCGACCTCGTTCGCGACCTAAAGAAGCGCGGCGTCTCGATCGTCTTCATCTCGCATGCCCTGGAAGAAGCCCTGCTGCTCGCCGACCGCATTACGGTGCTGCGCGATGGCAAGCATGTCGTGACCGATGACGCCGCCAAATTCGACCGCGCCGCGATCATCCAGGCCATGGTCGGGCGCGACCTCTCGAATACCCTCTACGGTTCGAGGAAGAGCAGCGTGCGTGCGGCTGGCGCGCGCGTGCTCACGGTGCAGAATTTGAAGATGGCACCGATGGTGAAGAACAATTCGCTGTCGGTATTCGCAGGCCAGATCACCGGCGTGTTCGGCCTGGTCGGCGCGGGCCGCACCGAGACGTTCAAGATCGTCGCCGGCGTGCTCAAGCGCGACTTCTTCCATGGCGGCGAGATCCTGCTGCACGACCAACCGGTGCGCTACCGGGTGCCGGCGCCGGCAGTCAAGGCCGGCATCGCCTATGTCACCGAGGATCGCAAGGTCGAGGGGTTCTTCGAGACGTCCTCGATCGCGCGCAACATCTATCTCGGCCTGCTATCGAAATTTCCCAAGGGCCGGATGATGCTGTCGCGGCGGGAAAACGACACGGTCGGCAAGACCTGGATCGAAAAGCTCAAGGTTCGCGCCATCGGCAACGACGGCAAGGTGGTCGAGCTGTCCGGCGGCAATCAGCAGAAGGTCGTGATCGCGAAATCGCTGGTGCAGGAGCCCGACCTGATCATCTTCGACGAGCCGACCCGCGGCGTCGACGTCGGCGCCATCGTCGAGATCCACGATCTGATCAACCGGCTCGCCGACGAAGGCAAGGCGGTGGTCGTCATCTCGTCCTATCTGCCCGAGATCATGGCGCTGTCCGACCGCATCCTGGTTTCACGTCAGGGCAAGGTGGTCGAGGAGTTCTCCGCGCTGGAGGCGACGGAGGAGAAGATCATGTACGCGGCGATTCACTAGAGACAGCGCCTACGGCTTGTGCACCTTCTGGCGCAGCGCCTCGATGAGGCGCTGCTTCAGTTTGTCGACGGCCTTCTGGTTCGCGTCCTGGCCGATCTGCGCACTCGCTTGCGCCAGCGCATCCGATTTCTCCAAAAGCTTCCGGCCGGCCGGCTGGGCGTAGAACGCCTCGATCTGGCGCAGTTCTTCCACGGTGAAGCTGGCGGCATAGAGGGCAGGGATCTGGTCGATCATCGACGCGGCGAATGGTGCGTAGATGTCGGAGCCCGGCGCGGTCATCGCATCATAATCGTGCTCGATCTCCGGCCTGTCCTGCGCGACCACGGGTCTCAGCTTGAGCATGAGCTGCGGCAGAGCCGCGCGATACTGATCCGCGATCTTCAGCGTGGTGACGAGTTTTCGCGCAGCATCCATCGCCTCGGGTGACGGCGCCTGCGCCGACGCGTTGCAGATGAGGAGCAGAAGGGCGCCGGCAATCGTCAACGAGAGTCTCGACATGGATATCTCCTGCAAAATCGCCCGCGCGACGCGATGGGCCCTCAGCGGCTGACGGGAGCTGCGGCGATGATCTTGACCGGTGCGCCTTCGGCGGCGTGCTCGGCCTCGTCGTCGACATCAGTCACCTTGACGAAGAGGCTGGGCACCCGCTCGGCGCGGTCGAGCAGCCACGCGGCCCCGACCATGATGGCGAAGCCCGCGAAGGAGACGGCGAGCTGCTCCCAGACGCCCCTTGTGTATTGCATCAGTATCCAATGCGCCGAGAACGACAGGAACACGCTGAGGCAGAAGATCGGCAGCGAGTGCTGGCCGCACAGGATGACAGGGCGCAGCCATTTCAAATGCAACGCCTTCCAGTGGCGCGGGACGAAATAGGTCACCCAGATCCCCAGCGCCAGGAAATGCGTGAAGCGCAGCATGTCGAGGTCGGTCTTGTCGATAGGGTAGATCGCCTTGATCATCCATTTCGGGATCAGGGCCTCGAGCGCGTGAACGTGCCATGTCATCACGATCAGGAGGGCGAACGCGATCCATGCCGCGGCCAGGCCCATCACCGGCTTCGACCAGACCCATTTGGCGATCTTCTCGATCTGGCCGATGCCGCACCATGCGGCGACGACGAACATGAGCTGCCAGCAGAACGGATTGAAGTACCAGGTCGTGCCGGGCGGATAGGAGGCGATGTTCCAGTCGAACCAGCGCGACAGCACATAGAGCACCGCGGACGCGGCGAGCGTCAGGTTCGGCCGGCGCACCAGGCACCACACGATGAAGGGCGCGGCGATCACCAGCGTGATGTAGAGCGGCAGCACGTCGAGATTGACCGGCTTGTAGCGCAGCGAGAGCGCCTGCCCGATCAGGATGTCCGGATGGTCGAGGAAACTATGAACGTTGAACTCGTCCGCATACATCGGGTTGTCGAATCGCCTGATCGTGCGGGCGATCTGCGCCGTGAACAGCAGGAACAGCATGATGTGGGCGACGTACATTTCCGCCGCGCGCCGCCACAGCCGCTTCAGCGCGGCGATGAACCAGCCGCCGGCGACGATCGGCGCGTAGATCCAGCCGACCAGATAGCCGGAGATGAAGACGAAGAACTCGGCGGCATCGCTGAAACCGTAATTGCGCAGGGTCAGCCAGGCGACGACGTCGTGCGGGATGTGATCGAGGAAGATCATCCACAGGCCGATGCCGCGGAACAGGTCGAGCCGCAAATCGCGCTCGACAGGAGCCAGGAGAGCTTGCTGGTCCCGTATGGTCATGGCCCCGCCTCGGTCCGGTGGGCGTCGCGCCGTCGCGGCGCCGATGAATTCGAATGCTGAAAAATATCAATCAAATCGTCACCTGACCCGGCGACTGGAAACCCAACGGTAGCCGACCTTGGCGCCTGCGCAAGGGACTTTGTCACGACAACGCACGGGCCGCCTTCCACAAAAGGCGAAAACAACCCCATGCACAGTAGCCAAGCCCTTGCATCGCCTGCGAAAATCATTTGACCCGTCGGGCAAAAACGAAAGGCGTCGCGACCGCGGCTCAGGTCGGCTGATCGCCCGCGGCGAGCATGCCGTTCAGCATCGCCTCGGCCTTCTGCAGCAGCGGCTTCGCGCCGCTCTCGGAGGCGATCGCGATCGCGGCGCGCAGGGCGGAGAGGATGATGGTCCGGTTCTCCTCGCTCGATGGCGGCGTCACCACGGCCTCGCCGAACAGGGCTTCGGCCTCGAGGCCGGAGAAACCCTGCTGGCGCGCGGTGTTGCGCGCCTCGCGCAGCATGTTCCGGGCCGCCTGGGCATCGCCGAGCTGGTTGGTCGCCAGCGCCAGGTAGATCGACGAACGCAGCACCGCCGAGGTGTAGCCGACGCTGCGCGCCTCTTCGCGCGCCTCGGTCAGCATGCCGCGCGCGCGGTCGAACAGCCCCTGCTCCAGATAGGCGATGCCGAGATGGCAGGCGATCGCCGGCACGAACAGCCGGATGCCGTGTTTCTGCGCCAGCACAAAGCCGCCTTCGAGAATGGAGGCGGCCGCGGCCGGATCGCCCCGGCCAAGCATCAGCCAGCCGCCGCTATAGGCGGCGGCAACGCGGTCATAGGGACGGCTGGTCTCGTCCGCAATCGCAACGGCCTCTCGCTGGAGCTGCTCGGCGACGTCGAACTCACCCATGACGGTGTGGGTGAAGCTTTTCATCATGCAGCAAAGCAGGAGCGTGTATTTCGGCGGCGTGCCGAACGGCGCACTCGCCTCCGGTCCCATGAGATGGCTACGGGCTCGCGCGAATGTCTGCTCGGCCTCGCGATATCGTCCGGCAAGGAAATACGCCTGGCCGAGATTGTATTGCGCAAGGTTGCGCCACCCCGGATTGCCCGACCCCTCGGCAAGACCGACGACTTCCTCGCCGAGAATGACGGCCTCGGTCGGCGTCCCATAAAAATTCTGGCCACCCGCCATGACCGTCATGGCAGCGATCCTTCTGCCGACATCGTCGATCCGGCTGGCCCGTTGGTCGGCCTCCTTTCCGAGATCGATCCACTCGGCGACGCGACCGGACCAGATGAATGCCATGCGCGCCTCCATTCGGAGATCGATGGCGTCGGTCTCCCGCGGGCGCGTCAACGGCGTCTTGTCGAGCGAATTCATCGCGGTCCGGAAGTAGTCGACCGCCTCGGCATAGGCCGAGCGCACCAGGCATTTCTGGGCGGCGCTTCTCCCGTAGTTGAATGCCTTCACCCAGTCCTTGGCGCGGATGGCGTGGTAACAGAGGGCGTCGGGATCATCCCGCCATGTTTCGTCGCTCTCGAAGGCCGCGAGCACGCGCGCGTGGATGTCCTCGCGCACCTTTTCGACCATCGAATCGTAGGTGACCTGGCGAACCATCTCGTGGCGGAACTCCAGTGAATCCTCCAATTCGCTGTCGATCCGGACCAGCAACTCGGCGCGATCGAGCGAGACCAGGCAGCCGCGCAGGGCATCTTCGGGCAGGATCGCAATCTTCCGCAGCGTGGCCTCGCTCGACCGCGCCCCCAGCGCGGCCGCGACCTGCAAGACCGACCGTTCCTGCTTCGACACGCGGTCGAGGCGTGCCGCGATCACGCCCTGAATGCTCGTGGGAATACCGAGCTCGTCGATCGGACGCACCAGAGCGAGGTCGCCCCACTCGCCGCGCAAGGTGCCGCTGTCCTTCAAGCCGCGGCAGACCTCCTCGATGAACAGCGGCACGTTGGCCGTGTGGGAAATGATCCGGCTCTTCAGATCGGCATTGGTCTCGGACGAGCCGAGCATTTCGGACAGCATTTCCAGCCCCGAATCGTCGTCGAGCGGCCGCATCGCGACGATCTCGGCGTGGCAGCGCGCGATCCAGACCGGCATGCCGTTCGGGCGGGAAGTGAGCAGCACGAGGAGATCAGGCACCGCCAGCGAAGCGAAGGCGGACACGACGACGTCGCTGGCCCGGTCGATCCAGTGCAGATCCTCCAACAGCAGGACCGTCGGCTGGCGACTGGCCAGGCCCTGGATGACGGCGCAGCTCGCGTCCGAAATCACGCGCCCGCGGGCAAGAGGCTCGAGCTCGTCCCATTGCGGGTTTGCGATCGGCACATCGAGCACCGCGTCGAGGGCGCTCTGCTGGATCGCGGGCAGGTCCTTCAGGGGATCGCCGGGATTGCCGGGGTCCCTTGCGGCTGCGTCCATGGCCGACAGCAGGATTCGCCTGAGCGTGCTGAAGGGAGCGCTCTGGAGATTCGGGCTGCACTCGGCGTCGATCAGCCGCCAGCCCTCGCCCCGAAGCTTCTGGACGAACTCGTGCGCCAGCCGCGATTTGCCGATGCCGGCATCGCCGAGCAGCAGGACGGTCTGCCGGCCGCCCCTGGCCTGCCCGGCCGCGCGGTCCAGCAGGGCTCGCTCGGTGGTACGATCGACGAATCGGGAGACGCTGCGGGCACGCCGGACCCGCCAGCTCGAGAGATCGCTGGCCCCCACGATCCGGTAGACCGGCACGGGCTGGCTGAAGCCGCGCAGCGATTTGCCGCCGAGAGATTCGAACCGGACATGCCCGTCGGCGAGATTTTGGCAGGCTTCCGAGACGTAGATCTGGTTCGCCTCGGCCTCCTGCTCCAGCCGCGCGGCCAGATGCTGGGCGGCACCGCCGATCTCATAGACCTTGGAGAATTCGCTGGCGACCATGTAGGCAACGACGTGGCCCGAGTGCAGGCCGACCCGGACCTGAAGGGCGGGAT
Source organism: Frankia sp. RB7 (assembly GCA_030403585.1). Lineage (GTDB taxonomy): Bacteria > Pseudomonadota > Alphaproteobacteria > Rhizobiales > Xanthobacteraceae > Bradyrhizobium. The sequence goes on from JAUEPE010000041.1 coordinate 20,365, forward strand.
CACCGAGGCTGGCGACGCGCCGGACCAGTTCGATCGCGGCATGGCACGCCAGCGGCGCGTGGTTGTCGTCCGCGATCGGGGCGCCGAACACCGCGGCAAGCCCGTCGCCCAGCTCCTTGCTGACGATACCGCCGAACTGACGTACGGAGGCCCTCATGGCCGCCAGCGCCGGATCGAGGCGCGAGACGGCCGCCTCCGGATCCAATTCGGCAACAAGACCCGTGGAGTCGATGACGTCAGCACGAAGAATCGTCACAAATCGACGTTCGCTGTCGGGATCGACCCGTTGACGCACAGCGGCCCCACATTTGGAGCACCAGCTATCGTCCGGATTGATCGCCGACTGACACGCGAAACAATGCATTCCTGCGCCTCAAAGGTCGCGGCCCGTCTGTCGATCAGAATCCGCGAACGGCTCTTGATGAGAATACCGATCGAGAACCACTTAGCAATCGTGCGCGCTCCTCGCCACTAGCTGGGCACAGCGTCGGTGGCGATCTGGACGAAACACAGTCCTGAGTGGTAGCGTCAAAACATCCCGGCAAAGGGGGCCATATATTTCGGCGGCGCAAGGTTGGTCAAAACCGACCGGCGTCGTGGAGCTGTATGTAATTTCGTAAAGCGGACATATTGAGGGAAAAGGCGATGGGCTCGAGACCTTACAGAGGCAAGCCGTTCAGAGATTTGATGAACAGCAACTACTACCCTCTGGCCAACATGAAGAAGAGCGTGGCCAAGCTCAAGGCATCGAAGGACATCGATCTGCCGACCCTGGAATACGGCCAGTACCATCTGATTCTGACACCGGCCTCAAACTGGCCGCAAGGCAGCGCCGAGCACTGGCATAAGGAGAAAGGCCGGGCTCGCGTCGACCTCAGCGCCCAGTTGAACACGGTCCCCCTGTCCAACGATGAGCCCGGCGTGATCCCGCTGACGCGGTGCGACCTGCTCGATGCCTGCGTCCGGAAGTGTTTCAACTCCGAGCCGCCGATCCCGATGAAGACCAACATCATTGCCCACGCGCCGAGCGATGCTTATGCGGACCGGCACGAGATCCGGTTGGAGTGGGAGTACAAGAAGGGCTCGGACAAACCGACGCTGCTCAATCTGACGATGGTCTGTCCGCACAGGCCGGAGAAGGGGTGAGCGAGGGCTAGATCGCAACATTATCTTCTGATCTGAACGGCGCGGCCCGGCACTTTGCCGGCTCGCGCTTTTTGTTGCGCGGGTAGGAAGCGGGCCAAGCCAGCACAAGAATATTTGGTGCGCCCGTCGCCGTAATTGAGATGCTGACATAAGCTGCCATGCCGGCTTCACACTTTGATAAGTGCGGTAGCGTAGCCTGCGCTGGAATTCCCACAGACGACGAAGAATTGCGACAGCGTCGGACAATTCTTCTTGGCACGTGGAGGGCAGATCGGGCTTAGTGAGTCTCGCTGCGGCGACCGAGTCAGCGGCTTTTCGAGGTTCCATGTCCCCATCGACCGACGCCGAAATCCGCGCCGCGCTCCACACCAAGGCGCTCCGGGCATTCCATCGCTGCAATGACACACTCGTGATCGACGAGCTGGGTCTTGCGCATGCCAAGGCGCGTATTGATGTCGCCGTCATCAATGGCTGCGTGCATGGGTACGAGATCAAGAGCGCCGCCGATACGTTGACACGGCTGCCCCAGCAATTAGTGCTTTACGAAGCGTGCCTCGAAAAGCTGACCATCGTCTGCGCCGACAAACATATTGCGGGCGTGCGCGAGCTGGCCCCGCGCTGGTGCGGCATCACCAATGTCACCAAGGGGCCGCGCGGCGGTATCGTGTTCATCACCGTGCGTGAGCCCAAGCGCAATCCGAACGTCCAAGCTTATCAGCTTGCGCATCTTCTCTGGCGACCCGAGGCTGTCGCCATCCTGGCCCGAGCCAATGCGTCGCCGAAGGTGCTGCGGGGGCCGCGCAAGATCCTCTACAAGTCGCTGGCAGCCAAGTTCTCGGTCGCGGAGATCACCGCGTTCATCAAGGAATCTATGGCTTCACGCCAAGACTGGCGACCTCACCAATCACCTGCATGATGTGGTGGTTGATGCCGACGGTCTTCCACCGCGTCTGATTACTGGGGCCGACCGACTTCTTGGCACACTTGTCGATGTAGTCGTCGCCGGCCGAGAAGGATGGTCCACGGAACAAGCCGGACTTCACGACGTCATCGCTCAGCTTGTGCATCTGCTTCTCGTTGCCACGGAAGGCGCCCCCTTGCGAACGAACCACCTGTCGGTCGTCGCATAGACGATCTTGCCGGCGGGGTTGACCTTGCGCATGTCCATCTTGGCCGTGAAGCTCGGATTGACGGTCGCGTAGTCGCCAAATATCGGCGACCGCATCCCCTTCGGCAGCTTGGCAAGGAGCTGCACGTAGAACTTCCAGTCGTGCCGCTCGATATAGCCGACCGGCGCCGAGACAGTAGCCAGCGAGTTCGGGAAGGCGCAACCGACCAGGATGAAATTCCGGTAAGCCGCGAGGTTGGGGATCTTGCCGAGCGCAAAGGCCAGCGCCGCTGCGAACGCGGAGTACGGCTCGTAACTGGGCGTGCCGAGATCGATGATAAGGTCGGTCTCTGCCGCCGTCACGCTGAGGCTCTTCAACAGCGTATCGAGATTGGAGCCGAAGCTGGCCTTCATCACGTGCTCGATGCGGGCGCGAACGCCGACGCCCTTCTTGTCGGTGGCGATGATCGCCGCGATCTGCGCCACGACCTTCGGCGTGCAGTCCAGCGACGCGACCGGCATCGCGTCCGCCTTGAACTTGCGGATCTCGTCGAAGACGTAGGCGAAGACCGGGCGGCCGTCCGGCATGAGCTGGGTCTGGATGCTCGGGTCGGTATCGATCCAGGCCTTGCGCGTCTTCCACTTGTCTTTGTAGCGCTTCGGAAACGGGCCAACGTGTTCGCCGACCGTCTTCTTCGGCGCCCCGTCCTCGAAGTCGAATTCGAGGTCGGGAATCGTGATGAGCGGCACGATCGAGTCTTTGGCCTTGTCGATTAGCGCCAGCAAGGCTTGGTACTCGGCCTGCCGCCATCGCAGGCACGGCACATAAAACGCGTTCTTACTTGCCATCGCGGGCCTCCAGTTGTTTGCGTACGGCATCCTGGCCAACCAACCGGGTCAGCAGCGTGTAATCATTCCGTTCCTTCCGAATGCGGCCGGCGATGATGCTGGCATCGATCCCGAGATTCTCGGCATCGGTCACCACCGCCTCCTCGGTCAGCACAAAGCGCGAGAGGCATTGCTCCCAAGCCGCCTCCGGGATCAGGGTGTTCAGCGCAAAGTCATCCGCTTCCTGCTCGATCCGGTCGGTCTTGTCGCCATCCTCTTCGTCGAAGAAGTCGAACCGCAGTCCCTGCGTCAGGTGCAGGAAGACGTGCGCCAACTCGTGGAAGAGCACGAACCAGAAATTGTCCAGCCGATCATAGCGCAAGGTGAGCGCCACCACCGGCTGGCTGGACGCCGAGAGCATCGCCGCCCCGTCGAGATAGGTGCCGGGAAGGTGTCGCTCGATCACCAAGGCGATGCCGCGCTCGGCCAGCAGCTCACGGGCTTGCCGCGGGCCGTCCTTGCGCCGCGTGAGCCGCGTCAACTCCGGAAGCCAGGTGTCGTTGAGCTCGAACGGCTTGATGGCGTCCTGCTCGTGCATCTCCCGCGCGAGATAAAGAACGCGCGCTTGCCAGGCCAGGAGCGCGAACTCGTTCGGCACGTTGCCCGCGCGCACCTTCTTCCGGTGCAGCGCCGTTGCGAATTGCTGCCCCGCCGCGTACACGAAGAAGTTCCGCGCAGCCTCAACCGGGGACTGCCGTGGCTTCACCTCGAGCCACTTCCGCTTCACCATCTCCTTGATCGGCAGGCGGCTCCACGAGACGTCGCTTGGATCGTTCCATGCGAAGATCGCGCCCGAGGTCTCGTTGTGCACGGCCTCGAAGGACTCCGAGACCTTCACGTCGAGCACGCCCGCAACCTCGATCAGGCGGGCCAGACTGGCACTCATATAGCTGGTCGCCTCGTACCGCTGCACCTGCTGCGGCTTCATGTTCATGCGCTCGGCAAGGTCCGTTTGCGAAAGACCTCGGGCGATGCGCGCCTGCACCAGCACGCGCGGAAGCTCGGCAAGCGAGCACGTCCCGGCGAAGGCCACCTTGCCGAGCTTGAGCATGTCGTATTCGGCCATCTCGCCCTGGAGATCGGCGATCTGGCTTTGCAGCGCGTCAGACTGCGCCTTGAGCACCCAATCCTCCGCGCCCTTCGCCGCCGGCACGGCAGCCAGCGCGCTTTCGAGCTTGGCGAGCTCGGCGCGGGTGACCTGATATTGGCGGTCGCTATAGATCATCATGCCCTCCCAAGCAGCGCTGGATCGGCAGTGAGAACGATCAAAAGAATGCCTTTCGGTTGCCCGGTGAATTTTTCGATCTGAAAGAAATCGAGGAATGTCTGCGTCGGCGTATTCGGCGCGCTGGATGGGAAGAACTCGCCGCCGAACTTGTTCTTCATCGCCTGGCGCTTGTTGCTGAAATCGAGAAACACGGGATCGAGCTTCGCGCGATTCATCCCGGCCGGGTCCCAACACCCGTCGTAGTCGCCCGGCACCGGCTTGGCCGTGACGTAGCTGCCATCGAGATAGAGCTTGCCGCAGCCCGCCGCGCGAAGCGCGGTGGCGGCCAGCAAAAGTCCCTCGTACAGCGGCCGACGCGTCGCGTTCGTGGCGAACGTCGCCGCGACCTCGGCAAGCGTCGCCGGATGCACGCCGGGCGGCAGGACATCCCAAGGAGCGCCTTTGAGGGGGACGAAGGCCGGTATCATATATACAACAATTATGTTGTAATAGTTGGCTTGTCAAGCACGGTCACGCGGCTCCCTTGCGCCGCGAGGACGACTAAATGCATTATATTACAAATAGTTACTTGAGTACCGACACAAAACCGTTTCGAATGTGGTCTTGAACGCCAATCTGCAAAATGGGCTCGATCCATGGCGCAGGCTGGAATTGCTAGCAAAATAGGTCGCGCACCCGCGCGAACGCGTGTCCGGTTTCGACGGCGTGGCACACTTTGGCAATTGCGGTGCACCTAATCCGGCGCGAATGTTTCGCACCCTGTCACGGTAGTTTCGTAATTTTATTGGCTTGCGCCAAATAACAATGGCCCGCACGAGGCGGGCCATCTTCTCATCGGAACCGGTGAGTCCCGCCCGGAGCACACCCCTCGTCAGCGAAGGCCGCCGGTGACGTGAAGCGTCTCGCCCGTGATGTAGGACGCGTCGTCCGACGCGAAGAAGGCCACCGCGGCGGCGATCTCCTCGACCTTGCCGATGCGGCCGAGCGGGGTGGTGGATTCGATCCACTTGCGCATGTCACCCTCGTGCAGACCGGCGGACACGACGCCTTCGGTGGCGATCATGCCGGGATTGACGGCGTTGACGCGAATCTTGCGCGGCGCAAGCTCCTTCGACAGCACCGAGGAGATCGCATCCACCGATGCTTTCGTCGCGGTGTAGACGGCGGTGTTCGCCGGCGCGACGGTCGATACGCCGGAACTGATGTTGATGATGCTTCCGCCCTTGGGATTGAAGTGCTGCACCGCTTCCCCCGAGATCAAGAGAAGGCCGAGCACATTGAGATCGAAATGCTTGTGGAAATGCTCAGGCGTGATGGCCTCGAGCGGCGCGAACTCGTAGACGCCCGCGTTGTTGACGAGGATGTCGATCGGACCGAACGCCTTCACGGTCTCCGCGACCACGCCTTTCACGTTTTTGGCGTCGGCCAAATTGCCGTGGACGGCGACGGCTTTGCCACCCTTCTCGACGATGGCGGCGACCACTCGGTCGGCAGCCTGCTTGCTGCTGCTGTAGTTGACGGCGACCGCCGCACCCTCCGCCGCGAGCCGGGTGGCGATTTCGGCACCGATGCCCTTGGACGCGCCGGTCACCAGCGCAACTTTGCCTTCGAGTCTCTTGGTCATCGCATGTCTTCCGTTGTTCGGCGGGATGCCGACATTCAATAGTTCAATATTATTGAACTATTGAATGAGTTCAAGGGGCATGCTATATTTTGGGCATGGTGCAGTTCGTTCACCCATCGCGGGACGAGATCACGCTGGCCGGAGTGCTCGGAGCCCTCGCGGATCCGATGCGGCTGCGCATCGTCAAAAGCCTGGCCGCGCAAAACGATTGCATGTCGTGCACCGAGGCGGCGCCTTGCCCTGAGATGGCGAAGTCGACGCTGTCGAACCATTTTCGCATCCTGCGCGAGGCCGGCCTGATCCGGACCTCAAAGCAAGGCGTCCAGCACCGCAACGTCTTGCGCGAGGAGGACATCAATGCGCGGTTTCCAAAGCTGTTGAAGATGATCCTGAGCTTTCCAGACTGAGAGCACTCGCGCACGGCAAATTGGTGGAGCGCGCAAGGGCGCGGCATCTTGCCCGGCGTTCGCGCCATGATCGATTTTCTGGCTACCGCGCCGACGGCGCAGGTCTAGAGCGTGATGGGATAAGACTCGCCTGGCGCCCCGACGTAGGTGTGTTCCCTCCCCCCTTGCGGGGCAGGGCAATCGCATATGGGAGCGACTCCGCCTGTGGCCATCCTTCGAGACGCCCGCCATTGGCGGGCCCTCAGGATGAGGACCGAGTGTGCTGCCGTCGTTTTGACGAGCACCGATGCCGCTTAGCCTCATCCTGAGGAGACCGCGAAGCGGTCGTCTCGAAGGACGAGGCGCGCACTCCGATCATGCAAAATGCCATATGCAATCGCCCTGCCGCACGGGGGAGGGAACGGAGAGAGCACCGCTGTCGGCCGAATTTGATTCGAGCTCAACCTATCAGGCCTTAGCGCGCCGTCTCTGCGCGCACTTCCTGGCGCTGCAAAACATGCTGCTCCGCGGGCGTGACGGAGCCTCCCAGCAGGCAACCCACTGGCCTTTCGTCAGCGAAGCCGAGGCGCACTCCGATCTCGGACAACGCCCCCATCGCGCGGCCCTGCATGATGGTGATCCGCTTGCTATTGCGCGCGACGAGATCATTCTTGAGCAGTCCGAACGCCAGCGCCGCGGCGGCAATGCCGGTGGCAGCATCTTCCGGATAGCCCGACGATTTCGGAAACTGCCGCGCCTCGAAACGGCGTTCGCCCTGATTGTCGATGGCGTAGGGGTAAAGGCCGGTCGATCCGATCCGCCCACAGCACGCTTCGACCGACGGTGGATCCGGCACCAATTCGTTGAGTTCGCGGACGCCCTTGATCGGGATGAGCGTCTTCACGCGCGAGGTGACGGCGTTCTGTAAGGGCAGGTCGAGCAAATCGCGGCGCGACAGCTTGAGCGTCGACAGAACGTCCTCCTCATCGGCACGCGAGAGATCAACGATTTTTCCGACCGGCTGGCTGATCTCGACGGACGGGTCGCCCGTATCAGCACGATCGACATAGCCCGTCACCGATCCGCTGCGCGTTTCGATGCGGACCTGCTCAGCGGCTAAGCGCCGCTTGGTCGCGAGCACCCAGAGCGCGCCGATCGTGGCGTGACCGCACATCTCCATCTCGTGCCGCGGAACCCAGAACCGGAAGACATAGTCGGAGTCGAGTCCCGGCGCCGGCAGAACGAAGCCCGACTCATGGCCAAAATGCTGCGCCACCGACTGCATCCCCGCAGCAGGAAGGTTCGATGCATCGATGACAATTGGACAGGGATTGCCGCCCCGCCCCATGTGCGTGAACACGTTGACAAGCTCGACCTCGGTCATCGGATGGCTCATGTCATGGAAGGCAGGACGGCAAAGGCGCGGCAGCGACAACAGCGATAGCTATTGCGGCGACATCTGAGAAGCCGATTTGGCCGAGCGGCTCGGCGTGACTGAGGCAGCCCCAAAACAAAAATGGCCCGCATCAAGCGGGCCATTTTCGTATCGGAACCGGTCGTTCCGAATTTGGTTGCGGGGATAGGATTTGAACCTATGACCTTCAGGTTATGAGCCTGACGAGCTACCGGGCTGCTCTATCCCGCGAAAATGAGAAACTGCTTTGTAGAGAAATACTTAGCAGCGTTCAAGGACTAAATTCCTTTTCCGATGGGCCCTCATGTCAGACCTATGTCAGATGGAGCCCATCGGAACGCGCTGTAACCCTCGTTATCAAGCAGGGTTTCGCACCTAGCCCGCTGCCGATCTTCAGCCGAAAGGCTTGCGGAAAATCGAGTTGGGGCCCCCGAAGATGCCATGCTTCTGGATGTCGCCCCAGCTGATTCCGGTGGTGCCGCGGATGATCTGCGCGCCCACGCCGCTCTCCCTTCCCGCGGCTTTCACGTTTTCAGCCACGATGTGGAAGGGCGCCAACGTCACATTCAGGGCGCTGCGGAATACCTGGCTCCCCACGTCCTTCTTGCACGAGGAGTCGAGGTCTCGCTTGTTTTCGGCCATTGATTGATCGTTGGGAGCCCGCTCGCGAGCGAGCAGGCGTGTCAGAGCCTTGCGGTAGTCAGCCGTGATCAGCTTTTTCATCTCCTCCGGATTGGCATTTGCCTTTTCCTCCGTATACCAGTCTTCGAAGGCCTTCTCCTTGTCCAGCTTGGCATTGTCGAGGCGCGCACCGCGCTCTTTCATAAAGGCAACGTGCAGCTCCTGCTTCTGAGCGACCCACCAATCAGCAATGAATTGCTCGTCCGGCTCTGCCGTCGGGATCTTGGCCGCGGCCTCCGCCACAGCCGCGTTGTAATCGCGCTCCTGTTGGGAGAATTGAGCGACCGGCATTGCGCAGGGGTCGAGAAAATCCAGCGCGCCACCAGCAAATGCCGGGGAATAGAACGTACCGGCGAGCAAGCTGGCGAGGGCGGCCTGTTTCAAGATACTCATGACGGCGTCTCCTGTTCTGGGAATCTGGGGAAGAAGGGGTGGCTGCCGACAGCCACCCCTGGGGCTTAGCCAAACGGCTTGCGGAAGAAGGAATTGGGGCCACCCCACAAGCCATGCTTCTGGATGTCGCCCAAGCTGATGCCGGTCACGCCGCGGATCACCTGGGCGCCGACACCGCTTTCGCGCGACGCGGCCTTGATGTTGCCGGCGACGATATCGGTTGCGATCAGCGAACCAATCTTGAGCGGGTCCGCGTGGGCGGTCGATGCCAGCACCAGCACAGCGCTGGCGGCCAAGATCGAAGTCCGGAGCTTCCTGTAGATCACTTTAGCCTCCTTTTTTGCAGACTATGCGCTCCGCGGTCCCAGCACGCTCATGCACAGCTATTCGCTGTGTAGTGACGCGTCCCGAACTGCGGCTCGCACCCAGAGGAGACTGACGGGCCGGCCTAGACATGTCGAAATATCATTGGCGGAGGACGGCGGAGCTTTTGGCGGAAACCGTGGGTTCCTAGCGGAAGCCGGCCAAAACCTGATATGTGCTGCGGTGAACGCAACTGGCGGGCGAGCAGATGGCAAGTAGCACGAATAACGATGAAGAGCTGTTGAACGACGAACTGCAGGAAGCGGTCCGGGAGCTCACCCGACGATTTGGAGTGTATGCCAAGTGGTCGTTGAAGAGGATCGCCAAAGAGACAGGTGAAACTCATGACGCCATGAAGGACATGATTAGCAGGGCGACACCGAAAAAAGCTCCTCCTAAGAGATTTGCCGCCGTCCTCATAGAGCTATGCAAGAGGGAGAAATATTCCCCGCCGATCTATTTGGCGAGAGCACTCGGGATACTGTGGGAGCCGCTCTCTCCACGTCACGAGCCAATCCAAACGGAAGCTGCTATTTCTGAGGAAAGTCACATGGGGTCGGAAGCGTCTGCGCCTTTGAAGCCGGCCGACCTCAAAGACACCTTCATGGCCGCTCTTGGATTGACTCAAACGGTTGCGGAAACGAGCAAACAGATTTTCAACGGGGACTATTTGCTTTTCACGCTAAATTCTGACGAGAACGTCGTCACGACGAAGTACTATTTGCTGGACAAGCTAGGCCAGGACGGCGCGCCCAGCTTGACGACGTCACGCAACTATCCGGCGGGCGAGGTCAAATCACTCGGCACCTATTTTTGCAGGGCCGGTGAATACAGCAATCTCTATCTGCTCGCGAGCCCGCCCAAGACTGTCGATTTGAGGCTTTCGATTTTTGACGTTGTCGTGGGAGAAAAGAAGCAGCTCATCATCAGGGGCGTAGCCCTAACCGTGACCCGTCAAAACTCAATCCTTACCAGTCGTGCCGTTCTCGTGCCGGCGGCCAATGTCGACACAATTTTCGCTCCGGTCCACGTCCAGCTGGAGCTATGGCAGTCACCGACTCCCCAGTCGGATTTCGAAAAGCTGGGCAACGATGCCGTGGAGATCAGCGGTTACTTGTATGGCCAGGAGTCCGACGACGTCCTCAAAGCGAAACTCATTGAACTAAAATCAGGTGATAAGAAGAGAAAGCAAGCCAATCCGCCTCAAGTAGAGCCAGGCTTAGATCAAGATTAAGGTCGCGGTTCGGCTCCTGATCTCGCGTGACGAATTCATTTCTCTGGTGATTGGCGTCGTCGAGGCTCACGAGCGGTTTTGCGGGCGGCCGTTGAACCGCCGGTGGTGATTGGGGCGCCGAGGCTTCATTGACCTGCGATTATGGCCTACCGCTGGACGCCGGGAGACGACTTCGCGCCTCGCGCGGCTGAACGCCTCCTTTCGGCGAGCCGTCCATTCACTCGACAGAGCTCCCAGCGCGGCCTGCTGTTCCAGTTCGAGTGCCGCGATCTGCGCCGCCCGATCCTCTGGCCTTGAACTAGTCCAGGCGCTTGCGAGCCGTGCGGCATACCAGATCAAGAGGCTGGCGCGCGCGCGGGCATGACCGCCGGCAATTCCCGTAGCGAACTTCTGTCTCTTTCGGGACATCGGCGGAATTCGCTGCTGCCGCTGCCCCTTCATAATTCCGGTCCGCCGCCCGTCGGCTCGAATCCTCTCTCAGACCGCTTGCCTCTGTCTGCCCTCTGGGTTCGCAGACGCTCGCGCTCCCGCTCGAGGATATTGGTCGGATACTCTTTCTTGCGCGTGCCTGCGATCCGATCCCGCGCAAAGTCGAGCCATCGACGTGCCGACTGTTGCTGAGGCGCGAGGCCAGCACGTTGCGTCCAGCGCGGTCCGGAAACAACCTCTCGGGTCCGAGCGGTAGGTGCAATGGAGGGCGGAGAGCGGTGCTTCTGGTCCAAAAGCAGCTCTGGAGAGGTCAGCCCCGCTGATTGCCGTTCCGCCAATTCGGCTCGGAGAGACTTTTGGCGGGTCAGCACATCCTTATAATAGGTGTCACGATCGGCGCGGAGCCCCAACGCAGCCGCACGGCATTTCTCCTGCAAGGTTGCCGACTGCCGCGCAAGAAGCCCAGTGCGCATCGCTTTGAGATGCTCCTTCGAAGCGCCATGCTTCATGTTCCGGAAATAGGTGGCCCATTCCTTCCGGTAAGTGGACCGAACTTCCCGGTACACCTCCTGCCGAAGCATCCGATAGGCCATGCGGCCGTGCTCGAAGAAAGCCATGCGCTCGGCCTTCTGCCGCTCCTTCAACGCGCGCCATTCTTCACGCTGCCAATCTTTTCTCGGCTGGTTGTAATCGATGAGACGCGGTCCTTCCGCCGCGGGCTCAGGGTACGCAGAGATATCCTGTACGGCGCGGAGTTGTTCCCATACATTCCGCGGCGGCGATGGCTCCCGTTCCTTGATCGGCTTTTCCCGTTCCTTGCAGAAGATCCGGCCGCGCGACTTCTCATAGTCATGAGCCCAGGCTTGCGCCTTTCGAAACTCACGATGGTCCCGAAGGCGCGTGCCACGATCCGGGTCCACCATATTGATCATCAAGTGCACGTGCTGATGCCGCTTGTCCGAATGAGCAAAGAGAGTGCACTGGTGGTGGCCCCAACCTTGCGCGTCCAGATAAGATTGCGCGGCGGCGATCATTTCTTCGCGGCTCGGCTTTTCGGATGGGTCCCACGACAGGCTGACATGTTTGACAGGCTTCTCGATGCTGGCGCCTCCCGGCCGGACGCCCGCTGCCTGCCGCAAGAGATCACGGTCCCGATAGGTGTGCAGCATCTCATCGACGGCGCTCGCGATGTCGTCATGAGCACAATTAAAGGTGTGCCTCCACGCGACGCGGTCGCTCGTCTGGGCCTTCACGTCGTGTCCCAGATATTCCGCGAGCCACTTGAAGCTGCGCCCGCTGGGGTGTGACTTCACAATCACGGCAATCCTCGCCCGGTAATGATGGACCTCAGCTCCGTGAGCAACGGAACGGCGTCAGGAAGTATCTCCCCGGTCTGGTGCATGTGCCTGACCATCTGGTTCAAAAGGTTGCCTAGGCGGCGAAGCTGAATCTCAATGAGCCGGCTCTGGTGCAGCGTCTCGACAGCCGCGATCGATTGCGCGGGCGCGGTCCTGCCAGCCAGCATCCGCGCGCGGCCAAATTCCGTCGGCGTCGTGCCGGCGGCGGCTGCGCGCGTCGTGATCTCGGCAAGCTCATGATCGGTGAGCCGGATGCTGATTTGCCGGTCGCGCTTGATGTCTTTTGGCGGTCGCCCCATTGTCTTCTCGGCCTGAGCGGATGCGTCCCTTTGCGGAATTTCATTCCGCACGAGATGTTATCGCCATGCGATAACCCATCTCGCTACGCTTTTCCTTTTTACCATTTTCAGCGGTCACCTTGAATCGAATTGCCCCGCGATCAGGCGCGCTTCCGGGACATTCCGACGCGTTCCGAAGACAGCGCATCACTCAAGCCCGTGTGAGGCACGTGCGATGCGTTGCGCTTCATTCCGAATTCTCGTGCAGACAAAAAAGCCGCGCCGATTTTCATCGGCGCGGCGTGATGTGATCCGTTTCAAGCCTTGTCGGCGTGACCGGATCAGCCCTTTTGTTTGGCGTTGGTTTCCTCCTCGCCGTTCGGCTCGATCAGAACGATACGGCCATCTACGGGAACGGCGTCGAGCTCGATGGTGTATCCGGCGCGTTCCTTCAGCGGCCATGCGGCCCCGATGCGCGTCCAGAACGCCTTCTTGTCTTCGCCACGATCCTTGACAGCGTAGGCGATCAGTGTGGGCTTCATGCTCATGATGTACTCCTTTCAGGTTGTTCGAGGCCGCCACATCGGCGGCTTCGTGGGCATCTGTCACCGGGGCGAACAAGCGGCCTTTTCATCGCTGCGCGAAGCGCACCGCCTTGGCGGCAAGCTGCACAAGGCGGGCGTAGCCCGCCGCGGAAGCGCAGGCGCTTGAAAGGGACGCGCGCTCCGGTGTGATCCCACGTGAGAAGCCGCCCTTGTGGGGCCACGCCTGAACGGAAACTTTTCATGGTGAAGCGCGCACGCATCCCTTCCTGGCTCCGTGGCTAAGTCATTGTGTGGATCGCGCACGATTGCCAGCGTCGCCACAAGACGTTCCAAGACATTCCGACGCCTTCCGCCGCGTATGCCGTTAGATTGGTGACGAGCGAGACGGAAGGACAGCGAATGGTCGATGGCGGTGGATGGGCGCGGGCATGGGCATCGGTGACGGATGCCGCCGCTACGGCACGTGATCGGCTCGGCTGGCTTCTGGAACGCGACGCCGCGCTGAAGGAAATCCGTGCATCCGAATTCCCAGAGCAAAAGCACGCGAACGACCGGAAGCAACGTTATGCTGAGGAAGCGTGGAAGATGCAGTATGACGGGCGGCCTGCCCGCGATCCGGAGTTTCGGCGCGAAGAGCGACTGATCCTTCAAAAGATTTTTGAGAACGGCCTCAACCGTGAGGAGCTTGCGAACGAACTGAAACCGTTGTGGAAGAAATATCACGCCAAATACGCCGCCGAACATCCGCCCCGCAAGGAGACCGAGGCGGAGCGGCGGAAGCAGGCGGCCATGTACCGCGAGGCGGCTGGGCCAATATTCCGATCCCCGCCGAATACCGCGATGTCGATCTGCGCAAGCCGATCTCGTTCCTGACGGAAGGACGCGAACGACTGCGGAGGCTCGTAGGCAAGACTGAGGGGGAGCGCAGCCACGCCACAAGCACGAAAGACAAGGGGAGCGGGAGAGGCCTCGGCCTCTAGCAAGCCTGCTATCTCATTGATTTTTATTAATATATTGATATTATTGTGTTTTTCATTGATATTTGTCGGGTTTTTGCCTATATTGAATGTCGGGTTTTTGTAGGAGGCCCAGCATGCCGCGCAAGCCGACGCTACGCCAGAAGATCGAGCAACGGATCGCCCGCAAAGAGGGCGAGGACGTGTTCCTCACGCGCGAATTCAAGAAGCTCGGCGGCGAGGATCAGGTGTTGCGTGCGTTGCGTTCGCTGGTGGATGAGGGTCGTTTGGTGCGGCTCGGCTACGGCATCTATGGCCGCGCGCGGCAATCGAGCTTGAGCGGCCAGCCGGTGCTCAGCAGCCCGGAAGGGTTTTTGGGCGTAGCCCATCAGGCACTCGACAAGCTCGGCGTCGCATGGGAGCCGACCGAGGCGCAACGTGCCTATAACGAAGGCCGCTCCACGCAGGTGCCGGTCAATCCCGTCGTCCGCGTCAAAGGCCGCTTCTCGCGGCATCTTCGCTACCGTAACGCGGAGCTCGTCCTTGAACGGTAAGCCCACCATCGAGGAACTGCTCGAAGTTCAGGACTACTTCAAGCTGCCCGGCCCCGCTCTTGTCGAAAAGGACTGGTATGTGGTTCGGGCGCTGGCGGCTATCGCTGCCGTCGATCCCGGCGACTTCCGTCTTGTCTTCGGCGGCGGCACGGCGTTGAGCCGTGCGTACAAGCTGACCAAGCGCATGTCGGAAGACGTTGATCTCAAGATCGTCTGCAAGACCAATCCATCGCGTGGCGCGCTGCGCAAGTTTCGGACGGACATAACCGACGCGCTGCTTGCGGCGGGGTTCGAGTTCGATCCCGAGAACGAGAAGCACCGCGTCTCGATGTACAAGGGGCACTACACCAAATACCAACTGCCCTATAAGGCGCTCGCCCAAGGAAACGGTTTGCGCCCGGACGTGCAAATCGAAACCTCTGTCTGGCCGCTGCGTCGCGATGCGGTCGAGAAACCCGTGATCTCGTTCGTTGCGGAAGCTTATGGCCGTGAGGCCGAGTTGCCGAAAATCGCCTGCTCCTCTGTCCTTGAGACCGCTGCCGAAAAGCTGGTCGCCCTGACATGGCGTGCGGGCTCCGAGCTTGCAGGCTTGCGGGAGGAGCGCGATCCGACTTTGGTGCGGCACATTTATGATCTGCACATGACGCGCGAAGCCTACGACATCGAACAGACCGCCGCCCTGGCGCTTGAGGTAATGAAGGCCGATGCCGAAACACGCGGGGACCGCTTTCCCGCGTGGAAGAAAGACCCGCTTGGCGAAACCCTGCGGGCCATAGAAGGCATCCCGAAAGACAACGTGTTTGTCGAGGGCTACGCCAATTTCCAGCGTGACATGGTATATGGCGACAAGCCGGATTTTGCGACGGCCATGACATCCCTGAACACGCTGGCGGATGCTTTGAGGAAGCTTTGACGCCGGACGGCGATGAGCGCTAGCCCATCGCCGGATTTTTGGGCGAACTCACGCTAGCCCGGTGGCAACGCTTCCACTCCGGCTTGATCGGGCAATGGCTCCGCTTCCGCGATGGTTGCGGCCAGATTCCGCACCGCCGCCGCAAGGTCGCCGCTGTCCCATGAAGCCACCACCTCGCGCGCGGCAATCAATAGGTCGGATGCTGCAAGGCGAAGGCGCATGGCGTCGCTTCGCCACGCGCAGATTGGATAGCCGTCGTCGTCCATGACGATGATTTCGTCGATGTCCAGCCCGGCATACGGCTCAAAATATAACTCGTGATCGCCTGCGGCGAGCGCGCGCGCCGCCGCAAGCGCTTGGGCGGGCGTGTCTCCAGAGATATCATGGATGGCCAGTTCTGCATCGGTGCTGAAGTGGACTTGATAGATAGGCATGGGATTTCTCCTCTTCTTGTTTTTGAGTTAGAGACGAGGCCGGAGCCGCCGACACGGCGGCTCCGGCACCCGGCTATTCGGCGGCCATGGCCATTGGCTCCGATGTTTCAGGCGTGGGCATGCGAAGGACGGACGGCAACCAGCCCTTGCCCTTGAGCCGCTGCGCAGCGGCTTCCGCCATCGCCTGTTTCTTGAGGCCTGCGATGTTTTCAGCGGCTTCGGGGGATGCGCCCTCGCGCACGGCTTCAAGGATGCGATCCTTGGAGACGCGGGCAAGGTAGTTCTCGGGTGTGGGCTCCCATACCTCGGCCATGCGCAGGTTCACCGCCGTTGCGAGTTCGTCGGCGTTGTGAGTGACGCGCTTCTTGGGGGCGTGCACGGTGTCCACGGATAGCGATACGCAATGCGCCAGAAGCTCGAGCCGTTCGTTGAGCGCGAGCACCCCGACAAAGGCCCAGAGCGCATCATGCTCCTCGGGCATGCGTTTTGC
The DNA here is from genome assembly GCA_030403585.1 of Frankia sp. RB7. Taxonomy (GTDB): domain Bacteria; phylum Pseudomonadota; class Alphaproteobacteria; order Rhizobiales; family Xanthobacteraceae; genus Bradyrhizobium. The sequence goes on from JAUEPE010000041.1 coordinate 36,787, forward strand.
CCATTCGTCGTGCCGCTCGGCAACCGCAACCCCGGCAGGCGACTGCTCGATATCCGGAGCGTGGCTCTTCAGATAGGTCTCCCGGAGGCTGATGTTTAGGCAGGAACGCATATCCCGGTGCCGGAAGAAGGCTTGCTCGGCGAACGCATGCACCACCGCTTGTAATGCTACTGGCGAATGCCGCCCCAAGGCCTCACGCAACGCTGCCGTTCGGTAGGCGGTTAGCTCCGCTGTCAGGCTTTCCGCGATGGGTGCGGGGCCGTCTTTCGGCGAGGCCTCCTTCGTCGCTCGGGGCTCCCGGATATCGTCCTCGGGCTTGATGAAGCCGCGTTCGATCCGGACATCGCCGTCATGCGCAATGCTGACGATGGCACCGGCGCGGCTGACGCGTTGCGGGTCGTAGACCTCGGGGCCTTGCAGCGCCTCGATCTCGGCTTCGATCCGCTCACTTTCCTCGTCAGCGTTATCGCTGTCCCAATCGATGGCCTCCGCCTCAGCCGCAAGCAACGCAATTTTCTCCGCAACCTCCTCGGTGGGTTCCACGGGCTGCGCGTAAAAGCGGCGCATGTCGGAAACGGCGCTATGGTCATAGCGAAGCATGGTTTCGACCCATTTCCAGCCTTCGGCCTTCACCGCTTCGGCAAGGGCGGCAAGCTTCTCGGTGGCAAGCCGCTGGAGAATGGCGGCATCGGTAAGAAAGCCTTCGCTTTCCTCGTCGAACAGGTCGCGACTGATCGCGCCGCCTGCACCCTGATAGGCTTCGAGGCCGACAAAGAGGGCGCGGGGGTCGCTCGCCTCGACGTTCTCTTCGTTCAGCGCGCCGAGAATGTCCTCCCGCTCGGCGTATTCGCCGAGCGTTTCGAACACGCTTTCCTGCTTGGCATGATCGTCGGTGAAGGCATAGGCGGTGAGTTGCTCAAGGTTCAGTTTGTCGTCGCGGTACGCCCGCATGAGAACGGGGCTGATCGCAGCGAGCTTCAGGCGCTGCTTGACCACGGCGGGCGTCACCCCGAAGCGGGCGGCGATGTCATCGGCGCTCATGCCCTTGCCGGTGTGAAGCGCATGGAAGCGCTCGAACTGGTCGGCGGGGTGCATGGGTGTGCGGATTTCGTTCTCGGCGAGCGAGATTTCTTCCGCATCATGCTCGGTCTCGATGGTGCAGCGGATCGGCTCGGTCTTGGCGATCTCCTTGCGCTTGGCGCGAAGGAGAAGGGCCAGCCTGCGGCCCTCGCCGATGGTGACAAGAAACTTGCCTGTCGGCTCTCCTTTGTCGTCGCGCTCGGGCTCGACCACCGGGCTTTGCAGCAAGCCATGGGCGGCAATACTGGCCGCGAGCGCTTCGATGGCCTCCACCGGATGCGCTGTCTTGCGAGCGTTGCGGGGTGACTTCTTGAGGCGGTTAAGCGGAATAAATTGCTCGGTGCCGCTGGCGGGGACGTTGGCGGCGTTCTTGGTGTTGCTCTTCTTGGTCATGATGGTCTCCTTAAGAGTTGAGTTGATGTCGAATTGAAAAATGTGGGACGCAGCGGACGCCGCTCGGGATGGGTTCATGCGGCCTCCCCGAGGGAGGCCGCACCCGGCTGGCGGGCGTTCAGAAAATCGGCGGCGGCTTGCGCATGCGCGGCGGCGGTGAAGATCGCCCGCTTGTCCTCTTTGAGAACCTTCAGCCAATGGTCGATGTAGCTGGCGTGTTCGCTGCGGAGCGCGGGGTTGAGGTCGAGCGTGGCACAGGTGAAGGCGCTTCCGAGTTCGGCGACGAGTTCTTCCATCGCGTAACCGGCATCGCCGAAACGCCTGCGGCCAAGATCGCGGTCAAGGCGCTTGGGGTGCCGCGTCCAGTGGGTGGCCTCATGCGCAAGGGTCGCGTAATAGCTTTCCGCATCTTGGAAGGCCTCGAAGGGCGGCATCTGGATATGATCGGAGCGGATGGCGTAATAGGCATCCGGCCCGCCGTGGCGGATATCCGCGCCAAGCGATGCGAAGTAGGCTTCGGCCCGCTCGATGCGCGGCACGGCTTCGGTGACGGGTGCGGGCGGCGCGTAATAATGTGCGGGGAGCCCGTCAATCTGCTCGGTATTGAATACCGAATAGCCTTTCATGTAGTGGATTTCGGACTCGGTTTGCTCGCCCGTGGCCTCCACCGTCTCGATGCGCGTGATGGAATTGGCGTAGACGGTGAGGCTGGCGCGCTCGCCCTTGCGCACCGCGCCGCCGAGGTCGATAGCTTGCTTGAAGGTCATCCAGATCGGCGAGCGGTAGCCCTTGGCGAGTGCTGCCATCCAGAGCGCAAGGATATTCACGCCGCGATAGGGAATGCCGTTATGGCGGAGAGGCAAAAGCACCCTGCCCGCCATGTGGTCGGCGCTCCACGGCTTGCGCCACGGGCGAACGCCGCGCTCCAGTTCTTCAATGATCTGGTCGGTGATGGTCTGATACACATCGCGGCGCGTGAGGGATTGTCGCATGGTCGTCCCCTTACGCGTTGATGCGCCCGAGGCGGCGCGCCTCGTCGGCATAGGCGGAAAGGGTCTTGTCCGCGACGAAATGCAAATCGCGCTCGATACCGAGGCCGCGAAAACGAACGCTCTCGATTTCTTCGAGGCTCACATAGCCAAGCTCGGGCGTGCCCATGCCGAGGTCGCAAAGGCCGAACGCGATATCGGGGTTTTCGGGATCAAGCTCGGTGAGCAGCCACGTGGCCGCGCCCCACGGGAAGAAGAGTTTGACGGCGGGCTTGAAGTCGATGGTTTCTTCCCGTCCGGCGTTTGCCCTTCCGTTCGCGAGCATCGTCTCGCGGATTTCATCGGTGAGTAATTTCATTCTTGCCTCCTTGCTTTCTGGTTGCAGCTGCTGCTGCAACCCTGCCCTCGCGGCGAGCAGGCAGTAGGCAAGTGCAAGGAGGTTCCGAACGCGACGCGCCGAGGGTCCACACGAGGGCCCCGCCTTGCGGGAGACGTGTGGAGGCGGCGCGGCGTGTTTGGATGCCTTGCGCGCGCCAAGGGCGCAGCCCTTTAGCAACAGAAAGAATGGATGCGAGCGGCTTGGCCGCTCCCCTTATACGCGCGAGCGGGGATCGGAGCCGGATGGCCGAGACGCCTCTTGGCGGCTCGGTTCACGAGAGCCTCCCGGTGCGGCTTGCCGCACGCGCCCAACTGAAAATAAACGACAGCTTCAACAGCGCCGCTTGTTGGCTAGCTCATGCCACTGCTAGCATGCGCCAGTTTTATTCATTCAAGGAATTTCAGATGCCGGATCATTCAAAGATGCTCGCCTTGATTGCCGCTAGCGAGGACGAGGGGAAGCTGCGCACCTGGATCGCGAATGCCCAAAGGGAAAAACAAAAAGACATCGAGGACGCCGCCTTTCGACGCTTGATCCACATCCTGCCGAAGGAGGCCCCCGGCACGGTGGAGCACGATTTCTGGCGCACGATCCATGCCTTCGAGCACATGCTGACCGAGGAGCGAGGCAAGACGACACGGCTTGCGCGCACGCGGCAGAAGGTGGCGCGGGTGGGCGAGATCGCGACGCTGCGGGATTGGGCGTTGGGTAACAAGGGCACGGATGGCTTCACCATGCTGATCGAGCGCAACATGCCGGAGCTCACCGGCGAGGCGATCGTTTTGCGGCACGATGACCGGTTTGAGGCCAATGTCGTCGCGGCAGCCCGCAAGCGCCTCGAGGAAGCGGGGGTGGACGTTTCGCGTTTGCCAGGGAGAGTGGGTTAGCTTCGCTACCCCTCAAAGCGTGCGCGCCGAAGTCGTTAGGGGCGTCTCACCTATTTCTTTGCGTGCCTCGCAGACATTCCCATCCATTCCGCGGCCTGCAAATAGCGTCAGGCGGCGGGCTGAATAAATTGAGCGTGAGCTTCCATTGGGAGAGCACGCATGCTGAAACCGTTTGCGCGACACGGCTGGTCGAGGTCCGTCAAAGACGGGCGCTGGTCTGCCCACGGCATCACCTATCAAGCCTTCAATCAGGCACGCCCGCAAGCGGACGCCTGGTATGAGCAGCTTTTTCTGGCCGCCTTCGCGACTTTCATCCTGTGCATCTTGATCCTCGCGCTGTGTGACGTTTCAGGCGGAACGAAGCCACGTGCGCCTCATCGCACGGCGAAGCCCGCGGAGGCGAACCTGCCATCCCCGCAAAAACCAGAACCGGTCGTCACCCCGCCGGAGATCGGCTCCGCACAGCCGTATCTCGCCATGCAGGCAATTGCCGATCAGCAACGGAAGCTTCTCTACATCAACCTGTGGGGTGAAGTAGGGGCGCGCGACGGTCAGCGCTTTCGCGAGCTGGTGACGCCCTATATTCGCTCAGGGTATCTCCTCTCCCGCGTGACGATTTCCTCCCCCGGCGGCATAGGCGAGGCGGCCATGGACATCGGCGAACAGATCCGGACGCTGCGGAGCGAGGTGCGTGTTCCGTTCCGCGATAGGAAGGGCGAGCCGCATTGCGTCTTCAAGCAAGCCACGCAAGACAAGGTGCGACCGGAAGGGGAAGGCCTTGCGGACCCCGATGGCTTTGCCTGCCTCTGCGCCAGCGCATGCTCTTTCATCTGGGCCAGCGGCTTCCGCCGCGACGGGGACGTCATCGGGATGCACATGTTCCGCTTCGTGGATGACGGTGGACCACAATGGTCCGAGCGCGAGCTTCGCAGGCAAACGGCGCTCGGCCTGCGCAAGTTCGACGGCTTCCTCGCCCGGATGGGCATGCCCGCACCCATCCGTGCGCAGGCCTGGGCGACGCCGCCCGAGAGCATGTACGACCTCACGCCCTCCGAGATCACCACCATGACGCGGGAGACGGCGTTCGCCCGTGCTCGCGAGGCGAGCTGCCGCTCGGGCGCCGATCCCTTTCCCAAATGGGAACCGCTAACGCCATCGAACGATGCTGCGCGGTCACCCTGCGATCAACGGATGCTGCTGGCCCTCATGCGGCTCGGCGCGGCGCGCTATCTCGGGCGGTTGGATAGCTAGGTCAGTTCCATCAGGGCAGCACGTGACGAGCCGCGGTCCGTGATGTATCAGGCACCTGTGGTCGCGATTGAATCCTGAAAGGCGAGAGATGGCGAAGCGTTACTTCTTCCATATACGGCATGGCGAGCAGGGCGAACACGTATCAATCGATGACGAGGGTACGGAGTTCGCGACCCAGCGCGAGGCGGATGACTACGGCGCGCGTGTTGCCTGTGACATCAGCATGGATGACTTCCATTATGGCGATGCCGAGGTATCCGTCGTGGATGACTCCGGCAACGAGATTGCACGCCACCCGTACTACCCGAAACAGCAAAGCTAATCCCGGAGCTTACCGTCCGCAGCGAAGCGAAAGCGCATTGAAAAGGCAGCCGGGCCTGCGGCAGTGATAGCGACGCGGGCATGAAATGACCGCGGGACGCACGACCGACTGCTGTTCTGAGACCGGTTAACAGGGCAACCGAGGAGGGGCAGTGATAGCGACGCCGGAACGCAAGTGACGGCGGGCCCCGAGGCGAGTGCCCCCGGCGAAGAACACATTAGCTTTACCCTACACCGCACAGTCATGTTCTGCAGAACTTCGACTCACGGTATACGGATACATTCTATGTCCTGTACGGGATTGCTCGGCTTTCCCACGGCTGGGTTCGCCTGGGCATGCTCTTTGATCGAAGCGGCCTCGTCTGGCACCCGTCCGAGCCGCATTGCCTGCCAAAGCTCATCGATAGCGGATTGGATATCGGGAGCTTCCGATGACACGGTGTCAAGATTGATGCCGCTACAATAGGTCTCGGCTGGAGACCGCGGCGTTATCTCCCAGCCTTGGGGCATCCACAGAACCGAACCCGCTTTCTGCATCGTACTTCGTCCGGCCTGCCGCGGATGGATGCGGTCCCACGCGAGCATGGAAGCGTTGAGCTTCGCCATTGCCGCCGCTAGCGCGGGCGCGCGCGTGTTTATCGCAAACTCGGCGTTCCGAAGGATCACGTTTTTAGCCAGCGAGGAACGTTGATCGGGGTGGGCCACTGCGACGAGGTCCAAGCATTCCATCACGTGCGCGATTGCATTGCCTTGCTGGACCAGCGCCGGAAGCGACTGTGCTTCAGGCTTAGCCAGTGCCGCGAGCAGCACAGTAAACAAGGCGCCGTCGCCGACCACTTTAAGGAACTCGGACCGCTTTTCTTGGGTCACATAGCGTGTTCGAACTTGCCGCAGGAGACCTCGCGGCTTATCGCGGCCGTAGGTCTTCGAGAACATCGTGTCGACCACCCGGCAAACAATTGATGCGAGCACGTCTTCCGGGAGCCACCCTTCCTCGTTTCCCTTGATGGCAAGCAAAATCGGGAAGACCACGGCTTGGGAGAAAGTCTCGGCCGGGCACGCCTCGGCAAAACTGGGCTTTGCCAGGCCGAACAGGAATTGATCGATCTGCTGACGCAAGCTTGCAAGCGCGTCCGCAGCATTTCTCCCACCCCGCGGTGGTGGTGGCGGCGTATTGACATCATCATCTGCGGCGTCGCTGGCGTCGTTCGCTTCCGGTTCGTCGGCGCTCCACCGCTCCTGCGAAAGATCGATCTCAGGCTCGTCTTCTGAGGCAAATAAAAACCTCATGACGCCCCGCAGCGAGACGCCATGAATGGCGTCCTGGCCGGGCGAATGCGTTCCGCTCTTTAAGGTCTCGTCGTTCAGGTCATAGATCAGCTTCGAGGGATCGACGGGGCTTGCCGGTCCGTCCTCGGCGTCGGCGCCAGCATCGTTTTTATCCGGTCCCTTCCGTTCGTTGGTCAGGTCCGTAAAGTCGGGGGTCTCGAAATTGAATAGGCTCGTGGAAATGGAGTGAATGGCCTCGATGATTTGCTGCTCGCTGGCACCGGCGAAGCCTCGCCCCGAGAATACCTTTTGGTTGGGATCGACATCTCGGCTTCGCGCCGTATTCTCGATGGCACGCTCATTGTCAAGCCAACGAGGCGGGGTCGTAACCAATGCCGAGCCCGCTGAAATCTCGAGCACCGCGAAAACCGTCTCTGCCCCCAGCGACATGTCTTCAGTTAGCCGTCCGGAGAAGCGATTGCCGGACCGCGTCATCGCGATGCGATACGTTTTCCGCTTTACCCCGAAGACGAGCGTTGCGTGCTCCGCGTCTGGGACAGGCTCGACGATCGCTTCGAGGGTGCGGCCTGAAGCCCGGAGCCGAAGGCTTGTCAGGCGATAGACGACACCGCCTTGCGCACCCCCGGGAAGTTCCTCGGGCTTGGCCGGGGCCCTGAGAACATCCTTGGGCAAGCGCTCTTCGCCATCGAAGTCGGTGAGGATCGGCGCGAAGGCATTTCGTTCGGCGGCGTCATACACGGCGATCAGTTCGACGTTCCCGTTGGCACTATTTGCAAGCCATGCCGCGGCCGAGCAGTTGGCGGAGCCCAAGATGGCCGCATCGCCATCTGGCCCGGAAAACCAGCAAAACTTCGCATGCACCCGGCGCTTGGGATCACGCTCAACGAACCGAACCTCCAAGGGAAGCTTTGCTAATTGTTTCGCGTCGAACGACGCAAAAGAAGGCGTGAGACAGATCGTCGCCTTCTTTAGGCCGAATGTATCGTGGGCCCAGCGAAGGAAGGCGCCATCCACATCGGTCGAGCCGGTGTACATTTTTAGCGTCTTGAAGCGGCGGCCTTGCCAACGCTGCGCGAGTTGGGGAGCGAGCGGCCGGCCCGGCATGCCGAGAAGAACAGGGCTTAGGGCGGGATCAGCTGCGGCTTTGCCCAGCCACGGTACAGCGGCGCGAATGATCTCGATCTGGGTATGAAAGGACTCCGATCCCGTCACCGTCGCTACCGAGCGCAACACATTGGATAGCCACGCTCCATTATCATCCGAGCCCGGCCCGATGGGCCAGCCGACGGCAAGCTCGTGATTACCGCCCCAACCTGTATAGGTGAGATTCCCGGAGCCGATCCACACCTTGCCGCGCTCAGGCGAAAGACGAGCGATGAGTTTCGGATGGAAGAGGTTCGAGGACTTTGCCTCGGCGAGCGTGTATCGACGCCCGAGATGGAAAACCTGCCCGGCGCAACGTTCCATGGCGCCACCGATTTCGGCGGCGTCGCCGAGGATCAAAATGCGGCGCGTACCTCCGATGCCAAGATCTTCGAGCGGAATGCGCTCGAAGAACAGGGGGTCGAAAGCGTAAGTCAGGAATATCGTTGTCGGGTATCCCGGCTCCTTACAGAAGTCCCGAGCGCTGATCATGCGTTCTCCAGGACTTCGAGGGAGCGGTCGAGAATGCGCTTGCCCGCCTTGGTCAAGCCATCCTTCGAAGTGAGCTTAAGTTGATCGAGCCAATCAATCGCCATTGGCAGGCGCGAACCCGTTCGGCCGGCATTAAAGACCTTGTTGCGCGACCAGCTTTCGGTATCGGCAATCAGAACCGACACGTCCTTGCCACGCGGCGCCGAGAAGCGGCTCCATGCCACGCGAAGATGCTGCTGCACGGTTCGCAAGACGAGCTCGGCCATCACGTCACGATAGCTGCGGTCATCGCCGAGAAAGGAAGCGATCTTTGGCCTTATGACGGCATCGATTCCGATTTGATGCGGACCGATAGTGCCCAAAGAACTCGTAGGCTGCATGTCAGGAGCGGTCTCCTTGGATGGTCGCTCGCAGGCGAGACACCATGCAACCGGCAACAATGCTACCGCCGCATCGCCCGAAGACGCTGCATACTCATACAGCTCTGTCTCGGACAATCCCCCTTTCCATCGGACAATGCCACCGGACTCCACGCGGTCTTTGCGGCAGCGTCTTCGAACGCGCTCGTAGACGGTGCGAAAGGACACGCCAGCAGCCGTCTCGCTGGGCTTTAGCAGACGAAACGTTCGTAAGGCTTCGTCCTTCTCGGCTGCCCCTGCGACGAGGGATGTGATAACCTCACGTGATGGCGCGGCAGCCGCCCGCTCCTGAAACACGCTGTCGACCTCTCGCATAACGGCCGCGAAGACAGATTCATGGCAGACAGCCAGGCAGTCTCGCACGACGAATGCGAGAAACCCATCGGTGCTTGCCGCAAGAGAGCCAGGCAGTCCCTCGGGCAGTCGTTGCGCCGCCTCAAAAATGTCCGCCTCTTCGATCGGACGCTCGTTCGCTTGCGTGAGCCAGAGCAGTAACGTGTAATGCCGCAGGCGCCGCCATTCGGCAGGCGTGAGGGGCTCGCGAGGCATGAGAACGTCGATCAGGATGTCGCGCTCGCCGCGCGGTATCGCGATGATCGACATAGGCGCTGCCAGCTCTTTGAGCTCAGCCCGCGTTATTTTATTGGTGTTCGGCTGTTTCTTCAGGCGCGCGCCGTAGGCCGTGCCGTGCAGGACCTTATCGAACTCCTTCGCCAGTAAAAGGCCGCGCTGTTCGCTGAGCTTGTTGAGACCTTGCTCCGCTTGCTTCGTCAAATTCAACTGTCGGCTCGAAGCGATATAGGCGTCCAAAGCGATATTTTGCGTGAGTCTCGCCAGCGGCAACTTTTGCATTCCGGTTTCGAGCAAGCCGTTCGCGCCATCGACCCCGACGAGATTATTCACCTTGAGGCCCAGCGTTTGGTTCGCCATGACGAAGGCCGCTTCTTGCGCGGCGGCAAATTCGAGAAAGGATGATCGCTTCTCAGGCAACCTCGCTTCGGCGTAGCGCCAAATGACCCATGAAATCACGGACATGTAACGTAGCTTGGGCGTGACAGTGGTGACGCCGTCGAACAACTCGTTGCCAAGTGCTTGAACAGACGCACGAAGGCCGAGCAAGTCGACACCGCCCGACTTGGAGACATCGAAAGCAACCCAGTCTGGTACCGGCACGCTCATTGGTAGTTCGCCCCCTTGCGATCAGCGTATCGCGCGGCCCCTCCGCTGCAAGGCTTTATAATGAGGGCACGACAGGCGGCGGGGGATAAGCGGCTCGCGGAAACGCACCCGACATGAGCGCAAGGGCAGCAAGGCTCGCCCTCATTCGCCTGACAGCGGGGAAGTTCATGGGATTCATTTGCGCTACGGCAAGAACCGGTCGAAAAGAGGACTTGCGAGCCTGCTGCCAAGTCGTCATCAATAAGCGGCCGAGGTGGAGCCCATGGCCGATTCTATTTTTCTCGATAACCATTCGACGACCCCCACCGATCCGCGTGTTCGCGACGCGATGCTGCCGTTTCTGGACTTCGCCCATGTTGGCAATCCTCACTCGGAACATGTCGCAGGACGTCGTGCCGCGGAAGCGGTAGAAGCCGCCCGGGCGGATGTAGCCGCTTTAATCGGAGCACGCCTTGAAGAGATCATTTTTACTTCGGGCGCTACCGAAGCGAACAATCTCGCCCTGCAAGGGGTCATGCGTTCCCCATCTAGGCGCGGCAACCATGTGGTGACCTGTGCGACGGAACACAAATGCGTGCTTGAGACGGTCGCCTATCTTGAGCGTACCGGTTGTCGCGTTGATGTCCTGCCCGTTCAGTCAAGCGGGCTGATTGACCTCGAGATGCTCAAGGACGCCCTCGGGGATGATACCGCTCTTGTCTCCATCATGGCGGCGAACAATGAAGTAGGCGTGCTGCAGCCGCTCGACGCGATTGCCGCACTCTGTCAGGAGAAAGGCATCGTCTTTCACACTGACGCGGCGCAGGCCGCCGGCAAGATCCCGCTCGACGCGCACACGCTTGGTATTGATCTGATGAGCCTCTCGGGTCACAAGCTCTACGCGCCGATCGGCGTGGGGGCTCTCTTCATTTCAGAGGAAGCGCCTCTGGTTCCCGAGCCTCTGATGTGGGGCGGAGGCCAAGAGCGGGGTTTCCGGTCAGGCACGCTTGCGCCGCACCTTTGTGTGGCATTCGGCGCGGCGGCTGCGATCGCGCGGCGCGAGCGCGCGGCGGACGCCGAGGCGGCGCGGGGGCTCCGGAATCGTTTTCTTGCGACACTGCGCCAGGAATTTCCTCATGTCGGGGTGAACTGTGAAGAAAGCCCCCGCTTGCCCGGAAATCTGAGCCTTGTCTTTGATGGGGTGGATGCCGACCGGCTTGTAGGCGCTGTCCAGCCACTTGTCGCCGTCTCCACAAATGCGGCCTGTACGGCCGGTGTCTTGCAACCGTCCCATGTGCTTCGCGCGATTGGCCTTGGCGAGCAGGCGGCTGCCAGCACATTGCGAATCGGATTCGGCCGCCTTAACACCATCGCCGACGTCGAGCGGGCGGCAGCCTGCCTCGGCGCGGCCGCGCGGCAAATTCGCGAGCAAGAAGGCTTGGATATTGTGGCCGCATAGCAAGGTTTTGCGTCCAACGCCTTGAATTCGCTCGCGGTTGCGAAAACGGCTCTGCAAACTGAATGGTTGAATTGGCTTGCCTACTGGACGGGTCGTCCAGTAGGGTAGGCGCATGTTGCGCGGCGCCATCACAGCAGACGATTTCAGGGGGCAGTTCTCGGGCCACGAGACCTTCCCGTTACGGCATCTTTGGCTACGTAAAGCCTACGATGCCGTCGCGCGCGGCGCCGACAGAAACATCTTCACAGGCCCCGAAGCCATTGTCACCTTTGGCGTCGGAAAGAATATGGCCCTAGCCATTCGGCATTGGGCGCTCGCCTGCCGGATCATACAAGAAGAGGGTTCGCGTGTTTCACCCTCCGACCTTGGCGAACGCTTGTTCGGCGGCTATCATCCATGGGACCCGTACATGGAGCGGGCGGCGACCGCTTGGCTCGTTCAATGGCAGGTCGCGGGCGATCCCGCGATGACAACCTCATGGTATTGGGCCTTCAATCACCTCACCGCTCAAACCTTCGATCATGAGGCGCTGAGCGCCTCGATCCTCCAATATTGCCGCCTGCGCCAATGGCCGCGCATCGCTGATAAGACCGTGACGCGTGATGTCGAGTGCTTCATCCGCAGCTACGTGCCTCGTGCGGAAAAAGGGGCGACAGAAGACGCGCTTGAACCCGTGTTGGCGGAACTTGGTCTGATACGCTCGATCGGCGGGCGTCACTACGAATTCCGGCGCGGGCCAAAGCCGTCGCTGCCGGATGGCGTATTTGCCTACGCGCTCCATTCGTTTTGGGAGCGCCACGCCGCGACAGCGTCGACCTTGGCCGTCGAGGCGATCACCTATGAGCCCGGTTCGCCGGGGCGCGTGTTCAAGCTCGATGAAAATTCTGTCGTCGAGCGTCTTGCCGCGATTGAAGACACGTCACGTGGGCACTTCCTATGGACCGACACCGCGGGCGTGCGTCAAGTCGTGCGCGCAAAGCCGGTGAACAATCCTTTATCCCTATTGGCCTCTGCCTATCGGGCGGACGCGGATCGACGACGAGCTGCCTGATGCTTGCCGAACATGTTTCCATTGCCCGTCGATTTCAGCGCTCGGTGCGGCTCGATACGGATCTTGCGCGTCCTGACGCGCTTCAAGGGTTCATTTGCCAGCGCTCGGCTGCCGACGTGCTGCTCAACATGGCAAAGCAGATTGTCACGACACGGCAGCGGGCGTTCACGTGGACAGGCCCCTATGGCGGCGGCAAATCGAGCTTGGCCGTGGCCTTGGCGGGTCTGCTTGGCCCTAAGAATGAGATTCGATCGGCGGCGACGGCAGCCCTCGGTACCCAAACGGCATCGCGGCTTTTCGATCATCTTCAGCCCACGCGGGCCGGTTGGCTCGTGGTGCCGGTGGTTGGCCGTCGCGGCAATCCGGTGGCAGATATTGGCGAGGCACTTGAGCAAGCGCGGCGGCAGGGTCCGGAAAAGCGGGGCCGTCCGCGCGATCCGGTTCGTAGCGGCCGTGAGTTGATTGCACGCCTCACGCAGGAAGCTGCTGCGCGGCCACGCGATGGTGTGCTGCTCGTGATCGACGAGCTCGGCAAGTATCTCGAAAGCGCTGCGGCCGAAGGCAAGGACATCTTCTTCTTCCAGGAGCTCGCCGAAGCCGCATCCCGTGCGCAAGGCCGGCTCGTCGTTGTCGGCATTCTGCATCAGGCGTTCGAACAATACGCCAACCGGCTCGGGCGCGAAGCGCGCGATGAATGGGCGAAGATCCAGGGACGCTACGTTGACGTGCCGCTCATGGCAGCCGTCGACGAAGTCATCGAATTGTTAGGCCGTGCGATCACGTCCGACCGAAAACATCCGGAAACGAGCGCTGAAGCCGAGAAAATCGCGCAGTCAATCCGTTCGCGTCGGCCGGGCACAGCGGCCAATCTCGGCGGACGGCTCAATTCCTGTTGGCCGCTGCACCCGGTGACGGCGGCCATTCTGGGACCCATGTCGCGGCGCCGATTTGGCCAGAACGAGCGCAGCATTTTTGGCTTCCTCACCTCCGCCGAACCCGGCGGATTTCAGGAATTCCTGCGCGCCACCGCTGCCAAATCGTCGGCGCTCTTTGGTCCAGATAAGTTCTGGGATTATCTGAGGATCAATCTTGAGCCCGCGATCCTTGCCTCCAATGACAGCCATCGCTGGGCGCAGGGCGTCGATGCTGTTGAGCGATGCGAAGGGCGCGGAACACCTCTTCACATGACGCTCGCCAAGAGCATCGCGGTGATCGAGATGTTCCGCAACGGTTCAGGCCTTGCCGCGGATCGGGTTACCCTCGGCACATGCGTTCCAGAAGCATCATCCGAGGAGATCGACCAGGCGCTGCGCGATCTTGAGCGCTGGTCAATTACAGTCTTTCGCAAGCACAACGATGCCTGGGCCATTTATCAGGGAAGCGACTTCGATATCGACAGCGCGGTGAAAGCGGCGCTCGCGCAGGCGGGCGGGCTCGATGTCGCACGGCTGACGCGGCTTGCGGGGCTTCAGCCCGTACTGGCGAAGCGGCACTACCGCGAGACAGGGACGTTGCGCTGGTTCCAGACCGAGCTTGTCGCTCTTGAGGACCTTGGGCGCCCGGCAAATCGCGCGCCGCATGCCGCAGGGCATTTTGTGCTTGCCCTGCCCTCGAATGACGGGACACGTAAGGCCTCGCTCGCAGCCTGTGTAGAAGCGTCCTCAAAAGCGGTCGGCGAATTCGTTGCGATCGGCCTGCCGCGTAACGCGCCGCGTATCCGTGAGTTCGGCAGCGAGCTGACTGGCCTTGAAATGGTACGGACCAGCCGCCCTGAGCTTGACGGCGACGGTGTCGCGCGGCGGGAGATTACGGCGCGGATCGCCGCGGTCAGTGCAATGCTTGAGGAAGAGCTGCGCGAAGGCTTTGCGAACGCCGATTGGTATCTTGGCGGCGAGCACCTCGAATTGCCGTTTGGCGGCAATCTTTCAGCGCTCGCTTCGAAACTTGCCGATGATCGTTACAACAAGGCGCCGCATATTGAGAGTGAGCTGTTGAACCGACAGCGGCCCTCCAGCAATACGCAAGCTGGCGTGCGCGATCTCATGCACGCGATGGTGCATTCAGAAAGCAAGGCTACTCTCGGGATTGAGGGTTTTCCGATTGAACGCGGGCTCTATAGCACCGTGTTGCAGCAGGCGGGCCTTCATGGCGAACGGCCGGATGGCACCTTTGGCTTTTCCGGCCCTTCCAGATCCAAAATCGGCCGAACCTACAAGCCGGCTTGGGACGTCGCGAACGGTGTGTTCGAGAGCAATACAGCGCCGGTTTCGCTTGACGTGCTGTATCGGGAATGGGAGGCGCCGCCGTTCGGGATACGACGTGGCGTGATGCCGGTGTTGGCGCTCGCCTTCATTCTTGCAAACCGTGATCACCTTGCGATCTACGGCGAAGGGCGTTTTCAGGCCGAGGTCGATGACTATCTGGTGGATACGCTTCTGCAGGACGAGAAGCTCATCGCGCTGCGCCGGGTGGATGTGGACAAATTCCGGGGTGATATTCTGCATGGCGTGATTGGCGCCGTGACCGCCGCAACCGGCGAGCCGTGTCCAAGCGAGCCTTTGGCCGTCGCGCGACGCCTCGTACGGTTTGTGACTGAACTCCCGCCCTGGACGCAGAAGACACAAAGCCTCTCCCACCAGACGGCACAGGTACGCCAGGTGCTCTTGCATGCGGACGACCCGCATAAGGCCCTTTTTGTTGATCTTCCCGCAATCTTTGGGGAAGGCAATGGACGAGCGGCTGCGGAAGGCATTGAGTTCGCCTTGCGGGAGTTGCGTGGCGCCTATCGCCACATGCTCGACGAGCTCGTGGGCAAGATGCTGAGCGCACTTGGGCACGCAGATCGCAGCCCGGACGAGGAGTTGCGGCAGCGGGCGAGTGTGGTGATCGATCTCACGGGCGATCTGCGCGTTGATGCATTTGCGACACGGCTCTCCGGATTTGAAGGTCAGCCGGGGCAGATCGAGGATTTGGCAAGTTTCGCGATCAATCGGCCGACAAGAGACTGGTCGGATCGCGACCCAGACCAAGCCGCTCTGGCGCTCGCCGAATTTGCGCTAAAGTTCCGCCGCGCGGAGGCGCTCGTGCGCGTGAAAGGTCGCCATCCGACGCGTGAGGCGATGGCCGTTATTATTGGGACCGGCGAAGTTGGTCAGGAACTCGTGGAAGAATTCGAAATCGCCGAGCGTGACCGGCCCCAGGTGGATGCTCTCGCGGCGGCGATCGACAAGGTTTTGATGCAGTCCGGTCTCGACAAGAGTGTGATGCTGGCTGCCCTCGCGGTAGCTGGAAAGCAGACCATCACTGCGCCCGCGCGCCCGCTTCGGAAGGTTGGCTAGGCATGGAGCGTCATGTTCTTGGCCTATCCGGAGGGCGTGACAGCGCAGCACTTGCGGTGCTGATGCGCCAAGCGCGGCCGGACCTACACCTCGAATACTTCTTTACAGACACAGGCAAAGAGCTCCCCGAAGTTTATGATTTCCTGGGGCGCCTCGAAGGCTTCCTAGGAAAGCCCATCCAGCGGCTCAACCCCGATCGCGATTTCGATTTCTGGCTGCGCGAATACAACAACTTCCTGCCGTCGCCGCGGACGCGATGGTGTACGCGCATGTTGAAATTGCGGCCCTTCGAGCGCTGGATACGTCCGGACCTTGACGCTGGAACCACTATTCACAGCTATGTGGCGATCCGCGCTGACGAGATGCATCGGGAGGGACTGACGGCGACCCATCCCAACCTCCGCATCGTCATGCCCCTGCGAGAGCGCGGAATTGATAAGCGCGGCGTCATCGAGCTTCTGGAGGGTGCGGGCCTCGGGCTGCCGGACTATTATCGATGGCGCTCGCGCAGCGGCTGCACCTTCTGCTTCTTCCAGCAGAAGATAGAATGGGTGAACCTGATGCGGGAACACCCTGAAGCTTTTGAAGAAGCGAAACGATACGAGAAGAACGCGCTCGAACACGGCTCGCCCTTTACGTGGAGCGATCGCGAGTCCCTCGATGAGCTAGCCCGTCCGGAGCGTGTGGCCCAGATTGAGCGGGACTTTCAAATTCGGAAGGAACGGTTGAAGGCGCGGCGCCGGCCCAATGCCCTACGCCCGGAACCCGACCAACAAGAGATGATGCTCGACGAAGAGTCGGAAGGGTGCCTAGTCTGTCACAAGTGAGTGGTTCATGACCGAGATAACAAACGTCGATCGCTACAAGGAGCAATACGCTCACTTTCGTTCGATGAACGACATCCTCTACAAGATCCCGCCCATCTTCACGGCAATCCTTGGCGGGCTGTGGTACTTCGCGTCGTCCAATCTCGACAAATACAAATGGGTTGCGTGCGGGGTCTTCATCTTCTGCACCATTGCAAGCATTTGTTTCGTCAACATCATGCAGCGCTTCCGCATGGCGTTTAATGCCTATATCGACAATCTGAACAAGATGGATGGCGACTTGAAGGTTTCGATCAAGCCCTCGAAGCTGCCGTCCACAATTGCAACCATCCAGTATTTGCTATGGGCTGCCGCCGCCATTTCGGTTGCCGGGGCGATCTACGCATATAAGCAGTAATTCACGCCATCAATTTGGGTGTCGTAGACTAGACGACCGAGATCACGCCGCAAGCGCGGCCTGATCCCCTCGGATGATGGCCTCAACCACCCTTGCGATGTCCTCGTCGGACAAGAACGGAGCCTGGGCAAATACGATCCCCGGTTCGCCGTTCAGGCGAGCGGCGAGATGACCAAGGCCGAGTAGCGCTTCGGCTCCCTTCGTCCCCAACGCGATTTCTGACGTCCCAACGCTCGCGACTTTCAAAATGAGGCGATTGCCAAGATTGTCGCGCAACTGCATCGGCATGACGTTGGCATCGGGGCGCTGCGCTGCAAAAATAAGATGAATGCCGGCGGCTCGCGCTTTGACGCCGAGGCGCTGCACATTCGAGGCGATGGCCTCCTTGTAGTCTTCCGTCAGCATCCACTCCGCAAACTCGTCATGGACAAGGAACAGCATAGGTAATCTGTCGGGAGGCGTCACGGCACTGTTGTAGGAGCGAAGGTCGCGCACGCTCTTGGCACGGAAAAGTTCGTAGCGCCGATCCATCTCAACGACCAGTCGCTCAAGTTCTGACTTGGCTCGCCCCTGATCGACGACAATGCCACCTTGAATGTGTGGCAGGCGCTCCAGCGCGGAATAGTCGACGCCCATCTTCGGATCGATCAGGATGATCTGCGCCAGAGCGCTCGGATTCGTGGCGGCTATGTCCAGGATGAGGCACTGGATAAGGACGGACTTACCGCTGCCTGTCGCACCCGCCACCAACGTATGCGGTTCATGCTGCTGAGCACCACCAAATGCGGAGCCGAGGTTCAGGTAAAGAATGTCGCCGTCGAGTTCGCGCAACCCGAGGACAAACGAGGTATTGAGCCCCGCAGCATTCTTGTTGAGCTCGCGCCTAGCCCATACGTCCCACAACGACACCGTTTGACGCTGCGTTCGGGCGACCGCCACGACGATCTCGCCGGGCAGCGGCGATATGGCAACGAGACGAAGACCGTGTGTCGTGAGCAATGCCGACTGCTTGGCCTCCAGATCCTGAATACTTAGCCGATCCGATCCCACGAAGCGGATGAGCGCTGCGTTCGGGGTCAGGCGCGTGCCCGCGATCTTGGCCTGCAGGCCATAGCCAAG
Organism: Frankia sp. RB7; assembly: GCA_030403585.1. Classification (GTDB taxonomy): domain Bacteria; phylum Pseudomonadota; class Alphaproteobacteria; order Rhizobiales; family Xanthobacteraceae; genus Bradyrhizobium. The sequence goes on from JAUEPE010000041.1 coordinate 54,780, forward strand.
GAGCGCGGTACGCAGTTTTTGTGCCGTAGCCGCAAGCCATGCTTCATCGGCTTCCGAAGCCGATGAAAGCTGAAGGGCCCGTGACTCTATGAGCGCCGTAATATCGGCCTCATCGTCAACGGCGGGTTGGCTCGCCGGGAGTTCAGCCACAGCATCGGCCGGAGGCGGCGGCGCATCCGATATCGTTTCGGCTGCCGCCGAAGGCGATACGGGCGCGGGTGGCACCGAGGGCGGAGCAGGAGGAGGTTCCGAAGGCGGTGGACTTGAAGATCCATCGGAGGAGCCCGGATCGGAGTCAGGGCGGACCATCCAGCTCACCCGGGGTGCAGGCTCGCGAAACTCCTCCTTCTCCCATGGACGCTCGCTGCCAAGCGACGAACGCACCAACGTTAGGGGTGTCTTGGCCTCGTAGGCCTTGAGGAGGCTCCGCAGCTGATCGCGCGAGAATACTTCCTGCAAGCCATGCCGCAGGTCGGGAATGAGTTCTTGTTCGCCGGTAACGTTGGCATCCGCGGGTCCTGTGACGAACACGTGCGAATAGCCACGAAGATCAATGGGCGCGGCGCCACGGCGCACACCATCGCGTACGGATTCGAGAGCGCTCGATTGGCCGAGCGCGGTTGTACCGTCGAGCAGCAAATCGGCGATGCGCGAAAGCCAAAGGTCGCGGTCGAGGCGGCCGGGGTCGCCAAACAACGCGTCTTCGATCCGATGGACCGTCTGGCGGAGCTGTTGCTTGGATCCGCGACGCGCTTCCGCGGAGCCATCGGCGGCGACGTACTTGGCCTCGGTGACGATGGCCCGCAACGTAGCGGCACCGCTTGCATCCTGACCGACGCTGAGCGCGAGAATGTCGGCGAGCCCCTGCTCGCGCTGACCCAGCCATTCCGCATAATCGTCAAGAAGGAACCAGGCAACGGTCGCTTGAGGGCCGAACTCCTCGGCAATGAGCGCGCGACTGAGAACAAGGCCGATCAATTCGCCCGCCGAGACACCTCGTTTGGCCGCTCGCAGCACAATGTCACCGGAGATTTTGCAGGCGTCCTCGATCATCCGCTGCGCAAGGGCCCCAAGCCGATCGTCGGGCAAACCGAGGCTTAGCTCCGTGAGGCGACGCAAAACAAGCACGTGCAGGAGGCGCAATTCCGCCGTCGACGAGACGATCATGTTGCGCCCATGCGTGCGCTGTCGTCGGTAGCGGATGACGTTGATCCCTTGCGCGGCAAGCTGACGCTTATCCAGGAGATCGTCATAGGTCGCAACCCATTCAGCGAAGTTATGAACTTCGTCGAACATCGCCTTCAGCGACTGGTCTTGGAACGATATTTGCCGCGCTGGCAGTTTGTGTTCGTCGGCGCTGTGCGATTGCCGACGGATCACGGCGGCGACCGCATCGAGATAAGCCCAACCGGCGTCTGGCTGGCGGGGACAAGCGAGGTAATTGGTCGCCTTCAACTCGTCCTCGGCCGTCACGCGGCGGTAAGACCATCGTGCCGGTACGTGGTCGAGGAAAGCGGGCGGGTTCGTCGCGGCCGGCACGGAGAACCATTCAACCTTGGCCTGCCGCGAGACCACGTCGTGGAGGAACGCCACATCGACACTGCGCTGATCGCGCGAAGGAGCCGCGCCGCCATCGAGGAGCACGCCGATCCTGAGCTTCGACATGAAGTTTCGGGACGTTTCGCTAAC
>JAUEPE010000042.1 GCA_030403585.1 Frankia sp. RB7
CGTGCGGATAGCGGTCGGTTCGTCGGAAGGATGATCGAGTGACATCGTCGTCTCCAGGTTGAGTGCTTCAGCAACCTCAGTCTGGCTCCAGACTCGGTCGCTATCCACTCCCCATGGAATCTTCGCTTCGCTCGCAATGACGGAGTACTGTGATGCAGTCATGAACTCACCCACGATCTTTTCCTTCGACACCCCGGGCGATGCCGAGCGAGCGGCCGAGTTGCGCCGTGTCAAGGCGCTGGCGACGATGGTGCTGGCCTCGACGCTTCTGCTGTTCGTCGTCGCGAAGTGGCTGTTGCCCGTGCACCCCGTGTTCGGCTTCATCGCCGCCTTCACGGAGGCCGCAACCATCGGCGGGCTCGCCGACTGGTATGCCGTGGTCGCGCTGTTCAAGCGGCCGCTGGGCCTACCGATCCCGCACACTGCGATAATCCAGAGCAACCAGGCCCGCATCGCTGACAAGCTCGGCGAGTTCATCCAGGTCCATTTCCTCGAGGCAGGCCCGGTCGAGGCCAAGCTGAATGAAATCGACTTCGGCTCTTTCGTCGCCGACTGGCTGCGCGACCGCAAGCGCAGCGATGACCTCGCACGCTTCGCGCTGCGTCTGCTGCCGGAAGCGGTCTCTGCGACGGAGAACTCCGGCCTGATGACCTTCATCATCCGCCGCATGTCCTCGCAGGTCCAGGCGATCGATCTCGCGCCGCTCGCCGCCGGCACGCTGCGCGGCTTCGTGGCGGAGGGACGGCATCAGATCCTGTTCGACGATCTCCTGCGCGTGATGCACGAGACGCTGAACCAGAAAGAGACGATGGCGATGATCCGCGAAAAGGTGCGTGAGGAGTTGCCGACCCTGCTCAAGCTCTACCGCGCCGACAAGTTTCTGGTGACCAAGATCGTGTCGTCCGCCACCGCTTTTTTCAATGAGGTGCGCAGCGACCCCAAGCATCCGTTCCGCGGCGAGTTCGATCGCATGTTGCTGAGCTTCGTCGACCGGCTCGGCACCGACCAGGCCTATATCGACCGTATCGACGGCCTTAAGCGCGATCTGCTGACGCGGCCCGAGCTTGCCGATCTCGCGCGCACCGTCTGGGCCAACACGCGCTCCTTCATCGAGCGCAGCGCGTCCGGCGAAACGCAGGTGCTGCAGCATCATCTCGCCGGCATGTTCGTTTCGGCGGGCGATGCGCTTGCCGGCGATGCCGAGCTGCGTGGCGAGATCAACAACGGCCTGGTGACGGTGCTGCGCAGCTTCGTTGCCGACCAGAAGAGCGGCGTCTCGACCTTCATCTCCGATCAGGTCAAGGCGTGGGACATGGCGCAGCTGATTTCGCTGATCGAAATCAACATCGGCCGCGACCTGCAATACATCCGCTTCAACGGCTCATTGATCGGCGGGCTCGCCGGTCTTGCGCTCTACTCCGTAGAATTCCTGCTCCGATTGTTGTGACTTTTGCGTCACGCCCGTTAGCATTAACGCGCGGGCCTATTGTGGTGCAGTGCTGCACCGGCTTGAATGTCGGGAACCGGCCGCCTAGCTGATTCATGTTGCGCTGCGGAACGTTCAAGAAGCCGGCGTATTGGAATTCATGCCCATTGCTGGCATCGCGGCCAGCGGGCTTTCCAGGAATTCTTGCCCAAGGGATCCATTGATGACCGCTACTGCCCAGACGCTGCGTCCGCCGTCCCGTACTTTGATGTTTTTGGAAGGGCGCGCGATCCACGAGTTCGGCGCATTCCTCGGCGCGCTGCCGCTGCTGAGCCTCGCGCCGCGCGGCGACGGGCATCCTGTGCTGGTGCTGCCGGGCCTTGTCGCCTCCGACGAGTCCACGCGCGCGCTGCGCACCTTTCTGAGCAGCAAGGGCTACGCGGTGAGCGGCTGGCGCCAGGGCCGCAATTATGGCCTGCGCGAGGGCGTGCAGCACGGGATGGTCGATCTGATCGAAGAACTCAGCGACAAGCATGGCCGCAAGATCAGTCTGGTTGGCTGGAGCCTGGGCGGCCTCTACGCACGCCAGCTCGCCAAGATGATGCCCGACCGGGTGCGTCAGGTGATCACGCTCGGCAGCCCCTTCGCGGGCAATCCTCATTCGACCAATGCCTGGCGCGTCTATGAATGGGCGAGCGGCCGGAAGTCCGACGAGGTCGATCCGGAGTTCGGTGGCGATCTCGCCGTCCCGCCGCCGATGCCAACCACCGCCATTTTCAGCCGTACCGATGGGGTCTGCGCCTGGCAGGGTTGCGTGGAAAAGACCGGCGCTCACACCGAGAGCATCGAGGTCGAAAGCAGCCATTGCGGGATGGGCCATCATCCCGCCGCCGTCTATGCGGTGGCTGACCGCCTCGCGCAGAAGGAAGGCCAGTGGCGGCCGTTCGATCGCAGCGGCTGGCGCAGTCTGGTCTATCCCGATCCGCACAGGTAGTGCGCTTCTTCACCTCGCCCCGCTTGCGGGGAGAGGTCGGATCGCTCTTGCGATCCGGGTGAGCGGGTACAGGTCCCACGTCGATCTCATTCGCGGAGAGAGGCCCCTCACCCCAACCCTCTCCCCGTAAGAACGGGGAGAGGGAGAAGTAAGAGCGTCGCACCCGTCCATTGTCGCGCCCGCACCAAACGCGCTATGCCTCGCGCATGGCGCATCCGCTCTCCCGCATCATCGACCAGCTCAAGCGTGAGCCGTCACGCACGGGCTCCATCGTCGTCACCATGTTCGGTGATGCCATCGTGCCGCGTGGGGGATCGGTCTGGCTCGGCACGCTGCTGGCGTTCTTCGAACGCCTGGACATCGATGCCGGCGTGGTGCGCACCGCGATGTCGCGGCTCGCTGCCGATGGCTGGCTGACGCGCGAAAAGGTCGGCCGCAACAGCTTTTATCGCCTCGCCGATAAGGGCCGCGAAACGTTCGAGGCCGCGACGCGCCACATCTACGATCCGCCGCCGTCGGACTGGACCGGCCGCTTCGAGTTGCTGCTGATCGGCAATGGTGAGGATCGCGACGCCTCGCGCGAAGCGCTGCGGAATGCTGGCTTCGGTAGCCCGCTGCCGGGCGTCTGGGTCGCTCCGTCTGGTGTTCCGGTGCCGGAGGAAGCTGCTTGTGCCATCCGACTTGAAGTGTCGGCTGAGGATGACAGTGGGCGTCGCCTGCTCAGCGCGAGCTGGCCGCTGCAGCGCACCGCCGACGCCTACCTGAAGTTCATGAAGACGTTCGAGCCGCTGCGCGCCGCGCTTGCGCGCGGCACGGATCTGTCCGAGGCCGACGCCTTCACCGCGCGTATCCTGCTGATCCACCATTACCGCCGCGTCGTGCTGCGCGATCCGCTGCTGCCTGAGAGCCTGCTGCCGGCGGATTGGCCGGGCAGGGCTGCCCGCGAGCTCTGTGGCGAAATCTATCGCGCACTGCTTGCGCCGTCCGAACAATGGCTTGATAGCCACGGAACCAACGAGAAGGGGGCGCTGCCGCCGGCCCGAAAGCTGCTGGAACGGAGATTCGAGGCCTGATTTATATATGTTACAGAAAAATCTTGCATGAAGTAATTTCTGTTATATATTGCCTCCCAATAAAACGGGAGGAATGCGTATGTATACCCAGGCGCTCAACACGGCCGAGACCGATGATCGCGGTCTTGAAGACGCAAGCAAAGCTGCGCAGTTCCAGGCCCGCATCGATGCCGAGGAGCGCATCGAGCCGAACGACTGGATGCCGGCGGCCTATCGCAAGACGCTCACCCGCCAGATCTCCCAGCACGCCCATTCCGAAATCGTCGGCATGCTGCCCGAAGGTAACTGGATCACGCGTGCACCGTCCTTGCGCCGCAAGGCCGCGCTGCTGGCGAAGGTGCAGGATGAGTGCGGCCACGGGCTCTATCTCTATGCCGCGGCCGAAACACTCGGCACCTCGCGCGAAGATCTGGTCGATGCCATGCTCGCAGGCAAGGCTAAATATTCCTCGATCTTCAACTATCCGACGCTGACCTGGGCCGACATCGGCACCATCGGCTGGCTGGTCGACGGCGCCGCGATCATGAACCAGATCCCGCTGTGCCGCTGCTCCTACGGTCCCTATGCGCGCGCGATGATTCGCGTCTGCAAGGAAGAGTCGTTCCATCAGCGCCAGGGTTACGAGATCATGCTGACGCTGTGCCGCGGCTCGGACGAGCAGAAAGCGATGGCGCAGGACGCGCTGGATCGGTGGTGGTGGCCGGTGCTGATGATGTTCGGCCCGCCCGATGCCGCCAGCCAGCACAGCGACATTTCGACGAAGTGGAAGATCAAGCGCTTCTCCAATGACGAGCTGCGCCAAAAATTCGTCGATGCGACCGCGCCGCAGGCCCAATATCTCGGCCTCACCATCCCAGATCCCGGCATGACACAGGACGCAGAAGGTCACTGGCGCTACAGCGAGATCGACTGGACCGAGTTCAAGCAGGTGCTCGCCGGCAACGGCCCATGCAACCGCGACCGCATGGCCGCGCGCCGCAAGTCGCACGACGAGGGCGCATGGGTGCGCGAGGCGGCCGCCGCCTATGCCGCCAAGCGCGCGCAGCGTCAGACCGCACAAGCCGCGGAATAGGGAGATCGATATGGCCACGCCGAACACGCCGCTGTGGGAAGTCTTCATTCGCAGCCGCAACGGGCTCGCGCACAAGCATGTCGGCTCGCTGCATGCGAGCGACACGACCATGGCCTTGCAGGCCGCCCGCGACATCTACACCCGCCGCGGCGAGGGCCTGTCGATCTGGGTCGTGCCGTCGACCGCGATCACCGCAAGCGATCCTGCCGAGAAGGGCATGATGTTCGAACCGGCGGAATCGAAGATCTACCGGCACCCGACGTTTTATGAGGTGCCGGAAGAAGTGGGGCACATGTGATGCCCGCCGCCAACATCCAGGTCTCCGAAACGCCGCTGGTACTCTACGCGCTGCGCCGCGCCGACGATGCGCTGATCCTCGGCCATCGGCTGTCGGAATGGTGTGGTCATGCGCCGATGATGGAAGAGGACATGGCGCTGTCCAATATCGCGCTCGACCTCATCGGCCAGGCGCGTGAGCTCTACAGCTACGCCGCCAAGGCCGAAGGCAAGGACAACGACGAGGACAAGCTGGCTTACCTGCGCGACGTCAGGCAGTATCGCAATCTGCTGCTCGTGGAGCAGCCGAACGGTGATTTCGCCCAGACCCTGGTGCGCCAGTTCTTCTATTCCGCCTTCGCCGATCTCTACTGGCGCGCCATGATGACCTCGCGCGACGCGACGCTCGCGGCCATTGCCGCGAAGTCGGAGAAGGAGAGCGCCTATCATCTGCGCCATGCCTCGGAATGGATCATCCGGCTCGGCGACGGCACGGACGAGAGCCATCAACGGGCGCAGGCCGCGATCGATCACCTCTGGCCCTTCACGGGAGAGATGTTTGCCGTCGATGAGGGCGAACGTGCTCTGATCCATGCCGGCTTCGCCGTGGATCCCGGCACATTGCGCGGTTGCTGGCTGACGACGCTGTCTGATGTCGTCAGCGAAGCAACGCTCACGCTGCCGCAGAACGACTGGATGCAGCAGGGTGGCCGCGCTGGCCGCCACAGCGAGCATCTCGGCCATCTCCTGTCCGAGCTGCAATCGATGCAACGCACTTTTCCGGGGCAGACATGGTGACGGTGCTGGACCACGATAGCGAGCTGCGCCGACGCGCCTGGGACGCCGCGGCAAGCGTTGTCGACCCCGAAATTCCGGTGCTGACGATCGCCGATCTCGGTGTGCTCCGCGATGTCGTTCTCGACGGCGACCAAGTCGAGGTCGCGATCACCCCTACTTATTCGGGCTGTCCGGCGATGAACATGATCGCGCTCGAGATCGAGGTCGCGCTGGAGCGCGCAGGCTTTCGCGAGCCAAAAGTGCGCACCGTGCTGTCGCCGGCCTGGACCACCGATTGGATGAGCGAAGAGGGCCGCCGGAAGCTGCACGCTTACGGCATCGCGCCGCCGCAATCCTCACGCTCGCGTCGCGCGCTGTTCGGCGAGCAGGCTGTCACGTGCCCGCAATGCGGCTCAGGGAATACGGAAGTTTTGTCCGAATTCGGCTCGACCTCCTGCAAGGCTCTGTGGCGCTGCAAGACGTGCCGCGAACCCTTCGATTACTTCAAGTGTCATTGATCATGTCAGCAGCCGCACCGCGCTTCCATCGCCTGGCCGTCAACGATCTCCGCCGCGAGGCGTCCGACGCCGTATCGCTGACCTTCGCGATCCCGGGTGAACTCGCCAGTGACTACGCCTTCAACCCCGGCCAGTACCTCACGCTCCGCACCGTGCTCGACGGTGAAGAGGTTCGCCGCTCCTATTCCATCTGCTCCGGCCCCGATGATGGCGAGATCCGCATCGCCGTGAAGAAGGTCGACGGCGGTGCGTTTTCGAGCTGGGCGGCAGATGAGCTGAAGAGTGGCGACGAGCTAGACGTGATGACGCCGACCGGCCGCTTCGGTGTGGTCCCGCCGGCTGAAGCCGGGCGCATCCATGTCGGCTTTGCCGCAGGCTCAGGCATCACGCCGATCCTGTCGATCGTCAAGGGTGTGCTGTCGCGCGAGCCCGGCAGCCGCTTCTTCCTGTTCTACGGCAACCGCGCGACCGATAACATCATGTTCCTCGAGGCGCTCGAGGAGCTGAAAGATCGTTTCATCGACCGCCTCTCGATCTTCCATGTCATCTCCGGCGAGGAGCAGGACATCCCGATCCTGCATGGCCGGCTCGATGGCGACAAGGTGAGGGTGCTGCTGCGCTCGCTGGTGCCGGCCGAAAGCGTCGATCACGTTTTTGTCTGCGGTCCCGTCGGCATGAGCGAGGACATCGAGGCGACATGCCGCGATCTCGGCATCGCGGAGGAGTGCATTCACGTTGAGCGCTTCGTCTCGGAGTTCGGCGGCAAGCCGCGGCCGAAGAAGGCCGTTGCCGCCTATGCGCCACCGAAGGCGATTGCCTCCCTGATCATCGACGGCAAGCGCCGCGACGTGCCGGTGGCCGAGGACGAGGCGATCCTCGATGCAGCGCTGCGCGCCGGCGTTGATCTTCCCTTCGCCTGCAAGGGCGGCATGTGCTCGACCTGCCGCGCCAAACTGGTCGAGGGCGAAGCCCCGATGGATCTTAATTATTCGCTGGAGCCTTGGGAATTGAAGGCCGGCTTCGTCCTGACCTGTCAGGCCAAGCCATCGTCGGAGCGGGTCGTGGTCGACTACGACCACGTTTGACAGTGTTGGCCAACCAGCAGAACATCATGAGCAAGCATTTCGCCGGGAGAAGCGCGTGAACGTCAAAGCCGCCCTGTCGCCTGAGGATGTTGCTCGCGCCTGTGCCGATGCGATGTGGGCGGAGGACGATGCCTCCAAGGGTCTCGGCATGGAGATCGTCGAGGTCGGTCCGGGTTTCGCGACGCTCGCGATGACGGTGCGGCCGGACATGGTCAACGGCCAGCGCATCGCACATGGCGGCTTCATCTTTACGCTCGCCGATTCCGCCTTTGCCTTTGCCTGCAACTCGCACAATGACCGCGTCGTGGCTGCACAAGGCCAGATCACCTTCATCAAGCCGGGCAAGCTCGGCGATCGTCTCGTCGCGAGAGCGAGGGAAGTCACCCGCGGCGGCCGCTCCGGCATCTACGATGTGCGCGTCACGGCCGGCGACACCGTCATCGCCGAATTCCGCGGGCATTCGCGTGTCATTCCCGGCACGTGGTTGCCGCCGCAAGAACAGTAAGAGATCAATAAAGAGAAGAACAAATCAGTGTGGGGAAACGAGAATGGCTTCGACGAAGCTGAAGGACGGCGGCAACGTCTATAGGGCCGAGCTGGACGCGCAGGAGCGCGCGTCGCGCGACGAGATCATGGCGTTGCAGAAGCAGCGGCTGGCCTGTTCGCTGAAGCACGCCTATGACAACGTTGCGCATTATCGCAAGGCTTTTGACAAGGCCGGCGTGCATCCGTCCGACTTACGCGAGCTTTCTGATCTCGCAAGGTTTCCGTTCACGGTGAAGACGGACCTGCGCGACAATTATCCCTTCAACATGTTCGCCGTGCCCCGCGAGAAGCTGGTGCGCGTGCATGCCTCGTCCGGCACGACGGGCAAGCCAATCGTGGTCGGCTATACTCAGCGCGACATCGAGACTTGGTCAGAGGTGATGGCACGCTCGATCCGCGCCGCCGGCGGCCGCACCGGCATGATCATCCACAATGCCTATGGCTACGGCCTGTTCACAGGTGGGTTGGGCGTCCATTACGGCGCCGAAAAGCTCGGCTGCACGGTGGTGCCGATCTCGGGCGGCATGACCGAGCGGCAGGTGCAGCTCATCAACGACTTCAGGCCCGACATCATCACGGTGACGCCGAGCTACATGCTGGCGATCCTCGACGAGTTCAAGCGGCAGAAGCTCGATCCGCGCCAGTGCTCGCTCAAGGTCGGCATCTTCGGCGCCGAGCCATGGACCAACGCGATGCGTGGCGAGATCGAGGATGCCTTCGACATGGATGCGACCGACATCTATGGCCTCTCCGAGGTGATCGGCCCCGGCGTCGCACAGGAATGCATCGAGACCAAGGACGGCCTGCACATCTGGGAAGATCATTTCTATCCCGAGGTCATCGATCCCGTGACCGGCGCGGTGCTGCCGGATGGCGAGAAGGGCGAGCTGGTCTTCACTTCCCTCACCAAGGAAGCCTTCCCGGTGATCCGCTATCGCACCCGCGACCTGACGCGGCTGTTGCCTGGCACGGCGCGGCCGGGGATGCGGCGCATGGAGAAGGTGACGGGCCGCTCGGACGATATGATCATCCTGCGCGGGGTCAACCTGTTCCCGACCCAGATCGAAGAGGTGCTGCTCGCGACCGATTGGTGCGGCGGCCACTTCATCCTCGAACTCACCCGCGAAGGCCGCATGGACGAACTGACCATCATTGCCGAGGCCCGACCCGAAAGTTGGGACGGAAGGGGTCTCGTCGAGCACGCCGACCGGATCTCGACCCACATCAAGAACACGATCGGCATCAGCTCGAGGGTGCAAGTGGTGGCGCCAGCCACGCTGGAGCGCTCGCTCGGCAAGGCCAAGCGCCTCTACGACAAGCGGCCCAAGGACTGACTTGACGGATTGACTTGACCGCCACCAAGGGCGACAAGGCCCGCGAGAAATCGTGGGTCTTTCCTATGTCGCCAGCCGATACCAAAACCGTCGAGGCGCGTTGCGTCCGCCTCAATGCCAAGGCCGAAAACGCCGCTGCGGTTGCGCCCAGCGTCGAGCGTCACACGCTGACGCGCGGCGCGAATGATCTCCTGATCGAGGTCAAGGCCGCCGCCGTCAACCCGTCCGACGTCAAAGCTGCGACAGGGCTGATGCCCTATGCCGTGTTCCCGCGTACGCCAGGGCGAGACTATTCCGGCGTGGTGATCGACGGGCCGGCCGGCACGATTGGCCGCGAGGTGTTCGGCTCCTCCGGTGATCTCGGCATCCGCCGCGACGGCACCCACGCGAGCCATCTCGTGGTCGAAGCTGATGCGGTTGTGGAGAAGCCGAAGAGCGTTTCCTGGGAGGAGGCCGCCGGCATCGGCGTGCCCTTCGTCACGGCGATGGAAGGCTTTCGCCGCGCCGGCATTCCGAAGCCCGGCGAAACCGTTCTGGTGTTCGGCGTCAATGGCAAGGTCGGTCAGGCTGCGGTGCAGATCGCGACCTGGCAGGGCGCGCGCGTCGTCGGTGTGGTGCGCAAGGCGGAAGCCTATGAAGGTCACAGCAATGCACCGATCGAGGTCATCGACGCCTCCGCCATCGATGTCGCCACGCGCGTGCGCGAATTGACCGGCGGTAAGGGCGCCGACATCGTCTTCAATACGGTTGGCGATCCCTATTTCCAGGCCTCGCACAAGTCGCTCGGCTTGCGCGGTCGCCAGATCCTGATCGCCGCGATCGATCGCATCGTGCAGTTCAACATCCTCGAATTCTACCGGGGACAGCACACCTATGTCGGCATCGACACGCTCGGCCTCTCCTCGGTCGCGACAGGCGCGGTGCTGCGCGACCTCGGCGCTGGCTTTGCGAGCGGTCACCTCAAGCCGTTCCCGATCAAGGCGAGTGCTGTCTATCCGCTCGAGCACGCCAAAGAGGCGTATGTTGCCGTCGCCGGCTCCTCGCGGGATCGCATGATCCTGAAGTCGTGATCATGGACTCGCCCGCCCAACTCGTCATCCTCGCCGGCCTCGTAATTGGCCTGGTTTATGGCGCCGTCGGCCTGCTCAGCGGCTTCTGCCTGATGAGCAGCATGCGCGGATGGCTGGCGGAAGGGGATGGGCGGCTGGTGCGCAGCTACGCGTTGGCAATTGCGGTGGCGATTGCCGCGAGCCAGTTCCTCGGCGGCAAGGGCATGGTCGACCTCGGCAAGTCGATCTACCTGCAACCAACTATTTCGGCGCCGGTGCTGTTTCTCGGCGGCCTGCTGTTTGGGTATGGCATGGTGCTGTCGAACGGCTGCGGCTCGCGCGCATTGGTGCTGCTCGGGCGCGGCAATCTCCGCTCCTTCGTCGTCGTGATCGTGCTCGCCGTTGCCGCGCAGATGACGCTCAAGGGCTTGATCGCGCCGGCGCGCATTGCGCTGGTTCAGGCTTCTCAAACGACCATCAGCGCCAATTCGCTGCCGACACTGTTGGCGACGCTTGGTCTTGGCGAAGCTCTTTCTCGCACGCTCTCCGCAGCCGCGATCGTCGTCGTGCTGGTCCTGTTTGCGTTCGCCCATCCGGCGTTCCGCCGTTCGCCGGGCCAGATCACGGCGGGCGTCATCGTCGGTCTGCTCGTCGCGGGCGGCTGGTACGTCACCGGCTATCTCGGTGCCGATGATTTCAATCCCGTTCCGGTGGCCTCGCTCACCTTCATCGCGCCAATCGCCGATAGCCTGCAATACGCGATGCTCTCGACCGGCCTGACGCTCAACTTCGGCATCGTGACCGTTGCCGGTGTCTTTGCCGGCAGTCTGGTGACCGCGCTCGCCACGGGTCGCTTCCATCTCGAAGGCTATTCATCGCCACGCCATATGCTGCGATCGGCCGGTGGCGCCGCGCTGATGGGGATCGGCGGCGTAATGGCGTTTGGCTGCTCGATCGGGCAGGGACTCACCGGTGTCTCGACGCTCGCTCTGGGCTCGTTCATTGCGGTCGCGGGCATCCTGCTCGGCACGACGGCAGGCCTGCGCGGCAGCTTGCGCGTTCAGCCGCTTGCGGTGTCCTGACGACGCAGCAACCGGTCGCAGAGCGCCCGCCTCAAGCGCGGTCGTGCCGATCAGGCAGCGGTGAAACGGTTGGTCGAGGCTGGCGTTGAAACCCGCGCTCTATCCAGCCTGGCAATGGGTAAGCCGCGCGATAATGGTCTCTTGCTCGGCTTTGCGGCCTGGCGCGAGAGCGAGATCAGCGCAGCGGTGCGAACGATGGCGTCGTGCTTGTAGGCGGTCGAGCTAGTCAACTGCCTTGGTCACGATACGGATCTCCGAGGTCAGGGTCCGATGCACCGGGCACTTGTCGGCGATCTCCATCAGCTTCTTGCGCTGCTCGGCATCGAGCGCCCCGTCGATTGCGATATCGCGCTCGATCTGGTCGAGCATGCCGTCCTGCGTCTCGCACTCGGCGCAGTCCTTGGCGTAGATCTTGGAATGCTTCAGCGTGACGGTGACACGATCCAGCGGCAGCGACTTGCGGTCGGCATAGAGGCGCATGGTCATGGAGGTGCAGGCGCCGAGACCGGCGAGAAGGAAATCGTAGGGGCCGGGGCCGGCATCTTCGCCGCCAGCGGCAACCGGTTCGTCCGCCACCAGATGATGCGGTCCGACGGTGATGATCTGGTTGAACTTGCTCCTGCGGGTCTCCTGCACCACCACCCTGCGCGGCTCCGCCTCAGCATCCGTGGCCTTCGCGGGCTTTGCCACGTCGATGTAGCGGCTCGCCCAGGCCGCGATCACATCGGCCGCGTAGAGCGCGTCGGCCGGCTTGGTCAGGAGATGATCGGCATGGTCGAGCGAGACGAAGCTCTTGGGATGTTTTGCCGAAACGAAGATCTTGGTCGCATTGTCGATGCCGACGGTGTCGTCGATCGGTGACTGCATCACCAGCAACGCCTTGTGCAGGCCGGTGACGTCCTTCATCAGCTCGTGCTCGGCGATGTCGTCGAGGAATTCGCGCTTGATCCGGAACGGGCGGCCTGCGAGCGAAACCTCGACCTCGCCCTGCGCGCGGATGTTGTCGATATGCTCTTTGAAAAGACCGGTGACGTGAGCGGGATCGGACGGTGCCGCGATGGTCGCGACCGCCTTGGCTTCCGGAATCTTTCCGGCTGCCGCCAGGATCGCCGCGCCACCAAGGCTGTGGCCGATCAGGATCGACGGCGCCTTGCGGGTTGCACGCAGATGATCAGCGGCATGCACGAGATCGGCGACGTTGGAGGAGAAGGTCGAGTTGGCAAAATCACCTTCGCTGGAGCCGAGCCCGGTGAAGTCAAAGCGCAGCACCGCGATGCCCTTGGCGGCGAGCGCGACCGAGATGCGTTTTGCGGCGAGCGTGTCCTTGCCACAGGTGAAGCAGTGGGCGAACAGCGCGTAAGCTACTGGCTCGCCGTCCGGCAGCTCCAGCGCGGCCGCGAGCTGATGACCGCCTTCGCCGGTAAATTGGAAGCGTTCCGTCGGCATGGGCTCCCCCTGTCTCTGCTTGACCTTAGTCGGCTGAATAGCGCTGCTCGGCCCAGGGATCGCCGCGGTTGTGGTAGCCGCGGACTTCCCAGAAGCCCGGCGCGTCCTCGGTGACGAATTCGATGGCCTGGAGCCATTTCGCGCTCTTCCAGAAATACAGATGCGGCACGACCAGCCGCACCGGGCCGCCATGCTCGTCCGACAATGGCTGGCCCGACCAGCTATGGGCGAGTAGCGCGTCCTGGGCGGCAAAGTCTTCGAGCGCAAGGTTGGTGGTGTAACCGTCAGACGAATGCAGCACCACGAAATGCGCATCGTCGCGCGGCTGGCAGGCTCCGAGCAGCTCGCGCGTCGCAAGCCCTTCCCATTCATTGTCGTAACGCGACCAGGTCGTCACGCAATGGATGTCGGAGGTGAATCGGTCCTGCTTCTGTGCGGCGAACTCCGCAAAAGTCCAGAACACGGGATTCTCGATCGCGCCATAGACATCGAGCCGCCAGCGCTCGCGCGACACTGGCGGCAGGACGCCAAGGTCGAGCACCGGCCAGTCTTTTGTCAGGTGCTGGCCGGGCGGCAGCCGTTGGTCCTCCGGGCGCGTCACCTTGCCGGTGAGGAAGCGGCCCTCGCGCGCCCACTTCTCCTTGGTGCGTGTCAGCTTGCTGTCGGACGGTGTCTCGTCGGCCATGATCTACTCGAAAATCAGCTACTCGTGGCGATGCATCGCAGAGGCGCGCTTGGTGTCGCGCATGGTGGAATAGATGATCAGCGACAGGAAGATGACGCTGGCGAGATAATAGTAGAACCACTCCTCGTGCCCGATGCTCTTGAAATAGAGCGCGATCGCGGGCGCCGTGCCGCCGAAGATCGAGACTGTGATGGCATAGGGCAGGCCAACACCGAGGGCGCGGACATTGGTCGGGAACAGTTCGGCCTTCACCACCGCATTGATCGAGGTATAGCCGGCGACGAACAGCCAGGCGCAGCAGATCAGGATGAAGGCCATGAAAGGCGACTTGGTCTCCTTCAGCGTCATCAGAAGTGGCACGGTTGCGAGCGTGCCGGCGACGCCAAAGAAGATCAACAGCGGCTTGCGGCCGATCTTGTCGGAGATCGCGCCATAGATCGGCTGCAGGATAGTCGCGAAGATCAGCGTGCCGAAGATCACGAAGGTGGTCTGGTCCTCGGTCAGGCCCACCGAGAGCTTGACGAAGGTCTGCATGTAGGTGGTGAAGGTGTAGAACGCCGCGGTGCCGCCGGCAGTGAGGCCGACCACGAGCAGAAGCTCGCGCGGATAGCGCAGCAGGTTGGCGATCGAGCCGGTCGGCTGCACGACCTTCTTGGCTTCCTCGAAGGCTTCAGTCTCATGCAGGTTGCGCCGCATCACCGCGGCGAAGATCGCGAGCGCAGCGCCGATCGCGAACGGGATGCGCCAGCCCCAGGCCTTGAGCTCGTCGGGCGTGAGGAAGACCTTTTGCAGGAGCAGCAGCACGATGATCGCGGTGAGCTGGCCGCCGATCAGGGTGACGTACTGAAAGCTCGAATAAAAGCCACGGTGCTTGGGATCGGCGACTTCGCTGAGGTAAGTGGCGCTGGCGCCATATTCGCCGCCGAGGCTCAGGCCCTCGATGACGCGGGCCAGCGCCAGGATCACCGGGGCGGCAAAGCCGATCGTCGCATAGGTCGGTGTCAGCGCGATGATCAGCGAACCGAAGCACATGAACACGACCGACAGCGTCAGCGAGATGCGCCGGCCGTAATGGTCGGCAATATAGCCGAACAGCCAGCCGCCGAGGGGACGCATCAGGAACGTCGCCGCGAATACGACGGCGATGTTCAATTGCTGGACGACGGGATCGCTGCCCGGGAAGAAGGCGGGAGCGAAATACAGCGCAAACGCCGTATAGGCGTAGAAGTCGTACCACTCGACGAGATTGCCGATCGAACCGATGAAGATCGCCTTGATCCGGCGTTCGGCGTCGGCGAGGTCGATGTGGTCGGAGGCCGGTTTGATTGCTTGCTCTGTCACGTCCGGCCTCCCAGAACCTGTGTCTGGGAGCCTACATCGCCTTTCCAAGCAGAAATGGCAACTGGCGGGGGCCTCTGACCGTGCCCTGCGACCAGGTTACGGTGCCGGCCGGGTCGAGCCGGAAGTCCGGAATCCGCTTCAGCCATTCCTCCAGCGCAACCTGCATCTCCATCCGCGCCAGGTTGGAACCCACGCAGCGGTGGATGCCGAGGCCGAAGGCGGCATGGCGATTCTCCCGCCGGTCGATCACGACCTTGTCGGCGTCCGGAAACATCTTCGGGTCGCGGTTAGCGGCCGGGAAGGACAGCAGCACCATGTTGCCTGCCTTGACCGGGCAGCCCGAGACCGTGGTCTCCTTGACGACCTCGCGCGCCATCGTCACCGGCGAATAGGCCCGCAGCAGTTCCTCCACGGCGATCGGGATCAACCCGGGCTCGGCGATCAGCCGCTCGCGATCGGCCGGGGTCCGGGCGAGATGCCAGAGCGAGGAGCCGATCGCGCTCCAGGTGGTATCGATGCCGGCAATCAGCAGCAGGCGCAGCGAACCGAGAACGTGCGACTCTTCCAGTGGCTGGCCTTCCTTGTCCTTGGCGTTCATCAAATAGGAGATCAGGTCGTCAGTCGGCTTCGACCTCCGTTCCTCGATATGCGCCCTGAAATAGGCGCTCATCTCCTGCACGGCCTGGAGCAGCTTGTTCTCGTCCTTGATGCCGAGCTCCAGGATCATGTGGATCCAGTTGATGAAGAGATCGCTGTCGCTCTCGGGAATGCCGAGCATGTGCGCGATGGCCTGAACCGGGATGTATTTGCCGTACTGCGCTGCGGCGTCGACCTTGCCGTCGGCGATGAACCCGTCGATCAGCTCGTTGCAGATTGCGCGCATCCGCGGTTCCAGCTTCTTCATCGCATCCGGCGTGAAGGGCGGCAGCAGCAACTGCTTGGCCGGCTTGTGCACGGGCGGATCGGATGTGATCGGCGGAGCGGCGTTCCTGGCGACTTCGGGGCGCACGTCGCGGACGATGATGCGGCGCGACGAAAAATGCTCGGTGTCGTTGGCGATCTCGCGCACCGCCTCATAGGTCGTCGGCATATAGCAGCCGAGGAAGCGCTCGGTATGCACGACCGGGCTCGCGGCGCGCAGCTCTTCCCAGATCGGGAAGGGATCGTCCGTCCATTGCGGATCGGTGTGGTCGAAATCGTTGATCCAGTCGGTCACGGGCGGGTGGGCAGTGGGCTGGCTGACGTCGGACATGGCAGGAAAATCCCTTGAATATCCCTTGGGGCTCGTGTTCGCTGAAGGCACGCAAAGCGCGCGCGGGCAGGGGCGGCGCTACTCCTCGATCACATCGATCGCGATTTCCGGGCAGTTGGATTTGGCAAGCCAGGCCTTGTCTTCGAGGCCCGGTGGAACCGTGCCGTCGCCGGCCTCGTGGGCGTTGCCGTATTCATCGAGCTCGAACAGCTCCGGCGCCAGCGCCTTGCAGCGCGCGTGGCCCTGGCATTTGTCGGGATCGACGTGAACTCTCAGTCGTTCTGCCATTGCGGCTCCCTCGGTCGCATGCGCGTGGCCCGAAGGGCGGCGCGTTCCTCTTGATAATGTTGTCTGCGGCATTTCCCGCTTATTCTAAGTTATATACTATTACATTCGCGACAGGCTTCCCCTGTCAAGCGCAAACTTATAGGCTTTGCCGTAACATGCGTTCACAATTGGCTCGCAAGCCCGAGAACACCTACCACCATGGCGATCTCCGCGACGCCTTGATCAAGGCTGCGTTACGCGAGGCGGAGCAGGGCGGGGCGGAAGCGATCAGCATCAAGGCGCTGGCAAAGCAGCTCGGTGTTTCACAACCAGCGCCGTACCGTCATTTCGCTGATCGCGAGGCACTGCTTGCCGCGGTGACGGCGGAGGCGTTCCGGCAGCTCAGCGCGCTTCTGCGCGAGGCGATGGCGAAGCCGTCGAAGCAATCAAAATTGTCGCGGCTGGCGCAGGCAACGCTCGATTTCGGCCTGCGCCGCAACGGCATCTACCGCCTGATGTTCGCGTCCCGCACCGTCTCCTGTGCCGCCAAGGGCAGCGAGTTGCACGAGGCCACGCGTGAAACATTTGCGCTCGTCATCGAAGCACTGGAAGCGCCAGCCGTCGGCTATTTGCGCGAGCGGCAGGCACTCAAGATCTGGGCGGCGCTGCACGGTGTGGTGATGCTGGCCGAGCAGGGTCTGTTCACCGGCGAGGCCGCACATGCCACGCGCGAGGAACTGGTCGAGGATTTTGTGAACGAGACGAAGGCCGCGCTCGCCGTCGCGATCAAGGATTCGCAGCGTCGTAAGAAGGCGGGCGCTTAAGGCTTCGCTTTCAGGAGCATCAACAGCTTCTCGACCGCACTGTCCGGCGTCGTCACGACGGGGCGGCCGGTCGCTTCCGCGACGAGCGGTGCGGTTGCCGCGATGCTGAACTGGGCCAGCGCGATGACGTCGCAGTCGCGCAAATCCTTTGACGCCTCGACGATCAGCCGGTCATGCGTGGCGCGATCGCCGCGGTCGAGTGCGGCCAGCGCACCGTCGGCAAGCTTCGGCACGATCTGGACGGAGGTCGGAAACTCCGGCGGCATCGAGACCAGTGTCGGTGGAAAGGTCGAGAGCAGGCCGATCTTCTTGCCGATCGTCACGGCCCGTTCGATCATGGCCTCGTTCGGCTTGAGCACCGGCATCGGCGCATGCGCCCGCGCGACGGCCTCGATGCAGGGGCCGAAGGCCGAGCAGGTGAACAGGATCGCGTTCGCCCCGGTCGCTACCGCATAATCGCCGAGCGCAAGAAAGCGCTCGGTCATGGCATCGCTAAGCTTGCCGTCGCGCGCCAGATCCGCCGACAGGCTGTCGTCAAGCAGGTTCATCAGCCGCGCCTCCGGCCACGCCTGCGCGAACGCCGCCTCGATCGGGGCGATGGAGTGCTTCAGGGCGTGGATCAGGGCGATGCGCATATAGTTCGTCGCTGTTTTTTCTCCCTCGCCCCGTTCTTACGGGGAGAGGGCTGGGGTGAGGGGCTCTATCCGCGCAAAAGGTGAGAGATGGATTCGCAGAAGCTCCCCTCACCCGGATTGCTGCGCAATCCGACCTCTCCCCGCAAGCGGAGGAGAGGCGAAGTACCGTTTACTTGAACGGCACCGCGTACATCAAGCCGCCCTTGCTCCAGAGGCCGTTGAGGCCGCGCTCGAGCTTGAGCGGGCTCGCCTTGCCGACATTGCGCTCGTAGATCTCGCCGTAATTGCCGGTGGCCTTGATCGCCGTGACCAGCCATTTGTTGTCGAGCCCAAGCCGCGAGCCGAGGTCACCGGAGGAGCCGAGCAGGCGCTGGATTGCGGGCGTTTGCGACTTCGTCATCTCGTCGACATTGGCCTGGGTGACGCCGAGCTCCTCAGCCTCGATCAGGCCGTAATGCAGCCAGGTGATGATGTCGCTCCAGACCTCGTCGCCGTTGCGGGTAAAGGGCCCGAGAGGCTCCTTGCTGATGGTCTGCGGCAGCACGACGTAGTCGGCCGGGTTCGGCGCGGCGGTCGTCACGGCACCGGCAAGCGCGGAGGCGTCCTGGGTCATGGCATCGCAACGGCCGCCGAAGAAGGTTTGGTACATGGTGTCGACGCGGTCGAACACCAGCGGCTTCCAGTCGATGCCGTTGGCGCGGCCGTAGTCGCCAAGCGTGACTTCGTGCGTGGTGCCTTGCGCGACGCAAACGGTGGCGCCCTTGAGGTCCTTGACCTCCTTCACGCCGAGGTCCTTCTTCACGACGAAACCCTGGCCGTCGTAGAAGTTGATCGGACCCTGCCGCAGGCCCAGCGTGACACCGCGCAAATAAGTCTGCGTCGAGTTGCGGTAGAGGACGTCAATTTCGCCCGACTGCAGCGCGGTGAAGCGGTTCTGCGCGGTCAGCGAAACGTAGCGCACCTTGTTGGCATCACCGAGCACGCCGGCCGCGAGCGCGCGGCAATAGTCGACGTCGAGGCCCTTGTAATTGCCTTGCGAGTCCGGCGCCGAGAAGCCGGCAAAACCGGCGCTGACGCCGCACACCAGCGTGCCGCGGCTCTTGACCGTGTCGAGCGTCGCCGCCTGGGCGACCACCGCCGATGCCGCGAGCACGCCCGCCGCGATAACAACTTTCCTCATCATGCTACTCTCCCCTCAGTGATTGACTCTACGCAAAACGTTGTCGACGGCCGTGCCGAGCTTGTCGACGATCTGGTCGATTTCGTCGGCCGAAGCGATATAGGGCGGCGCCAGCAGCACATGATCGCCGCGAACGCCATCCACGGTGCCGCCGCCGGGATAGCAGCCGAGCCCGTTGGCAAAGGCTTCCGCTTTGATCTTCTGGTTGAGCTTGAGCGCCGGATCGAACGAGGTGCGGGTCGCACGATCGGCGACGAGCTCGATCGCCCAGAACAGGCCGCGGCCCCTGATGTCACCGACATGGCGGTGATTGCCGAAGCGCTCGGTGAGCCGCTGTTCGAGCTGCTTGCCGCGCTGATCCACTTGCTCAAGCAGATTGTCCTCTCGGATCACGTCCTGCACCGCGAGCGCAGCCGCGCAGGCGAGGGGGTGTGCCAGATAGGTGTGGCCATGCTGGAACGCACCGGAGCCGGCGCGGATGGTGTCGATGATCTTGCCGCTCACAAGCATTGCGCCGATTGGCTGGTAGCCGCCGCCGAGCCCCTTTGCGATCGCCTGGATATCAGGCGCTATGCCTTCATGTTCCCACGCGTGCGTGGTGCCGGTGCGGCCCATGCCGCACATGACCTCGTCGAGAATGAGAAGAGCGCCGTGCCGGTCGCAGATCTCTCGCACGGCCTTGAAGTAGCCGTCCGGCGCCGTCACCGCGCCGGCGGTGGCGCCGACGACCGGCTCGGCGAGGAATGCCGCTACGGTGTTAGGACCAAGCCGTTGGAACTCGGCTTCGAACTCTGCGGCGAGCCGCGCCACGAACTGCGCGTCGGACTCGCCGTCGTGCTTCTCGTGATAGGCAAACGCCGGTGTCACATGGCTGAAAGCGGCGGAGAGCAGGGGCGCGTAGGGCGCGCGGCGCCAGGCATTACCGCCGGCGGCGAGCGCGCCGAGCGTGTTGCCGTGATAGCTCTGCCGCCGCGCGATGAAATGCTGCCGCTGCGGCTCGCCGCGCTCGATGAAATATTGCCGTGCCAGCTTGATGCTGGCTTCGATAGCCTCCGATCCGCCGCTGACGAAATAGGCGTAGGCGAGACCGCCGGGCTCGTGCCCGACCAGCGTTTCGGCAAGTGCTTCCGCCGGCTCGGAGGAGAAGAAGGCGGTGTGGGCATAAGCGAGCGTCGAGGCCTGCTTCGCCATGGCCGCGATCACGCGGGGATGCTGGTGGCCGAGGCAGGAGACCGCCGCGCCGCCGGACGCGTCGATCACGCGCCGCCCATCTTCGGCAATGAGATAGACGCCTTCGCCGCCGATCGCCTTGGGGGGCGTCTCATGCAACGAGCGATGCAGCACGCGGCTGGTGCGGGTGCTCATGGGTCAACCTTTCTCTGAGACGTAGGTGGAAGTCGCGGCGAGCCGCGCTTCGGTGTCCTCGAGCCGTTTCTTGGCGGCGCTGCCGCCGAGGGAGAACGTCACCGCGGCGAGCGACTGCGCAATCGCGAGCGCGCCGGTGAGACTCGGGAAGAAGCCGGGCGAGGAGGCGGCTTCGAACAGCAAGACGTGGTCGGCCCCCTCTGCCATCGGCGCGGCCACGCTGTCCGCGATCGCG
This sequence comes from Frankia sp. RB7, assembly GCA_030403585.1. Lineage (GTDB taxonomy): Bacteria > Pseudomonadota > Alphaproteobacteria > Rhizobiales > Xanthobacteraceae > Bradyrhizobium. The sequence goes on from JAUEPE010000042.1 coordinate 20,463, forward strand.
ATCAGCGTCGCGCCAGCGCGATAAGCGGCCTGTGCGACCCGAACGCTGGCATGAGTATAGGGCATGAAGCCGATCACGATCACAGCCTCACCGGCGCGGAACGCGCCGAGATCGAGATCGTCGGGGCCGGATGCACCGACGATCTGCACCTGTTCGGGGCGAAACAGCCGGAGTTCGTAGTTGAGCAATTCCGCGACGCTGCGGCAGCTGCGATAGCCGGTGATCCAGATTCGTCTTGCATCGTGCAGGGTGCGGGCCGCGTCCGCGATCGCGTGCGCGGAGATGCGCGGCAGGCCCGCAGCCTCGGCCTCGAGCTTGTCGGTGATGAGTGTGACGTCGGCGTTCGGGCCGTGGCGGCGGCCTTTGGCGCGAGCCGAGAAGGGCGAGGTCTGCGATGGCCGCCGTGCCTCCGTCAGCGCGGCGCGCAAGTCGTCCCAGCCGGAATAGCCGATCGCCTTTGCAAGGCGCGTGAAAGCTGCGGGATCGGCACCGGCTTCGGCTGCGAGATCGCGCATCGAACGAGTGGTGGCGTCGTAATCATTGGCCGCGACAAAGCGCCCGACCTCCTGCAGGCGCAGGGGAAGCGATGGCAACGCAATGCGCAGTTCGCTCAAGGGCGAGGATTTCGCGGGCTCGGCCATGAAACATTTGTTGCACGGTTATTGGTTTGGTGCAACAGTTGACGTGCGCCGCCGGAAATCGCTGTTTTCAGGAAGGATTTTTGTGCCGTGACCTCAGATGATCCCAGGTCGCCGCCGCGCCGCAGCTTTTTCGGCGCGCTTGGGCCGAACGAATTGAAGGGCCTGTTCTGGCAGGTGCTGGTGGTCGGCATCGCGGTCGCCGTTATCGTGTTTCTCTGGTCCAACACCGTCACCAACCTGTCGGCTCGCCGCATCACCACGGGCTTTGCGTTTCTCGGCCGTGAGGCCGGGATGCCGATCGCCGACAGCCTGCTCGCCTATAATCCGAGAGACAGCTACCTCTGGGCCTTCGTCGTCGGCGTGGCCAATACGCTGCGCGTCGCCGTGATCGGCATTGTCCTTGCGACCATTCTGGGTACGCTGATCGGGATCTCGCGGCTGTCGGCGAATTGGCTGCTGTCGCGGTTCGCAGCCGTCTATGTCGAAGTCCTGCGCGACATTCCCCTGCTGCTTCAGCTCCTGTTCTGGTACGTGCTGATGCAGGCGCTACCGGCTGCGCGTGCGGCGTGGCGGCCGGTCGAGGGCGTCTTCCTCTCCAATCGCGGCCTGATTCTGCCGGCAATCCCGTTTCGAGCGCCGCATCTGTGGGTGCTCGGAACGGCCGTGCTGGGCTGCGCTGCATTCTTTATGATTCAGCGATGGTTGGTCGCCCAGCAGATGCGTGACGGCAAGCCGCGGCCGGCCTGGCCCTTTGCGCTTGGTCTCGTTGTCGTGCTGCCGGTAGCGGTGTCGCTGTTGCTCGGCGTGTCCTGGACCATCGAATGGCCGGAGTTGCGTGGCTTCAACTTCGTCGGCGGGCTGACGCTCGCGCCGGAATATTTCGCGCTGCTGATCGCGCTCGTGACCTACACCTCGGCCTTCATCGCCGAGATCGTGCGCAGCGGCATCCAGTCGGTGCCGCGCGGGCAGTGGGATGCCGCCAGCGCGCTCGGATTGCGCCGCAGCTTCATGTTGCGGCAGATCATCCTGCCGCAGGCGTTGCGCGTGATCGTGCCGCCGATGACCAGCCAGTATCTCAATTTGACCAAGAACTCCTCGCTAGCCGTCGCGATCGGCTACCAGGACGTGGTCTCGATTGCCAACACCACGCTGAACCAGACCGGGCAGGCGATCGAGGCGATCTCGCTGATCATGGCCGTCTTCCTCACCATCAGCCTTGGCATCAGCTTCTTCATGAACTGGTTCAATGCGCGCATCGCACTGGCGGAGCGCTGAGCATGACCGCGATCACCGACATACCCGACCTGCCGAGGGCGGCCCGGCGCCCGCAAATCGGCAACCCGGTGCTGCGCTGGCTGCGCACCAATCTGTTCTCGTCGATCCCCAACGGCATCCTTTCAGTCGTGCTGCTGGCGGTCCTCGCGAAAGGCGTGGTCAGTTTCGCGCAGTGGGGGATCGTCAACGCCGTCTGGCTCACGCCGGCCAACGATTCCAGCGCCTGCAAGGCAGCGCGCGGCGTTGGTGCCTGTTGGGCCATCATCCCCGAGAAGTACCGCTTCATTCTGTTCGGCACCTATCCGTTCGACGAGCAATGGCGGCCTGCGCTCTCCGTCGTGCTGTTCATCGCGCTGTTCTTTCTTTCCACGCGCCGCTCGCTATGGCGGCGTGAACTGGCCTATCTCTGGATCGGCGCGCTCGCGCTGATCAGCCTGCTGATGTGGGGCGGCGTGCTCGGGCTGTCCTTCGTCTCGCAGGATCGTTGGGGCGGGCTGCCGGTAACATTGATTCTGGCGACGTTCGGACTGGCGTTAGGCTTCCCGCTCGGCATTGTGGTCGCGCTCGGCCGACGCTCAAAGCTGCCGGCGATCCGCTCGCTCAGCGTGCTTTATGTCGAACTGATCCGCGGCGTGCCTCTGGTGAGCCTTTTGTTCATGGCGAGCGTGATGTTTCCGCTGTTCATGCCGAGCGGATTCAACATCGACAAGCTGTTGCGGGCGCAGGTCGCGATCATCCTGTTCGCGGGCGCCTATCTCGCGGAAGTTATCCGAGGCGGCCTTCAGGCCGTGCCGCGTGGGCAATATGAGGCCGCTGACGCGCTGGGGCTGTCCTACTGGCGCAAACACCGGCTGGTCGTCCTGCCGCAAGCGATCCGTCACGTCATTCCGCCGCTGGTCAACACTTTCATCGCCTTCTTCAAGGACACCAGCCTCGTCCTGATCATTGGCATCTTCGATCTGCTGACGACAGCCAAGACGGCGATCATCGATCCGGCCTGGCAGCAGTTCTCGGTGGAGGTCTATATCTTCGTGGCCGCGATCTATTTTGTCTTTTGCTTTGCGATGTCGCGCTATAGCCGGAGCCTGGAGGCGACGAGCGCGAGGTGATGCGCTGCGTCCTGGGACGAGAGAAGTTACTTCTTCACCCGCGGATCAATCGGCGTCTGCCCACGCAGGCCCAAAATGTCCTCCAGCACCTTCGCGCCCGCGATCACCTGCGCATCCGCGCGCGGCGCGCCGACGACCTGCACGCCGACCGGCAAGCCGGAGGCGGTGAAGCCGCAGGGCAGCGACAGCGACGGGCAGCACGCGAGGGTGATGGCGTAGACGATGCCGAGCCATTCGACGTAGTTTTCGAACTTCTTGCCGGCGCATTCGGCGACATAGCGATTCTCGATCGGGAAGGGCGGCACGATCGTGGTCGGCGTCAGCAGGAGGTCATAGGTCTTGAAGAACTCGACGGCGCGCGCCGTCATGCCGACGCGCTGTGCTTCGGCGCGTGCGAGCTGTTCGACGGTGAGCTTGAGGCCCTCCTCGATGTTCCAGATCACTTCGGGCTTGAGTAGATCGCGCTTGGTGCGCAGCAGATTGGCCTTGGTGATCGCGAAATCGAAGGCGCGCAGCACGTGGAAGCATTCATGCGCCTCGCGCCAGTCGGGATGCGCCTCCTCGACGATGGCGCCGGCTTCCGCGAAGCGCTCCGCCGCCTTGCGCGTGATCGCCTTCACCTCGGGATCAACTGGTGTGATGCCGAGATTGGGCGAGTAAGCGATGCGCTTTGGCTTGCCGCCCGAGCGCGCGGCCGACAGGAAAGAAGTTGTCGGCGCCGGCAACGACAGCGGGTCGTCGGCATAGTCGCCGCTCATGGCATCCAGCAACAATGCGAGGTCCTCGACATTGCGCGCCATCGGGCCGACGACGCCGAGATTGCGATCGATGCCCGATTTGGGTGTGTGTGCGACGCGGCCGATGCTCGGCCGCATGCCGACCACACCGCAGAAGGCCGCAGGGCTGCGCAACGAGCCGCCCATGTCGGAGCCCTGGGCGAGCCAGGCCATGCCCGCGGCAAGCGCCACCGCGGCACCGCCGGAGGAGCCGGCCGCCGACTTCGATGTATCCCAGGGATTGAGCGTCGCGCCGAACACTTCGTTGAAGGTGTTGGCGCCGGCGCCGAATTCCGGCGTGTTGGATTTGGCGTAGACGACTGCGCCATTGGCCTCGAGATTTTCGACCATGAGGTCGGACGTCGCGGGAATGTTGTCCTTGAAAATCGGCGAGCCCTGCGTGTTCAGCACGCCTGCAACATCGGTCAGGTCCTTGATCGGCAGTGGCAGGCCCGCCAGCAGGCCACGCGCGCCGACCGGCTTCTGCATCAGCGCCTTCGCATTGCTCCGCGCGCGATCGAAGCACAGCGTCGGCAGCGCATTGACCTTGCCGTCGACCTCACTGATGCGATTCTCCACGACATCCAGCAGATCGAGTGGAGAGACATCGCCGGAGCGTAGCTTGTCGACGACAGTGCAGGCGGTTTCGCGGATCAGGTCTTGAGACAACTATTTTACTCCTACTCTTGCAATGACGAGGATAGACTTTAACCCCATCCTGCGCTGATGCCGCCATCCACGGTATAGATCACGCCGGACGTATAGCCGGCACGATCCGACGCGAGGAACGCCATGAGGTCGCCGATCTCGCGCGCATGCGCGGGGCGGCCCAGTGGCAGGCCTTTCTGGAATTCCTTGTAGCGGCTCTCGTCGCCGAACTGGTGCTTTGCCCGCGTCTTCAGCAGCGTGACGTGACGGTCGGTGCCGACAGGGCCGGGATTGATGCCGACTACGCGGATGTTGTCGGCGAGGCTTTTGCCTCCGAGCGCACGGGTGAACGCCATCAGCGCGGCGTTGCCGGCGCTGCCGCAGATGTAATTGGCGTCGAATTTTTCGCCGGCCGCACCAATGTCGTTGACGATGACGCCGCCGCCTTTGGCCTTCATCTGCGCGTAGATCTGCCGCGTGAGGTTGATATAGCCGAACACCTTCAATTCCCAGGCGTGGCGCCATGTGGCCTCGTCGATCTTGTCGATGGAGCCGCCGGGAATGTCGCCGGCATTGTTGACGAGCACGTCGATGTCGGCGGCCTCTTTTGCCAGCCGCGCGAGATCCTCGGCCTTGCGCAGGTCCACGATGCTCGTCGCGGCATCGATCTGGTGTGCGGATCGCAACCGATCGGCCAGCGCCTTGAGCTGCTCGCCGTTGCGGGCAGCGAGCAGGAGATGAGCGCCTTCCTCGGCAAACGCTTCGGCGGCAGCAGCGCCAATGCCCTTGGACGCGCCGGTGATCAAGACGCGTTTGCCACGCAGATGCAGATCCATGGGGGGTTACTCGCAGGATGGGAACAGGATGAAATCAGTAGGCGGTTGGCCGCGCCATGGTCAACATTGCAGTGCAGCGTTGCACTGCAGCTGACTTTGGTCCATTGCAGTGCGGTCAAAAAGACGGCGGCTGCCGGACCAAAAAGGGACGTTCTCGATGAGCAAGAAACAATACCGGATCGCAGTCATTCCCGGCGACGGCATCGGCAAGGAAGTGATGCCGGAGGGCTTGCGCGTTTTGGAGGCGGCCGCGAAGAAGCACGGGGTCTCGCTGCATTTTGATCATTTCGACTTCTCGTCCTGGGATTATTACGAGAAGCACGGCCAGATGATGCCGGACGACTGGAAAGAGAAGATCGGCAAGCACGACGCGATCTATTTCGGCGCGGTCGGCTGGCCGGCCAAGATTCCGGATCACGTTTCGCTGTGGGGCTCGCTGATCAAATTCCGCCGCGAGTTCGACCAGTATGTGAATTTGCGCCCGGTGCGTCTGATGCCCGGCGTGCCGTCGCCGCTCGCGGGCCGCAAGCCCGGTGACATCGATTTCTGGGTGGTGCGCGAGAACACCGAAGGCGAGTATTCCTCCGTCGGTGGCCGCATGTTCCCCGACACCGACCGCGAGTTCGTGACACAGCAGACGGTGATGACCCGCATCGGCGTCGACCGTATCCTGAAGTTCGCCTTCGAGCTCGCGCAGTCGCGGCCGAAGAAGCATTTGACTTCGGCGACCAAGTCCAACGGCATCTCCATCACCATGCCCTATTGGGACGAGCGTGTGGAGGCGATGGCGAAGACGTTTCCGGGCGTGAAGTGGGACAAGTACCACATCGACATTCTCACCGCGAACTTCGTGCTGCATCCGGACTGGTTCGACGTCGTCGTCGGCTCCAACCTGTTCGGTGACATTCTCTCCGACCTCGGCCCGGCCTGCACCGGCACCATCGGCATTGCGCCGTCAGGCAACATCAATCCCGAGGGCGATTTCCCCTCGGTGTTCGAGCCGGTGCACGGTTCGGCGCCCGACATTGCGGGGCAGGGCATTGCGAATCCGATCGGCGCGATCTGGTCGGGCGCGATGATGCTCGAGCATCTCGGCGAGAAGGTCGCCGGCAAGTCGATCGTCGACGCGATCGAACGCACGCTGGCCGAGCGTACGCTGCGCACCAAGGACCTCGGCGGCAACGCCGACACCACGGCTTGCGGCAAGGCCGTTGCGGATATGGTGGACTAAAGCGCGCTGCCAACGAAGACGTCGTCCCGGCCTTGTCCGGGACGACACCGGTTGTGATGGCTCAGCCCGCGATCTTCTCGATCGCCGCCTGATCCAGCCCGAACTTCTTCCCGGCTTCCAAAATTTCCTGCCAGGTGGTCGGATCGACCGGGATGCCTTCGGCGAGCCGCTTCTTCTTGGTCTCGCGCTCGGGCTCGCCGGCGATCTTGACCTTGTCGACGCCGGGGCCGGGAGGCGAGCCGGTGTGCCAGGCGACGAAGCTCTCGACTTCGTGCGCCAGGTTTTCGCCGGTGCCGAGCTTGCCCGGATCGATGATGATCGAGAGCATGCCGTTGAGGACGTTGTACTTGCCGTCGGACGGGCCCTTGACCACCTGCCCGCCGGAGAGCGCGCCACCGAGGATTTCGCATACCAGCGCGAGCCCCGAGCCCTTGTGCTCGCCGAACGGCAGGATCGCCCCATGCGGCGGGATCACGGTGTAGCGCGGATTGGTCGTCGGCTTGCCCTCGTTGTCGATGATGGTGCCGGGCTCGAGTTCGACGCCCTTGTTGTGGGCGACGCGGGTCTTGCCTTGCGCGATCCTGCTGGTGGCGAAGTCGAGTACGATGGGGTCCTTGCCCCTGCGCGGGATGCCGACGCAGAACGGGTTGGTGCCGTGCCGCGCATCGCTGCCGCCCCAGGGCGCCACGATCGGGCGCGAGATCACGTTGACGAAGTGGATCGACACCAACCCGTGGTCGATGCACTGCTCGGCCCAGTGGCCGATGCGGCCGATGTGGTGGGCGTTGGAAAGGCCGACGAGACAGACGCCGTTGCTCTTGGCGCGCTCTGCGGCCAGTTCCATCGCTTCATGGCCGATCACCTGGCCGTAGCCGGTGAGACCGTCGAGGGTGAGAAGCGGACCGGTGTCGAGCACGATCCTGACGTGCTGGTTCACGGCGAGGCCGCCATTGGTGACGCTCGAGACATAGCGCGGGATCATGCCGACCCCGTGCGAATCGTGTCCCTTCAGATTGGCCTCGACGAGATTGGTGGACACGAGCTCGGCTTCGCGGTCCGTAGACCCGCCCGCCTTGACGATGGCGCGGACGACGTTGATGAGCGGCTCTGCCTTGATGGTGCGATAGTCGGCCATTGTTGTTGCTCTTATCCTTTCACGATCCGGCGGCAATGGACCCATGCCGCTTCGATCAGGTTCTCACTTGCTTCCGGCGTGCGGAACGCCGAATGCGCCGACAGCGTTACGTTCGGTATCTTGGTCAACGGATGATCCGCAGGCAGCGGCTCGATATTGAAGACATCGAGGCCGGCATGGCGGATGTGGCCCGACTTCAAGGCGTCGATCATCGCCTGCTCGTCGACGACGGCGGCGCGGGCGGTGTTGATGAGGATGACGCCCGGCTTCATCTTCGCGATCTTTTCGCGCGTGATCACGCCGCGCGTCTCGTCATTGAGCAGCAGGTGCAGCGAGACCACGTCGCTCTTCGCCAGCACCGTGTCGAGATCGGTGAACTCCACACCGGGATGGGTCTTCGGCGAGCGATTCCAGGCGATCACCTTCATGCCGCTGCCGGACGCGATGCGTGCGACCTCGGTCGCGATACCGCCGAAGCCGATCAGGCCGAGCGTCTTGCCGGTGAGCTGCATGCCGTCCTCGCGCAGCCAGTTGCCGGCGCGCATCTCGCGGTCCATCATCGCGATGACGCGCGCGGAGGACCACATCAGTGCGATTGCGGACTCCGCCACGGCCGTGTCGCCATAGCCCTTGATCAGATGCACGGAGATGCCGAGCTCGGCAAGCTCCTCCGGGTTCATGTAGCTGCGCGCACCGGTGCCGAGGAACACAACGTGCTTGAGGCCCGCACATTTCTTCGCGACCTCGGTCGGCAGCGCGGTGTGGTCGACGATCGCGATCTCGGCGCCGTCGAGGATCTCAGGATATTGCTCGGGCTTGATGTCGGGATTCCGGTGGATTCGCACCCTGGGATCGCCGGGCTTCTCCAGCCGCTCCATGATCACGGCAAGGGCTTCGTTGGCGTCGACGAAAACTCCGCGCATGTCTGTCTCCGATCAGGATGCGACGCCGGCGATCGCCAGCACGGTGTGCATCAGCACGTTGGTGCCCGCGGCGCAGTCGGGCTGCGTGGCATCCTCCAGCTCGTTGTGGCTGATGCCGTCCTTGCAGGGCACGAACACCATCGCCGCCGGCATGACCGTATTGAGGTTGCAGGCGTCGTGACCGGCGCCGGAGGTGATGCGGCGGGAGGAATAGCCGAGCGTGTTGGCCGCATTCTCGACCGCGGCGATCAGCTTGGGATCGAAATGCGTCGGCGGCTTGCGCCAGACCAGATCGATCGTGACCTCAACCTTGCGACGGGCGGCGATCTCGGCGATCGCGGCACGAAGGTCGCGATCGAGGGCATCCATGATCGCGCCGTCCGCGCTGCGGCAATCCATGGTGAAGGCGATCTCGCCGGGAATGACGTTGCGCGAGGGATTTGCGATCACGGCCTCGCCGATGGTGCCGACCGCCTTCGGTCCGTGTTTTTTGGCAATTGCCTCCATCGCCAGCACGATCTCCGACAGCGTTGCGAGTGCGTCGCGACGCAGCGGCATCGGCGTCGAACCCGCATGGCTCTCGAAGCCGGAAATCTTGCCGTCGTACCACAGCACGCCCTGGCCGGAATCGACCACGCCGATGGTCTTGCCCTCGGCTTCCAGGATCGGACCCTGCTCGATGTGCAGCTCGACGAAGCAACCGAGCTTCTGGAAGCCGACCGGCTTGTCGCCGCGATAGCCGATGCTGTCGAGCGCCTGGCCGACGGTGGTGCCCTCGATGTCCTTGCGCGAGAGGATGTCGTCGGTGGTGAAATCGCCGACGTAAGCTGCCGACGCCATCATCGCAGGTGCGAAGCGCGAGCCTTCCTCGTTGGTCCAGTTGACGACGCAGATCGGTGCTTCGGTCTCGATGCCGGCGTCGTTCAGGGTGCGGATCACTTCCAGCGCGCCGAGCGTGCCGAGAATGCCGTCGTATTTGCCGCCGGTCGGCTGGGTATCGAGATGCGAGCCGATGCCGACGGGTAGCTTCGACATGTCGCGGCCCTTGCGCAGGCCGAACTGCGAGCCGAGCGCATCGACATGCACTTCGAGGCCGGCTTCCTCACAGGCCTTTCGGAACCAGTCGCGAACCTGCTTGTCTTCGCTGCTCAGCGTCAGCCGCCGCACACCGCCTTTTGCCGTCCCGCCGAATTGCGCGGTCTCGTGGATGGAGCCCCAGAGGCGGGCGGAATCTATTTGCAGATTGGTGGCGGCTCGGCTCATGCGGTCGGTCTCTCGATTATCCGGCGCCTGTTTCAATGACGCGCCGGCGCGGGCGCGTCAACCGCGACGCTGCTCTGCGCAATCTGACATGCAAGCTCGGCGACGCGCTGCACCGCGACGACGTCGGGCGAGGCCAGCCAGCTTGCCGTAAACGTCAGCGGCGCGATCGCGAGGTCGGTGTCGAGCAATTGCAGCCGACCGTCGGCGAGCTCGTTCTCGACGATAGCGTCGGGGATCACGGCAATGCCGAGGCCTTCCACCGCCATGTGGATCACGGTGGCGAGCGAGGCGGAGGCGTGGAGACGGATCGGCGGCAAGTCGGGCCGGTCGAACACCTCGCGCACGACCTCATAGGGCCTGGTCTTGCGCGGGAAGGTAATGATTGGAAACCGCGCGAGATCGGCGCGCGTTACCGGGCCATGGCCGAGCCCGAGTGACGGGCTTGCGAGAAAGCCGATCGGATAATCGGCAAGCACGCGGTTGTGCACGCCGGAGGCCGATAGTGGTCCGACCACGAAGGCCAGTTCGATCTCCTGCGCGAGCAGGCGCGCTGTGAGGTTCGGCGTGATGTCGACCTCGATCTCCAGCGACAGGTTGGGATAGATCTGGTTCATGCTCTTCACCAGCCGCGGCAGCCAGGTGTGCACGATGGTCTCGGCAACACCGAGCCGCATCACGCCGCGCATCGCCGAGCGGTCGCCGATCTCGGCCATCATCTGAGCGCGCAGGCCGATCAGCTTTTCCGCATAGACCATCATCTGCCGGCCGCTCGGGGTGGGCGACGCCACGCGATGATCGCGGTTCAGGAGTTTTACGCCCATCTCGCGCTCGAGCTGGGCGATGCGCTGGGAGATCGCCGGCTGGGTCGTATTGAGCCGTGCTGCGGCGCCGCGAAAGCTGCCGAGCTTCACAACCCATAGGAAGGTTTCGATCGACCTGAAGTCCAGCATCGGAAGGATTTTCCCGATCGATAAATTAAATTTATCGATATTGATTAGAAAGGAAGATTAGACTTTATAGCACGCGTGGTGTTGGCTGTCTTTGTCGAGTTTATAGGCAGGTCGATCACATGACTGTTTTGGTGGCAGCGCAGCAAACTGAAACGCCCGACACGCTCCCGAGCCGCCAGGCCCGGCTCGCCTATCGTGGCGGAGAGGTCGGTTCCACCGCGGGGGTCGCGCCCGGCTTCGTCCAGGGCAATCTGGCGATCCTGCCGGCGGAATACGCAGGCGCCTTCCACCGCTTCTGCCAGCTCAATCCGAAACCGTGCCCGATCATCGGCATGTCGGACGTCGGCAGCCCGCACATTCCGGCGCTCGGCGCCGATCTCGATATCCGCACCGACGTGCCGCGCTATCGCGTCTGGCGCGACGGCGAGGTCGTGGACGAGCCGACCGACGTCACCAAGCATTGGCGCGATGATCTCGTGACCTTCGTACTCGGCTGCTCGTTCTCATTCGAAGAGGCGCTGCTCGACGAGGGCATGCCGATCCGCCACATCGAGCAGAACGTGCGCGTGCCGATGTACCGCACCAACATCGCCTGCGGCGAGGCCGGTCCGTTCGCGGGACCGATGGTGGTGTCGATGCGTCCGTTCAAGCCGGCCGATGCGATCCGCGCGGTGCAGATCACCTCGCGCTATCCCGCTGTGCACGGCGCGCCCGTGCATCTCGGTCATCCGCATCTGATCGGCATCAAGGACATCGCCAGGCCCGACTATGGTGATCCCGTAACTGTTGCCGATGACGAGATCCCGGTGTTCTGGGCCTGCGGCGTGACGCCGCAATCGGTCATCAATGCAGCCAAGGTCCCGTTCGCGATTACGCATTCGCCCGGCCTGATGCTGGTGACGGATCTGAAGAACAGGAACATGGCCGTGATTTAGTGGGCAGCATTTGCTGCTTCTTCGGGCTTTACGCAGTTTGCCAATCGTTTCATTCGATAGGCGCATAACAGGGGACTTTGCCAATGACGATCACTCGCCGCGACGTTCTGCTCGGAGCCACCGCAGCTGCCGCGCTGTTGCCGCTAGCCGCGCGCGCGGAAACCTCCGAGGTGCTGATCGGCGCGACCTATCCCTTGTCGGGCGCCGGCGCCCAGGTAGGCGTCGACGCGCAGCGCGCATTCGAGACCGCGATCGACATCATCAACAACGATCAGGACTTCGATCTTCCGCTGGCAAAGGGCGTCGGCTTGCCGGGTCTGGGCGGCGCCAAGATCCGCATGGTGTACGCCGACCACCAGGGCGACCCGCAAAAGGGACGCGCCGAGGCCGAGCGACTGATCACCCAGGAGAAAGTCTGCGCGGTGCTCGGCTCCTATCAGAGCGCAGTCGCGGTCACGGTCAGCCAGATCTGCGAGCGTTACCAGATCCCGTTCTTGTCGGCGGACAATTCCTCGCCGAGCCTGCATCGCCGCGGACTGAAGTACTATTTCCGCGCATCGCCGCATGACGAGATGTTCTCGGCCGCGATGTTCGATTTCCTCGACTCGATGAAGAAGAAGGGCGTCAAGGCCGAGACGCTGGCGCTGTTCCACGAAGACACGATCTTCGGCACCGACTCCGCCAACGCCCAGACCAAGTTTGCAACCGAGCGCGGCTACAAGATCGTCGCCGACATCAAGTACCGCGCCAACTCGCCGTCTTTGTCTGCCGAAGTCCAGCAGCTCAAGGCCGCCAATGCGGATGTGCTGCTGCCCTCGAGCTACACCACGGACGGCATCCTGCTGGTGAAGACGATGGCGGAACTCGGCTACAAGCCGAACGCGATCCTGGCCCAGGCAGCCGGCTTCTCCGAAAAGGCGCTTTACGACGCCGTCGGCGACAAGCTCGAAGGCGCGATCACCCGCGGCAGCTTCTCGCTCGATCTTGCCGCCAAGCGGCCGATGGTCGGCAAGATCAACGATCTCTTCAAGGCGAAATCGGGCAAGGACCTCAACGACAACACGTCGCGGCAGTTCATGGCGATGATCGTGATTGCGGACGCCATCAACCGCGCCAAGTCGACCGACGGCGAGAAGATCCGCGACGCGATGGCCGCAACCGACATTCCGGGCGAACAGACCATCATGCCCTGGAAGCGGGTCAAGTTCGACGACATGGGCCAGAACAACGACGCCGATCCGGTGCTGCTGCAATATATCGGCGGCAAGTTCGTCACCATTTTCCCGTCGCAGGCGGCGGTAGCCGAAGCTGTCTGGCCAATGAAATGAGGATGGAATCGGGAGCTCGGACGAGAGCTCCCGATCCTGATCCTGCGGAGTAAGACGGAGCCCGCGTCGGGACAGGCGAGGGCGGCCCGTCCTTTGCGATGCGCGTTCGATGACGCCCCTCGGGGTGAGAACTTTTCTGGGGGACAAGTTGCTGACAGTCGAAACCGTTGTCCAAAGTCTTGCGAGCGGCCTGCTGATGGGCCTGCTCTATGGACTGATCGCCGTCGGCCTCGCGCTGATCTTCGGCCTGATGGATGTCACGAACTTCGCCCATGGCGAGTTCTTGATGATCGCGATGTACGCGTCCTTCTTCCTGTTCACGTTCTTCGCCATCGATCCCTTGCTCTCGGCGCCGCTGGTCGCGGCAGCGATGTTCGTGTTCGGAGCGGTGGTCTACCTGTTGGTTGTGCGCTTCGCCATGCGCGCCAAGGCCAATGCCGGCATGGTGCAGATCTTCACCACCTTCGGCCTGGCCATCGTGATGCGCGGACTGGCCCAGCTGTTCTTCACGCCGGACTATCGCAGCATTCCGCAATCCTGGCTCGGCGGCAAAACCATCTCGATCGCAGGCATTTTCCTGCCGGAGCCACAGCTGGTTGGTGCGCTGGTCTCGATCGCAGCCTTTGCCGGCCTCTACTTCTTCATCCACCGCACCGATTTCGGCCGCGCGCTGGAAGCCACCCGTGAAGATCCCGGTGCCGTCGCGCTCGTCGGTATCGACAAGAACCTCGTGTTCGCGTTCGGTTGGGGCCTTGGCGCTGCGCTCGTCGGTCTCGCCGGCGCGATCATGGCGGTGTTTTTCTACATCTATCCCGACGTTGGCGCATCCTTTGCGCTGATTGCCTATGTCACGGTGGCGCTCGGCGGCTTTGGCAGTGTGTTCGGCGCTTTTGCCGGCGGCATCATTGTCGGCCTGGTTGAAGCGGTGACCGCCCTGATGCTGCCGCCCTCACTGAAGTCGGTCGGCATCTATGCGGTGTACTTGCTCGTTGTGTTCATCCGGCCGCGCGGCCTGTTCGGGTCAATGTGATGGACAAGAATTATACGGCGCGGCGTCGCCGCGATCTCATCATTGCCGCAGTGCTGGCCGCACTGGCCGCGCTCGCGCCGCTGTTCGTCAAGAACGTCTACATCCAGAACATCCTGGTCCTGACCCTGATGTATGCGGCGCTGTCGCAGAGCTGGAACATCCTCTCCGGCTATTGCGGACAGATCTCGCTGGGCCACGCTCTCTATTTCGGCATCGGCGCCTACACCACCGAGCTTCTGTTCACCAAGTTCGGCGTGTTGCCCTGGTTCGGTATGCTCGCTGGTGGTGCGATCGCGGCTCTCATCGCGATGGGGCTCGGCTATCCCTTCTTCCGCCTGCGCGGCCATTACTTCGTGATCGCGACCATCGTCATCGCCGAAATCGGGCTGTTGCTGTTCCAGAACTGGGAATGGGCGGGGGCCGCGATGGGAATTACCATCCCCGTGCGCGGCGACAGCTGGCTGAAATTCCAGTTCATGCGCAGCAAGCTGCCCTATTTCTATTTCGCGCTGGCGCTTTGCTGCCTCGCCTGGTTCGTCACCTGGTGGCTTGAAGACTCCAAATGGGGTTTTTGGTGGCGCGCGGTGAAGGACAATCCGGACGCCGCTGAAAGCCTCGGCGTCGTCGTGTTTAATTCTAAGATGGGGGCGGCTGCCGTGTCCGCTTTCCTCGTCGCGGTTGGCGGTGCGTTCTATGCGCAGTTCCTCGCTTATATCGATCCCGAAAGCGTCATGGGCTTCCAGTTCTCGCTGCTGATGGCGCTCCCGGCCGTGCTTGGCGGCATCGGCACCCTCTGGGGGCCCGTGTTAGGGGCGGCTATCCTGATCCCGATGACGGAGCTGACACGCTCCTATATCGGTGGCTCCGGCCGCGGCGTCGACCTCATCGTCTATGGCGGGCTGATCGTGGCGATCTCGCTGGCTCTGCCGCAAGGCCTGGTGAGCCTGTTCTCCCGTTCGAAGGCAAAAGGAGCCACGCGATGACCGCGCTCCTTGAAACCCGCGGCGTCTGGCAGCGCTTCGGCGGCCTCGTCGCCAACTCAGACGTCTCAATCTCGGTCGGCCGCGGCGAGATCGTCGGCCTGATCGGCCCCAACGGTGCCGGCAAGTCGACGCTGTTCAATCTCATCGCCGGCGTCCTGCCGCCGACCCAGGGCTCGATCTGGTTCGATGGCGAGGATGTGACAAAACTGCCGGCGGCCGAGCGCTGCCAGCGGGGCGTCGGGCGCACCTTCCAGGTCGTCAAGAGCTTTGAGACCATGACGGTGATCGACAACGTCATCGTTGGTGCCTTGGTGCGCAACACCGTGATGCGCGAGGCGCGCCGCAAAGCGCATGAGGTGCTGGAGTTCACCGGTCTTGCCGCGCGCGCCGACGTGCTCGCAAGCGACCTCGTGCCGGCCGAGAAGCGCCGTCTCGAAGTCGCCCGTGCGCTCGCGACCGAACCGAAACTGCTTTTGCTCGACGAAGTCCTCACCGGCCTCACGCCGACCGAGGCGCAGACTGGCGTGGCGCTGGTGCGAAAAGTACGCGATACCGGCATCACGGTGCTGATGGTCGAACACGTCATGGAGATCGTGATGCCGCTGGTCGACCGCGCCATCGTGCTCGACCTCGGCAAGGTGCTGGTCGAGGGCACGCCCGCCGACGTCGTCCGCGATCCCAAGGTGATCAAGGCATATCTGGGAGATCGTCATGCTGTCGGTGCATGAAGTGACGACCGCCTATCAGGGCCTGGTCGCGATCTCCGCGGTCAGCATTGAAGTCACCAAGGGCGAGATCGTTTGTGTCGCCGGCGCCAACGGCGCGGGCAAGTCGACGCTGCTGAAATCCATCGCCGGTGCCGAGCGTCCGCGCTCGGGCACGGTGACGTTCGACGGCAAGCGCCTCGACGGCATGGCGCAGCATCACATCACCGCGACCGGCATCGCCTATGTGCCGGAGAACCGCCGCCTGTTCCCGCGCTTGTCGGTGCGCGACAATCTCCGCCTCGGCAGCTATCTCTATCGCGGCGAGGCCGATCGCGAGGGGCCGCTCGATCTCGTCTTCAAGCTGTTTCCGCGCCTGTCCGAACGCCTCGAGCAGCGCGCCGAAACGCTCTCCGGCGGCGAGCAGCAGATGCTGGCGATCGGCCGCGCCCTGATGACGCGTCCGCGGCTTCTGATGCTCGACGAACCCTCGCAGGGCATCATGCCGAAGCTGGTCGATGAAATCTTCCAGGCGGTGGAAACCATCCGCGACGCCGGCATGACCGTTCTGATCGTCGAGCAGCGCATGGCCGAGTGCCTGGAGATCGCCGACCGCGCCTACATCCTGCAAACCGGCCGCGTGCTGATGCAGGGGCCGGCGGCGGAGATCAGGGGCAATCCGGACGTACGGAAGGCGTATCTGGGGCTGTAAGCGCTATCGCTCTCCCCACAGCCACAGCCGTCATCCTGAGGTGCGCGCCCTTGCGCGCCTCGAAGGATGAGCCGCAAGCGCCTGTAGCCCATCCTTCGAGGCTTCACCTTGCAATGCGTTGCATCGCAAGGCTCGCACCTCAGGATGACGTCGTTGGGTGCGGCCCGTGCCCATGCTCAGGCAGCGTCACTCCGAACACTTTCACCAGATCCGTCACCTGCTCCGGCGACAGATTCCGCGGGTTCATCCCGCGCAGCAGCAGATAGAGCTTCGCCGTCTCTTCCAGCTCTTCCGTCGCGAATACGGCGGCTTCGAGCGTGTCGCCGGCGACCACCGGGCCATGATTGGCGAGCAGCACGGATGAGTATTTCCCGGCCAGTCCCTTGATTGCATCCGCGACCGCGGGATCGCCAGGGCGGTAATAGGGCACGAGCGCGGTCGCGCCGCATTTCATCAGATAGTAGGCCGTCATCGGCGGCAACGCGGCGCGCGGGTCGATCTCGGGCAGCATCGAGAGCGCGACCGAATGGGTGGAATGCAGATGCACGATCGCGCGTGCGCTTCCGCGCGTATCGTAGAGCGCAGTGTGCAGCGGAACTTCCTTGGTCGGCGCATCGCCCGACACGAGCCGTCCCTGATCGTCCAGCCGCGACAGTTTTGCAGGATCGAGGAAGCCGAGCGAGGCGTTGGTCGGCGTCACCAGCCAGCCGCCGCCATCCAGCCTGACGCTGATATTGCCGGAAGAGCCCGGCGTCAGCCCGCGCTCGAACAGGGACCGTCCGAAGCGGCAGATATCCTCACGCAGCCTTGTTTCGTTGCTCGTTTCAGTTTTCATGGCCGTCATGCTCGCTTGTCTCACGCTTTGGCAGGGGGGCCAAGCCGTGTTATTCGAGATCACGAGCCGCCGCTAAGGCGGCCCTCGGGGAAACGTTCGCAAGGGTGAGTTACATGGCCGCCTCCACGTCACAAAATCAGCGCATCGCCGTTATCGGGCTCGGCTCGATGGGGTACGGCATGGCGACCTCGCTGAAGCGCGCTGGCCATAAGGTCACCGGCTGCGACGTTTCGGCTGATGCGGTGGCACGTTTTGTCAAAGACGGCGGCGCTGGCGCGACAACACCGGCCGAGGCGGCCAAGGGCGCGGACATCGTCGTCAGCGTCGTCGTCAACGCCGCGCAGACCGAGGCGATCCTGTTCGGCAAGGACGGCGTCGCCGAGACCCTGCCGAAGGATGGCGTCTTCGTCTCCTCCGCGACCATGGATCCCGACGTGGCCCGGCGCCTGGCAAAACAGCTGGAAGCGACCGGCCGAAATTACCTGGATGCGCCGATCTCCGGTGGTGCGCAGCGTGCCGCGCATGGCGAGCTGACGATCCTCGCGTCGGGCAGTCCCGCAGCGTTTGCCAAGGCGCGTCCGGCGCTCGACGCCATGGCGGCAAAGCTCTACGAGCTCGGCGATGCCGCTGGCCAGGGCGCGGCATTCAAGATGATCAACCAGCTGCTTGCTGGCGTGCATATCGCTGCCGCAAGCGAAGCGATGGCGTTCGCCGCCAAGCAGGGCCTCGACATCCGCAAGGTCTATGAAGTGATCACGGCCTCTGCCGGCAATTCGTGGATGTTCGAGAACCGCATGCCGCACGTGCTCGACGGCGACTACACGCCGCGCAGCGCGGTGGAGATCTTCGTCAAGGATCTCGGCATCATCCAGGACATGGCGCGCAGCGCCAGATTCCCGGTGCCGGTTTCCGCCGCAGCTCTCCAGATGTTCCTGATGACATCAGCCGCCGGCATGGGGCGTGACGATGATGCGTCGGTGGCGCGCATGTATGCGCAGGTCACCGGCGTAAAACTTCCCGGCGACAAGTAGAAGAGGATTTCAATGCCCCGTTTCGCCGCCAACCTCTCGATGATGTTCACCGAGGTGCCGTTCCTCGACCGGTTCGACGCCGCAGCGGCAGCCGGCTTCACCGCTGTCGAGTTTCTCTTTCCCTATGAGCATCCGGTCGAAGCGATCGGCGAGCGGCTCAAGCGCAACGGTCTGACACAGGCGCTGTTCAACTTGCCGCCGGGCGACTGGAATGCCGGCGAGAAAGGTTTTGCCGCGCTGCCGGCGCGCTTTGCCGACCTCAAGGCGAGCCTGGAGACGGCGCTGCCTTACGCCAAAGCGACCGGCGTCAAGCGGCTGCATTTGATGGCGGGCATCGCCAACCGCGGCGAACGGGTCGCAATCGAGGCCTTCTACAAGTCGGTGGCCTGGGCCGCAGAATTCTTCGCGCCACATGGCATCGACATCGTGCTCGAGCCGATCAATGCACGCAATGTGCCAGGCTATTTCCTCAACGATTTCGGCTTTGCCCGCGATCTGATCCAGGAATTGAGGCTTCCCAACCTGAGACTGCAGTTCGACATCTATCACTGCGGGATCATCCATGGCGACGTCACCATGCGGCTGCGCGAGATGATGCCGATCATCGGCCACGTCCAGATCGCCAGCATTCCCTCGCGCAACGAGCCCGACGGCGAGGAGCTCAATTATCCGTTCCTGTTCGAAGAGCTCGACCGCCTCGGCTATGCCGGCTTCGTCGGCTGCGAATACAATCCACGCGGCAAGACCACCGACGGCCTCGCCTGGTTCAAGCCCTATGCGGGAGTGAAGCCGTGACACTTGCGTTGGGCTGCATCGCCGACGACTATACCGGCGCCTCCGATCTCGCCAACACGCTGACGCGCGCCGGCCTGCGCACGGTGCAGACCATCGGCGTGCCGGCCGACGATCTGAAGTTGCCCGAAGTGGACGCCGTCGTGGTGTCGCTGAAGAGCCGCTCGATCGAGGCGGGGCTTGCGGTGTTGCGTTCGCGCGCGGCCGAGACATGGCTGCGCGGGCGCGGCGCGAGCCACGTGCTGTTCAAGATCTGCTCGACTTTCGATTCCACGGATGCCGGCAATATCGGGCCGGTGATGGATGCGCTGCGCGCCGATTGCGGCGAGGGCGTCGTGCTGGTGACGCCGGCCTTTCCCGAGACCGGCCGCACCGTCTACCAGGGCAATCTGTTCGTCGGTGCCGTGCCGCTGAACGAGAGCCCGCTCAAGGACCACCCGCTCAACCCGATGCATGATTCCAACCTGGTGCGTGTGCTGGCGCGCCAGAGCAAGATGCAGATCGGTCTCGTCGACCTCGCGACCCTCTCACGGGGGACGGAGGCCGTGCGGACCCGGCTTGCCGAACTATCGGGCAAGGGCATCGGTGCCGCCATCATCGACGCCGTGTTCGATCGCGACCTCGAGACCATCGGCCTTGTCGCGGCAGGGCACCGGCTGTCGGTCGGTGCGTCCGGTATCGGCCTGGGCCTCGCCCGCGCACTGGTGTCGACCGGCAAGGTCAAGTCGGCTGCCACAGGCAGCGAGCAGGGCGCCGCCGTCGGCGGGCGGGCGGCATGCCTCGCCGGAAGCTGCTCGCAAGCCACCTTGCAGCAGATCGCCAACGCCGAGCGGGTCATGCCGGTGCTCCGTCTCGAGCCTGACCGTATTCTTACGGGCGCCAACGAAACGCAGCGCGCGCTGGACTGGGCGAAGGAGCGATTGGCCCAAGGCCCCGTGCTGATTGCATCGAGCGCGACGCCTGCTGACGTCGCTGCGCTCCAGGCGCGGCATGGTCGCGACGCCGCGGGGCACGCCATCGAGCAGACGATGGCCGATATCGCCGAAAGCCTAGTGAAATCAGGTGTTCGGCGCCTGGTCGTGGCCGGCGGCGAGACCTCCGGCGCCGTCGTCGACCGGCTCGGGATTCCCGGTTTCCTGGTCGGCGCGGAGATCGCCGCGGGAGTGCCGGTGCTTCGCGCCGTTGGTGCCGCGGCAGGCGACATGCTGCTCGCTTTGAAGTCGGGCAATTTCGGTGGACCGGAGTTTTTTGCGGATGCGATTAGGCTCATGCGCTGAGCGCAGAGCATTTTTAGTCGCTCCTTCACTTCTTTAAGGTTCCGTACTCGTACGGAGTCGTAGTCAACAACTGCTCAGTCGCTTTGTTGTTGGATATCGGCGCCGCCGCTTTTGGTTGATCCATTCGACGCGCCGCCGCGCCAACGCAAAGAGACCCGATTATGCTCGCCACCATCTCCATCCGCGCCAAGATCATCAGTGTCGTGGCGTTCCTGTTGGTTGCGATGACCGGCATGGGCCTGCTCGCCGTCATGAAAATGCGGTCGATGAACGCCAATACGGTCGACATCACCACGAGCTGGATGCCCAGCGTGCGGGTGATTGGCGATCTGCGCGCCGGCGTCATCACCTACCGCAACGTCATCCGCGAGCACATGCTGGCAGAAACGCTGGAGGAGAAGCTCGCGGCGGAGAAGACGCTCGCGACCGTGATCGAGGCCAACACCGGGTTCCGCAAAAAGTACGAGGCGATGATCACCTCGCCCGAGGAGCGCGCTCTTTACAGCCAGTGGTCCAAGACTTGGGAGGACTACAAGAAGGGCACCCAGGAAGTCATGGCGCTGTCGCGCAAGGAGGCCGGCAAGATTCCGCACGAGGCGCACGAGTTGAACTCCAAGACGGTCAACAAGATCGGGCTCGAGGCCGACGCCATTCTGGCCAAGGACATCGAGCTGAACACCAAGGGCGGCGATCAGGCCTCCGCAGATGCCTCTGACACTTACTATTACGCCTTCGTGCTGGTCGCGATCATCCTCGGTGCCGCCGTCGTCGTCGGCCTCGGCGTCAGCTTCTACCTCGTTCACGATGTCTCCAGCGGCATCAACTCGATCGTCCAACCGATGCAGGCGCTGGGCAAGGGCGACCTCTCCGCCCAGGTTCCGCATCGCGGCGAGAAGACCGAAATCGGCGCCATGGCCGATGTGCTCCAGGTCTTCAAGGAAGCCCTGATCGCCAAGAAGGCCGCCGACGAGGCTGCCACGGCCGACGCCGAGGCCAAGATCGAGCGCGGCCGCCGTGTCGACAACATCACCAGCGAATTCGAATCGATGATCGGCGAGATCGTGCAGACGGTGTCGTCGGCGTCGACCCAGCTCGAGGCCTCGGCCAGCACGTTGACCTCGACCGCCGACCGCTCGCAGCGGCTGGCGACCACGGTCGCGGCGGCTTCGGAAGAAGCGTCCACCAACGTCCAGTCGGTGGCCTCGGCGACTGAAGAGATGGCCTCCTCGGTCGGCGAGATCAGCCGCCAGGTGCAGGAATCGGCGCGGATGGCGGGCGATGCCGTCGGCCAGGCCCGTGCCACCACCGAGCGCGTCAGCGAGCTCTCGAAGGCTGCGTCTCGCATCGGCGACGTCGTCGAGCTGATCAACACCATCGCCGGCCAGACCAACCTGCTCGCGCTCAACGCCACCATCGAGGCGGCGCGCGCCGGTGAAGCCGGCCGCGGTTTTGCGGTGGTCGCCTCCGAAGTGAAGGCGCTTGCCGAGCAGACCGCCAAGGCGACCGGTGAGATCGGCCAGCAGATTTCCGGCATCCAGGCGGCGACCAACGACTCGGTCGGCGCGATCAAGGAGATCTCCTCGACCATCGAGCGTCTTTCGGAAATCTCCTCGGCGATTGCGGCCGCGGTGGAAGAGCAGGGTGCCGCGACCCAGGAAATCGCCCGCAACGTTCAGCAGGCGGCCCAGGGCACCCAGCAGGTCTCGTCCAACATCACCGACGTGCAGCGCGGAGCCACCGAGACCGGCACGGCCTCCTCGCAGGTGCTGTCCGCCGCGCAGATGCTGTCCAACGACAGCACCCGACTAAAGACTGAGGTCAGCAAATTCCTGACCAACGTCCGCGCCGCGTAAGCCGGGAAGGACCAGCAATTCTGAAAGCGGCGCTTCCGGGCGCCGCTTTTTTACGCGGATGAAAGCTGTCTCTGTAATCTTCGGGCAGAGGCTGCATATCTGGAATGCGATTTCGCTGTGCGATAGCAGGGAAGTGACCGCACGTGACAGGCTGGCGTTGGCCATTTTGGCGTTGTTCGGGTAAATCAGCCGAGGAACCCGCGGGGGCGTGTTCCGTGTCCCCTGATTTGGAATTGCCTGACGAATGATTGCTCTGGTTCGTATTGCCCTGAGCCGGCCCTACACGTTTGTCGTGCTCGCGCTCCTGCTTCTGATCATCGGGCCGTTGGCGGCGCTGCGCACGCCGACCGACATCTTCCCGGACATCCGCATCCCCGTGATCGGCGTGGTCTGGCAGTATACCGGCTTGCCGCCGGACCAGATGTCCGGCCGCATCACCACGCCGTTCCAGCGGGCGCTGACGACCACCGTCAACGACATCGAGCACATCGCGGCCAACTCCTACAACGGCTTTGGCATCATCAAGATCTTCTTCCAGCCCAATGTCGACATCCGTACCGCAAATGCGCAGGTCACCGCGATCTCGCAGACGCTGCTGAAGCAGATGCCACCGGGCGCGACGCCGCCCTTGATCCTGAACTACTCCGCCTCGACCGTTCCGATCATCCAGGTGGCGCTGTCGGGCGACGGTCTGACCGAGCAGAACCTCGCCGACATCGGCATCAACCAGCTCCGTACGCCGCTGGTCACCGTGCCTGGTGCGGCGATCCCGTATCCGTTCGGCGGCAAGCAGCGCCAGGTCCAGATCGACCTCGACCCGACCGCACTCCAGGCCCGCGGCCTGTCCGGCCAGGACGTTGCCAATGCGCTTGCCGCGCAAAACCTGATCACGCCGGTCGGCACCCAGAAGATCGGCACCTTCGAGTACAGCATCCAGCTCAACAACTCGCCGCTCAAGATCGACGAACTCGGCAATCTGCCGATCAGGACCGTCAACGGCGCCATGGTCTATGTGCGCGACGTCGCGACTGTGCGCGACGGCAATCCGCCGCAGACCAACATCGTCCACGTCGACGGCAACCGCTCGGTGCTGATGATGGTGCTGAAGGCGGGCGCGACCTCGACGCTCGATATCATCGCCGGCATCAAGCAGAAGGTCATCGACGTCAAGGATCAGCTGCCGGATTCGCTGAAGATCGGATTCATCGGCGACCAATCGGTGTTCGTCCGCGGCGCGATCCAGGGCGTGGCGTTTGAAGGCGTGATCGCCGCGCTGCTCACCAGCGTCATGATCCTCTTGTTCCTCGGCAGCTGGCGCTCGACCGTGATCATCGCGGTCTCGATCCCGCTGTCGGTGCTCGGTGCCATCATCATGCTGTCGGCGATCGGCGAGACGCTGAACATCATGACGCTCGGCGGCCTTGCGCTCGCGGTCGGCATTCTCGTCGACGACGCCACGGTGACCATCGAGAATATCAATTATCATCTGGAGCAGGGCAAGCCGGTCGAGCAGTCGATCCTCGACGGCGCCAACCAGATCGTGACGCCGGCCTTCGTCTCGCTGCTCTGCATCTGCATCGTGTTCGTGCCGATGTTCTTCCTCACCGGTGTCGCGCGCTTCCTGTTCGTGCCGATGGCTGAAGCGGTGATGTTCGCCATGATCTGGTCGTTCATCCTGTCGCGCACACTGGTGCCGACCATGGCGAACTATCTGCTGCAAGCGCATGTCCATCATGAGGGCGGGCCGCCGAAGTCGCGCAACCCACTCGTCTGGTTCCAGCGCGGCTTCGAGGCCCGGTTCGAACGCATTCGCGGCGGCTACCATAATTTCCTCGGGCTCGCGCTCGCACACCGCCCGGTGTTCGTGATCGGCTTCCTCTGCGTGGTCGGCGCCTCCTTCGCGCTGGTGCCTTTCCTGGGACGTAACTTCTTCCCCGCGGTCGATGCCGGCAACATCCTGATGCATGTCCGCACCCAGGTCGGCACCCGCGTCGAGGAGACCGCCAACCAGCTCGCGGATGTGCAGAAGGCGGTGCGCAAGCTGATTCCCGGCGAGATCGAGACCATGACCGACAACATCGGCATGCCGATCTCCGGCATCAACATGACCTACAACAACACCGGCGTGATCGGTCCGCAGGACGGCGACGTCCAGATCAAGCTGAAGGAAGGTCACAAGCCGACCGAGGAGCATGTGAGGGTGCTGCGCGAGCAGCTGCCGCGGCTGTTCCCGGGCGTCAGCTTTGCCTTCCTGCCGGCAGACATCGTCAGCCAGATCCTGAACTTCGGTGCGCCGGCGCCGATCGACCTCCAGGTCCGTGGCGCCAATGCCGCGGCCAACTTTGCCTATGCCAACAAGCTGCTCGCCAAGGTCCGCCGCATTCCCGGCGTCGCCGATGCTCGGATCCAGCAGTCGCCAAACAGCCCGACGTTCAACATCGATGTCGACCGCACCCGCGCGCAATATGTCGGCCTGACCGAACGCGACGTCACCAACAGCCTCGTGGTCAACCTCGCCGGCTCCTCGCAGGTCGCGCCGACCTACTTCCTCAATCCGGACAATGGCGTGTCCTACTCCATCGTGATGCAGACGCCGCAATACCAGATCGATTCGCTCAGCGCGCTTCAGACGCTGCCGATCACCGCGACCGGCAATTCGCAGTCGCCGATCCTCGGCGGCATCGCCGACATCAAGCGCTCGACGTCGAGCGCCGTGGTATCGCAATACGACATCCAGACGCTGGTGCAGATTTTTGCGACGACGTCAGGCCGCGATCTCGGAGCGGTCTCCAATGATATTCGCCAGCTGATTGCCGATACTGCCAAGGAAGTGCCGAAGGGCTCCTCCGTGGTGCTGCTCGGTCAGGTGCAGACGATGAACAGCGCCTTCACGGGCCTCTTGTTCGGCCTGCTTGGCGCCGTCGTGCTGATCTACCTCCTGATCGTCGTGAACTTCCAGTCCTGGTCCGATCCGTTCGTGATCATCACAGCGTTGCCGGCAGCCCTTGCCGGCATCGTCTGGATGCTGTTCACGACCCAGACCACGCTGTCGGTGCCGGCGCTGACGGGTGCGATCATGTGCATGGGCGTGGCCACCGCCAACAGCGTGCTGGTGATCTCCTTCGCCCGCGAGCGCTATGAGGAACTGGGCGATCCCATCGCAGCGGCGCTGGAGGCCGGCTTCGTCCGGTTCCGCCCCGTTCTGATGACCGCGCTCGCCATGATCATCGGCATGGCGCCGATGGCCCTGGGCTTGGGTGAGGGCGGCGAACAGAATGCTCCCCTTGGTCGCGCTGTGATCGGCGGCCTGATCTTTGCAACCTTCGCCACGCTGATGTTTGTTCCCGTGGTGTTCAGTATGGTACACAAGAAACAAGGCGCCAAAGCCGCCGCCCCATTGGAGACTCCGCATGTCGCCCACTGAACCCCGCTCCCCGGTGTCGCACCGGAAACTGGGCATTTTCGGCGTGGTGGCGCTGATTGCAGCAGGCCTCGTGGTCGGCACCGGCATCCGGGCCCGCGAGGACCAGGGCTCCAAGCTGAAGGAATGGACCGATGACCAGGCCGTTCCGAGCGTCGCGGTGACCCTGCCCAACGCAAAATCCCTCAACTCCACCATCGACCTGCCGGGGCGCCTCGAGGCCTATTACCGCGCCCCGATCTTCGCGCGGGTCTCCGGCTATCTCAAGAGCTGGAGCGTCGACATCGGCGCCCGCGTCAAGACCGGCCAGGTGATCGCTGAGATCGAGGCGCCCGACCTCGATCAGCAACTCTTGCAGGCCCGCGCCGACCTCGCCAGCCAGCAGGCCAGCGCCAGGCTGTCGGAAGCAACCCTGAACCGGCGCAAGACACTGGTCGCCTCCAACTTCGTCTCGGCGCAGGAGATCGACGAGCGCACCGCCGACCTCTCCAACAAGAACGCCGCCGTGCATTCGGGACAGGCCAATGTCGAGCGGCTCGAGGCGCTCGCCGGCTACAAGAAGATCACCGTGCCGTTCGACGGCGTGGTCACGGCGCGCGACACCGACGTCGGCGCGCTGATCAACGCCGGCGGTGGTTCGGGGCCGGCGATGTTCGTGGTCTCCGACATCACCAAGCTGCGCGTCTACGTCAACGTCCCCCAAAATTACGTTCCGGCGATCAAGATCGGCGCCAAGGCTACGATGGTGATGCCGGAGTATCCGAACCGGATGTTCCAGGCGACGGTGGAAGCTTCTTCCCAGGCTGTCGACGTCGCCTCCGGCACTACGCGAATGCAGCTCGGGCTGGACAATTCGAGCGGTGAGCTGATGCCTGGCGGCTACGCCAGTGTGAAGCTCAACCTTCAGCGCGACACCGCGCCCCTCAGCATTCCCGCCAGCGCCCTGATCTTCAACGGCAGCGGCCTGCGTGTTGCGACCGTTGGTGCGGATGAGAAGGTGCAGTTCAAGACCGTGACCATCGCCCGCGATCTCGGCAAGGAGATTGAGCTAGCCTCGGGTATCGCGCCCGATGACCGCGTCATCACCGCTCCGCCGGACGGCCTGTCCGATGGCGATGCAGTTCGCGTCGTCGGGGCCGGCGGCAAGCCGGCAACTGCGTCGGAAAAGCAGGCGCCGAAGGGCTAGCTAGGCCACCCGCCACTCGGGTATGCCATCGGCCGCCATGGTGATCTCGCCAATCGAGCCGACTGGCGTCTTATCCATGTTCAATAGATGCGCCAGCGTCGTACCATCGCTGGCGGGAATCCGCGCCAGCGTGCGGCGGTCGTCTGCTGTACGCAACATCACCACACCGTGCTCGACATCGCCGCCACGGCCATAGAGCACGGTAAAGCTCTCAACCTTGCTTTTGCCGCTCGCCTCTGTGACGAACTCCGGCACCGCACGCTTGTTGCGGTCGGCCTCGCCTTGCACGCTGGTCTCCTGCGCCAGCGTATCCTGCGGCGGTGTCTTCGAAACCACCAACGCGTGATGCTTGGTGACGAAGCCGCCCTGGCCGTAGAGCAGGCCGAGCTTGTCGCCACCGCGCAGGCGCCGCACCATTGCGCAGGCTGCATGCGTCATGTAGGTGTTGAGCGGCGCGCCGAAGAAAGTGAGGCCACCGTTCACGGTGGGCTGCACGTCGGCGCCCAGACCCAGCGTCCGCCGCGCCATCTTGGGCACGCAAGGGAAGCAGCTGTAGAGCTCGATCGCGTCGAAATTCTTGCCGGCGCCGCCGGCGATGCCCATCACGGCCTTCAGCACCGCGTTCTGCGGGTGGCTCTCGAAGAACTGGTCGCGCACGAGATAGTCGCGCGGTTCTTCGGCCGAAGCGCCGCCGAGCGGATAGATGAGCTTGTCCTCGGCGATGCCCGATGCGCGCGCCTTGCCGAGGGTGGTGAGCAGCAGCGCGCCGCCCATGTTGACGCTTGGGTTGGCAACCATCAGTTTGTTGTACGGCCAGGCGATGAGCCGGTTATCCGGGGTCGGCGTCGTGATCTCGTCCGGTGCATAGCGCCGCTTCAGCCAGGCGTTCGGATTTTGCGCGGCGACTTCCGAATAGCGTGACCACAGCGTGCCTGATTCCGCCATCGCCTCGCGCGGCGTCTGGCCCCAATGTGCGGACGATGCCGCTTCGTAGAACGGATAGACCGTGACGGGGCGGAAAACGCCGAGCTTCACCGCGAGCGGCTTCTGGAACGCCGCGCCGCGCTTCGGCTCCTCGACGTCATGGGCAAACGGCGTCCATGGCAGCTTGACGCCCGCTCGCTCGGCCTTGGTTGCCGTCGATTGCGCTTCCGCGCCGCAGACCGCGGCCACGGTACATTCGCCGCGCGCGATGCGTTTGGCTGCCTCATGAATGAAACGGATCGGGCTCTCGCCGCCGACCGGACCGTAATAGCAATGTGCCGGCGAGACGCCGAGCCGTTGCGCAAGCAGCTTCTCCGGGTCGCGATAGCGCCAGCTCAGGAAGTTGACGACGTCGAGCGACTGCACCTCGCCGAGCAGCTTCGCGCCGGCGTCAGCTTCTGCGCGTCGCAGTGCTTGTTCGAGCAGATCGAGCGGCTCGAGGCCCTCGATGATCTCCTTGGGACGGTCGACGATCTCGCCGATGCCGACGATGACGGGGATGCGGTCTTCGGGAGGAATGGTCTTTTTGGTCATGGCCTCAATTCACGATATCGATTGTTTTCGTCATTGCGAGCGAAGCGAAGCAATCCAGAATCTTTCCGCGGTGACAGTCTGGATTGCTTCGCTTCGCTCGCAATGACGGGTGGCAACTACTCCGCCACCAGCGCATTCATGTGCTCGACGGCTTCGGCAAACTCTTCCTTGAACTCCTGCACCACGGCGCCGGCCGATTTCACGCTGTCGATCAGGCCGACGCCCTGGCCGACGAAATAGCTCACGAGGTCGAGCGCCTTGGCGTTGCCGCTCGCGGCCGCGCGGTCGATCGAGTTGAAGGCGTCACGGCTGATGATGCTCTGCAGCGGCATCGGCAGGGCGCCGGGGCTCTCCGGCGCACGATCCCAGGCATCGGTCCAGACCGAACGGAGCTGTCGCGCCGGCTTTCCGGTGCGGCCCTTCGAGCGGATCGCGTCGCGGGACGATGCCGCGATCATCTTCTCGCGAAAGATCTCGGAGGTCTCGGACTCGACGGTGGCCAGCCACACCGAGCCGGTCCATACGCCGGCCGCGCCCATCGCCATACAGGCCGCCATCTGCCGGCCCGTCATGATGCCGCCGGCCGCCAGCACCGGCACGTCGCGGATCGGCTTGATCGCCTTGATCACCTCCGGCACCAGCACCAGGGTCGAGACCTCGCCGCAATGGCCGCCGGCCTCGGTACCCTGCACCACGAGGATGTCGACGCCGGCCGCCACCTGACGCAGCGCGTGCTCCTTGGCGCCGACGAGGGCTGCCACCGGCACGTTGTGCTTCTTGCCCATCTCGATCATGGCCTTCGGCGGCACGCCCAGCGCATTCGCGATCAGCCGGATCGGATGATTGAACGAGACTTTCAGCAGCTCCAGCGCGGTTTCGGCGTCGAACGGCTGCGGCTGGTTGTCGGCCACATCAGTCGTGGTCAGCTCGATGTCGTACTTCTTCAGGAGATCGCGAGTGTATTTGCGGTGGTCCAGCGGCACGCGCGCTTCCAGGCTCTTCCAGGTGACGTGCTTCTCGCCTGCGGTCGAGATATTTTCGGGGATCAGCACGTCGATGCCGTAGGGCTTGCCGTCGACGTGGTCGTCGATCCATTTCAGCTCGCGTTCGAGCGTGTCCGGCGTGTGCACGGTCGCGCCGAGCACGCCAAAGCCACCGGCGCGGCTGACGGCGGCAACGACGTCGCGGCAATGGCTGAAGGCGAACAGCGGGAACTCGATTCCCAGCATGTCGCAGATCGGCGATTTCATGGTTCTCTCCCGGCGGCCGTCGCGACGACGCTAGCCCATCGTCTTTCGCGATGCCATGCCGGATTCCCGCGCGCATCTTGCGTGCAGGCGCCACGCCGAGCGATGAGCCATTCCGTCGCGCAAAATAAGCGGAGAGGGGCTACGGACTAGCCTCTTGCGCTTTCGCCGATGTCAGAGAATGCTGGCTCACAACAACAGAAAACAATCAGGGAGCGCCAACCGATGTCGCCAGCGCAAGCGAGCCAGGCTCAAGCCGCCGAGGCCTACGATGTGGTCGTCGTCGGCGCGGGCTTTGCCGGCATGTACATGCTGCATCGTCTGCGCGGGCTCGGCTTCTCGGCGCGCGTCTACGAGCAGGGCGGCGGCGTCGGCGGCACCTGGTACTGGAATCGCTATCCCGGTGCGCGCTGCGATGTCGAAAGCATGCAATATTCCTACTCGTTCTCTGAAGAGCTCCAGCAGGAATGGGACTGGAGCGAGCACTACGCGCCGCAAGCAGAGATCCTGAAATACGCCAACCACGTCGCCGACCGATTTGACCTGCGCCGCGATATTCAGTTCAACACGCGCGTCGAACGCGTCGTGTTCGACGAAGGTGCGAATAGATGGTCGGTCACGATATCCGACGGCAACACAGTTCGGGCGCAATTCGTCGTGCTCGCCACCGGCTGCCTCTCGAATGCGCGCAAGCCCGACATCAAGGGCCTCGAAAATTTCAAGGGCCCCATCTATCACACCGGCAACTGGCCGCATGAAGACGTCGACTTCACGGGCTTGCGCGTCGGCCTGATCGGCACGGGATCGTCAGGCATCCAATCGACACCTGTCATTGCTGAGCAGGCCAAACATCTCACGGTGTTTCAGCGCACGGCAAATTTCTCGATCCCCGCCCGCAATGCCGCGCTGACCGAAGAGGAGCGCGACGCGTTCCGTAAAAAGTACCCCGAGGTCCGTCAGTTTGCCCGCGAGGTCGCGCGCAACGGCATCTATGCCGAGCAGCCTGATCGCGGTGCGCTCGACGACGGCGACAAGACCAGGAACGGAAAGTACGCCTCGCGCTGGGAACGCGGTGGGCTCACCTTCATGTACGTCTACAACAATCTTGGTCTCGACCGGACCGCGAACGACACGGCCGCTGATTTCGTCCGCGGCAAGATCGCCGAGATCGTCAAAGATCCCGTGACCGCGAAGCTGCTCCAGCCGAACAGCCATCCGATCGGCACCAAGCGCATCTGCATCGACACCGATTATTTTGCGACGTTCAATCGGCCGAACGTCTCTCTGGTCGATATCAAGTCCAATCCGATTGAGGAGATCACGGCGAACGCGGTGCGTGTCGCCGGCAAGGACCACGAGGTCGATGCATTGGTGATGGCGACGGGTTTCGACGCCATGACCGGATCGGTCGCGAAGATCGACATCAGCGGCCGCGGCGGGCGGACGCTGAACCAGAAATGGGCTGAGGGCCCGAAGACCTATCTCGGGCTGATGAGCGCGGGTTTTCCGAACCTCTTCATCATCACCGGTCCCGGCAGCCCGTCGGTGCTATCGAACATGATCGTGTCGATCGAGCAGCATGTCGACTGGATTGCCGATTGTCTCGTCCACATGCGCAAGCAAAACCTCGCCACGATGGAGGCGGGCGAGGAGGCCGAGGAGAAATGGGTCGCTCATGTCAACGAGGTCGCCAGCGGCACGCTCTATCCGCAGGCCAATTCCTGGTACATGGGCGCCAACATCCCCGGCAAGCCGCGCATCTTCATGCCCTATATCGGCGGCGTCGGCGTCTACCGGCGGATCTGCAACGAGGTCGCGGCAAAGGAATATGAGGGATTTGTGATGGAAGCGGAGGTCCGGTCGCGCAGGGCGGTGACGGGTTAAGCCGGACGCATGACGCGGGCCGGAGGCCCGCGCCGGACGCAGACCCGGCAGGGCTTGTCATCGGCGGTCCGTGGGCTAATTAATGCAGGCGCATCTTTTCGCCGGAGCCTTCGCATGACCGATACCCCTTACGTGCCGCCAAAAGTCTGGACCTGGAACAAGGAGAACGGTGGTCAGTTCGCCAGCATCAACCGGCCGATTGCCGGGGCCACCCACGACAAGGAGCTGCCGGTCGGCAGGCATCCGTTCCAGCTCTATTCGCTGGCGACCCCGAACGGGGTGAAGGTGACGGTGATGCTGGAGGAGCTCCTCGCGCTCGGCCACAAGGGCGCCGAATACGATGCCTGGCTGATCAAGATCGGCAATGGCGACCAGTTCGGCAGCGGTTTTGTCGACATCAATCCGAATTCGAAAATTCCGGCGCTAATGGACCGCTCCGGCCCCGAGCCTGTCAGGATCTTCGAATCCGGCTCGATTCTGTTCTATCTCGCCGAAAAGTTCGGCGCCTTCCTGCCGAAGGAGATCAAGGCCCGCACCGACGCCATGTCGTGGCTGTTCTGGCAGATGGGCAGCGCGCCCTATCTCGGCGGCGGCTTTGGCCATTTCTACGCCTACGCGCCGTTCAAGATCGAATACGCCATCGATCGTTTCGCGATGGAGGTCAAGCGCCAGCTCGACGTGCTCGACCGGCGCCTTGCCGACAACGAATATCTCGCGGGCAAGGACTACACGATCGCCGACATGGCGGTCTGGCCATGGTACGGCGCGCTCGCCAAGGGGCTGGTCTACGGCGCCGGCGAATTCCTGTCGGTGCAGGACTACAAGAACGTGCAGCGTTGGACCGACCAGATCGCGCAACGCCCCGCCGTGAAGCGCGGCCGCATGGTCAACCGCGTCTCCGGCGACCCCGCCAGCCAGCTTCACGAGCGTCACGACGCGAGCGATTTCGAGACGAAGACCCAGGACAAGATCGCGCCTGCGACGTAGCTGCTGCTTGCTTCACCTCGCCCCGCTTGCGGGGAGAGGTCGAATTCGATCGAAGATCGAATTCGGGTGAGGGGGTACCAGTCCCTCGGTCATCTCACGTGCGGAGAGAGGCCCTCTCCCCGTAAGAACGGGGAGAGGGGGAAGAGAGACCTTTACGCCATGCTCAGCTCGTGGCGGCCGACCACCATCCAGTGCACCTCGTCCGGACCATCGGCGAAGCGCAGATGGCGAACGTCCTGGTACATCTCCGCCAGCGGCGTCCAGTGCGAGATGCCGGTGGCGCCGTGCATCTGTATCGATTGGTCGATGATCTTGCAGGCGCGCTCCGGCACCATGGCCTTGACCATGGAGACCCAGACGCGGGCCTCCTTGTTGCCGAGCACGTCCATGGCCTTGGCGGCTTTGAGCACCATCAGCCGCATCGCCTCGATCTCGCAGCGCGCCTGCGCGATGATCTGCATGTTGCCGCCGAGATGGGCGATCTTCTTGCCGAAGGCTTCGCGGGTGAGGCCACGTTGCACCATCAAATCGAGCGCCTTCTCGGCCTTGCCGATGGTGCGCATGCAGTGATGGATGCGGCCGGGTCCGAGGCGGAGCTGCGAGATCTCGAAGCCACGGCCTTCACCGAGCAGCATGTTCTCCTTCGGCACGCGCACATTGTTGAAGCGCATGTGCATGTGACCGCGTGGCGCGTGGTCCTGCCCGAACACGTACATCGGGCCGAGCACCTCGACGCCGGGCGTGTCGCGCGGAACCAGGATTTGCGACTGCTGCTTGCTCGGCGCTGCATCCGGATTGGTCTTCACCATTACGATGAGGATCTTGCAGCGGGGATCGCCGACGCCGGAGATATAATATTTCTCGCCGTTGATGACCCATTCGTCGCCGACCAGCTTTGCGCTCGTCGAGATGTTCTTGGCGTCGGAGGAGGCGACATTCGGCTCGGTCATGACATAGGCCGAACGGATCTCGCCGTTCATCAGCGGCTTCAGCCACTTCTCTTTCTGCTCCTTGGTGCCGACGCGCTCCAGCACCTCCATGTTGCCGGTGTCGGGCGCCGAGCAGTTCATGCTCTCGGAGGCCAGCGGGCTCTTGCCGAGCTCGGAGGCGATATAGGCGTAGTCGAGATTCTTCAGGCCCTGGCCGGTCTCGTCATCGGGCAGGAAGAAGTTCCAGAGGCCTTCCTTCTTGGCCTTGTTCTTGGCGACCTCGAGCACCTCGAGCTGCTTCGGGGTAAAGCTCCAGCGGTCCTGCTTGCCTTCGCCGGCTTTGGCGAACTCGATCGACATCGGCTCGACGGTCTCGCGGATGAACTTCCTGACGTGATCGTAGAGCGGCCGGACCTGGTCCGACATGCGCAGGTCGTTGAGCTCATCGCCGGGATTGAGCGTGTAGTTGGTGGTGCGGGGAATATAGGCGTGCTTTGTCATTGTTCCTCCCGGGGTCACTGAGATCGCGTTGGGCCGGAGAATAGTCGCAGCGCACGCAAAGTGCGAGCGCGCATTTTCTCGCGCGAGCCATGCCATGCGATGGAATTTCGCAAGGGCGTTTGAAATGTTGTTTGAATGGGTGCCGGAGTTTCGGTGTGTCCGTGCGTTAATCTCCGCTGTTATCGCCCGATTTAATCGGGCGATCCAGTATTCCAGAGACCGCAGTGATTGAACCGAAAGGCCGCGGCGTACTGGATTCCCCGCCTTCGCGGGGAATGACAGCGGTGGATGCGGTTAGCTCAGTTCGGCATCCGATGCATCGCGCAGATCTTGTTGCCGTCGAGATCGCGCAAATAAGCGAGATAGAGCTTGTTTCCCGCGCCCTCGCGGATGCCGGGCGGATTTTCGATCGGCGTTCCGCCGGCGGCGATGCCGGCCGCGTGCCACTTGTCGACCTGCTCAGGCGAGTTGGCGGCAAAGCCGATGGTGCCGCCGTTCGCACAGGTGGCCGGTTCGCCGTTGATCGGCTTCGAGACCGAGAACACACCGGTCTTGGTGAAGTAGAAAATGCGGTGGCCATCGACCTTGGACGGGCGCACTTCGAGTGTGCTCAGCAAATTGTCGTAGAAGGTCTTCGCCTTGTCGAGGTCGTTGGTGCCGATCATGATGTGTGAGAACATTTGCCCATTGCCCTTCGCGCTTACAAAACCAGAGACCGTAGCAACCATTAAAGCGGCGCCCGATTGCCTTGAGCATGACGCCGCGCTTGCGACCGTCAAGGCGTGGCCTGGCAGCAGCGGGTATGAGGCGAGACACGAGCGACGGCCAGCCTTGACCGCCGG
>JAUEPE010000006.1 GCA_030403585.1 Frankia sp. RB7
CCAACCACACAAGATGGCGTCTTCGACGTCGTCTTCAGAACCCAGACGATTGCAACCGTCGACATTCGGCCTCTCGACGGACGGGTCGAAAGTGTCCACGATGTCTCCGAACACCCGTCCACCATCTCCCCGGTCTGAACACAGGCGGGGGAGGGAGCGCACCGTTCGTATGGTTGCTCCAGAGAACATCGTTCCCACCTAATCCAACGAACCCTGCGAGAAGAAATGCTTGCGGATTCGTTGCACGAGCTCGGTGAAGACGGGATCGGCCATCACGTCCAGCGAGCGCGGGCGCGGCAGCGGCACGTCGTAGATCGCGGCGACCGCACCGGGCCGCTCGGTCATCACCAGCACGCGGTCGGCGAGGAACACGGCCTCCGGAATCGAATGCGTGATCAGCAGCACCGTCTTCCTGGTCTCGCGCTGGATCCGCATCAGCTCGACATTCATGCGCTCGCGCGTCAGCGCATCGAGCGCGCCGAACGGCTCGTCCATCAGCATGATCTTGGGATCGTGCACCAGGGCGCGGCAGATCGAAGCCCGCTGCTGCATGCCGCCGGAGAGCTGCCAGGGTAGCTTCTTCTCGAATCCTTCGAGCCCGACCATCTTCAGCAGCGCCTTGGCGCGGGCGAGATATTCGTCCCGCGGCAGGCGTTTCATGTCGATCGGCAGCATCACGTTGGACAGGATGTTGCGCCAGGGCAGAAGCAATGCGTTCTGGAAGACGATGCCGACATTGCCATGCGGCTTCGTCACCTTCTCGCCTTCGATCAGAACTTCGCCTGATGTCGGCGGCAGCAACCCCGAGATCAGCTTGAGTAGCGTGGACTTGCCGCAGCCGCTTGGTCCGACCACGACGAAGAACTCGCCGTCATTGATGTGGAAATCGAGCGGCCGCAGCGACGGCACGTCGCCATCGCGCGTCCGGTAAGTCTTCGACACGCCGGACAGTGTTATGCCCGACGCATCGCCGGCAGCCCGGTCGCTCACCAGTCTCAGATGCGCGGCCGGCTGCACGGTTTCGCTCACGATCGTCGCAGGTTTCACGTGCCACTCTTCGGCAGATAGTCGTTGGTGTAGAAGGCCTTCGGGTTCTCCTTGGCCTTGGCGTCGAGGCCGCCATATTCGACCATCAGGTTGACGCTATCAGTCATGTTCTGGTCGGTGACCTGGAACGGCCGCTTGCCCTTGGTCTCGGCGGTCCGGTAGAGCGGAATGGTCAGCTCAAAGCCCTGCGTCAGCGTGTCGATCTTGCCGCCCTTCGGGTTGGCATCGAGAATCGACTGCGCAGCCGCCTTCGGCTCCTTCTCGGCAGCTTCGACGGCCTTGGTCGTCGCCGACATGAAGCGGCGGACGAGGTCGGCATTGGCCTTTACATAGTCGGTGTTGGCGATGATGCCCGAGGAAACCATGTTGATGCCGTAGTCGGCAAACTTGATCGGATAGACGTCCTTGCCGGTGGCGTCCTTGATCTTCATCGACTGGTCCATGACGTAGCCGAGCAGCAGATCAGCCTGACCATTGATGACGGCGTTGAGCTTGGTCTGGCCGTCGCCAGCAACCGTGGTGAAGTCGCTCTCCTTCAGGCCGGTCTTCTTCAGGAACAGCGGCCAGATCTGGGTCATGGAATCCGCCGGCGTGATCGCCACCGTCTTGCCCTTGATATCCTCGGGCTTCCTGATGTTCTTGTCGACGAAGCCCATGGCGGACATCGGGCTGGTCTGCAGCAGAACGCCGGTCGCAATCACGGGCGCGCCCTTGATCGCGGCGCGCATCATGGTGGGAACGTCGACATAGCCGAAATCGGCAGTCTTGGCCGCGACGGCCTGCGTGGTCGCAGCCGAGCCGCGGCCTTCCTGGATCTCGAGGTCGATGCCCTCGGCCGCATAAATGCCCTTGGCCTTGCCGTAATAGAACGGCGCGTGCTCGCCATAGACGTACCAGTTGAGCATCAGCACGACCTTGTCGGCTGCCTGCGCCGGCGAAACTGCAAACGCCATCAGCGTCGCTGCAACAGCCCCAATCCATCGCTTCATCGTTACTCTCCCTTGTCGTTATGTTTCGGCCGTTGGTGGCCGTTGCTTAAGTTACGAGGCGAAAATCACGTCTTCGCGCTGGCTGACATGCCAGGGAATGACCAGCTTCTCGATCCGGTCGACGATCCAGAACAGGATGACGCCGAGCAGCGCAAGGATGACGAGGGCCGCGAACATCGTCGGCAGGTCGAAGGTGCCGATCGAGCGTTGCATCACATAGCCGATGCCGGAATTGGAGCCAACGAATTCGCCGACGACCGCGCCGACCACGGCGAGCGTCACCGAGACCTTGAGACCGGAGAAGATCGCTGGCAGCGCATGCGGCAGGTTCACCGCGCAAAACACCTGGAAGCGGCTGCCCTGCATGGCGCGGGCGAGATCGACCATATCAGGATCGACCGATTTGAAGCCCTGTACCGCCGAGACCACGACAGGGAAGAAACCGAGCAGGAACGCCGAAATCACTTTTGGGATGATGCCGAAGCCGAACCAGACCACGAACAGCGGCGCGATCGCGATCTTCGGCACGGATTGGGAGAACACCAAAAGCGGATAGACGTAGCTCTCCACAGTCTTCGAGCCCGCGATCAGCATCGCGATGGGAATGCCGAACAGCGCCGACAGCAGGAAGCCGCAGACAGTCGCATAGGTGGTCGGCCAGGACTGCCGCAGCAACTCCGGCCAGTCGGTCCACAGCACCGCGACGACGTCGGCCGGCGACGGGATCTGGTAGGCGGGAATCCTGAACAGCCGGATCGCGAGATCCCAGGCCACGACGATGAAAACCAGGAACAGAACCGGCCTGATCCAGGCCGCATTCAGCATCTTGGACACCGCACTCTGCGGCTTCAGCTCAGCCACGCTTCACTCCCGGTCGTCTTCTTCGTTTCCGGGGAAGAAATTAACCCGTTGGATAAATACTGTCTAGGGGGTTCGCTGTGACGGTTTGGGCCGGGGGGGAACCGCACATTCAGTGTCGTCGTGGCGATGGTGAGGCATGTTGCGTCAAACGTAGCGCGAAGCCCCAGCGCTACACCGTCTGCACCACGCCAGCGCGTGCCCTCGGCGCCTTGGCGATCCCGAACAGCGCGGCCGACTGGCCCGTCAGGGCCGCCAGCACGAGACCGACCATGTGTGCCAGCCGCTCGTCCTTGGCATCCTTGGCGAGCAGATCGCGGCCGAAGATAACGCTCAGCGTCGCCGAGTTCGAGAGATAGAAGAAGCAGAGGCCCGCGATCGAGATGTAGAGCTGCACCGGGTCCACCGCGACCTGGAAATCACCGCTCTCGACGCCGCGCCGCACCACGGTGCGGATCATCTCGACGAAGGGCGAGTGCATCGACTTGACCTTGGTCGAACGTTTGAGGTGCTTTGCGCGCACAAGGTTCTCAGTCTGGAGCAGCGACAGGAACTCGGGATTGCGCAGGAAGTAACCCCAGGTGAACTCGATCAGCCGCTTGATCGCCTCGGGCGGATCGAGATGTTCGAGATCGAGCCCGCGCTCCTCGCTGCGGATCTTGTCATAGGCCCCTTCGAGCACAGCGAGATAGAGCTCGTCCTTGTTGCCGACGTGATAGTACAGCATGCGCTTGTTGGCGCCGGCCTTGGCCGCGATCCGATCGACGCGCGCACCGGCGAGCCCGTGAGCGGAAAATTCCTGCTTGGCAGCTTCGAGAATGCGCAGCCGCATTCCCTCGGGATCGCGCTGCC
This sequence comes from Frankia sp. RB7, assembly GCA_030403585.1. Lineage (GTDB taxonomy): Bacteria > Pseudomonadota > Alphaproteobacteria > Rhizobiales > Xanthobacteraceae > Bradyrhizobium. Next base: position 3,747 of record JAUEPE010000006.1, read on the forward strand.
ATTTCAGAGTTCGCTTTGCCTTCGCTGTCGCCAAACCGGGTGCTCGCTGGGTGGTCGCCTAGATCGCCTTTATCATGCACGCGGCCCGCCGCATAGTTTCGTCATTGCGAGCGAAGCGAAGCAATCCAGACTGCTACCGCGGAAACAGCCTGGATTGCTTCGTCGCAAGGGCTCCTCGCAATGACGGAGGAGAGAGCTTCGCTCACTCCACCCGCTTCGGCGAGCGTTCCAGCAGCACCGTCTGGATCTCGCAGGTGCCGTTCCGCACCGTCACGATCCGCGTGCCCGGCTTGCGGCCGTTGCGGACTTCGGTGACGTCGAGGCCGGCGGCGAGCAGGCGGGCGCGGGTGGCGTCGATGTCGGCGACGCGCCAGCTCAGGCCCCAGAGCCGGTCGTGCTGGGAATCCCCGCCCGCCACGGGACGGCGCACCACTTCGACGATGAGATCGCCGCAGCGGAAGAACATCAGCTGACCCCAGTCGTGGTGCGAACGATCGAGCGCGAGATCGAGCCCGAGCCGCGCGCCGTAGAGCGCGGCGGCGCGATCTGAATCCTCGGTGGTGATGACGACGTGGTCGAGCCCGTCGATCGGCGCGACATCGGTCGCAACCGACTTCGGACGCTCCTCGGCCAACTCGAGGAAGAACATGCGCACGCCGCGCGTCAGCTCGGTCGCGGCCCGCGTGCGCTTCCAGTGCAGCACCGCACCGCTCGCATCGTCGCTGCTCTCGACCTCGGCGACGGGATCCGGCTTCAGCGCCACACGGTCCAGCCGCCGGTGCATCTTGCTCATGTCTGCGACACGAAAGCACAGGCTGGCGAGCACGCCCTCTCGGTCGTCAAGCAGTGCGCGCATACGGTCCGCGATCGCGGTAAAGCCGCTCGGCGCCATCAGTTCGATGGTCATGTTGTCGAGGGTGAACAGCACGCGATCGGCGCCCTCGCCGGAATTCTGCCAGGCCGGCGCGCGCCCCAGGAGCGTCTGATAGGCGGCCTTGGCCGCACCGATATCCTTGACCAGAACAACGATATGATCGAGGCCGGTGATCATGTTTTTCCCTTTGATCTACCCGGAACTGGGTGCCGAAAAACGGCATTTGTCCGGGCTTGGCATGCGCCTACCATGGTCGTATTCCGGCCCCATGCCGACCTCAAGCGCCTCGTGACATTTTTGCGAATAATTTCCGCGTCCTCCGCGCGGAACCGGTGCTAGAGTAAGACCGCCGGCCGGGACCACCAAGCGCATCACGGACAACCAATGCAGGCTCTCTTTATCGGACAGACCTATATCGACGTCGTCTTCATCACCGACCACATGCCGACCGGCGACGAAAAGCACGTGGCGACCGACTACGCGGTCTCTTTCGGCGGCAACGCGGTCACGGCGGCGTTCTGCTGCGCCAAGCTCGGCATCGTGCCCGATCTCGTCGCCACTGCTGCCAACGACTGGCTCGGCCGCATGTTCATGGACATGTGCGCGAAATACGCGATCTCGTTGCACGGGCGGAAGGTGAACCAGTCGTCGCTGTCCTTCATCATGCCCAAGGACGGCAAGCGCGCCATCGTCCGCTGCCGCGACGACGAGCATATTCATCCATTCCCGATCCTCAATCTCGGGGGCTGCCGCGCGCTGCATATCGACGGCCATCAACCCGATGCGGCGCTTCATTATGCAAAGGTCTGCCGCGAGGCCGGAATCCTGACCTCGCTCGACGGCGGCGGCCTGCGCACCAATACGCATGAGCTGCTGGAATTTATCGACGTCGCGATCGTCGCCGAGCGGCTGTGCGAGCAGATGGATTTGACGCCGGAAAAGATGCTCGATTACCTGAAGAGCCGCGGCTGCAAGATCGGCGGCATCACCATGGGTGAGAAGGGCCTGCTCTGGTACAACGAGACCGGTACGGTCGACACCATGCCGGCGATGCCGATCCCGCGCGAGCGCGTGATCGACACCAACGGCGCCGGCGACGTCTTTCACGGCGCCTATGTCTATTCTTATCTGGCCCATCCCGGCAAAAGCTGGCGCGAGCACTTTGATTTTGCCCGCGCCGCCTCGACCTTCAAGATCCAGCGCCTCGGCAACGAGGCCGGCCTGCCGACCCTTGTCGACATCGCCAAAGTCAGGCACGAGTTCGAAGTCAGGGTCTAGGGATTTTGTAAGGGCATATCATGGGGCGTGTCTTCGTCGCCGGCAGCATCAACATGGATGTGGTGGCGACCGCCGACCGCCATCCCAAGGTCGGCGAGACCGTCGCGGGTCAGCAGGTGCTGTATTTTCCGGGCGGAAAGGGTGCGAACCAGGCGGTCGCCGCGTCACGGCTCGGCGCGAAGACCACGCTGATTGGCCGACTGGGCAAGGATTCGTTCGGCGCTGAGCTGAGGACGTTCCTCGGCGCGCAGGGCATCGATCTCGGCTCGGTCCGCGACGCTGACACGCATACCGGCACCGCGATCATCACAGTGGCAGCCTCCGACAACACCATCGTCGTTATTCCCGGCAGCAATGCGCTGGTCAGCGCGGATGACGTCGCAGAAGCGCCGCTGGCAAAGGGCGACGTCGCCGTCAGCCAGTTCGAGATTCCGCTGCCGACCATTGCCGCGTTCTTCCAGCGCGCGCACGCGGCGGGCGCCACCACATTACTGAATCCTGCCCCGGCGCAAAAGATGTCGCCCGACCTGCTCGCGCTGGTCGATATCCTGGTGCTGAACGAGACCGAGCTTGGTTTCCTTGCAGGCACCGAGCTCACCGATGACGACGAGACCGCAAAGATCATCGCGGTAGCGCGAAAACTTCAGGCGCACGCGGACCAGACCATCTGCATCACGCTCGGCAAGCGCGGCGTGCTCGCACTCGCTGCCAGCGAGGAATTTGCAGTGCAGGGACGCGTGGTGAAGGCGGTCGACACAACGGGTGCCGGCGATTGCTTCGTCGGCGCGCTCGCGTCGCGGCTCGCCGATGGTGTGGCCCCGCGAGCCGCCCTCGCTTTCGCCAACGCTGCCGCCTCGATCAGCGTGCAGCGGATGGGGGCCGGGCCGTCGATGCCGACGGCCGCGGAAGTGGCGGCGGTGCTCAGCGCCGGCTGATCACGTTCTTACCTCGCCCCGCTTGCGGGGAGAGGTCGGATTGCGAAGCAATCCGGGTGAGGGGGTACAGGTCTCGCGATCATCTCATCTGCGGAGAGAGGCCCCTCACCCCGACCCTCTCCCCGTAAGAACGGGGAGAGGAAGAGAAGATCACGCCAGCGCGCTCTTCAGGTCAAAGCTCTCGTCCGCGGCCTGCTCCGGCGTGATCGAGCGGTTCATGCCCTGCAACCTTCGGCCGAACATGTGATCGCCGGCGCGGTTGATCGATTCGATGCCGAGCAGCTTGTCGCCGTGGTAGCAGAACACGGAAAACGCCTTTTTCGCGGGATCGCCGCGCAGCATGACGCGGTCGTAGCCGGTGGTGAGACCTGCGATCTGGAGCTTGTCGTCGCCCTGGTCGCTCCAGAACCAGGGATGGCCGTCATAGACCTTGCTGTCGCCGGTCAGGCGCGCCGCCAGGCAACGGGCGTGATCGGTGGCGTTCTGCACCGATTCCAGCCGCAGCGAACCGCCGAAGCGCGGGCTCGCAAACAGCGCGCAATCACCAATCGCCGAAATGTTTGGATCGGCCGTCGAGAGATATTCGTCGACGATGATGCCGGCAGCAACGGGAAGCCCCGCCTCGGCCGCAAGCTCGATGTTCGGCAGCACGCCGACGCCGACCACGACGAGGTCGGCGGGCAGATGCCGTCCGTCGCTCAAGGAGACGCCGGTGACCTTGCCGTTCTCGGCCTCGATGGAGGTTGCCTGCACGCCGAGGTGAATGCGGATGCCGGCCTCGCGATGCCGCGCCTGGAAATATTCGGAGACCTCCGCCGTCACCGCGCGCGCCATCACGCGCGGGGCGAGCTCGAGCACGTCAACCTCAAGGCCCTTGATCCGCGCGGTGGCGGCGAATTCGAGACCAATGAAGCCGGCGCCGATCACGACGACCCGCGTCTTCGACGGGATGATGTTCCGCAGCGCCTCGCTCTCGTCGAGGATGCGCAGATATTTCACGTCGGGCAGATTGGCATTGGGCAGATCGAGCAGCCGATTGCGCGCGCCGGTGGCCAGCACGAGATGGCCGTAAGGCAGCGTCTCGCCCGAGCCGAGCAGAAGCTTGCGCCCCGCGCGATCGATCGACACAGCACGGCCCGCGATCAGCTCGATGGTCTGGTCGTGGTAAAATTTCTCCGGCCGGAACATCAGGCTCTCCGGCCCAGCGGAACCCTTGATGTAGGCCTTTGACAGCGGCGGCCGCTGATAGGGCAGATGCGCCTCGTCATTGATCAGGCAGATGCGGTCAGCAAAGCCCGCCTGCCGCAGGGATGCCGCGACCTGGTAGCCGCCATGGCCGGCACCGACAATGATTACCGGACCATCCGTCATCGGACAGCCCATTTCCGCAAGACACGAGCGTCACCCATGTCGTCTCCTCTCTCGCTAATACTGGCTTGGCAAGCCTAGGAGGAGCCGGCGCTCGTGTCCGTCCCTCAACAAAGGCAGCCCCATTTGAGCCTATCGTTCCGCCCTGCGCAAGAGTGCCTGCGGGGATTGTCACCCCTCGCCTTCTGCGATTTAGTTGCGATAACGAACCTCATGCCGGGGATTTCCAAAAATGCCTGCTCCCGTTTCCCAACCCGATGATCCCGCGCTGCTGCGGATCGACGGCCCGATCGCCACGATCACGCTCAACCGCCCCACAGCGTTCAATTCAATCAACCTCGCGATCGCGCAGAAGCTCGAGACGCTCGCGGCCTACATCGAGGGCGATGACGCCATTAAGGTCGTGGTGATCGAGGGCGAAGGCCGCGCCTTCTCCGCCGGCGGCGATTTGCAGACGATTGGCGCTGCCGCCGAAGCCAACACCGTGACGCCGGTGGTCGGCGAGTTGCTGAAGCACTACCATGCCTTCATCGAGATCATCCGGCGCATGCCAAAGATCTCGCTGTCGAGCGTGCACGGCTCGGCCGCCGGCGCCGGCATGGGGCTGGCCTTCGTCACCGATCTCTGCATCGCCGCGGAGGATGCCAAGTTCACGCCGGCCTATGCCAAGATCGGCGTGTCGCCGGATGGCGGCTCGACGGTCGGGATCGTCGGCACGGTCGGCTCGCGCCGCGCGCTGCAGATCTTTCTGGCCGAAGACAATTTTACGGCGCAGCAAGCCTACGAATGGGGCCTCGTCGCCAAGACCGTTCCCGCGACCGAGCTGAAAGCCGCGACGCGGCAGCTTGCCGAGCGGCTGGCGCAGAACCCGCCTGCGGCCATCGCCGGCACCAAATCGCTGGTCTATGCGGCCGCCACCACGCCCGTCAAACAGCAGCTCGATGCCGAGGAGCACAAGATCATCATGGCGATGAATACGGAAGATTTTCGTGTTGCCGTGAAGAAGTTCACGAGCAAGAGCAAGTGAGCGCGCCCACGCCATCGCGCTCGTTCTGCGGCCTGCGCCACGGCGCGACCGACTGGAACCGGCAGGGACTTTTCCAGGGCCGGACCGACAATCCGCTGAACGAGGATGGTCTGCGGCAAGCGCACGAGGCCGCGGACATGTTGCGCGGCCTCGGCATCAGCCGCATCGTCGCGAGCCCGCTGGTGCGCGCGGCCCGAACGGCCGAGATCATTGCGGAGGCGATCTCGGCGCCGCTCACGATCGACGCAGGCATCATCGAGTTCGATTTCGGCAGCTTTGAGGGCCTTCCCGTCCGCGACCTCATGATCAAGCACGGCGTCAACTCGGCAACAGGCCTCGTCTCGATCCTGCCCGCCGACGGCGAGAACTGGGACGCCATGGCTGAACGCGCACTGCGCTGCGTCTCCGCATGGCTCGACAATTATCCCGGCGAACATCTGCTGTTCGTTTGCCATGACGCGGTGATGCAAGGCATGGCCAACTCACTTTCCGGCAGCTACTTCAAGAACAGCCACGGCACGCCGTTTCGCTACGCCCGCGACGGAGCCGACTGGCGCATCGAGCAGGTCGTCATTTAGGACAGATATAGCCCGTCCCCGCCGGCGACTTGAAGCAGCCGACTGATTCCGGCAGCATGTGCTGCGGCAGCCACAGCACCACGCTCGGGAAGTAGATCGTGAACGCGATGGTGGCGAAAAACACTACATAGATCGGCAGCGCCGCGCGTAACGCTTTGGCAAAACTGACGCCGACGAATTTCGAGGCCATCAGCAGTACCAGACCATAAGGCGGCGTGATCAGGCCGAAGGCGAGCGTCGCGATCAGCACCACGCCCATGTGGACGCCGTTGATGTCGCCGGCCTCCGTCAGTGTATTGACCAGCGGCATGAAGATGATGATGGTCGGCACCGGCTCGATGAAATCGCCGACCACGGTGAACAGCAGCACCATCAGCAGCATGATCAGATGCGGGTCGTTGCCCGCGATCGAGGTGATGACGTCGGCGATGTAGCTGGCGCCGCGCAAATAGGCGAGCATCCAGCCGAATGCATTGGCGGCGCCGATCGTGATCAGCGGCAGCGAGAAGATCAGGCCGGCGAGGCAGAAATCGTATGGAATCTTCCTGATATGCCCGCGGTTGAGCGCGGGGATCACGACCAGGACGATCCAGACCACGGCGACGACGCCCGCCTCCGTCGGCGTGAACCAGCCGGTCAGGATGCCGCCGAGCAGGATCACCGGGATCATCAGCGGCAGCGCCGCATCGCCAGCCGCGAACACAATCTGCCGCAGCGGCGCGCGCGGCTTGCTGAGGCCGGACGGGCCGAAGAAATAACAATAGATCATCAGCCCGAAGCCGATCATCAGACCCGGAACCACGCCCGCCATGAACAGGCCGGCGATCGAGACGTTGCCGACCGCGCCATAGACCACGGCGGTGATGCTCGGCGGCACCAAGGCCGCGATGGTCGAGGCGGACGCGATGATCGCGGCGATGAAGGCGGGTTCGTAGCCTTCGCGCTTCATCGGACCACCAAGCGCGCGGCTCATCACGGCGACATCGGCCGTCGTCGAGCCCGACATCTCCGAGAAGAACATGCTGAAGACGACCACGACCTGCGACAGCCCGCCCCTGATGTGCCCGACCAGCGACACCGAGAGATTTGCTATTCGCACCACCACATTGGCCGAGCTCATGAGCTCGCCGACCAACAGGAAGAACGGGATCGCCAGCAGCGCCTCGGAATCGACGCCGTCAAATATTTTCTGGATGATCGCGGCGAGCGAGACGTCGGACAGGATCGCGCCGATGAATACGCCGGCCATCAGCGAGAACGGCACGGGCACGCCGAGATAGCCGAACGACAGGAAGCAGATCGACATCAGGGCCAGGACAATGGGCGCGCTCACGGCTGCGCCCTCATTTGCGTTTCGGTCACGACCGGCGAAGCATCCTCATCCGGCGGCTCCGGATGGTCAAAACCGTTGCGCAGGCCGTTGACGAGTTGCTCGATGGTGAACAGGCCAACCAGGATGCCGGAGAGCGGAATGATGGCGTAGAGCGAAGCGATCGGCGTGCCCGACGGCAGGCGAAAGCTGCCAAAGCCACGCAGATAGTTCTGGTAGCCGTACCAGATCAGGCAGAAGGCGACGCCGAGGACGACGAGGCGGATGATGATTTCGACGATGATCCTGGGCGTGCCATGCATCGCCTCGGAGATCGCGGTGAGATAGAGGTGATCGTTGCGGCGGGTCGCGACCGCCGTTCCAATGAAGATCGCATAGATGAAGAACGTCGAGGTCACCTCCTGAAGCCACAGCCAGGGATGGCCGATGGTGCGGGTCACGATGTCGGCCGTGACCGACAGCGAGAAGCCGAGGCACAGCACGCCGCAGAGAAGCATGAGCGCGAGCTCGAGCCAGTCGAGCCAGCGCCATTTCAGGTGGCGCTGGCGTTGCAATACGAGCTTGTCGGCAATGGCCATTGTTGCTCCCGGCTGCGGGTTTGCTGAACCTCTCCCGCTTGCGGGAGAGGCATAGGCCGCTTTCGGCGGCCGTGGCCCTAAGACACGCCGAGGCGAAGCCTCGGCTATGGCGGAGCGCCGGGTGAGGGCTCTCTCCTCATTGGGAGTCTCTCCGCGTAGGCACCCTCTCCCGCAAGCGGGAGAGGGAGCACACCGTCTTCCGGCATCACGTTAATTGATCGACCGGATCAGATCCTTGATCTTCTCGGCATGCGGGCCGAGCTCCTTGGCGAGCTTGTCGAGATAGGGGTCGGCGATCGCCGCGAAGCTTTTTTTGTCGACGTTGTCGACGACCTTGACGCCCAGCTTCTTCAGCTTCTCGGCCGCGGCCCGCTCGAGGTCGAACGCCTTCGCCGGCTCCTTCGTGCTGACCTCGTTGGCTGCGGTCTGCACCCAACCCTTTTGTTCGGCCGAGAGGCTCTGCCAGAGCTTGTCGGAGATGAACACCAGCGCGTTGTTGGCCTCGTGCTCGGTGATGTTCAACACCGGCGCCACCTCGTAGTGCTTGTTGACGAGGTAGACGTTGATGCTGTTCTCGGCGACGTCGACCACGCCGGTCTGCAAGCTCGTGTAGACGCTGCCGAACGGCATGTGCACGGTCTGGGCGCCGTAGGCCGGGAACATGGTGTCCTCGGTCGCGGTCGCCTGCACGCGGATTTTCAGACCCTTGATGTCGCCGACATTGTGGATCTCCTTCTTGGAGTACATGTGGCGCACACCCTGCGAGCCCGTGCCGATGAGATGCAGGCCCTGCGTGGTCTCTTCGATCATGGCCTTGAGGGCCTCGAACACCTTCGGATCCGCAAGGCCTTTGATCACATGCTGTTCGTCGCGGAACAGATAGTGCAGCGACATCACGCCGGCCTGCGGCGAGATCGTCGCGGTGTTGGCCGAGGAGACGATGGAGAATTCGACGTCGCCGGCCTTTACGAGCTGGAGCACTTGCGGCTCCTGCCCGAGCTGCGCGCCGGGATACTGGTCGATGATCATGGTGCCTTTGCTCAATTCCTTGAGCTTGTCGGCAAAGAGGTCGCCGGCGATGGAGTAGCCGGTGTTGCGGGGCTGATCATAGGCGAAGCGATAATGCTTCACCTCCTGCGCCCCGGCGCCCGTGACGAACAGCATGGCGGCCGCGGCCACCAACCTACACATGGATCGTGCAATCATCGTCTCCCCCTGTTTTTATGGCCCGCCGCTTTTAGCGGTCTGGGCGCTCGTACAAGTAGTTGTCAGCCCTTTTCAGTCTTTGGTCCAGTCCTCTGCATAAAGTCGAAGTCGCAGCCCTCGTCGGCCTGCAAGATGGTCTTGTCGAATAGCCAGGCGTAGCCACGCTTGACTTCGTCCGGCGCGGTGGCCGGCTTAAGGGCGGCGCGCCGGCGCTCCAGCTCGGCGGCATCGACCAGCAGCTCGATGCTGCGCTTGGCCACATCGAGCTGAATTTTGTCGCCGTTCTTCACCAGTGCCAGCGGTCCGCCGACGGCGGATTCCGGCGTGATGTGCAGCACGATGGTACCGAACGCCGTGCCGCTCATGCGCGCGTCCGAAATGCGCACCATATCCTTGGTGCCGCCGCGCGCGAGCTTCTTCGGGATTGGCAGATAGCCCGCCTCGGGCATGCCGGGCGCCCCCTTGGGGCCGGCATTGCGCAACACCAGCACGTCATCGGCGGTAACGTCGAGATCGGGATCGTCGACCCGCAAGGTCATGTCCTCGACGGATTCGAACACCACCGCGCGCCCGGTGTGCTGCAACAGCTTTGGGCTCGCGGCCGACTGCTTGATGACCGCACCGCGCGGCGCGAGATTGCCGTGCAGGACGGCGAGGCCGCCTTCCTTCTTGATCGGATTGTCTCGCGAGCGGATCGCGTCCTGGCCGGGCACGTCCTCGGCATTGGCGACGACGTCACGTAGCGTCTGGCCCGAGATCGTCTTCGCGTCGAGATCGAGGAGATCGCCGAGCTGCGCCAGCAATTTCGGCACGCCGCCGGCGTGATGGAAATGCTCCATATAGTGCTCGCCGGACGGCTTGAGATCGACCAGCACCGGCACCTCGCGGCCGATCTGGTCGAACGCTTCGAGATCGAGCCGATACGGCGAGCGGTGCGCCATCGCGGTCAAATGGATCAGGCCGTTGGTGGAGCCGCCGATCGCCTGCAACACGACCTGCGCGTTCTTGAAGGAGGCCAGCGTCAGGAACTCGCTCGGCTTCGGGCCCTTGGTCTTGGCCATTTCGGCCGCGACGCGACCGCTCGCTTCCGCAAGACGGAAACGCTCCGCATGCGGCGCCGGAATTGTCGCGCTCATCGGCAGCGACAGGCCCATCGCTTCAATCATACAAGCCATGGTCGAGGCCGTGCCCATCACCATGCAGGTGCCGACCGAGGGTGCGAGGCGACCGTTAACCGCTTCGATCTCGACGTCGTCGATCTCGCCGGCGCGATACTTGCCCCACAGACGGCGGCAGTCAGTGCAGGCGCCCAGCACCTCACCCTTGTGATGGCCGACGACCATCGGCCCCACGGGAATGACGACGGTCGGCAGGTCGGCGCTGATTGCGGCCATCACCTGCGCCGGAAGCGTCTTGTCGCAACCGCCGATCACGATCACCGAATCCATCGGCTGGGCCCGGATCATCTCCTCGGTGTCCATCGCCATCAGATTGCGCAGATACATCGAGGTCGGATGCGCAAAGCTTTCGGCGATCGAGATAGTCGGGAATACGAACGGCATCGCGCCCGACAGCATCACGCCGCGCTTGGCGGCCTCGATGATCTGCGGGACGTTGCCGTGGCAGGGATTGTAATCGCTATAGGTGTTGGTGATGCCGACGATCGGCCGTTCCAGCGCGTCGTCAGAATAGCCCATGGCCTTGATGAACGCCTTGCGCAGGAACAGCGAGAAGCCGGCATCGCCATAGCTCGTCAGACCCTTGCGCAAACCACTCGTCATCATGCCACTCCTTGCTTCCCATTGTCGTACAACCTGCCCCCTGATTGTCAATAACGCAGGTGTCTAAGGCGGTCGTTTCTGGCTTATGGCACCGCAGCAGACGCAAATTATTGACAATCCGGCTTCTCCCTGCTCCACAAGGCGGACCGGCGAGACGCCGGAGGCTGAGGACATGTCCGACATTCGCACCGCAGATGCCATCACGATCCAGCGCGACGATCCGGATGACGTCGTCGCGCGGCTGGAGGAGGACATCATCTTCGGCCGCCTGCCGCCGGGTGCGCGCCTGACCGAAGACGCGCTGATGTCGCGCTACGGCACCTCCAGACACTTCGTGCGCCAGGCACTGGTGGATGCCGAGCGCCGCGGCATCGTCCGCCGTGAGAAGAATGTCGGCGCCACCGTGCGCTTCTATTCCGCCGAGGAAGTCCGGCAGATCTACGAAGTCAGAGAGATGCTGACGCGGCAGGCCGCACTGATGATCGCCCTGCCCGCGCCACAAGACCTGATCGACGAATTGACCGCCCTGCAACGCGACTATTGCGCGAAGGCCGATATCCGCGACTTGCGCGGCATTCACGAGGCCAACGATGCCTTCCACGTCGCGCTGTTCGCGGCCTGCGGCAATCCCTATCTGGTGCGCTCGCTCCAGGACTATATGGGCCTGACGCTGCCGATGCGCGCCAAGAACCTCGCCGACCGCGACGGGCTCGCCCAGTCGCGGCGCCAGCACGAGCTGATGATCGAGCTGCTCAAGGGCCGCGACAGCTGGGCGCTGGCGCAGCTGTGCGTCGATCATATGCAGTTCAGCAAAGCGGATTATCTGGCAAGGATCGCGGGGGAAGAGACTGAACGCTAGCACGTGCGTGTCAGTCCACACGCACGTTCAGTATCGCCGCAGCAGGCCGCGATCCACGCTGTTATCGCCATAGTCCGCGCAGGCCGCTTTCGGGTCTCTGATCAAGTCGGCCCGCACGCGCTTGAATGTTTTGCCGGCCGCGTCGGACACCTCGGGGCGGAATTTACGGGGATCGTAGCTCTCGCCATCGCGGGCCTTGATGGCCGCCGAATAGGCGTCGATCATGGCCATCGCGGCATTAGGGCTGCCCAGAAGCCGAGCGCCGAGCTGAACGCCACCCGCGCCGTCGGCTTCGTAGCCGACACATCGCTGTTCGAGCACCGCGGATGCTGTGACGAGCTGGTCGAGAAACGTTGCTTCGGCGTCGCTGAGCGTTGCGGCTTGCAATGGTTCTGATGCGATCGTCGCGAGTATCGCGACGACTGACAATTTGATTTTCATTGTCGTGGCTCTCGCCGTCGCCGTTGAGCTGTAGTCAAGGCAGCGGCCGCTGAATTGCGTTCGCGCAGATCGAGAGCCAGACAATGCCTGCGACGTTGATCTAGATCAATGGGGAGTCTCCGCGAGTCACGTGCTCGCGGCAGTCACGCTCCCTCAGCACGTCATTGCGAGCGCAGCGAAGCAATCCAGTATCCCTCAGCGGAAAGACGCTGGATTGCTTCGCTGCGCTCGCAATGACAGTGGAGAATGGTTGCATATCCGACTCTCACCGCCTTTGCGGAGGCGCCCCCTCACCCCAGCCCTCTCTCCGTAAGAACGGGGCGAGGGAGTGCACCTACGTTGCGGCGGCAACCGACTCCTAAAACGCTACCGCTTATTCCAATCGACAATCCGGCTCGTGTCGCCGTCGAACTCATTGCTGCAGAACGCGCCGCCCTGATAGTGGTCGCCGACCGGATCCGGCTTCAGCTTGGCCTGCTCGGCCACGGCGTGCGCCACATGATCCTCGGAGCGGCCGGTGGGGCGGTAGCCGAATTCGTAGGCGCGGTGGTTGTCCCACCAGGCGCGCTCGTTCAGGGAGACACCGTAAAACACCTCGAAATGAATGTCGGGATGCTCGAGCCCGATCTGGCAGAGCTGCACCAGGTCTTCGGGCTTCAACCAGATCGAGATCCGGCGAAGGTCCAGCGGCACGTCACCGAAATTGCCGATGCGGAGGCAGGTCACTTTCAAGCCGTGCTTGTCGGCATAGAGCGCGCCGACGGCTTCGCCGAACACCTTGCTGACGCCGTAGCGACCGTCCGGGCGTACCGTGACGTCGGTGTCGATCCTGCGGTGGCGCGGATAGAATCCGACGGCATGGTTCGAGGACGCGAACACCACGCGCTTGACGCCCTTGCGATACGCGGCCTCGAACAGATTGTAGCCGCCGATGATGTTGGCCTGGAGGATGTCGTCCCAGGGACCTTCGACCGAATAGCCGCCGAAATGGATGATGCCGTCGACGCCCTCGCAGATGGCCTCGACTTGCGCGAGGTCGGACAGGTCGGCCGCCTTGAACTGCTCGTTCGCCCCGAGATCGGCGGGCGGCCGGATGTCAGAAAGCAGCAGGTCCGGATAGATCGGCGGCAGCAATTTCCGCAGGCGCGTTCCGATCCCGCCCGAAGCTCCCGTCATCAAGATGCGCATGTCATTCCTCGTCTTTGGCGACAGATTTGCCGTCACGTGTCTCTAATGATAGCTGGATTGTCCAGAGGGAACGAAACGAGAGAACCGACATGAATGAGGCATCGTCCCACACCCAGGAGCGGTCAGGCTGGCGGCCGGCGAGCTACTATCCCGATCCGGCCATTCACGCGCTCGACCCCCGCTTCGAAAAATACTGGTTGAAATTGTCGGCCGTCGAGCGGCTGGCGACCGGCCTGCGCTGGGCCGAGGGGCCGGTGTGGTTCGGCGACGGGCGGTATCTGCTCTGCAGCGACATCCCGAACCAGCGCATCATCAAATGGGAGGAAGAGACCGGCGCCGTGTCGGTATTCCGAAAGCCCTCCAATTTCGCCAACGGCAACACCAGGGATCGCCGGGGCCGGCTGGTCACCTGCGAGCACGGCGGCCGTCGCGTGACCCGCACCGAATATGACGGCGAGATCACGGTGCTGATGGATTCATTCAACGGCAAGCGGCTGAACTCGCCGAACGACATCGTGGTCAAGTCCGACGGGTCGATCTGGTTCACCGATCCCACCTTCGGCCTGCTCGGCAATTACGAGGGCTACAAGGCGGAGCCGGAGATCGATCCAAATGTGTACCGGCTCGATCCGGTGACCCGCAAGGCGACCGTCGTCGCCGAAGGCGTGCTTGGGCCGAACGGACTGTGCTTCTCGCCGGACGAGAAGATTCTCTATGTCGTCGAATCCCGCGGCGTGCCTAACCGAAAAATTCTCGCTTATGACGTCTCGGCCGATGGCACCACGATCTCCAACAAGCGTGTGCACATCGACGCGGGTCCGGGCACGCCGGACGGCATGCGCTGCGACATCGACGGCAATCTCTGGTGCGGCTGGGGTATGGGCGATCCCGAGCTCGACGGCGTCGTGGTGTTCGCGCCCGACGGCGTCATGATCGGCCGCATTGCGCTGCCCGAGCGCTGCGCCAATCTCTGTTTCGGCGGCGTCAAGCGCAATCGGCTGTTCATGGCGGCGAGCCAGTCAATCTACGCGCTGTATGTGAACACGCAGGGCGCGGTGGGCGGCTAGTCGCTCCGCACTCCCCCGTCATTGCGAGGAGCTCTTGCGACGAAGTAATCCAGACTGCCGCCGCGGATAGATTCTGGATTGCTTCGCTTCGCTCGCAATGACGGTGAAGGTAGCTTCGCTCGCCATGACAACAAAACAAAAACGCCGGAGCGGTTTCCCGCTCCGGCGTCATGTCGTTCAGGCGCTAAAACTTACGCCGCGTTGAAGCCCGCAACCGCCTTCACTTCGAGGAAGTCCTCAAGGCCGTACTTGCCCCACTCGCGACCGTTGCCCGACTGCTTGTAGCCGCCGAACGGCGCGGTGCGGTCGTTGGGCACGCCCTGGAGGTTGACGTTGCCGGCGCGGATCTGGCGGCCGACGCGCTTGGCGTTCTCGACCGTGTCGGCCGTGACGTAGCCAGCAAGACCATAGGGCGTGTCGTTGGCGATGTGCACGGCCTCGGCTTCGTCCTTGGCGCCGATGATGGTCAGCACCGGTCCGAAGATTTCTTCACGAGCGATCGTCATGTCGGGGGTGACGTCGGCGAAGATGGTCGGGCGAACGTAGAAGCCCTTGTTGACGCCTTCGGGCAGGCCCGGGCCGCCGGCGACGAGCGTTGCGCCCTCGTCGATGCCCTTCTTGATGAGACCCTGGATCTTGTCCCACTGGCCGCGATTGACGACTGGACCGATGGTGGTGCCTTCGGCGCGCGGATCGCCCGCCTTGGTCTTGTCGGCGACAGCCTTCGCGATCGCAGCGACTTCCTTCATCTTCGACAGCGGCACGATCATGCGCGAGGGCGCGTTGCAGGACTGGCCGGAGTTGTTGAACATGTGCATCACGCCGCCGGTCACCGCCTTCTGCAGGTCGGCACCTTCGAGGATGACGTTCGGCGACTTGCCGCCGAGCTCCTGGCTGACGCGTTTCACGGTCGGAGCGGCGCGCTTCGCAACGTCGATGCCGGCGCGGGTCGAGCCGGTGAAGGAGATCATGTCGATGTCGGGGTGCTCGCTCATGGCGGCACCGACCTCGGGGCCGAGGCCGTTGACGAGGTTGAACACACCCTTCGGCACGCCGGCTTCATGGAGGATTTCCGCGAAGATCAGCGCCGAGGTCGGGGTAAATTCCGACGGCTTCAGGATCATGGTGCAGCCGGCGGCGAGCGCGGGCGCGACCTTGCAGGCGATCTGGTTGAGCGGCCAGTTCCAGGGCGTGATCATACCGACCACACCTACCGGCTCGCGCAGCACCATGGCGGTGCCGATCGGCTCCTCGAAATGATAGTTCTTGAGCACGTCGAGCGTGGTCATGAGATGGCCGAGGCCGGCGCCAGCCTGGAGCTTTTCGGCCATCGGCAGCGGCGCGCCCATTTCGTCGGAGACGGCGGCGCCGATCTCCTTGAGACGGCCCTTGTAGACCTCAATGACTTTGGTGAGCAGCGCGACGCGCTCGTCACGGCTGGTCTGGGAGAACGTCGCAAAGGCGCGCTTGGCGGCGGCCACGGCCTTGTCCACGTCGGCCTTGGAGCCCAGCGCAACCTCGTACATCGCCTCTTCCGTCGCCGGATTGACGACCGGGGTAGACTTCTTGACGGCGGGATCGACCCAGGCGCCGTCGATGTAGAACTGCAAGCGATTGACCATCGTTAACCTCTTCTTGGGGGCATGGTGGGGGCGTTTCGGCAGGCATCCTTGCACGAAAGCGCCAGCAATTGAACCCGCCATATGCGGGGCCAGCGTTGCGGCGGACGGAGGTTATATGAGCCGATGGCGTAAACGTGGCAAGGTGCCACGGTCGTCATTCCGGGGCGCGCATTATCGCCCAGGTTGCCCCGACTACACCGCCATCTTGCGATGGACGATCGGCGCGCCGGTGGTGAGGCTTTCCGCCGCATCGATGATCGCATTCGCGTCGATGCCGTAGTGCCGATAGAGGTCCGCAATGGTACCGGTCTGGCCGAACTGCTCGACGCCGAGCGCCTCGACGCGATGGCCACGGACGCTGCCGAGCCAGCCGAGCGTAGCCGGATGGCCGTCGATCACAGTCACGATGCCGCAGTCGCGCGGCAGCGGCGCTAACAACTTTTCGATATGGCTGAGATGCTGCACGCCGCGTCGATCACGACGCAATTTTCGCGCGGCAGTCCAGCCTGCATGCAGGCGATCCGCCGAGGTGATCGCGAGCAGGCCAATGTCGCGCCGGCTCTCGCCGATGAAGCCGGTCGCCTCGATCGCCTCCGGCGCCACCGCGCCGGTATAGGCGATCACGAGTTCGGCATTGGGACCCGGCTTGCGCAGCCAATAGGCGCCGTCGGTGATGCCCTGCTGCAGATCCGGCGTCATGATCCGCTGCGCCTGCTCGATCGAGCGCGTCGACAGCCGCAAATAGACCGAACCGCCCTCGCCGGGATCGCGCTGCATGTGCTCAAAACCCCAGCCCATGATCACGGCAAGCTCGTCGACAAAGGCCGGCTCGAACGAGGCGAGCCCGTCCTGCGCCATGCCGATCAGCGGCGTCGCAATCGACTGATGCGCACCGCCTTCGGGCGCCAGCGTGATGCCTGACGGCGTCGCCGCCACCATGAAGCGCGCATCCTGGTAGCAGGCGTAATTCAGCGCATCGAGGCCACGCTCGATGAAGGGATCGTAGAGCGTGCCGACCGGCAGCAGCCGCGCGCCGTTGATCTGGTGCGACAGGCCGAGCGCCGAGAGCATGATGAACAGGTTCATCTCGGCGATGCCGAGCTCGAGATGCTGGCCCTTGGGCGAGAAGTCCCAGTTGAAGGTCGATGGAATTTTCTCACTGCGGAATAAATCCGCCTTCTCGCCGCGCGCGAACAGGCCGCGCCGGTTCACCCACGGGCCAAGGTTGGTCGAGACCGTGACGTCGGGCGAGGTCGTGACGATGCGCTGGGCCAGTTCGCTGTCGCCACGCGCGATCTCGTTCAGCACGAGGCCAAAGCCCTGTTGCGTCGACATCTGCGCCGCCGGCTTGAACGCGAGCTGCTGCGGCACCTCGACGACGGGCGCGGTCAGTCGACGGCCGTCCTTGTTGAACGGCACGCGCGCGAGGAATGCGTCGAGCTCGGCAGCATCCTGCGCGAGGCCTTCGTACTTGTCCCATTCGTGGCCGGGACGGATGTTCTGGCTCTCGCGATATTTCTCCATCTGCGCGACCGTCATCAGGCCGGCATGATTGTCCTTGTGGCCCTGGAACGGCAGGCCGACGCCCTTGATGGTGTAGGCGATGAAGCAGACCGGACGATCGTGATCGATGGACTCGAACGCCTCCAGCACGCTCGCCATATCGTGGCCGCCGAGGTTCGACATCAGCGCCAACAGCTCCTCGTCGCTGCGCTTGTCGATCAGTTTCGTGATCGGCCCCTGGTCGCCGATCTCGTCGTGCAAATGCTTGCGGAACGCAGCGCCGCCCTGGAAGCACAGCGCCGCGTAAAGCGCGTTAGGGCAATTGTCGATCCAGCGCTTCAGCGCTTCGCCGCCGGGCTCGGCAAAAGATTCGCGCATCAGGCGGCCGTATTTCACGATCACCACGTCCCAGCCGAAATTGCGGAACATGGTCTCGAACTTTTCCCAGAGCCCTTCGCGCACGACGGCATCGAGCGACTGGCGGTTGTAGTCGACCACCCACCAGGTGTTGCGCAGGCCGTGTTTCCAGCCTTCGGCAAGGGCTTCGAAGATGTTGCCCTCGTCCATCTCGGCGTCGCCGACCAGCGCGATCATCCGCCCTTCGCGGCGATCCTTCATCCAGCCATGCGCCTTGACGTAATCCTGCACCAGCGAGGCGAACAGCGTCTGCGCGACGCCGAGGCCGACCGAGCCGGTGGAGAAATCGACGTCGTCGACGTCCTTGGTGCGCGACGGATAGGACTGCGCACCCTTGAACCCGCGGAAATTCTCCAGCTTCTCGCGGCTCTGCCGGCCGAACAGATACTGGATGGCATGGAACACCGGGCTCGCATGCGGCTTCACCGCGACGCGGTCCTCAGGCCGCAACACGCTAAAGTACAGCGCCGACATGATGGTGGCGAGCGAGGCCGAGGAGGCCTGGTGGCCGCCGACCTTCAGTCCGTCCGTGTTCGACCGGACATGGTTGGCGTGGTGGATGGTCCAGGACGACAGCCACAGCGCCTTGCGGGCGAGTGCAGTCAACGTGTCGAGACGGGCGGAATCAACGGGCATGGCAATGCTCCCGGGAAACAGGTCAACCGATGATACGCCTGCGGGCGGCGCCAGATTTCTCAATTTTTCGCGCCATACCACCAAATATTGGGATATTTTACCAATGCAGCTAGCCAAAGACAGGTTTCATCCCAATGCCCGAGCTCGACGCCATCGACCGAAAAATCCTCAGTTCTCTCCAGACCGACAGCCGGCTGACCATGCAGGAGCTCGCCGACAAGGTCGGGCTCTCGGTCTCGCCTTGCCATCGCAGGGTCAAGCTCTTGGAGGAACGCGGCGTCATCTCACGCTACATCGCGACCGTGGACCAGAAGGCGCTGGGCCTGCATGTCAGCGTGTTCATTTCGATCAAGCTGGCGCGGCAGAAGGAGGAGGATCTGAATCGTTTCGCCCGCGCGATCTCGAAATGGGACGAAGTGCTGGAATGCTATCTGATGACCGGCAACCGCGACTATCTGCTTCGCGTGGTGGCGGCCGACCTCGCCTCCTACGAGACCTTCCTCAAGACCAAGCTGACCCGGCTCGACGGCATCGCCTCGATCGAGTCGAGCTTTGCGCTCAGCCAGGTGAAATATTCGATCGCGCTGCCGGTCTGACGGCCCGCCGGGCTATTTCGGAAGCGCCCGGGCGCCGGTGTCACATGGACGCAACAAACCCCGTCGATGGTCGTGGGCGACAGGCATCTGAGCCGAGAGAAGGACCCATGACCGCATCCGACCGCACCCCTGAAATGGCCAAACGCGAGCGCATTATCCGGGAAATGACCGACGATCTCGACGAAGAGCTGGAGCTCGAGCTCGACGACTCCAGGTTCGACGAACTGCTGGACGAGACCGACGCACTCCACCCGACGGTCGACCGAAGGCTCTATTTCCGGGAGCTGCTCCGCCTCCAGGGCGAGCTGGTCAAGCTGCAGGACTGGGTGCAGGGTGAGAAGAAGAAGGTCGTGGTGCTGTTCGAAGGCCGCGACTCCGCCGGCAAGGGCGGCGTCATCAAGCGGATCACCCAGCGCCTCAATCCGCGTATCTGCCGCGTCGCCGCGCTTCCGGCGCCGAGCGAGCGCGAGCGCACGCAATGGTATTTCCAGCGCTACGTCTCGCATCTGCCCGCGGGCGGCGAGATGGTGCTGTTCGACCGCAGCTGGTACAACCGCGCCGGCGTCGAGCGCGTGATGGGCTTCTGCACCGACGACCAATATCAGGAGTTCTTCAAGACGGTGCCGGAGTTCGAACGGATGCTGATCCGCTCCGGCATCATCCTCGTCAAATACTGGTTCTCCATCACTGACGACGAGCAGCAGTTCCGCTTCACCATGCGCATCAAGGATCCCCTCAAGCAGTGGAAGCTGAGCCCGATGGACGTCGAGGCCCGCAGCCGCTGGGAAGCCTACACCAAGGCCAAGGAGACGATGCTGGAGCATACGCACCTGCCGGACTCGCCGTGGTGGATCGTCGATGCCGTGGACAAGAAGCGTGCAAGACTCAACTGCATCGCGCATCTTCTGAGCCAGATCCCCTATCAGGAGGTCGGCCACACCCCAGTGGTGCTGCCGCCGCGCGTGCGCAATCCCGACTATCACCGCGGTCCGATCCCGCCGGAGATGTACGTACCTTCGACATACTGACGGTAGCCACCGCGTTGACCGGCGGGCCAGCTTGCCGACGAGGAAAGCGAGATGCCCGTGCCGAGCGATCTGAGCGTGACCAGGGACACTCCGTCCCGCCGCCGCTATCGCTTTGGCCCGTGGCTTGCGCTGGCGAGCCTCTTGTCGCTTCTGACGGTCGCGCTCGCACTGACCTATTGGTTCTGGCAGCCGACGACGCTGCGCATTGCCGTTGGGCCTGCCGGCAGCGACGATCAGACGCTCGTGCTGGCCATCGCCAAGGCATTCGATACCAAGGCATTCGATGCCAAGGGTGGATCGGTGCGGCTCGTGCCGGTCGAGAGCGACGGCACGCTGCAAAGCCTCAATCTGCTCGGCGGCGGCAAGGCCGACCTTGCGGTCGCACGCGGCGATCTCGCGATGCCGCCCGACGCCAATTCCGTTGCGATCCTGCGCCGGAATTTTGTGGTGCTGTGGGCGCCGACGGGGCGCAAGGGCGCGGCCAAGTCGAAGGTCACGGACATCGCGTCGCTCAGCGGCCGCCGCATCGGCATCGTCGGCCTCGGCGATGCCAATCCCAATCTGCTGCGCGTCATCCTGTCCGAATCCGGCGTCAATCCGCAGAAGGTGACGACCACCCAGTTCGGCGCCGACCGCATCTCCGAGATGACCCAGGATACGACGCTCGATGCCTTCATGATGGTGGGCGCGCTCGACGACAAGGTTATCGCCGAGACGATTGCCGCAACCACGCGCCTGCGCGGCGAGCCGAAGTTCCTCCCCGTCGACGTGTCTGAAGCCATTGCCGAGCGGCATCCGCTCTACGAATCCGAGGAAATCCCGGCGGGTGCATTCGCCGCCGCGCCGCAGCGGCCCGACGACAAGATCGAGACCATTGCCGTCAATCATCTGATCGTGGCGCGGACCTCGCTGTCTGAAGACGCGGTGGCAGCCTTTACGCGCGAGCTGTTTACGGTCAAGCCGTCGCTGGTCAAGGAGCTGCCCGGCGCCAGCCACATCCAGAAGCCCGACACCGACAAGGATGCCGCGCTGCCGGCCCATCCGGGAGCCGCCGCCTATATCGACGGCAACGAACGCAGCTTCATGGACAAATACAGCGACTACATCTGGGGCGTGGTTTTGTTGCTTTCCGGCCTCGGCTCGGTCGCCGCATGGCTGCGGCATTACCTGCGGCGCGAGGAGCGCAGCGAGAACGCGCTGCATCGCGACCGCCTGCTCACTGCGATCACGAGTGCGCGCGGAGCGACGTCACTGGACGATCTCGCGGCGATGCAAAGCGCGGCCGACGACATCCTGCGTGAGACACTGGCCTGTCACGAAGACGGCGCCATCGAGGACGGCGATCTCGCCGCCTTCGGGCTCGTGCTGGCGCAATTCCATCAGGCGATTGTCGACCGCCGGGCCGTAATCGCCCAGATCGGCCATGCCGACGTGGCGGCGAAACCCGACGGCGGCGTGCTTCAGCCGTTCCCTATTTCCACGGCTGCACGATGATCTTGGTGTGTGCCTCGGGATTGGCGAGATCGGCGAACGCTTTGGCGACGCCGTCGATACCCACTTCCGCCGTCACCATAGCCGCGGCGTCGACTTGCCCGTCCGCGATCAGCCGCAGCGACGCCGAAAACTCCTCCGGCGTGTAGCCGAGCACGTACTGGACGTTGAGCTCCTTCATGATGCCGAGCATGGGCTCGCTTTTGTCGCTCTCCATGCAGACGCCGACCACGACGATCTTGGCATCGCGGGGCGCGCCTTCGAACACCTGTTGCAGCAGGCCAGGCACGCCGACGCATTCGAAGATGACCGCGGGCTTCAGCGCCGGCAGCATGGCCTGGAGCGGCGGCCGCGCCGCTTTCTCCGCCTCCGACATCTGCGCGTGCTCGGCCCAGGTCGCATAAGGCTGCGACACCCTGGGATCGACGACGATATCGGCGCCAAGCTTCGCCGCGAGCGCACGCCGCGCCGGTGAATAATCGGCAGCGACGATCGGATGCAGACCCCTGATCTTGAGTGCGGCGATCACAGCGAGCCCGACCGGACCACAGCCGATCACCAGCGGCACCTCACCGCCACTGATATTGGCCTTCGCCACCGCGTGAACGCCGACCGCGAGCGGCTCGGTCAGCGCGGCATGTTCGGGCGCAAGGCCGTTCGGCACCTCTAGCAGCAGCGGCTCGCTGAGCAGCATCTGCTCCGCATAACCGCCGACCAAGTCGTTGGAATAGCCGATGCCCTTGATGCCCTCGGGCGTCGGCAGTGCGGGCAGCGAGCACACATGCGTGCCCGGCTTGAGCTTGCGCGGCGTGCCGGGGCCATAATCGATGATCTCGCAACAGAACTCGTGACCGAACACGACGTCGCGCGACAGATCCATCGGCGTTCGCCCGGTCTTCTTCGCCATCTCCGCCATTCGTGGAGCATGCTGGCGCGCGTGCAGGTCGGAACCGCAAATGCCGCAGGCGAGCGTCTTGACCAGCACCTGGCCGGGGCCGGGCTTCGGCTCAGCCATCCGGTCGACGACAATCTCACCGTTCCTGAAAATCGCAGCGCGCATCCGGCTCCTCCCATATCGTTGGAGCCGTTGATAGCACGAAGCGGGACGTTTGCGTCAGGGGTTCGGAGAACGCTCTTCCAGCACCAGCAGCTGGGCGCGGCGGATGCGCTCGCGATGGGCGATGTAGAGACCGCTGGCGACGATGAAGGCCGCGCCCGTAACGGTCCAGACGTCAGGCAGCTCGCCGAAGATGAAGAAGCCCAGAATGCTGACCCACAGCAACTGCGTGTAGGAGAACGGCGCCAGCACCGAGGCATCGCCATAGCGATAGGCCAGCACGACGATCCACTGGCCGACCGTGGAGAAGACGCCGATCAGGATGCCGAGGCCGATGGCCGTCCAGGTCGGCGTCACCCAGGCGAACGGCACCATCACGGTCATGATCGCAACTCCCGTGATCGCCGAATAGGCCATCGTCGTGACCACCGCCTCGCGGCCGCTCATCATGCGCGTCATGATCAGCGCGGCGGCCCAGCAGAACGCCGAGACAATCGGGAAAAAGGCAGCGACGTGGAACGCGCTCGAGCCCGGACGAATGATGATCATCACGCCCATCAGACCGATCGCGGTCGCGATCCAGCGGCGCATGCCGACCTTCTCGCTGAGGAAAATGATCGACAGCGCGGTGACGAACAGCGGCGAAACGAATCCGGTGGCGGAGGCCTCCGCGATCGGGAGGTAGCTCACACCGGTGATGAAGAACAACGAAGAGCCGAGCAGCGCCGTGCCGCGCATGATCTGCAGGCCCAATCGCTCGGTCCGCATCGCATGCAGCGGCGAGCCCGGCAGCATCACCGGCAGGAACATCAGCGAGAAGGTGACAAAGCGGATCCAGGTGATCTCGATCGACGGCAGGCTCGAGGACAGGTATTTCGAGGTGACGTCGGAGCAACCGAGAAACACCGTCGACAGCAGCACCAGCGCGATGCCCTTGAAGGGATGATCGACGCGCGCAGGCGCGCGGCGCGTCTGCTGCTTCTTCTCCGGCATGGGCATGGGAATACTGTCGAGCCTTGCGGCTGCGGCGGGCGGCGGGGTCACGGCTGGAACCTGGGAAATACGAATCGGGGACCGCTGTAAAAAACGACAAATGCGCCGCTTTCACAACTTCCGAAAACAGGATGCCGATATGCGCTCAGGTCCGCGCGCGTCAATACTCCATTAATAATAGGCTTTTGTGCACTACAGCATGGGCAGGCCACGCCGCTTCGGACCGCGCGGAAACGCCGCATCCAGCGCCGAAATCTCCTCTTTCGTCAGCACGAGATCGCCGGCAACCGCATTTTCGCCGGCATGTTCCGCGGACGACGCCTTCGGGATGGCGAACACCGTAGTCGCACGGGTGAGAAAGCTCAGCGCGACCTGACGCGGCGTCACACGACGCGTCTCCGCAATGCGCGCGAGCACCGCGCCGCCCTTGCTGTTGCTCGTCGGAAAATCATCGTGACCGAACGGTGAATAGGCGACGACGGCGACGCCGTGCCTCTCACACCAGGGGATGACGGCGTGTTCGATCGCGCGTTCCTTCAAATGATAGAGCACCTGATTGCAGGCGATCTTGCCTTCGCCGGAGACATCGAGGATTTCATCGAGATCGTCTGCGTCGAAATTGGAGACGCCCCAGGATTTGATCTTGCCGGCCTTCACCAGTTCCTCGAATGCACCGACAGTGTCTTCAAGGTCATACGAACCGCGCCAGTGCAGCAGATAGCAATCGAGACGATCTGTCTTCAGCCGTTTCAGCGAGCGCTCGCAAGCGGTGATGGTACCGCGACGCGAGGCATTGCTCGGCAGTACCTTTGAGACCAGGAACACTTCATCGCGACGGCCGGCGATCGCATCGGCAATGACAAGCTCGGCATCGCCGTACATCTCGGCGGTGTCGATATGGGTCATGCCGAGATCGAGCCCGCGCTGCAGCGCCGCGACCGCGCGTTTGCGATCGCCATGGTCGAGATACCAGGTGCCCTGCCCGATCACGGAGACGCTGGCGCCGGTTTTGCCGAAGGGTTTTGTGTTCATGTTTGTTCCTTCAAATGCTCTACAGGCCACTGATGTCAGCGACCAGCACGCTGCCGGTCGCTGACTCCGTGATATAGAGCCGATCTTTGCTCGCGCCACCGATGGCGACATTGGTGCAGTTCGGCCCCGCGCAGGACTTGATCCGCGCGATCAGTTCTCCATTCGGTGCGAACACGAAGACATGGCCAAGCGAGGCGTGACCAACGAACAGGCGGCCGCTCGCATCCATGGTCATGCCGTCGGGGCCTGATGTACCGAACAGCGAGCAAAAGCGGCCGACCTTCGACACGCTGCCATCCTTCATGAACGGCAGCCGCCACACCGCATTGTCGCGCGTCATCGCGACGAACAGCACGGTCTCGCTGGGATCGAGCACCAGTCCATTCGGGCTGATGCCGGTGTCGATCAGGCAATCGAGCCGGCCGTTCGGCGCCAGCTTGTAGACACGGCCGCTTGCGTCATGCAGGCCGGTCTGGCCCTGGTCGGTGAAATAGATATCGCCATTGGAGGCGAGATGCAGATCGTTGCAGCCGCGGAACGATTCCGAATTGCGCGCGGTCAGGATGGGCTTGATGCGGCCGGCCTTGGCGTCGAGCTCCATGATGCCGTGCATGTAATCGGCCACCAGGATACGGCCGTCAGCGGCGATCTTCAGCCCGTTCGGCCAGCCCTCATACTCGATCACGAGCGACCACGTCCCATCCGGCGCGATGCGGAAGATGCGACCGAAGGGAATGTCGACGATGTAGAGATTGCCGTCTTTGTCGAACGACGGGCCCTCTATAAAACTGTCTGTCGGCACGCCCGGCCGGTTGGCGTCAGCCCAATCCGTCCGCACACCCTTGCGGCGGAAATTGTCCGGCATGGCGGAGAAGACCCTGGTTTCGATCAGGCGTGGCGGCGTTTCCAGGTACATCATGGTTTTTTGTGATTGTTGAGGGAGGAGAGTGCGGCAAGATAGGACACAATCGCAGCCGCGTCGATTAGGGAGATGGGCGCGCCCGGGCGACGGCAAGAGATATCTCGCGCACTGTATCCACGCCGTCATTGCGAGCGTAGCGAAGCAATCCAGAATCGCTACGCGGAAAGACTCTGGATTGCTTCGCTATGCTCGCAATGACGATGGAGAGAGTCGGGCCTACCCCGCGGCGCCCGCGACCTTTGGCTGCTTCGCCACGACCACCTCGGTCGTCGCAATCAGCCGCTTCAACTCGGGGATGCAGGAGCCGCAATTGGTGCCGGCCTTGAGCTTTGCGCCGATCTCGGCCGCCGTGCGTGCGCCTGCCGCAATGGTGTCGCAGATGGTGCCGCGGCCGACGCCGAAGCAGGCACAGACGATCGGGCCCGTCGCCGCGGCGCCTTCGCTGGATTTGCCAGACAAGAGCATGCGGCGCTGATCATCGGTGACGCGATCGGCCGCGAACACGTTCTTCACCACCTCCCAGTCGCCGGCATCGTGCGCGGGGCCGACGAACAGGCAGGTCTCGATGCGATCGCCCGCGAACGAGGCCGCACGATAAACGCCGCCGCCGAAATCGCGATAATCGGCGACGTCTTCTCCGGCAAGGCCGTCGAGCCAGGCCGGCCAGCGCGACAAATCCGCGTTGTCGGCGAAGAGATAGCCGAAACCGCCCGTCACCGTGACGCGGGTCCACAGCAGGTTTGGCGGCAGATCAAGCTGTTTTCGCGATAGTGCAAAGCCTCGGAAAACGTATTCATACGGCGCAATCGCGGCCGGCGTCGCCTTCGACTCCGGTTGCCCCGAGAACGGATCCGTGAATGGCGCGGCCAGCGCGCCGACGCGGCCGTGCGAAGTGTTCATCGCACTCCAGTGGATCGGCGCGAACAGCATGCCGCGCTGCTGCCGCTCGCTGACGACGGCCTTCAAAATGCACTGGCCGTAATCGGTGGAGATGCGGGCATAGCCGTCATGGACGATGTTGTATTTGTTGGCGTCGTCGGGATGGATCTCGACGAACGGCTCGGGCAGATGCGCGCCCAGCCGCTTGCTCAGCCCCGTGCGCGTCATGGTGTGCCACTGGTCGCGGATGCGTCCGGTGTTGAGCCGTAGGGGACGTGACGGTCCGGTCTCACTCCGCAGCGCCGGCACTTCGGGCGCAACGAAGCGGCCCTTGCCGTCATTTGTGAAGAAACCACCGTTCGCGAAGAAGCGCTCGCCTGGCGCCTCCCCCTCGCGCGCCGGCCATTGCACGGGCTTCAGGGCATCGAAGTCTTCGTCGGACAGCGAGGTCAGCGCGCCGATGTCGAAATCGCGGCTGCCGTTGTTCTCGAACGCCGAGAGCGCGGCATGCTCGCGGAAAATTTCGGCGGCGGATTTGTAATCAAAGCTGTCGCCGAAACCGAGACGCTTTGCGGTCTCGCTGAGGATCCACCAGTCGGGGCGCGCCTCGCCGGGTGCAGGGAGGAACGAACGCTGGCGCGAGATGCGGCGTTCGGAATTCGTCACCGTGCCCGATTTCTCGCCCCAGGCCAGCGCAGGCAACAGCACATGCGGGCCGGCCTCGACCGTGTCGTTGGACAACACGTTCTCGGACACAACGAACAGCTCGAGCTTCTTCAGCGCCTCGCGCACGAAATCGGCATCGGGCAGCGACACCGCGGGGTTGGTGCCCATCACCCACAGCGCTTTGACCTCGCCGCGATTGATCGCCTCGAACAGCTGCACCGCCTTCAGGCCCTCATGGGTAGCGATGCGCGGCGCCTTCCAGAACCGCCTGACGCGGTCGATGTCGGGCGGCGTGAAGTTCATATGCGCTGCGAGCTGGTTGGCGAGGCCGCCGACCTCGCGGCCGCCCATCGCGTTGGGCTGGCCCGTGAGCGAGAACGGCGAGGCACCGAGCTTGCCGATGCGCCCCGTGGCGAGATGGCAGTTCAGGATCGCGTTGACCTTGTCGGTGCCCTGCGCCGACTGGTTGACGCCCTGCGAATAGAGCGTGACGACCCGCTCGGTGTCGCGGAACATCTTGAAGAAGGTCGCGACATCCTGCTCGGAGAGACCTGTCGCCAGCGCCGTCGCAGTGACACTGCCGGCGATGTTACGCGCGCGTGCCAGCGCGTCGTCGAACCCTGACGTGTTCTGCGCGATGTAATCCCGATCGAGCACACCGCTATCGACGAGATGGACGAACAGGCCGGAGAACAATGCGGTGTCCGTGCCGGGCTTCACGCCGAGGAACAGATCGACATCGCTCGCGGTATCAGTGCGGCGCGGATCGATCACGATCATCCGCGCGCCGCGCTCCTGCCGGTTCTTCACCATGCGCTGGAACAGCACCGGGTGGCACCAGGCCGCGTTCGAGCCGACGAAAACCAGCAGATCCGCCTGGTCGAGATCCTCGTAATTCCCGGGCACGGTGTCGGCGCCGAAGGCGCGGCGATGGCCGGCAACCGAGGACGACATGCAGAGCCGCGAATTGGTGTCGACGTTCGCCGTGCCGACAAAGCCCTTCATCAGCTTGTTGGCGACATAATAGTCCTCGGTGAGCAGCTGGCCCGAAAGATAAAACGCGACCGCGTTGGCACCGTCGCGCGCGACGATATGCTTCATGCGATGCGCAACATGGTCGAGCGCATCGCTCCAGGCGACGCGCTCCAGCACGCCCTTGCAGCGGATCATCGGATAGAGCAGCCGGCTCTCGAGCCCAACGGTCTCGCCGAGCGCAGAGCCCTTCGAACACAGCCGGCCGAAATTGGCGGGATGATCGGGATCGCCAGCGATCGCCGCACCACCAGCACCGTCGGGCGTTGCGAGCACGCCGCAGCCGACGCCGCAATAGGGACAGGTCGTCTTGGTTGCGCGGAGCGTCGGGTCGATCGCCGTCATATCAAGCAGCCTTCATCAAGCAGCTTTGGGCGGAAGCGCGAGCGCGCGGCCGAACATCATATCGGAGCGGATCGCGGTGATCTTCTCGCGTGTGCGAATCATTCCGAAATACCAGAGCGCATCGGCGGTATCGCCGACCAGCACGGCACCGGTCAAGCATCCGTCGGCGATCACGAGCTTCTTGTAGGTGCCACGCCTGCGATCGGTCAGCACGAGGCTCTCGCTGCCCTCCCCGCCCATGAAGTCGCCGGCGGAGAACACGCTGACGCCCGAGACTTTCAGATTGGTCGAGACCACGCTGCCCGGATAGGCGGCGGGACGGCCGCCGAGATGCCGCGCCAGAACGCGCGCCTGCTCATAGGCCGGCTCGACCAGGCCGTAGCAGGTGCCGCGATGCTCGGCGCATTCGCCGAGCGCGTAAATGTCGGGCGATGCGGTCTGCATCTCGTCGTTGACGACGATGCCGCGGTTGACCGCGATGCCGGCCTCCTTGGCCAGCGCGACGTTCGGCCTGATCCCGGCGGCGAAGATCACGGCGTCCGCCTCGATGCGGCTGCCGTCGGCAAGCTCGACGGCTTCGACTTGGCGCTCGCCGTGGATGCACTTGGTGCTGGCATTGAGCAGGATGCGGATGCCCTTGCGCTCCACCAGCGTCTTGAGCAGGTCGGCGGCAGGCCCATCGAGCTGACGCTCCATCAGCCGGTCCATCAGATGCAGCAGCGTCACGGGCGCACCGGCCTTGGCAAGGCCGTAAGCTGCCTCAAGCCCGAGCAGGCCGCCGCCAACCACGACGACGCGTTTTTTGCCGGCGGCCAGTGTCAGCAGCAGGTCGACATCACGCGTGTCGCGAAAGGTGTGCACGCCGGCAAGATCAGCGCCCGGCACGTTGAGCCGCAGTGGCGTCGATCCCGTGGCGAGCACCAGCTTGGAATATTCCATGCTCTCTTCGCCGTCGATCTTGAGCTCGCGGCGACCGGTGTCGATCTCGGTGACGCGATAGCCATAGCGCACGGTGACGCCGCGATGGCGCCACCAGTCCGCCGGGCGGAGCTCGATCTCGTGCGAGCCGGTCTCGCCGGCCAGCACGGAGGAGAGCAGCACGCGATTGTAAGCGAGCCGCGGCTCTTCGCCGATCACAGCGACCGCGTAGCGGCCGAGCGCGGTCTTGGCGAGCTCGTCGACCAGACGAGCGGCCGCCATACCGTTACCGACGATGACGAGCGGTTCACTCACAAGGCATCTCCTATTCGGCGGCCTGCGACTGTGCGCCGTAGGCCTCGGAAATCATGTAGCCGGACAGCACGCCGTAGGCGTCAGTCCAGGCGGTTGCGAGTTCAGGCGTCCAGGCCTCGCCAAGACCCTTCTCCAGAGTCCACAGCAAGGTCGCGCCGACCACCGGATAATGCTCGGCCTTGGCGCCGTAGGCGACGTGGCGCTTGGCGAGCGCCGATGCCGCGGGAAGAATCGTCTCGAGATTCGACAGGCCACTGACGACTGCGGCGAGCATGCCCATCAGCTTCTTGCGCTGCTCGGTCATGTCCTCGGGGAACATCGCACGCACCGACGGCGCCACTTCGAACAAGCGGTCGTAGAACAGTTTTGAGGCTGCTTCTGAAATCGGCGCGACCTTCGAAAAGCTTTGCTGCACGAGAGCGATCTGTTCGGGCGTCATGATGTTGTCCTGTCTGTTTCGGTCTGCCTTTGTCCGCACCGTTGCGGAAAAAGTTCATGGATCAAACGTCATCAGAGCTGCTTCTCCCCGCGCACGGGGAGAAGCGAGTTTCGTAACGCGCGATTACACGCGCGCTTCAGCAAGGCTTGGCGCGCCTTCGGCCTGCGGGCTGCGACGCAGGTAGAACCACCAGGTCAGTCCGAGGCAGATGGCATAGAACGCGAGGAAAATGGCGAGCGCGGCCTGCGGACCGCCGGTCGCGGCGATCGACTTGCCGAAACTGCTCGGGATCAGATAGCCGCCGACCGCACCGACAGCGCCGATGAAGCCGACAGCCGCACCGCTTTCGATGCTCGCGGTCTTCAGGGCGAGAGCGCGTGCCGCGTCGCCCTTGCCGCGCACCTTGAACAGGTTCTCCTCGCGGAAGATCGAGGGGATCATGCGATAGGTCGAGCCGTTACCGATGCCCGTCGTCAGGAACAGGATCAGGAACATCGCAAGAAAGCCGGTGAAGTCCTTCTGCCCGACGAAGTACAGCACGCCGATCGTGGCCGCCGCCATCGCGAGGAAATTCCAGAAGGTGATGATGGAGCCGCCGAGCTTGTCGGCGAGCCAGCCGCCGAACGGACGCGACAACGAGCCGACCAGCGGACCAAGGAACGCGATCGAGATCGTGACCGTGGGAAACTGGGTCTTGATCAGCAGCGGAAACGCAGCCGAGTAGCCGATGAAGGAGCCGAACGTCCCGATGTAGATGACGGCCATGATCCAGGTGTGCTTGCGCTTGACGATGGCAAGCTGGTTCTTGATCGACGACTTGGCCGAGGTCAGGTTGTTCATGAAGAACACCGCGCCGAACACCGCGATCGCGATCGGCAACACCCACATCAAGCCGGCGTTCTGGAGGTAGACGCCGCCGACCGGCGCTGCCTGGAACAGGTTGATGACGGCAAGCGTCATCAGGATCGGCGTCAGCAGCTGCACGCTGGAGACGCCGATATTGCCGCCGGCCGCGTTCAGGCCGAGCGCCCATCCCTTCATCCGATCCGGAAAGAAGAACGAGATGTTGGTCATGCTGGACGCGAAATTGCCGCCGCCGAGGCCTGCGGTCGACGCGATCAGCAGCATCAGCCAGAATGGTGTGTCGGGCTGACCGACGAAGTACGCAAGCGCCAGGGTCGGGATGAACAGCACGGCTGCGCTGAAAATGGTCCAGTTGCGCCCGCCGAACGTGGTGACCGCGAACGTATAGGGAAAGCGCATCAACGCGCCTATCAGGCCCGGCACGGCCACGAGCTGGAACAGTTCGTCGGTCGAGTAGTGGAAGCCCGCCTGCGGCAGCTTGGTCGCGACGATGCTCCAGATCAGCCAGACGGAGAAGCCGATGTGCTCGGCGACGATCGACCAGATCAGGTTACGCCGGGCGACGACTTTGCCGCCCGCATTCCAGAACGCCTCATCTTCGGGGCGCCAGTCAGAAATCCACGTTGGATTGCCTTCCCTCATAGGAAAAGTCCCTTTCACTAGGAAGCGGGGACACCGACTGACGCGGGGCGCAAAGATGCACGCTCGGGGAAGCCCCCGTTTTCGGCGGTGTCACGATTTGAATGATTGCTCGGTGACGGCGTCGATGGCGTCGAGACCCTTAATTCAAGCTCCATGCCAAGTCGGCCTACGTAATAAAGAGTAATATTTATAATAGCTTATGCCATTGATGAAGAAATAATCACGCCTAAAATTGCATCAAAAACTCGCGAGCCGCTCATTTCTTGAATGCGGATTCGCCTCCAGATTGTGCGCCGCACAAGGCTTGGGCACGAGCCCGTTTTCGCGGCATCCCGCCGTGGCAGCGGTCCGATGGCACGTTCTCCAGAAGGGCTATCCCCTTCCAGCGCGTGCGAATTTGGGCTCGGAGTGCCGCCTGCCGCGCCGGATCATCTGGCACATCGATTGCTTTCTTTCTGCCTAGTCAACGATGACTGACAGTGAGCCGGCGCCAAGACACCGGAGGCCACTGGGATAGCGAAGCCTGTTCGCTGGGCCGCCAAGACGCGGTCATCGTGACGCTATCCCTTTGCGCATCTCGATCTCGTTCTCCGGCACGCGTTCCGGCTACGGGGTGCGGTTCACTGGTCTGACAGAGGCGCCGGTCCAGGACGGACCGCGTCGATCGCCACACGAGCAAAGGAACTGTTGATGTCGTATCTCGCACCTTCGGAATTCGTCACCAAGATGGTGGACGCAGGCGAATCCAAAATCTTCATGTCCACCAGGGATACGGTCATCCGTGCCTACATGGCCGGCGCCATCCTGGCGCTGGCCGCCTGGTTCGCCGTCACGATCAACGTCAACACCGGCCAGCCGATCGTCGGCGCGCTGCTGTTTCCGGTCGGATTCTCCATGCTCTATCTGTTGGGCTTCGACCTTCTGACCGGCGTGTTCGTGCTCGCACCACTCGCACTGATCGACAAGCGTCCAGGCGTGACCATCGGCGGTGTCTTGCGGAACTGGGGCCTCGTCTTCGTCGGCAATTTCGCCGGCGCCCTGACGGTGGCCTTCATGATGGCTTTCGTGACGACGTTCGGATTCACGCAGGACCCGGACAAGGTCGGCGCGGCCATCGGTAATATCGGTGAAGGCCGAACGCTCGGCTACGCGGCGCACGGCGCCGCCGGCATGGCGACGCTGTTCATCCGCGGCATGCTCTGCAACTGGATGGTCTCCACCGGCGTCGTGGGCGCCATGATCTCCACGACCGTGCCGGGCAAGGTGATCGCGATGTGGATGCCGATCCTGGTGTTCTTCTACATGGTGTTCGAGCATTCCGTGGTGAACATGTTCCTGTTCCCGTCAGGCCTGATGCTCCATGCCAAGTTCTCGATCATGGACTATTTCATCTGGAACGAGATCCCGACCGTGCTGGGTAACCTCGTGGGCGGCCTCGCCTTCACAGGACTGACGCTCTACACGACGCACGTGCTGACGAAGCCGAAGCGCGAACCGGCTGCGAAGGCGCAGACCCGCGCCGCGGCCTGATTGTCAACAAAGGGGAGCCTTGCCCGATAAAAAGGGAGCCTTGCCTGATAGAGTGAGGCTCCCTTTGCATTGGTGGCGTGGATGAGCCGGGGCTTGCGAATTTCGATCGGGCAGCACTCCGACAGGGGCCGCAAGCCGGTCAATCAGGACTTTCACGGCGCCCTCATCCCGGCGGAGCCGCTGTTGAGCTTGAAGGGGATTGCCGTCGTCCTGGCCGACGGCATCTCGAGCAGCGCGGTGAGCCAGGTGGCGAGCGAGTCCGCGGTCAAGAGCTTCCTGACCGACTATTACTGCACGTCCGAGTCCTGGACGGTGAAGACCTCGGCGCGACGCGTGCTGGAAGCCACGAATTCATGGCTCCACGCCGAGACGCGCCGCAGCCAATACGCCTATGATCGCGACAAGGGCTATGTCTGCACCTTCACGGCAATGGTCATCAAATCGACCACTGCCCATATCTTTCACGTCGGCGATTGCCGGATCTACCGCGTCGCCGGCAAGGCGCTCGAGCAGCTCACCGACGATCACCGCATCATCGTCTCGTCGGAACAGACCTATCTCGGCCGCGCGCTCGGGATCAACCCGCAAATCGAAATCGACTACCAGGCGCTCCAGGTCGAGCCGGGCGACTTCTTCCTGCTGGCCACCGACGGCGCCTACGAGTTCGTCGATCATCGCTTCGTCAGCACCGCGCTCGCGACGCGCGCGGACGATCTCGATGGAGCGGCGAAATCCATCGTCGAAGAGGCCTATCGGCGCGGCAGCGACGACAACATCACCGTCCAGATCCTGCGCATCGACGACGTGCCGCCGACCGGCTCATCCGACATTTTGGGCGGCACGGCCGAGCTGCCCCTGCCACCGCTGCCGGAGCCGCGGGCGCTGTTTGACGGCTATCGTATCGTCCGCGAAATTCACGCCAGCAGCCGCAGCCACATTTATCTTGCGATCGACACCGAGACCGGGGAGACGGTCGCCCTGAAGATCCCCTCGATCGATCTTCGCGACGATCGCGCCTATCTGAAGCGGTTCCTGATGGAGGAATGGATCGCGCGGCGGATCGACAGTCCCCACGTCCTGAAGCCCCGCTCGCGGTCCAAGCGGCGCAACTATCTGTATGTCGCGACCGAGTTCATCGAGGGGCAGACGCTGCGGCAGTGGATGCTGGACAATCCTCGTCCCGACCTCGAGACCGTGCGCGGCATCGTGGACCAGATCGCCGCGGGCCTGCGCGCCTTCCATCGCATGGAGATGCTGCATCAGGATTTGAGGCCCGACAACATCCTGATCGACAAGACCGGCACCGCGAAGATCATCGATTTCGGCGCGGTCCAGGTCGCCGGGATCGTCGAGGCGGCACCGGCCGACGCCGAAATCCTCGGCACGTTGCAGTACACCGCGCCCGAATATTTCCTGGGCGAAGGCGGCTCGCCCCGATCGGATATGTTCTCGCTGGCGACCATCTGCTACCAGATGCTGACTGGAGAGCTGCCTTACGGCGCCCAGGTCGCCCGTATCAGGGGACGATCGGACGCGTGGAAGCTCAGATATCGTCCGGCCAGCCATGACGACCGCGCCGTTCCGGTCTGGATCGACAGCGCGCTGCGCAAGGCGCTGCATCCGGATCCCAACAAGCGCCACGAGGATGTGTCCGAATTCACTTACGAGCTCAGGGTGCCAAACCCGGCCTATCTCAGCACGCGGACCACGCCCCTGATCGAGCGCAATCCCCTTCTGTTCTGGAAGCTGACCACGGTGGTCCTGGCCTGCGCCGTCGTGGCCCTGCTCGCCCTGCTGCACGCGCGCTAGCAGGGTGAGTTCCGGTGCCCGATTTGCATGTGTGCCGTTTCACCATGTGATCAACGGAGAGCGATGCAGCCAGACGTCGCCGCGAAGCTGGTCCAGGACAAACATGGCGACGTCTTCGCGCGAGATGCTTCCTCCACGAACGTCGGTGAGGTCCGTCAGCACGCGGAGCGTGCCGCGACCGGACTTGTCGTTCAGAACCGACGGGCGAACGAGAACCCAATCGAGTCCGCTATCTCTCACGATCGCTTCTTGACGATCCTTGTCGGCATACACTTTGCGCAGCAGCAGCGGAAAAATCAGATTGTCGAAAACAAAGCCGCCGTGCCCGACACTGTTACCGGCTCCCATTCCCGTGATGCAAACCAGGCGAGAGACTCGCTCGGCCTTCATCGCGCTCACGAGTGCGCGCGTCGCGGTCGAGAGAAGCGTCACCTCGCGGAACGGGTTGGCCGGTGTGCCCAATGCGCTGACGACCGCGTCGCGGCCTTTGAGCGCCTGGCGCAAGGCGGTTTCGTCGCGAGCGTCGCCGACGATGAGCTTCGCCCCCTTCAGATCACGCGCCTTCTCGGCAGAACGCACGAGCACTGTGACGTCGTACCCTCGCGCCACCGCCTGGCTGACGATCAGGCGGCCGGTGCCGCCGGTCGCTCCCAGAACCAGTATCTTCGGCTGGGTGGTCTGTATCTTGTCGGTCTCGGAAATTTGCATGGAAGCAACCTCGAAAAAGCGGGACGCCTCCCAAGAGGCCGTCCCGTGATTTATGTTCGTGGCGATGATCAGAGCCGGCCTGCTGCGGCCGAGGCCGCGATCTCGGAGGCAAAGTCGCGATAGGAGCGCAGCGGACGACCCAGAAGCGCGGTCAGACGCTCGACGTCGCCAGCGTCGGGAATCATGCCATCGGTGAGGAATCGTTCGCTCATCAGCCGCATGTCGAAGGCCATCCAGCCCGGCATGAACTGCCTGAGGTTCTGCTCGAACGCGCCGGTGTCATCGCCGCCATAGGCGATCGTGCGACCCAACACCTCCGACCAGATGGCAGCGATATCCATGCCGGTCAGGTTGTCCGGACCGACGAGATTGATCCGATTGAGCGGCAGCGGCCCTGCGGCCTGTTCGCGGCGGATCAGCTCGATGGCCGCGATCTCACCGATATCGCGCGCGTCGATCATGGCGAGCCCCTTGCTGCCGATCGGCATCGGATAGACACCGTGTCCAAGCACGACGTCCTTGATCGTGAGATCGTTGTTCATGAAGTAGGCCGGACGCAGGATGGTGGCGCTGAAACCCATCTGCTCGATCATGCGCTCGACGCCGAACTTGCCCGCGAAGTGCGGCACGTTCACGTAGAGATCGCTGTGGATCACCGACAGGTAGACGACCCGCTCGACGCCCGCCTCGCGGGCCAGATTGAGCGCGATCAGCGCCTGGGTGAATTCATCTGCTACCACTGCGTTGAGCAGGAACAGGGTGGATACGCCTGAAAGCGCGCCGCGCAGCGAGTCGACGTCGAGCAAATCGCCCTGCACGACGGTGACGCCTGCCGGAAGGTTTGCCTTTGCAGGATCGCGAGCGAGAGCTCGGACATCGGCGCCGCGTTTGACGAGCTGGTCGGCGACGTTGCGACCGATGGTGCCGGTTGCGCCGGTAACAAGGATGGTCATGAGGATCACTCCAGGTTGGGTTCAGAAGACACCCCGGAAATTAGTGATCCACATTTGAACCGATAGTCGCTATATCTGGACAGACCGTCTCATTGGTGGAACGATGGACCTGCTCGCGCTCGCCGATTTCAATCTCGTCGCCCGGCACGGCGGGTTCGGACGGGCCGCACGGGCCGCCGGACGCCCGAAAGCCACCCTCTCTCGCCGCGTCGCAGAGCTGGAAGCCGCGCTCGACCTGCGCCTGTTCGAGCGCGGTGCCCGCGCACTGAAACTCACCCAGGAAGGACGGGCCCTTTTCGAGCGGACGGGGGCGTTGCTCACCGAGCTCGACGAGACGGCGGCAGCGGTTGCTTCGGGTGGGGACAGCCCGCGAGGCGGGATGCGGATCAGCGCGCCTTTGTTCTTCTCGCAGACCGCGATGGGGAAGCTCGCGGCCGGATTTGCGCTGAGATATCCGCAGGTCCGTCTTGAGGTCACGACGGAAGACCGGACCGTCGACATGGTGGAGGAAGGCTACGACCTGGTCATTCGGGTCAATCCGGACCCAGATGAAAACCTTGTCGGACGAATCTTCCTGCGCGACCGGCTGGTGGTCGTGGCGAGTCCGAACCTGAAACGACCGAGGGACAACCTCGCTGTGCCGGCTGTCATGCGCGGAGCGGGCGACCAGCTAACCACCTGGGAAGTGACAGTGCCAACTGGAGGATCGCGCTTTGCGATTGATCCGGTCCTTCGACTATCATCGCTCGTCATGGTCCGCGATGCGGTCCGGGCAGGCGTCGGCGCCGCACGCCTTCCTGTGTCACTGGTCAGTCACGACCTCGCTGCCGGTACGCTGGTGCATTGGGGCGACGTCGACGGACCAGAGATCGCGCTGTGGACGCTCTATCCATCGCGCCGGCTCTTGAGCGCGCGCGTATCCGCCTTTCTAGACTTCATGAAAGAAGCCTTTCCGATGGGGACGCCCGACGAACTGGCGGCCTATATCGGGAAGTGAGAAGCGTCGCGACCCGCAGGGCCGTCAGGCCGGCTCCGCTGCCTTCGTCCCCAGCGGCTTGGGCGCGACGCCACCGCCCGGCTTGAGGTGGAATTCATAGGTCATCAGGTGCCACTGTCCATTCGCCTTGGCGCCGTCGGGCATCTCAAGGTCGTTGCGCGGTTCGACCTTGGCGATCAAGTCGTCCTTGACCCCGAACACCACGTCGGAATCGAG
Organism: Frankia sp. RB7; assembly: GCA_030403585.1. Taxonomy (GTDB): domain Bacteria; phylum Pseudomonadota; class Alphaproteobacteria; order Rhizobiales; family Xanthobacteraceae; genus Bradyrhizobium. The sequence continues at coordinate 41,867 of JAUEPE010000006.1, forward strand.
ATATTTGTCGCCGTCCATGAAGACATGGGTGATCAGCGGCTCATGCCCCTTCGCATTGACCAGGAAGTGCACGTGCGCAGGACGCATCGGATGCCGCTTGGTCTGCACGATCATCTCCCCGACCGGCCCGTCGGTCGGGATCGGGTAGCTGCACGGCAGGATGGTGCGGAAGAAGAATTTGCCGTCGCCGTCGGTGATGAAGCGCGCCCGCGCCGAGGCGCCGACCTCGTCATAATTCGCCTTCTGTGAATCGTAGAAGCCGTCATCGTCGGCGTGCCAGACATCGACAGGGACATTCGCGAGCGGCTTGCCCTTGAGATCGGTGACGCGGCTCTGCACGAACATCCGTTCACCGGTGAGATTGTTCGGCGAGATATCGGTGCCGTGGGCGGTGATCTTGTGCTCGCCGACATAGAACGGGCCGAGCACCGTGGTCTGGGTCGCACCGTCGCGGTCGCGGTGGTTGACCGCATCGACCAGCATGGAGACGCCGAGCACGTCGGAGAGCAGGATGAACTCCTGGCGGGTGTCGGTGCATTTCTGGCCAGTCCGGGTCAGGAAATCGATGGCGTATTCCCATTCCTCGAAGGTGAGACCGGTCTTGCTCACGTAATCGTGCAGCGACTTCACCAGTTCCTGGAGCAGGAATTTCGCACGCGTATCAGGCGTGTTGTCGAAACTTTTGACGACGGCTTCGGTGAGTTCGGTCTCGTTGAACTGGGTCATGGTGCGTTTGCCCTGAGTTTTCTCGTTGGCCCCATGGGATCTTGATAGGATCTTGATGGGATCCTTGGGGCTCCCTGGAGGCGTTCCAGACCGGAGCCTACACCAACCGGCGGCCTCGCGTTAAGCGCGACCCGCTTGGAATGAGGTCGTCATTTCGGCTATCAACGCCAGAGAAAACTGCCCGGAGGAACTGATGCTCGCCCCTACCCCCGCCTCGCCCGAATCCGTGGGCATGTCCAAGGCCGCGCTCGACCGTATCGATGCCCACCTGAAGAACCGCTACATCGATGCCGGTCGCTTCCCGGGCACGCATCTTCTCGTCTACCGCCGCGGCAAGATCGCCCACAGCTCGATGCAAGGCCTAGCCGATCTCGAGCGCAAGGCGCCGGTCAAGGACGACACCATCTACCGCATCTATTCCATGACCAAGCCGCTCACCAGCGTCGCCTTCATGATGCTGGTCGAGCAAGGCCTGGTCGCGATCGACGAGCCCGTCGCCAAATACATCCCGGAATGGAAGGATCTCGGCGTGTTCGTCGCCGGCAATTCGCCGGCCTTCCTGACCCGGCCGCCGACGCGGCCAATGCTGATCGTCGACCTCCTGCGCCACACCTCGGGGCTCACTTACGGCTTCCAGCAGCGCTCCAATGTCGATGCCGCCTATCGCGCCGACAAGATCGGCGAGGTCGAGAAAGCCGGCACGCTGCAGACCATGATCGAGAGCCTTGCCAAAATCCCGCTCGAGTTCTCGCCTGGCGAGGCCTGGAACTACTCGGTGTCGACCGATGTGCTCGGCTATCTCGTCGGCAAGATCTCCGGGATGCCGTTCGAGCAGTTCCTGAAAACGCGGATCCTCGATCCGCTCGGCATGACCGACACCGACTTTCACGTGCCGGCCTCAAAGGCGCACCGTTTCGCCGCCTGCTACAACGCCGATCCCAGCGGTGGATTCACCTTCCATGCCGGCCAGCGCCGCGAAGGCCTGACGCTCCAGGACGACCCGACCAAGAGCTCGTTCCTGTCGGCACCCTCCTTCATCTCCGGCGGCGGCGGGCTCTGCTCGACCATGGCGGACTATCTCACCTTCTGCCGAGCACTCCTCAACGGCGGCGAGCTCGGCGGCGTCCGACTGATCGGACCGAAGACACTGGCGCTGATGACGAGCAACCACATTCCGGGTGGACGTGCCCTGCCCGAGGTGTCGCGCTCGATGTTCGCCGAGGCCGCCTATAACGGCATCGGCTTCGGCCTCGGCTTCGCCGTGACCATGCGCCCGGCCGAGACGCTGATCGCCGGCAGCCCCGGCGAATACAATTGGGGCGGCGCGGCCACGACCTCGTTCTGGATCGATCCGGCCGAGGAACTCATCACCATCTTCATGACCCAAGTTCTGCCGTCGAGCGCCTATCCGATCCGGCGCGAGCTGCGCAGCATGGTTTACGCTGCGATCACCGAGAGCAATCTATAAGCGGCTTTTGCACTGCAACTTGCGCGCCGGCGCGCAAGCCCTTCGAAAAGTGCAGTGGCGGAACACCGACGCTGCATTATGCTTCGCCGGTCCGGCGCCGTCGCGCCGGAACCAGGATATCCCCGTTTGCCAAAGTTCACCCTGCCGGTCCGGCTCGCTCTCCTGGTCGCGGGAACGACGCTGCCCATGATCGTGTTCGCGGTCGGCATCGCCTTCTACAATTACAAGCAGGACCGCAACGACGCGACCCGGCGCGTGCTGGAGAACGTGCGCAGCATGCGCCTGGTGCTGGATTCCGAGGTGCAGCGGATGACCGGGAGTTTGCAGGTGCTCGCGCTGACGAACTCCCTGCGAAACGACGACTTCCCGAATTTTCGTCGCATCGCGCTCGGCTTCCTCGATCAATACGGCAAGGGCGGCCTGCTGCTGATCTCCGACCGCAAGGGCAAAATCCTGTTTTCCTCGGCGACGGAAGACACAGCTAACCTGCCGCCACGCGGCAATCTCGAGATCGTCGAGAGGACCTTTGCGACCAAGGCCCCGCAATATTCCGACCTGTTCACTGGCGCGCTCAATCAGCGACAGGTTCTCACCGTCGAAGTTCCGGTGTTCCGGAACGGCGAGGTCATCTACGATCTCTGCTTCGGTCCGCCGATCAGCATTTTCCAGCAATTGGTGGAGAAGCAGCGACCAGACCAGCAATGGACGGTATCGTTGCTCGACGCCAAGGGCACCGTGTTCGCGCGCGTACCGAACCCCAGCGAAACCTTCGGCAAGCGCGCGTCGCCGTCGCTCTACGATGAAATGTTCCGTGCGCCCGAGGCAGCGCTCTCGTCGATTTCGCTCGACGGCATCGCGCTCGCCTCCGCCTATACACGATCGCAGTTGACCGGATGGACCGTCGCCGCCGGCGTTCCGGAAAGCTCGCTGATCGCGCCGCTCTGGCGCAACATCGCGATCACCAGCCTGATCGGCGGCGTGTTGCTGCTGATCGGCCTGACCTTTGCGGTCAGGATGGCGACGACGATTGCGCGCGGCGACATGCTGCACAATCTGCTGATCGACGAGCTCAACCACCGCGTCAAGAACACGCTGGCGCTGATGCAGGCCATCGCGGTGCAGACTTTTCGCAGCGCCAGCCGCGACGAGCGGGCCAAGTTCGAGGGGCGCCTTGGTGCGCTCGCCGAGGCGCACAATCTCCTCAGCCAGGAGAAATGGGCAGGCTCGGAGCTGAAGGACGTGGTGACGCGGGTGCTCCAGCCCTTTCTGCTCTCCGGTCCCGAACGCATCCGCATGACCGGCCCCGCAGTGCCGCTATCGCCGCGTCTTGCCGTGGTGCTGTCGATGATCGTGCACGAGATCGCGACCAACGCCGCGAAATACGGCGCATTGTCCAACGAGACCGGCCGGGTGAACCTGGACTGGGAGATCATGGAAGATACGCCCAAGCAGCGACTCCGGCTGATCTGGACTGAAATCGGCGGCCCGCCGGTGACGGCACCGGTGCAGCGCGGCTTCGGTTCGCGCCTGATCGAGCGCAGCGCGCGCGATCAGCTCGGCGGCGAGGCAACGGTCGACTTCCTGCCGCGCGGCGTGGTCTGCACGGTGATTTGTGCGCTGGATGAGGAGCAGTGAACGGCGATGAAGATCACCAAGGTTCGCACAAACATCCTCGAAGCAAAGCTCTCGCAGCCCTTCGCCTATTCGCGCGCTTGGTACGACACTCGCACTGCGATGCTGGTCGAGATCGAGACCGACGCGGGCCTGACCGGCTGGGGCGAATGCTACGGGCCGGCACGGATGACGTCGGCTGTGGTCAATAGCGTCGCGCCCTGGCTGGTCGGCGAGGACCCGTTGTGCACCGACGTGCTGTGGCAGACGATCTACGCGCGCCTGCGCGATCACGGCCAGAAGGGCGTCGTGATCCAGGGGCTGAGCGGCATCGACATCGCGCTATGGGACATCAAGGGCAAGCATTTTGGCGTGCCCGCGTACCAGCTGCTCGGCGGCGCCGCGCGCAAAGAGGTGCAGGCCTATGCGACCGGGCTCTACCGGCGCAGATCAGGCGATCCGCTCAAATATCTTCCGGAGGAAGCAGCCGGTTATGCCGCCGAAGGTTTTCGCGCCGTGAAGCTGAAGGTCGGCTTCGGCATCGCCGAGGACGCCGCGGTCACGCGCGCCGTGCGCGAGGCAATCGGCCCTGATGTCGCGCTGATGGTCGACGCCAACCACGCCTATGATGCGGTCGCCGCGATCCGGCTCGGTCGGCTGATTGAATCTCATGACGTCGGATGGTTCGAGGAGCCGGTGCCGCCGGAGGACGTTGCCGGCTATCGCGCGGTGAAATCGGCGCTGACGATACCGATCGCAGGCGGCGAGTGCGAGTTCACGCGCTTTGGCTTCCGCGACCTGTTCGCCACGCACGCCCTCGACATCGCACAGCCCGACACCTGCGCGGCCGGCGGCCTCACCGAATGCAAGAAGATCGCCGACATGAGCGAGGCGTTCGGCATCCGCTACAATCCACATGTCTGGGGCACCGGGATTGCGATCGCCGCCTCGCTCCAGCTTCTTGCCGTTCTGCCGTCGCACACGCCGAATTCGCTGGTGCCGCTCGAACCGCTGCTGGAATTCGACCGCACCGAGCATCCGATCCGGCAGGCGATCTTGAAAGACCCGATCGAACACGTGAACGGAGTCGTTCGCGTGCCCGAGGGCCCCGGTCTCGGGATCGAGATCGACCGCGAGGCGCTGGCGCGGTTTGCGGTGAGCGCCTAACCGATCGTCTGCAGCGCCGGGAACGTCTCCAGAAGCCAGATGCTCACATTGGAAACCGCGCCGGTGAGGAAGCCGATGCCGGTGATGACCATCAACACGCCCATGGCACGCTCGACATTGACGAGCTGGCTCTTCATGCGCGCGAACAGTTTTGAGAACTGCTCGATCATCAGCGCCGCGATCAGAAAGGGGATGCCGAGGCCGGCGGAATAAACCGCGAGCAGTCCCGCCCCCTTCGTCACCGTCGCTTCAGCCGCGGCGATCGAGAGGATGGCTGCGAGGATCGGGCCGATACAGGGCGTCCAGCCGAAGGCGAAGGCGAGCCCCATCACATAGGCGCCCCAGAGGCCGACGGGTTTTGGCGCGGTCAGGCGCCCCTCGCGCATCAACAGGCCGATCCGCGTCAGGCCGAGGAAGTGCAGACCCATGATGATGATGACGATGCCGGCCAGGATCGACAGCTCCGCCGACCAGGCGCGGATCAGCCCGCCGACCAGCGAGGCACTGGCACCGAGCGCCACGAACACCGTGGAGAAGCCGAGCACGAACAGCAGCGCAGCCATCATAATCGCGCGCTTGGAGGCCGAGTCAGACTCGTCGCTCTCGACATGCTCGATCGTGGCGCCGGTGAGATAGATCAGATAGGGCGGAACCAGGGGCAGGACGCAGGGCGAAAGGAAGCTGACGAGGCCGGCAATCAGCGCCGCAGGAATCGAAACATTTTGCATGATGCAGTCGGAGCCATCCCGGGCCCTCGGGCAGCGCGCCGGGAATGCGCACATGGCCGGAGCCGAACCGGCTCTGGTGTAACCGATGCCGGGGAATGCGCAACAGAGGCGCGATCAAACCAAGGCTCCTCCCGATGCCGTCTGCGATCACAGATGCGGCATCGGGACGCGCACAAACCTCGCCAAAAAGCGAGATTCGGCGGCGCGGCTACTTCACCACGCGGAGCAGCGGACGCCGGGGCTGGTCCTGCGTCTGCTTGGAGGGGGGCAGCGGTTCGCTGGAAGCGCTCCGCAGCATTTCGTCGCACAGCGCCTTGAGGTCGGCACTGTCAATTCCTTTGAGCTTCATCCTGACATCGAGGATGACGATCGAGAGCAAGTCGGCCGACTCACGGCTATTGCTCTCGTTGAGAACCTTGCGGCACTCCTCGAGCGTCTCGAGCACCGACTGCAACTGTTCGTCTGAATGCGACACGGCGTTCTTTCAGTTAATTCGGGCTGCGAGACGCGCTTGAAACGATGCCCTCGGCCCCCAAAGAGAGCCAAGGATAGCATGAGGAGTCCGTGCCCTCGAAAGTGATTTCAATGTGTTTCTGCGTCGAAACCGCAGTTCCAGACGGCATCGCAAAGCGGCTCAGGTCGGAATCGCCAGAGGTGACACGCTTGGGTCCGCGCGATCGATCCACGCGACGAGCGCGCACGACACTTCGCAGGTCGCCCTCCGGTCCAAATAGACCCGGCAATCCCGCAGCCACTTCGAGGCTCGCAACGGAACGCACGACTAACCCCTCTTCCGGGCAATAACTTGCCCGATTCCCAATCCCAGGCACACTAAAATACCACTCCGGGCGCGGTAAGTATGGCGTTCAAAACTCACCGTTCCCCAACCCGTCGTGGTTGTGGTTTGCGCAAGATTCTGCCAGTTTAGCGACCCGAAGGGACTTGTATGCACTCCTTGGCGGAAAGGGGCGTTCCACTGGAGGAACGCCTAAAAACAAATATCAGCGGCCTCTCCGATTGGGATGCGGCCCGAATCTTCTTGGAAGTCGTTCGATGCGGCAGTTTCCGCTCGGCAGCTGAACGCTTGTCGCTGTCGATCAACGCCGTCCGCCGCCGGATCGATGATTTTGAGCGCCAGACCGGCACCACCCTGTTCACACGTGACGTCCACGGCACCCATCTCACCGATGAAGGCGCGCTGGTGGTCTCCGCCGTCGAGCGCATGGAGGCGGCCGCCTTCGACGTGTTGCGCACCAGCGATTCGACCGCCAACGCCCTCACCGGCGAGGTCCGCGTCGCCGTTACCGAGGGCTTGGGCACCTTCTGGCTCGCCCCACGGCTGGTGGAATTCCAGCAGGCCTATCCGAATATCCTGGTCGATTTGCATTGCGCGATGCGCTCGGCGGACGTGTCCCGCCACGAGGCCGATGTCGCCATCCATCTGTCGCGGCCGTCGGCGCTCGACGTCAAGCTGGTGCGGCTCGGCCGCATGCATTTGATGTTCTGGGCTTCGGAAAAATACCTTGAGAAACACGGCACGCCGCGCTCGGCCCTCGAATTGATCAAGCACCGCCTGGTGCTGCAATTCGCCGACCAACTCGCTGCCAAGGAAACCTTTGAGAGCTTCTTCCCGGGCGTTCCGGAACGTGACCTTCTGGTCATGAAGACCAACGTCTCGAGCGCCAACTACTGGGCTGTCGCGAATGGCGCCGGAATCGGCGTATTCCCGAGCTATGCCATTGCGCTTGGCGGGAAGCTGATTCCACTGGAGGTCGAGTTGAACCGACCGCTGGATATCTGGTTGTCCTACCATCCTGGTAGTGGCCGGATTCCCCGCGTGCGGCACATGATTGACTGGCTGATCGAAGCTTTCAATCCAGCTCGCTTCCCGTGGTTTAAGGAAGAATTCGTGCACCCGCATGAATTCAAGGACTCGTATATGGGCGAACCCCTGACCCAGCTCTTCGGGGGATTTTCAACCGAAGAACAAAGGTGAAAACTAAAATGAAAGCAGCGGCGAAGAGAATGAAGCAGCGCAGTGCCGGCAAGCCGGACATCGAGCTGGGCAAGCGGATCCGTCTGCGGCGCGTCGAGATGAAGATCTCGCAGGCTGAGCTCGGCGAAAAGCTCGGCGTCAGCTTCCAGCAGGTCCAGAAATACGAGAAGGGCGTCAATCGCGTCGGCGCGGCTCGGCTTCAGCAGATCGCCACCGCCCTCGATGTGCCCGTGACCTTCTTCTATGACGGCGACAACAAGGCCCGCGAAGTCGAAAGCCTCCTGTTCCTGGATTCGGCTTTCAGCCTCCGCCTGCTGCGCGCCTACAGCAAGATCAAGGATCAGACGGTGCAGCGTCAGCTCGTCTCGCTGATGGAATCGATCGCGGCGAACGAAGCCTGATCGGTCGACGGTCTGGCCTTCACGGCCAATGTTCAATCCGCCGCGTCGCGGGGGCGCGGCTGGATTGGGCGAGGCCTGATTGGCAGGATGAGGCCTGATTGGAAGGATAGAGGCTTGTGCGCCTTACACGCGCGGCCTTGGATTTTTGGGGCGGCTTGGCCGCCCCTTTTTTTCGCGTTTTGTTGCCATTCGTCGCAGTTTGCGCGAACCCGTCCCAACCTTGTTGCGACCTAATCGAGAGCCTCCGCATTGGACGTGCGGGGACCTCGATGCGTCGTGCTTAATGGGACCGCAACCCTGATGCCCTAGCTTCGCGCCGATCGCGCGAATCGGCGCACGCGGCACAGCGGCCGGGAATTGCCGCCTCGTCCTCTTGGGGAAACCAGACAGATGTCGAAACGCCATGCCGTGATCGTTGCCATCGGCCTCCTCGCCAGCGCCTCTGCGCTCGCGCAGACCGAGACCACGGGCCAGGCCGGTCCCAAGCCTGCCGCCTCGTCCGGCACAGTCCCGACAGCCGCCAATCCGGCTCACGCCGCCGCCCCCAAAGCCGCCACTGCGACACCGGCTTCGACCGCCGAGAGCCGCTCGGCCGCAGCGCTCGCGCTGACGCATGAGCCGACCTATGACGAAGGCACCGCGCAGCGCATCAAGGACGCGGCGCTGAGCTATTCCGATCTCGCGGTGCGCGGCGGCTGGCCGACGATTCCCGCGGACGCCAAGTTCGCGCTCGGCGTGCAGGGCGCCAATGACGACCTCCTCCGCAAGCGACTGATCCTCTCGGGCGACCTCGCTGCCGAGAAGGCGAGCGGCGCTTTCGATCAGGATCTCGCGGACGGTGTGAAACGCTTCCAGGCCCGCCACGGTCTTGCGCCGACGGGCACGATGACGCCGCGCACGCTCGCGGCCATGAACGTCACGGTGCAGAAGCGCATCCGCCAGCTGGAGGCGTCGCTCGAGCGGCTCGAGAACACCAATTTCAGCTTCGGCCCGCGCTATGTCGTGGTCAACATCCCCGCCGCCTTCGCCGAGGCGGTCGAGAACGACGTCGTGGTGCGGCGCTATCGCGTCATCGTCGGCAAGACCGAAAAGCCCTCGCCAACGCTGACGGCCCAGATCACCGGCGTGGTGCTGAACCCGACCTGGACGGTGCCCTCCTCGATCGCCAAGACCGAGATCTCCGCGCATATGCGCAAGGACCCGACCTATCTGTCGCGCATGCATATGGAGGTGCTCGACGGCCACGACAATCCGATCGATCCGCATTCGGTCGACTGGTCGGGCACGCATGCGCCGAACTTCACCGTGCGCCAGCAGAACGGCACCTTCAACGCGCTCGGCGCGGTGAAGATCGACATGCCGAACTCCTATTCGGTCTACATGCACGACACCAACCAGCGCAATCTGTTCAGCGACGATTACCGCTTCGATTCCCACGGCTGCTCGCGCGTCGACAATGTGCGCGATCTCGCCGCCTGGCTGCTCAAGGACCAGCCGAAATGGACGCGCGCCGCGATCGACGCGGACATCGCCACCGGTCAGCATCAGGAAGTCGCCATGGCCAGGAAGGTGCCGGTGGCCTGGATCTATCTCACGGCGTGGATGAGCAAGGACCAGACCATCCAGTTCCGCAACGACGTCTATAATCAGGACGAGCAGTTGTTGGAGGCGACCGCCGAAGAAGCCGCGTTCTTCAGCAATGCCGGCAACCATCCGCTGACCGCGCATATGGCGCAGTAGGCATGCAATCGCGGCACGGGCGGATGCAAAGTCCGTCCCCTCGCCGCGGTTGACCCGAGGCTCAGCCCGGTCGCACATTGCGCCTCGGCCTACGACAAGCGAGCGCGCGATGACTGACCTGTCCCATGAAACTCCCTACGCCGACGGCAAGATCCTCACACAGATCACCGACGGCGTCGGCGTGATCACCTTCAACAATCCCGACAAGCGCAACGCGATGTCGCTGGAGATGTGGGAGGGATTTGGCGAGGCGCTCACCAGCTTGCGCAACAATGATACGGTGCGCGTCGTGATCATGCGCGGCGCCGGCGGCAAGGCGTTCGTCTCCGGCGCCGACATCAGCCAGTTCGAGAAGACCCGCCACAATGCGGCGGCCTCCGAGGAATACGGCAAGCGCAGCGCCGCCCAGCGCGCGCTGCTCGCTGATTACCCGAAGCCCACGATTGCCTGCATCCAGGGTTTTTGCCTCGGTGGCGGCATGCAGGTCGCGATGCTCGCCGACATCCGCATCGCGGCGCGCGACAGCCAGTTCGGCATTCCTGCCGCCAAGCTCGGTATCGCCTATGGCTATGACGGCTTGCGGCACCTGGTGTCGCTGGTCGGCCCGTCCTGGGCGCGGCTGTTGATGTACACGGGCATGCGCATCGATTCCACCGAAGCGCTACGCATCGGCCTCGTCGAGCGCGTGATCCCGGACGACCAGCTCTGGGGCGAGACCATGGCGATCGCCGCGACGATCTCGCAAAACGCGCCGCTTGCGATCAAGGCCGCCAAGATCACCATCGCAGAGGTGTTGAAGGACGAGAGCGCGCGCGACATGGACGCGATCAAGGCGATCGGCACGGCCTGCATGGACAGCGCCGATTTTCGCGAGGGCCGGCAAGCCTTCATGGAGAAACGCAAGCCGCAGTTTAGCGGGAAGTGAGCGGCGGATCCCCAAAAACCTCGATCAGGCGAAAGCGCTCGCACATGAGCATCATGTCTTCGCTGAACCGTCCGAGCCGGCCGAAATAGGTGCGATGGGCGTTGCGCCAATAGGCGAGGCTTCGATCGCCCTCGCCCTCATCGTAGGCAAAGGCGGCATCGACTTCGTTGTAGCGCCGATAACTGATCTCGATGGTTTCGATAACGCAGCGCGGCTCTCCCCGTCCGTCGAGGACGACCCAGCGCTCACCGGGCGTCGATGTGTTGGGTTCGTCTTCCGTGCTGCAGGTCGCGGTCTTGACGCCCTTGACGACGAGTTCGAGCAGCTCATCGGCAAGCGCCGGACTGTCGCCGAACGCGAAAGTCCGGAGATCTCGATACCGTTCGGGCACCGACTTGTTCATGGTCGTCCAGGTCCTTCAAAGGCGACACCTTAGGACGCGGTGCACGCCTACAGCGCCGCGAGCACTGCCTTCGTGATATCGGCCGTGCCGTTGCTGCCGCCAAATTCCATCGGCTTGAGGCCGCCGGCATAGACCTGATCGACCGCGCGCTCGATCTGCTCGCCGGCTTCCGCCGCGCTCTCGACGCCGTGCTTGTCGGCGAACCAGTCCAGCATCATCGCCGCCGACAGGATCATGCCGGTGGGATTGGCCTTGCCCTGCCCCATGATGTCGGGCGCAGTGCCGTGACACGGCTGGAACACGGCGTATTTGTCGCCGATATCGGCCGACGGCGCCATGCCGAGGCCGCCGATCAGGCTCGCGGTGATGTCGGAGACGATGTCGCCGAACATGTTCTCCATCACCATCACGTCGAAATCCCAGGGACGCTTGACCAACATCGCCGCGCAGGCGTCGACATAGAGACGATCGGTCTTCACCTCGGGATGTTTTTTCGCGATCTCGTCGAAAATGCCGCGGAAGAACGCAAAGGCCTTGAACACGTTCGCCTTGTCGACACAGGCCAGCGACCCCGGCTTGCCGCGTGCCTTACGCCGCTCCGCGAGGCGAAACGAGAAGTCGAACAGGCGCTCGGAGGTCTTGCGCGTGATCACCATGGTCTCGCGCGCGTCGTCATGGGTGACGACGCCCTTGCCCATCGAAGCGAACAGGCCTTCGGTGGACTCGCGGATCACGACGAGATCGATGCCGCGCTTGTCAGCGCCGACGATCGGGCTCGGCACGCCGGGAATCAGCCGCGCCGGCCGTACCCCCGCGTAGAGATCGAAGATGAAGCGCAGTTCGATCTGCGGCGCAATCTCGGTATTGTCGGGATAGCGCACCGATGGCAGGCCGCAGGCGCCGAGCAGGATCGCATCCGCCTCCTCGCAGAGCTTGATGGTCGTATCCGGCATCGACTTGCCGGTGGCGAGATAGTTGTTGGCGCCGGCGGGGGCCTCGGTGAAGCGGAAGCGCAAGTCCGACTTCGTCTCGATCTTGCGCAGCACCTCGAGCGCGGGCGCCATGACTTCGGGACCGATGCCGTCACCGGCGAGCACGGCGATGTGGAAGGCGTTGTTAGCGGACATAACTGTTTCCTGCGTGACGGAAGGTGTAACCTCGTCATTGCGAGGAGCTCTTGCGACGAAGCAATCCAGACTGTGTCCGCTGAGGGATTTCTGGATTGCTTCGCTGCGCTCGCAATGACGGAGGAGAGAGCGTCGAACTACGGCGTCAGCACCGTGCGCCCGACCACCGCGCCCTGTTGCAATTGCACCAGTGCGTCGTTGGCCTTGTTGAGCGGCGCCTTCGTCACCGGGATCGGTGCCACGTTCTTGGCGCGGACGAGATCGAGCAGCTCCTGCGTTTCGCGCAGGTTTCCGACATAGCTGCCCTGGATCGTCACCGCCTTGATCGGGATCAGCGGCAAGGCCCAGGTCGCGCCGCCGCCGAATAGGCCGACGATGACGAGCTTGCCGCCCTTGGTCAGGCAGTCGAAGCCAAGCTGCGTCGTCGAGGCATTGCCGACGAGGTCGAGCACGGCGCGGATCGGCCCGCCCGCTTTCTTCGCCAGCTGCTCCAGCGCATCCGGCGCCTTGGGATCGACGGTGGCGAGCGCGCCGGCCTTTTCCGCCGCCTCACGCTTCCTGGCGTCGATATCGACCATGATCGCGCCCTTGCCGCCCATCGCCTTCAGCAACGACAGCGCCATCAGGCCGAGGCCGCCGGCGCCGAACATCACGATCGGCGTATCGAAATGCTGCTCGACCTTCTTCAGCGCGCTGTAGGTGGTGACGCCCGAGCAGGCATAGGGCGCGGCCGACGCAGGATCGAGCCCTTTCAGATTGAGCAGATAGCGCGGATGCGGCACCAGCATATGATCGGAATAGCCGCCGTCGCAATAGACGCCGAGCGAGCGCGGCGTCAGGCACATGTTCTCGTCACCTGCGAGGCAGGTGGCGCATTTGCCGCAACCGATCCAGGGATAGACCAGGCCGACATCGCCAAGCTTGAGGCCGCCCTGATCGGTCGGCTTCACGTCGGGCCCGAACGCCAGCACTTCGCCGACGGTCTCATGACCCATGGTCAGCGGCAGATTGATGCCGCGGTCTTTCAGCGACAGCGGCTTGCGGCCATGGCCGAGATCGTAGCCGCCCTCCCAGATGTGGAGGTCGCTGTGGCAGACGCCGGCGGCCTTCACCTTGATGAGCACCTGCGTGCCCGAGGGTTGCGGCGTTGCCTCGTCGAACTCCTGCAGCGGCGCCTTGAAATCGGCGACCTTGAAACTCTTCATCGGCGTCCTCCCGGCATATTCTTCGTCGCGCCACCATGCCACGGGCGGCGGGGCGAGACAAACCTGGACCTGTCTAGTTGACGGCGGCGGATGATGGCAAGCCGACCTCATCGCACAATTCGCGGGTATGCTCGCCAAGCACGGCCATCGTCTTGCCGGGCGTCGTGTCCGCGCCCGTCATCCGGAACGGCAGATTGAGCACTCTAAACGAGCCGCCTCCGTCCTCCACCGACGACAGCGCCTGCCGGTGCGCGAGCTGCGGATCGGCCAGTGCCTCCTTGATGGTGCGATAGGCCGAGGCCGGCACGCCGGCAGCGCTTAAATCGACAAGACATGCGTCGGTCGTGAGCCGCTTCGACCAGGCCTCGACACCGTCCATCATGTCGGCCCAATTCTCACGCCGTGGAGCATAGGAGGCAAAGCGCGGATCTGAGATCCATTCGGGCCGGCCGATCACGCCCATCAAGGCCTGGAACGTCTTTTCACTGGCCACCGTGATCATGACATAGCCGTTGGCAGTCTCGGTCGGCCCGAACATCGGACGTGGCGGCGGCTTCACTGCGAATTGCGAGCTCTGCAACTCGATCACCGTCAAGGTCAGCGTCGATTCCAGCATGGAGACGTCGATGTGCTGGCCGAGCCCGGTCACGGTGCGCTGATAGAGCGCAGATGCGATCGCGCCGAAACCGTAGGTGCCGGTGACGACGTCGGCATGGTAGATGCCGCAATAGTCCGGACGGTTGCGGCCAGGCTGGTAGGCGAGATGCGCCATGTCGTAGCCGGAGGCGGCATGGATCACCGGCGCGTAGGCCGGCAGCTCGGCCGAGGGACCGCTCTGGCCGTAGCCGGAGATCGAGCAGTAGATCAGCTTCTGGTTGACCGGGCGGAGGCTGTCATAGTCGAGCCGCAGCCGGCGCATCACGCCCGGACGAAAATTCTCGACGAGGATGTCAGCGGTGGCGACCAGCCGGCGGACCGCCTCCTTGCCGTCCTCCGACTTGAGATCGAGCACGACGCTCTTCTTGCCGACATTGAGCTGGCCGAACACGGTGCTGCAGCCTTTGCGTAGCGGCGGCCGCGTCCGCATCGTCTCGCCACCGTCGGTCTCGATCTTGATGACCTCGGCACCCATATCGGCCAGCATCCGCGCGCAATGGGGGCCGGCGATGGTGGTCGAAAAATCCAGCACGCGCAGGCCCGCGAAGGCCTTTGTCGTCGTGGCTTCGTGCTTATTTGGTAGCTGCATCCCTGCTTGGTCCTTGGCCCGCCCCTTAGGAACTATCGTTGTTCTCTGTTGTTGGTGCGCCGACCCTAGAGGGCGGCGACTGAGTAGGAAAGTGTTTACCGAACGAACGCGTCTCGCGGGCAGGCTGAGATATCCAGGGGCAACTGGACCCGATCTTGCATAGCAGCAATCGGGATCGGAAGAGGGCAATCGTTCTTGAGGGTCTTATTCGTTACCACAGAGATGGACGACTTCGTCCGCGTCGGCGGACTTGGTGCCGTTTCCGCTGCCCTTCCCCGAGCGCTCCGCCCCTTCGCCGATATCCGGGTCATGCTGCCCGGCTATCGCGACATCATCGAGCAACTCACGCATATTCAGATCGTAGGGCGCTGCCCGGCCTTTGCGGAGATGCCAGCCTGCTCGCTCGGCCGGGCCGCCACCAAGGATGGTCTGCCGGTCTACGTGCTGTTGTGCTCACAACTCTACGACCGCCCCGGCAATCCCTATGGCGACGAGTCCGGGCGCGACTGGCCGGACAACGACATCCGCTTCGCGCGCTTTGCCTCCGCGGCCGCTGAGCTTGCCATGGGCAAGCTGGACAAGAATTGGGCAGCAGACCTGGTCCACGCCAATGACTGGCAGGCCTCGCTCGTGCCGGCCTATCTCGCCTGGCGCGGCGCCAAGCTGCCGTCGATCCTGACCATTCACAATCTCGCCTATCAGGGTCTCTTCCCGAGGGACTCGCTGCGGCGGATCGGCGTCCCCGAAAGCTCCTTCCACATCGACGGCGTCGAGTTCTACGACCAGCTCTCCTTCCTCAAGGCTGGCCTCGTCTACGCCTCGCACCTCACCACCGTCAGCGGCACTTACGCGCGCGAGATCACGACGTCCGAATTCGGCTGCGGCATGGAAGGCCTGTTGCGGCTGCGCTCGGATGCAGCCGAACTCACCGGCATCCTCAACGGCATCGACGAGAGCTGGGACCCGCGCTCCTGCGCCCAGCTCGCACAACAATTCGGCGCCGGCGACTGGGTCGGCAAGAAGGCCAACGCGGACTACGTCCGCAAGCAGTTTGGCCTCGCGGTCTCGCGCGGGCCGATGTTCGCGATCGTCGCACGGCTCGTGCACCAGAAGGGCATCGACCTCGTACTGTCGGCGGCCGACGAGATCATCGATGCCGGCGGGCAGATCGTAGTGACCGGCTCCGGCGAGCCGGCGCTCGAGCAGGCGCTGGTCGACGCCCATCGCCGCCGCCCCGACGCCATCGGCGTCACCATCGGCTTCAACGACGCCCAGGCGCGACGCATCTTTGCCGGCAGCGATTTCACATTGATGCCGTCGCGGTTCGAGCCGTGCGGGCTCAGCCAGATGTACGCCCAGCGCTTCGGCTCGCTGCCGATCGGCCACCAGACCGGCGGCCTCGCCGAAACCATCACCGACGGCGAGACCGGCTTCCTGTTCTCGAGGCCCTCGCACGAGTCTTTCCTCGGCGGCGTCCGCCGCGCCTTCGAGGCGTTCATGGCCCAGGACCAGCTCGACACCATGCGCCGCAGCGCCATGGGCCGGTCGTTCTCGTGGAGTATCTCGGCGGGAACTTATAGCGCGCTGTACCGGAAGCTGGCGGCGGTGTGAGGCTGAGGCGCCTCCACAACCTCCGTCATTGCGAGGAGCCCTTGCGACGAAGCAATCCAGAATCTTCTCCGCAGAAATAGTCTGGATTGCTTCGCTGCGCCGCTGCGCTCGCAACGACGATGTTGACAGCAGCGCGCACTAATCCATCACCGTTACCCCCGCGCAACGGCGAAGCCGTTGTCGCTGGAGGTGCTCGCCTCTTAGGCTCGCGCCTCAGGATCACGGAGCTACGAAGAGAACGTCACCACCTGTCGCGCACGTCCATCTGCGGGCGGCTGTTCCAGCGCAGTTGAGGCAACCCTATTCCGCGGCCAGCGGCATCTCGTCGATATGCTCGTGCAGCACCACGCCCGACAGCGGATCGAATTCGCCGATCCACGGCGTGCGCGCCAGCACCGACCTTGTATGCGCGTAGCCGGCGTCCCAGCGCTGCATGATGCCGGACGGGCTGAAGTCGACGTCCTTGGTATGGGTCTCGCGATCGAGCTGCGGCGCCAGCAACCGCACCACATGCATGCGCGTCGAGCAGCCATAGCCGATCAGATCCCTCACTGCGGGATCATCGCGCTCGCTGTCGGGCAATCGTGCCGCAAGCTGGTTGATGACGTGGCGTAGCCGATGGGCCTGCTGCTGGCGCTCGATCTGGCTCGCGATCCGGCTGGAATATTGCACGTCCTTGTGCCGGGTGAGGACTTCTCCCATCGTGGTCGGCTCGGCGCCGGCGGGATTCCACAGATGCACGGCGAAGATCAGCGAATTCCGGCGCGGATTGTCGTCGAACACGGCTTCCGTCGGTGAGTTCGAGAGAATGCCACCATCCCAGTAAAGCTCGCCGTCGATACGCACCGCCGGGAAGGCCGGCGGCAGCGCGCCCGAGGCCATGACGTGCTTCAACGTCAGCTCACCGTCGCGGCTGTCGAAATAGCGCATCTGGCTGGTGCCGACATGGGCTGCACCGACCGTGAGACGCGGCGCACCGCGATTGGCGAGGCCGAAATCGACGAGCTCGCGCAGCGTGGTCTCCAGCGGCGCGGTCGAATAATAGCCGGCGCGATCGGCGCCGAGCGGATAGGACTCGCCGGCATGCGCCGCCAGGTTGGGCTTGAAGAAGCCGGCAATGCCGTTGGTGACGGTCGACCAATAGGCCAGCTTGTCGTCGAAGCCGGGAACGCCGGTGCGCAGATGAGATTGCTCCATCCGCTTCCAGAACTCCTTCAGGCGCGCGAGCCGGTCTTCCGGCGCATTGCCGGCGATCAGGCTTGCATTGATGGCGCCGATCGAGGTGCCGATCACCCAGTCCGGCTCGATGCCCGCCTCGTGCAGGGCCTGATAGACGCCCGCCTGATAGGAGCCGAGCGCACCGCCGCCTTGCAGCACCAGCACGATCTGTCCCGGCAGGTCCCTGGACCTGCTAGCCTCGGCGCTATCCTGCATGCCCGTCGCACTCCTGCTCCAGAGAGCCTTACGCAAAATCCTCCGGCATTGTTACGCCCGGCGACCGTCGGCCGTCCAGCGACCATCGTCCGGATGGGGGTGCGGATATCAGCGGAACCGGCGGAGCGTTAACGCTTTGCTGGCGCGTCCTGCGGCGGCGGGTCGTCGTCGGCGATCGGGGGCGTCACCACGCCGCTGATCGCGACCGGTACGGCCAGCACATTAGCCGATCGCAAGCCAGAGGTTTTCGCGCATCAGATGCAGCGCGTTGCGCGCGGAAGACGCGAGATCGTCGAGTGTCAGAATAGCTTTCATCGTTCATGCCTTCACTCGCTCGCGGTCGCCTTCAGCGCGGCGATGACATCCTCGCGCGCGACGATTCCGACCAGCTTCTCGGCGCTGTCGAGCACGATGATGCTCCGGATGCGGTGCTCGACCATGATCTGGAGCACGCGCGTCAGGCGCGTGTCGGGGCTGACATAGATGAACTCGGGCGTCATCACGTCGCCGACCTTGCGGCTCATCAGGTCGTGATAGCGCGGCAGCATCTGGCTCGGCGTGAAGGTGAAACATTTCAGGATATCGAACTTGGTGACGATGCCGACCACCTGCCCGTCATCCTCGACCGGATAGGAGTTGAAATCGTCCTGCTCGAACTTCTCGCTGAGGGCGAGCAGATTGTGATCGCGCTGCACCGTCCTGACGTTGCGCGTCATATGACCGTCGACGGTCTGCTCAAGGAATTTGTACACGGCGCGTCCTCATCGATTCCTGCCAAATCTAGCCTCACCGACGGGCCGCGAGATGAGATAGATCAAACTGACCCGCGCGATTCCGCGGCAAATCCGCCGATGGCATCAGACATCGGAACTTGCTTCGGACCCACCCATGGGCGAAGTTGGTCATGTTCGCGGCACCGTGCCCGCCGCGCGAAAACAGGAGCCACCGAGTGTCACCGACCCGCGTAACGCATCCGCCAGACGATCATCGCGGCGAGCATTTCCGGGTCCGGATCGAAGGGTTCGGCGTCGGCACTTGGGATCTCGACCTCACGACGCGCGAGCTGGAATGGTCGGAAACCGCGCGGATGCTGCTCGGCGTCGAGCGCGGCCAGCCTGCGAGCTACGACCTCTTCCTCTCACGTCTCGAACCCGAGGATCGCGCGCATGTCGAGACTGCGATCAGCCAAATCTCCGAGCGTGGCGGCGGCTTCGACGTCTCCTTCAGGATTGCCAGGACCTCCGACCGCGGCAAATGGATCAGGGCCCGCGCCGGCCTGATCAGGGATGATGCCGGCGTCGCGCGCCATCTCAGCGGAATCTTCCTCGACATCGACGAAGAGAAGCAGGTGGAGGAAGCGCTGCGCACCCGCGAGAGCCACCTCCGCTCGATCCTGCGCACCATTCCCGACGCCATGATCGTGATCGACGGTCGCGGCATCATGCAGCTGTTCAGCACGGCGGCCGAGCGCCTGTTCGGCTTGTCCGAGCAGGAGGCAATCGGCCGGAACGTCAGCATCCTGATGCCGAAGCCGGATCGCATCCGCCACGAGAGCTACATCGCGCGGTATCGCTCGACCAACGATCCGCACATCATCGGAATCGGCCGCATCGTCACCGGCAAACGCCGCGACGGCACCACGTTCCCGATGCATCTGTCGATCGGCGAGATGCAGTCCGGCGGTGAGCCCTATTTCACCGGCTTCGTCCGCGACCTCACCGAGCACCAGAAGACCCAGGCGAGGCTACAGGAATTGCAGTCCGAGCTCGTCCATGTGTCGCGGCTAACCGCGATGGGCGAGATGGCTTCCGCGCTCGCCCACGAGATCAACCAGCCGCTGGCGGCGATCAGCAATTACATGAAGGGATCGCGACGGCTGCTCGCCGGCAGCACCGATCCCAACACTGCGAAGATCGAAAACGCGCTGGAACGTGCATCGGAACAAGCGGTGCGCGCCGGCCAGATCATCCGGCGCCTGCGCGACTTCGTCTCGCGCGGCGAATCCGAGAAGCGGGTCGAAAGCCTGTCCAAGCTGATCGAGGAGGCCGGCGCGCTCGGTCTTGCCGGCGCGCGCGAGCAGAACGTGCAGATCCGCTTCAATCTCGATCCCTACGCCAACCTCGTTCTCGCCGACCGCGTGCAGATTCAGCAGGTTCTGGTCAATCTGTTCCGCAACGCGCTGGAAGCGATGGCGCAGTCGCCGCTGCGCGAGCTGGTTGTCACCAACAAGCGCGTCACCGACGACATGATCGAGGTGGCAGTGTCCGACACCGGCTCCGGCTTCCAGGACGACGTCATTCCAAACCTGTTTCAGACCTTCTTCACCACCAAAGACACCGGCATGGGCGTAGGATTGTCGATCAGCCGCTCGATCATCGAGGCTCACGGCGGCCGCATGGTGGCCGAGAACAACGCATCCAGCGGCGCGACATTCCGCTTCACTTTGCCTGCAGCCGACGAGACCTAAGCCATGACGACCAAGGGACATGTTTACGTCATCGACGACGACGAGGCGATGCGTGACTCGCTCAACTTCCTGCTGGATGCCGCGGGCTTCGGCGTTACGCTGTTCGACAACGCGCAAAGCTTTCTCGACGCCCTGCCCGGCCTCACCTTCGGCTGCGTCGTCTCAGACATCAGGATGCCGGGCCTCGACGGCATCGAGCTGTTGAAACGGATGAAGGCACAGCACTCGCCGTTTCCAATCCTGATCATGACGGGCCACGGCGACGTGCCGCTCGCGGTGGAGGCGATGAAGCTTGGCGCCCTCGACTTCCTCGAAAAGCCGTTCGAGGACGATCGCCTCACCGTCATGATCGAGACGGCGATCCATCAGGCCGAGCCGGCGGCCAAGAGCGAAGCCATCGCCCAGGACATTGCCGCCCGCGTCGCCTCCCTCAGCCCCAGGGAGCGCCAGGTCATGGAAGGGCTGATCGCGGGCCTCTCCAACAAGCTGATCGCCCGCGACTACGACATCAGCCCGCGCACCATCGAGGTCTACCGGGCCAATGTCATGACCAAGATGCAGGCGGGCAGCCTGTCGGAGCTGGTCCGGCTGGCGATGCGCGCCGGCATGCTGAAGGATTGAGGCAAGCACTCTTGAGGCAAGTCAAAATGGTCTTCTCCGGCTGTGCTATGCGATCAAAATGATCGAGATCGTCTCTCACCATGAGCGGCTGCCAATGGCGTCACCCGCACAGCCCGTCGTCTACGTGGTCGACGATGATGACGCCGTGCTGGGATCGCTGCGCTTCCTGCTGGAAACCGACGGCTTTGCGGTTCGGACCTTCCGCAACGCCACCGCGCTGCTCAACGCGACGAGCTCGCCCGGCGCGGACTGCTACGTGATCGACTACAAGATGCCCGACATCAACGGCATCGAGCTCGCCGGCCGCTTGCGCCAGTCCGACGGTGACACCCCCGTGATTCTGATTACCGGCTATCCCGACGGCAATATCTCGAAGCGCGCAGCCGCAGCAGGTGTGAAAGACGTGATCTTGAAGCCGCTTCTGGATGAGAGCCTGGCGAAATGCATTCGTGGCGCACTTCAAGCTCGCCGCCGAAACTAGGGACGTAGCCCGGATGGAGCGGAGCGCAATCCGGGGTTAGCTCGGCGAGCGGGATTCCCGAATTTCGCTTCGCTCCATCCGGGCTACGCGGTCCCTGACCTACGGGGTTGTACGTAGGTGATCCCCCTTAAGATATCTCGCGCAATTTTCGAAGCACCCGATACCGCGTACCAAAGCGTCATCACAACGGAGATGGCGCAGATGCAGACCCAGACACTCAACAATCAGATCGGTGGCAAGATTGCCCCGGCCCATCCCGTCACCGACCAGTTTGGTGCAATCACCGGCCATGTCGGCCTGGTGGCCACCGAGTTCTCCTACCGCAAGGAAGAAGAGATCTACGGCGAGGACGAGCCGGCGGAATATGTCTACCAGGTCGTCTCCGGCGCGGTCCGCAGCTACAAGCTGCTCTCCGACGGCCGCCGCCAGATCGGCGGCTTCCACCTTCCCGGCGACGTGTTCGGCCTCGAATCCGGTCCCGCCCACCGCCTCGCCGCCGAAGCGATCATCGACACAACTGCGCGCCTGGTGAAGGGGGCCAGCCTGGAGAAGGCCGCCGGCACCGACGTGCTGGTCGCCCGCAAGCTCTGGGCCATGACCGCCGGCGAGCTGCGCCATGCCGAGGACCATATGCTGCTCTTGGGCCGCAAGACCGCGATGGAGCGGGTTGCGACCTTCCTGCTGGAAATGGATCGTCGTCTGGCCGTTGCCGGCATGATGGCGCTGCCGATGTGCCGCCGTGATATCGGCGACTATCTCGGCCTGACGCTCGAGACCGTGTCGCGCGCGCTGTCGCAGCTTCACGCCCAGGGCATTTTGGGATTTTCCGGCGCCCGCCAGATCGTGCTGCGCAACCGCGCGCGCCTGCACAATCTCGACGCCTGATCACAAAGTGGTGCGCCGGGTCTCCGGCATCACGAACAGGATCAGCAAGAGTCCCATCGCTGCAACGCTCGCCAGCCCGAAGAAGGCGGTGGCATTGCCGAACTTGTCGCTGACATAGCCGCCAAGCGCGGTGCTCAAGGATGCACCGATGCCGGTCGCGGTGCCGACAATGCCCTGTGCCAGATTGAAATGCCCGCTGCCGAAGGCGACGTCGGCCACGATCAGCGGGATCATCACCGCGAACACCGCCGCCGTAAAGCCGTCGAACACCTGCACCAGCACCAGCAAATAAGGATCGCGCACGGTCGCGAACAGCAGGCCACGGATCGTCAGCGCGCCGAACCCGATCAGCAGCAGCGGCCGCCGGCCCCAGAGCTGCGCCTTGCGCCCGACGGTCGGCGACAGCAGCGCGACAATCGCCTGGGGCACGACAATGCAAAAAGCCACCAGCACCGTCGCCCACTGGCTCGAGCGCGCCGTCACCGCGCTTGCCATCAGCGGCATCATCGAGGCGTTGGCCAGTTGCAACAGCAGCACGCTCAGCGCAAAGATGATGAGCGGCTTCTGCCGGATCAGATGCCAGATATTGGTGTCGCCGGGAACCGGCGCCTCGCGCGGCATCTCGCCGTGGCAGCGCGCGATGTCGACCTCCTCCTCGCGGATCCGCGACAGCGCGATCAGGGTCGGGATCGCGAGCACAAAGGTGACGAGGAATACCGAGCGGCTCGAGAGAAGATATCCGGCGGTCCCCATCACTGCAGCCGCGACGCCGTTGCCGAGCGAGGCAAAGCGGGCATTGCGGCCGAGCCGCTCGCCGATCGCGAACGGGCCGACGAGACCGAGGCTGATCGCCGCAATCGCCGGCCCCAGCACGCAGCTCGCCGCCGCATGCAAAGTGGCCGCGGCCACCACGACCGGGAAGATCGGCATCGCCGCATAGGCGAGCGCGCAGCAGCCGATGGTCGCGATCGCAAGCCCGGCAACCAGCCGCTCGGATTTCGCGGCGTCGATGATGGCGCCCCCCGGCATCTGGCCGATCAGCCCGACGATACCGCCGATCGACAGCACCAGGCCGATCTCGACCTGGGTCCATTTCTGCGTCGTCAGATAGACGGCGATGAAGGGGCCGAAGCCGGTCTGTACGTCGGCGAGGAAGAAGATGAACCAGTCGAGGCCGCGCAGGCTCCGGCGCGAGGGTGCCGGAATGCCCGCGGGCGAGGGCGGCCCGGCAAACTTGTCCTGCTCAGCGGAGCCACTGCGATCATCGGCTGCATGATTCGGCTTCCTCGACAACAGCACCGGCGCCCATCCCTCCCCACGCCTCACTGAACCGCTTGCAGCGGTTGAAGACTGCCGGACGCCCCGAGCACGACCATCGGCGTATCTTCCTTGTATTCCGGCGCGGCCGCGACCTGCGCCTTGGTCAATTCCAGCGTGATGCTGTCCTTCTTGCTGGTAATCTTGCCGAAACGAAGCGCGTTCCAATCCACCACGATCCTGCGGCTGCCGACGCCGAGGAAGCCGCCGAAATCGATCACGGCGGCGCGCACGCGCCCGGTGAGATCGACGATGACGTCGACGATATGACCCATGTCCTCGTCCGCAGCGCTGCGCACGTCGCGTCCGAGCACGCCATGGGCGTCGCTGGCGCCGATGATGGTCACCGACGGCGGCGGCGCCGCATCCTTCGGCGTGACAGGCACCACTGAGGCCGGCGGCTGCACCGTCGGCGGCGCATTCGCCTGCGTTGCGGTTGCGGGCAGCTCCTCCGCGGCACGCGACACGGCAACCGTCAATCCCGCGACGATCGCCACACTCAGGACCAACCATCCGGCGCTACGCATGAACCCTCCTCGCCGCGCGCCGCTAGCGCGCCAGCACGATCGACACCTGGATCTGGCCGCGCGTGCGCAATACCTCCAGCGCCACGTCGTGGCCGTGACGGCTGACGCGCAGATCGACACTGGACTCGCCCAGCCGCAGATCGCGCAGGATGACCTCGTTCAAAAACGCCGGCAGTTGCGGATTGCGCAGGCGGATCTCGCAGCGCGCGACGTCGAACTCGATGCCGAGCGCCGCCTCCAGCAGCGTAAACGGCGTCGCACTGGCCCAGGCCTGCGGTGCGCAGGCAACCGGATAGAGTGTCGGGCCGCGCCGCTTCTCGCGCCGGAAGCCGCAGAACAATTCCGGCAACCGGCGCAGATCCATATAGGTCGCGGCGTCGAACAGGCCCTTGAACACCTGCGCGACCGAGTGCTTGAGCCCGTAATGCGCCAAGCCGAGCGCGATCAGCGCGTTGTCGTGCGGCCAGATCGATCCGTCGTGATAGGACATCGGGTTGTAGCGCGCCTCGCCGCGCGCGACAGTGCGGATGCCCCAGCCCGAGAAGAAGTGCGGCTGCATCAGGTCGGCGGCGACGAGACGGGCGCGGTCCTCTCGGATCATGCCACTGAACAGCACCTGCCCGGCGTTGGAAGTGCGCACCTCGCATCGCCGCTTCTTGCCGTCGAGCGCGAGCGCATAGGTACCGAGCTCCTCGCACCAGAATGCCTCCTCAAATCGCGCGGCGAGCGTCTTGGCCTCCGCCTCGAGCCTCTTCGCGACGTCGGGCTTGCCGAGCCGCAGCGCGCATCGCGCGGCGAGCTGTTTTGCGACGTAGACATAGCCCTGGACCTCGGCGAGCGCGATATTACCTTCCGCGAGCTTGCCGTCGGCATGGAAGATGGCATCGAAGGAGTCCTTCCAGCCCTGGTTGGCGAGCCCCTTCTCGGTGGCGCGCTGGTATTCGACAAAGCCGTCCTGATCGGGGTCGCCGGGACCGTCGATCCAGGCGAGCCCGGCCTCGATCGCCGGCCACAGTTCGACCAACGTCTTCTCGTCGCCGGTGCGCTCGACATAGCGCCCCGCGAGCAGGACGAACAAAGCGGTCGAATCCACGCTGCCGTAATATTGCGAGAACGGCACTTCGCGCAGCGCCGCCATCTCGCCGCCGCGCATCTCGTGCAGGATTTTTCCGGGCGCAGCGTCAGCGAGCGGATCGACCGCCTTGGCCTGGAAATGCGCGAGCCGCCGCAGCACGCCTTTCGCCACCCGCGGATCGACCCACAGCATCTGCAGCGCGGTGATCAGGCCGTCGCGGCCGAACGTCGTCGAGTACCAGGGAATCCCGGCATAGGGATAGCGCCCCTGCGGCGTCTCCGTCATCAGCATGTTGAGGTCGGCCATCGCCTGGCACAGCACCTCGTTGAAGATGTTGTTGGAGGTCTCGATGCTGGCCGCGCCGTTCGTCGACTGCCGCATCTCGCGGCGATGCGCCAGAAGCCCCCTGAAGAAGCGCGCCGGCTTCTCATCGACCGGCCGGTTGCAGGACGCCGCCACGAACAGCGATTTCGACTCATGCGGATCCAGCTCGAGCTGCCAGGTCCCGGCATTGACCGAAAGCCTGGTCGGACGCGGATCGAAATGCAGACCAGTGGTCCGCTCGGCATCGTCGAGGCCGCGATATCCAAACAGGACGTCGGTCGGCCCGAGCAGCTTGCTGGTGCCGGTGCCGCGGCGTGGCCGCCGTTCGCCGCGCACTTCGAACAGATCGGCAAAATCGTTGTCGAACAGCAGCGTCAGCTCGAAACTGGCGCGTTGCTCGCCATGGTTCTGCAGCCCGATGCGTTGATAGGCCGTACCGCGCCACAGGAAGATCGTGCGCACGATGTGCAGCAGGTCCTTTTGCAGCACAATGCGACCCTGGCGATAGATGTCGGGATTGGTCAGGTCGACGGTCAATCCCGAATTGTCGTCGCGCATGTTCGAGCCAAGCAAGAGCGGCTGGAGCTCGTCGAGCACAAGCTCCAGCCGCGCCAGATAGCGCGTGTCATGGTTGAACAAGCCATCCGGCCCGCCCGCCGACGCACCGATGTCGCCGTGGCTATCCAGCACGATGAAAGTGTCGTCGTGCTTGAGCGACCGCCGCGGTCGCGCGGCGGGCCCTGTCATCGGAATGTAGAACGGCTGCTCCGCAACGGCTTCTACCGTCTGCGTTGCCGGGATGATCTTGGTTGCGGCTTCGGCTGCCATGAGCTGCTCCCCTGCGGCTTGTTTTTCGAACGCGGCCAACGCAATGCAACTGTTGGGTTTACGCCGCGAACTTCGCGAGCCGGCTCATTTCCTGCGTCACCAGCTCACGGTACGGACCGTGGCCCTGCATCAGGCGGTCGGGCGCGCCGTCCTCGATGATCTTGCCATGCCTGAGCACGATCACGCGGTCGAAATTGCGCAGCGTCGCGAGGCGATGCGCAATCGCGATCACGGTGCGGCCGCGCATCAGCCGCGACAGCGCCTCACGGATCGCTTCCTCGGACTCGCTGTCGAGCGCCGCGGTCGCCTCGTCGAGCAGCAGGATCGGCGCGTCCTTGACGAATGCGCGCGCGATTGCGATGCGCTGACGCTGCCCGCCGGACATTTTCACACCGCGGTCGCCGACCATGGTGTCGAGACCTTCCGGCAGACTATCGATAAAGTCGCAGCGCGCCGCGATCGCCGCGCGCAGCACCTCATCGTCGGTGGCGTTCGGCCGGCCGTAGCGGATATTCTCCCGAATCGAGCGATGGAACAGCGAGATGTCCTGAGGGACCACCGAGATGGCCTCGCGCAGGCTCTGCTGCGTCACCATCGCGATGTCCTGGCCGTCGACCGTGACGCTACCCTCGTCGGCATCGTAGAACCTCTGAAGCAGCGTGAACAGGGTCGATTTGCCACCGCCGGACTGACCGACCAGGCCGACGCGCTGACCGGGCTGCAGCCGCAGGCTGAACCGCTCGAAGATCTTCTCACCGCCGGGATAGCCGAAGGTGACATTGTTGTACGCGATCGCGGCGCCGCTCTTGACCAGCGGTTCGGCCTCGGGGTGATCGCGCAATTCGTGCGGCACCAGCAGCGTCGCGATCGCCTCGGTCAGGCGCGCGACGTGCTGGGTGACGTCCACGAGCGCCACCGCAAGATCGCGCGTCGCGCTCAGGATGGAGATACCAAGCGTACAGACCAGCACGACGTCGCCGGTGGTCGCCTCGCCCTGCTGCCAGAGCGTGACGGCCCACGCCATCAGAGCAATCGTCAAAATCACGGTCACGGCGGCATGCAACAGCCGCAGCTTCTCCAGATAGCGCAGGCTGCGCCCGCGCGCGTTGACCTCCCGGTTCACCGTGGCATCGAACCGCTCATGCTCGTGGCCAATGCCGCAGAAGGCGCGGACCAGCGGCATGTTGCTGATGACGTCGATCATCTCGCCGTCGACGGCGGCCGCCTTGTCGGCAAAATCGTCATGCAGCGGCTTGCCGGCCGCGGCGAGACGGAACATTGCGGCCACCATACCGCCCGCGATCACGGTCAGGCCGAGCGCCATATACGGACTCACTGTTCCAATCAGCGCGATCGCCGCAATTGTGGCGATGCACGGGGGCAACACATTCCAGACGAACATGTTCTCGACGGTGAACACCGCGTTGGATGTGGCGGTAATGCGGCTGGTCAGCATCCCCGGCATCCGGTCGGAGAAGTAACTCGGCGCGTGCCCGGTCAGATGACGAAATATGTCACGGCGCAAATCTCCCGTGACACGGACGAAGGTAAAGCTCGCCGTCCAGCTCGCGATCCGCCACAGAAAGTTGTCGGCGGCGATCAGCGACATGAGCAGAATGAATGCCAGCCATACGCTGCCACCATGCGAAGTTCCCGCCGACAAGCTGTCGACCAGGAATTTGACGCCGTACTGCGTGCCCACGGAGCAGGCAACAGCTGCAACGACGGCGCCCAGGATCACCAGATGCGACGCCAAACGATGTCGCAGATAGCGCAAGACAAAGGCAAACGGCCTGCGCGCGTATCCAGAAAGATGATCCATTCGCTGCGACCCCGTTATTATTTCGAATTTTGTTACTGGTCGATTGAACATCGACCGCTTCGCCTCGGTTCCCGGGCAGAGTCATCACGACATGAGGATGCGGACGATGTGAGAAGAGGTGATGGCATCATCGCGGCCGAGCATGCCGTGTATCGAAGAAGTAACGCTCGTTGAGAGGAACTTCGCAATTGCGAGAACGTTCCCTCCGCGGCATGCCGGTGCCGAACACGGTAGGGGCTTTGACTTCCATGATCGCACAGAGGAGAAGGTGAGATGCGCATCGCGCAGGTAGCTCCATTGACCGAAGCTGTTCCACCCAAGCTGTACGGCGGCACCGAGCGGGTGGTGCATTGGTTGACGGAAGAGTTGGTTGCTCTCGGGCACGACGTCACGCTTTTCGCCAGCGGCGACTCACAGACATCGGCGAAGCTGGACGCATTATGGCCGCGGGCGCTTCGCCTCGACGGTTCCGTGCGCGATCCCAACGCGCTGCACATGGTGCTGCTGGAGCGCGTGCGGCGGAAATGTGACGACGAGGAGTTCGACTTTCTCCACTTCCATCTCGACTATTATCCGTGGTCGCTGTTCCACCGGCAGCCGACGCCATTCCTGACCACGCTGCATGGCCGGCTCGATCTGCCGGAACATCAGCCGGTCTTCAACACCTTCTCCAAAATGCCAGTCGTCTCGATCTCGAACGCGCAGCGGCGGCCGGTGCCGCAGGCGAACTGGGTGTCGACGATCTACCACGGCCTGCCGGAAAATCTGCTGACGCCCAAGCCGGCGAAGCAGGAGTACCTCGCCGTGCTCGGCCGCATCGCGCCGGAGAAGGGCGTCGACCGCGCCATCAAGATCGCGATGCATTGCGGCATTCCGCTGAAGGTCGCGGCCAAGGTCGATCGCGCTGACCAGGACTATTACGACGAGCTGATCAAGCCGATGATCGTGGACAATCCGCTGGTCGATTTCATCGGCGAGATCGGCGATCACGAGAAGTCCGATTTCCTCAGCGGTGCGCTCGGCCTGCTGTTGCCGATCGACTGGCCGGAGCCGTTTGGTCTCGTGATGATCGAGGCCATGGCGTGCGGCACGCCGGTCGTCGCCTTCAACCGCGGCTCGGTGCCGGAGATCATCGACGAGGGCCTCACCGGCTTCGTGGTCGAGGACGTCCTCAGCGCCGCCGGCGTCGTCAACCGGCTCGCGCAACTCGACCGCACCGCCATCCGCAAGCAGTTCGAAAAGCGCTTTACGGCACGGCGAATGGCGCTGGACTATCTCGCGGCGTATCGCAGCCTGACTGAGGCACAGGCGCCGCGGATCAAGCTGGTGAGCAGCGCGGAGTAGCGGACCAAAATCTCAGCTGTCGTCCCGGACAAGCGAAGCGCAGATCCGGGACGACACTGAGTTTGTTGCGCTTTTAACGCGCCACGACCACGACTTCCCTAAACCACCACCGCCCGCTTCGGCTCCACAATCTCGAACATCCGCGGGAATTCGTCCATCAGGCCCATCAGCTCGGCGAGCTTCATCGGATTGCCTGACAGCTTGACCTTGCCGGCAGCGACGGCCTCCGGAAAGCTCGTCAGCTTCGCGATCACCTCATCCAGCGTCGCGCGCGCCAGCGTGAAGCTGGCATCGGCGTTCTCGGCCTGGACGCCTTCCGTATAAGTCAGCGCGCAGTTTTCCAAATTGAGCACGAAGCTCTCGCCAGTATCCGAGAAATTCCAGTTCAGCACGATGTGCTTTCCTTCCGCCTTCGGGCCGGTGAGGCGGATGCCGAGCACGTCCCAGAGCTGCTCAGTACGCAATGCCGCCAGCGTCTCGCGCGGCATCGGTGGGCGCGGCGGCGTCTTCGGCATGCCCTGGCGCAATTCCTGCGCGCCGAACAGATAGGCGTTGCGCCAGGTCGAGCTCTCGGCGGCATAGCCGAGCTGCTCCAGCGTATCCGCCAGCAACGCCCGCGCCGCTGCATGATCCGGCTCGGCGAAGACGAGATGGCCGAGCGCCTGCGCCACGAAGCGGAATTCCCCCTTGTCAAAATCGGCACGCGCGCGAGAGAGGATCACGTCGGCGCCGCCCATGTACTCGACATACTTCTTGCCCGATTCCACCGGCGGCAGCGGATCGAGATTGACCGGATTGGCATCGTACCAGCCGAGATACTTTTGGTAGATCGCCTTCACGTTATGGCGAATATGGCCGTAGTAGCCGCGGCCGTGCCAGGCGCCCTCCAGGCTCTTCGGCAGCTGGATCGTCTCGGCGATCTCGGCCGCGTTCAGCCCGTGATTCATCAGGCGGATGGTCTGGTCATGCGCGAATTTGTAGAGATCGCGCTGCTCGCGGATCATGGTGTCGATGCGCTCGCGGCCCCACACCGGCCAGTGATGCTGGCCGCACATCGCCTCCGCCGTGCCGCCCCATAGATGCAGCGCCTCGTTGAGGTATTTCGACCAGGCCAGCGCATCGCGCACGTCGGCGCCGCGGAACGGCAGCAGATTGTGGAAATTATGCGTGCAATTCTCGGCGAGGTTCAGCAGCTTGTAGCGCGGCAGGAAGAAGTGCATCTCCGCCGGCGCTTCGCTATTCGGCGCCATCTGGAATTCGAATTCGACGCCGTCGATCACGCGCCTGTCTCCGGTCGCCATGATCAGATCGGTCGGGCGCAATAGTGCAACCGATCCCGCCGCCATCGACTTGCCGAGGCCGCAATCGACCTGCCCTCGTGCTCCCTTGGCGAGGAACGGGCCGAATTGGTACTGCGCCCGGCGCAGCATCGCCGGACCCGCGATAATGTTCTCGGAGACGGCGTGCTCCATGAACAGATTTGGCGCGATGATCGGAACCCGGCCGGTCGCCAGCGCATCCTCCTCCAGCACGCCGCGCGCGCCACCCCAATGGTCGGTATGCGTGTGGGTGAAGATCACGGCCGCAACAGGCTTTTGGCCGCGGTGCTTGTAATAGAGATCAAGCGCGGCGCGCGCGCCCTCGATCGAGGTCAGCGTATCGACCACGATGACGCCGCTGTCGCCCTCGATCAACGTCATGTTGGCGATGTCGAGCCCGCGCACCTGGTAGACGCCGGGCACGACCTCGAACAGACCGTGCTGCATGTTGAGCCGCGACTGCCGCCACAGGCTGGGATTGACCGTCGGCGGCGCCTTCTCGTCGGACAGAAAGCCATAAGGCTCGAGGCTCCAGACCGTCCGCCCCTGCGGGTTCGCAATCTTCGCGTGTTCGATGGTGCCGAGGAAGCCGCGCGCAGCGTCGTCGAAATCCCGCGTGTCGGAAAACGGCAGCGCGTTCAGCATCGCCTCTTGCTGCGCAATGACGGACGGCGTTGCGTCCTTCGGCTCATTGCTGGAAATCTCGGTCATAAGGCTCCTCCCCGGCTCGTCTTGTTTGGGGAGCCATCTAACCGCATCTCGATTGCGGTTCCAACCGCTCCTTACGCAGCCAGCCCATCGGCGGTCGCCCCGCCAGCCGAGGTCGCGTCCGGCATGCGGAGCTGCCGCGCCAGCACGTAGCCCCCGCGGCTTTCCTTGGCCCGGTAGAGCGCCCTGTCGGAGCGCGACAACAGCGCCTCCGCGGTTCGGCCGTCATCCGGCGCGACGGCGACGCCGACGCTCACGCCGAGCTCTATGATCTGTCCATCGACGTCATAGGGCGCACTGATCGACTGCACGATGCGCTGGGCCATCGCTTCCGCGTCAACCGCGGCGCCTTGGACCAGGATGAATTCGTCGCCGCCGAAGCGCACGACGAGGTCGTCGGCTGCAGTGATCGCCTGGAGCCGCCCGGCGACCTGCTTCAGCAGCGCATCGCCGACGGGATGACCGAAGCGGTCGTTCGCTTCCTTGAAGCGGTCGAGATCGAGCGTATGGACGGCAATCGTCCCCTCTGCGAGCATGGCGGGCAAATCCATTGCCAGCACCGACCGATTGGCCACGCCCGTCATCGGGTCGATGCGCGAGAGCTGCTCGAACTGCCGCTTGAGCGTGATCTGGTTGATCGAGGCGTTGAAGCTCAGTCGCACCATCTCGAAGCTCGCGACCACATACATCAGGATCAGAAGCCCGAGCCCGACATGGCGCAGATCGGGCTGCATGAAAGTCACGATCGCGGCGGGCGCGGCGATGGCGATCAGATCGAGCAGCGCCGCGACGGGGCGCAGTGCCAGCCGCGCCACCACGCCGGCGCCAAAGCCGAAGCCGATGCCGATCGCCATCACGCAGCAGAGCGCATCGCCCAGCACGATGCTGCGCGCGGCAAACAGGCCGAGGATGAGGGCCGTCACGATGGTACCGGCCACATAGCGCCGCTCCCAGCGCGCGCCTTCGGCCCGACCGAGCTGCGGCAGGCGCGCGAGGCGGCGGCGGAATGCGAAAATCTCGAACAGGCGGACGATGGCCACCACGATTCCAGCGACCGTCAGGGCCGCCGTCACCACATCGCCGGTCTCGTAGGTGGTAATGGCGCCGACCATCGCCAGGCAGGCGGCAGCAAGAATGTTGGGCATCGTCGTGCCGTGAAGGCCCGTGATGACTTCCCCATAGACGGCGTCGGAAATCGACGCCCGTCCGGATTCCATTCGGTCGAAAAACATGCCAGCACCCACCCCGCTGGCACGGTCTTAACGCAGACCCGTAAAAATGGGCTCCCAGCGCCGCAATGGCATTTGAACGTGCGGGTTTACCGTGCGTTAGCCATGTCCCACCCGAACGTGGGCTAGTGCATCCCCAGCACCCGCGGCAGCCACAGCGTCAGATCGGGCCAATAGGTCACGATGACGAGGAAGCCGAGCATGGTGAGCAGCCACGGCATCACCGCGCCTGCCAAATCTGTGATCCGCATTCGCGCTATCATCGATGCGACGTAGAGGTTCAAGCCGACAGGCGGATGGCAGAGGCCGACCTCCATGTTGACGTCCATGACGATGCCGAAATGGACGAGGTCGATGCCGAGCTTCTTGGCCGCCGGCGCCAGGATCGGCGCCATGATCAGGATGATCGAGTTCGGCTCCATGAAATTGCCGGCGAGCAGCAGCAGCACATTGACGACCAGCAGGAAGCCGACCCAGCCGAGATTCTGCGCCGCGATCCAGTCCGCAAGAACCGTCGGCAGGTTCTCGTTGGCGAGCACGAAGGAGAACAGCACCGCGTTGGTGACGATGTAAAGCAGCATCGCGCTGGTGTTCGCCGCGCGCAGCAGCACCCGCGGCACGTCCTTCAGGCCGATCGCCTTGTAGACGAACACCGCAATGATGAAGGAGTAGACCGCGGCCATCGCAGCGGCTTCGGTGGCAGTGAACAGGCCGCTATAGATGCCGCCGATGATGATGACGACCAGCATCAATCCCCAGATGCTCTCGCGGAAGGCGTGGAGGGTCTCGCCCCAGGTCGCCTTGGCCATCCGCGGATAGTCGCGCTTGCGCGCGAGCCACCAGGTCACGATGCAGAGCATCGTCGTCAGCAGCATGCCGGGCAACAGGCCGGCGACGAACAGCGCCCCGATCGAGGTGTTGGTGGAGACCGCATAGACGATCTTCGGGATCGACGGCAGCATCAGGATGCCGAGCGAGCCCGCAACGGTGATGATGCCGGCACCGAACCGCATGGGATAGCCGTGGCGGACCATCTCGGGCAGCACGATGGCGCCGATCGCGGCCACCGTCGCCACGCTCGAACCGCACACCAGTGCGAACATGGCGCAGGCGACGATGCCGGCAAGCCCCAGGCCGCCATGCCAGTGCCCGATCAGCGAGGTCGCGAAATTGATCATGCGGCGCGCGACGCCGCCATGGGTCAGGAAATTGCCGGCGAGGATGAAGAACGGGATCGCCATGATCTCGAAACCCTCGATGCCCGTGAAGAGCTTCATCGAGACCGCTTCGATCGGCACCGTGGTCAGCGTGAACAGGAACGTCATCACGGTGAGGCCGAGCGCGATCGAGACCGGGATGCCGGTCAGCATCAGCGCGATCAGCAGCGCGAACACGGTGAAGGCACGCAGCCAATGCGGCAGCACGATCACGCCAAACTTCTCGGCGAGACACATCGCAAAGATCAAAATCGGCGCCAGGATCAGGATCACGCCGAGCGGCGAAACTTTTCGCGCGGCAGCTCTGGTTGCGGCGCCCGCAGGCTGGGGGTGCAGCGCGGGCGAGATATCAGCCTCCACGCCCTCGACACGGGTCTCGTCATGATGCGGCAGCTCGCCGGTCCAGTAATAGAACCAGGAGACCTGGAGGAAGCGGAAGCACATCAATCCGGAGCCGAGCGGGATCGCCAGATAGATGAACCACATCGGCGCTTCGAGATCGTTGGACTGCTGGCCGGTCTTGAACATCTCGGCGACGAACGAGGCGCCGAACGCCGCGATCATGCCGGTGAACAGGGCGCCGCAGAGCAGCGAGAACAGGATGACATGCTTGCGCGAATGTTCGGGCAGGCGGTTGACGAGCAGATCGACGCCGACATGGATGCCGGTGCGCACGCCATAGGCCGCGCCGAACTTCGCCATCCAGATGAACATGTAGATGCAGAGTTCCTGCGCCCAGGACAGATCCAGCTCGGACAGGAAGGTGAACACCGACATCGACAGCGAGGCGAGCCAGGTCATCCCGTGCGCGGCGGCCCATCGCGAGAACACGATCGATTCGCCCGCACCGTAACGGTGCACCACCGCGATGAAGATCAGGCCGGTTGCGGCCGCAATGAGCGTCGCGATCAACCATTCTTCGAGATGGTTGAGCCCCTGGTTCAGCACGCGAAGCAAATCAAAGTCCCCCTGTCGATACGAAACGGTCGGGAGTGCACACACTCCCGACCGTTGGTATTGCCCTCACGGAAAACGCGTCAGTTCATCTTGACGTCGAGTTCCTTGGCGACGAGATCGAGCACTTCCTGCCCGACCCGGCCCTTGGCCCATGCATAAGTCGGCCGCATTGCTTCCTGCCATGCCTTTTTGTCGGCGTCGGTCAGATAATGCAGCTGGGTCTTGCCCGACTTCTTGATCTCGGCCAGCGCGTCCTCGTTTTCCTGGTGCGCGATCTGGTTGGTGTATTCGGTCGCGTCCGCCATCGCCTTCTCGAGCTGGGTGCGGATATCAGGCGGCAGGCCCGACCAGAACTTCGAGTTGACGATGACGGCGTATTGCAGGTGGGCGTGATAGGACACGGTGATGTCCTTCTGCACCTCGTAGAACTTCTGCGTCAGATAGTTGGAGGCGGTGTTCTCGCAGCCGTCGACCACGCCGGTCTGGAGCGCCTGGTAGACTTCCGAGAACGCCATGATCTGCGGGATCGCGCCGAGGATGCGGAAATACTGGTCGGCGATCTTCGATCCGGAGATGCGGAATTTGAGCCCCTTGAAATCTTCCGGCTTTATCAGCGGACGGCTCGACGAAACCATGTGGAAGCCGTTATCCCAATAGGCGAGCCCGGTAATGCCCTTGGCTTCCAGCTTATGGAACAGCCATTTGCCGACCGTGCCCTTCATCGCGTTGGAATAGGTCGCGTCGTCCTTGAACAGCCAGGGCAGGTCGAGCGCCTCGAATTCCTTGATGCCGAGCGGCGCAAATTTCGCGGTCGAGGGCGCCAGCATCTGCACCGAGCCGAGCTGCAGCGCCTCGATCTCCTCCTTGTCCTTGTAGAGCGAGGAGTTCGGATAGACTTCGATCTTGACCTTGCCGTCGGTGTACTTCTCGGCAAGTTCCTTGAACTTCAGCGCGCCCTTGCCCTTCGGGGTATCGTTGGCGACGACGTGGCTGAACTTGATGATGATCGGACTCTGGGCCTGGGCCGAGTCCAAAGAAAGGACAGTGGCCAAAGCGAACGCGGCCGCAGCGACCGCAAAGAGCAGTTTGCGCATGAAGGACCTCCCCAACAACCTCGGAAACCGGGTGCTTTTTTGTTTTACGGTTTCAGTAGTGGCAGCAATCCGTACCCCGAACAACTAGACCTAAGCCCAATTTGCCGCAGCGAAGCTATGCCGCAGGCAAGCTATCTTGATGGTGGTCGCATACGCAACCCGGCGCCCGCTCCGCCTCTCGGAGCGAGCGCTTATGTCGCATCGCCGAAGGACATTAACCCTTGCGCTGGGCGACCATGAACAGCCGCCGGAACGGAAACAGCGTCTGCCCCGCGGCGTTCTTCGGGTAGGCCTGCGCGACTCGCATCCCATAAGCTGCTTCGAACGCGGCCTTCTCGTCGCCCTCGAGCACGTCGAGATAGCGCGTCAGCCAGGTCCCCTTGGTCCATTCCTTCACGGGATTGTCGCCTTCGAGGACCTGGAGATATTCGGTCTCCCAGATATCGATGTTTTGCGACAGCGGCGCGAGTACGTCGTGATAGAAGGCCGGCCCCTCGACCGGCGGCGGCGTGACGAGGTGCTCGACCTTGGACCGCCAGGGCCCGTTCAGCGCGGTCTCGCCGATCAGCACATGGGACGGCGCCAGGAAGTTGCGCGGCATTTGCACTGCAAGCATGCCGCCGGGCGCGACCTTC
This sequence comes from Frankia sp. RB7, assembly GCA_030403585.1. Lineage (GTDB taxonomy): Bacteria > Pseudomonadota > Alphaproteobacteria > Rhizobiales > Xanthobacteraceae > Bradyrhizobium. The sequence continues at coordinate 78,505 of JAUEPE010000006.1, forward strand.
TCCATCACCGAGGGGAACAGTGCCGCATGATTGGGCAGCCAGTGCAGTGCGGCATTGGAATAGACGACATCATATTGCTTGGCGGGACGCCAATGGCCGAGATCTTCATGTGACCATTCCACGTCCGGCGCGGCTTTGCGCCCCGCGGCAACCATCTCGGCAGACCCCTCGACGCCAGTCACCGCGGCGGACGCCCAGCGCTCTTTGATCAGTTTGGTGACATTGCCGGCGCCGGCGCCAAGGTCGGCGACCGTGCGCGGGCCGACATCGGGAATCCGCATCAACAGGTCGACGGCGGGCCGAAGTCGGTGGCCGGAGAATTTCAGATATTGCTGCGGATCCCAGACCATAGCCTGCGCCTTTTCTTTTTCGTGTTTCCTTCGTTGTCGCCCTTGGTTACCACTGCTCGTCCCGGTCGGGCAAATCGCCGCACCCGGGACAGGCAGGAAACGAACAGCAAACGAACACCAAAAACCAAAGAAACAATCAAGAGAGCGTGTGACCATGGACCTCGGGCTAAAATCGAAAACCGCTGTCGTCACCGGAGCAAGCATCGGCATCGGCCGTGCCATCGCCAAGGGCCTGGCGGCCGAAGGCGTGCGCGTCGTCGGCGTGGCGCGCCGGACCGACCTGCTCGCCGAGCTGGTGAACGACGTCGGCGGTGGCTTCATCACGCCATTCGAGCAGGACGTGATGGCCAAGGACGCAGCCGAGAAGATTTCGGCCTTCGCGGTGAAGGAGCTCGGCCATGTCGACATCCTCATCAACAATGCCGGCGGCAGCCGCCCCCTCCCCGTCGATGCGCCCGACAGCAAATGGGACGAGGCGATCGCGCTGAATTTCACCAGCTACCGCCGCATCGCGCATGCGCTGCTGCCGCAGATGATCGAACGCAAATGGGGCCGCATCGTCAACATCACCGGCAAGTCCGAGCCGGAAGGCCTCAACGCCGCCTTCGCCGCCAAGGCCGCCGTGCACGCCTGGGCCAAGGGCCTGTCGCGTGAGATCGGCGAGCACGGCATCACCATCAACTGTATTCCGCCGGGCCGCATCATGAGCGAGCAGATCCGCCGCAACTATGCGCCGGATTATCGCGAGCGTTTTGCCGAGGAAGAGATTCCGGTCGGCTATTGGGGCGAGCCGGAAGACCTCGCGGCGCTCGCGGTGTTCCTGGCCTCGCCGGTGGCGCGCTACATCACGGGAACGGTGATCCCGGTGGATGGCGGATTGAGAAGGTATCAGTTCTGACATTTCGTCATCGGCGCGCATACCCTGCGCCCCGAACAATCCCTCGCGGCATCCGCATCGTCATTGCGAGCGCAGCGAAGCAATCCAGGCTGCCTCCGCGGAAGGATTCTGGATTGCTTCGCTGCGCTCGCAATGACGGAGTGCCTATGCGACATCCTCGCCGCTGCTTCCAGGATCGTCTCATGTCATCTGCTGCAACAACGTTCGCGCAATCGTTCTTCCACGGCACGCGCGCCGATCTGAAACCTGGCGATCTGATCGTCGTCGGCCATCGGTCCAACTTCACCGACGTCAAGCCGCTGTCCTGGGTCTATTTCGCGGCCACGCTGGATGCGGCGATCTGGGGCGCCGAGCTCGCCGCGGGCACCGCACCAGGGCGCATCTACGTCGTGGAGCCGACCGGACCGATCATGGACGATCCGAACGTGACGGATAAGAAGTTTCCCGGTAATCCGACGCTGTCCTATCGCTCCCGCGATCCGCTGCGGGTCATCGCCGAAGTGACGCAGTGGCAAGGCCACGCGCCCGAGCGGCTACAGCAGATGAGAGACAATGTCGCTCGCCTGAAGGCGGAGGGTGGCAACATCATCGATTAAGTCTGATCTCACTCCTCGCGGCCCGCGCATCGCGCCGCCACGCACCCGGGCTGGGCGCGCGCTCACGGGATATGTGAGCGCGCGCCCTGATTCGCCGTCGCAAGCTTTGGACTCGCCTTATCCGATCAGAGGGCGCGCCGTCTGCACGGCGACCGATCGCCTCATGGCATCACGACGTCTGCTTGATAAAGCCATACCGTGGGTCGAAGGCCGGCGCGATCGTCCCATAGGTCGCCTCGACCAGCTTCTTGGCTTCAGTGCAGTTCTTCCGCGTTGTCGAGTTGGCAAGTGACACAGTCGCGTCTGCGGCGGCACGGGGACTCGCGAAGCTCGTGCCGTCCCTCCCATTCAGACTATTACTGAGATGAGCCATCATGGGGCTCTCAATGGAGGCACCCGAATTATACCGCGATGCGGGTCCACGTGAAGAATCACGCCACATCTGTTTGCTTATTGGATCGAAAGCAGCGACCGACACGACCATCGGATCTGACGCGGGGACAGACACCGTCCCATCTGGGCCGCCCCGCGTGAAATATGATTTTCGTTCTTTGTCGCAGATAACGGTCCATGCATGAATTGCGACGTCGGACGACTTGGCGACAATATCGAACGATATCCGAAGCTCGGGCAGCGGAGCCTGTCCGGGAGGAACGGCCGGGCGAGTGACCGCGAAAGCAATGCAACTCATCGTTCCGTGCTGCTGCGATTGACACAGCGTGAGGAAAGTCGCCGAACGCCGCCGTCCGACGGCCGAGGCAACAAGCGTGGATCCTGCGGATCCCGATTTGATCGGGATGAAGGATTTTGCCATCCCACTGGCTTCGGTTGTCACATTGATTTCGATGTCCGCTGGACCGGCCGCGTCATCCCACCAGAACTCGACCAGGAGCTCCGTGCACTTTTCAGTGGCTATGAGACGCATATAGTCCACTTCGTCTCGTTTCAGTTCGAGACGGGCGGAGAGCGCTTGAAGACCTTCATTACCCGCTGCGGCGAAGGGGAAGCGCAGGTTCCGCTTGAAAACCGACCCCGAAATATAGGCCTCGAGCGGCGATTGTCCGTTATGCGGCCCGACATGAGTGCCGACCGACATGTTGACGACGGCTGGCATCTGCGTGCCGTCCGCAAGGGTGTCGCCATCGAGCAACAAATTGATCGCCTTGACTGCATCGAGCATCTCGGGCGCACAGTGCTGATCGAAGCAATCCTTCGCTAGCTGAACCGTATCCGGAGCGGGATTGTCGATCAGAGCCATACTCACGGTTGTCTGGGGCAGCATGTTCTTGCCGCCGTGAGTGGCGCTTAACCTGTCAAGCAGCACCTCGAGAACGTCCTCAGCATGCCCGGAGAGGTCAATGCCGGTGCCCGGCGGATAACTTACGTGACGGAGTTTCCCACCAAAGGTTCGAGGGACGGCGGTTGTACCCGCTGTCGGCGTTACTCCGAGATCAACCAAGGCTGCACCGACCGAAGCGGCCCCCGGAGAAGGCGTTTGAGCGAGAAGATTGGTGATCGTTGCAGACGAACCTGCCGTGGTCGATGCGGCCCAGATCGGAGTTCCGAGATCGACGTATTCCTTGCCCGATGGATCTTCTCTGTTGGCCAAATAATACCTGATCAAATCATCCAGCGGTATCCTTCCCCACACAAAACCGCGGCCCTCGTCGATCGACAGCTCCCGTTTGGTCATGTCCTTGGGACGTCCCACCAGCTTGGAGTCGAGCCGTATGACGGCCGGCAGCATAGGCCATTCACCTCTCCAACGAATGAGTGCGCGCTCGAGCTGCTCGGCCACATCAGCTGACGTTTCGATGGCCATTGTTTGTGGCGTCGTCCCCGACATTGGGACGTCTTTGTCGTGGTCGTCTTCTCCCGGAGGGCCGATCCTGACGTCAGGCGGGAGGCTGTGGACCATCAGGGACAGCAGACTTGCACTGAACATGTTGCCTTCTCCAGCTTCCCGACATCAAAAGCCGATCTTCCACTCCATATTCTTTGGTTTTGGGAATAGCTTTCCGTCCTCAATCTCGACGAAACCCTTGCGGTCGAGCTCGCGAACCACATGCGATATCCATCCTTCGTGGATGTCGCCGCCTGCGTCATCAATCCTTTCCTCAGTCATCCCGAGGTGCCAGGAAAATTTCCGAGTGTTTGGCTCCTTCACAAACTTCTCGACCTCGTCCGCCAGAACATCCTCGTCGACGCCCCCCTCATGCGTCGCCAATATGGCGACAGTGACGTATTCGAGGGGCTCCATCCTCTCGATGAGCGCCGAGAATACGGAACGAGCCGCGCAATAGGACTCCCAGACCACAAATGGAATGGTCGCGGGCCACGCAGCGGGGAACACGATCGCGGCGAAAACGGAACCACCAGCCTTGACGGTGTCAACGGCCGCAGCGAACACTTCCGGAATCTTGACACAGACGTTGAACCCCAGGAATTGCCCTCTCGCGACGGTGTCTGCGCTCTCCTCGGTCCGCTCAAATGCGACCGCCCAGGCTTCAGCGAGCTTCTTGTCGACCACGGAGTTTATCTGAGCCATTTGTTTCTCCTCGCAATAACAAACTGGGGCCATGAACCTGAAGCAGGATCCGCTCCAAGTTGAACCAGACGACACAGCGCTTACGGCCTTGCCGAGGCGCTCCTGAAATGCCTTGGTCTTGAAATGCCTTGGTCTTGAAACGCCTCTTCGCAGCTCCGCAAATTGGAGAGCGGCAATCGCCTATCTTAGATTGCGTAATCTACAAATAGCAAGTTATTCGGCGCCTGCGGTTCGCAACATCGGGTCAAGCGTGCGCATTCATGAACGCACACCCTGATCGTATCCGCCATCGTCGCCATGATGGCATCGTGCCGGTGTTTTGCCCGACGTGTCAACTTCGCCAGAGCACCAGAGGTCGCAACGGAGCCCGCTGGAAAACCCCTTGTCCATCAAAGGACCTTCTACTGTGCATGGGGTTGTTTTCGACTTCTGTTCTGGGCCCAGCAGAAAAAAGCAACTCACTCCGCCTGTAGGATCTCCGCGATCGCCGCGCCCGCCGCGATGGTGCCGAGCTTGCCGCCGACGTCGCGCGTCGCCCTGCCCTCGCGAAGCGCCTTCGCCACCGCCGCCTCGATCGCGCGCGCGGCCTCCTCGTAACGGACCGCGCCGCTTGTCTCGCCATGCCAGCCGAGCAGCAGCGCGGTCGAGAGGATCAGCGAGACCGGGTTGGCAACGTCCTGGCCTGCGATGTCGGGCGCCGAGCCGTGCGCGGCTTGCGCCATGGCATGGCGATCGCCGACATTGAGCGAGCCGCCGAGGCCGAGGCTGCCGGAGAGCTCCGCGGTGAGATCGGACAGGATGTCGCCGAACATGTTGGTGGCGACGATCACGTCGAAGCGATCGGGGTTGCGCACCACATGCGCCATCATGGCGTCGACGAGGATGTCGTCGACTGCGAGGCCCGGATAGCTCTTGGCCGCCTCGCGGCAGATGTCGAGAAACATGCCGTCGCCGATTTTCAGCACATTGGCCTTGTGCACGATGGTGAGATGTCTTCGCCGCTTCATCGCCAGACGGCAGGCGGCGTGCGCGATGCGCTCGCAGCACAGACGCGTGATCCGGCGCAGCGAGATCACGACGTCTGATGTGACCAGCAGCTCGCCATTGCCCTGCTCCATGTTGCGGTCGGCGTAAAACCCTTCGGTGTTCTCGCGCACGACGACGAGGTCGAAATCGCCGAGCCGGCCGGGCCTGCCTGCATAAGTGCGGGCGGGCCTGATGTTGGCGTAGAGGTCGAGGTTCTTGCGGAAGTGGCGCGACGGATTGATCTCGCCATGCGCCTCGTCCTTGAAGTCGAAGGTCGCGGTCGGCCCCAGGATCAGGCCGTCGGCGGCGCGGACGGTGTCGAGCAGCTCGGGGCGCACCGTGGTGCCGAACTGCTTGAGGCTCGCGTGGCCGACCGCGTGCTGCTTCAGCCGCAGATCGAGCTGGAAGCGCTCGGACGCCGCGCGCAGCACGCCCGTTGTCGCGGCCGTGATCTCCGGTCCGATGCCGTCCCCCGGCAGAACGACGATTTGCATGGTGATCCCCCGTGAGAGCGGCAGCTGGCGCGATCATACGCCCGTGTGCAGGTTCATCGCCTGACCTTCGCGCATACAATGCATGCAAGCATAAGCCTGTGGAAGCAGCCCCGGGCGTAGTACATGCCGAAAGACCATTCGAGTCCCGCCGTCGGAGAACGCGCAAGGCAATGACAATCACGTTACCTGCCGCTGCGCGCGAGCCCGATCATCCCGTTGCCGATGGCCTGCCGGCCGAGCAGCGCCGCTGGGCGATTGCCGCGATCTTCACGGCGCTGGCGATGGCCTCGCTCGACACCGCGATCGCCAACATCGCGCTGCCCGCCATTGCCGCCGATCTGCATGTCAGCCCGGAGCAGTCGGTCTGGGTGGTCAACGTCTACCAGATCGCGCTGGTGGCGACGCTGCTGCCGCTCGGCGCGCTGGGCGAGATCGTCGGGCACCAGCGCATCTATCTCGGCGGCCTCGTGCTGTTCACCATCGCCTCGCTGTTCTGCGCGGTCGCCTGGTCGCTGGACAGTCTGCTGGTCGCACGCACCCTGCAAGGCCTGGGTGCCAGCGGCATCATGAGCGTCAACACCGCGCTGGTGCGCTTCGTCTATCCCGGCCGCATGCTGGGCCGCGCCTTCGGCCACAACGCGCTGGTGGTCGCCACCGCCTTCACCTTCGGTCCCTCGATCGCGTCCGCGATCCTCGCGGTCGGTCCGTGGCCGTGGCTGTTCGCCGTCAACATCCCGTTCGGCCTCGTCGCAATTGGCATCGGCTTTGCGATGCTGCCGAAGACGCCGCGCGCCGATCACGGCTTTGATTTCCTCGGCGCGCTTCTCGCCGCGATCTGCCTCGGCCTGTTCATCACGGGCATCGGCAGCGCCGCGCATAATCTGTCGCCTGCTATCGTCGCCGTCGAGCTGGTCACGGCGCTCGCGCTCGGCTTCATCCTGACGCGCCGTCACGCCGACCATCCCGCGCCGATGCTACCGATCGACCTGTTCAGCCGGCCGATGTTCGCGCTGTCGGCAGCGACCGCGGTCTGCTCCTTCGCGGTGCAGGGCCTCGCCTTCGTCTCGCTGCCGTTCTATTTCGAGGACGTGCTCGGCCGCTCGCAGGTCGAGACCGGTTTCTTCATGACGCCGTGGCCGCTGGTGGTCGGCATCATGGCGCCGATCGCCGGCCGCCTCTCCGATCGCCATCCGGTCGGCCTGCTGGGCGGCATCGGCCTCATCCTGCTCGGCCTCGGCATGGCGCTGCTCGCGCTGCTTCCGGCGAGCCCGAGCATTCCCGACATCGTCTGGCGGATCATGATCTGCGGCATGGGGTTCGGCTTCTTCCAGGCGCCGAACATGAAGGCGATCATGTCGAGCGCGCCGCCACACCGCGGCGGCAGCGCGAGCGGCATCGTCGCCACCGCGCGCCTGACGGGGCAGACGACGGGCGCGGCGCTGGCCGCGGCGTGCTTTGCGCTCGCCGGCCACAACGGCGCGACCGTCGCGCTGGCGTTAGGTGCAGGCTTTGCCGCGCTCGGCAGCGTGATGAGCTTTTTGCGGCTGGCGGTGAAGTAGGCGCCGGCTCTATTGCGCCTTCTGCGCGATCGGTCGGCTTACGATGGCCGCCGCATCGAGCGGATCGCATTTGACCGTCCGTTGCAGCCTTTCTCCATCCGGCCAACCCGCGGGCTTGAGCGGGGGCGCAAACGCGTCGCCTTCCGGCTCCAGGATGAGCGGCTCCGACTTCAGGCAGAAATCGGGAAATGCGATAGCGTGTCTGCCGCTCGGCGAGAATCGTCCGACCAGCATCTGGGATGCCCGCATCCTGGCAGCCGGCGACGAGCGCATTGAGCGGGCGGGATCGAACGGACGATAGCACTCCCACTCCGTGCGGTTCGGTGCGAAGTCGTAGACAATCTCGCAGGTCGCTCCAGCCGATTTCACGAATGGCGCGTCCGGAGGCGCCGCGACATCGCGTTCGAAAACCAGCGCCTGCAACGTCAGCGCATCGGTCGTCGCGCTGGACGGCTCGCCCTTTTCGTTCGCCAGTTTCCCGCGCGAGAACACCAGCTTGGTCTTGGGTCGAGCATCCCTGGTTTCCAGCACCAGCATGGGCCTCTCGGCCCACGAGCGATCGAGGTCCACGTCAGCGCCGCCCATGGTCAGCCGCACAGTGCCGACGGCGGGATTGTCCCTGGCGAAGTCGATCATACGAAGGTGCATGCTCGACTGCGATGCCTCGAGGCTCAGGAAGCGAAGGTCGTCCACCTTGCGCGTGATCGGCATCATCGGATCGAAGCGATCGTCGATGTCAAAGCGAACGATCTTCTTGAGCTCGGCCCGGACCGCGTCTGTGGCGGCGAGCGGCGGCTTGACGTCGATCACGAGCAAGGCGCCGCGGGGCGAATAGGCGTCACCGAACACTCGTTGCCGGATCGACGTCAGCGCCGAGTCCGTGCGCTGCGCGACATCGCGTGCGAAAATGAGCTGCTGCCCGGGACGAACCACCGCAAAATCCTGGAAGGCACCCAATGCCGCTCCCTTCTTGACGCGTTCGTCGGAGAATGTGGTGCACTTGGACTGATCGTCGGCCCTCTCCAGCCTGTCGACTTGCCTGGATGCAGAACGTGAACAGAAGCTGAGATCGTTATCGCGCGTCACTTGGGGGCTGATGGCCGTCGCGTAGATCGGATCCAAAGCTCCGGGGATCTCCATCGGAAGCGGAGAGGTCGCAAACATGTCGATCTCGACCATGGTCAGAGACGACTTCGCATCGACCGTCGAGCAGAGGTCCAGCTTCGGTAGGGTATTGGTGAGCAATCGCGCCGCGTCCGCCAGCACGATACAGGTTATGGTGTTCTGCGGATTGTTCCGGCTCATCCAGATCAGATGGTTCTTGCCTTGCGCATCGACGAGCAGGTGCGGTGCCGCGTGACGACGGCGCGGCGGGAGCCAGACGGGCGCCGTCTCCGACAGTTTCGGATCGCGCTCGAGCAGCACCTCCGGTAGCCAGAGAACACCAAGCGAACGCAGTTCGGCGCTGACCTCACCTGGATTGCGGGTGAACCCGATCGCACCCTTGTCTGTGCATGTGATGCACGTGACAGCGACGTTGGATCGGACGTTCTCGAACGTCAGAATGACTTGATCCGCCTCGCTGCCGTACTTGGCGGGGACAACCGTCTTGAACGGATGGTCCACCACGCGGCTGACCAGAAATCCGTTCGAACGCGACGGGTCTGAATCGAACTCGAAATAACTCGACCGGCCCCAGTCACGAAAGGCGTTGTATCCTCCGAAACTCACCCCCGCGAGGACCATCTTCGAGTCGGTCTGACAGCGATCGGCCCTGCTGCCCTTGTCGTCGTTCCGAATGTAGAGGCACAGTCGAAAGGCCGCGTTTTGCAGGATCCTATCACAATCATTCTGGTTGTAGCCGTATGTCGCGAGGCCATGGCGATAGCAGACATCGTGAAACACGCACGCCTGCCTGAAGCGTTGCAGAACGAGATGGCGCCTGCCTTTCGAATCGCTGCTGCCGTCGAACAGGATGTTGGCCCATGCCGGAAGGCTGCAGTTCAATCCCTCGCCGCTGCCGCCGAGGATGCTGACGACATCCGGTCCTGATTGAAAAGCGGTGACGGTGGCGGGCATTTCCCCATCGGTCAGATCGTCGACATTCTTGTAAACGGAGTCGGCGACAAACGAAGGCAGGTACGTGATTATCAACGCCATCGCGGCAATCGCCGCAACAGACCAGCCGATCAGCTTCCTGGACATGCCGCACCTCGCCCGGTGTCATCCGGATCACGATCAGCTCCAGGTTGTTTCGCTGTCAAGCGACGGGCTCACACTTGCCGCCCAAATTCAGCCGCCACGCCCGCGACCTATCAACTCAACCCGATCCGCCTCCCGGCGAGGGGGCGTCTCTCTTTTCGATGTCAGGCCAGATTTCGCGCCACGATCGCGCCGTCGGCGACGACCGGAACCGGCAATTGCTCATCCAGCGCGGCAAGCCGCGCGTCGATGGCATCGATGACCTTGCGCGAGAACGGTCCGAGATGCGCATAGGCCGCGATCATCTGCACCGCGATCCGCGCCGAGGAGGTGTCGCGCTTGGCGCAATTCATGAAGGTCTGCCACAGCGGCCCGCGTGCCTCGGGGATCGCAGTGACCACGCGGTGCACGGTCTCCATCGCCCCGACCCGCGCGCGGATGTCGCCTTCGGTGAGCTCGTGGCGCTGCCTCGATCGGTCGAGCAGCGTCATCAATTTGTCGACACGGCCCGCATAGGCGGCGGGGCTATAGACCCGCTCCAGCACCGTCTTGTAGTCCATCAGGATATCGCGCAGCGGGCGCACCGGATCGAAATTGATGCCGCCGGTGCACTGGTCGCCGCCCGTTGTCGAGGCCAGATCGTGGTCCGCGTGCAGCCGGCCCTCCTTCGCAAGCCGGCGCGTGAGCTGCGTGTTCGGCAACGCGTAGAGCAGACCGACCATGGCGACGGGAATCGCGGCCTCCTCGATGAAATCGATCATGGCCTCCGCCATCGAGACCTTCTCTGTGTCGAAGCCAACGATGAAGCCGGCGGTGACGAGCATGCCGGCGCCGTAGATCTTGTGGATGCTCTCGGCGATGTTGCGCCGCGTGTTCTGCTTCTTCCGCATCGCGACCAAGGTTGCGGGATCCGGACTTTCAATGCCGACGAAGATGCCGAAGAAATTCGCTTCACCCATCAGTTCCAACAACTCGGGATCGTCGGCGAGATTGACCGAGGCTTCGGTCGACAGCTCGAAGGGATAGCCATGCGCGCGCTGCCATTCGGCGAGCTGAGGCAGGAACTGGCGCAGCGACTTCTTGTTGCCGATGAAATTGTCATCGACGAAGTCGAGATGGCCGCGATAGCCCATATTGTACAGCCTATCGAGCTCGGTCAGCATCTGCTCGTTCGTCTTGGTGCGTGGCACGCGGCCGTAGAGCTCGATGATGTCGCAGAACTCGCAGGTGAACGGACAGCCGCGCGAATATTGCACACCGAGATAGAGATAGTCCTCGAACTTGAGCAGGTCAAAACGGGGCACCGGCGTCCTGGTGACATCGGCCTGGAATTTCGGCGCAATGAAAACGCCGGAGCGCACGCCGTCCTCCCAGGCCGTGATGAATTCGTTGAGGATACTCTCGGCCTCGCCGAGCACCTGAAAATCTGCGCTGGCATACACGTGCGGGCTTGACGTCGGATCTGGCCCACCGACCACCACCGGCTTGCCCGCCGCGCGGCACTTGTCGATCAGAAGCAGCGTATCGGCCTGCTGCGGCAGCATGCCGCCGGTGAAGACCACGTCGGCCCAAGCGAGATCGTCGTCCCCGAAGGCTTGCGTGTTGCAGTCGATGAGCCGCACCGTCCAGCTCTCCGGCAACATTGCCGCAACGGTGATCAGGCCCAGGGGAGCCGCAGGACGCTTAACGCCCATCAGCTTGCAGGACTCGCCAAAACTCCAAAAGGACTCCGCTGTGAACAGCGGATAAAGCATGAGCACGTTGCAAGGGCGCGATACGTTCATGGAACTCCTTTTGCTTCACACGAGTGTAGCAGAGCGTTGACGTCTTGCATCCCGACAAAAGAGACAAACTGTCGCTCTCGCAGCGCGGCCCGGCGTCGCCTCAGGCCGTGTTCCCGGCGCTCAGGGAGATGGCCTGAATTGGGCACCGAGTGGGTTTCCTCAGCGAGCGAACAACACCGCCTGCCCCATAATCTTCCCGCGACCGCGGAAATCTTCATGACTACCCCGCAGACTCTTGATTTGAACAGTTCCAGTTTGCCGGACACATTGCGCTCCTGAGTCCATCGGTGGATGGGCCAATCAGGGGACTTTGCGATGGCAAACCTAACAATCAACGGAAAAACCTTCACGCTCGACGTCGAGCCGGACACGCCGCTGCTCTGGGCGATCCGCGAGAATGCCGGCCTCACCGGCACCAAATACGGCTGCGGCATTGCACAATGCGGCGCCTGCACCGTTCACATGGACGGTGTCGCCACCCGCTCCTGCGGGGTCTCGGTCGCCGAGGCCGAGGGCAAAAAGATCACCACGATCGAGGGACTCGCCTCGGGCGGTACGCTGCACAAGGTGCAGCAGGCCTGGATCGCGAAGGACGTCCCGCAATGCGGCTATTGCCAAAGCGGCATGATCATGGCCGTGGCGGCGCTCCTGAGCGAGAAACCGAGGCCGACCGACGCCGATATCGACGAGGCCATCACCAATATCTGCCGCTGCGGCACCTTCCAGCAAGTGCGCGAAGCGATCCACACGATCGCAAGCGCGTAAGGAGCCGGCACATGAACAAGCACGTTTCTCCCAAGATGAACCGCCGTGCCTTCGTCATCGGCACCGCCGCAGTCGGCACCGGCCTCGCCATCGGCCTCGACCTGCCCTTCGGCGGCCCCGCCGTGGTCCGCGCGGCCGACGGTTCGCCCGAGGTCAATGCCTGGGTCGTGATCAGGCCCGACGACACCGTGGTGATCCGCATCGCCCGCTCCGAAATGGGCCAGGGCTCGCTCACCGGCCTCGCCCAGCTCGTCGCCGAGGAGCTCGAATGCGACTGGACCAAGGTCACGACCGAATATCCGACACCCGGCCAAAGCGTCGCCCGCAAGCGCGTCTGGGGCGATTTCTCGACCGGCGGCAGCCGCGGCATCCGCACCTCGCAGGACTATGTCCGCAAGGGCGGCGCCACCGCGCGCGTGATGCTGATCCAGGCCGCCGCCGACGAGTGGAAGGTGCCAGCCTCCGAATGCACCGTCGCCAAGGGCGTCATTACCCATACGGCATCGGGCAAGACGACGACCTACGGCAAGGTCGCCGAAGCCGCCGCGAAGCTGACGCCGCCGGCCGAGGTCAAGCTCAAGGACCCGAAGGACTGGACCATCGCGGGCAAAGGCCTGCTGCGACTCGACACCGCCGACAAGACGACCGGCACCATGGTGTACGGCATAGACATCAAGCTGCCGGGCATGCTGAACGCCGCGATCAAGGATTGCCCCGTGTTCGGCGGCAAGGTGAAGAGCTTTGACGAAGCCAAGATCACCGGCATGAAAGGCGTCAGGAAGGTCGTCAAGGTCGGCGACAGCGCAGTCGCGGTCGTTGCCGACACCTGGTGGCAAGCCAAGACCGCACTGGAAGCGCTGCCGATCGTCTGGGACGAAGGCGACAACGCAAAAGTCTCGAGCGAGACGATTGCGAAGTGGTTGGCCGAGGGCCTCGACGACGCACAGCCGGCCTATGTCGGCAACAAGAACGGTGACGTGAAGGCGGCAATTGCCGGCGCCGCGAAGAAGATCGAGGCCGTCTACAACTATCCCTACCAGAACCACGCCACGATGGAGCCGATGAACGCCACCGCGCTCTACACCGCGGACAAATGCGAGGTCTGGTGCGGCACGCAGAATGGCGAGGCGGCCTTCGCCGCCGTGCTGGAGGCCTCCGGCCTGCCCGCGGAGAAGTGCGACGTGCACAAGGTGATGCTCGGCGGCGGCTTCGGCCGGCGCGGCATGACGGACTATGTCCGCCAGGCCGTCGCGATCGCCAGGCAGATGCCGGGCACGCCGATCAAGCTGTTGTGGTCGCGCGAAGAGGACATGACGCACGGTCGGTATCACCCGATCACCCAGTGCAAGATGACCGGCGCGCTCGATGCCGACAACAATCTGGTCGCACTGCACTACCGCCTGTCCGGGCAATCCATCCTGTTCTCGGTGCGCCCCGACGCGCTGCAGAACGGCATGGATCCGGCGGCATTCCAGGGCGTCGCCCAATCCGGCGAAGCCGCGCTCGGTTATTCGGTGCCCAACCTTCTGGTCGAGCATTCGATGCGCAACCCACACGTTCCGCCCGGCTTCTGGCGCGGCGTGAACGTCAATCACAACGCGATCTACATGGAATGCTTCATGGACGAACTCGCCCATGCCGCAGGCCAGGACCCGCTCGAATTCCGCCGCAAGCTGATGGGCAAGAACCCCAAGCATCTGGCGGTGCTCAATGCCGTCGCCGAGAAGATCGGCTGGACCACGCCGGCGCCGCAAGGCGTCTATCGCGGCATTGCGCAGGTGATGGGCTATGGCAGCTATGTTGCCGGCGCCGCGGAGATCTCGGTGACCGACGGAAGCAAAGTCAAGGTGCTCCGCATCGTCGCCTCCACCGATCCCGGCTATGTCGTCAATCCGGCGCAGGTGGAGCGGCAGATCGCGGGCTCCTTCGTCTATGGCCTGTCGGCGCTGTTCTACGGCGGCTGCACCGTCAAGGACGGCCGCATCGAGCAAACCAACTTCGACACCTTCAACTCGATGCGCATCAACGAAATGCCGAAGGTGGAATCGGTGATGGTGCCGAGCGGCGGATTCTGGGGCGGCGTCGGCGAGCCAACCATCGGCGTCGCGGCACCTGCGGTGCTCAATGCCTACTTCGCGGCGACGGGCAAGCGCATCCGCTCGGTGCCGCTGCGCGACCAGAACATCAGCTTCGCGTAAGACAAGCCGCGGCGGCCATGATGGCCGCCGCGGCATTTGCCTGGATGATCCGCATGACCACCCGACCGATGACACGGCGAGCTGCCGTGCTCGGCATCAGCGCCGCGACCGCGACATTGGCGCGGCCGCAGGTTTTGCGCGCGCAATCGACAAGCCGCGTCGTCGTGGTCGGTGGCGGCTTCGGCGGCGCGGCCTGCGCCCGCGCGCTCAAGCGCTCACAAGGCGACTCGCAGGTCATCCTGATCGAACCCAATGCGGTCTTCACCTCCTGCCCTTTCAGCAACGAGGTGATCGCGGGCCTGCGCGACATCGAAGCGCAGCAGTTTGACTACGACAAGCTGGCTGCCGACGGCGTCACCGTGATCGGCGAGGCCGTGACCACCATCGAGCCGCAACTGCGCAGCGTCCTGACGGCCGATGGCGTCGCCCTGCCCTATGACCGTCTCGTGCTCTCACCCGGCATCGACTTCCATTTCGAGGCGCTGCCCGGCTATGACGAGGCCGCATCGGAAAAGATGCCGCACGCCTGGAAGGCCGGCGCGCAGACGCTGCTGCTGCGCAGGCAGTTGGAGGCGATGGATGACGGCGGCACGGTCGCCATCGCGGTTCCACCCAATCCCTCGCGCTGCCCGCCGGCTCCTTATGAGCGTGCCAGCCTGATCGCGCATTATTTGAAGGCCAGGAAGCCGCGCTCGAAAGTTCTGATCCTCGATGCCAAGGACACTTTCTCGCAGCAGCGGCTGTTCGAGAAGGCGTGGAAGGAGCTCTACGGCGACATGATCGAACGCATCGGCCTGTCGCAGGGCGGCCGCGTCACGTCCGTGGATCCTTCGACGAAGACCATCGTCACCGAGTTCGGCAACTACACCCCCGATGTCGCCAACGTCATTCCGCCGCAGCGCGCCGGACACATTGCCGAGATCACCGGCGCAACTGATGCCACCGGCTGGTGCCCGATCGATCCCGTAACCTTCGAGTCAAAGCTCGTCAAAGACGTCCATGTCATCGGCGACGCCTGCCTCGGCGGCGGCATTCCCAAATCGGCATCGGCCGCAAGCGCGCAAGGCAAGGCCTGCGCTGCAGCCATCGTCAACCTGCTCGCCGGCCGCGCGCCGGAAGCGCCACGACTGACCGGCGTCTGCTACAACACCGTCGCGCCCGGCTACGGCTTCTCGCTCGCCGGCAACTACCAGCCGAGGGGCGACATCTTTGCCGAGGTCGAAGGCGGCGCGACGAGCCCGGTCGATGCACCGCGCGAACTGCGCGCCCGCGAAGCGGCCGAGGCAGAGCGCTGGTTTCAAACCATCACGGCGGACACCTTTGGCTAGGACATGATGAAACCAAGCCGTCGCCGGGGCCACGGTGCGCTCCCTCCGCCGCCTGCGGGGGAGGGCTGGGGAGAGGGTGTTTCCGCACGCGAGAACCCCCAAGAGGAAAGAGCCCTCACCCGCTGCTACGCGACGACCTCTCCCGCAAGCGGGAGAGGTAAGAGGAGCCCGCGGCTCGATCTCTCGTCTCACGTTCCATCGATTGTCGCTGCGGCGATCGCCATCAGCATTGCACTTGCCTCCAACGCACGCGCAGAGGGACTCGCGCCTTATGAGATCACCGGCGACGGCATCGCGGAATCGCTGACGGGCGCCCCCGGCGATGCAGCGCGCGGTCGCGCGCTGGTGCTGGCGCGCACGACGACCTGCATCCTCTGCCATTCCGGCCCCTTCCCGGAAACGCGGTTCCAGGGCGACCTCGCGCCTGATCTCACCGGCGCGGGGAACCGCTGGACGGTCAGCCAGTTGCGGCTTCGGATGGTTGACGCCTCGCGCTTCAACCCGGACACCATCATGCCGTCCTATTACCGCAACGAGGGTCTCGTGCGCGTTGGGCTCAATTTCGCCGACAAACCGATATTGTCGGCTGCGGAGATCGAGGACATCGTGGCCTTTCTTGCAACCCTTCGGGACTAGGACCATTCATGCCAACGACGCGTCGACAATTCTTGAGCCTCGCTGGCAGTATCACGGTCATTCCGATCGTTACACTACGACCGCTCGAAGCAACGCCGGCGATGCTCAACACCGTGATCCGCAACGTCGTCGGCGAAGCGTCAATTCGCACCGGCAAGGTCAAGCTCGACATTCCTCCTCTGGTTGAGAACGGCAACACGGTGCCGATGACGGTGAGCGTCGCGAGCCCGATGACGGCGGACGACTATGTCAAAAGCATCCACGTCTTCAATGAGAAGAACCCGCAGCCGAACATCGGTAATTTCTACCTGAACCCGTCTTCCGGCCGAGCCCAGATTTCGACGCGGATCCGGCTCGCCGACACCCAGAAGGTGGTCGCGATCGCCCGCCTCTCCGACGACTCGTTCTGGCAAGTCATAGCCGATGTGGTCGTGACGCTGGCGGCCTGCACCGAGGAGGTGAACTGATGGCCGCCCTCATCAACGTTCCCGCGAAAGCCAAGCGCGGCGACATCATAGAGATCCGCACGCTGACCTCGCACATCATGGAAACCGGCTTTCGCCGCACCATGGACGGTGCGCTGGTGCCGCGCGACATCATCACGAGCTTCACCTGCCGCTACAACGGCGCAGAGATCTTCCGCGCCGATCTGTTTCCGGCCATCGCCGCCAATCCGTATTTGTCGTTCTTCACGGTTGCCAAGGAGAGCGGCAAGTTCGAATTCGAATGGATCGGCGACAACGGCTATTCGTCCACCGCATCGGCATCGATCACGGTCGAATGAATTTTTGGCGCGCGATCATGCTGGCGGCGCTGGCCGCCACGGCCCCTGCCCTGCTCGCCGGTGAAATCCCGCCTGATGCGCGCCGCTCCGGCTATTCCTTCATGGGCCCCGATACGCGCGCCATGCAGGATGACGACACCTCCAATCCGGGCATGCTGTTCGTGCTCGACGGCGAGGCGCTGTGGACGAAGAAGGCGGGCAGCGCCGACAAGGCGTGCGCGGATTGCCATGGCGATGCACGAAACAGCATGAAGGGCGTCGCGGCGCGCTATCCGGCCTTCGACAAGACGCTTGCGCGCCCCGTTACGCTCGACCAGCGCATCAACCTCTGCCGCGCCAATCATCAGCAGGCAGCACCGCTGCCCTACGAGAGCCGCGACATTCTGGCGCTGTCTGCCTTCGTTGCCCATCAATCGCGCGGCGTCGCAATCACCGCAGGCGACGATCCACAAGCCAAGCCTTTCGTCGAACAAGGCCGCAATCTCTTCATGCAGCGCGAAGGTCAACTCAACCTGGCTTGCACCAATTGCCACGACGACAACTTTGAGAAGCGCCTCGCGGGCTCGCCGATCACGCAAGCGCAGCCGACAGGCTATCCGCTCTATCGGCTGGAATGGCAGACGCTGGGATCGCTGGAACGGCGCCTGCGCAGCTGCATGACCGGCGTCCGCGCCCAGGCCTATGATTACGGCACGCCCGAGCTGGTTGCGCTCGAGCTCTATCTGAAGGCGCGAGCACGCGGAATGCCGATGGAAACGCCAGCGGTGCGACCGTAACGCCCAAATTAGGGCTAGGCAGGCGTGGAACGGTCGCTAGTATCCCCCCAAATTGAGTCACAGGGAGGAACTAAAGTGGCTGACCATAAAATCTCGCGCCGTACGCTTTTGACTGGCACTGCCGCAGCTGGCGCGCTCAGCCTGACGGGATTGCCGGCGCGCGCCGAGGTGAACTGGAAGAAATATGCCGGGACCAAGCTGGAGGTGATCCTCGCCAAGGGACCGCGCGGCGATAATCTGCAAAAATACGTCAAGGAATTCACCGATCTCACCGGTATCCAGGTCGAGGCCGAGCAAATCCCCGAGCAGCAGCAGCGCCAGAAATGCGTCATCGAGCTCACCTCGGGCCGGCCGAGCTTCGACGTGGTCCATGTCAGCTATCACGTGCAGAAGCGGCAGTTCGAGAAGGCCGGCTGGCTCGCCGACATGACGCCCTTCATGAAGGATCCGACGCTGACCGCGCCCGACCTCGTCGAGAGCGACTTCTCGGCTGCCGGCCTGCAATACGCCAAGAACGACAAGGGCCAGATGCTGTCGCTGCCCTGGTCGGTCGACTATTTCATCCTCTACTACAACAAGGAGCTGTTCCAGAAGAAGGGTGTTGCCGTCCCCAAGACCCTCGATGAGATGGTTGCGGCCGCGGAGAAGCTCACCGATCCGAAGGAAGGGATCTACGGCTTTGTCGGGCGCGGCTTGCGTAACGCCAACATGACGTTATGGACCAACTTCTTCCTCAACTATGGCGGTGAATTCCTCGATGCCAAGGGCAACATCCTGACGGACGGCCCTGAGGCCATCGAAGCGACCAAGCTCTATCAGACGCTGCTGACGAAGGTGGCCCCTCCTGGCGTCGCCGGCTTCAACTGGATGGAGTCGATGGCCTCGTTCACGCAAGGACGTTCGGCGATGTGGATCGACGGCGTCGGCTGGGCACCACCGCTGGAGGATCCGGCCGCCTCACGCGTCGTCGGTAAAGTCGGCTACACCGTGGTCCCGGCTGGACCGAAGGGGCAGTATTCGGCCACTTATGGCGACGGCATCGGTATTGCCGCGGCAAGCAAGAACAAGGAAGCGGCTTATCTGCTCTGCCAGTGGATCGTCTCGAAGCAGCAGGGCGCGCGGCTGCTGCAGGCCGGCGGTGGCGTGCCGTTCCGCAACTCGATCCTTGGCGATGCCGAGGTCCAGAAGGGCGTGAAGATGCCCAAGGAGTGGCTGCAGTCGGTGATCGATTCCGGCAAGATCAGCAAGCTTGGCCTTCCCGTCGTGATCCCGGTCGCCGAATTCCGCGACATCGTTGGCGCGGCGATAACCGCGACCCTGTCCGGCGCCGATCCTGCCGCTGAGCTGAAGAAGGCCAACGACCAGTACCGGCCGATCCTGGAGCGTAGCGAAAAGGCGTGAGTGCGTTGACACAATCGACTCCGGCCGCGGCACAGTCTGATGCCGCGCCGGAGAAGGAATTGCGGCCGCCATCCTATTGGCCGTTCGTGGTGCCGGCGCTGATCGTCGTGCTCGCCATCATCATATTCCCGTGGGTCTTCACCATCTGGATGAGCCTGAACGAGTGGAAGGTCGGCTCGTCGATCACCTTCGTTGGACTCTCCAACTATCTGCGGCTGACCAGCGATCCTCGTTTCATCGAGGCGATCGGACATACGCTGGTCTATACCGTGCTGTCCGTGGTGTTGCCGCTCGTGTTCGGCACGTTCGCCGCCGTGGTGTTTCACCAGAAATTCGCCGGCCGCGGGTTCCTGCGCGGCATCTTCATCATGCCGATGATGGCAACGCCAGTGGCGATCGCGCTGGTCTGGACCATGATGTTCCATCCGCAGCTTGGCGTGCTGAACTATTTGTTGTCGCTGGTCGGCATTCCACCGCAACTCTGGGTGTTTCATCCGGCGACGGTGATCCCCTCGCTGGTGCTGGTCGAGACCTGGCAATGGACGCCGCTGGTGATGCTGATCGTGCTCGGCGGCCTCGCTGCGATCCCGACCGAACCTTACGAGAGCGCGCAGATCGACGGCGCCAATCTCTGGCAGGTGTTCCGCTTCATCACCCTGCCGCTGATCATGCCGTTCCTGTTCATCGCCGGCATGATCCGCATGATCGACGCGGTAAAGAGTTTTGACATCATCTTCGCGATCACGCAGGGCGGACCCGGCTCGGCGTCGGAGACGATCAACATCTATCTCTACAGCGTCGCCTTCTCTTATTACGACCTCGGCTACGGCTCGGCGATCGCGGTCGTGTTTTTCCTGCTGATTGTCCTGCTTGCGGCGGTGATGCTCTATGCCCGCCAGCGCATGCTGTGGACCGAGATCGCGAGCGACGCATGACCCCGAAGCAAATCATCGGCAAGATCAGCCTGTGGTTCGCGGTCCTCGTCATCGTGTCGCCGGCGATCCTGTTCTTCCTCTGGATGGTGTCGCTCTCGCTCAAATTCGAGATCGACAATGCCGCCTACCCGCCGGTGTTCATCCCCGAGCATTTCGCCTGGAAGAACTATGCCGACGTGCTCGCCTCGAACCGCTTCGTGACCTATTTCTTCAACAGCCTGATCGTGACCGGAAGCGCGACGGCGCTCGCGCTGATCGTCGGGGTCCCCGCCGGTTACGGCATCGCGCGCATGGCCGCGCATAAATCCGCGATCGTGATCCTGATCGCCCGCATCACGCCAGGCCTGTCCTACCTCATCCCCCTGTTCCTGCTGTTCCAGTTACTCGGCCTGCTCGGAACGCTGGTGCCGCAAATCATCATCCATCTCGTGGTGACGGTGCCGATCGTGATCTGGATCATGATCGGCTATTTCGAGACGACCCCGCTGGAGTTGGAGGAAGCAGCCCTCATCGATGGCGCCACCCGCTGGCAGGTGTTTCGCCACGTCGCGCTGCCGATCGCAAAGCCCGGCATCGCGGTTGCCTTCATTCTCGCGGTGATCTTCTCCTGGAACAATTTTGTGTTCGGCATCGTGCTGGCTGGACGCGAGACCCGCACCCTGCCCGTCGCCGTCTACAACATGATCTCGTTCGACCAACTGAGCTGGGGCCCGCTCGCCGCCGCCGCGCTGATCGTCACGCTTCCGGTGCTGCTGCTCACGGTGTTCGCTCAGCGGCAGATCGTGGCCGGGCTCACCGCGGGTGCGGTCAAGGGCGGGTAGCTACACTACAAATGAAATAGCCGGGCGACACGACGTCGCCCGACCATTTTGTTGCTATCCAGTCTACTCTGCAGGTGCGGCGTGCATCTCGGGATGCGCGGCATAATGTTCGGTGCTGCCGAGCTTGCTGGCCGCGAACAGGCCCGCTGCCATCACGGCATAGGCAAACGCGACCGCGGGCGTCACGCCAAAGCCGCCGCCGATGCCGACAGCTTCGCCATGCATGAAGCCGAAATAGGTCAGCACTGCACCGACGAGCGCGAAGGCCGAGGCCTTTTCGAAATCACGCTCGATGATGAAGACGCCGATCGCACCCAGGATGAGGCCACCGAGGATGGAGCCGCCGCCCATCACTTCCAGCCCGTGATAGAACACGCCCTGTTGCGGTAGTGCTGCGATCGCGGCAGCCTTGACCGCGTCGGCCTTGTCGGCGGCCATGCCGCCGACCGTTGCCGCCGCATTCATGGTCGAACCCAGCATCGTGTCGATCTGGAGCTTGGCCCAGGCAGCGAGATGCGGCGTGAAGGCCAGCGCCACGGCGGGCGCGTGCTTCGACGGCGTGGTCTGGAAAGCCTGCGCGGTCATGAGCATGCCGATATAGAGCAGGATCGGCGAGATCGCGACGACAGGCACCAGCGCCAGCAAGACCGAGATGACGCCGAACCAGGACAACACCACCACCATGACGCCGGTCGCGGCCGAATAGCCGATCCGTCCACCCATCGCCTTCCAGCCGGGATGACCGATATAGACCGCGTTGATGAAGGGATTGCCCATCAGGCAGCCGATCAGGCTGACGATGCCGTCCGCCGTCAACACGCGCGTGGTCGGATATTCGTCGCCGGCGGCTTCTGCGCTCTCGACGTTATCCATGGCCTCGACGAGATCGTAGATGCCGAACGGAATGGCGGTGACAAGGATGACACCGAGATATTCGAACCCGGAGAAGACGTAGCCCGCCGCCGGGATCGGCACCGAGAAGCCGAAATTGGCGAAGGCATCACCGACGCCCTTGAGGCTCAATCCGCCCAGGCTAAGACCGAACAGGTTCGAGCCCCAGGCGATGATCATGCCAACCACGATCGCGACGAGACCGGCGGGAATTCCCTTCGGATACTTCACGCCACCGAACCAGCTCACC
The DNA here is from genome assembly GCA_030403585.1 of Frankia sp. RB7. GTDB lineage: Bacteria > Pseudomonadota > Alphaproteobacteria > Rhizobiales > Xanthobacteraceae > Bradyrhizobium. The sequence continues at coordinate 100,747 of JAUEPE010000006.1, forward strand.
AGAATGACGGCGAAGCAGACCAGACCGATCTGCGGCGTCATGTACATCTCGAGCGCCGGACGCATCGCGATGAAGGTCAGCGAGACGCCAGCAAGCGTGCCGAGCAGCGCAGCGCGCGGGGTAATCTTCCGAATGAAGGGCGCGATGAAGCCGCCGATCATCAGGATGAAGCTCTGGAAGAACACCCAAACCAGGCCGGCCGACCAACCCTTGAGCGGATCACCGGTCTTGATCGTGACCGGCAGCATGATCACGAAGGTGACGATGAACATGTGCGGCACGCTGATGCCCGAAGGCAGCGCGCAGACGTCGTTGCGACCGGTCTTCTGCGCGAGGCGATAAGCGAGGTACGCATAATAGAAGGTCGACAGGCACATCATCAGCCCCAGCGCGGGCAGGATGCGGCCGAACACGAGACTGTCCGGCATCTTCAAAACGAAACGCAAGAGGCCCGTGAGCACCAGCATGTTGACGAGGATATTGGTGCCGAAGCCGAAAAATGCGTTCCAGTCGCCCGGTGTCCATAGTGCCGGCTTGAACTCGGACTTATTCAGATCAGACTTGCCGGCCGTCCCCGTCAATGTGCTCATGATATCACCCCTATGTGGTCGAAACCTTCATCGCCTCCAGTACTGCGGTTGAGTCAGCGACCCAGCCGAAGATGCCGCCCTGGGCCTTGATCATCCTCAGGCCCATCTCGTGAAACTCAGGGAAGTAGGATGCGCAGCCATCCGAGATGACGACACAGCGATAACCGCGGTCATTGGCCTCGCGCACGGTGGTGTTGACGCACACCTCGGTGGTGACGCCGCACACCAGAAGATTCTCGATGCCGTATTGCTCCAGCACGTCGGTGAGCTCGGTGGCGTAGAATGCGCCCTTGCCGGGTTTGTCGATCACGACCTCGCTGTCGAGCGGATAGAGCTCCGGGATGATGTCGTGGCCGGCTTCACCGCGAATGAGGATGCGGCCCATCGGACCGGGATCACCGATGCGAAGGCTCGGCGCGCCGCGCTCGACTTTCGCCGGCGGCGCATCGGAGAGATCGGGCAGATGGCCCTCGCGGGTGTGGACCACCAGCATGCCGGTGTCGCGCGCCGCTTTCAGCAACGCGCCGATCGGTTTCACCGCGCGCGCGAGCTGGCTGACGTCATTGCCGAGCGTTTCACCGAAGCCGCCGGGCTCCATGAAGTCGCGCTGCATGTCGATGATCACGAGCGCGGTGCTCGCCCAGTCGAGCTTGATCGGCTCGGGCTCGGCGCTGATGACGCCCAGTGTCGGCTTGGTTGAGTTCAACATGACTTGAGGCCCCCGCGAGAACTCTCTTTGCCAGGAGTTCTGCAAACGCCGTGCCATTGTGTACAATAGCGAAGACGGGCGAGAGCTGAAGGAATTCGCTGTACAGTCAGAAGCTTACGCCAGCAGCCGGCCGTTGCTTATTCCCTGTGCGACGACTTTGCGACGTGCATTTGCTCAAAGGATGAGCGGCAGCCGCGCTCGCTTTTTTGCGGGCATTACCTTCATACAGCCGCCGATACTCTTCTTCATAGGGCGCGTAAGAGTCCTTGAGCGTCGCCATGTTGAGGAGCATCGTGGCCATCATCGCACCCGCCTTGTCGAACACCCGCGTCTTGATCCAGGCACTTTCTGTGCGGCGGCTGCCGGACAGAGCGACCACCTCGCGCTCGACCTCATACTCTTCGTCAACGAACAGCGGTCCCTTCACCAGCCTGATCTCCTGGTCGGCGAACAGTCCGACAGCCGGCCCCTTCGCCGGCAACGGATCGTCCTTGGAGCGGTATTGAAACAGGACACTCAGCATCTCCATCGGGATGATCGCGCGACCCCACGGATTCTCCGCGCCAGAATAGTACGGAGAGTTCTCGGAGATGACCGCGAGCTTCTGCCGCAGCGAGAATGGATAGAGGTCGCCCATGTTCTGGTCGAACGCCATTCGCACCGGCTGCCGCTTGCTCGTCTGCGCGACCTTCACGTCGCGCAGGATCACGGGATCAGCAAGCGGCTTGAGTTCGGCAAGGCGCGTCTCCAGCGCCGTCGCAGCGCGAGGGTCGCCGACCGAGGCTGTGCCACGCAGCACCTCGGTGCCGTCGCGCTTGACCATCTGGATCTGGCACTGGCTCGTTCCAGGCAAAGGTTTAGACAGGATCGCCTGCACGTCCTCGCCTTCAAAGCAGGCGTTACGATAATGCGCGGAGAGGCAGCCGCTCTCGAACCACGCCTGCCCCCACAACCGCGCACCGAGCGGAGCGAACTGGCTGAAATGCGTCGGCCCCTCGATGGTGCCGCCCTTGAAGCCGAGCTTCTGCGCGGTGGCGTCGTCGTGGATGGAGGCGTGCGCGTCGTAAGTTTGCGCGTGGAGCATCTGCCGCGGCTGGCGCCACGGCCCGATCAGCGCCTCGGCGGTCTCGGTGATCTCGGTGTCGAATGCGTTTGCAGCCATGGTGTCCTCCGCGAGCAGCCATGACTAGCAGGAGCGCCACGGATGCGGCTAGCCGTATTGACTTCGCAGGCCCATGCCCTTGACTGTCACAATTCGCGTCGCGCAGCCGCAAATCCTCCCGCAGCGCAAACCCCGCCGAGTAAAAGACGAGGACTTCTGAAATGACGCTGATGCAGGTCGAGCTGGATGACAAATACCGGCTCGAATCGAAGCGGATCTTCCTGTCCGGCACCCAAGCCCTGGTGCGCCTGCCCATGTTGCAGCGCGAACGCGACCGGCTCCAGGGGCTCAACACCGGCGGCTTCATCTCCGGCTATCGCGGTTCTCCGCTCGGCATGTACGACCATGCGCTGTGGCGCGCAAAGTCGCACCTTCAGGAGCACGACATCGCCTTCGTGCCTGGCCTGAACGAGGACCTGGCTGCGACCGCCGTCTGGGGCAGCCAGCAGGTCGGCTTGTTTCCCGGCGCCAAGGTCGATGGCGTGTTCGGCATCTGGTACGGCAAGGGCCCCGGCGTCGACCGCTCGGTCGATGCGCTCAAACACGCCAATGCGGCCGGCACCTCGCTCAATGGCGGCGTGCTGGCGCTCGCCGGCGACGACCACGGCTGCCAGTCCTCGACGCTGGCGCATCAGAGCGAGCAGGTGTTCGCGGCAGCCCTGATCCCCGTGATCAATCCGGCAACTCTGCAGGATTACCTCGATCTCGGCCTCTATGGCTTCGCGCTGTCGCGCTTCTCCGGCTGCTGGGTCGGCTTCAAGGCGATCAGCGAGACCGTGGAGAGCTCGGCCTCAATCTACAGCGACCCTGAGCGCATCCAGATCAAGCTTCCCGATGATTTCGAGATGCCGCCCGGCGGCCTCAACATCCGCTGGCCCGATCCGCCGCTGGATGCCGAGCGCCGGCTATTCGGCCCGAAGATGGCCGCGGTGCAGGCCTTCGCCCGCGCCAACCAGCTCGACCGCATCGTGCTTGATTCAAAGCCGGCACGGCTCGGCATTGTCGCGACCGGCAAGGCCTATCTCGATCTGCGCCAGGCGCTGGCTGACTTAGGCATTACTGACAAGGACGCCCAGGATCTCGGCTTGCGCATCTACAAGGTCGCACTCACCTGGCCGCTCGAGGAAAGCGGCGCCAAGCGCTTTGCCGAAGGTCTTCAGGACGTGCTGGTGGTCGAGGAGAAGCGCGGCTTCATCGAAGACCAGCTGATGCGCATCCTCTACAACATCGATACGTCCCGGCGTCCGACGGTCATGGGCAAGCGCGACGAGAGCGGCGCGCCGCTGCTGCCGAGCGAAGGCGAGTTGACGCCGACCATCGTTGCGGGCGCGCTGGTGGCGCGCTTGCGCAAGCTCGGTCATCACAGCCCGGTGCTGGAGCAGCGCCTTGCCCGGCTCGAGGCCTTCGACAATCCCGTCACTGCCACCACGCAGATCAAGCTCGCGCGCACGCCGTTCTTCTGCTCGGGCTGCCCGCACAACACGTCGACGCGTGTGCCCGAGGGCAGCCGCGCCATGGCCGGCATCGGCTGCCACGGCATGGCGCTCAGCATGCCGACCCGCCGCACCGATTTGATCTCGCACATGGGCGCCGAGGGCGTGAACTGGATCGGCCAGTCGCCCTTCACCACCGAGAAGCACATTTTTCAGAATCTCGGCGACGGCACCTATACGCATTCCGGGCTCCTCGCCCTTCGCGCGGCATCGGCGGCCGGCATCAACATCACCTACAAGATCCTCTACAACGACGCCGTCGCGATGACCGGCGGCCAGCCCGCCGAGGGCGGCTTTAACGTCGCGCAGATCGCGCATCAGGTCTGGGCCGAGGGCGTGAAGCGGCTTGCGATCGTCTCGGACGATCCGAGCAAATACCCTGATGGCAACTACTTCCCGCAAGGTGCGACCATCCATCACCGACGCGAGCTCGATGCCGTGCAGCGCGAACTGCGCGATATCGGGGGACTCACGGTCTTGATCTACGACCAGACCTGCGCCGCGGAAAAGCGCCGCCGCCGCAAGCGCGGTCTCTATCCCGATCCCGCCAAGCGCGCTTTCATCAACGAGCTGGTCTGTGAGGGCTGCGGCGATTGCTCGCAGGCCTCCAACTGCGTCTCGGTACAGCCGCTGGAAACCGAGTTTGGCCGCAAGCGCCAGATCGACCAGTCGAACTGCAACAAGGATTATTCCTGCGTCGAGGGCTTTTGCCCGAGCTTTGTCACCGTGCATGGCGGTTCGCTGAAGCGCATGAAGACCTCGGCGGTGGATTCAGGCCAGCTGTTCGCCGATTTGCCGCTGCCGCCCACGCGTGAACTGGAAGGCCCCTACAACATCCTCGTCACCGGCATCGGCGGCACCGGCGTCATCACCATCGGCGCCCTGCTCGGCATGGCCGCCCATGTCGACGGCCGCGGCTGCTCGGCGCTGGACTTCACCGGCCTGTCGCAGAAGAACGGCGCCGTGATGAGCCATGTGCGCATCGCCCCGAAGCCGGAAGACATCTCGGCGGTCCGCATCACCACCGGCGGCGCCGACGTCATCCTCGGCTGCGACATGATCGTCTCGGCTGGCCCGACTGCACTGAGCCGCGCCGAGCGCGGCGTGACCAAGGCCTATATCAACGCCGACCTGCAACCGACCGCGAGCTTCGTGCAAAACCCCGATCTCGATTTCGAGATGGGCACGATGCAGACCGTGCTGCGTGACGCTGTCGGCGACAAGAACCTCGACATCATCGACGCGACAGGCATTGCCGCGGCACTGATGGGCGACAGCATCGCAACCAATCCCTTCATGCTCGGCTTTGCCTTCCAGAGGGGCGCGATCCCGCTCTCGCTGGAGGCCCTGCTCCGCGCCATCGAGATCAACGGCGCCGCGATCGAGATGAACAAGCTGGCCTTCACCTGGGGACGTCTGGCGGCCCACGACATGTCGCGCGTACGCAGCGTGCTTCAGTTCAAGAGCCGCGCATCCGCGCCGACGAAGTCGCTCGACGAAATCATCGCGACCCGCGCTGAATTCCTGACCGGCTATCAGGACAAGGCCCATGCGGATCGCTATCTCGCGGCTGTTGCCAAGGTGCGCAAGGCGGAGACGGCTACCTCGCCCGCGTCCACGGAGCTGACGGAGGCGGTGGCAAAAAATCTATTCAAGCTGATGTCCTACAAGGACGAGTACGAGGTCGCACGGCTTTATACCGACGGCAGCTTTGCCAAGAAGGTGTCGGAGAAATTCGACGGCGACTTCACGCTGAAATTCTATCTGGCCCCGCCGATCTTCGCGCAGCGCGACAAAACGACCGGACATCTCCAGAAGAAGGAGTTCGGCGGCTGGATGATCCACGCGTTCCGCGTTCTCGCGAAGCTGAAGTTCCTGCGCGGCGGCGCGCTCGATCCGTTCGGCCGCACCGAGGAGCGCCGGACCGAGCGGAAGCTGGTCGCGGATTACCTGGTGATGATCGATCAGCGGACCGCTGGGCTGAAGGCGGAGCAAATTCCGCTGCTGACGAGGCTCGCCCGCGTGCCGGAAACAATCCGCGGGTTCGGTCATGTGAAGGAAGCGAACGTCAAGCTGGCGGCGGCCGAGAAGGCGCGGCTGGAAGCGGAGCTGGAGAACAGCCGCTTTGCGGCGGCTGCGGAGTAGCGGTCACAAAGCACACTCTCTCCACGTCATTGCGAGGAGCCCTTGCGACGAAGCAATCCAGAGTCCCTCCAAGGAGACAGTCCTGGATTGCTTCGCTGTGCTCGCAATGACGGAGATTGTGGAGACGACGGAGACGACAACTACCGAACGGAGGCCTTCGCAACGCCCGGCGCTGCTGCCACACTCCCCTCCGCCAGATGCCGTCCCGCGATATACCCGAACGTCAACGCCGGCCCTAGCGTAATGCCCGGCCCCGGATAGTTGCCATTCATGATCGAGCCCATGTCGTTGCCGCAGGCGTAGAGGCCCGCGATCGGCGTGCCGTCCTCGCTCAGCACGCGCGCCTGGGCGTCGACCTTCATGCCGATGGCCGTGCCGAGATCGGCCGGGTAGATGCGCATCGCGAAGAATGGCGCACACACGATCGGCGCGACGCAAGGGTTGGGCTTGTGGCTGATGTCGCCAAGGTGGCGCTGGTAGATGGTGCTGCCGCGACCAAATTCGGGATCGCGGCCCTCCTTCGCATCGGAATTGTAGCTCGCAATCGTCGCACTGAGCACAGACGGCTTGATGCCGATCTTCGCCGCGAGCTTTGCGATGTCGGGCGACTCGATCAACTCACCGCTCGCCACATAGCGCCCGATACCACGCGTAAATGGCTTGATGCGACCGAGGCCGTAGCTCCACAGGAATTGCCGGTCGCAAATCAGATAGAACGGCCTGTCCGGCTCGCCATTGCCATCGCGCAGCATGGCGAGAACGAATTCATGGTAGGACAAGGCCTCATTGACAAAGCGCCGTCCAGCCGCATTCACAGCGATCACGCCGGGCTTGGCGCGGTCGATCACCGTATGCGGGAATACACCGCGACTGCCGTCGGCGCGCCGGAACAATGAGGCCGGTACCCAATAGGCCGGGCTCGTCGCATCCGTGTTGAGCGCGGCACCGCTCGTGGTCGCAAGGCGAAGCCCGTCGCCGGTGCCTGCCGTGTTGGTGGCCGAGACGAAGCCAGCCGCCGCGGGGAAGAAGCGCTTGCGCAAAATCGCATCGTGCGAGAAGCCGCCGGTCGCGAGTACCACGCCGCGGCGCGCGGCAATCGAACGGTCGCGCGAGCCATGGCGGATGACCACGCCGCTGACGCGATCGCCCTGCATCGACAAGTCCTCGACATCGGCACTGAAGAGGATCTCGACCTGCCGCGCCAGCAGCGACGCATAGAGCCGCCCAGCAAGCGCATTGCCGAGATGCAACGTCGTGCCGCGGGGCCAGCGCAGCCGCTGCAGCGCGAATTGCGAGACCAACCGCGCCGCGCGCAAGGTCGAGCGCAGCGATTTTCCGATCCGGCGCAGATGCGGGATGTCGAGACGATTGACCATCATCCCGCAGAACAGCGTGAACTCGGGCAGCGGCGCACGCAGCCGCGCAAAATGCGCGCCCAGCCGGGTGCCGTCGAATGCGACCGGCTCCAGCACACGCCCGCCCGGCGTCGCACCGAGCCGCTCCGGATAATAATCCGGACAGGCTTTCACCGGCTGCAGGCGAACTTCCGTGTTGGCTTCGAGATAGGCGACCGCCTCCGGGCCACGCGCCAGGAAGGCTGCGCGCAAGCCCGCATTTGCAGGCTCCGGCACTGTGCTCGACAGATATTGGACGGCATCCGTGATGCTGTCGGAAAGCCCGACTTCTTTCATCTTCGAATTGGCAGGGATCCAGACCATGCCGCCGGACCACGCGGTGGTGCCGCCAACGAAGGCGGTCTTCTCGATCACCAGCACGCGAAGGCCTTCGGCGGCGGCAACCGCCGCAGCCGTCATGCCGCCGGCACCAGCGCCGATGACAATGACGTCGTAGGTCTCGTGCGCCGGCATCATGCGGCTGGGGTCCGGAGGCGAGGCATGACACCGTCATACCCCGCCCGTGGCCTCACAGCTAGCGCTGGCGCTTCCGCTCGATCGGATCGATGTCGATCGCCCGCAGGCGGCCGAGCCGCAGCACGTCCATGGCGAGCCGCCGGCCGATCCGGTCGCGGTCGAGCACGCGGATCAGATCGTCGACGCCGTTGATCTCAATGCCGTCGAGCCTGATCACGACGTCGCCGGGCAACAGGCCCGCCTTCGCCGCCGGTCCGTCCTGCTCGATCTGCATCAACAGCACGCCCATCTTGTTCTCGACGCCGGCCAGCACCGCATGGCGCCGCGGGACCGGCGCGGTCTGTCCGGCAACGCCGATAAAGGCGCGGCGGACATAGCCGTGACGGATGATCTCCGAGAGTACGAACTGCGCGGTGTTGCTGGCGACCGCGAAGCAGATGCCTTGTGCGCCGCTGATGATGGCGGTGTTGATGCCGATCACCTCCGCATTCGACAATACCAGCGGTCCGCCGGAATTGCCGGGATTGAGCGCGGCATCGGTCTGGATCACGTCCTCGATGGTACGGCCGCTGACGGAGCGGATTGAGCGTCCGAGCGCCGAGACCACGCCGGCGGTGACGGTCGATTCAAAGCCGAGCGGATTGCCGATCGCGATCACGAGCTGGCCGCGCCGCAACGTCTTGGAATTGCCGAGCGCGGCGTACGGCAAATCGCGCACGCCATTGGCGCGCAGCAGCGCCAGATCGGTGTCGGGGTCGACGCCGAGCACCCTTGCGTCACCCACGTTGCCCTCGACGTCCCGCAGCCGGATCTCCTTGGAGGAGCCGACCACATGGCTGTTGGTGAGGACGAGCCCGTCCGGCGAGATCACGATGCCGGAGCCGAGCCCGCCGCGCTCGCGGCCGTTCGGCACTTTTGGTCCGGTCTCGACACGCACGACGGCGGCGCCGACGCGGTCGGTCACGTCGATCACGGCATTGGAATAGGCGTCCAGCAAGGTTCGATCGTCGACCGGGACAGACGCTCTCGCTCGCGATGACGACGCGTCATCGACGGTATCTGAACTGAAATCCAGCATGGCAAAAGTCCTTGAGGCTCACACAGATGGTGGCCAGTTCCCGCTGGTGCAAGTGGCCTGCCCGGGCGCAAGGCAGGACTGCCGAGGTGGCTGGGGCGCCCGCCGCAGGCTGGCCTAGCATGTGTCGGAGCAAATCGGCTTGGTACGCAGTTCAAGCCAAGCCAACTATCGTCGCTTCGACACTCGGCCTTTCTTGCGCTGCGCTCTCACGGCTGCTTTGCGCTTCCTTGGGCGCGTCGGCTCAGCTGTTTCATCGTCCATGGCCTTCTTAACAGTATGTGCAGCCCGTAGAGCTTCGATCGCCGTGGCCTCGCTCTTTCGCAAAGCATCTTCGACGTACTTTTCGAGGGGGAGGTAGATCGCGACCTTTACATCAAGAATCGGCCGAGCCTCGTTCCTCGGACCAAGCCACTCCTGCGCTCGACCAGTGGCCTTGTTCTTGCGCAAAGATTTTTCAAAAAAATCTCGATATCGTCTCGGAGAGATTCCGAAGAAGTGGGTAAACTTGGTCTTTTTGTAGTTCGCGTAGTGAACGCGTGACGAGCCTTCCACTTCAATGGAATCGGGATGGAGCGCAAACGCTGCACTCTTTGGGTAAGGCTCAAGAAAATAAACGGTGTCGATACCAGCTCCAACAATGTGCTTGGCGCAGATGTGACAAGGAAATGTCGTACAAAACAGAGTTGCATCTTGGACCGCTCGACCTAACCGAGCGGCGTCCATGAGAGCAGACATCTCAGCGTGAAGTATGCGACCAAATTCGATGATATCCATCAGCTGAGAATCTTTTACAGCAGCATGCTGGAGCATGTCATCGATCTTCTCCACACACTCATTTTCCATCATGCCGCTACTGCTCAAGCGCTCGAACAAATCCAGGATCAGCGAACGCTTTTTTTCATCATTCGGGTCACTGCCCCACTTAAAGTCGCGAGCATCGCCTCCACCATCGTCGTCCGCCCAATAGGTGCCGCCGCCTCCTTTTGGAACTTCGTTGCATCCAAGAGTAATGACCTCATGGCGCATGGAGAATATCGCGGCACCTACCTGCCGGGACAAGTCCAGCGAGCGCAGAGATGCGCCCTTCGCCATGTACATTCCGTATTCGATGGGCGTAGGGGACAGATTTGTCGCACCAAAAATGAGCTTAATAAATCGCTCGAGTTGTTCAGACTGAGTGACCGGAATATCAATGTTGATGATGAAGTCGGCAAGGTGAAAGACGTCTCTTACTCGCTGACCGTTGTCGTCCTCTTCCTGATCTTCGTCCAGCTTGATCAGCTGATCCGCAATAGCTTTGTATTTATCCAAATCCGTACTCTTATGATCTCGTGCAATGCGTTGCGCGAAAGCATCAGTCCGCTCACCCTTGGAGGAATATACGGAAATCTGGAAAAAGAGTTTGCCGTAGACACTGCGCAGAAGATCTATTTCCTCCTTGCGTTTGAACTGATGAATTATGTAAGCACGCTTTTCGCTATGACGTCGGGTCTTTGGGTCTTCACCCCGAGCCTTCGCAATTTGATCGATAACAAGCGACGCGCAGATCGCTTTGTCGCCCGAGATTTCTCGGAGGCGATTCCCAAAATCGATATAGCTCTTGAATCGTTCCTCGCTTGGCTTGTCGAAGAGTTTGACATCGCAATAGTCGATGTCTCGGAAGAGGCTAGTGACCTTTATTGGAATAACCTTGTATCCGAATCCTTCCAACAACGTCTTCAATGGAAGGACCGTTTCGCTAAGGTCAACACCTATTGGTGCAACTAGGCCGAAGAAAAGCTCGGGAAATTCGATTCTTTCCAGCATAAAATCACGCTCTACCGATTCACATCTCTTTAATGTTTTGTTAATATAGACGTCTTCGACGCGTTTAAGGCGATCCCAATGCCCTCAAAGACCATCAGCAAGAGTTCCCACAAGAGTCGGGGACAAACGCAAGCATCGCCTTCCCCGGACAACAAGGCAATTAGCGCGAACGCTTTTGATCAGTTCATTGAAGAACAGCTTCAAAAGCCCGAGTACGAGCGCGCCCAGTCTGACCCTGACGTCGTTTGCCACGTCTATTGACGGTAATATAATACTTAGATCTACGGCGCTCGCCGCAACGTACCGGACCTGGCCTTGACCGGGTCGAGCAGCGACCAGTCGCCATCCGGCAGCACATAGCCCTTGGGGAACGGCGCGCGCAGCTCGAGCCCGAGCGAACGCAACACGCGATCGTCGCGGTAATAACATTGCAGCACGACGCGAACGAGCGTTGCGGCCGCCGCGCCGCCGTCCTTGCGAAACTCCTGCGCCACCGCATCGCGCCTGGCGGCATCGAGCTCTGCGAGCGGCTGGCCGGCGAGCCGCGCCAGATGGTCCAGCGCCACCGTCACCAATCTGGTGTCGCGCCCGAGCGTCGCAAGGATGTCGGCCTGGATCGCGGGGTCGTCAGCGCCGGGGACGTTGTACTCGTCGCTGGCGGGAACGATCATCGCTGCGATAGTGCGGAGGTCGTCGCGTTGGGCGCGCGTGAGTTGATTGTTTGCGGACATGACGGCCTCAGTCGAACAAGTTTGCGAGACGCTGCTTCATCTGGTCGGCGATGTAGAGCGCGAGGGCCTGGATGGTGGAGGTCGGGTTCACACCGCCCGAGGTGACGAAGATGCTGCCATCGACGATGAAGAGGTTTTTCACGTCGTGCGTGCGGCCCCATTCGTTGACGACGGAGCGCTTGGGATCGGTGCCCATCCGCGCGGTGCCGAGCAAATGCCAGCCGCCCCACGGGATCGGCGAGTTGACGCAGATGTCGGTCGCGCCCGCCGTCTCGAGGATCTCCCGGCCGCGGGCGAGCGCGTGGTCCATCATCTTCCGGCTGTTCTCGGAGATCGTGTAGTTGATCTTCGGCGCGGGAATGCCGTGGCTGTCCTTCAGCACGGGATCGAGCGTGACCTGGTTGTGCTCCTCCGGCAAATCCTCGCAGATCGCGGAGAAGCCGAGCCGATGGCCGTTGAGCTTGCGGAACACCCGGTGATGATCCGCGCCCCAGGGCAGAATGCCCTTCTGCTCGCTGACGACAGCCTCGAACACCGGCCCTGCGCCGCGCACGAACTGGACGCCATACCCGCGCACGAACCCGCGCGACAGGTCCGTGTCATACCACTCCTTGCTCCACAGGCAGGTCGGCGGCGCGCGATTGCTGTCGGTCGGCTCCTTCACATAGCCGTAGATTTGCGCATAGGGATGGAACATTAAATTCTTGCCAACGAGGCCCGACGAATTGGCGAGACCATCCGGGAAGCGGTCGGATTTCGAGTTCAGCAGCAGCCGCGGCGTGCCGACGCCGTTGCAGGCGATGATGACGACATGCGCCGGCTGGAACTGCTCGACGCCGTCCTTGTCGTAATAGACCACGCCCGTGGCCATGCCGTTCTCGTCGGTCGTGATCTCGCGCACCCGGCAATGCGTACGCAGCTCGACGCCGGCGCGGACCGCCTGCGGCCAATAGGTGATATCGGTCGAGGATTTTGCGCCTTGGGCGCAGGCCGGCGTGCAATGGCCGAGATTGATGCAGCGGGCGCGGCCTTCATAGTCTGTGGTCGCGACCGTCGTGTCCGACGGCCACCAGTGCCAGCCGAGCTCGTTCATGGCCTTGCCGATGATCGCACCGGACAATCCCATCGGCTGCTGCGGCATCGGCGGATGCGTCAGCGGCGACAGCGGATCGCCCGATAGACCGGACGTGCCCATGATCCGGTCGTTCTCTTCGAAGAACGGGGTCAGCGCGTCGTATTCGATCGGCCAGTCGTCGGCGACGCCGTCCAGCGTCTTCACCTTGAAATCGGAGGGATGTAGCCGCGGCCAATGCGCGGTGTACATCACCGTCGAACCGCCGACCGCGTTGTAGTTGACGACCTTGATCGGCGAACTGTCATCGTTGATCGGATAATCCTCGGGCCGGCCGCGAATGTTGGGGCTCGACGACCACTCGCCATAAAACTTGGCCTCCCAGTCGCGGCCCGTGCTGGGATATTCCGCCGGGTTCATCCAGCCGCCCTGCTCGAGGCAGAGAATGTGCATCTTGGTTTCGGCCAGCGACCACGCCACTGCGGCGCCCGAAGCGCCGGCGCCAATGATCAGGACGTCCACGGGGTCTTTCATCGAAACGTCTTCCTCCCGCCTTCGCCGCTTCCCGGGCGATTCGGCCATCACGGCTCGCAAGGCCGGCAAACGATAGGGGCAGACCGGCCGATGAGTAAAGGCTGGCGCGCGAATGTCGCACTTCGCACAGCGCAGACCATTGGTATCGTTCCATCCGGATGCTAGGAACGAGGGGCAAGAGCAATCGATAGCGAGAAATTATGTCCGTCGAGAATTCATTTGTCGCCGCCCGCGCCTTCGCGCTCGTCCTGTTTCTCGCTCTGTCCGGATCTCTAGGGGTCTCCAGCCCCGCCACCGCGCTGACCGCGGCTGCCACGGTCCGGGATGCCAACTCGATCCAGCTCGGCGACGTCACCTACCGGCTCGACGGCGTCGATGCGCCCGAACTGGACCAGGTCTGCATCGACGACCACGCCGATCCCTGGACCTGCGGCATTGACGCCCGCGACCAGCTCACCAAGCTGATCGACGGAAAGTCCGTGCGTTGCGACGATGTCGGGCCAGAGAAGAATTTCGGCAAGCGCCACCGCGCGATCTGCACGGTCGAGGGTAACAAGGTCTCATTGAACGAGCAGCTGCTCAAACTGGGCTTTGCCATCGCGCGCGAGCCCATCAAGGCCAACGTCAAGCCGGCGGCCGCCGAAGCCAAGACGGCGTCAGCCGGCATCTGGAAGGGCTGCTTTGTTGCACCGCAAGAATTCCGCACCGGCAAGAGGGACGGCACCCTGCTCGGCGCCGCCTGCCGCTCCGACCGCGACAAGGAGATTCGCGCGGTGCTGTTTCCGGATGAGCTTGCGGCACCGCCAAGCTGCGCCATCAAGGGCAAGCTCGCGGTGCGCGCGCGCGTCACCGGCAATATCGGCATCTATCATTTGCGAGGCTGCCCGAGCTACGCCGCGACCACCAGGCCGGACCGCTGGTTCTGCTCGGAGGACGACGCGCAGGCCTCGGGCTTCCGCAAGGCCTACAATTGCCGCCGGCCAAAGTGAACAGATGGTTCACGCAGCCGTGAGTGGTGGCCGGAGACAGTATTGATCCGGAATTGAACTCAGAGGCGAGTTGCTGCACTTATAAACGTGCGCACGCGCCTTGCGCGAGCGCTTCCTTGGCGGACGATCCTCATCGGATTGTCTTTGCTCGGGCGTTTCCTCCCTAGACTTGGGCCGCTTGTCACAACAAGCGGCTCTTCTTTTTTGCGCGGTGCTAGCTAGCTGTGCATCCGAATGAACTGATCCATCGGCGGCATGTTCTGGTTGAGATGCCCCATGATCCAGACAGTTCCGCCCACCACCAGGAACACGACCAGAAGGCCGAACGCAAGCGCCAGCACGTTGTTGGTGTTGTCCGGGCCCGTGGTGATGTGCAGGAAGAACACCAGATGCACGCCCATCTGCGCAATCGCAAGCACGATCAGCGCGACGGGGATCGAAGGCTGCCAGACCAGATCGGTACCGGCGATGAAGAACGAGAGCGCGGTTAGCAACAGCGCGAGGCCGAGACCAACGACATAGCCGATGATGCGCTCCCCGACACTGTGTTGCTCTTCATCGCCAGGTGCGATGTCATGTTCGACTTGCATGTGCGTCTGATCGCTCATACGCCACTCCCAAGCAGGTAAACGACGGAAAATACGCCGACCCAGATAATGTCGAGCGCGTGCCAGAACAACGCAAAGCACATCATCCGGCGCAGGACGTCGGCGCGAAAGCCCTTTGCGAAGACCTGGGCCATCATGGTGAGCAGCCAGAGCACGCCAGCCGACACATGCAGGCCGTGACACCCGACCAGCGAGAAGAACGCAGTCAAGAAGGCACTGCGCGACGGGCCATAGCCGCGGGCGACGAGATCGGCGAATTCGCGGAACTCGATCACAAGGAAGACGACCCCGAGCAGGCAGGTCACGGCCATGCCGAGATAGAACCAGAACCGGTTGCGGACATCGGCCGCGATGCTGGCCATGCCGCAGGTAAAACTCGAGAGCAGCAGGCAAACCGTCTCGATCGCGACGTTCCGCTGCTCGAAGATCTCCGAACCCTTGGGGCCATCGGCGGTCTGGCTGACCAGCACCGCATAGGCCGCAAAGAAGCAGGAGAACATCACGATGTCGGAGAGCAGGAACACCCAGAAACCGTAGGCGGTGACGGTCCGCTTCGGTGCGGGCCCGGGATGCTCTACGACGAGACCGATGTGATGGGGATCGGCGTGTGCGTGGCCGGCAGTCGCGGTCATCGTCATCAGATCGTTCCCGCCATGCTGACGAGGTTACGCCGTTCCTCGATATTGACGCGGTCGATCGCGGCGACTTCAGCGGCCGGAATGACGTATTCGTCATGGTCACGCCAGGCAAAGACGACGAAGGTCGCAAACGCGCCGATGCCGCCCAAAATCACCATCCACCAGATGTGCCAGATCAACGCAAAGCCCATGATGGTGGCGAAGAACGCGCAGACGAAGCCGGTCGGTGAGTTCTTGGGCATCTCGATGTCATAATATTCCGGCGCGGTGTGATCGAGCGATTGCTGCTGGGCGCTGAGCTTCATGTCCCAATAGGCATCCTCGCCGCGCACATCCGGATGAAACGCGAAATTGAACACCGGCGGCGGCGACGAGGTCGCCCATTCCAGCGAGCGGCCGTCCCAGGGGTCGCCGGTACGATCGCGCAAGGCCTCGCGGTTGCGGATGCTGACCACGATCTGCATGATCTGGCAGATCACGCCGATCGACAGCACGGCCATGCCGACCGCCGCCACGATCATCCAGGGCCGCCACTCCGCGACGTCGTAGTGCTGCAAGCGCCGGGTCATGCCCAGCATGCCGGCGACATAGAGCGGCACGAAGGTGACGTAGAAGCCTGTGAAGGTGAACCAGAACGCCAGCTTGCCCCAGCGCTCGTCGAGGCGGAAGCCGAACGCCTTCGGAAACCAGAATTCGAAGCCAGCGAAAGCGCCGAACAACACGCCGCCAATGATGACGTTGTGGAAATGCGCCACCAGGAACATGCTGTTGTGGAGCATGAAATCCGCGGGCGGCACCGCGACCAGCACGCCGGTCAAGCCGCCGATGATGAAGGTGACCATGAAACCGATCGCCCACAACATCGGCGTCGCAAACCGGATGCGGCCGCCATACATCGTGAACAGCCAGTTGTAGATCTTCACGCCAGTCGGCACCGCGATGATCATGCTGGCGATGCCGAAGATGGCGTTGACGTCAGGGCCTGCCCCCATCGTGAAGAAATGGTGCAGCCAGACCATGAAGGCGATGACGCAGATCGCCATGGTCGCGAGCACCATGGAGCGATAGCCGAACAACGCCTTGCCGGAGAACGTCGAGACCACCTCGGAGAAGATGCCGAAGGCGGGCAACACGAGGATGTAGACCTCCGGGTGTCCCCAGGCCCAGATCAGGTTCATGAACATCATGACGTTGCCACCCGCTTCGTTGGTGAAGAAGTGGAATCCGAGGTAACGGTCGAGCAGCAGCATCGCGAGTGTGGCGGTGAGGATCGGGAACGCCGCGACGATCAGCAGGTTCGAGGCCAGCGTGGTCCAGCAGAACATCGGCATGCGCAGATAGTTCATGCCCTTGGTGCGCAGCTTCAGCACGGTCGTAACGAGATTGATGCCCGCCACCAGCGTGCCGACGCCGGAGATCTGCAGCGACCAGGCATAATAGTCGACGCCGACGCCGGGTGAATAGGACAGCTCCGACAACGGCGGAAAGGCGAGCCAGCCGGTGCGCGCGAACTCGCCGATCACCAGCGACAGGTTGACCAATAGCGCGCCTGTCGCGGTCAGCCAGAACCCAACCGAATTGAGCGTGGGGAAAGCGACGTCGCGCACGCCCAACTGTAGCGGCACGATCAGGTTCATCAGCCCGATCACGAACGGCATCGCCACGAAGAAGATCATGATGGTGCCGTGCGCCGAGAAAATCTGGTTATAGTGCTCCGGTGGCAAATAGCCCTGCGACTGATAGGCGATCGCCTGCTGGATCCGCATCATGATGGCGTCGCTGCCGCCGCGCAGCAGCATCACGGACGCCAGCAGGATGTACATGACGCCGATCCGCTTGTGATCGACGCTGGTGATCCATTCGTGCCAGAGATAGGGCAGATGCCCCTTCACCACGACCCAGATCAGCACGGCGAGGATGCCGACCAGCACCACGGCGCCGGCAATGAGCGGAATGGGCTGATCGAACGGAATGGCCGACCAGTCGAGCTTACCGAGCATCGTGGCCTCCACTGTGCGGCCGGCCGGCGTCGGAGATCAGCTCCGGTCCAGGTCCCGGCGGAATGTGCTGGGTTGCGATCAGGTCGAACAGGCGCGGATCCTCGAGTCGGTAGGTCGGCCTGCCTCTCTCGATGCCCTGCTGCATCAGCTTCTTGTAGCTGTCTTCGTTCAGCACGGCGGCGCTCTTCGCCGTGGACGCGACCCAATCCGGATAGGCGAGCGGCGAGACCACGTTGACGTCGAACATCATGTCCGGAAAACCGTCGCCCGAGAAATGTGCCGCCAGGCCTTGGAGCTTGCCTTCATTGTCGGCACGCAGGTTCAGCCGCGTCACCATGCCGTTCATGGTGTAGATCATGCTGCCGAGCTGCGGGATGAAGAACACGTTCATCACGCTCGACGATGTCAGCTGGAAATTCAGCTCGGCGCCGGCCGGCACCGTCAGCGTGTTGACGGTGGCGATGCGCTGGTCCGGATAGATGAACAGCCATTTCCAGTCGAGCGAGACCACCTGGATGCGCACCGGACTGCCGGTGCCGGGCACCGGCACTGCGGGATCGAGCTTATGCGAGCCGATCCAGGCGACGCCGCCGAGCAGGATCACGGTGAGCGCGGGGATTGCCCACACCACCATCTCGACGCGTCCGGAATAGACGAAGTCAGGCTGGTAGCGCGCTTTCGTGTTGGATGCGCGAAACCAGAACGCAAATGCCAGGATCGCGAAAATGGTTGGCACCACGATCGCGAGCATGATGAAGACGGAATCGACCAAAATGGTACTGTTGGCCGCAGCCACGGGCCCTTGTGGATCAAGCAGATTCATCGGCAAGCCACTGGCGGTTGGGAGTCCCCGAGATAGAGCGTAACGCGAAAAGGACCTCCGCCGCAAACGCAGTTGTGTGAAGACGGTTCCGCAACATGCTCGCCCGACCCCGAGCCGTCCCGCGCGGCGGCATGCAATTCCATGCGATGTCAATGACATCTGCGCGGGACGGCCGCCCTTCTCACCCCTGCACTCCATTGCTAACTTGCACGAAAATATCGGGATGGAATGACATGCAGGGCCCTGACGACGATGCCGGCCTCGCCGGCAGGGTGGCGCTGATCAGCGGTGGCGGGGCCGCGGGCGACGGCAACGGCCGCGCTGCAGCAATTCTGCTCGCCCGCGCCAACCGCGCCAGAGCCAGGTACTGGTGGTCGACGGTGGCGTGACGCTGCAGGCCCCAGAACGCGAGATACAAGAACACTGGGAGAACGAAGCACAGATGGCCCGCCTGCCCTATCTCGAGGCCGACCAGGTCGCGCCCGAATATCGCGACATGCTCAAGCGCAACACCAATCTGCACAAGCTCCTGGTCAACTCGCCGGAGATGGCGCGCGCCTTCAACGGCATCGGCGGCTATATCCGCTTCAAGAGCAAGCTCGACCCGCGCCTGCGTGAGCTTGCCATTCTGCAGGTCGGCTGGATGGAGAAATCGGAATACGAATTCACCCATCATGTGAAGATCGGCAAGGAGTTCGGCGTCACCGACGAGGACATTGCCGGCCTGATGGCGGAAACCGACGGCAAGCCGTCGAAGCTCGAGCCGCTCGCCCAGGCGATCCTGAAAGGCGCCCGCGAGATGGTGCGCGAGCTCGCCATGTCGGATGCGACCTTCGCCGAGATCAAGACACATCTTTCCGACGAGCACATGGTCGACCTCGTGCTCACTATCGCCTTCTATTGCGGCGTGGTGCGCGTGCTCGCCACCATGAAGATCGACAACGAGCCCACTTACAAACAGGTACTCCAGCAGTACCCGATTCCGGGAGTGAAGTGACATGCGCTTGAAAGACAAGGTTGCGATCGTCGTCGGCGCCGGCCAGAGTCCCGGCGAGGGCATGGGCAACGGCCGCGCCACCGCGCTGACCTTCGCGCGTGAGGGCGCGAAGGTGCTATGCGTCGACCATCACCTGGAATCGGCGCAGGAGACCGTCGACCTGATCGCCGCGAAGCATGGCATCGCCGCGGCCTTCAAGGCCGACGTGACCAAGTCTGCCGACATCAAGGCGATGGTGGCCGACGCCAAATCGCGCTGGGGCCGGATCGACGTGCTGCACAACAATGTCGGCGTCAGCCTGTCCGGCGGCGATGCCGAGCTGCTTCAAATCACCGAGGAGGCGTTCGACCGCGTCGTCGCCATCAATCTGAAGAGCTGCATTCTGGCGGCCAAGGAAGTGATCCCGATCATGCGCGCGCAGAACAGCGGCGCCATCATCAACATCTCCTCGATGGCCGCGATCACCACCTATCCCTACGTCGCCTACAAGGCGACGAAGTCGGCGATGATCGCCTTCACCGAACAGCTCGCCTACCAGAACGCCGAATACGGCATCCGCGCCAACGTCATCCTGCCCGGCCTGATGAACACGCCAATGGCCGTCGACACCCGCGCCCGCGAATGGCACAAGACCCGTGCCGAAGTCGAAGCCGAACGCGACAGCAAGGTGCCGCTGCGCAAGAAGATGGGCACCGGCTGGGACGTCGCCAACGCCGCGCTGTTCCTGGCGTCGGACGAGGCGAATTTCATCACCGGCGTAACGCTGCCGGTGGATGGCGGGGCGAGTGTGAGACGGGGGTAGGTAAGTCGCAGTGCCACCCTCCAGCGGAGGGTGAAATCAGTGCGTCACCCGCCAGATCGTGCCGCCCGTGTCCTCCGACACCAGCAGCGCGCCATCCTTGGCCACCGCGATGCCGACCGGCCGTCCCCACACCTGGGTGTCATTGACGACAAAGCCCGTGGCAAAATCCTCGTACTCCCCGGTCGGCTTGCCGTCCTTCATCTTGATGCGGATCACCTTGTAGCCGGTGCGCTTCGAGCGGTTCCAGGAGCCGTGCTCGGCGGCGAAGGCGTCGCCCTGATATTCGGAGGGAAACTGCGTACCCTGGTAGAAGGTCATGCCGAGCGAGGCCGAATGCGGCTGCAACAGCACGTCAGGCACCGTCACCTTGTCCTTGAGGTCCGGCCGCGCGCCGGCGTGGCGCGGATCTTCGTTGTTGCCGATGTAGAACCACGGCCAGCCGTAGAAGCCGCCCTCCTTCACGCTGGTGACGTAGTCGGGCACGAGATCGTCGCCGAGACCGTCGCGCTCGTTGGTCGAGCACCAGGGCAGTCCGGTCTGCGGCTGGATCGCGAGACCGACACAGTTGCGGATACCGGTGGCGTAGAGCTTGCGGTCCTTGCCTTCGGGGTCGAAGGAGAGCACCGCCGCACGCTCGGCCTCATAGCCCCAGGACGCGCCGACGGGCTGCGCCTTCGACCACGCTTCGAGCCCGCCGGGCGGGCTCCCCATGCCTTCGGCGACATTGCTGGCGGAGCCGACCGATACCAGCATGCGCTTGCCGTCGGGCGTGAACACGATGTCGCGGGTCGAGTGGCCCGATCCTGCTGGCAGGCTCGCAACGGCCGTCTCTGCTTTGGCGGATGCCTTGAGATCGCCGACGCGATACGGGAAGCGAACTACGCTGTTCGTATTTGCGACATAGACCCATTGCGGATTGTCGCCGTTCGGGAAGAAGGCGATGCCGAAAGGACGGGTGAGCCCGCTGGCAAAGACCTCGTTCGTGACGACCTTGCCGCCCTCCCCTAGACGCAGCACGCGAATGCGCCCGGGCCCGGTCTCGGCAACGAAAATATCGCCATTCGGCGCGACGCGCAGCACGCGCGCGTCGGACAGGCCGTCAGTCAACAACTCGATTTTGAATCCCTCCGGCACGAGCGGCGTGGCGCTGCCGCGCGACGTCACGCGCGTGGAATTGGAGACCGACGGCGAGGCCCCGGGTTTGACCAGATCCTCCGGGCGGATCAGCCTGACCACGCCAGGCTTGTCGGCCTGCCAGCTGCCATAGGCATCCTTGCCTTGCAGCACGGGCTCGGCTTGCGCGCCAACGCAGGCGACCAACAACCAACCGGGCACCATCATGTGCGAAACACGAGATATCACGTCGCCTTCCTCCCGGACTTTTTCTGCCAAATCCCACGTCAGCTCATGCCCGCACGATGTGCATTTGGCATGACCCATCGCACTGGAAAATGGCGCGGATCGGTGCAACACATTGTATGGGCACGGCCGCCGGTTGCGGTCATCAAAGCTGCGGCATCGACGTCGCGATTGATGGGGTGATCATGTGGGGATCGATCGTATCGGAATGGGCGAGCCTGCTGCTGCGCTGGCTGCATGTGGTGGCCGCAATCGCCTGGATCGGCAGTTCCTTCTATTTCATCGCCCTCGATCTCAGCCTCAAACCCAGGAGCGATCTGCCTGACGGCGTGCAGGGCGAGGCCTGGCAGGTCCATGGCGGCGGCTTCTACCGGATCATGAAATATCTGGTGGCCCCTAGCCAGATGCCGGACGAGCTCACCTGGTTCAAATGGGAGGCCTACACCACTTGGCTCTCCGGCTTCGCGCTGATGGTGGTGGTGTACTATCTCGACGCTGATTTGTTCCTGGTCGACAAGTCGATCCTCGACCTCACGCCATTCCAGGCCGGACTGTTCAGCTCTGGTAGCCTTGCGCTGGCATGGCTACTTTACGAGGTCGCCTGTCGCACCGGGCTGGCCCAGCGCGAGCTGCCCTTTGCCATCGGCGGCTATCTGTTCCTGGTCGCGCTGACCTACGCCTTCACCCACGTGCTGAGCGGCCGCGGCGCCTTCAACCAGATCGGCGCGCTGATCGGCACCATTATGGTGGCCAACGTCTTCACGATGATCATCCCGAACCAGAAGAAGATCGTGGCCGCCCTGATCGCCGGGAAAGCGCCCGACCCGAAGCTCGGCAAGACCAGCAAGGAGCGCTCGGTCCACAACAACTATCTGACGTTGCCGGTCGTCGTGCTGATGATCAGCAACCACTATCCCCTGCTCTATGCCACGCGCTTCAACTGGATCATCGTCGCGATCGTGCTGGCACTGGGGCCGGTGATCCGTCATTTCTTCAACGAGGGCCATGCCGGGCGCAAATCGCCGTGGTGGGTGTGGGGCGTCGCAGCAGCGGGCGCCGTCGCGATCCTCTTCCTCTCCGCAGCTGGCCCGCGCGAGGTGAAGACGGGTGCATTGTCGGCGCCAGTCACGGTCGCCAATGTCGAGGAGATCGTGATGTCCCGCTGCAGCATGTGCCACGCGGCCGAGCCGGTCTGGGCCGGCATCGTGACCGCGCCGAAGGGCATCCTGCTCGACGCGCCCGAGCACATCCACCGCAACATCCGCCTGATCGGGCGTGTGGCCGCGTGGTCGAATGCGATGCCGCCCGGCAACATCACCGAAATGACCAGCGAGGAGCGCGCCATTCTCGCCGCCTATATCGACGAGCAGGATCGCTGACGGCATAACGCGTCGATGCCGCGTTTCGCGGAATGAAATTCCGCTTCCCCCGCCGATTTGAAAATGACTTGATCGTCCATCCGGCGTAGACAGGACCAGCGGTCCGCGGGCCGTCCAAAGTCAGTATGCAATTGCCGGGGAAATCACAGTGGCCCTCAAGAACATCATCGGTATCGACCACGCCGTGGTCATGGTGCAGGACCTCGACAAGGCCGCCGAGAACTACAGGCAACTCGGCTTCACGCTGTCGCCGCGCGGCACCCACAGCGCGCATA
The DNA here is from genome assembly GCA_030403585.1 of Frankia sp. RB7. Classification (GTDB taxonomy): domain Bacteria; phylum Pseudomonadota; class Alphaproteobacteria; order Rhizobiales; family Xanthobacteraceae; genus Bradyrhizobium. Next base: position 123,808 of record JAUEPE010000006.1, read on the forward strand.
TGGGCACCGGCAACTACACCATCATGTTCGACCCGGACTATATGGAGCTGCTCGGCGTGCTGGTGCCAACCGAACACAACGCGCCGGCGCGTGCCTTCGTCGAGCGGCACGGCCAAGGCATCGAGCGGGTCGCCTTCACCGCGGTCGATTCCGCGGCCGGCGCCGAGGAAATCCGCGCGCGCGGCCTCACACCGATCGGCCCGACCGATTTCGAAAGGCCGGTGACGTTGCCGAACGGCACGGTCTCGGCCGCCAAATTCCGCACCTTCATGTGGCCGACGGCCGAAGCCCCCGGCGGCGTGCGCATCTTCGCCTGCCAGCACAAGACGCGCGAAACTGTTTGGATTCCTGAACTGATGAAACACGCCAATGCGGCCAAACGCATCAGCGAGGTACTGATCGCGACGCCCGAGCCCGCAAAGGAAGCGGCGCATCTGGCACGTCTGATCGATCGCGAGCCGAAGGCTGAGGCCGACGGCGCGGTCACCGTGCCGTCCGGCAGCGATCGTGCCGACTTCGTCTATCTGACGCTGGATCAGCTCGGCAAACGCTACCCCGGCGTGCCGCTCGCCGGCCTCTCCGAGCGCGGCGGCGCGGCGCTGGTGCTCGTGAGCGGCGATCTCGCAGCCACGGAGAAGGCGCTGGGGTCAGTGGCAGTCCGCAGCGGAGCCGCGATCGTCGTGCCCCCGGCCAAGGCCAACGGCACCCTGCTCGCCTTCATTCCCGGCTAAACTCTACGACATCGTGACGAGGCTGCAGCCGGCCTTCGAGCAGACCATATTGTCGCCCGGCGATGCCGCCGAGATTGCGATGCGCAAGGATTTTCCCAAGGCGTGAGCGCCGCGGGCCTCCCGCAATACCATTTGCAGTCCTGAGTTTCCCAACAAGACTTGCGAAAACAACCCCATGCACAGTAGCCGACGCCAGTCAGACCAAGGACTTGCGGAGCGACGACTTACGTAATCCCGAAATTGCGCTTGACACGTCGGGCAAAACAGGAGCACGATGGCATCATCGCGATAATCGCCCCTGTCCAAGCCCCGCCCGCTCCTGGGCGCGCTCGACCTGGCCGCGCGTAAGCCCTCGACATCTGAGAATCTCAACCGCCGCTCGGCAGGCGCGCGACCGGCTTCGCTCGCAGTGAACCCTCGCGCCTGCGCCGGCAAAGGACACATCCCATGACGACATTACCGACTCCACCCGAGACGATGCCGATCGCGGCAAACGATCTTGCCCCAATCATCGCAAGCCCAAAGGTCAAACTCCGGCGCAGGCGCATCGTGATCGACCATCCCGATCCGCGCGCCGGCGAATTGCTGCTGGCCGAGGCGCTCGGCGCCGTCGATCGCGAGGCGCTGCATGGCCTGTTGAGCCAGCTGGTGAAGGCCAGCGCGGTTGCGCGCAGGCCGGACCAGGGCAATCTCTCCTTCATGGTTTCGATGCTCAAAAGCATCGCGCCGAAGGATTCGCTCGAGGCCATGCTGGCGGCGCAGATGGTGAGCATTCACGTCGCGTCGATGCGCTGCGCCTGTCGCCTCGCCTTAACCGACGACGTGCCGCAGCAGGAAAGCCTCACCCGCGCGCTGACCCGGCTGGTCCGCACCTACACAGCCCAGATGGAGGCCCTGAGCCGTCACCGCAGCAATGGCACGTGTGCGATCACGGTACAGAACTTGTCGGTGCAGGATGGCGGCAAGGCCGTGGTCGGCCATTTCACACAGCATGCGAGCCTGATCGCGGCGCAGCCGGGCCTGGTGGACGCCGTCACCGCATGAGCCATGCCCGCAACATCGGCCCGATGCAGGCGAGCCCACGCTGCGGCGCGCAAACGCGCAACGGTGACAATTGCCGCGCGCCTGCACTGCGCGGCAAGGCGCGGTGCCGCATGCACGGCGGCGCATTGGGATCCGGCGCGCCGTTTGGCAACGGCAACGCTGTCAAGCACGGCTTCTTCACGAGCGAAGCGATCGACGAGCGAAAGCTCGTTCGTACCGTGCTGATTGAAGCAGAGGATTTCCTGCGCAAACTGCCCGCGGGATCGGAAGCAACACGCAGCCCGAACGAGAGCGGAACCCAGCACACCGCACCGGGAACGGATTCAAGCCCATCGTACTTAACAAATGACAGGAAATGAGGTGCAATCATGGGCCAGTCGAAACCGCATCGCCCGACCGCGATCGTCGTCGAGGATGACGACATTCAACGCGAGATGCTAGCGCTGCTGCTCGAAGAGCGCAATTTCGAGGTCCTGCAGTGCGAGGATGCAGAGACCGCGGCTCTGGCGCTCAAGGCAAAACACCCAGCCCTGATCGTGACCGACATCAATCTGGTCGGAAAGATGGATGGCGTCGATCTGGCTCACTTCGCTCAGCAGCAAGATGCCGATGTGCGGATCATCGTGATCTCGGGTCGCCCGTTACCCCGGCCGCCGCCGCCTGGTGCAAAGTTCTTCACCAAGCCGGTCTATCCGACGGCGCTGCTGGCGGAAGCTGCGCAATAACGTCTTCGCGCGAGCTGCCTAGCCGTGAAGTTGCGCGTTGAGGCCGTCCCAATTGGGTGTACGTCTGGTTGCCTCGAGCGCGCCGCTCTGGGAATTGCGGCGAAAAAGCAGGCCCCTCTGGCCTGAGAGTTCCTTGGCTTTCAGAACCCGGCCATCTTCCAGAAGGATGCGTGCGCCTGCCGTGACGTAACAGCCCGCTTCGACGATACAATCGTCACCCAATGAAATGCCGATACCGGCATTGGCGCCGATCAGGCAGCGCTCACCAACCGTAATCCGCTCCTTCCCGCCTCCGGACAGAGTGCCCATGATCGACGCTCCGCCACCAACGTCGCTGCCGCGTCCCACGACCACGCCCGCGCTGATCCGGCCTTCGACCATGCAGGGACCAAGCGTGCCTGCGTTGAAATTGCAGAAGCCTTCATGCATGACGGTCGTGCCCGGCGCCAGATGAGCACCTAACCTGACGCGATCCGCATCCGCAATTCTCACATCCGCCGGCGTCACATAGTCAGTCATGCGCGGAAACTTATCCACGCCTGTCACCTCGAACGCGAGGGCGCGCTTTCGTGCCAGGAGTCGTGCTTCCGGTACAAGAGAGGGTTCACAGGGACCGAGGGTCGTCCAGGCATTGTTAGGTAACAGGTTGAAAATTCCGTCGAGGTTCAGGCAATTGGGCTGGACGAGCCGGCGGCTCAGGAGATGGAGTCGAAGATATGCGTCGTGCACATCGGTCGGCGCAGATCCAAGGGAGTCAATGTCGGTACGGATTGCAACGATATCGACATTGCGGATTTCGTCGTGTCGCGCATATCCGTCTGCCTGCTCACCCAGTGACCTGATGATCTCGTCCTTGGTCAGCCGTACCGTTGCCGCCTTGCCGGCCTCCTCAACCAGGCACAGCTGAAGGAACCAGGAATCCAGCACGCGACCGTCAGCGGTCACCGTCGCAAATCCCTCGCCGCTCGCGCCCCTCAGCTCTACCGCCATTTGAATTGCTCCACTACGACCCTACGCATAGTGCATACGTGAGTTCTCGTAGACATGGCAACTTCCGCACGCCCAAGCACGTCCGCTTTGAGTGATTTTCGGCGGTTTCGGCGGAGATTGTCGGCCGGCTGATGTCCGCTTCTACCCCGCGACAGCCAGGGCGATCGCATATGGGAGCGACTCCCCTGTGGCCATCCTTCGAGACGCCCGCCGTTGGCGGGCCATGCGATAAGCCGCCCCCTCCGCCATTGGCACCCTCCCCCCATTCGTGTAACCCGGCTAAAACCCTTGCCGGGACGGGACGCTGATGACTGCGGTTGTCGATGATGAAGCGGGACATGGCACCCGCGCGCTGATCTTTGCGCTGGTGGCGCTGGCCTGCGGGCACATGCTGTCGACCTTGCTGCGCACCATTCCGGCGCTCAGCCTCGATCTGATGGCGGCGGATTTCCACGTGCAGCCCCAGGCGCTGGCGAGCCTCACCTCGGTCTATCATTTCGCCTTTGCGGCGTCGCAGATTCCGGTTGGTGCGGCGATGGATCGCTTTGGCGTGCGGCCGGTTTCGCTGAGCCTGCTTGCGGGCACGATCGTCGGCGCGATCGCGTCCGGCTTTGCGACGGGCCCTGAGAGTTTCGCGTTCGGGCAGTTGCTGCTGGGCATCGCCACGTCGGGCATGCTGATGTGCCCGATGACGCTCGCGGCCAAGCAATTGTCGGCAGCACGCTTCGGGCTGTGGTCGGGCGCGATCCTGTCGATCGGCAATATCGGCATGCTGCTGTCGTCGAGCCCGCTCGCCTTCGTGGTCGATCATTATGGCTGGCGCGCCGGCTTCTGGATCGCCGCAGCCGGCGGCCTCGTGGTGGCGCTTGCCGTGTTCGTGCTGGTACCGAACCAGCAGGTCGAGCACAAGGACGATGCCTCGCCGCTGTCGCAGATGATCGAGGTGCTCAGGCTCGGCCTGTCGCGGCCGCTGCGCGGGCTGATCGCGCTGGCGCTGGTGTCGCTGGCGACCTCGCTGGTGCTGCGCGGATTGTGGGGCGGGCCGTGGCTGATGCAGGTCAAAGGATTGACACGGGTCGAGGCCGGCAACCAGCTCGGCGCGTTCACGCTGGCGATGATCGCGGGCCCGCTGCTGATGGGCATGATCGACCGCAAAGTCGGCCGCCGCCGCGAACTGGTCGCCGGCACGCACGCGGTCGCGGCGCTGCTGGTAGTGCTGATGGCGCTCGGTGCGCCGCATTATGCGGTTGCATGGCTGTTCGGCGTGGAGGTCATGCCGCCGCAATATGACCTCGTGTTGTTCGTGCTGATTGGCCTTGCGACCTCGGCCCAGCCGCTGCTGTTCGGCATGTGCCGGCAGTTGGTCGACGCGCAGACCGCGGGCAAGGCGCTTGCCGCGGTGAACCTCGCCTTCTTCCTCGGGACGGCGCTGATGCAGTCGATCACCGGCGCGGTGGCCGCGTTCGCGGGGCTGCCGGCGGTGCTGCTGTTCATGGCGGCTGCGCTGCTCGTTGGGGTGATGATCTTCCTGGTCTATACGCGGCCTATCTGAGTTCGTAGGATGGGTAGAGTGAAGCGAAACCCATCAACAGCGTATGTTGGATCGATGGGTTTCGCTGCGCTCTACCCATCCTACGCGTGAAGGAACGAACTCCATGCCTGTCGACACCAAAGCCGCCACCGATCGCCTCATGCGCTTCCTCGCCATCGAAGGCGTCACCGGACAGGAGGCGGCGATCGGGCGCGAGCTCACTGCCGCGCTGAAGGAGAGCGGCGTGCCGGCCAAGGCGATCCGGCTCGACGACGCCAACACCCGCATTCCCGTGCCGACCGAGACCGGCAACCTCATCGTCGACCTGCCCGGCCGCGGCGCGCTGCACAACCAGCCGCGCATCATGTTCATGACCCACATGGACACCGTGCCGCTCTGCGCCGGCGCCAGGCCGAAGAAATCCGGCCGCAAGATCGTGAATGAAGCGAAGACCGCGCTCGGCGGCGACAATCGCTGCGGCTGCGGCGTGCTGGTGACGCTGGCGGCCGAGCTCGAAAAGCAGAAGCTCGATCATCCGCCGATCACGCTTCTGTTCTGCGTGCGCGAGGAGAGCGGGCTCTACGGCGCGCGCCACGTCAAGCTGGAGGAGCTCGGCTCACCGGTGACGGCCTTCAACTATGACGGCGGCTCCGCTTCCAACGTCGTGATCGGCGCGGTCGGCGCCGATCGCTGGAGCGTCGAGATTTTTGGCCGCGCCTCGCATGCCGGCGTCGCGCCGGAGCGCGGCATCTCCTCGACCATGATCATGTCGCTGGCGCTTGCCGATGTGAAGGCCGGCGGCTGGTTCGGCAAGGTGGTGAAGGGCAAGGGCGCGAACGCGCGGCAGGGCACCAGCAATGTCGGCCCCGTCACCGGCGGCGAAGGCCGCCCCGCTGGCGATGCCACCAATGTCGTCACCGACTACGTGCATGTGCGCGGCGAGAGCCGCAGCCACGACGGAAAATTCTTCAAGGAGATCACCAAGGCCTACAAGGCGGCGTTCGAGAAGGCGGCCAAGAAGGTGACGAATGCGCAGGGCAAGTCCGGCAGGGTCAAGTTCAAGGCCGAGACCGACTATTTTCCGTTCCGCATGAAGGACAGCCAGCCCGTCATCAAGCGCGCGGTCGAGGCGGTATCCGCGGTCGGCGGCACCCCGAACGTCCGCACCGCCAATGGCGGCCTCGATGCCAACTGGATGGTCCGCCACGGCGTTCCCACCGTGACCTTCGGCGCGGGGCAGAACGAAGCGCACACGATCGACGAGTGGATCAATCTCGACGAATACGACCGCGCCTGCGCGCTCGCCGTGCAGCTTGCGACGATGCGCTGAGGCGCCTTGCGTGAGCGCAGAGCGATCGATTGTCGCCAGTGACGGCACCGCCATCGGATATCGGCAATCGGGCTCAGGTCCCGGCCTGGTGCTGCTCCATGGCGCGATGCAAAGCGCCGCGAGCTTTACCGACCTTGGAGCGGCGCTGGCCGACCGCTTCACCGTGCTCATCCCGGACCGGCGCGGTCGAGGCCTGAGCGGACCGTTCCGGCCCGATCACTGCATGGCGACCGAGATCGATGATCTCGGTCGGCTGCTCGCCGAGACAGGCGCGCAGGATGTGTTTGCATTGAGCGCCGGAGCCGTGGTTGCCATGCACACCGCGCTCGTCAATCCGGCGATCTCGCGCCTCGCCCTTTACGAGCCGCCGCTCGAGGTCGGCGCGATTCAGCCGCGTTACTGGGCCGCCAGCTATGAGGCCGCCCTGGCGAAGGGGAATCTACCGGCGGCGTTTGCTGCCGCGCTCAAAGGCACCGGTGACGACGAGATCATGACAAGGCTCCCCGCGCCTGTCCTGACATCGTTCTTCGCCATGATGATGCGGCTCCGTCCAAATGCGGCCGTGGGCAATGGGCCGCCTCTGGCAACGCTCATCCCGACGGTCCATTACGACATCGAGCTGATCGCGGAGACGGCCGGCGATCTCGACCGCTTCAGGAGATTGAGCACGAAAACGCTGTTGCTTGGCGGAGATCGCAGCCAAGGCTATCTCACGGCTGCGCTCGACGCGCTCGTCAAAATCCTGCCGAACGCGGCACGCGTGGAGCTCAAGGGCGCCGGCCATATCGCGGCGGACAACGAAGGCGATCCGGCCCGCGTCGCTGTGGAGCTGCGCCGGTTTTTCGCGTGATCGTCGTAGACGACAACGACGCACCAGCATTGCCGCAAACGCGGTTGCCTGGCCGCGCATGTCAGCCTAGCCTGCAAAGAAAACGCAGGGAGGCTGCATGCCGCGCATCGCAAATATCGAGACCGGGCTCTACCGCATCCCCCTCCCTGTCACACTGTCCGACTCCACCCATGGCGAGATCGCGGCGTTCGAGCTGATCACCTGCCGCATCCGCGATGCCGATGGCGCTGAAGGCACAGGTTACACCTATACGGTCGGGCGCAATGGCGGCGCTGTCGCCGATATTTTGAAGCGCGAGATTCCGCCGCTGGTCGAGGGACGCGAGGCTGACGACACCGAAGCTGTCTGGCATCACGTCTGGTGGGGCCTGCATTATGGCGGGCGCGGCGGGCCTGCGGTGCTGGCGCTGTCCGCGCTCGACATCGCGCTGTGGGATTTGAAGGCGCGGCGCGCGAAATTGCCGCTGTATCGCTTGCTCGGCGGTTTCGATTCGCGCGTGCCGTGTTACGCCGGCGGCATCGATCTCGATCTCTCCGTCGAGGCGCTGCTCAAGCAGACCGACGGCAATCTCGCAAAGGGCTTTCGCGCCATCAAGATGAAGGTCGGCCGGCCCGACCTCAAATCCGACGTCGCGCGCGTAAGAGCGATGCGCGACCATCTCGGCGACGGCTTTCCGCTGATGGCGGATGCCAACATGAAATGGACGGTCGAGGAAGCGATCCGCGCCGCCCGCGCGTTCGTGCACTATGACCTGACCTGGCTGGAAGAACCAATCATCCCCGACGACGTCGCCGGCCACGCACGCATCATGCAGGCCGGCGGCGTGCCGATCGCGGCGGGTGAAAACCTCCGCTCGCTGTGGGAGTTCAAGAACTACATCGTATCAGGCGCGGTGTCCTATCCCGAGCCCGACGTCACCAATTGCGGCGGCGTCAGCGCCTTCATGAAGATCGCGCGGCTGGCGGAGGCCTTCAACCTGCCCGTAACCAGCCATGGCGCCCACGACATCACCGTGCATCTGCTCGCGGCCTGCCCGAACCGCTCTTACCTCGAAGCCCACGGTTTCGGGCTGGACACATATATCGAGCATCCTCTGGTGCTCGAGGACGGCAAGGCGCTGGCGCCGGCTCGCCCCGGCCACGGCATCAGCTTTGACTGGAAGGGGCTGGCGAAGCTGGCGCCGTAGGCAATGCGCGTTGGTGCACGCGAGGCATTCCAAGGGGCTTGATGCGGGGCGCGGATAATCGGCTAGAGTGACGTCAGCCGTCATCATTCGAGAGAGCCGCGCCTTGACCCCGGAGTTGCACCAGAAATTGACCGCGTGGCGCCGGCATCTGCATGCCCACCCCGAGCTATCCTTGCAGGAAAAGGCCACCGCCGCCTTCGTGCAGGAAAAACTCACCGAGCTCGGCATTCCCTTCGAGGCCGGCATCGGCGGCCACGGCGTGGTCGCGACGCTGACGCGCGGGTCGGCCGAAGGGCGCGTCGGCCTGCGTGCCGACATGGACGCGCTGCCAATCACCGAGGATACCGGGCTTGCCTACGCCTCGAAAACGCCAGGCGTGATGCATGCCTGCGGACATGACGGGCACACCGCCTCGCTGCTCGGCGCGGCCGCACTGCTGGCGGTAGATACCGACTGGAGCGGCACCGTCGATTTCATCTTCCAGCCCGCCGAGGAAGGTTATGGCGGCTCGCGCGCGATGGTCGCGGCCGGGCTGTTCGAGCGGTTCCCGATGGACCGCGTGTTCGGCTTCCACAACTGGCCGGGCCTGGATGCCGGCACCATCGCGGTCCATGACGGCGCGGTCATGGCCTCCGGCGGACGCGTTACCATCACCATCGAGGGCCATGCGGGACATGCCGGCATGCCGCACCTGACCCGCGATCCGGTGGTGGCGGCCGGCCATCTGATCGTGGCGTTGCAATCGATCGTGTCACGCAGCGTCGATCCGCTCGACACTGCCGTGCTCTCGCTGTGCACGATCGAAGGCGGCACTGCGCCCAATCAAATCGCCGGCAAGGTCGTGATCCGCGGTACGCTGCGACATCACCGCAACGACGTGAAGGACATTCTTCTCGTGCGCATCGCAGACATCTGCGCCGGCATCGCCACGAGCTTTGACGTCAAAGTCACGCCCGACATCGTCATGGGCGTCGGCGTGACGATCAACTCGCCGGAGGAAGCCGGCTTCGCGCGCACGGCCGCGGACAAGGTGCGGGCACAGGTCAGGCGCGATCTCGCGCCCAGCATGGCGGGCGAGGATTTCGCCTTCTATCTCCAGCAGCGCCCCGGCGCGTTCGTCTGGATCGGCAACGGGCCCTTGCGCGACGGCGCCGAGCTGCACGGCCCACGCTACGATTTCAACGACGCGATCCTCCCCGTGGCATCGACCTGGATGGCCGAAGTCGCCAAGACGGCGCTGTCGGCGAACTGATCGGCACGACGATCACGTCTCGTCCAGAACCTCGAACAATTCCTCGACCATGTCGAACGGGGCATCGCGCGTCTGGCTGTGGTAGACGACGCGATCGCCATCGCGTTGCAGCGACTTCCCTTTGGATTTCCGCAGCCGTCCCGGCAGGAACGTCGCGGCCACCGCGCTTTGCCCGACATCGAGGCGGACGATGCCTCTGCGCTTGCAATCCAGCCGCAGCCGTGCAGCCGCAAAGAAATCGCGGGCGGCCGGCGGCAAGGGTCCGAAGCGGCGCGAGGTTTCCTCCTGGAGATCGTCGAGCCCGTCCTCGCTGGCGCAGCGCGCGGCGCGGGCATAGAGTTCCAGCCGCACCGGAGCGGATTGCACGTAGCTCTCGGGGAGCATGTCCGCGACCGGCAAATTGAGGTCGGGCACCCACACCACGGACCTGCCGTCATCGACCTTCTCCGAGGCCATCTTCAGGAGATGGCTGTAGAGCACCGGGCCGAACACCTGGACGTGACCGGATTGCTGCTCCGAGAACAGATCGCCCGCGCCCCGGAGATCCAGGTCGCGCTCGCTGATGGCAAAGCCCGCACCCGGCCGGCTGAATTCCTCCAGCACGGCCAGCCGCTTCTCGGACTGCACCGAGGCCGACTCGGTCAGCAGAAATGCGAAGGCGCGGATGCCGCCGCGGCCGACGCGTCCGCGCAGCTGGTGCAGCTGGGCGAGACCAAAATTCTCGGGCCAGCACACCACGATGGTGTTGGCGCGCGGGATGTCGAGGCCGCTCTCCACGATGTTGGTGGCGAGCAGGACGTCGGCCTTGCCCTCGACGAAGGTCATCATGCGGTCGTCGATCTCGTCGGCCGGCAATTTGCCGTGCAGGCAGACGATCTTGAGATCGGGCGCCACCGCCTGCACGCGCGCCAGCATCGGCTCCAGATCCTGGATGCGCGGGCAGATCAGAAAGCTCTGCCCGTGCCGCCGCTGCTCGCGCAGCAGGGCCGAGGCGATGGCGGCATCCGACAGCGGCGCGATCTTGGTCGCGACCGGAAGCCGGTGCACTGGCGGCGACGCGATGACACTCAGGTCCCTGAAGCCGGCAAGACCCGCGGCGAGCGTGCGCGGGATCGGCGTGGCGCTCATCCAGAGCGTATGGACATTCTTGGCGAGCCCGGAGAGCTTTGCCTTCTCGGCGGCGCCGAAATGCTGCTCCTCGTCGATGATGACGAGACCGAGGTCATCGAATTTCACGTCCTTCGAGGTGAGCGCCTGCGTTCCGATCACGACTTTGATCCGGCCGCTGCGCAGACCCTCCCTGGTCTCCCGCAGCTCCGCGCCGGAGGTCGCGCGCGACAGGTTCCCGACCTCGATGTCAAAAGGCGCAAACCGCTTGCGGAAGGTCGCGACATGCTGCCGGGCCAGCACGGTCGTCGGCACCGCGATTGCCACCTGCTTTCCGGACAGCACCACGGCCGCCGCCGCGCGCAGCGCGACCTCGGTCTTGCCGAAGCCGACGTCGCCGCAAATCACCCGGTCCATGGGATGGCCGGATGCGAGATCGTCCAGCACGTCGTGAATCGCCTTGGCCTGGTCGATCGTCGTGAAATAGGGGAAGCGCGCCACGAATTTCTCGTAGGCCGATCCCGGCGGCACCAGCTTGGCCGCCTTCCGCCGCTTGCGCTGACTGATGTGCTTGGCGAGCGCCTTGCCGGCGAGCTGGATTTCCTGCTCGGCGCCGGTGCGGCGCGCCCACCATGTGCTGCCATCGGCCTTGTCGAGCGCGAGCCTGCCGCGCTCCGTTGAGTAAGGCCACATCTGTGCGAGATCCGGCGGTGGCACCAGGACCGCATTGTCGCCGGCGAAGGACAGCCTGACCATTTCGCGCAAGGCGCCGCCGCCGGTGTTCACGGTCTGCAGGCCATCGAGCACGGCAAGTCCGCGCTGAAGATGCACGACCACCGTGCCCTGTTCCGGCACGTCGGCATGATCGAACGCCGCGATCCAGCTTCGCGCCATCGGCTGCGGATGATGCGCGCGGCTGCCGAGCACGTCACTCGCGGTCAGCACGACGTCAGGCCTCTTACCTGGAATGACGAAACCGGAATCGAGATCGGCGAGCAACGCAACGTCGCGATGGCGCGCGCTCCCGGCCTCGTCCCAATCCGCGACGCGCTCTGCCCGCACGCCGCTCATCCGCTCCATCGCGCGCAGATCTTCCTCCTGCGCCGCGACGAGGATCAGGCGTGAACCAGCACGTCTGGTCTCCTCGACATAGGCGCGCAGGGCTTTCCGGGCGGATGTCAGCTTGGAGAATTCCGGCGTCGGCTGGAACGGCGCGTTGCGCGGCAGCACCTTCATGCCGCGGGTCGCCTGCTTCCAGTCGGGGCGCCCCAGATATTCGCGCTCCCTGTCCGCGCGGCCCGCGGCCTCCTCGATCGTGCTCAGCCAGGCATCGGCATGCACCGACACGCCGGCATCCGCGATCCACTTGGCCTTTCCGCAATAGTCGAACAGCGTGGCGCGCTTGGCCCGCGCACCGGTAATGGCTGTTCGTTCCGACATGGGATCGACGAGAAGCTCTTTGGTTTCGAAGATGATGTCGTGCTCTTTCGGATCGAACGCCACAATCCGGCGGATGGCGTGCCCGGAATGCTCCACCCGGAACGGCCCCAGCGCGCCCGCGGGAAATATCTCGAAGGTCTGGCCGTGAAACAGCGCGCCGCCCGGATAATCCGGCTCGTCGTCGAGGTCATAGCCGAGCTCCTCGAGACGGACGCGAAGCTCGCCCTCGGAGAAACTGCCGCCGACTTTCAAACTCGTGTTCAGGCGCAACAGGCTCGCCGGCGGCGGCAGGCGCTCCATCACCGCTTCCGCCGTCGAGACGAGGAAGATCGGCTGTCTGGATTTCGCCAGGCGCCGCAGCACCGAGGCTCTGCGGCCCGCGATCTCGCGCGATGGTTCCAGTTGATCGAACGGCAGGGTGTTCAGCCGCGGAAACACCAGGACTTCGCAGGACGGATCGAGCGCGTGAATGACGCTGCCGAGCCGCTCCGCCCTGTTCTCGCTCTCGGCGAGGAACACGAGACCGCTGCGCCCGGACTCCTTCCATTGCGCCAGCAGGTGCAGCGCCATCATGCCAAGCGGCGACGACGAGGCGATGGTGGCGCGCTGCGAGCCCTTGCTCGTCTTCGGAGAACTCTTGCTCAGCGAGCGCCTGCTTGTCGAGCTCTTGGCGGGAGAGCGCTTTTTGGGCGAGCTTTTCTTTGGAGAGCTCTTGTTGAGAGAACTTTTGGCTGGCCGCAGTTTCTTGGAATGACGCACGTGGATCCGTTTCTCGTCGTAAGCAGTCGTCAATGGCACGCGCGGCCGGGTTTGTCCCGATTCGGTCGCGGATGGTCATGCATCTGGGACGGGGCGTGCGAACGCGCGCCTCCCCCCCTCAAACCTCGTGCGACGCAGACGTCGCCGGCTCACGCAAAAAATGCGCGAGGATAAGCCGCTCGTCGTCTAGCAGACGCGCTGGCTTATTTCCACTCTTGTCATCATACAGCGACTAAATGATGCCGCTCTGTCGAAGCGCCGCAATCGCGGCCGTGTCGTAGCCGAGTTCCGCCAGCACAGAATCAGTATGCTCGCCCAGCGTCGGCGGACGCGTCGCGATCTCACCCGGCGTTTCCGACAGCCGGATGGCGGCGCGCGCGACCGGTGCCTGCTTCGGCAGGCCGGGATAGTCGACGTCCTGAAAAAAGCCTGCGGCGCGAATGTGCGGATGATCCAGCGCCTGCTGCGGGCTCAGCACGGGCCCGGTCGGAATCATCGCCTTGCCGAGAGTATCGACCGCCTCCTGCGTGGTGCGCTCGGCGCACCAGCGCGCCATCCGCTCGCTGATGATGGGACCGTTGTTGCCGCGGCTGATGTCGTCGGCAAAGCGCGGATCGTTCAACCATTGCTCTTCCTCGCCCATCAGCCTGGCCCAGCGCTTGAACAGCGGATGTCCGGTGACCTGGCACAGCACCCAACCGTCCCTGGTGCGGTAGATATCCGCAGGCGCCGCGGTCTGGCCGAGATTGCCGGTCGGAACGCGGTTGACGTTGATGACAGCCTGCTCGATCAGCGTCGCATTGGTGAAGGACAATGCGGTCGCCAGCAGCGCGCCCTCGACGATCTGCCCGCGCCCGGATTTGCCGCGCTCGATCAGGGCTGCGAGCGTCCCGAACGCGCAGTGCAGGGCGGTGCCGAAATCGACCCAGTTCACCGCCGCGCGGTAAGGCGGATCGCCGGCGCCGGTCATGTAGACCGAACCCGACATGACCTGTCCGACGCCATCGAAGCCGACGCGGTCGGACCAGGGTCCTGGACCGCCGAACGCAGTGGCCGTCGTCAGGATGATGTCCGGCTTGATCGCCTTCAGCGAGTCGTAGTCGAGCTTCATCGCGCGGAGCGTCTGCGGCGGCAGATTGGCGACGACGACGTCAGCGGTCTTGACCAGCCGGCGCATCACCTCCTGGCCTTCAGGGGTCATCGGATCGAGCGTGATGCACTTCTTGTTGCGGTTGACCTGGAGGAACAGGGCGCCCTCGCCGCCTTCGCCGACCGGCGCCACGAAGCGATCCTCGCTGCCCTCGCGCTTTTCGACGCGAATGACCTCGGCGCCGAACTCGGCCAGCAATGTCGCGCAATACGGCCCCGCGATATAGCGCCCGAAATCGAGGACGCGCACGCCGTCCAGAACTCCCCCCATCGACCTCTTCTTTCCTTCACGATGTCCGGTCAGATTACAGGGAATGGGTGCCACGGCAAGGTGCGGCGCACACCACGCACTGGCCTCAAGATGTGATCATCCAACAGTTTCGGCTGGCGGAAATTCTGCTCTAGAATGGAGCAAGCCATCCCTCCAGCGAGAAGCGCACATCCATGCCGCAACAATTCGATCGATCCGCAGAAGATCTCGGCAACGCCGTCCATTTCGAGCACGTCAATATCCAGGTTCCGGACCAGCGCCTCGCCACGCTGTTCTACGTCACCGGGCTTGGACTGACCCGCGATCCCTATCTGATGGTGTCCGACACCAACATGTGGATCAATGCCGGCAGGAGCCAGTTTCATCTGCCGAGCGGCAAGGCGCAGGTGCTGCGCGGCCATACCGGGCTCGTGATCGAGGGCCGCGAGGCGCTGCTGGCGCGATTGGCCTCAGTCGCGAAGAAGCTCGAAGGCACCGCCTTCACATACGACGAGCACAACGACTATGTCGAGGCGACCTGCCCATGGGGTAATCGCATCCGCATCCATGAGCCGGACGCGGCGCGCTTCGGGCGCATCACGCTCGGCATCCCCTATGTCGAGTTCGACGTGCCGGCCGGGTCGGCGCAGGCGATCTGCGCCTTCTATCCGGAGATCATGGGCATGCCGGCTGCCTTGCGCAACGGCGACGGCAAGGTTGCAGCGGTGAAGACCGGCCGCGACCAGTATCTGCTGTTCCGCGAGACCGATCGACCGCAAGGCGACTATGACGGTCACCATGTGCAGATGTACATCACCGATTTCTCCGGCCCTTACCGCAAGCTGCTGGCGCGCGACCTGGTCTCCCGCGAGGACAATCAGTATCAGTACCGCTTCTGCGACATCGTCGATCTCGACAGCGGCAAGCATCTGTTCACGGTCGAGCACGAGGTGCGCAGCGCGACGCATCCGATGTTCATGCGGCCGATGGTCAATCGCAATCCCGTGGTCAACAACCGCAACTACGCGTACAGCCACGATCAGGCGTCGTGGGCGATGGGGCCGGATCAATATGAGGGATAATGCACTAGCCTTCGTGTCAACCCAATCCCGTACCCGTCATGCCTGGTCGCCCGTTCTTGCCGGCAGCGCTTCCACGCCAGGCGGTAGCGTCGATCTCGGCGCCGTGCGGGCGAGGCCGGCCAGCGCCAATTTGCGTTTGCGGCGGGCCTGCAATTGCTGATCCGCCAACACGCCGATCAAAATCACCGTTCCCATCACCGCGAAGTTCAGGGAGTTGGGGATGCCCAGGATATTCACGAGGTTCTGCAGCACCTGCAGCAGCGCAGTCCCCAGCACGATACCGAGAATAGAACCTTCGCCGCCGCGCAGGCTGCAGCCGCCCAGCACGGCAGCCGCGATCGCGTAGAGCTCATAGAAATTGCCGAACGAGCTCGGAGACACCGAGTTCGTGTAGAACACGAACAACACCGTCGCAACACCGGCGAGCCCGCCACTGATGATATAGGCAGTTGCGATCACCATATTCGTGTTGATGCCTGAGAAGCGCGCCGCCTCCTCGTTCTTGCCGACCGCATAAAGCCAGCGTCCGTAGACCGAGCGGTGCAGCACCACGCTGAGGACGAGCGCAAGGATGATCAGGAGGATGAAGGTGTTCGGGATGCCCGCGACGACATGGCCGGAGGCAAGGTTGCTCAGGGTCGCGGCCTCGTCGCCGTAGCCGAAGCCGCGTGTCGAGTCGGTCGTGTAGTAGCGGGCGGCGCCGCGATAGATCAGGAGCCCGCACAGCGTCACGATGAAGGGCTGCATTTTCAGCCGCGTGATCAGGACCCCCTGAATAGCCCCCAGCACCAGTCCGCCCAGCAACACGGCCACCAGCGCCAAGGGCCAGGGAACCTGGTACGTCGTCAGAAGATCGACGAAGACGACGCCGAGCAGCGCGAACATCGAGCCGAGCGAAAGGTCGATGCCGCCGGTGATGATCACGAGCCCTTCGCCAAGTGCAAACACGCCGAACAGGCCGATCAGATTGGCCAGGTTCAGCAGGTTCACCACCGACAGGAAAGCCGGATTGATCATGCCCGTGATGACGGAAATCACCACGAGCAGCAGGCCGAGGCCAAGTTCTTTCTTGTTCATTGCGCAGCGGCTTCCACGGTTTCCAGCGCCTGGCCTATTGCAAGCCGCAGCACGTTGTATTCGCTGAATTGCGGGCGCTCCAGCACGCCGCTGACTCTTCCCTCGTGCATCACCGCGACCCGATCGGAGACGCCGATGACCTCCTCCATGTCCGAGGAGATCATCACGATCGCGACGCCCTTGTCGGCGAGTTCGCGCATCAGCGCATAGATCTCGCTCTTGGCACCGACATCGATGCCGCGGGTCGGCTCGTCGAAGAACATCACGCGCGGCTGCATGGAGAGCCACTTGCCGAGCACGACTTTCTGCTGGTTGCCGCCGGAGAGGGTCACGGCCTCCATATCGACGCTCGGCACCTTGATGGAGAGCCGCCTGACCTGCTCTTTCGCGACATTGCGCTCGGAGGTGCCGTTGACCAGCCACATCCGCGCGTAATTCAGCAGGCTCGCCAGCGTCACGTTCTCGCAGATCGGCAGCTCCAGCACGAGCCCGGTCTTCTTGCGGTCCTCCGGCACCAGATAGATGCCCTGCCTGATCGCGTCCCGGGGCGATGCGACATCGACCGGCGCGTTGTCGATCCTGATCTCCCCACCCAGCACCGGATCGATGCCGAAGGCCGCGCGGGCCAGCGAGGTACGGCCAGCGCCCACCAGCCCTGCCAGTCCGAGGATCTCGCCATGCCGCACGGAAAGATCGATCTGGCGGTCGGGGAAGGCTGACGTGACGAGACCGACGATGTCGCAGCCGCCCGGCTGCGGCGGTTGTTTTGGTGGCGTATGCAGCGTTTTCAGGTCGCGGCCGATCATCAGCCGGATCATTGCGGCATGGCTGAGCTTGTCTCGCGCCAGCTCTCCCACCGTGCGCCCGTCGCGCAGCACCACGACGCGGTCGGCGCAGGTCATGATCTCGCCGAGCCGGTGGGAGATATAGATCACTGCGATGCCGTGCGCCTTCAGGTCGGCAATCACCTCCAGCAGCCGCTCGGTCTCCGAAAGCGTCAGGCTCGAGGTCGGCTCGTCCATGATGATCACGCGGGCGTCGATCGAGAGCGCCTTGGCGATCTCCACCATCTGGCGTTCGGCGATCGACAAATTGTCGACCAGCGTGTCGGGGCCGAAATCAGCGCCCAGCCGCTCCAGCAGCGGCGTCACGCGGGCGCGCATCTGCGCGCTGTCCACCAGCTTCAGCGGGCCGCCGACGAGCTTCTCTCGTCCAATGAAGACGTTCGCGGCGACATCGAGATTCTCGAACAGGTTCAGTTCCTGATGCACGAAGGCGATGCCGGTCTGCGTCGCCTCGCTCACCGTCAATTGGGCATGGTCGGTGCCGCCGACGCGGATCACGCCCGCGCTTGGCTCAGTCACGCCGCCCAGCACGCGCATCAACGTCGACTTGCCGGCGCCGTTCTCGCCGATCAGGCCCAACACCTCGCCGTGGTGCACGCGCAGGCTGACATCATTGAGGGCCATGACCCCGGGATAGGACTTGCTGATTCCGACGAGTTCGAACAGGATTTCCGCCATTCACTTCCTCCTGCTCGACGCCCGACGGCCAAGTTCGCTGGTCATGGCCGCCGGGCGTCGAAAGGCACTCGAAGTCACTTCTTCAGCAGATCCTTCATTTTGGCGGTGAACTCCGCGACGTTGGTCTTGCTGATCACCTGGGTTGGCACGATCAGCTTGCTGTCGGCCGGAATCCAGGACTTGTCGCCGTTCAGCGTCTTGATGATGTTGGTGGCGGACAGATAGCCGAATTCGAACGGCTGCTGCACCACCGTCGATTCGATCGTGCCGTCGGAAATCCCCCGCAGCGTGCGCTGATCCTCGTCGAAGCCGACGATCTTCACTTTGCCGGCCTTGCCCGCCGCCTTGACCGCGTCATAGATCAGCGGGGTCTCGTAGCTCCAGAGGCCGGACAGCAGCGCAATGTCGGGATATTTGACGAGCACGTTCTCCATGTTCGCCTTGGCCTTGGCGGAGTCCACCTGGTCGGTGAACACGTCGACCAGCTCGATCTTGGTGCCGGCGATCGCTTCCTTGATGCCTTGCACCCGCTCGCGGGCGTTGTCCGCGTCCATCGTGCCGACGAACAGCGCGATCTTGCCGCCGTTCGGCAACGCCTTCTTGAACTCCTCGCCTGCTTGCCGCCCGGCTGCGACGTTGTCTGTGCCGATATAGGCGAGACGCTTGCTCTGCGGCGCGTCGCTGTCCGTCGTGATCAGGATGGTCTGGGACGCGACCTTGTTGAGCTCTTCGGTTGCGTGCGGCGCATCGTCGACCGAGATGGAGATGCCGGCGACGCCGCGCACCAGCAGGTCGTCCAGCTCGCGCCGCTGGCCCGCCGCGGTCGCATCGTTGGTGACGATCAACTGGATATCGTATTCCGGGTGCTCCTTCTGAGCCTTCTCGAGCCCGCGTCCCGCGATGGTCCAGAAATCGGCCGCGGCATTGGTCACCAGCGCGATGGTCTTCTTCTGCTGGGCCTGCGCCGCGCCCGTCGCAAACGCGAACGCAGCGGCGGTCGCGAGCAACGGCACGAGCAATGTCTTCATTGATCCGTTCATGTGGTCCTCCCTTTGGTCACCCCGGATGCGGGGCTTTACAGCGCTTTTGCGCTCTATTTTATTCACACAGCGAAGAAATGTTGCAGAGCAGAACATCAAAATCAAGATGCGCTGATCGCTTCTTCAAGCAGAAATAGTACATGAGGCATGATATTAGTAAATATGGCTCGCCATCACGCACTCCATGCTGTGCTTCTCCCATCACACAGCAGCAATCGGCTCCCATTAAATTCATATCCTGAATTAAATAGGACAGCATGACTGACCAGACTGAGTTGCCGAGACGAATTTCCGGCATGACCCGTGGCTCTAACAGGGGCCGCCTGGTGGAAGTCCTGCGACGCCACGGGCCGTTGCCGCGTGTGGAGCTCGCCCGGAGCACGGGATTGAGCTTCCCCGCCGTATCCGGCCTGACCTCCAGGCTGATCGCGGAAGAATTGCTGTGCGAGACCGAGACCACGGCACCCCCATGGTCCGACGATTCCGACGACGAGGATCCGGATGGGCTGAACGGCCGCCGCCGTGGCCGGCCGGCCGTGCTGCTGACTTTGAATCCGGAGTTCGGCCGCATCATCGCGGTCTCGCTGCGCATGAATCTGATCGAGACCCTGATTGCGGATTTCAGCGGCTTCAGCCTGGCGCAATCACGCCTCGAAATCGCGACGCGGGCTCTCGATGCGGGCGCGTTGTGCGACCTCGTGATCACGCAAATCAATGCGATGCTGGAGACGACGGCGACACCGCGCCATCGGCTGTTGGGAATAGGGATTGCCCTCCAGGGTATCGTGAACGCGGACACCGGCCGGCATCTGTGGAGCCCGGCGCTGTCCGTCACCGACATCGATCTGGCGAAGCCGGTGCGCGAGGCATTCGGCACCGAAGTCGTGATGGCGAATGATGCCGTCGCGGTTGCACTCGCTCTCGCCGCCGCGGAGCCGTCATTGGCGCAGGGCCTCATGGCCCTGATCCTGATCGGTCACGGCGTCGGCATGGGCATCGTGGTTGACGGTGAAGCGCGCCTTGGCGCCGGCGCCGGCAGCGAGATCGGCCATACCAAGCTGGGATCTAACGGGCCGCAATGCCGCTGCGGCCAGCGCGGTTGCATCGAGGCCCATCTCGCCGACTATGCACTCTACCGCGACGCGCGCACCTTTCTCGACCTGCCGCCGGCGGCGTCGCAGCAGCCTTCCGAGGTGCAGATGGCCCTTCTGCACGAGCGGGCACGGAGTGGGGATCCCCGTCTCGAGCACGTCTTCCAGCAGGCAGGCCGTGCGCTCGCCGAGGCGGTCGCAGCAACGATATCCGTGCTGCGCCCGCACCATGTCGTCCTGGCGGGGCCCGGCCTGCAGGCCTTCGACATGATGCGCGCCGCCTATGAGGAACGGCTCGAGCAGGCGGTCTTGCCATGGCTGCTGAAGTCCACGACGATCCATCTTCGTCCAAGCGAGTCGGCAGCCATTGTCGATGGCATGATGCGACGGACGCTGCGCGACGTTGACCGAAACCACATGGACGCAACAGAATAAGCAACGAACCCCGCCCCGGTCATGAAGGCGATCCTGCGTGCAGGCGGCCTTGCTCCCGACATGCGTCAGAACGGTGACTTCAAGCTATGACGACGACAGACACGCCATCCGCCATTCCCGCGACGGGATATCGTCTTCGGCTTCCCGGGCCCACTGAAGTGCCCGAGCGGGTGCGGCAGGCCACGGCACGGGTGATCGTCAACCATCGCGGTCCCGAGTGCAAAGCCGCGATCGGCGAGACCGAGGAGATGATCCGCCCGGTCCTCGGCACGACCAACCGCGTCATGTTCTTTGCGAGCTCCGGAACGGGCGTGATGGAGGCTGCACTCGTCAACGTTGTCGGGCCGGGCAGCCAGATCCTCGTGATCGAGCATGGCCAGTTCGGCGAGCGCTTCACCTCGATCGCCAAGGCCATGAACATCTCGGTCGACACCATTGCGACCGATTGGGGCCAGGCCATTGATGTTGCCGCGGTGGAGGCTCGCCTGCGCGAGCGCGCCTATCGCGCCATCGTCGTCGTCCACAACGAGAGCTCGACCGGAATCGTCGCCGATCTTGCGGCCCTCGGCGCCCTTGTGCGCGACCGGCCCACGCTGCTGATCGCGGACTCCGTCAGCGGCCTCGGCGGCATCGCGATGCGACAGGACGAATGGGGCGTCGATATCGTGGTCTCCGCATCACAGAAGGCGCTGATGTGTCCGCCGGGCCTCGCCCTTGCCAGCGTGAGCCCCAAGGCGTGGCGCGTGATCGAGCAGGACGAGCGGCGATCGGTCTTCTTCTGGGATTTCCGCCGGGCACTGAAGTCCATCGAGCTGAGCGAAACGCCGTTCACGGCGCCGGTCAGCCTTCTCTACGGCCTGCGTGAATCCCTGATGATGATGCACGAGGAAGGCCTTCCGAACGTGCTCGCGCGCCATGAGCAACTGTCCGGCGCGCTGCGCGCCGGTGGCGCGGCGCTCGGGCTTGCGGATTTTTGCGAGCGCGGACCGCGCTCGAGCACCGTCGTCGTCTTCAAGGTGCCCGACGGGCTCGAGGGCGGAACGATCGTGCGGCGGCTCTACGCCGATCATCGCACTGTGATCGCAGGCGCGCGCAACCGTCTCTCCGGCCGCGTCATCCGGTTTGGCACGATGGGTGCATTCAGCGCCGTAACCATTCTGACCGACCTGCTCCATCTCGAAGACGTCTTGACCAAGCTCGGCCTCCCGGTCGAAGCTGGTGCCGGGCTCAAGGCGGCGACCGAACATCTCGCCAAAACCAAATAAGCAACAACAAAACCGAAAAAGGCGAACACGATGAGAACTCCGGCCTCGATCCTCGCCCGCGGTATCGCGCTGGCGGTCTCGCTCCTTGCGGCCGGATCGGCCTCTGCCGAGCAGCATGTCGTGCTCTATTCGGCCAACGACGACACCGTGAACAAGCTCGTCGCCGACGGCTTCGCCAAGGCGACCGGAATCAAGCTCGACGTGGTGTCGACGGGATCGGGCGTTCTTGTCCGCCGCATCACATCCGAGGCCGCCAATCCGCAAGGCGATGTGATCTGGGGCGTCAGCGCGACGATCCTGCGACTGGCGAGCCCTTATCTCCAGGCCTACCCGGCCAAAGATCGCGAAGCCGTGCCGGCGCAGTTTCGCGATCCAAAGGACCTTTGGCTGGGCACCAACATCCAAATCGTCGTGATCGGACAGAACACCAAAGCGATTGACAAGGACAGCGGGCCGAAATCCTGGACCGATCTCCTCGATCCCAAATGGAAGGGCAAGCTGGCCTTCACCGATCCCAGCAATTCCGGATTCTCATATGCGGCCGCCACGCTGCTGCTGTCGCAATGGGGAGACGGCGACGCAGCCTGGACCAAGATGAGCCAGCTGCTTGCGAACGCGAAAGTGCTCAATCGCTCGACGCAGGTGTTCGAAGGCGTCGGCAGCGGCGAATATCCGCTCGGCATCACGCTGGAATATGCCGGCTTCCTGTGGGCCCACAACGGCGCGCCGGTGAACGTCGTCTATCCGGCCGAGGGCACGCACGCGGTCGTCGAGGGCGCGGCCATCCTGAAAGGCGGACCGAACACTGAAGCGGCCAAGCAGCTGATCGATTATCTCGCCAGCAAGGATGTGCAGGAGATGTTGCTGAAGGCGACGTTCCGGCGGCCTGCGCGTCAGGATATCGACCTCGGCGCCGTCGCACCCGGCATGCTGCCCTTCTCATCGATCAAGGTGCTGCCCTACGACGATGCGAAATGGGAAGCGGCGCGGCGTGACACGCTCGCGCGGCTGAAGACGACGATCCAGGATACGCGCTGAGTCCATGACGACGATCCGGATCGAAAAACTGACGCGCACCTTCGATGCGGTGCGCGCGGTGGACGACATCTCGCTCGACATCGCGCATGGCGAGCTGTTCACGCTGCTCGGACCTTCGGGCTGCGGCAAGACGACGTTGTTGCGCATGATCGCCGGCTTCGTCGAGGTCGAATCCGGATCGATTTCGTTCGGCGACCGGCGCATCGACAATCTGCCGGCGCATCGCCGCGACACCGGCATGGTGTTTCAGAACTACGCGATCTTTCCGAACCATACCGTGGCCGAAAACGTCGCCTACGGACTGAAGGCGAGAAAGGTTTCGGCGGCCGACATCAAGTCGCGCGTCGACAAGGCGCTCGAGCGGGTGCGCCTCGCCGGCTACGGTCCGCGCTCGCCGCACCAGCTCTCGGGCGGTCAGCTGCAACGCGTGGCCATCGCCCGCGCGCTGGTCATCGAGCCCGCGGTGCTCCTGTTCGACGAGCCGCTGTCCAATCTCGACGCGCAGCTGCGAACCGAGATGCGGATCGAGATCCGTCAATTGCAGCAGGCGCTCGGCCTGACCGCGATCTATGTGACGCATGATCAGGAGGAGGCGCTCGCCATTTCCGACCGCATCGCCGTCTTGCGGCACGGCAAGGTCGAGCAGGTCGACACGCCCGAGCGCATCTACCGGATGCCGCAGACTGCCTTCGTGGCCGAGTTCCTCGGCTCGACCAATATGGTGCCGGGCGTCGCAAAGGCCTTCGACGGCCGCAACACCCAGGTCGCGGCAGCCGGAACGGAGTTCACGGTCCGGGGCGAGATCGCAGCGCCAGGCGCAAAGGTTCTGCTATCACTCAGACCGGAGGCCTTGCAGCTCAGCGACGGCACCGACGGTCCTCGCGTTCAGGCGCGTCTGGCGTTGCGCGAATTTCTCGGCCCGATGCAGCGTCTCCATGCGACGCTGCCGGATGGCACCCGGCTTCGGGTCTCGGCGCTCGGTGGCGCGGCGTTCGATGCCCTGCCCGGCGCGCCGCTGGTCCTTGCCTATGACCCCGCCCAGATCATTGCGTTCCCCGCGCCATGAAGCGCTTTGCCACCATCGTGGCCCTGGTAGCCTTGGTACTGCTCGCGGTTTTTCTGCTTTACCCGCTGGCGCTCGTGCTCGATGCGAGCATCCGGATCGACGGCACCGGCGCCTTCACCTTCGGAAACTACGCGGCGATCGTGAAGAGCCGTTATTACCTCGGCTCGATCGGCAACAGTCTGCTCGCGGCGGCGCTCGCAACAGGCCTTGCTTGCGCGATCGGCATCCCGCTCGCCTTTTGCCTGGCCCGGGTTGATGTGCCGGGCCGCGCGCTGCTGCTGACGCTGGCATCGCTGCCGCTGGTACTCCCCTCGTTCGTCAGCGCCTACGCGCTGGTGCTATTGTTCGGCCATGCCGGCGTCGTCACCACGGCCCTGCGCGGGATCGGCATCCCGATCGGCTCGATCTACGGCATGCCCGGCATCGTGATCGTATTCACGTTGACGCTCTATCCCTATGTGGTCATGCCCGTGCTGGCGGGCTTTCTGGCCGTCGACGCCTCGATGGAAGAGGCCGCCCGCAATCTCGGCGGTTCGCAGTCTTACGCGGTCCGCACCGTCCTGCTGCCGATCGTGATGCCGGCGATCCTGGCCGGCGGCCTGCTGGTCTTCGTCGAGGCGCTGGAGAATTTTGGCGTGCCGGCGGTGCTGGCCGAAGACCGGCCGTTCCTGGCCGTCGACATCTTCAAGCTGTTCGCCGGGGAGTCCGATGCAAACCCGGCCGCAGCGGGCGCCCTCAGCGTGCTCCTGATCGCCTGCACCGCGCTCGCGCTGCTCGTTCAACGGCACTATCTCGGCAAGCGCCGTTTCTCGACCAGTGCGCGCAGCGCACCCGCGAAACTGTCGCTAACGCCGGGATTGCGGGTCGCTGCTGCGATCATGAGCTGGGGCATCGTAATCGTCTCGCTGCTGCCCTTCGCGGCCGTGTTGATGGTCTCGGTCCTGCGCTTCCGCGGCCCGGTCCTGACCTGGGAGCTGGGACTGGACAATTACGCCACCCTGCTCTCCGGCTCCTATCGGCCGCTGCTCAACACGCTGACGCTTGCGAGCGTTGCCGCCGTCGCGACCATGCTGATCGGTGCGCCGATCGGCTATGTCGTCGCCAGGCATCGCTCCCGCCTGTCGGGGCTGCTCGACTTCATCGGCATGGTGCCGTTTGCGGTCTCGGGCACGATCCTGGCGATCGGTCTCATCGTTGCCTTCAACAGCGGACCTCTCGTCCTCACGGGCGGCTGGCTGATCCTGGTGATCGCCTATGTGGTCCGCAAGCTGCCTTTCGCCATCCGGTCGTCTTCGGCGATCGTGCATCAGCTCGATCCGTCGCTCGAGGAAGCCTCGGTCAATCTCGGGGTCTCGCCAAGCCAGACATTCGCGACCCTGACGGTGCCGCTGATGGCAAGCGGTCTTGTCGGCGGCCTCGTCCTGGTCTGGATCACAGCCGCATCCGAGTTGAGCGCGACCGTCGTGCTCTATTCGAGCCGCTGGGCGACCACGACCGTTGTCATGTATCATGCGATCGAAGGCACCGGCGCAGGCTTAGCTGCCGCCGCGGCCGCGGTCCTCATTCTCGTCACCGCGATCCCGTTGCTTCTCATCAACCGGCGCGTCAACAAACAGGAAGCGACCGTCATCTGACGGCAGGACAGGACGTTATGAACCAAGCAACCCGGACGCTCCCGAACTTTCGCAGCGACAATGTCGCGCCGGTCGCGCCTGAGATTCTCCAGGCGATCGCTGAGGTCAATCGCGGTCCGGCCGCCTCCTATGGCGACGACGACTATTCGAAATTGCTCAACCAGCGTTTCTCGGCGCTGTTTGAGACCGAGGTTACGGTTTTCCCCGTCGCGACCGGCACGGCAGCCAATGCCCTGTCGCTCGCGGCCTGCGCGCGGCCATATGGCGCGATCTACTGCCACGAAGAGGCGCATGTGCACACGGCGGAAGGCGGCGCGACCGAAGCCTTCACGGGCGGCGCGAAGCTCCTCACTCTGCCCGGCCCGAACTTTCGGATCGAGCCGGCACTCCTGCGCCAAGCGCTCGCCGGGACGGCTTGGGGAATCCGCAATCGCTCGCAGCCCGACGCGGTGTCGATCACTCAGTCCAGCGAATTCGGCACCGTCTACCCTCTCGCCGAGATCGCCGAGATCAGCGCAATCGCCCGTGACAAGAATCTGTCCGTTCACATGGATGGCGCCCGCTTCGCCAACGCCCTGACGCGCCTCGGCTGCAGCCCGGCGGAGATGACCTGGCGCGCAGGCATCGACATCCTGTCCTTTGGCGCGACCAAGAACGGGGCCATGTCGGCGGATGCGATCGTGGTGTTCGACCGCGACCTCGTCGAACCCCTGTCCTATCGGCTTCGCCGCGCCGGCCAGACCTGGTCGAAGATGCGCTATGCGTCTGCACAGCTGCTCGCCTACGTCGAGGGCGACCTTTATCTGCTGCTCGCGACCAAGGCCAATGCGGTGGCCGCGCGTCTTGGAGCGGGTCTCGCCGCGCTGCCCGGCGTTCGGCTGGTTGCGCCAGTGGAAGCCAATCTGGTCTTTGCCAGCCTCCCTATGCCGGCCATCAACCGGCTCGCAGCGACCGGCTTGCCGTTTGCGCGACGTGGCCAGGACGTCATCCGCTTCGTGACCCACTTCGACAGCAGCGAGCAGGAAGCCGACGAGGTCATCGCACTCGTCCGCGATGCGACAGCGGGAGGCTGAGAGCGGTGCGCCACCGCCTCAGTTCAAATGCCAGACCTCGCGATTCTCACAGTCTAATTGTATCATTCGAGCGTGATAGAATCCGACACCATAGAAGGCGAAGCAACACGCGTTCGCAAGATCATCCATATCGACATGGATGCCTTCTACGCATCGGTGGAACAGCGCGACAATCCGGAGCTGCGCGGCAAGCCGGTCGCTGTCGGTGGTTCGGCCGAGCGCGGCGTGGTTGCCGCGGCCAGCTATGAGGCGCGCAAATTCGGCGTTCGGTCCGCGATGGCGTCGGTCACGGCGAAGCGGCAATGTCCCGACCTGATCTTCGTGAAGCCGCGCTTCGAAATCTACAAGGCGATCAGCCGGCAGATCCGCGAGATTTTTGCCGAGCACACCGAGATCATCGAGCCCTTGTCGCTCGACGAGGCCTATCTCGACGTGACGGAGAACCTGCAAGGCATCCCGCTCGCGCGCGACGTCGCGCTGCGGATCCGCGAGAAGATCAAGGCCGAGACCGGCCTCAACGCGTCGGCGGGCATTTCGTACAACAAGTTCCTGGCCAAGCTCGCCTCCGATCACCGCAAGCCCAACGGCCAGTTCGTGATCTCCCCCGAGATGGGACCCGGCTTCGTGGAGACGCTGCCCGTCGGCAAGTTCCACGGGATCGGGCCGGCGACAGGTGCGAAGATGAACGCACTCGGCCTGTTCACCGGTCTCGACATCCGCAACCAGACGCTCGAGTTCATGAACGCGAATTTCGGCAAGTCGGGCGCTTATTATTACTGGATCTCGCGCGGCGTCGACGAAAGGCCGGTCCGGGCTAACCGGGTCCGCAAATCCATCGGTGCGGAAACCACATTCTCGACCGATCTTTTCGAATTCAACGCACTGATCGCCGAGCTTCGGCCCCTCGTCGACAAGGTCTGGCGCCATTGCGAGACGACCGGCAACCGGGGCCGCACCGTCACCTTGAAGATCAAGTTTGCCGACTTCGAGATCATCACACGCAGCAGGTCTCTCCTCGCGCCGGTCGCAGGCCGGGACGAGCTGGAGCGCCTCGCCTGCGGCCTGCTCGAAGTCGAGATGCCGCTGCCCAAACGCGTCAGGCTGGTGGGTGTATCGCTGTCGTCCCTCCAGCTCGGAGACGACGCTGAGCCGCAACTGACCTTCGGCATCTGAGCCGCCTGCGGCGGAAGCGGTCCTCCGAGGGCCGGAGCTGTCATGCCGGTCGTCACGCGGTCAGGTGGCGGCCACCTGACGCAGCGTGATCCGTGTCAACTCGGATGGACGACCGAGCCGCAGCGCGAAGCCTGGCCACAGCGCGGTGCCGTTGTTCACGTAGAGCGTCATCCCATTGACATCGTAACGACCCGAGACGTAGCCAGCGTTGGCGCGTGCGGCCAATCGATCGATTCCCCAAATCAGCCCGCCGTGCGTATGCCCGGACAGTTGCAAGGCTACGCCGAGTTCGGCGGCATGGCGCGCGTCGCTTGGTTGGTGGTCAAGCAGGATGACGGGGGCGCCCTTGGGACTGCCCTTGAGGACCGCGGCAAGGTCGCGGACGGGATGACCACCGCGGCGCGACGCCCGGTCGGTGATGCCCGCCAGGACCAACGTACCGCCGTTGCGATCGACGACGATGTGCCGATTCTCGAGCGATAGCAGACCCAGCGCGGCGAATTGCGCCATCCACGCGCTGTAGCCGAAGATGTATTCGTGATTGCCCGAGATCACGTAGACGCCGTCGGTCGCCTTCAAGTCCCGTAGCGGCTCTATGTCGGTGCGTCGCGCTTCGACCGTGCCGTCGATCAAATCTCCAGTGATCACGATCAGGTCAACGCCGAGCTTGTTCGATCGCTCGACGACGGTGCGTGCCCATGATGCGGGAAACAGACGGCTGATGTGAAGATCGGTCAGTTGCAATATAGTGTAACCGTCGAATTGCCGCGGAAGTCCGCGGATGCCGATCTCGACGTCCTTCAGCGGCGGAATCCGCATCGCCTGATGGACACCGATCGCGGCCGCGACGGCGGCCAATGCAGCCAGTCCGTAGCGGACTTTGTCGGGCGCGCTCACGACGCCACCATTGAAGGGGATCGCGAGCAGAAGTCCTAGATCGAGCGCAAGTTGCAGCAAGGCCAGCAGGACGATCGCGCCCAATGCCCAGTTAAAAAGGGCGACCACCGGACGTGGAAACTCGGGAGAAAATACCGAGCCCGACGAGAGCTTGCTCCACCGGTGAAACTGGAGTGCGACCAATGCGAGCGCCGCCATCACGATCTTGGCCCAGAGCGGCAAATCTATCGGCCATATGAAGCGGGTCAGGATCAGCAGATAGATCAGGCCGATAATGAGTTGGGGAATTGGTTCTCTCCGCAAGGCCTCAGCGCAGCTTTCTTACACAAAGCCGCCGCGATCGCGACTGGAATAACTCCGTCGGGTGCTCACAAGGCGCGCAAGAACAAAGTTGTTTCGAGAAGAAATTCAGTGCGTTGCGCCTGGCTGGGGCGGGAGGGTCCCAGCCAGATTTCGGCCTGTGGCCGCTGCAGCTACGCACCTGAAAAGACTGAAGAAAATTCGGGCGACACTGGGGATGTGTAGCACCTGCGTGCTTCATCATCAACTGCGCCAAGTGATCCGCGTTGGAATTGTGCCATGGCGATGAAACTGTCGTCGAAGACACTGCAATTTGACGAGACGGTACGTCGTCAGGCAGTTGCGCTTGTTGGTACGCCCACGATGGTCAGGAACACGCCGTCGAGACGAATCGCGGACCGGTACGTGGCGGGCAGCAGCCTCGGGGTTTGCGGCCTCGGCAATGGCCTCCACGTCGACGGAAACGGCGGCTAGAAGCGCGGGGGCCCTCAGCCCAAGGATCACCGCTCACAGAGCGGGACCAGGACGCAGGCGAATGCGTACCGCTCCTTTGAGCGTTGGGCGTCCGATTGCAGGCCCCCGAGCGCATTGCTACTCGAAGATCGTGCCGCGGAAGGCGGCGGCCTGCGCCGACGTCAGACGGCCGCGCAGCTCGGCCCGGATCAGATCAATCATGGCATCGCCCAGCTCGGCCTGTTCGATCAGATGCCACACCGCTCGCCCCAGCTCGCCGTCGCGAATCCCCTGCTCTCGCACCGAGGCATTACGCAGCTGACGCTTGCCAATACGTCAGCAGCCTCGGCTTCGATTTGGGTTTGGTGCAACGCTCGCAAGCCGGGGATGCCATGCGGCATTCCGCATACGTGTGCGGCGGTTCGGCGCGCCTCGCCGACGGGTCGATCGTCGACTTTTCAACGCGAAATGACGTTGTCGCCGCTTTCGTCGTGAAGCCGGAAGGTTCGCCGGCCTGGGCTGCCGACTGCGCGAGGAGGCGCCGATTGCCGAGGTCTGAACGGCGCCAGACGCGGGATTCTGGCGACCATTCAGCTTCATTTTCGAGACTCCAGGCAGACTCACCTGCCTGATCAAGGTCGCCCGGCGAGTTGACGAAAACGCTCGAATTGGGTCGTGGAAGTACTTCGAGGCCGAGATCTTGAACTCGTGCCGGGTTGGTCAGGGAGGCGGCTAAAGGGGAAGCGGCCCGCCGGTCGACGAGCTGGCTGCAGCCTACCGGACGAGCATCTTCTTGACGCCGGCCAGTCCGACGCGAAGGAACGGATCCGAATGGATATAAAAGTATCGGACGCCGTGTTCGAGCCAGGACGGCAGTTCGTCTGACGTCACGAGCGTACCGGCGGTTTTCCCGGCCGCGCGGATCTTCTTGACCGCAAAGGCAACCCGCTCGACGACGGCCTGCGGCCGCGGCTGACCGAACGGCGGCGCCGGCGGATAGCCCATGTTCTGCGAAAGGTCGCCGGGTCCGATGAAGAACACGTCGATCCCTTCGACCGCGAGCAATTCGTCGATGTTGTCGATCGCCTTGGGCGTCTCGATCATGGCGATGACCAATCGCTTCTCGTGGTCGGCGGGACACGCGTAACGCACTGCGTCGACGACGGCGCGCGCCTGCTCCGCGGTGTCGACCATCGGCACCATCAAGCCATCGGCGCCGGCATTGAGGTAGCGGATCAGGAGCGGCCGCTCATGCGAGTGCGGGCGGACGATCGCAGCGCCACCAGCCCCACGGATCGCTTGGGCTGTCTCGCGGACATCCTCAAAGCTCCAGGTGCCGTGCTCGCAATCGACGAAGATTGCGTCCGCGCCAAGCTCTACCAGGCGAACTGCCAGTCCCGATGACGCATGGTGCGGCGTGAGCATGGTGACTGCCTCGTCCTTGGCAAGACGCTCGCGCAGTTTGGCTCCGTTCATGGGAGATCCTTTCTAGGTCTTCGGCTTGTCGCTAAGGCCTTCGGGCGCGCCGACCCAGCGCGCCGTCTCGATGTCGGCGGAGGTATCGCGCATGAAGGTCGGGCAGATGTGCAGCTCGGGGATCATGGCGCCCTTCTGCAGGCTGGCGCAGAGCAAAACCGCGCGCGCGACGTCGTGCGGATTGAGCATCACGGCGCGCTCGCGCTCGAGCGGCGGCCGGGCGCGATTGTCCATGATCGGGGTATCGGTCTCACCCGGCAGGATCGTCGTCGCGCGAATGCCCTGGTTGCGATAGGTGTTGTGCAGGAAGGTCATGAAGTTCTTGACGCCGGCCTTGGCTGCACCGTAAGCGGCGCCGCCGAGCAGGTTCGGATTGACCACCGCCAGCGAAGAGACGGTGATGATCGTGCCTTCATTCTTCGCAATCATGTCCTCAAGCACCGCCTGAGTGAAGTTGAATACGGCGGTGAGATTGACGTTGACCGTGGCGTTCCACTCCGCCTCGCTGATGAAGCGCGCGTTCAGCACCTTGCTGGCGCTGCCGGCATTGTTGACGAGGATGTCGACCGTGCCGACATTGCGCTTGACCCAGGCGACGGTCTCCAGAATCGCGTCGCGTGATGCGACGTCCAGCGCACGGGCGATGGCCTTGCCGCCCGCCTTCTCGATCAACGCGACGACATCCCGCAACGGATCAATCCGGCGGCCGGTCAGTACGACCGTTGCGCCGTCCCGGGCCAGCAGGATGGCGGTTTCTCGCCCGATCCCCGTCCCCGCACCGGTAACGAGTGCGATCTTGCCATCGAGCAAACCCATGATTCCCCTATTCGGCGGCGGTCGCCGCCACGTTTGAGCGCTGATAACCGTAAATTTGCCTCGCGGCCGCGGGCGTGATCAAGCCCTCTGCAAGGTCGAGCTCGATCGAGGCCGCCATGCGCTCGGACGTACGTCCCCATCCGCCTCCGCCCGGCGTCTCGACCTCCAGGCGGTCACCCATTTTCAGGACGACTTTGCCCTTCGGGAATTGCGGTTCGCCATTCTTATACACCTTGCCGGCGCTGCCGGACTTGCCGCCGACGACACCGAAGCACGGATGACGTACGCGCTCCGATGCGAGGTAGATGTTCATTGGATTGCGCCCGAGATTGCGCAGCACGACGCGCTGGCCGAGGCCGCCGCGGCTCTTGCCAGCACCGCCGGAGTCTGGAATGAGTTCCTTGCACTCGGTGAGCGCGGGGACGGCAATCTCAAACATCTCGATCGCCGTAACCTTGCAATTGGACGGAAAGCTCAGCGTATCGAGACCGTCGAGTTCGGCGCGTGCACCCTGCCCGCCGTGAAAATTCTGCACCGAACCATATTGCGTGCCATCGTCGCGCCGGCCGACGCAATTGGCGGCCCAGATCGGCGCGCCGCCGCTATCGCCCATCACCTTGTCCGGCACTACGCCCTCCAGCGCCTTGAAGATCAGCGACGGAATGACGTGCCCGATGAGGTTGCGCGAATTGCCCGCCGTCCATTCCTCTGGATTGAGAATCGAGCCGAGCGGCGCCTCGTCCGTGATCGGCGTGATGCAGCCCTCGTTATTCGGCGTATCAGGGTCGAGCAGGCATTTCAGCGCGTAGACCGAATGGGCGTAGCGATAGTTGGTTCGGCAGTTGATCGAGTGAAGAATTTGCTCGGACGTTCCGGCGTAATCGACGTGAATGGAATCGTCGCGCACGATCACGGCCGCCTTGAGCGTCACGTCCGTGTCATAGCCATCGAGCAGGACTTCGGCGCGATAGGTCCCGTTCGGCCATTGCCGGATCGCCCGCCGCGTCTGCACTTCGGATCGCGTATGGATGGCATCGGCCAGTTCGTCGATGCCGTCGAGATCATACTCGTCGAGGAATTTCACCAGTTCGCGTCCCATGACGTTGTTAGCCGCGACCATGGATTCGAGATCGCCCATCACCTCGGTCGGCAGGCGAACGGAGGCTGCGATGATGTCGAGCACGTCCTGGTTGGGAACGCCTGCCTTGTGCAGCTTCACGATCGGGAAACGAATGCCTTCCTCGAAGATGTCGCTGGCCTCGGAATGCAGGGGAGCGCCGCCGATGTCCGGCAGATGTGCGATCGAGCCGGCATAGGCCACGACCTTTCCCTTCTTGAAGATCGGCGTGATCATCGTGACGTCAGGCAGGTGCCCAGTACCGATCTCGGGATCGTTGGTGGCGAGCACGTCGCCCTCTTCCAGGGTCCCGGCCGGGAACTTGGGCAGGAAGTATTTCTGCGCGGCGACCGGCAGCGAAGTGATGAACACCGGGATCGACCAGGTGCATTGCGCCAGCGCCCGGCCGCGACTGTCGAGCAGCACGGTCACATAGTCATGGTTCTCGCGCACGATCGGCGAGAACGCGGTGCGGCCGAGCACGATGTCGGCTTGATCGGCGATGAAGATCAGGCGATTCCACATCACTTGGAGGTTGATGGGATCGTTGAAATCGGGGGCGTTCGCGCACATGGATGCGTCGTCCTCAGGCGATATTGATTACGAGATTGCCGTTGATGTCGACGTGAGCCGTGCCACTCGGTCCGACGACTACGGTGGACTCCCGCTGCTCGACGATCGCGGGCCCTTGGATCTTTTCGCCGACCGGCAGCTTGTAGTGGTCATAGACTGGCGTTTCGACGAAACCGCTGAGCTCGCTGAAATAGACCGAGCGCGTGCCCTTCCTGGCCTCGGCGGCATGTCGTGTATGCGGGCGGGTCACCTGATCCTTCTGGCCGCCGGACCGCAGCCGCCAGGTGATCACCTCGACCGAGGAGCCCGCGACTGTGCGGCCGAACAGCTCGCGATAGAGCTTGTAGAAATTGCTGAGCAATTCCTCGTGGAATTGCTTTGGCGGCAATCTGCGATCCGGCAGCACGACCGTGATCTCGTGGCCCTGGCCGACGTGGCGCATGTCGACGGTATAGCTGTTGGTGATGGTCTCCGGCGCAACACCAGCGGCGCGGACGACCTCGGCGCCCTGGGCCGCGAGATCGCCGAGCAGGCGATCCATCGCCGAGAAATCCCAATTGTCGACCTGCATCGGGAAGCTTGCGGACAAATCGACTGCGACGGGTGCGATCAGCAAACCGATCGCCGAGGTGACGCCGGCGCCCGTCGGGCAGATGATGCGCTTGATGCCGAGCTTGCGCGCGATGCCATAGGCATGCACCGGACCGGCGCCGCCGAAGGCAACCATTGGCAGGCTGCGCGGGTCGACGCCGAGATCGGTCGCATGTACCGCGGCCGCCTTGCTCATGGATTCGTTGACGAGATCGTGGATGCCGAAGGCGCAGCGGGAAACGCTGACGTCGAGCGAGGACGCAAGCTTCGTCATAGCCGTGAGCGCGGCATCCTTCGACACCTTGAACGAACCGCCGACGAAGGATTCAGTGCCCATATAGCCGAGCAGGATATCGGCATCAGTGACGGTCGGCTCGGTGCCGCCGCGCTGATACGCGGCCGGTCCCGGCATCGCGCCCGCCGAACGCGGCCCGACGTCGAGCAGGCCGAGCGGGTTCTTCGCCGCAATCGAGCCGCCGCCGGCGCCGATCTCGATCATGCGGATCGACTGGATTTTCAACGGGAAGCCCGAGCCCTTGCGGAAGCGGTGATAATGCGCGACTTCCAAATCGGTGCCGACCGTCGGCTCGCCGTTCGGGATCAGGCACAATTTCGCGGTGGTGCCGCCCATGTCAAAGGACAGCACGCTACCTTCGCCGGCGATGCGGCCGAATTCGGCGGCGGCGACTGCGCCCGCGGCCGGCCCCGATTCAATCAGGCGCACCGGCAGCTCGGCGGCGCGGCTGCTCGGCACGAGACCGCCCGACGAGGTCATCCACAGCACCTGGCGATTGATGCCCTTGGCGGCGAATTCGCGTTCGAGATGGGCGACATGCCCCGACATCTGCGGCCGCGTATAGGCGTTGACGACCGTGGTCGAGGCGCGGTCGAACTCGCGCACCTCCGGGCAGACTTCTGACGATAGCGACACGAAGATATCTGGATCTTCCTCACGCAGCAGCGCAGCGATGCGCTGCTCGTGATCAGGATATTTGTAGGCGTGCAGCAGGCAGACGGCGACCGACTTGATGCCCTCCTCGCGCAACCGGCCCGCGATCTCGCGGACCGTCTCCTCCTCCAGTGCGGTGACGACGTGGCCGTCGGCGGAAATGCGCTCGACGGCGCCAAAGCTGTTGGCGCGCGTCACCAGCGGATCCGGATATTTCAAGTTCAGATCGTAGAGGTCGTAACGGCCTTCGTTGCGGATGCGCAGCATGTCCTGGAATCCGGCGGTCGAGATGAAGCCGGTCTTGACGCCCTTGCGTTCCAGCACCGCATTGGTGACGACGGTGGTGGCGCCGAGCACCTGAAGCCCATCGAGATCGACTGCACTACCGAATTGTTCGAGCAGCTCGGACGCACCGCGAACCACGGCCTCGGCAGGGTTGATTGGCGTGCTCAGCACCTTGTGGAGATGCAATTCGCCCTTGTCGTCGAGCAGCGCGAAATCGGTGAAAGTTCCCCCGGTATCGAATGCGAGCTTGGCCATCTGTTTCCTCGAAGCGATTGTCTTCGAGCGTAGAAAATGCGATTGCGGCCGACCACCACAACTCCAGTCTGCCGCCATAGGTTTTGTTTATGGCCCGACGAACCTGGCGCGATGCTCCCGTCGCACATGCCAATGCGCGGGCTTTGACGTGCAGCCGTGTTGCCTAGACCGCTTTGATGCCCTGCGGATGGCTGCGCATCAGCTTCTCGACCACGGTTAGAAGTACCGATCGCGTGGCGAGCGCAGGCTCCGACAAGGGCAGATGGTCGGAGATGCACAGTGAGACGGTTGCCTCGATCGCGGGGCGAACCAGCCGCCGCACCTCGACACCGCCAAAGCTCGACGCGCTCGCGGCCACCGACGCCGGCAGGATGGTCGAGCCGAGGCCCTCGGTCACGGCCGCACCGAGCGCGGAGACGGATTCGATCTCGGAGACGACGTTCGGCGCCACCCGGGCCCGCGCCAGCGATTCGTCGATCAGCCGACGCAGGAAGTGCCCCTGGCTCGGCAGCAAGAGCTTGACGTTGGCCAGCGCCGACAGCTGCAGCGGCTCCTCCGTCGGCTTCTTCGCGCCCGGCTCCGCACGCGAGACGAGATACAACTCCTCGCGGAACAGCGGCTGCAGCTTGACACCCTTGATGGGGCCGGAGCCATAGATCATGGCCATATCCATCCTGCCGGTCATGATCAGCTCGCTCAGGACGTGACCGAAACTATCGTTGATGTGGACGACGATCTGCGGATGCAGCCCAGCCATCTCTTTCAAGATCGGCAGCGACAGCGTGCTCGAAGCCGAATAGGTTGCAAGCCCGATCGACACGCGTCCGGCCAGCGCCTTGGTCGATTGATCGATGTCGATCTGCGCCTGCTCGATCTGCTTCAGCAGCAGTTGGGCATGACGGTAGAGAATGAGGCCCGCTTCGGTCGGAACGATCCCGTGATTGCTGCGAAGCAGGAGCTTGTGCTTGAAGTGGCTTTCGAGCGCAGCGATCTGCTGCGAGAGTGCGGGCTGCGCCGTCCGCAAGAGGCCGGCGGCGCGCGACACGCTGCCGGCATCGACGACCTTAACAAAGCTCTTCAGCTTCCTGAAATCGACGCTCATATGTGTCGAACGATCGCCTGCAAAAACACCAACCAGTTCGGCACTATCCTTTATCTAGCCTATTGATTTCAATGATATTCTTTACGGCTCGGTCGATTTAGACAAGCACCGTAACATCGCTCTTAGCGAAGTGCCCTGCAGGCATTCTCGATGCGGTCGCAGGCTTGCTTGATCGCATCCATGGAGGTTGCGATCGATAGACGGAAATACGGTGAAAGTCCGTAGGCCGCGCCTTGCACGGCAGCCACCCCGACGTCATCGAGCAGGTAAAGCACGAAGTCGAGGTCGTTTTCGATGACCTTTCCGTCCGGCGTGGTCTTGCCGATCACGCCGGCGCAGCCAGGATAGAGGTAGAAGGCACCGTCCGGAACCAGGCACGACAGGCCCGGGATTGCGTTCAACCGCGCGCAGGCGTAGTCGCGCCGCTCCTTGTAGAGCTTGACGCTGTCCCGCACGAACGACTGGTCGCTCGCAAGGGCATGGGCAGCGGCGGCCTGGCTGATCGACGACGGGCACGATGACATCTGGGATTGAAGTTTGTTGATCGCGGCGATCAGCGGCGCGGGACCTGCGGCGTAGCCGATCCGCCATCCGGTCATCGCATAGGTTTTGGAAACGCCGTTGGCGAGAAGAACGCGCTCTTTCAGAGCCGGTACGGCGGCTGCCAACGTGGTTGCGGGTTCGTCGCGGTACCAAATCTGGTCATAGATGTCGTCGGAAAGCACCAGGACATTGGGATGGCGGAGCAGGACTTCGCCGAGCGCTTCAAGATCAGACCTGGAATAGGCCGCGCCCGTCGGGTTCGAGGGCGCATTGAGGATCAACCAGCGCGTCCTGGGCGTGATGGCGGCATCGAGCGCGTCCGCCGTCAGCTTGAAACCCTGGTTCTCGGAGCAGCGGACGATCACGGGCTTGCCGTCATTGGCGATGACCATGTCGGGATAGGAGACCCAATAGG
This sequence comes from Frankia sp. RB7, assembly GCA_030403585.1. Taxonomy (GTDB): domain Bacteria; phylum Pseudomonadota; class Alphaproteobacteria; order Rhizobiales; family Xanthobacteraceae; genus Bradyrhizobium. The sequence goes on from JAUEPE010000006.1 coordinate 161,421, forward strand.
GTGCGGGAATGATGACCTCTGCTCCCTCCTCCACGCTCGCCATCAAGGCGAGAAACAGGATCTGCTTGGCTCCGCCTCCGACGCAGATCTCATTGTCGGAATATGCGAGCCCGAGGCGCCGCTTGTAGTCGGCAATGATCGCCTTGCGCAGGGCGACGGTGCCGTTGACGGCGGTATATTTCGTCTCCCCGCGATCGATCGCCTCATGCGCAGCTGCCTTGACATGGTCCGGGGTGTCGAAATCAGGCTCGCCAATCGCCATATCGATGATGTCGCGCCCCGCAGCCTTCAGCTCGCGTACGCGCGCGGAGGCCGCTGTGGTCGGAGAGATCTTGATGCGCGAGACGCGCGCGGCGGGCACGAAAATCGTCACTGTGGTCGTCCCTTGAGTTGCGAATGATGCCCGCGCCCGCCTCCGGGCGAGCGCTATGATGGTCAGTGTTCCACGTCGGTTTCACCACGCATGCGGCCAGTGAGGAAGAGTTCACCCAATTCGTCGTGGGTGATGTCTGCGGGCCGGCCGTCCCATATCACCTTGCCGAGGCGCAGGATGACGGCACGTTGGGCCACCGCCATGGCCTTCTTGGTGTTCTGCTCGACTAGCAGAATGGTCTGCCCGGCGGCGTTGATACGCAGCAGCTCATCGAAGACGATCCCGATAGCGGTTGGCGAAAGACCGACCGACGGCTCGTCAACCAGCAGGATCTTGGGCCGCTGCAACACCGCCATCGCGACCTCCAGCAATTGCTGCTCGCCGCCAGACATGTTTCCCGCCAGCGTGTTGCGACGCGTCTTGAGGATCGGAAAGAGGTCGTAGACATAGTCGCGCTCCGCCTTCACTCTGCCGTCGCGAAGCGTGTAGGCGGCCATCTGGAGATTCTCGTCGACCGTCATCACCGGAAAGTTGCAGCGTCCCTGCGGTACCCAGGAGATGCCTTCGGCCAGGATGGCGCGTGACTTCAAGGCGGCGATGTCCTTGCCCTGCCAGTTGATGCTGCCGCCCTTGACGGTCGTCATGCCGTAGAGCGTCTTCAGCAGCGTCGACTTGCCCGCACCGTTCGGTCCCATCAGGGCGACGAACTGCCCTTGGGGAACGTCGAGATCGACGCCATTGAGGATATCGAGCGAACCGTAGCCCGCGCGCAGCCCTTTGATCGAGAGAGATGGTTCAGCCACCGAGATAGGCCTCCCGCACCGCTTGGTTCTGGACGATGTCGTCTGGCGTTCCTTCCGCGAGCTTTCGCCCCTGATCTAGCACCACGACGCGCGTGCAGAGGCTCGTGACCACGTCGATGTTGTGCTCGATGATCAGGAAGCTGACACCGAATGACATATTGGCAAGACGGATGCTCTCGACGACACGCTCGATGAGCTTGGGGTTGATGCCGGCCATCGGCTCGTCGAGCAGAATGAGTTTCGGCTCCGGCATCAGCATCGAGGCAAACTGGATCAACTTCTGCTGCCCTCCGGAAAGCTTGCCTGCCGCCTGCGAACGCACGTCCCAGAGACCGACGATCTTGATTAGTTCGCGGGCCCGCTCCCTCAGAGCCGCAACGCGATTGCGGGCGGCGGATCCGACCCCAAACGTCGACAGGATGCCTGGAAATGTGAACATCTGGCCGGCAATGACCAGGTTTTCTTCGACATCGAGGGCGCTGAACACCACGGTCTTCTGGAACGACCGAAGCATGCGGCCCTCGCGGGCGATGTCGCTCAGCGACCAGCCCGTGATGTCCTGGCCGTCGAGCTTCACCGCCCCCGCATTCGGCTTGGCAAGACCCGTCACGCAATCGAAGAACGTGGACTTCCCCGATCCGTTGGGCCCGATAAGCCCGCAAATCTCGCCGCGATCGACATGGAGATTAATGCCGTCGACCGCGCGGACGGCACCGTAGGATTTGCTGAGGCCGGAAATGTCGAGTATCGGGAGCCCGGTCATTTGCGCCTCTCGAGGAACGACCAGAAACGGCCGATGATCGGCGCGAACCCACTGGGAAACCAGAAGACGAGCCCGAGCAGGCAAAAGCCGTATGCGATCATGCGCAATTCCGGGGCGACGCGGAGCGCTTCAGTGAGGCCAACGAACAGCAGGCTGCCGAAGATGACGCCCGAGATGGTCCCGGCTCCACCGCCGAGGACGATGATCAGCATCGTCGTCGAATAGTACATCTGAAAAGTGAGCGGGCTGACCACGGTCAGGTAATGCGCATAGACGCTGCCGCCGAGGCCGGCAAAGGCCGCACTGATCATGAAGACCAAAAGCTTGTAGTTCCAGGTCGGAATGCCAACGGATTCAGCCAGCGTTTCGTTCTCGCGAATCGCGATCATGTTTCGCCCCGCCGGTGATCGAACGATCAGGTAGGCAGCCAGCGTGGCGATCGCGGCGATGACGAGGACCAGATAGTAGAAGCCGACGGTTCCGGAGACCGTGAAGGACACCGGCCCCAGCGCAAAATAGGGTTTGGGAATGCCCGCCAGCCCCATGTCACCACGCGTCAAGCTGATCCAATTCTTGGCGATCGCCTGGCCGATAATGACGAAGCCGAGAGTACACATCACAAACGATGTAGCGCGCAGTCTCAGCGCCGGAATTCCGAGCGGCAGCGCAATCGCGCCAGCCACGACGCCGGCCGCCAGAAAGTTCACATAGAACGGCGTGCCGAAATGCACCGCCAGCAGCGCGGACGTATAGGCACCGATACCGAAGAACGCCGCCTGCGCGAGCGACAGAAGCCCGGTATAGCCAAGCAGCAGATTGAGGCCGTGCGCCGGCAGCAGGAAGATCAGCGCGATAATGATCGCGTGCAGAGGGTAGTTGCCGAGGAAGAGCGGGGCGGCGCAAGCCAACGCGGCGAGCGCGACGCCGAACGGAAGGCGAAGATCCCGCCCCGTCGCTGGTATTGAGAGTTCGGCTGGTGTCATGTCTTGCTCTCGGACGATCTCGGTCAACTTCATAGCCGCCAATCAGAAGCGCGCCTGCGCGGAGAAGAGCCCGTGCGGCCGCCACATCAGCACCAGCATCAGCGTCGCAAATCCCACCGTGTCCCGGAATTGCAGGCCGACATAGGTGGCAACCAGGCTCTCCGCGACACCCAGGATCATCGCCGCGACGAAAGTACCGCGCACGTTTCCAAGCCCACCCATAATGATGATGGGCAACGTCTTGAAAGTGATCAGTTCGCCCATACCGCCGTAGACGCTGACATTCACAGGCGCGGTCAGCACTCCCGAGAGCCCCGCAAGGCCAGCCCCGAGGATGAAGGTCCAAAGCGCAACGTGGCGAACGTCGATGCCGACCACGGCACAACATTCGATGTTCTGCGAGACCGCGCGCATCGCCTTCCCCATCCGGCTGTAGGTGACCATCAGCTCGAGCCCGATGAACACGATGAGACCGACTATGATGATCAGGATGCGCTGCTCGGCCAGGGTGAAACCAAAAAGCGTCACCGGCTCGATGTATCCTCCGGAGAAGAACTTGTAGCTGCCGCCGAAGAAGAGGATGACCGTGTTCTGCAGGATCAGCGAGACGCCGAGTGTGGCGAGGACCCCGGCTTCTGCCGGCGCCCCCACGATTCTCTGCATGACGAAATTTCCGACGACCACGGCGATGACTGCCGTCGCAACCACGCCGATCACGACCGCGACCGGATAAGGCAGATCGAAATAGTCGATTGCGAACCACGCCCCAAAGGTCCCGAGCATGTAATATTCGCCATGGGCGAAATTGATGGCCCGCAGAACGCCGAAGATCATCGTCATGCCGACGGCAACGATCGCGTAGACCGATCCGGAAACGATGCCGTTAACAACCTGCTCGGTGATCGTGTAGAACATGGGGTTACCGTTCCGCGGGCTTACTTGGGATAGTCGATCTCGGCGGTATAGGCGCCCTTGATCACGGGCTTGCCGCCCTCGATCTCGAGAAGGATCATCGGAAGGCGCGCCTGGTTATGATCGTCGAAGGTGACCTCGCCGACCGCGCTATCGTAGTGGATGCCGGAGAGCGCGGCCCGGACTTTCTCGCGATCGATGCTCTTGGCCTGCTCGATTGCCTTGGCGAGCAGATGGACCGTCTCCCAGTGCACGTAGGCATGGTTGTTCGGCGCTTCGCGGTACTCGGCGGTGAATTTGTCGACGAAGGCTTTGCTGCGCTCGGATTGGTAGGATGGAAGCCACGCGGCCGCTTCGATCGCTCCTTCCATTGCCTTCGGCGCCGCCTTGATGGTGCTCGCCGTATTGAACTCGGCGTTGCCGATCAGTGGAATTTTGCCTGCGATCCCGACCTCGATCATCTGGCGCCCCACGATAGGCGCGGAATCGGCGTTGCCATACATGATGATGGCCTGGGCGCCGGAATCGCGGATCTTGGAAAGCACGCTGCGGAAATCCACCTCGCCTTCCTTGTAATAGTCTTCCGTCAATATCTGACTCTTGAAGCGCGGCAGGTACTTCTTGGTAAACTCGATGGCTGCGCGTCCGTAATCGGTGTCGACCGATAGCACCGCGTATTTGGTCAACCCCTTCTTTTCGGCGGCATATTGCAGCACGACGAGGGCACGATTTTCGTCGGTCGGATAATTGCGGAACGTCCACTTGAAACCACCGACGCCCGCCTTATACGTGATCATCGGGTTGGACGAAGCTGCATTGAGAAGAAGGACGCCGGCGTCTTCGACGACAGGCTGCATGGCCAGGGTAACCGAGCTGGAGACGTCGCCGATGATGAAGTCGACCTGATCCTGATCGATCAGGCGTCGGGTCGCCGAAACACCTTCGACGGGCGTTCCCTGGCTGTCGGCGGACAGAACATCGATCTTGCGCCCGCCCACTCCTCCGGCTCCGTTGATCTCCTTCGCCGCCATTTGGGCGCCGCGCAGCGAAAAGGAGCCATACCGGGCATTCGGTCCGCTCATCGGCGCCACAAGACCTAGCTTGACCATCCCGTCCTCCGCGCGACCGGCGAAGGCGCTGGAGGAGACGGCCTGAAATCCAATCAGGGCAGTTCCGACGCAAAATCCTCTTCGGCTTAGGTAGGTCGTCATTTGCCCGCTCCGTTGCTGCTACAAAATGATGCGTCTGCTAACCCCGCCGCTTTTGTGATCTCGCCCTTAGAATTTTTTGCTGCGGCCGACGGTAAAAAATAGATTTACGCACCTCGGCGGGGGAAGCACGAGTGCGGTCTGCCGCCATAGCGAATTCTTATGGCCGTGATCACAGAACGCCGACCTCAAGTAGGGGTTAAGCAGCCGCCCGCGTCGGCGATGATCGGGGGGCGAAGCTCGATCGAGGTAGAGAGGTTCGGGGATGATCCGTCACCGCGAAGTCCCAAGCGCAGAACCGCCGCGGTCCGATCCAGATTGCCGCGCCGCACGCCAGAGACTTTGGGATGGCGCCGATCCTCTGCGAGGTCCATCAGATCAATAACGCGTTGCTAAATGCAAATCGAGCCTGCGCAAAGGCGCGGCCAGGACGTCGACACCCTCCAAGCCGCAATCGCCGACGCCCACATAGCATTCACCCCTACCGAATGCGCCAACTACTTCATGGCCGCAGGATACAGTTCAACCTGATCGGAATCTGCTGTAGTTTTCGGAGCCCTTTGAAGTAGACCCGCGAAGCGCTCCTCAAGAACGCGCACGCGCCGAAACCTTCACTCCCTACTTCCGCAGTTCTTTCCGCCTGGCGCACCGGATGAGACCGACTGGTCGTCCCGCTACGGGTGGCACGTCACCGGCTGTCCAAACTCCATCGATCGCAGTGCCGCCTCGAACGCAGCGAGCGTGGCAACCACTTCCGATTCGAGGATCGGAAACGGTCGCCGATGCTCGATGGCATCAGCGAAGGCCGAAAGCTCGCTGGCGAGCACATCAACACTTGGATAGGAGATCGTTTCCGGCTTCGCCCCGGAACGACGCCTCACAAGCGTGAGCTCATCCAACACTTCGGCTGAGCCATTGGTGCCAAACACGTGGACTCGCCAATAGAACGGCGTAGTTCGAACGGTCGCGAGGGTTCCAGTGACGCCACTAGCAAAGTCAATTGCGAGCATGGCGCTATCGAGCGGCGGCGGGCCAAGCTCGCGTGGGCTTAGGCGTGCGTAGACGCGCCTCGCAGGTCCGACCAGACTAACGAAGGCATCCAGCACGTGTAAACCGGCTCCGGTCAGACCGCCGCCGGGCGACTCTTCCGCGGACAATCGCCAACCCGAGGTAACGGCCTTGGAGTTCTCGTTGCTATTGTGCCCTTCAACGTGGAGGATGGTGCCTAGCTGGCCGAGTCTGACGATCTCTCGTAGCGCACCCAACGACGGCCAGAACCGGCGGTTGTGCCCGACGGCCAAGGTGACACCTGCGGCGCGGCAGGCCTCGAACATTTGTAGCGCGTGCTCACTGCGAAGCGCCAAAGGCTTCTCGCAGAAAACCTGCTTTTGGGCCGATGCCACCGCGATCACCTGAGCCAGGTGTTGTGAATGCGGTGTCGCCAGAATGACTGCTTCGATGGTGGGATTGGCGAGTACGGTGTCCAGACCTTCGGTGAGCAGGAGGTCGTGCACCGCACAAACGTCCCGCGCGCGTTCGCCATCGGGCTCGACGGCGTGCGTAATCTTGAGCCGGCCGCCGCGTTGTGCGGCTTCGACGAGGCTTTGCCCCCAGCGTCCGAGGCCCAGGATCGCACAATTAATCATGAGATCACCCGCATGGACCTGACGGCCCAAGTTGAGACACCGCCGATTTATTTCTATAGGATGATGTGGTCTCCAACGCAGGATATCCCATGGTCGACGTCAACGATCTCTATGCGCGCGGTCTCGATCGACGCAAGCAAATGCTCGGAGCAAAACAGGTCGAGAACCGGATGGCCGCCGCCGGTGACTTCGGTGCGCCTCTACAGAACATCATCAATGCCTACGTCTACGGCGACATCTGGGAGCGAAAAGGTCTTTCGGATCCGATGCGCAGCCTGGTAATGCTCGCCATCACGGCGGCGAGTGGTAAAGCCAATGAATTCCGCGTGCATGCCCAAGGTGCCCGGGCAAACGGCTGCACGACCGAGCAGGTGCAAGACGTCCTGTTGTTGGTGGCGATGTATTGCGGCATCCCCTCCGCGATTGAAACCACCCGGATCGCGGCAGAGATCTTTTCGGATTCCGGCACAGACGAAGCCTGATTGAAAACGTGTGGCTGACACCGCGCCCGCTCGCGTGGTGCGCCGTCTCGCCAAATCGATCATGGTCATCAGCCACATTGTCGTCTCGCAAGGCCTCGTCTTCTTTATCCTGGACTCCTAGATTCTATAGAGCCGAGCCGCAGTGTCGTGAAGAACAGCGCGCTGCTGCGTCTCATCGAGATGTGCGATCGCCCCGCGAAACGTCCTGTAAAGGCTGGCGTAGTCAGTCCAGAGCTTTTCGATCGGAAAATTACTGCCGAAGAGGCAACGGTCCGCGCCGAAAATGACGATTGTCTCGCGAATGATCGGCGCCATCACGTCGGCGCGGCACGCATGCACGAACGTACCTAGTCCGGACAGCTTGACATTCACGTTCGGCCTATCGGCAAGGGCGGACATGCCCTCACGCCATTTCTTCCAACCGGTCTCCGACATATCTTCGAGCATCCCGGCATGCTCGAGAACGAAGGTGGTTTCCGGAAACGCTCCTGCTAGAGCAGCTCCGTCCAGCATCTGACTAGTGAAGACCTGCAGCTCGAACAGCAAATTGTAATTCGACAGGAGGGCCAGGCCGCGGCGCCATGCGGGGTCCTTCATCACGTCAGGGCGCGACGCAAACCGGTACTGTGGGTTCTCGTGCCAGTGAAGTTGTTGTCGGATCCCACGTGTGGCCGGCAACGCGGCAAGCCGCTTGACGAGTGCCTTGCAATCCGGATCGCTGAGGTCGGCGTGAGCGACATTTGCGTGCGGCCAGCCTCGCTCGTCGATCACCGACTGAACCCATCGTGCCTCGTCAAGACTCTTGCCGGGGGCCCAATTTGTCTGCACGTAAACCGATTTGATGACGTTGCAGTCGCTCGTGTCAGCGAGAAACTCGTCGATGGGATAGTCGCGGCAGATCGATTCATAAGGCCCGAAAATCCGTGGGACCTGAGGTCCCGATAGCCAGGCCAAGTCATCGAGGCGCCAGATGTGATGATGTCCGTCGATGGTCGGAATTGCCTTCAAGGTTGACCCCTTTTTTTTCGGCGCTCCGCTGCGCCTTTCGAATCGCTACTTCCTGGGCGTCGGCAAGCCCGCCATCGCCTCGATCACCGCGGCCACTGCCGCGGTGTCCTGCTCTCCATAGCCGGATGCCACCGCCGCGTTGAACAGAGGGACCGACGCAGAAAACATCGGCGTCGGGCATGCCAGCGAACCAGCAAAGTCCGCGATCACCTTCATATCCTTGCGCCAGAGCTCGAGCGGCATCGTCCTGATCGTCTCATAATTGTCCTCGATCAACATCTGCCCACGCACCGTCAACGCTCGCGAACCGGCGGCGCCGTCGCTAATTACCGCGTATGTCTGCGCGGGATCGAGCCCCGCCTTTCGCGCAAGCGCGAAGGCTTCGCCTGCAACCGCCGTGTGTACGGCAACCATCAGATTGGCGACGTATTTCGTCTTCGAGCCATTGCCAAACGTCCCAAGATAATGAGATGCCCGCGAGAAGCCCTCGAATATCGGCAAGCAGCGAGTATAGGCTGCTTTGTCTCCGCTGCCATAGACGAGGACGTCCCTTTCGAGGGCTTGGCTGCCGGAGCCCGAGAGCGGACAATCCAGCATCACCATTCCGGCTTGAGCGAGCAGCACGCACGCTTTCGACTTCTCGTCCAGAGTAAAGGTGCTGGTCTCGGCGAGGACACGCTCTTTCCGGTCAAGAGTCCGCAACTCGTCTACGACGTCGAAAAGCGCCTTGGCCGAGGGCAACGAGGTGACCAGGATCTCAGCGGCGTTGCCGACCTCGGCGACTGATCCCGCCACCGTCCCGCCATTCGTACGGAACGCGTCGATCGCCCGTTGAGAGACGTCATAACCTACGACGGAAAAGCCCGCCGCGAGCAAATTCTTGCTCATGGCATATCCCATGATGCCGAGTCCGATCATACCGACGACGGTGTCCCGTTGAGTGGTCACTTAAAATCTCGCTCCCTGCCGCGAACCTGTGTTCAAGCGTTATGGCTGGTGGACCAGAACGCCGGGATCTCCGTGCAGTCCTTACCGCCCCATCCAGCCTTGCTTGCCTGGTCGAACAACGACAGCGCTTGCTCGGTGAGCGGCAATCCGAACCCGAGAGACTTCGCCTCGGCGACCATCGTCCGAAAATCCTTCCGGATGCCGTCGCAGTCGAAGGTCGCCGACCCGGATGGCTTGGACTGGAGCGCGAGCGCAACTGCCGACCCGCGCGCCTTTAGCACGTTCGTTCCGCCAGACGTATCGGCGAACAATTCTACCAGCCACGCCGGATCGAGGTTCAAATGCCGACACAGCGAATAGGCTTCGCCGAAAGCCAGCCAGAAGACTCCGAGCGGGAGGTTGATCGCGAGCTTCATGCTCGCACCCGCCCCGATCGGTCCGACCAGATCGACACGGCGGCACATTTGCTCCAGAAGCGGCTTTGCGCGTTCGTAGTCCTCCCGGTTGCCACCGGCAACACCCAGCAATTTTCCGGTTAGCGCTGGGCCGACCGTCCCGCCGACAGGGCATTCGACCATGAGGGCGCCCTTGGCCATGATCTTTTCGGCTAGTGCCACTTCGGTCGCCGGCTGGACCGTACTCATCTCCACGAAAAGCTTTCCCTTGACGTCCCCACTCAGAAGCCCGGCTTGGCCCTCGTAGACGTTGGTGATCGCGGCTGCGTCGGTCAGGATCGTGATGATCGTATCGACGTCTGCGGCAAGTCGGCTCGGACTATCTGCGGCGATCGCGCCCGCCTTGACCAGTGATTCGGCTTTTTCGGCGCTCCGGTTCCAGATATGGACTTCATGTCCGACTTCGAGCAGCCTCTTCGCGATGGCCGATCCCATGCGGCCCAAACCAGCGACACCAACCTTCATGGCATTCTCCCGTCAGCATTCTTCTTGTCTAGCGTTGACGACTTACAGCACCTGATCGGTCTCCGGATCGATCAGGTGCATATGGGTCATGTTCGCCGCCAGGCGGATCTTCGCGCCGGCTTCGGGTACGGATACACCGGTATCCACCCGTCCGGACACCACGGTGTCGCCTAGCCTGAAGAATACCATCGCTTCCGTCCCCATCGGCTCGACCACGTCGAGCATCGTGTCGAACTCCGAATAGTTTTCGCGATCGGAGCTACGGGCTTCCGTGATATGTTCCGGACGCAAGCCGAAGATCAATGATTTTCCGGCCAGAGGCTCGTACCGCTGCAGGCGGCTCTCGGGCACGGGAAACACCGCACCATCAATCAGGCGGATCGACAGCGCCGACGCATTCCGCTCGATCGTGCAGGAGATGAAGTTCATCGCCGGCGATCCCATAAAGCCGGCGACGAAGCGGGTCTTCGGCGCGTGGTAGAGTTCGTGCGGCGTGCCGACCTGCTCGATGCGGCCGCGGTTCATTACCACCACGTAGTCCGCGAGCGTCATGGCCTCGATCTGGTCGTGCGTCACATAGATCGTCGTAGTCTTGACCTGCTGGTGCACCCTCTTGATCTCAGTCCGCATCTGCACGCGCAACTTGGCGTCGAGATTGGACAGCGGCTCGTCAAACAGGAACACCTTGGGATTGCGGACCATTGCGCGTCCCATCGCTGCACGCTGCTTCTGGCCACCGGACAACTCTTTCGGACGCCGGCCAAGAAGATCATAGATGTCGAGGACCCGCGCAGCGTCCTCGACGCTTTTCCTGATGTCGGCTTTTGACATGCCGCGCATTCGGAGGCCGAACGACATATTCTGAAACACGGTCATATGCGGATAGAGAGCATAGCTCTGAAACACCATCGCGATGTCGCGATTCTTCGGCGCCACGTCGTTCACGACCCTGCCGCCTATCCGGATCTCGCCGGCGCTGACGTCCTCGAGCCCGGCGATCATCCGCAGCGTAGTCGTCTTGCCGCAGCCGGATGGCCCGACCAGGGCAACGAACTTGGTGTCCGGGATTTCGAGATTGATACCGTGCACGGCCTGATAGGCGCCGTACCGCTTCACTACGTTTCGCAGGAGCACATCAGCCATTGGAACGACCTCAAACCTTTGCCGCGTTACCGACCGCAGACACGCCCATTAGCTCATCGAAGAAGCCTTCCTGCTCCAAGCGGATAACGGGTCCCTGGTCGGCCGCGTCTTCAGGCGCGACCGGCCCCGGCAAAGCGCCGACCCTGTGCAAGATTGCCGATGCGTTCCGGATCCCCTCCAGGTTTGGAAACATCATGTCGCTCATGTAGCGCGCAAACAGTACCCAAGTCGGCCGCAGTATTTCGGTATCGCTTTCGCCACTGTACTTGCGCAGAACATGAATACCGAACTCGACATCGCTTCGGAACCGATGAACTGCCTGGCAGAACGCCTTGACGTAACGCAGGCCCACGTCGGGATGGGCCGTCATGAATCTCCGGGTGCCCGCCGCGCAACTGTTCTGGAACGCGACCCCGAGCCGGCCGAAGTCTTCGACGACATGGTAGCCGTACTTCGGCGCCTGATAGGTTTCCGGCGCGTGCATGATGGCGACGTCTACCTTGGACTGGTCGAGCAGCAGATCGAGACGCTTGCCCTCGTTGCCGACAACCACGATCTCGATATCCTTTGCGACGTTCCACCCCCAGCGATCGAACGCCATGATGATCGCGCATTCGTCGGCGTCGTTGCGGAACGTGACGCCCCAGCGCTTGCCGCGCAAATCCGCGCGCGAGTTGATGCCGGCACGCGCGGCCACCTGCTGCGCGCTACAGGCAATTGCGGAGGCCAGGACCACGGCATCACCGCCGTGCCGGTGGTTTGCCAGCAACAGCTCCGCCCCGACCGCGTTGGTGAAATCCGCTTCGCCCGCAATCAGGGCTTTGAGCGAATTGGAGTGCCCGTGGTAGAAGACGAGTTCCGGGTCCAGCCCATTCTCACGGTAGTATCCCCCTTCAAGGGCTGCGAAGACCGGAGCCACCCCCGCTCCGCGATGCGCCATCGCGATTTTGATCTTGTCCACGTGCCTTGCCTTCCTTATTTCAGGCCACTCAAGCCAAACCCTTTGTTCACGGAACGCTGAAGGATCGCGAACAGGAGAAACACGGGTATCGTCGCGAGAACGGCGATCACCATCTGCTCCGTCGGCGGGTTGCCGTAATCTTCACCGAACTGCACCAGTCCCAGCGGGAAGGTTCGAAGCTCGTCCACCGACACCACCGTGAGCGGCCAGAGGAATTGATCCCAGCTATCGCGGAACGAGAAGATCGCGAGCACCGAGAGTGCCGGCAGGCATTGCGGCAGAATGATTTGAAGCAGGATGCGCAGCTCGCCAGCGCCGTCGATGCGAGCGGCCTCGATGAAATCCTTGGGGATCGAAATCATGGACTGCCGCATCAGGAAGATGCCGAACGCATCGATCAACAGCGGCGCCACGATGCCCTGATATGTGTTGATCCAGTCGAACTTGTGTACGACGAGGAAGGTCGGAACCAGCGTCACTTCGAGCGGCAGCATCATCGTGCTGAGGATGAGGAGGAGCAATACCGACGAACCCGGAAAGCGAAATTTGGCGAGTCCGTAGCCTGCCAAGGTGCAAAACACCACGTTCGTGATCATCACGACAACGGAGACTATACCGCTGTTCAGGAAATACTGCGCAAACGGCGCCCTGCTCAGCGCATTCGGGTAGTTCTCGAAATGCCAGACAGTCGGGATCCATTCGGTCCGGAGTTGGAACATCTTCTCGCCGGCCTGAAACGACATCATGAGCATCCAGACGATCGGAAGAAGGAACATCGCCGTCAGCACGATCAGGAGGAGAAGTCCTATAAGTCGGCGCAACGTCGGCAGATACCGGCGCAGGCTCGGCGGCGGCGGCGTCCAATCGGTCTCATCGATAACGGCCATCAGAAGTAAATCCTCTCACTCCGCGTGAACAACGTGATCTGCAACGACGTGAAGACGAGCATGATGGCGAACAATACGACCGAGATGGCCGCAGCCTGGCCCATCTTGAGGTAGGAGAATCCGGTTTCGTAAATGAGCATGGAGAGCACGCGGGTCGCGTTGCCCGGCCCGCCGCCTGTGATCAGATAGGGGTAAAGAAAGACCCGAGCGCACAGCAGGGCCGACACCACGACCACGAAGAAAATCGTCGGCATGAGAAGCGGCAGCGTGATGTGGAAAAACCGCCGGATCGGACCAGCACCATCTATCTCCGCGGCTTCGTAGTAGTCATCCGGCAGGGCCAGGAGAGCCGCTAGGAACACCACCATGAAATACGGCGCAAAGCGCCATACGGTGACCATGATGATCGACGGCATGGCTGTCCATTCGCTGGTCAACCAGTCGATTCTGCCGAAGCCGACATGTTGCAGAAGTTGGTTCACAACCCCGTACGGGTGCAACAGGATGCGCCAGACCAGACAGACCGCGATGACGGGCATCAGGTTGGACAAAAACATCGCCGTCATGCAATGGCGGGCGCCGGGAATGCCCGTGTTGATGGCGAGCGCGAGCATCAGTCCGATGACGGTCAGCAACGTCGTCGTGCAAGAGATATAAATCAGCGTATTGAAAAGCGTCGAACGAAAAATCGGATCGGCGATCAGGGCGCGGTAGTTGTCGAGTCCGACGTAACGCGGCGCCGAGATCATGTCGTAGGAATGGAAGCTGAGTTCGATCGCCCACAACATCGGGCCATACTTGAAGACCGCAAAGAAGATGATCGTCGGTAACACGAAAGCAATTCCCCAAAGGGTAATCTTGCGGCGGTGGTGCAAATGCCAGGATCGGCTTTCCGCCGACGCGAGCTCATCGTGTTGACTAGTCGCCAATTCGGCCATTTTCCATTCCGGTCGTGGTCTATTGATGCAGAGGCCAGCGCAACAGGCGCTGGCCTCCACGTTCACTCAGGCCTTCTTGTAGGCGGCCGTCGCGCGATCGACCTCGGCCGCCACCTCATTCAACGTCGATTTGATGTCAGCCTTGCTCAGCATGATCTTCTGGACGCCGCGATGCATGGAGTCGGCGAGCTCGTTGAAGACGAGCGTGCGCGGCAACGCGACGCCATTGCTGCCGGCCTTGATGATCTCATTGACGTATGGGAACTTCTGGACTTCGGCGTTATCCTCCCATCCGCCTTTCTTGGCGAACGTGAAGGGCGCCGCGTCTCGCCAGGCGTCGACGAGATCGCTCATCATGAACTTGTAGAGATCGTGCAGGACCTCCTGCTTGTCCGGCGAGGCGCCGGCATTGATCACGAGGTTGAAGCCGTAGGCGGTAGAGATGCCCTTCCCCGGCGCGCTTCCGGGATATTGGACAGGACGGAAATAGTTGCCCTCGAGCATCGCGGGATTTTGCGCCTTGACCAGTTCGAGCGGTAGCGGATGGCAAAAGAACATCGATGCCCGCTCCTTGAGGAAGTCCATGCCGGGAATCGGATTGGTCGCAATCGAATCGGCGGGATCCTCTGCACCGTATTTCTGCGCAATCGAGGCGCGGATGGTCATCGCGCGCACACCGGCATCATTGTTGACGATGCACTTGCCGGACTGATCGAACCAACTTCCACCGGCGCCGACCAGGATCGGATTGAACTGGATCATGGTCCACTGCGCGGCATGCATAGCAAACTTGAAACCCTGGCGGGTGAACTTGTCGCCGTCCTTGACGGTCAGCTTCTTGGCGACCTCGCCGAGTTGGTCCCAGGTCTGTGGCCAGTCCTTGTCGGGATCGAGTCCGACCTCTTTGAATTGCTTGGTGTTGAGATAATTGCAGTAGCCATAGAACCACATGGGGTAGCCGTAGACCTTCCCATTCACCGTCGCGCCTTCGACGAAGGCCGGCGCAAAGTCCTTGGCGAAGGCTTGGTAGTTCGCGTATCCGAGCTTGCCGACATCGAGCGGCGCCAGGAGATTCTTGTCGAGCCACACCGGCATGAACCAATCCTGGCTGACAAAACCGTCAGGTGCGGTGCCTGTCGCAAAACCAACACTCAACTTTTTGCCGAGATCGCCGAACGCGAACCACTGGAAGTCGATCTTCACGTGAGGGTTCTGCTCGGTGAACAGCTTGACGCGCTTGTTCACCCATGGGCGTTGCTGCGGATTGTCGAAAGTCCAGAAGCTAACCTTGATCGGCTTTTTCTCCTGGGCGTACGCGCGCGGAGCCAAGGCCGCATACGTCGCTCCCAGGCCAGCAGCACCCATCCCACCGACGACGGCCCTGCGGGTCAGATCCATTGAGTCAGACTTCGCCATTGTTTTCTCCCTCTGTATCTGGATCGGCCTTTTGGCCGATTCCCTGTTCCATCCGACGTCTTTTCGCGCCGTCTCCTTGTTGCAATCGTATCCGCTCGTTCTCCTAATGGACCAGATTTGGAATGTTACCTACGCTGGCCATTGATGCGCGAGGCAGGCGAGCGCTTTCGCGCAAGATGAAATCGTAAGTCAGTCCGAGTTCGGGATCGCTGGTCGGCCCGTCTAGGCCGCGCTCTATGAACGCGCCCAAGTATCGGCCGAATTGCACGGCGTCGAGACCAGGCCGCAGCCGCTCGCTTTGGTAGCAAGCCAGCGCATCGGAGATGGAAGCGTTCCGGTCGAGACATTGCGTCAGCGACATCGCATCCAAGGCCGCTTTGAGAACACCGATGCCGACATGGGGCCGGGCAACGAAGGCTGCGTCTCCGATCAGGGCGATGCGGCCGAAGACAATCCGCTCCGACTGCACATCGTAGATTGGCTGGATCATGAAGCGGTTCGCGCACATCACGGCATCACAGAATTGGGGCGGCAGGCGTTTCTGCGCAGTCTTCCGAAATGCTTCGATATGCTCTTGTCTGATCGAGGGAGGCGGGATGGCGTACTCGTGTCGACGCCCATCCGCATCGGTCAGGAGGTCGTCGAGATCGCGGCCAGCCGGAACGCGATAGTACCAGAGGAAATTATAGCGACGATGCCCGCCCTGCCCATCGCGGCCGAGCAAGGGATACCCGATGAGCTGACCACCCTGCGGAAAGCAAAAGCTGAAGAGCTCGACCAGATCCGGATCGAGCTTGCTCGGATCGTCGATAATGCCCCGCCAGGCAACATATTGGGCGTAACGCGGGATGACCTCCGGCGCGAGCTTCGCTCGAATACGCGATCGAACGCCGTCGGCACCGACTACAAGGTCAGCAGATAGTCGTCGACCATCCGACAATGATACGGTGGCATCGCCCTCACCTTGCACGACATCGAGGACCTCGATGCCGGAATGATAAGACGATGCGGGAAACGCCTTTTGGATACGACCGAACAGGACGTTCCACGACGTCAAATATTGAGGATAGGTATGGCGCGCGACTACACGCCCTGTTCGGTCGAAAGCAAACCGCTGCTCGACATCGATCCGGTCAAGTTCGGCTTCGGGTCCGAGAATTGTCTTGAGAACCGGCTCGAGTTCGGCATGACCGGCGATGCCGGCACCCCGTTCAACGAGCGCATCCGAGGCGCGCTCGAAGATGTCGACCTGCCATCCTGACTTGACGAGAAGATTGCCAAGGAACAAGCCGCCGACTGAGCCGCCCGCGATAATGACCCTGCGCCGGCAGCCCAAATTTGTCATGCCGTCACATCACCCACGTGCGTGACGGTCCAGTCAAGATCCGCGAATCCCCGCCCTTTGCGAGCGATGTCGTGCGCATATGACATGCACCTTCCCCTCGGATTGATGAAGACTAATCGCGGTTGAGATCCTCCGTCAAGGATTTTCGAAACTATTGCCTTCCATACAAAAGTCGGTGAAGATTGCGAAATGATCGCGATCGGGGATGTCACACGTACGCTTGCCGACGAGGCCTATTCTCGGATCCGCGACGCTATGCATAGCGGCAGGCTCCAACCCGGGCAGAAGCTACGCTTCAGCGAACTGCAGGAACTGACCGACACCAGCGTCACGCCAGTGCGGGAAGCTTTGACTCGCCTGACCGCGGAGGGGTTCACGGAACTCGAGGGCCATCGGGGCTATCGGGTGGCGCCGGTCTCTTCCCAGGATTTGTGGGACATTCTGCGAAACCGGCAGCGTCTGGAGTCCGAGGCTCTTCGGCTCTCCATTCAGCACGGCGACGAGAACTGGGAGGCGCAACTTATCAGCGCCCACCATTTATTGACGCGCATGGACCGCGAGCGCGCAGACCTGCCGACCGCAGCCGACGAGCAGTGGGAGAAGCGCCACGCCGCGTTCCATGAAGCGTTGATCGCCGCCTGCCAGTCCAAGGTGTTGCTCGGCTTCTGCAACCAATTATCGGCGCGCGCGAACCGGTACCGACGCCTCTCCGTCGGCGTGGACGACGTTCCGCGAGACGTCCGCTCTGAGCACCGGAATATCCTCGAAGCGACAATCCGACGCGATGCGGAGACGGCGACGGATCTCCTGCAAGAACATTTTGAACGGACCGCACGTATGGTCGATGAACTCCTTCGTCACAAATGGTGAGTGTGTCGACAACGAAAGAAAATCCATAGCCGCGCAAAGTGGTGATCATTCGAGGGAGGAAGCCATGAAGTATCGTCCTTTCGGCCGCACCGGTCTGTATGTCTCGGAGCTTTGCTTGGGGACGGCGACGTTCGGCGGTCAAGGATGGTGGAAAGTGTGGGGTGAGGTCGATCAGCAGAGCGCCAATGTGCTGGTCGAACGAGCGCTCGCGGCCGGAGTGAACTTCATCGATACCGCCGACGTTTACGCCGAGGGTCATTCCGAGCGTATTCTCGGGCAAGCGCTGCGCGACCTCAAGGTGAGCCGAGAAGACCTTATCATCGCGACCAAGGTCCGTGGACGCACAGGTCCCGGCCCCAACCAGGTTGGCCTGTCGCGCGGTCATATCATGCAGGGCGTGGAGGCCAGCCTGAAACGGCTGGGGCTCGATTATATCGATCTCTATCAAGTGCACGGTGCCGACCTCGTAACCCCGATCGAGGAAACGATGCGCGCGCTTGACAATCTGGTGTCGCGCGGGCTCGTCCGTTACATCGGCGCATCCAACATGGCGGCGTGGCAGATCATGAAGGCGCTGGGCATCTGCAATCTGCATAACTATGCCCGCTTCGAGTCAATCCAAAGCTACTACACGATCGCTGGGCGCGATCTGGAGCGGGAGATCATCCCGATGGCAACGGATCAGCAGTTGGGTCTGATGATATGGTCGCCCCTCGCCGGCGGCTTCCTGTCGGGGAAGTTCACGCGCGAGGGCGCGGCGGCGTCGAACAACGCAAGGCGGCTGACGTTCGATTTCCCGCCGGTCGACAAGGAGCACGCCTACGACGTCATCGATGCGATCAAGCCGATCGCGGCATCACGCGGCGTCTCCGTCGCAAGGATCGCGCTCGCTTGGCTCCTCCACCAAAAGAGCGTCTCCACGGTGATCATCGGCGCCAAATCGACCGAGCAGCTCGACGACAATCTAGCGGCGGCAGAAATTCAACTCTCCACGGATGAACTTGCCGTTTTGGACAAGGCGAGCGCCCTGACGCCCGAGTACCCTCAGTGGATGCTTGCAAGGCAACATGGGGATCGCGTATTAGCCACCGTACGTTAGACGGGGACGTTAGTGACATCCGTTCGCTGTACGGAGGGCGGAAATGGGCCACGGGGCTCAAGGAACCATCAAGTCGCGGGCTCCGGGTTAGCCCGGCACCGCCGCTGGCGCTCCGCATGCAGTAGCTCGACGGCGCGTGCGAAGGACACTGTCGGTGGGATTTGACTCGCACGATGGGCCCCTATCCCCTGGAGCCTTCGCAATGCGGGTAGCGACCTTGAGCGTCGAATCGAAGCGCCGCCGGGGGCCCAGAGACGTCTCCTTTTAGACCTCGGCGCCGATCAATACTTGAATCCCCTTGGAAATGTATCGGACGGGTCAAGCATAAACTCAGCTCCACCGGTGATCCAGGCCCGCCCCGTGATCTGCGGGACAACCGCGGGCATTCCATCGACATCAACGAGGCCGATCAGCCGCCCTTCGAAGCGGGTGCCGAACATCGACTCGCAAACAAGGGGCTGATTTAGCTCGATCTCGCCACGGGAATGAGCCAAGGCCATTCGCACTGAAGTGCCGGTACCGCAGGGAGAGCGATCAAAATAGCGTGGTTCCTTGACCATGAAGTTGCGCGCCGGCGCGCCTTGTTCTGGCTCCTCTGTAAAGAGCGACGAACTAAGCCGTCCGAGATCGACTCCCGACGGCTGCCTGTATTGCACTTGCTCGCGCGCTGCTTTGACGATCTCCAGTCCTAGATCGACGAGCGTGTTGAGATCTTCCGGTCGAACCCGTAATCCCAGTTGCTTGACATCGATCATCGCGTAGACGTTCCCGCCATAGGCCACATTGATCGTAATTTTGCCAAACCCTGGCACCTCGACACGAGCGTTTGACGCGAGAACGTAGGAGGGTACGTTTGTGAACGTCACGTTGACGGCCTTTCGAGACTCCACCCGCACGCTTGTGACAATCAAGCCGGCAGCGGTATCTAGTCGAACTTCGGTAACCGGCTCTTTGACCTGAACCAGTCCACGCTCGACAAGCATCGTGACAAGGCCAATCGTCCCGTGCCCACACATCGGCCAGAAGCCGCCCCCGCTCATGTAGATCACACCCCAATCGGAGTCAGGGAGCACGGGTGGCGTGAGGATAGCGAACATCATGGGCCCGTGGCCCCTGGGTTCGTTGACGAGTAGATCTCGTACCCACTCCAGATTCGTCCTGGCCCACGCCAGCCGTTCGTGCATCGAATTACCGCGAATGGTCGGCAACCCCTCGACGATGACGCGAAGCGGCATGCCCTCCGCGTGCGTGTCGACAGTCCGAATGAGCACCGGCGCAACCATAGCGACTTCTCCAGGGTCTATTGATTAAGCGTTCTGCGTGGGAGCGCATTGATGGACATTAGAAACCACGCCGAAATTGCACAAGGGAACGCTTTTTGAGAGTGATTCAACCAAAAGGAATGAAAGAGAAACCTCGCCAAGCTCGCCCGCCTTTGCCTTCGCTCTAGCGAAGTGCCTTTTCAGCGCTCGACCTGCCCTGTGCGATTCTCTCTTGTCCGAAGAGCCACACTATCGGCCCACCCCACCGATCCAGTTGGCTACCGCAGATTTATCCAGCCAGTTCGTCGACGACTTGCATGGTCGCCGCATAAGCAATTTCCACGATCTCATCGACCTCGGATTCAGAAACGACCAGAGGCGGCGCGAACCCGAGAATATCGCCATGTGGCATTCCCCTTGCAATAAGACCGCGATCACGAGCGGCTTTAACAATCCTGGCGGCGACCTTAAGATTCGGATCAAATCGGCGTTTGGTTGTGCGATCGGCCACAAACTCAACTGCGCCAAGCAGACCTACACCTCGCACATCGCCGACCATCTCCATTTGGGCAAAGCGCTCTTTGAGCCGCCTCTGAAAATGCGCACCCACGATGCGGGCTCTTTCGCTAAGCCTTTCTCTCTCGAAGATATCGAGAACGGCGTTGGCTGCGGCAACGGAAATCGGATGACCGGAATAAGTATATCCATGCGAGAATACGCCGACCCGGTCTGCCGCTTCCTCCATGACGTCGTAAATCTTTTTGCTAACGATGGCGCCTGAAAGAGGAGCATATCCGGAGGTCAGCCCCTTCGCGATCGTAGTGAGATCAGGTTCTATGTCGTACTGCAAGCTGCCGAAGTTTGCCCCGGTCCGCCCAAACCCGCAGATCACTTCATCGGCGATTAGAAGAATATCGTATCGCCGAAGCACGGCTTGCACTTCGCGCCAATAGCCCTGAGGGGGTGGTACGATGCCTCCCGTTCCCAGCACTGGCTCAGCAATAAAGGCACCGATCGTCTCCGCTCCTTCCCTCACGATGAGCTCCTCGAGTTCGGCAGCGCGACGACGGGAAAATGCCTCCTCCGTTTCCCCTGGCTCGGCGTCCAAATAGTAGTGGGCAGCGCCGGTGTGCAATACGCCGGGGACTGGAAGGTCCATGTTGTCGTGGAAGAAAGATAGTCCCGTCATGGAGCTCGAGAATACCGAACAGCCATGGTAGCCAAGCCTACGAGAAATGATTTTTCTCTTTCGAGGCTGCCCACGAAGATGGTTGTAGTACCAAACGAGCTTTACTTGTGTCTCGTTCGCATCTGATCCGGACAACCCGAAGAAGACCTTGCTAGGGATACCTGGCGCCATTCGGATCACGCGATCAGACAGAATGGCCAGCTGTTCGGTCGTATGAGCCGCATAGTTGTGGTAGTATGCGAGATTGTAGGCTTGCCGCGCGATTGCTGCGGCAACGTCGGTTCGGCCATATCCTACGTTGACGCAGTAGAGGCCGGCAAATCCATCGATGTAACTACGACCTTCGGCATCCTCGATACGAATTCCTTTGCCGCTAGTAACGATCGTCGTTGCGACTTTGCCGAGAGCGTATCCCTTAAGATCTGTCAGTGGGTGCAGCGTACTGGCACGGTCGAGCTTCGCGATGGCCTCTATGTCGATCATCTTTGCTTCTCCAAGACTCTACCGTACACCCGACAGACACGGCATTTCGTACCCCGGCATTCGCTCTCCGCGCTTCCCTTCCCTGGCGAAAAATGGCGGGGTCTCTAAGAGACCCCGCCAAGTCATGGGAGGAAACGCCCTAAAGAGGCGCATTGCCGTCTTTTGTCGCCTAACGGCGGCTCCGCAAACGGCAGCGGATCACCAGCAACTTTCGAAATCGAGCACGACCAGCGTCGCGGCCGATCAGAATTTCCTTCGAACCCTTTACAGGCATCTGAAATGGAACGTACCGCCACCGCCAGACACCATTCCAATGCCAGGAAAGTCTAGATGAGCCCCCGCGACAGCCACGTTTGCCTGTGCGGCGCGATGAAGCAATTTCTGCCGCGTGGCACGGGCTTCATTCTGATCCGCATCGAACTCCCAGCTCAGCTCGGGCCTCGCAAATTGGATCGAGGGCACGTGGACGATATCTCCCCAAACCAACAATTTTTCGCCGCTGCTCGAAACCTCGAACCCTGTGTGACCGACCTCGTGCCCATGAGTTTGCACGGACGTGATGCAGTCGCTCAGCTTGCACCCGTCATCCAGCGGTAAACGGCGCTGCCGGAACCGAGCCAACCTTTCGTTTCTGTCGAACATCGAGAGTTCCTCACGGGGGACAAATAATCGACGAAGATTGGGAAATGCGTCGGCCCCGTCTGCGGCCACGAGCCCATTCGCATGATCGGAATGCGTATGCGTCAACGCGACTGTGCCAATTGCCTCGCGGGCAATGCCTGCCTCGTTCAGAGCACTCAACAGCAGGCCCATCGTTGGTTCCCACGAGTTTGATGCACCCGTGTCTATGAGCGTGTGCTGATCACCGTCAATGATGAGAAAGCCATTGACCGACAGACGAAGCCGACCTTCGACCAAGTCGACCTGCTGCGGAAGCTCGGCCCCAAATGGCCGCCCGCCCGTCTGACGCAATCTACTGGGCGGCATGTCAACGTAACCGTCACGCAGAGCAACGACGCGGAGCTCGCCCATCGCGTACTCGACGTGATTGATCCCGGAACTAACCTTTTGCATGATGGCGCGCTCCAATCAGCAGCTTGCAAGTTGCAACGATATGACCTTGTCTTTGGCTGTGACCGGCTGGTCTCGAGGATGACGCTTTCTGACGCGCCTCAACTGCCTTCTCGTCCGAACAATCCTCGTCGAGTATGGCAGCGGCTACTCCGGTCCAATAGTATGCGTACGCGCTCACGGCGTTCTCTTAATCAGAACACCCGCTCCTTACGCTCCAGCGGCTCGCAACGTCATGTGGCGATGTGCACGATCGCCTCGATCTCGACGGTCATACCGTTTGGAAGCGAAGATACCCCAACTGCCGCACGAGCGTGACGACCTGCGTCGCCGAGGACCTCGACCAACAGATCCGAGCAACCGTCAATAATCTTTGGGTGCTGCGTGAACGTCGGTTCAGCGTTGACCATGCCGATCACTCTCGCGACCGCCACGATCCGGCTAAGCTCGCCAACCGCACCCTTCAAGGTCGCGAGCATGTTCAGGCCAGTTAGCTGTGCATCGGCATAGGCCCGCGGAATATCCGCCTCCGAAGTGACCTTCCCAAGGCGATACGTGTTGTCCGCCAGTCGAGGTCCATGACCGGCCAAGAACAAGACGTCCCCAACTCGGCGATAAGAAACGTAGTTGCCTCTCGGCGGCAACGCCGCTGGCAACGTCAGTCCCATCGCCACGATCTTCTCTTCTGGTGACATTGTTCAATCTCACTTGCTTAGCTGGACGGGCGGCCGCGCTTGGACGGCCCCTCAGCACGTGAGACCGTCAGCCATGACGCGCTTTATGATACGACTCGAAACGCAGTTCCCCGCTACTGAAAAGCCTTATCGTTCGGCTTCGCGAACGCCTCCCGAAGCTGGTCAGACATGGGGAAGTCCAGGTTGATCCCCTTCGGTGGAATCGGGGACATGAACCATTTCTTATAAAGCTCGTCCGCCTTGCCGGACTTCATGAACGCGACGAGCGTTTCGTCGACGAGCGCCTTGAAATCCGGATCATCCTTGCGCAGGACGAGCGCATAGGCTTCGAACGACTGGGGCTGTCCGACGATCTCGTAGTCCTTGGCATCCGGCGATTTTGCCATCTGGCCATAAAGGAGCGCGTCATCCATGAAGAGAGCGGCCGCGCGACCGGTTTGCAGCGTCAGGAATGATTCAGCATGATCCTTCGCACTGATGATGTTCATCTTCAGATTATTCTTGTTATTGACCTCACGAATAATCTGCTCCGGCGTCGTGCCCGCTATCGTAACGACATTCTTCCCGGCGACGTCGGCGAACTCCTTGATTCCCGCACTCTTCTTCACGAGCATCCGTGTGCCGATGACGAATGTCGTATCGGAAAAGGCGACTTGCTTCTGCCGGGTCGTATTGTTGGTCGTTGAGCCGCACTCCAGGTCAATCGTGCCGTTTATGATGAGCGGGATACGGCTCAAAGGCGTGGTGGTCACCTCCTTCACCGCAAGATCTGGCAGATTCAGCTTCTGTTTGAGCGCCGTGACGACAAGTCCGCAAAGTTCTCTGGAATAGCCGATCACCTGTTGGTCATTGTCGAGATACGAGAACGGGACGGCAGAGTCCCGAACCCCGAGCGTGATGACGCCGTTTGCCTTGACCTTCGCTAAAGTGCCTCCTTCCTGACCAAACGCAGGCGAGCCGACTAACAGGGCACCGAGCATCAGCGAATTAGCCCACTTTGACATATCGTCCTCCTCTTTGAAGAAACTGCACGCCGGCGGACGCAAGCAGCGAAATGACGAGATATACGCTGCCTGCGAAAAGGATCATTTCGACCGTGTTCCCGTCGCGATCGGCGATGTTCTTCGCAGACCGGAAGAAATCAGCGAGGCCGATGACGTAGACGAGGGACGTGTCCTGGAAGAGAACGATGCCCTGCGTCAGTAGTGCGGGAACCGTGGCGCGCAAGGCCTGAGGAAGCACGATCAGCCGCATCGCCATCAGATACGGCATACCCAATGCATTGGCTGCGCTCAGCTGCCCCCGCGACACGGCCTGAATCCCAGCGCGGATGATTTCGGAGTAGTAGGCAGCCTCGAACAGGGAAAATGCCACCATCGCCGAGACCAGACGAATGTCGGTGCGCGGTGACACGCCGAACAGGTTCTGGATGAGCTGCGGCACCATCAGGAAGAACCAGAGCAGCACCATGATCAACGGAATAGACCGCAGGAGCATCACGTACCCCTGCGCGAACAGCGCAAAGGGCTTGAAAGAAGACAGGCGCATGACCGCGAGAATCGCGCCCCAGACGATGCCGAAGACAACCGCTATCGCTGTGATCTTGAGGCTCGTGACCATGCCCGCCGCAAGGGCGGGGAGCGAGTTTGTGATATCGGACAACAAGTCGATAGCGGTCATCACTTGCCCCCGATATAGCCGGGCAAACGTACTGACACTTCGACCTGACGCATGATCAAAACGACGATCACGTTGATCAAAATGTAGACTGCCGTGGCCACCGCGAAAGACTCGTAAGGGTGAGCCGTGTAATCAACAAGTTGCTGCGCTTGAGCGGAGAGCTCCAATAGACCGATCGTCGAGGCCACGGCCGAATTCTTGAACACGTTGATCATTTCGGAGGTCAACGGGGGAATTGCGACCCGGAAGGCGACGGGAAGCAGGACGTAACGGTAGGCTTGAGGCAGCGTCAGGCCCAATGCCAGAGCGGCCGATCGTTGTCCCTTGGGGAGCGTCTCGATGCCGGAGCGGATCAGTTCACACACGCGTGCGCCCATATACAGGCCCAGGCAGAGCACTGCGGATGTCATCATCTGGGTTGAAGCGGGAAGCTGCTTGAACCATGTCCCAACGTTGTCCGGCAGCAGTTCGGGGAGCACGAAGTACCAGGCGAACAACTGGACGATCACCGGAATGTTTCGAAATATGCCGACATAGGTTGTTCCCAATGCAGCAAGCCACCGGTTCGGGGTCGTGCGGAGCACCCCCATCACCACTCCGACCGCGAATGCGATCAGGCTTGCTGACAGGGCCAGAACGACCGTGTTGTACAATCCGGCAAGCAGCCACCCCAGATAATTCGTGGGCTCTCCGGTTGACACGGGCTGGAGAAACACGCCCCAGTCCCAGGAATAGTTCTTGAACATACGTTGTCTGTCCCTTCAGTCCTGGCGAGCGACAACGTCTAGTGTTGGAGAATTCGAGAGAGAAACTGCTTCGCGCGGTCAGTTCGCCCCTCGATATTCCCGAAGAATTCGGCTTTCGAGGTGTCTTCGATGATCCTGCCCGCATCCATGAAGATCACGCGATCCGCCACCTTTCGCGCAAAACCCATTTCGTGGGTGACACACATCATCGTGGTGCCCTCTCGCGCGAGCTGGACCATGACGTCCAGAACCTCGTTGACCATTTCCGGATCGAGAGCCGACGTCGGCTCGTCGAACAGCATGCAGATCGGATCCATGCAGAGTGCGCGGGCTATCGCGGCACGCTGCTGCTGTCCGCCCGAGAGTTGGGCTGGATACTTCGCCGCCTGATCCTTCAGACCCACGCGGTCCAGATATTTCCGTCCCTTGTCCCCGGCCTCATTCCGCTTTCGGCCCAGGACTTTGATTTGTGCGATCGTCAGGTTCTCGATGATCGACAGGTGCGGGAAGAGTTCGAAATTCTGAAACACCATGCCCACCTTCGACCGAAGCTGTGAGAGATTGGTCTTCGGCGAGCACACGGATGTTCCATTGACTCTGATGTCGCCCTTATTGATCGGTTCAAGGCCGTTGATCGTCTTGATCAGAGTTGACTTGCCCGATCCGGACGGTCCGCACACCACCACGACCTCCCCCTTGGCAACCTTGGTGCTGCAGTCCGTCAGGACATGGAACGTCCCGTACTGTTTGGACACGTTGTTGATCTCGATCATGACAAAGCGCTCTCAAAAGGCTTGGTACGACCTGCCAAACAGGCTGCGCCTGGCAAATGATTGGGCCAGCCGGACATCAGTTGCGGCCCATTTCGCGCTGATATCTGGCTTCGTTCTCTGCGTTCAGCGGATAGAGCCCGGTGAGCGGATGACCATTGCGCACTTCGCGAAGGATCCACGTCTCGAGATCCTCCTGCTCGGCAGCGATAGAAGCGACGTCTTCAGCCATGGCGACGGGGATGACGATTGCGCCATCATCGTCCGCCACGATGATGTCTCCCGGGAAGACGGCCACTCCACCACACGAGATCGGCTGCTCCCAGCCCGCGAAGGCCAGTTGCGCGACGGCGGGCGGGGCGGCAATTCCTTTGCACCAGGTCGGCAATTCGCTCGCGATGATGCCCGCACGATCGCGGACGACGCCATCGCTGACGAGACCGTTGACGCCGCGGGCGTGCATGCGCGCGCATAGGATATCTCCGAAGATCCCCGCGTCAGTCGTCCCCAATGCATCGGCGACCGCAACGCAGTCTGGTGGCATAGCCTCGACGGCGGCGCGGGTCGAAACAGGCGAAGACCACGCAGCCGGGGTGTTGATGTCCTCGCGCCCTGCGATGAACCGCAGCGTGAATGCAGGCCCCACGATCTTGGGCTGGCCCGGCAACAGCGGTGCAGTTCCCCGAATCCAGACGTTTCGTACGCCCTTCTTGAAGAGGACGGTCGTCAGGGTCGCTGTGGTCGCTCGCGCGAGGTTGGAGATTACCTGATGATTGGTCGTCATCTTGCCATGCCCTTTAAACGCCATGCCCTTCAAACACTGGGGATCAAGCCGCCATCGACGCGAACAGTCGAGCCCGTGACATAAGAGGCCTGCGCGCTGGCGAGGAAAGCAACGACATCCGCATATTCTTCCGGCCTGCCGTATCGGCCGAGCGGAATGCTTGCGGTGCTCTCGGCGGCGACCTGGTCAACCAGCCTCCCCTCGCGCTTCGCTTTTTCGGCGTCCAGGAACTGAATGCGATCGGTCGCAATTCGTCCTGGAACGACGACGTTCACCGTTATCCCATCTCGGGCGACTTCGCGCGCGAGGGTTTTGGACCAGCCCGTAAGCGCGCTGCGCAGCGTGTTCGACACACCGAGGTTAGGGATAGGTGCAATCACGCCGGACGAGGCGCTCGTGATCACGCGTCCCCACCGCTTGGCTCTCATTCCTTCAAGCACACGATCCGTGATCGCGATCACGGGCTGCACCATCTTCTGAAAATTGGCCGCCCAAACGGCGGCGTCGATGCCCGACACTGGAGAAGGCGGCGGCCCTCCGGTGTTGTTGATCAGGATATCTACCGAACCAAGTTGCTTAGCCACCAAGTCGAGGTTCGCCTGGATGATCGACAGGTCAGCGATATCCCAGACGATCGGCAGCGCGGACACATCCTTGGTGCGAAGACGCTGAGCCACGGCGTTCAATCCATCGCCATTGATATCAGCGATCGCCACCTGGCATCCTTCGCGCCCCAACGCCAACGCAATAGAGGAGCCGAGACCACCGGCGCCGCCGAACACCAACGCTGTCTTTCCTTTGATCTGAAAGTCCATCAGGTGGCCTCGCTACACTTCACTTACCGTAGCGATCAAATTAAATTCCTCAATGGAATTAATTTACATCCATAAATGAATATTAGGAATGTTTGGTGCAGACGGCCGATGGCATCTGGCGGCTATTCGCCACGACGCGTGTTGTGAAAAGTCGAGAGGATGTCGATGACAGGACGACCAGCTTGGTGTCCTGCAGGGAATGCCTGCGTCGCCGTCTTCTGGAATCGAAGTCGAAGACGACTGGAACGCCTTGCTATTGGCGGATCACGCCACTACGGCGCTGCTAGTGAAGAGCAGTGCAGGCAGCGAGCACGCGGCGACACGCCTCTTCGATGACATTCATCGAGGTCGCGAACGAGATCCGAAACGACGGCGACAACCCGTAGGCGGCGCCCTGTACTGTTGCGACTTTGTACTCGTTCAGAAGGTAAAGAACGAAGTCGGTGTCAGTCTCGATGCGCTTGCCGCCTGGCGTAGTCTTTCCAAGATGCGCTGCGCACGAAGGATAGACGTAAAATGCACCTGCGGGTTTCGCGCAGGATAGGCCTTCCCGGCCATCCAACTGGCCCACGATATAGTCACGTCGACGCCGAAACTCACGACGCCATTCGCCAAAGAACTCCATCGAGCCTTTGAGTGCAGCCAAAGCTGCGGCTTGACTGACGGACGCGGGATTGCCGCTCGTCTGCGACTGCAGCTTCTCCATGGCTTTGATCAAAGGTTGCGGACCCGCTCCGTAACCGAGCCGCCAGCCCGTCATCGAGAAAGACTTCGAGACCCCGTTGATCGTCAATGTTCGCTCAGAGAGACTGGGATTGACTGCCGCGAATGATGCATAGGGCAAATCGTCATAGATCAAATGTTCGTAGATCTCGTCAGTCAGTACGTAGAGATTGGGATGCCGGGCCACGACCTCGCCGATTTGCTGGAGCTCGGCGCGTGAAAACGTCGCGCCGCTCGGATTGTTCGGTGAATTCAGAACCAGCCATTTGGAGCGGGGCGTGATCACCGATTGCAATTGCTCGGCGGTCATCTTGAACCCTCGTGAAGCCGGGGCGACAACGAACACGGGCTTGCCGCCGTTGAATTGCACGATGTCGGGATAGGACACCCAGTATGGAGCCGGGATGATAACCTCGTCCCCCTCGTCCACCGAGCAGGCGAATGCGTTGAAGATCACCTGCTTTGCGCCGGCACCTACGGAAATCTGGTCAGGCCTGTAAGTTAGTCCGTTCTCACGACGGAATTTTTCGCAGATCGCTTCCTTGAGCGCCCGCGTCCCATCGACGGCCGTGTATTTCGTCTCGCCAGCCAAAAGCGCTTGATAAGCGGCATCGATGATCGGACGCGGTGTTGCGAAGTCTGGCTCGCCCGCAGCCATGTTGCAGATGTCCTGGCCGGCAGCGATCAATTCCTTTGCGCGGCTCATCGCCATCACACTTGGTGAAGGCTGTATCAGGTCTACTCGCCTGGCCAGCAATTGCATTTCGGCACCCGATCCCGCTCACGATGGGAGTCGCGTTTTGCAAACGTTACGTCTCTCATCCTTGCCTACAGGTGCCGAGCGTTACGATTACGGTCAATGGAATAGTTTACGACTCAAGATGTCGCAAATTTCATGAGAAGCGGTGAATCAATTTCGGGCTTTGTCATCGTGCCGCGAAGTACCACGGAACAGACCGGGAGAACTCACAACAGTCCGAAGCGAGCGAGGCCAGGATCCGGAGAAACTCGTCGCTCTTCGACTTCTTGTAGATCATCACGTACGGAATACGTGGCAATGCCGGCCGCGTCCGCAAGATTCTCAGCTGGCCAGACGCAATCAGATAATCGAACACCTTCCGCGGTAGATAGCTGATTCCCAAACCCGACAACGTCAGCGATGACAAAGCCGTCAGGCTACTGCTGGACAGCGTATTGTCGAAGGCGATGTGCTTGTCTGCCAGCCACTGCGATATGAGGTCGCCAAGACCGGACGACGCCTGCTGCTGGACGATGATCGTGTGACTGGACAAGCTCGCGAGTGGCAGTTCCGCCGCATCATCGAAATAGGCGGGACTGCACATCCAGGCGTATTCTACGGAATCGAGAGGCACGACTTCGAACGACGACTCTCGAAAGGCATCCGGAACGACGACCGCATCGAGTTCATCCGCTTTGAGTTTTTCGATGAGCTCCACGCTTGCGTCGACCACGGGTTCCAGTGCTAACGTCGGATAGCTTCCACGAAGGCGATGGATCAAATTCGGAAGCCACGTCATGGCCGTTAGCTCGGTCACGCCAAACCGAAGGCTGCGCGGCGGTTGGTCCAGCGACGACTTGAAATCCATCATCCGATCGCGGAGCGCCAGCATGTCACGCGTCAGCACGATCAGCTTCTCGCCCTGCGGCGTAATCTGGACCCGTCGTTTGGACCGGTCGAACAATGCAATGTTCAAAATCGCCTCAAGCTCTTGCACGCGCTTGGAAATCGCCGACTGCGTCGCATTCAGCCTTTGAGCCGCTTCATCGAGTCCCCCAAGTTCTGCAACCCAGTAAAATCCCTCCAGTTGCTTCAGCGTAATCATCATTCATCCTCTCAATTGAGACTCCGATGATAGATCGCTTTTGTTCTCGAATGCGAATAGTTTCAGTCGCTCAGGGAATGACGGTCACCTCATTCGAACTCCAGGATCGTTTCAATTTCGACGCAGTTACCGCGCGGCAAGGAGTGCATGCCGACCGCCGACCGCGCATGCAATGCAACGTCCTTGCCGAACACCTCGTCGAGAAGGTCCGAGGCGCCGTTGATCACCTCGGGCTGCTGGACGAAATCGGCGACGCAGTTCACCATCCCCAGCAACTTGATGATGCGCTTGACCCGCTTCAGATCGCCGATATTCGCCTTGATCGTTCCAAGACTGTTGATCATCGCAACCCGCGCGGCGCGATAGCCGTCCTCAACGGTCACCTCGCGACCTAGTTTGCCGATGAATTGCGGAACGCCGGCTGAATCCGGAAGGTGTCCGGCGAGGTACAGGACATTGCCCGTCGAACGCGCTCGGGCATAGTTACCGGTGGGCGGAACGGATGCCGGCAGTTCGATCTTGAGCTTGCCAAGCACAAGCTCCGGGTCAAGCATCCTGGTATTGGTCGACAGTGCGCTCATTTGCACAACTCCTCACTTTTCGCGGTCAGCGCCGGCGCAATTTCTTCGTTTCCAAGTCCATATTTGGCGACGATGGCGCGATGGTCCTCCGAGCCGAGGAACCTCGCCAGCTCTGCGTTGAAACGGGCAATGAAGGCTCCGCTCGCCTGGTTGAACGAGAATGCGCCGAAGCCAGCCTTCGGGCGGCCGTTCTCCATGGGCGGCTCGAATCGCTGCGCGAGCGCCAGATCCGCATCTTTCAGCGAAGCGAGCAGCGCACGGTGACCAAGCGCCGTATTCGGATAGGCGTCGACGCGCCGGGTCTTGATCGCAGCAATGATCTCCTCCTGGGCACCGAACTCGACGATCCGCTCAGCCGGCACACCTGCCGCCTTCGCGCTTCCAACCTGCACGGTGCCTTTGACGACGCCAAGCCGCGCGTCAGACGCGGCCACCGACGCATAGCTGGAGATGCGCTTTGGATTGCCAGCGCGAACGATCATGCCGTCGACCAACGCCCAGATGGGATTCGAGTAAGCAACCGTCTTGCAGCGCTCCGGCGTGACAAACAGCGCCGTATTCATCGTCCAGCGGCCGGCAGCCACGCCTGGAAGGAGTTCGGCGAACTCCACCTTCTTCAACTCGATGTCCTTGACGCCCATTCTCGCCAGCACCGCCTTGGCGAGATCGACGTCCGAACCTGCTGGCTGACCGTTGATCGTCGCGGCGAACGGAGGTTCTTCGATGTACGCCAGGATGGTCTTGTCCTGCGCTCTTGATGGCTGTGCAAGGAGCAGCGCCATCGCAGCCGCGGCCGGAATTAGGTAGGTCGTTTTCATTGTCTGTCCCTCCCTCGAGGACTCGGCGTCCTCGAGGCGACTATGATGGTGACCGCGGCATTGGGAATAGACAACTCACGCGCTCGCGGCGTTCTGCATTTCAGAACACTCGCAGCTCATGCGTAGTTGATGACGAGATGCTTGATGTCGGTCATATCGTCCATCGCGAAGACGGTTCCTTCGCGACCGAGCCCGGATTCCTTCCAGCCGCCGAACGGCATATTGTCCAGCCGGTAGATCGGCACGTCGTTGACCATCAGACCACCAACGTCCCACTCTTCGATCGCCGAAAATGCGCGCTTGAGGTCGCGGGTGAACATCCCCCCTTGCAAACCATAGCGAGTCGCGTTCGCGCGCCGGACCGCATCGTCGAACTCGTTGAACGGATTTACGGTCAGGACGGGGCCGAAGACCTCTTCGTCCTCGATCTTCATTCCACTTTTCGTCCCTGCCATGATCGTCGGCTCCACGACCGCTCGCTCGCGCTTCCCGCCGACCAGAATCTTGGCTCCTGCCGCGCTTGCCTCGTCGATCCAGCTTGCGATGCGCTTGGCCGATCCCTCGTCGATGACCGGACCAACATCCACGCCTTCCTGCATGGGATCGCCGACCTTGCAGGCACGTACCTTGGTCGTCAGTTTCTCCACGAACTCGTCGTGAATCCTGCGTTCGACGAGAATGCGCTGGACGCCGATGCAATACTGGCCGCCGTAGACGACACCGCCTCGGACGCATCTTGCTGCAGCAAGGTCCAGGTCTGCGTCCGCGCAGACGATGACGGCAGCGTTTCCGCCGAGCTCAAGCGCGACCTTCTTCTTCCCGGCGATTGACTTGATGTGCCAGCCGACCTTGGCCGACCCCGTGAACGTGACCATCGCGAAGCGGTCATCCCTCACCATCTGCTCCGCGAGCGGCACGCTGCAATGAACGACAGACAGCGCCCCTTTCGGAAGGCCGGCCTCGGTCAGCACCTCAGCAAGCAGCAGCGACGTCAACGGGGTCTGCGGAGCCGGCTTCAGCACGACCGAATTGCCAACCGCGAGCGCCGGTGCAACCTTGTGCAGAACGAGGTTGAGCGGAAAATTGAAGGGAGCGATCGCGAGAATTGGCCCGATCGGAAAGCGCCGCGCGATACCGATACGCCGCCGAATTGAGGCGAGTTGCTCGAAATCCGCGTTGGCCAGGTCGAGCGGAGCGCCGTCGGCCGTCGTGGTCTGGTATTCGAAGACCCCGGCATCCATGTCCAGCGGGATTTCATGCCCGCCATACCGGCGCGCTTCGGCTGCCGCATTGGTCAGGTTGAAGATCGAGCGGGCCACCTCTCCCCGTGCGTCATAGAGAGGCTTGCCGGCTTCCGCCGCGATAGTGCTGACGAACTCGTTGCGCCTCGCCTTCATGATCTCGGCAGCCCGCGCGAGAATGTCAGCGCGAGCAAAGCGAGGCAGCCTTCGCATGACCTGAAAGGCGCTCTCCGCGGCATTGATGGCTGCTTCTACCGCTGCCGCGTCCGCTATGGGCATCTGACCGACTGGGGACCCGTCAAAAGGAGAGCGAATGATGTCGAATTGCATGGCGTTCATGTCATTGATCCCGATTTTGGTCAGAGAAGCCTAATCGACGCCGAGATAGGCGACGCGAATTGCACGATCTTGGGCAATGTCACTGCTGGATCCGGCCTTCGAGACCCGACCGCGATCCATCACGACCACATGCCTGGCCAGGTCGAGCGCCACAGCGACGTCCTGTTCCACGACGACGATGCCGACCCCGTCACTGCTGATCGTCTTCAGCGATTCCACGAGGAAATCGACGGCGACCGGCGACAGACCAAGTGACAGCTCGTCGATCATCAGGACGCGGGGCCGCGACATCAGCCCGCGCCCGATCGCGCACATCTGTTGCTCGCCTCCGGACATGGATACGGCGTCTTGACGTCGCCGTTCGGCGAGCTTCGGGAACATGGCGTATATCCGATCGAGATCACGACGAAGCTCCGCCAGTGGCGCAACGCGCGCAAACGCGCCCATCAGCAAATTGTCCTCGACGGTCATGCCGGCGAACAGGCGCCGGCCTTCCGGAACATGCGCGATGCCGGCATTGACGAAATCGAGAGCCTTGGAGCCGGAGAGTTCGGCATCGCCGATCCGAATGCTGCCTTGGCGCGGCTTCAGCAGTCCCGATAAACTGCGCAGCAATGTTGTCTTGCCGGCACCATTTGAACCGATCACCGCGGTGATCACTCCGACCTCGGCCGACATGGAGACGTCAGTGAGTACGGAGACGTCACCGTAGCCGGCGCTAAGGTTCGAAACGACGAGACCTGGGGTCATCGCACTTCTCCGAGCATCGCGGCCGCGCCACGCGTTCCGAGATAAGCCTCGATGACCGACGGATTGCGAGCCACCTCGTCCGTCGGACCGCTTGCAAGCAATTGGCCGCGATGCAGCACGATCAACTGCGGACAAAGCCCTTTCACAACTTTCATCAGGTGCTCGATGATCACGATCGCCACGCCTTCAGCAGCAATCTTCCGGATCATGCCGAGAACGCCTTCGATCTCACCGGTGTTCAAGCCCGCGTTGACCTCGTCAAGGAACAGCAATTTTGGCTTGGCGACCCAGGCCCGCGCGAGTTCCAAACGCTTGCGTTCAGCCAGCGTCATGCGTATCGGCAAATGATCGCGACAATGACCGATACCAAGGCTGCTCAACGCGGCATCTGCCTGCTCCCGGGCGCCGGACAGTGATCGCGCGCCGCCTGCGAACATCGCGGCGGCCGCGACATTGTCGAGCGCGGTCAGAGCGTTGAACGGCTGAACGACTTGAAACGTCCGCATCAGCCCTCTCGATGCGAGCTCGTGGGGCTTCCGGCCGGTGATCCTTTGGCCGCGAAACGAGATCTCGCCCTGGGAGGGCCTGAGATGCCCCGTCACAAGATTGACGAGCGTGGTCTTGCCGGCGCCGTTCGAGCCGATCATGCCGACGATCTCGCCTTCGTTCAGTCGGAACGAAACGTCGTCGATCGCCTTCAGTCCGCCAAACCGACGGCTGACATGTCTGACGTCGAGCAATGCGGCCGTCATGAGCGGGTCTTCCTGGAGACAAGCGAGGGCAACACACCGGCTGGCAGGACCAGCAGCAGCAGGACGATCAGGACGCCGAGTCCGCCTGCGCTGAAGCTCAGAACGTTGCGCCAGACGATTTCCTCGAGCGCCACGAAGATGGCGGCGCCGACGACCGGCCCGAGGATCGTGCCCACGCCTCCGAGCAGCACCGCGACGATCGGCTTCACCGACCACATCACGTCGTAGACATCCGTCGGATCGATGTAGCCGATCCACCCGGCATAGACTGCGCCCGCGACTGCCGATGGAATTGACGAGAGGATGAAGGCGTAAGTCTTGAGCCTCTGCGCATCGACGCCGATGCCGGCCGCCGCAGTCTCGTTCATGCGGATGCAATCCAGCCCAAATCCGAGGCGGCTCCATTTGATGGCAGCGCCCAACAGAACGGTGAGCACGGCCAGCGCCAGAGAGACTCGCAGCGCAAAGCTCGCCAGCACTTCCGGATCGCCGCCAGCGCCGGCGATGGTCAGGCCCATACCTCCGCCGGTCAGATCGGACCATCCGGTTGTCAGCTCCTTGAGGATGGTACCCAGCATGAGGCTCGCGACCGCGAAGTAGTGACCGCGCAGCCTGAGAACTCCGTAACCGACCGGCGCGGCGAGAATGCCGCCAGCGAGTCCCGCCGCGACCAGGGCTAATCGCCAGTCCACTCCCTTTGCTTGCAGGATCGCGGCGACATAAGCGCCAAGCCCAAAAAAGGCGCCGGTTGCAAACGACGGGTAACCCGTGAACCCACCGACAATGTTCCACGAAGCTGCCAGCACCAGCAGAAGGCTGAACATCGTGACGAGGCGCATCAGATAGGGCTCGCCGGCAAGGATCAGCGGAAGCCCTGCGCAGGCGAGCCCGCCGATGACGGCGATTGCAATCGCTAGTCGGCCACGAGAGGTCATTCGTAGCCTGCCCGGCCCAGAAGGCCCTGTGGTCGCGTGAACAGCATCAGAAGGAGGACGACGGCAGCAACCGTGGTGCCGTACTCGGCTCCAACAAAGAGAGCACCCAGGCTCTCAACGACGCCAAGCAACAGCCCGCCGGCCACCGCCCCAAGGACGCTCCCGAGTCCACCCAGAACGCAGGCGACGAACGCGATGTGCAGATAGTAGGCGCTGTTCAGGGGCGACGTCGGGAAGATGGCTGCGAGCAGGCAGCCCGCCACCCCCGCCATCGCCAATCCGAGTCCGAACGTCGTTGCGTAGATGATCTCGACACGCACGCCCATCAACTCGGCGGTCTGCCGGTCCATCCTGACCGCGACGATCGCACGCCCGAGACGAGACCTATGGAGATAGAAATGCAAGCCGAAGGCCACGCCGATACCCGCAGCCGCGGCAAGAAGACGATCGACGGGGAGCGTCAGCGCGCCAAAGTGAAGCGGCACGGTCGGAAACACCCCTTCGATCTTCCGATAGTCCGCCGTGAACAGACTGATCATCGTGTTGTTCAGGATCAGGTCCATCCCAAAGGTGAACACCAGAGTAATCAGCACGGGAGCAGCGATCACCCGCTGGATCAGAAATCTCTGAAGCACCCACCCCGCGCCAAACAGAAGAGGACCTGCAAGAGCAACAGCCAGCAGAGGATTGAGACCGGCATATCGCCAGGCGAAATACGCAACGTAAGAACCGAGGACGACGGCAGACCCCTGCGCTATGTTGATGATGTTGAGCACGCCCCAGACCAGCGAGAAGCCTGCTGCCATCGCCGCATAGAGGCCGCCGAGCAGAAGCCCGTTCAGAATAACCTGCGCTAGTTGCACGGCTGCACCGCGGTTTGATCAGGTAATGCCAAGGCGAAAGTCGCCCTGCGCGATCGATGTAGGCGCCAGAACGATCGGCCTGCCCTCCTGGATCTGGAACACGGGCGGCACCAGCTTTTCGATCTGTCCGGTCGGACCGAACGAGATCGGACCGTAGAACGTCATGGCATCCAGGCTCGCCAACGCATCGCGCAGTGCCGGCCCTTCAAGCGAGCCGGATTTGCGCGCTGCCAGTTGCAGGATCGCGCCCGCTGCTGCAGCCGACGCTTCGATGTAGTCGGGCAGCGCCGAATATGTGGCGAGGAATTTCTGGACGAAGTTCTCCGTCTTCCCGAAAATGTCCACGCCCTCGTAGCGCACGGCCGGATGCCACCAGGCCGCACTCGAGATGTTCTCGGCCGCACGGTGCAGGGCCTGCGTAAACTCTTCGTAGGCGGGCCCGGCGATCATGGTGAGAACCTGCGGCTTCAGGCCGAGATCGCGCATCTGCGTGCGAACCTGCACGAGATCGTTCACGTATCCGCCGACGAAGACCCACTCCGGATCGGCGCTGCGCATCTGGGTCAGCGCGGAGGCGAAGTCCAGGCTGCCGATGGCGAACTTTTCGTCGAACACGACCTGGAGGCCGCGCTTGACGGCCGACTTCTTCATTTCGGCGCTCAAGGCCAGCGGCAGAAGATCGTTGCGCGAAAAGATCGCCACGCGCTTGATGGCCGGCGCTGCCGCCATGATCATATCCGCGAGGGGCTCAGTGAGCGTCTCGTTGGGCGTGAACGTTCCGAATAGGTATTTGAAGCCCTGATCGTAGACCTCGCGTGAGGACGCCGTCGGGGCGATCATCGGTACGCGATAGCGTTCGGCGATCGAGCTCGATGCTTTTGCGGCGCCGGAACCGAATGGGCTGAACAATGCGTGGACACGCTGTTGCGTCACGAGTTGGTCGCAGGCCTGTACGGCACGCGGCGTGGCGGATTGATAGTCGCTATAGATGATGCGCACCGGGACGCGGCGGCCGCCAATCTCGAATCCGCCTGCGCTTTCGACCTCCTTGACCCACAGATCGTAGCCGCGCTTCTGCTTTTGGCCCTCCGGGG
The DNA here is from genome assembly GCA_030403585.1 of Frankia sp. RB7. Taxonomy (GTDB): domain Bacteria; phylum Pseudomonadota; class Alphaproteobacteria; order Rhizobiales; family Xanthobacteraceae; genus Bradyrhizobium. The sequence continues at coordinate 199,561 of JAUEPE010000006.1, forward strand.
CGAGCGGCCCCGTCAACGGCAGTGGGGCGCCAATCCTCAGCTCGTCGCTGCCCTGGGCCCGAACGATCGCGGGTGCCACGAGGGCAGCCGCTATTCCCATCAAGACCGTTCTGCGCTGCATCAGATCCTCCCCAGAACCTACCTTGCTCTGGGAAACGATGATCACAAATTGCAAGCTAGTGACGATATAGCCGACACGCGTAGGCGGCGTACTCGGATTTAGAACACCCGGGAGCCGGCACTAGGCCTTGTGATCGGCAATGCTTTGGCGGACGAAGCGCAGGAGAGTCTCAGCCGCCTTGGACAGCGGCTTGGTGCGCAGGGTCATCACGTCTATAGTGGCCTTGACCAGAAGTGGGTCGTCAATTCCCCGCGTAACAAGAGAGCCTGCCGCCAATTCGCGAAACAGGGCCTCGGGCGGCAGGACCGTGAGAGCATTGGTCGAAATCGCAATCGTCTTCGCGACATCCAGCGAGTTCGTCTCAAGGAACGGCCTCGTTACCGCGCCCGCCTTGTTGGCAGCCCGCTCGATCAAAGAGCGAATGCCGAAGCTGCGATCGGGCAAGATGTGCGGCCACTCGAGAATGTCCTTTAACTTTAACCGCAGGGTTCCGGACCGCTGCGCCAGCTCATGGCCGGGTTGCATGACCGCCTGAAGCGGCTGGGGCCAACGCATCCTCAACAGCAGTTCGTTCCGTAACGGGGGATCAAGGGCGATCCCGATGTCGGCCCCCTCCTTGAGAAGGGTTTCCGAGACCTGGTGCGTCCCAAGGATCCGGACCTCGAGATCCACCCCCGGAAACTTGGCCCGAAATGCCGAGATGCACTCCGGCAAAACGCGCCCTTGTGTTGCCTCGACCGTTGCGAGCACCACGCGGCCGCGGCGCAAGCCGCTGAGATCGTCGATCGAAGACTTCAGCCGATCAAGATCGCGCTTGGCGCATTGCACATAGCGGGCGACGAGCTTGCCCTGCTCGGTGGCTTCGATACCCGTCCGGCTTCGCAGAAGAAGCGGTGCGCCAAACCGGCGCTCCAGCACTTGAATCTGGCGACTGATGGCGCTCGGTGCAATCTGTAGCCGATCCGCCGCCAACCGTATGGATCCGCAATCGACCACTTCCATGAAGTATCGGAGCGCTGGATCCAACATGCCGCTAAAGCACGACTTGAGTGCGCTGTTCGCCCAACCCGTCAATCCCGCAGCGAAGCAGATCCCCCGGTCGAAGATAGTCCGGATCTGACTTGTTGTAGGCCACGCCGCGCGGCGTACCGGTGAGGATCACGTCACCCGGCACGAGGCGCATGAACTCGCTGAGATGGGCGATAATTCGCGGCACCGAGAAAATCATTCGAGACAGCAGCGAGTCCTGTCGTACCACGTCGTTCTTCTGCAGCCAGATACGCCGAGATCCCAGGTCTCCCACCTCGTCGGGAGTGACCAACCAGGGGCCGAGGGGGGCGAAGGTGTCAGCGCTCTTCGCCTTGCTCCATTGCCCGCCTCGTTCGAACTGCCAATTTCGTTCGGTGACGTCATTTGCAACTCCGAACCCTGCGACGGCGGCCATCGCTTCCTTCTCGCTGACGCCGGTCGTTGACCGACCGATCACACAGCCAAGCTCGACTTCCCAGTCGACAGCCTCCGCCGTCTTTGGAATGATGATCGGATCGGTTGGCCCGCAAATGGCAGTCGGGGACTTGAGGAAGACGAGTGGCTCGCTGGGCAATTCGAAACCGGTCTCCTCCGCATGATCGGCGTAGTTGAGCCCGACGCAGACGACCTTGCCTGGCGTGGGCACCGGCGGCCCGAGCCGTACGTCCGCTGGAACGATTGGACAGGAAGCGACATCCATTGCGGAAAGCGAGGCGAGCGAGGCAGGATCAATTGCCTCGCCGGCCCACTCAGAGATGCGACCTGAGACGTCTCTAACGCGGCCTTGTTGATCGACAACACCCGGCCGTTCTTGTCCCGCGTCACCAAATCGCACGAGTTTCATGATACGACCGCCGCTTCAGGCCCGCCGCGCGACGAAGTCGATCTCGACACGCGCACCTAGCGCCAGCTTCGCCACTTCGACCGTTGTGCGCGCCGGGAACGGCGCGGCGAAAATGCCTCCGTAAATTGCGTTCATCGCCGCGAAATCGCTTATGTCCACAAGGAACACGTGTGTCTTGATAACATGTTCGAATCCGAGGCCGGCCGCAGCCAGGACGCGACGAAGGTTCTCAAACGCTTGGCGCGTTTCTGCCTCGATGCCGCCTGCGACCATCGCGCCAGTCGCGGGATCTTGCCCGACCTGCCCCGACGCATAGAGCAGATCGCCAGCCCAAACCCCCTGTGCAAATGGCCCCACGGGCGGCGTGAGATCCGGAGCGGTCACTATCTTCCTGGTCATTCTGGGGTTCCTCAGTCCAAGGGACGGCGCCACGGTCTGCGTCGGAGGTCGCAGCCGGTTTACAGAAAGCAGGAACCGATCTATCGTTCTTGTCGGATATTGACCTCAGGGCCATGGCTACTTTTCAATTCGAAAGCCCTCTCGACAGAGCGACCTTTCGTAGCTCGCCGATGTTTGGGGGCATCGATTTGATGTCGGCACGATTTGTGCGGCATTGCTTCGCACCGCATTCGCACGATGAGCTGATGATCGGCGTCATGCACGCTGGCGTGAAGTCGTTTCGATGCGGAAGCGCACGCGCGCATGCAGCGCCGGGCAACCTCGTGGTGGTTAATCCCGGCGAAATGCATACAGGGGAACGCGAGCGTGGCCGGGAGTTGGCCTACGCTGCGCTTTACGTACCGGCATCCGCCCTTGCGTCGATGTTGGCGCGCTCGCGCGGCGATGGCTCCATCATCGAGAAGACGGTCGTAGATGATCCAGATCTCTGGCATTGGTTTGACCAGGCACAAGGGCTTGCCATGGCCGGCCTCGACACGGCCGGTGCCGAAGAGGCGATGATTTGTGGCATTTCGCTGCTGTTTGAGCGCTATGGATCCAGCCAACCGAGCCCAACCGAGGCAAGCTGTCCGAAAGCGGTCGATCGTGCCGTTGAATTCCTGCACGCGCGTGCGTGCGACCACATCAATCTCGAGGATGCCTCCAGGGCGTCTGGCGTCGGCCTGTTTCACCTGATCCGGCTGTTCCAAAAACACCTCGGCTTGACGCCGTACTCCTATCTGACCCAGGTTCGCATTGCGAAGTCGCGGCAGCTCTTGAAGCTTGGCGAGCCGGTGGCACAAGTGGCGCTGGACGTCGGTTTTGCCGACCAGGCGCACTTCACAAAGCGCTTCAAGCAGTTCACCGGCACGACGCCGGCACTTTATGCAAGGTCGATGCAATAGGAGCGCTGGTCAGAGTCCGAGTTTTGGCACCCCACTGGACCTCCTGCCAGATTGCCGCAGCAACTTTCGACAAGACGTCGCGTGGTCACGGCCCTCAATAGCTGCGGACCCAATGACCTTGAGGATGATGTGACACACAAGCCAGACTGGCCGGGGCGCTTTCCTCGAAACGAGATTATTTCACTGCTGGATGTCAATCGACGATACAACCTGGCTGAGAGCACGGCCCAGGATTTGACGTTCGGGGAGATCATGGACCTCGCCGGTGGGCCCGCTGCGCTAAGCGGCCTCAAGATGGGCTATGGTTCATCCGCGGGACACCCGCGCCTCCGCGCAGCGATCGCGGCGCTGACGGGGGTTCAATCGGCAGACGTCATTACCACGCAGGGAACCGCCCTCGGCTTATTCCTGCTGGCGTTCGAAATCTGTCGCCCCGGCGATGAAGCAGTCATTGCGACACCGTGCTTCCCGCCATCTCGCGACTCGCTGGTCGGCGCGGGCGTGACGTTGCGCGAATGCCGTCTGACTTTTGACCGCGGCTATCAACTGACAGCGGGTGCGCTCGAACCGCTCCTCAATGAGCGAACGAAACTCGTCAGCCTCGCCAGCCCGCAGAACCCGAGCGGTGTTCGCACGAGGCTTGCTGAAATACGGGCGATCCTGGACCTGATGCGCGTGAAAGCGCCCGCTGCACGTCTGTTCATCGATGAAACGTACCGCGATGCGACATACGGGGATGATCTTCCTCCTCAGAGCGCTGCTGCGCTCGATGAATCGATCATAACCGGGGGATCCGTCTCCAAGGCTCACGGCGCGCCGGGGCTCCGCGTTGGATGGCTGACCGTCCGGGATCCCAAGCTTCGGGAACGATTGACAACCGCGAAGATGAACCTCGTGATCTCTGGGTCTCCGCTCGACGAGACCCTAGCCGCGGCCATCCTCGATCACCGCGAGAAGATCCTGCGTGAGCGTCGCAGCTTGCTTGCAACGGGGCTTTCGACGGTCGCGACCTGGGTCGCCGATCAAGCTGGCCTTGTCGAGTGGGTGAAGCCGGATAGCGGTGCCCTCTGCTGCCTTCGATTGAACCCAGCGGCGTTTGATCAGGCAGGAATTGATCGCTTCTGGTCGGCGCTTCCGGATGCGGATCTCCAGATCGGCGACGGCGCCTGGTTTGGCGAGTCGTCCGCGGTTCTGCGCCTTGGCTTTGGCTATCTCCCCATCGACATTCTCCCGGCCGCGCTGGCCGCGCTGTCGACAACAATTCGGACCGCGGTCCGACCGCCTCGATAGTCAACGCACGCGAGCGCCATTTCTATACGGTGAGTGAGCCCTCCACACAGGTCACGCATGCCCCCCCAATGCGGACCTTTCCGTTTGCGTCCACCGTTACCTTCACGCGTCCGGCTCGACCGACGCACTGCCCCTGCGACGCGATATAGGATTGTCCGCTCGGGGCCAGAAGCCCGCGCGCCCATTGGAACGCAGCGACGCTACCATTGCCGCTTCCGCAGACCGGATCTTCCACCACCCCACATGAGGGCGCGAAAGTACGGACCTCAATCGCAAAATCCCCCTCCTCGTAAGCACCGAACACGGTCAGGCCTGTGACGCCGAGACGGCGCTCGAACTTTGCCAGCCGTGCCAAATCGGGACGCAGCTTCAATACAGATGCAGCATCGGCAATTTGCGCCACAATCCATACAGGACCCACGTTTACAATGCCCGGTGCAGATTTCGCAGTCACTGCGCAGCCGAGAATGAGCTCCAACTCATCGATATCTGCGTCGCCCAGAGGATCAAGCTTTGCCGACGGTAGCGCGAAGGTCAGTTGCTGGTCGCCACCCTCTTCCTCGTGCGTGACCTCGACGAGGCCAACTTTGCATTCTTGAATGAACCGCCCGCCCGGCCGGAGTTTCGCGCGTCCGCTCTCTAGGATTGCGTGCGCGCTACCCAGCGTCGGATGTCCAGCGAAAGGAAGCTCGCTGCCCGGCGTGAAAATCCGCAGGCTGTAGTCTGCATCGGCGGATGTCGCCGGAAGGACAAAGGTCGTTTCGGAAAGATTGGTCCAACTGGCAATTGCCTGCATTGCGTCCGTGTCGAGATCGTCGGCATCGAGTATCACCGCAACCGGGTTGCCGAGGAGTGGTCGGGAGGTAAAGACATCAACGACTTTGTAGGATCGCTTCATATTTAGTTCCGTGGAGTTGCAGGCGGTAATTTCTGTGCATCATAGCAAGCTGCTGGCGCAGTTGAATACGCGCAATCTTGAATTGCGCGCCTGCCGGTCCATCTCGGAATACCTTGCCGAAGGAGCTAATCTTTGCTCCGTCCCTCCTTGTAGGCGATCATCTCGATTTTCATGTTCTCGTTCTTTGACGGCAGCGCGGGCACGCCGACACAGCATCGCGCCGGCTTGTGCCCGCCCATCGCCTGCAGATAGACCTCGTTCATCGCGTCGTAGTTGCCGACGTCGACGAGATAGACATTGACCTTGACCACATCGGCAAACGTCGCATCACACTCCTTGAGAATGTTGGCGAGGTTTTTCATGCATTGCGCCGTCTGCTCGCGAATATCCAGCGGGAATTGGCCCGTCTCCGGGTTATAACCGGCCGTTCCCTTGGTGAAGATCCAGGGCCCCACAATCGATGCATGCGAGAATGGCCGATTGTGCGCGTGAGAATCCACTAAACGTACGTCGCTTGACATGAAAGACCTCCATTTTGTTGTCGAGTGTCACTTTCTGAGTCGCATGGTCCTGCGCTCAAGCCACCTTATCGTCAGCGTCAGAGGCCAACATATGATGAAATACACCACAGCTACCGCAGTGAAGATCTCCAACGGCCTGAAAGTCGCGGACGACAATTCAGTCGCCCTGCGCGTGATCTCCGGCACCGACAAGACGGACGCAAGTGACGAGTACTTGATGAGCATAACGAAATTTGACGCCAGCGGTGGGAGGCTGGCCCAAAACGCTTGAGGCAGCACGATCCGCGTGAACGTCTGCAGCTTGCTCAATCCGAGCACCTTTGCCGCTTCAACATGACCCTTCGGGACACCTTGAATTCCAGCGCGATACACCTCGCCGATAAAGGCCGACGAATATATCGAAAGCCCCAAGATTGCGGCGAACATCGCCGGAATATCAATCCCAAATGATATCGGCAGCACATAGTAGTACCACAGCAGCTGGATCAGGATCGGGGTGTTGCGAACCAACTCGCCGAAAGTGATGCTGATGGATCTCACCAATCTCCATTTCGAGAGATCGAGAGACACCAGCACCAGGCCGCCCAGCATCGCCAGAACCAGCGTGGCGGCGGATATGGCCAGTGTGCCCTTGAGGCCCGAAAGCAGGAAGGGCAGATTGGACCACACGACGTCCCATCTGAACGTGTACGTGCTCATGTCTCGACTCGCGCCGCACCAGCGGATTATTTGGCGACCATCGGACTAAGATTATGCTTCTCCGCATACTTCTTGAGCCGGCCATCATTGTGAATCGTTCTCACGAACAGGTTGATGTAGTTCAGCCAAACCTGATCTCCCGGAGCGACCACATACGAATAGGGCGTAACCGCAAGCGGCTCGGACGGTGCAATCAGCCTCGCCCAGTCGAATTCGCGCTTGATTCTGACGCTGGCCGGATAGTCGCTGATGTAGACATCGGCCTTGTTGGCCGCCAGTTCACTTAGCATATCGGCTGGCGGCACTACGCTGCGCTGGGTCGCCTTTTTCAGATAGCCCTTCATGATGTCGTCCATGAAGCTTCCGAGCCCGGTAACAACCCGCACGCCGGGCTGATCAACGTCTTCCCACTTCTCAATCTTGCTGCCATCCTTCACGATGGCATACAGCCCGGACTCAAGATATGGGTTGGAAAATTCGACCGCCTGAGCTCGCTTGAGGGTCGCAGCGACGGCAAACATTCCGATATCGCACTTGTCAGCCTGAAGATCAGCAATGAAGGTTGAGAACTGTGTCTCAACAATTTCGAGCTGAACATTGAGCTCTTTCGCGAGTTCCTTGGAGAGATCGACATCGATCCCTTCAAGCTCTCCGGTCTTCGGATTTCGAAACGAGATGGCGTAATAGTTGGGAACCTGGCAGACTCGAAGTTTTCCCTTCTGAGGAATCAAAGTTAACTTCGAGACCTTTTGCTGCGCGTAGACCGTTGCCGATCCGAAAATTGCGCAGAAGCCAATCATACCAGCAGCGAGAATAGACAGCGTTCTCATTTTGTGTGCCCCTCGTTCGTCGATCAGAACATCATTTCAAGGAATTGCTTGGCTCTCTCCGATTTAGGCGACCTAAAGAATTCCTCGGATCCGCCTTCTTCGACGAGCTTTCCGCCATCGAGAAATGCGACGCGCGTGCTCACGCCTCTGGCAAATCCCATTTCGTGGGTGACCACCACCATGGTCTGCCCGTCGTCGGCGAGCTTCTTCAAGACGGCGAGAACTTCATGGCGAAGCTCCGGATCGAGCGCTGACGTCGGCTCATCAAAGAGGATGACTTTAGGGTTCATTGCCAGGGCGCGTGATATGGCCACGCGTTGCTGCTGACCGCCCGAGAGTTGCGCTGGATACGCGTCGCGTTTCTCCGCAATCCCGACTTTCGCCAGGATGTCGATCGCTGATGCGACAGCGACATCTCTCGGAACTCCGCGAACGCGCATGGGCGCTTCGATGACGTTCTGGAGGACGGTCATGTGCGGCCACAGATTGAACTGCTGAAACACCATTCCGATGTCCCGCCTCATCAGCTTGGCAGCTTGTTGCGAGTGCCGGGCGGACGCCGCGCCCGCGACGGTCGCTCCATTGACACGGATCTCTCCAGATGAGATTTCCTCGAGCAGCGCCAGGCACCTCAAGAAAGTCGTCTTGCCCGAGCCCGAAGGGCCAATGAGGCTGACGATTTCGCCCTCCGCGACGTCCAGTGAAACGTCGTTGAGCACCGAAAGTGCGCCAAAGCTCTTCTTGATCTGGCGGGCTTCGAGAATGGTCTTCCTGGATGCTAACACTATGAAGTTCCGCGCCTTCTGCCGGTAGCTCTGATCCGGCGGATTAGAGTGGACGCGAGTAGGAGCGGAAAGCGGTAACTTGCGAGCGCGGTGTTGCCCGAATTAGATCACCACGGCGGCGGATCGGAGAGCGGAGCCTCCTTACTCGTCGGAACCTGTGATGGCGAACAATCGACCAAAGCCGCCGGGATTCAGGTCAATACCGTTTGATCGCAACAATTGCCACACCATGCATTGATTGCTGGTCAACACCGGAATCCCGCAACGCTGCTCGAGCCGCGAAATGACGGGAGCCGATCTGATAGCGGTGCAACTGATGAAGCATGCATCCGCGCGCGCGCTGATGTTGCCACCTGCCCACTCGGCTATCGCATCGGGGTTAATCCGGGCCATCTCGGAATTCGTGTTGATTTCGAGGTGGGCACTTCCTTCCACCGCAAAGCCGTTGGCCTCGAGGAACGATATTTCGCGCTCGTGAACCTCGCTGATGTACGGACTTAGCAACGTTACGCGCTTGGCACCGAGCCTCCTCAACGCTTTGATAATCGCATCTGCGGTGGTGAAGCATTTTACATTCGATGCAGTCTCCACCCGCTCGCGAATTTCGCTCGCCAGGTCCGGCGCAAACGTCGAAACCGCCGTACAGTGAAATACGATGACGTCGACGCCGGCATCGGCAAGAAGACTGGATGCCGGCTCGAGTTGCTCGAGCATCCCCAGGAGCTCCGGCTTCGAGCTGCCGCGCAGCGCCAACCTGGTCACGAGCGGGGAGACGCCAGCCGGCAGCATGGCGCGAATCTCGGGTTCTGCGATCGGATTGCCCGACGGCATCAAGAGGCCGACACGAAGGCGGCTCCCGTAGTCAATGTCTGCCATGCTTATCAACCCTTTGCGTCCCCGTGCCAAGCACAAGGCGACCGCCTTGCTACGCCCCCTTATGCTTCCGAAGCGACACCGGCCCTTTCAGCGGGGACGTCCATTTCATCCGACACGAAAATCGGCGTCCTCGCACCCAACGTGATTACGATTGCACCACCGAGCAGCAACACGCCGGCAATCAGGAACGCGCCGGAGAAACCACCGGTCGCCGCGACCACGTAACCCGTTGCGATCGGGGCAGCCGTTCCAAATAGATTTCCCCCCATGATGAGAAGGCTTGTCGCAACGCCGTTGTAGCGGCCGTCGGACATCAGATCGGCGGTCAGAGCAATGTTCATTGCCATTGCCGTGGCGACGCATGCGAGCGATATGCTGATGAGCGCCTCTATGAGCCAGATAGACTCGACGAATGGGGCAGCGAGGATGATCGAAGACAAAAGTAGCATCGTCGCAATCAATTTTCGCCGGTCGCTGTTGCTGGCTTCAGCCCCTTTCAACAATCGATCGCTCAACCAGCCCAGGCCGAGGCCAAGCAATGCGGCCGTGCCGTAAGGGATCGCGGAGAACAGACTGGACTTCAGGACATCCATGCCGCGCGATGCCACCAGATAGCTCGGCAACCAGGTCATGAACAGATAAAGTGTGTATCCCGCACATCCTTGGGTCAGGGCAAGCGACCACATCGTGGGACTACGCAAGAGCCCCTTCAGCGCGGCGATCTGACCCAGCTTCGCGGTTGCACTCGATGCGACCTCGCCGCGGCTTTTGCGAATGAAGTCGCGCTCCGCGGCACCCAGCCAGGCCGCATCTTCCGGCCGACGATACAGCAGATACCAAATCACGGCGAGAACAAGTCCAGCCACGCCAGTGATATAGAACGACTCGCGCCATCCGAATTCGACGATCAGTGAGCCCACCACGACGGAACCGAAGCAAAGACCTGCATGTGCTCCGCAGTTGAGAAACGCCGCGGCAAGGCCGCGCTCGCTTGCAGGTGCCCATTCTCGAATGATCTTGCCGCCGGAGGGATAGCTTGCGGACTCGCCTATGCCGAGAACAAGACGCGACGCAACAAGCGATGAATAGGTTGCCGCCAGACCGGTCCAGATCCCGGCCAGTGACCAGATGCCGAGCGTCGTGTAGGTGACTGCACGACCTCCGAACCGGTCCGCGAGCATCCCCATGGGAATCAGGCAAAGCAGATAGGTCCACAGGAAGGCCGAGAAGATATAACCCATGTCGATCGGCGACAGACCGTAGCTTTCCGCCAGCGGCTTGGCGGCAACGGAAAGATTGACTCGGTCGAGGTAGTTGATGAACATCAACACGAAGAGACCGCTGTACACGAAGTATCGCTTCTTGACGCCCATCTTGGCCCTACCCCCAATTATTGATCGTGAGAAATCTACAAGATTGGATCGTTAGTAATCCGTCAGGAGGGATCCGAATCCCGGGATCCGATCCTCGATGCCGCTCTGTCGCAGAGCGTGCCAATAGATTGCGGTGTTGATTGCAATGACGGGCTTGTCGAGCCAGAACTCGGCAATACCTGCCAGGCGAGCCATCGCGAGATTGGTGCCGACCTGGATGATTGCCTCTACCGACGGATCATTGATCTCGTTGATGGTGTCGCGAAGCTGTTTCTCCGACACGTGGGCGTACTGCACCGGGGAGGCTCCCCTCAGGCCCTTCAGAGCGACGATCTCGAAACCGCACTCCGTGAAGAAGCGGCGAACCTGCTCGTCGCCTGGCGGCATGTACGGCGTTATAACGCCGATCCTGCGAATGTTTCCGTACTTGGGGAGTGCGGCGCGAACGGCCTCCGCCCCCATGGTGACGGGAACGCCACCGGAGATCTCGTGCATGCGCGCAAGCAACTTCTTGCTGCCTTCAAGTCCGTCCCAGAACGTTTCGGACGACATTCCGAGCACGAGACGATCGGGCTGACAGGTCATCACCACCCGCGCCGCCTCGTCCATCGTCGCGCGGATGTTGTCCATCACACGGTTGAAGTCGGCGTCGTTCCTGATCGTATCGTTTGGGATATGAAGCCGGCCATGATGATTGGTCACCCCATAGGGGCGCATCGCGTCCAGCTCGGGCTGAACAGCGGTGTTGGTGGATGGCGCAATGATGCCCAGCTTCAAACGAAAACCCAAGGAATCAGTCATTTGCGCCTCCAGCGCTGTACGTCTCGAGAAACGAATTCCGGATATCCTGCGCGGTCATGAGATCCGCGTATTTTTGCGCCATGTCGAACAAGTTGGCGCGATGCGGACCCTCGGCGCGGTCTCCGACACAGTCAGCCGCAACGACAACGAGGAACCCGCTCCCCATTGCATCGACGACCGTGGCTCTTACGCATCCGGACGTCGTGGCTCCGGCCACGACCAGCGTGTCTACGTTGCGCTTCGTCAGCCAGGCAGCAAGGTCCGTGCCGGCAAAGGCTGATGGCAATCGTTTCCGCAGAACCAGCTCGCCTAACCGGGGCGCTAACTCTTTCACGACCGCCGACTGCGGATTTGCTTCCGTGAGAGACAGAAGCGAAGGGACTTTGCGCGAGAACACATTTGCGTCGCTTGCATCGTCGGCGAACACGACCCTGGTGAAAGCGACCGGCCAGCTCATCGACCTGGCAAAGCCCAAGAGACCTTGCGTTTCGGCAATCGCTTCACGGATGTTTCCGCCGCCGAATGCTGCTGGATCGGCGAAGCCGTTGACGAAATCGACGATGACGAGCGCGGGACGATCACCTATGCCCGAACGATTGCCGAAGCCCTGATGGTGATAGATCTCTCCATCCTCGTGGATAGACGAGACTTCGTCAGCCATGCCGATTTCCTCCGCCTGAGTACGATCACGTTCGTCAAGGCGGTAACACCGGCAGGATCGCAATGAAAATTAAGAGTCCTTGCAACATGATAGGATCGCCCTATCATCATGAGCCATGCGTTACACACTCGGCCAGGCGGAGGCGTTCTATTGGGTGGCGAAGCTCGGCAGCTTCAGAGCGGCTGCGGCGCAGCTCAATCTGACGCAACCTACGGTGAGCCTGCGCGTCCGAGAGCTCGAACGAAATCTCGGTACAGAACTTCTGGACCGCTCGCTGTACCGCCCCGTCATGACGCCGGCCGGCGTTGCAATCTACGCCGACACCGAACGCATGCTTGCGATCGCCGAGCAGATCGAAAGACGCTCGCGCAACAGTCCCTCTGACGAGCGACTGTTCCGGATCGGCACGGCCGAGTCCTTCGCCGCGTTGATCCTGCCCGACCTGCTGGCGGCGCTGGAGGCGCGGCACCCATCCTGGCAGATCAATGTCGAGGTCGACGTCAGCACGCGGCTTGAGACCGCGTTGCTTGAACGCTCCATCGACATCGCGTTTCTCGCTCAACCGCGCGTTCACGACGGAATCTCGGTCGTTCCGCTTTGGTCTGTTGATAGCGTTTGGGTGATCGGGAAGGATTGTCCGTTCAAGGGATCGCTGGTGACGCCCGACGTACTGGTGGACGTTCCCATCTACACGACGGCCCCGCCTTCGGGGCTCTTCACGAACATGATGGCGTGGTTCGGCGCGCGCGCGGTGAAGCCCGGCAGGGTCGTCACATGCGACACCATCGCCATTCTCGCGCGCCTCGCCAGCGCACGAGGTGGGGCGGCGCTGGTCCCCCAGGCAATGGTTTCGGCGTTCGGCAACGAACTTGGGCTGCGCATTCCGGAAGCGGATCCACCCATCCTTCCGCTCAACATCTGCGCGATGTGGCGGGACGATGCCGGCGGAATCGAATGCGCGTACATGGCCAACCTGGCTCGGCAGCTGAGTGCAGCACTGTCCGGCGGCAAGCTTGGAGAACCGATCGCGGTCGAGGCAGTATGAGATATCGACCTCCGTATCCACCTGAGTATCCGATCAGCACCGCTGAGCGACTGCCCTGAAGGATCGAGAACCAAACTTCATCTTGATTGAGCCAGGACGCGCTTGTCGGCGTGAAATGAAATTCCACATTGGGGTGGGCTTTTAGCCAGAGCTCGTTCTTCTTGTGGGTATTGAGATTGTCGAGGATGACGTGAAGCTTTCGGTCCGGAAAAGCCGAGGTAACGCTGTCCATGAAGTCGAGGAACTCGACACGCCGCCGCCGTTTTGAATGCGTCGCGATGATCTTTCCGGTCGCGACCTCGAGCGCCGCAAACAGCGTTGTCGTGCCATGCCGCTTGTAGTCGTGGCTCTGACTGGTCAAGGCGCGACCGTTAGGTAACTTCAGATAGCCTTGCGCTCGCTGCAAGGCCTGAATCGAAGGCTTTTCGTCCACGCATAGCACGACAGCCTTTTCGGGCGGGGCAACGTAGAGGCCGACAACATCGGCGGCTTTGGCCGTAAAGTTCGGGTCGTTGCTCTCACACCAGGACTTGCGAACCACGAGGTCGATCTTGTGGTTGCGCAGGAACCGCCAGACATATTGGACGTCAACATCGCCCAGCGCCTCGGCCAGCAGCGGCCCGGTCCAGCGCGCAAACCCTTGCGATGCTGGCTTGTCCAGCAGCTTCAGTATCCGCTTGTCCGTGGCCTTCGTATAGATTGGTCGCTTGCCGGGCCGCGGCTTGTCTTGCAGTCCTTCAAGACCATGGTCGGCATAACGATGCCGCCAAAGGCTGACAATCCGCGGCTGGACTCCGACTTCCTTGGCGATCGAGCGGGTGCTGCGCCCGTCCGCCGTCAATAAAACGATCCGCGCGCGCTGCCGTAGTGAAATGTCTGACCAATGAAGGTGAGATGCCGATTGAGCGTTTCGCCAGATATTCCGCGCTTGCCCTTCTCGACGGACCTTCCCTTCTCGCGAAGCTGTTCGATCGTCAGGCCCTCGTCCCGCACCGATTTGCCATAATGCTTGTAGATTTCGAAACGAAGGAAGTCGACAAATCTGCCGACGCGCTCCTGGCGCAGCATGCTCAGATCATGAATGCGTCGGTCCTGAACGACGAACTTGACGAACAAGTTTGAAATGCTCTTGGCTTGCCGCTGCGTCTTCTCGTCCCAAAGATTGTCGGCGGCATTTTGCTGAGCGACGCGCTCCGCATGGCGGTCGGCACGGCCTGCACGCTTTCGATCATTTGCCGAAGGACGTAGTGCTTCGTCAGCACCATATCGTTGGCCCGGAGCATCGTCAGGTGATCCTTCACGGCCTCGATGTCGGCTTGCGAAAGGCCTTCGGCGAGCATGCGGTCGCGATCCGGACGCACGAAGGCACCGTGCCCTTGGCCGTCGAGCAGCGTGTAGGTCCACAGGGCCCACAGATCGTCTGCCTTCCCCCGATCGACGACGAAGCCCGTCCCGTTTTTGGCGGCGAGCGCGACCCGCTCGAGCTTAGCTTGTCGACGACAGCATGCAGCATTGTCTTAATTTGAGACCGGGTCAGATGGGGGTCGCCGCCATCGGCAAGCATCGCAACGTCATCCAAGAAGAGGTTCACCTGGGTAGCCAGACGGCGAGCCGCCGCGCGGTTCGTCGTTTGCAGGCTCATGGAAAGATGCGGGCGGCCGAGCACGCTGGCAAGCGCCCGAGGGGTACGGCGCCGCCAATAGTAGACGGCTTGGCGCCGAAAGATGTGGAAAGCCATTGCGAGCGACACCCTGTGCAGCAGTAATGTGTCGCAGCGCTGTGCAGCAGCGCCCCAGTCAGGCCGGTTTCGTCAGCAATTTCAGGGGAAGCGGAGCCTCTGGCTGGGGCGGGAGGGATCGAACCTCCGAATGGCGGAATCAAAATCCGCTGCCTTACCGCTTGGCTACGCCCCATCAGGCGACAAGGGGAACGGCGGAAGAACTGACACCCGCAGATTCCCTCTGGTCGCAGCCGGTCTATAGGGAGCGGCGCAGCATTTCAACCGCCTGGAGGGGCAAAATACCGCGGGGCCGGGGCCGGCCCGGCCACACTCTATTATAGGCTCGATCCCTGCCCGGCCCAGGCCCGCCCGCCCCATTGAGACCTCCGGCGTTTCATGGGAATACGGCGCCAAACCTGTCCCCGGGAGTGAGCCATGACCTACCGCGCGCCGATCTCTGACATGCTGCTGTCGCTCAACCATGGCGCCGGCCTCAAGGCCGCCCTGGAAGCCGGCCATTACGGCGATTTCGACGCCGACATCGTGCCCGCCGTGCTGGAGGAAGCCGGCAAGTTCGCCACCGACGTGCTGGCGCCGCTCAACAAGGTCGGCGACGAGCACGGCATCAAGCTCGACGACGGCAAGGTCACGACCGCGCCGGGCTGGCCGGATGCCTACAAGCGCTGGACCGAGGGCGGCTGGAACGCGGTCTCCGGGCCTGAGGATTTCGGCGGCCAGGGCCTGCCGCTGGCGATCAACGCCGCCTGCACCGAGATCTGGAGCGCCTCCAACGTCGCCTTCGGCCTCTGCCCGTTGCTGACGGCGTCCGCGATGGAGGCGCTCGATGCGCATGGCAGCGACGAGCTCAAGACGATCTATCTCGAAAAGCTCGTCTCCGGTGAATGGACCGGCACGATGCAGCTCACCGAGCCGCAGGCCGGCTCCGACGTCGGCGCGCTGCGCACCCGCGCCGAAAAGCAGGCCGACGGCACCTATCGCATCAAGGGGACGAAGATCTTCATCACCTATGGCGAGCACGACATGACCGACAACATCGTGCATTTCGTGCTGGCGCGCCTGCCGGACGCGCCCACCGGCACCAAGGGGATCTCGCTGTTCCTCGTGCCGAAGTTCATGGTCAACGCCGACGGCTCGCTCGGCGCGCGCAACGACATCTTCGCGAGTGGCGTCGAGCACAAGCTCGGCATGCACGCGTCGCCCACCTGCACCATGACCATGGGCGACCATGGCGGCGCCATCGGTTTCCTGGTCGGCGAAGAGAACCAGGGCATGCGCTGCATGTTCACGATGATGAACCAGGCTCGCCTCGGCGTCGGCCTGGAGGGCGTCGGCGTCGCCGATCGCGCCTATCAGCAGGCGCTGGCCTACGCCCAGGAGCGCAAGCAGGGCCGCGCCATCGGCAAGAAGGGCGACGGGTCGGATGCGATCTTCGTGCATCCCGACGTCAAGCGCATGCTGATGCGGATGCGGGCGCAGACTGCGGCCGCTCGCACCATCTGCTATGCGACCGCGGTCGCACTCGACGTTTCCCTGCGCGCCAAGGATCCGAAGGTACGCGCCGATGCGGCCGCGCGCGCCGCGCTGTTGACGCCGATGGCCAAGGGTTATTCGACCGATATCGGCAACGAGGTCGCCTATCTCGGCGTGCAGGTGCATGGCGGCATGGGCTTCATCGAGGAGACCGGCGCCGCGCAGCATTATCGCGATGCCCGCATCACCGCGATCTATGAGGGCACCAACGGTATCCAGGCGATCGACCTCGTCACGCGCAAGCTCGCGGCGAACGGCGGCACGTCGGTGTGGGCGCTGCTCGACGAGCTTTCCGGCACCGTCAAGCAGGTCGAAGCCTCGAACGATCCCGCCTTCGGCACCACCGGCGTGAAACTGCGTGAGGCGCTGGAGGCGTTGACGCGCACCAGCAAGTGGCTGCTGGAGCGCGTCACGTCTGCGCCGAACGAGGCGCTCGCAGGGGCGACGCCATACTTGCAGCAGTTCGGCGCGACGCTCGGCGGCTGCATGCTGGCCTCCGAGGCGCTTGCCGCCAAGGCCGACGCCAACACCGAAGCCGCGCGCTACGTCTCGCTCGCGCGCTTCTTCGCCGAGAACATCACCGTGCAGGCGCCCGCGCTCGAGCGCACCGTGACGGAAAGCGCGGAGTCGGTCGCGGCAGCGGATGCGGTGCTGTTGGGGTAACGTGAGGCGCGCTACCAACTACACATTCAGGGTCGTCCCGACGAAGGCCGGGACCCATACTCCCAGGCAGCAGTTTGACGAGGACCGGCAGTTAAATAGTACGCGGTATGGATCCCGGCTTTCGCCGGGACGACAGCGAGTATTTGGTTCGCTAAGGGGCTACGACGTTGCGACCTCGGCCCTTTTTCCCGGCCGCCACAGCACGATTCCTGCCGCGACGACATCGAGCACCACGCACATCGCAAACGCCATGGTGTAATCGCCGCTCACGCTGCGCACGAGGCCGATGATGCCCGGGCCGAAGGCGCTGACGATGCCACTGATCGATGTCCCCAACCCCATCGCGGCCGCGAAAGCCGTGCTGCCGATCTCGCGCTGGATGATGAGGGGCGGAAACGTGATCATGTTGCCGATCGAGAAGCCATAGACGGCGCAGCAGATCAGCAGCACGGTCGGGCTCTGGCTTTGCAGCAGAACCAGCAGCGCCGCCGCCTGGCTCATCATCGACGCCGCGCAGGCGAGCCGCGGATCGAGCCGGTCGACGAACAGGCCGAGCGACAGCCGGCCGACCACCGCCATCGCCGCCATGATGGTGACCGCGAGGCCCGCACTGGCGCGGCCGATCAGCGGCTCGAGAAACGTCACCTGGTGGATGATGAATCCCATCTGCGCCAACAGCGCGATCGCGATCGGCAACACCATGGTCCAGAACGACGCGTTGGCGAGCAGCTCCTTCCGCGAATGACGCGCGGCCTTGCCGCCAGAGACACCTGCTGCATTCCGCGACGCGTCGACCGGCCAGCTGGTGAAGACGACGACCACCGGCAGCACCAGCACCACCATCACGATGGTGGCTCCCAGCATGGCTGAGCGGAAGCCGATGCTGCTGCTCAGCGCCAACAAGACCGGAACGAGAATGATGCCGCCGAAGGTGGCGCCGTTGAAGGCGAGACTGAGCGCCAGCCCGCGGCGCCGCGCGAACCACGCGTTCAGCACGGTCGCGATCACGACCGAGCCCATGCCGGTCCAGCCGACCGACATCAGCGCGTAGGCAAGATAGAGCTGCCAGGGCGCCTGCATCAGTCCCAGCAGCGCGGTCGATGCGCCAAGCGCGGTCAGCCCGCACAGGATCAGCGCCCGCAGCCCGATGCGGGCGAGCAGATCGTCGGTGAAGATGACGAGGACGGAGGTCAGCAGGAATGAGAATGTGCTGGCCGCGGACACCAGCGTGCCGGGCCAGCCATGGGCGCGCTGGAGCTCGGCGAGATAGACGCCCTGGCCGTAGAGGCCAAAGCCGAACATGAAGAAAGCCATCAGGAAGCAGGCCAGCACCACGCGCCAGCCGCGGTAGTGAACCGAGGATTCGTCAACGCCGGTTGCGGCAATCATCGATCAAGTATCGGCCTCATGGAACGAGACGGCCAATCGTGACGTACAACCACCGGTTTTTCAAATGAAACATTGTAGCCAATTGTTGCAATGCGCAAAACGCCGCAGGATACCTGATGCAGCTTTCGCACCACGGTTCCCGGACGAGCGCCATCATCGGACGGGTGTCATGCAACCGCTCGCGGGTATCACCGCCGAAATGGTTGAACCGCAGGATTGGCACGCCTGCGGGATCATGTAGGCTCAGTATCGCAAGACTCGTCGATGGCAGGCGCCACGGCGGCCGCAGGGAGTGTTCATGCCGAACGGCAACATCATCGTCACGGAGGAGCGCGCCACGCGCGTGATCACCCTGCGCCGGCCGGGCAAGAAAAACGCGATCACACAGGACATGTATCGCGAGATGAGCCGCGCGATCGACACGGCGCAGAACAATCCCGACATCCGCTGCATGATCATCACCGGCGGCTCCGGCGTGTTCACGGCCGGCGACGACATCGACGATTTCATGAAGGCCGACGCGTCGCGTCCCGAGACGCTGTCGGACGGCGTCAAATTCCTGTATTCGCTGGCGATGAACGTCAAGCCGATCATCGCAGCCGTGGATGGCGCCTCGATCGGCATGGGCACCGTGATGCTGTTTCACTGCGACTACGTGCTTGCCTCCAATGCCGCGACCTTCTCGGCGCCTTACATCAATCTCGGGCTCGTTCCGGTCGGCGCCGCCAGCCTGCTGATGCCGAGCACCATGGGCTACCAGCGCGCCTTCGCCATGCTGGTGATGGGACGCAGCTTCACCGCCGCGGAGGCCCACGCCGCAGGCTTCGTCAACACCGTGGTCTCGCCCGGACATACCGAGGTCGAAGCCCGCAAGGTGGCGCGCGATATATGCCGCCTGCCGGCGGAGGCGGTCGCAATCTCGCGCAAATTGCTGCGCGCAGCCCCGGAAGAGCTCAGCCGCCGCATCGACCAGGAAGGACATTTGTTCAGTGAACGGCTGAAATCGGACGAGGCCACGGCCGCGTTCAACGCGTTTGCGAACAGGAAGAAGAGGTAGGCAGGAGAACTTTCGTGAAATCTTCGCGGGGAACGATTATTCTTGTTCCATGCGACATCTTCTCCGCCTGACCAGCTTCGCCCTCGCACTCGCCGCCCTGCCCGCCGCGGCCCAGACCGCGGCGCCCGTCGAGTTGCGCATTCTCGCGATCAACGATTTCCACGGCAATCTCCGTCCGCCGCCGGGCGGCATCCGCATCAATGATCCCGAGGATAAAGCCAAGAAGGTGATGGTCGCCGCCGGCGGCGCCGAATACATGGCGACGCTGGTCAAGCAATTGCGCGAGGGGCACAAGAACACCATCTTCGTCGCCGCCGGCGATTTGATTGGGGCGAGCCCGTTCCTGTCGGCGATGTTTCACGACGAGCCGTCGATCGAATCGCTCTCGATGATGGGGCTTGCGATCACCTCGGTCGGCAATCACGAATTCGACGAGGGCAAGACCGAGCTGCTCAGGATGCAGAACGGCAGCTGCCATCCGGAAGACGGATGCCAGGGACCACGTCCCTTCACCGGCGCGAAATTCCACTATCTCGCAGCCTCCACCATCGAGACCGCGACCGGCAAGAGCGTGTTGCCGCCTTACGAGATCAGGGAGTTCGAGGGCATCCCGGTCGCCTTCATCGGGCTGGCCTTGAAGGAGACCGCCGGCATCGTCTCTCCGTCCGGCATTGCCGGACTCGAATTCCGCGACGAGGCCGAGACGGTGAACGCGCTGGTGCCGCAACTGAAAGCGCAGGGCGTCGAGGCGATCGTTGTGCTGATCCACCAGGGCGGCGAGCCCTCGGGCGATTACAACGAATGCCCGGCGATCACGGGGCCAATCGTCGACATCGTCAAGAAGTTCGACCGCGCCGTCGACGTCGTGGTCAGCGGCCACACCCATCGCGCCTATGTCTGCGATATCGACGGCAGGCTGGTCACCAGCGGCGACAAATACGGCACGCTCGTCACCGCGATCGACCTCAAGCTCGATCCGGCGACACGCGACATCGTCAGCGCCAGGGCCGAGAACGTCATCGTCGCCAACGCATCGCTGGCAAAAGATCCCGAGCAGACCGCGCTGATCGACGCCTATGACAAGCTCTCGGCGCCGATTGCCAACCGGCCGGCCGGATCGGTGACGCAGACGCTGTCGCGAAGTCCCAACGACGCCGGCGAAAGCGCGCTCGGCGACGTCATCGCCGATGCACAGCTTGCCGCGACCAGAGACGCCAAGGATGGCAGCGCTGTCATCGCGCTCACCAATCCCGGCGGCATCCGCACCGACATCGTCCCGAAAGAGAACGGCGCGGTGTCCTATGGCGAATTGTTCGCGAGCCAGCCGTTCCGCAACCGCCTCGTCACCATGACGCTGTCAGGCAGCCAGCTCAAGGACATGCTGGAGCAGCAATGGCTCGATCCGAAGCGGCCGCGGATCCTCCAGGTGTCGATCGGGTTCAGCTACAGCTGGGACGCATCAAAGCCGATCGGCGAGCGCGTGATGGCCGACAAGATGACGCTCAATGGCAAGCCGATCGAGCCGGGCACCGGCTACCGCGTGACCGTCAACGATTACCTCGCCGTCGGCGGCGACGGTTTTACGGTCGCGAAACAGGGCGCTTCGCCGCAATATGGCGGCTATGACGCCGATGCGCTGTTTGCCTTCTTTAAGGCACATGGTCCGATCGGCCCGCTGCCGCCGACCCGTATCCTGCGGGTGAATTGACGCGGATCAAACCGGCGTGGAACGGGACAGCCCTTTGCCATTCGCGGTGGAACGCATAGATTGGGTTCTGCATTGCGTTTTGGCGCCGGATGCGCCAAGCGACGTCGAGAGTTCGTTCCCAGTGAGGCCGACCTGATGAGCACGCTTCTCCTGTCCCACAAGGCCTGCCTCGACCACGTCACGCCGCCGGGACATCCTGAAAGACCCGACCGCCTGCGCGCGGTGGAGGAAGCGCTGTCGGTTGAGCGCTTCCAGTTCCTGGCGCGCGACCTGGCGCCGGAGGGCGATCTCGATCTCGTCACGCTGTGCCACAACGAGGATTACGTCACCGAACTTCGTCACATCGCGCCGACCAGCGGCCAGGTCTATATCGACGGCGACACCTCGATGTCCCCTGGCACGTGGGAAGCGGTGATGCGCGGCGTTGGCGGCGCGGTGGCGGCGACCGAAGCGGTGATGAACGGCGAGCACCGCAACGCCTTCGTCGCGGTGCGGCCGCCCGGCCATCACGCCGAGATCGGCAAGCCGATGGGCTTCTGCTTCTTCGACAATGTCGCGATCGCCGCGCGCCATGCGCAGCGCAAATACGGCATCAAACGCGCGGCCATCGTCGATTTCGACGTACACCACGGCAACGGCACTCAGGACATCTTCTGGTCGGACCCGACCGTGATGTACTGCTCGACGCATCAAATGCCGCTGTTTCCGGGCACCGGCGCCAAAGGCGAGCGCGGCGATCACGACACCATCGTCAACGCACCGCTCGCCTCGGAAGACGGCGGACCCGAATTCCGCTCGGCGTTCGAGAATTTGATCCTGCCGCAACTCGAAAAATTCAGTCCCGAGTTGCTCATCATCTCCGCAGGTTTCGACGCGCATTACCGCGATCCGCTGGCCTCGCTGAATTTGCGCGCGGAGGACTATTCCTGGGTCACGCGCAAGCTGATGGACCTTGCCGACAAATCCGCCGAGGGCCGCGTTGTTTCTGTGCTCGAAGGCGGCTACGACCTGCAAGGACTGAAAGAATCTGTTACGGCGCATGTCGGCGCCCTGATGGGCGCCTAGACAGACCCGCCACACTAAGCCCGCAAAACTCTGCTGTTTTACACGAGAAGCGAATCGGGCAATCGGAAACGGATATGGCCGAAAATACCCAAGTCGACGTCTCCCGGCTCACCTTCGAGCGCGCGATCGAGGAACTCGAAACGATCGTGAAGCGGCTCGAGGACGGCAAGGTGCCGCTCGAGGAATCCGTCACGATCTACGAGCGCGGCGAAGCGCTGAAGCGCCGCTGCGAGGAGCTGTTGCGCCAGGCCGAGGCGCGCGTCGACAAGATCACCACCGATGCCAACGGCCAGGCCACCGGCACCGCGCCACTCGACGTGCAGTAGGGGACGCCGTCCCGAAGCTGCTCGTTTCGAGCATCAGCCGCCTGCATTTTTTCACGATCGCACGCCGCTATCTCCGCTCGCGGGCCGGGTGGCCGGGCACCAGAATTGACGAGTTCCCTCGCCCGCGCCGCTTGGCCCGGCAAATCTCGCTAAAATCCCTGTCCTTTCGCCCAGAATCCTGCCGAGGAACCGGGCAGAATTGGAACTTCCCCACCGGCGCCGCGATTAACCAAATTGGCCCGCCGGTTGCACCTGCATACCCGCAAGCAGCCGGGCGGGTTGGCTTTGGCCCAAGCTTTGGTGTAAAGCTGCGCGCAGTGTGGCTTTTTGTTAGCTTTGACGTGGGGACTGATTTCCGACGACAAGCGCTTCAAATCGCTGATGAAATTGGCTGGGACGGACGAAGCCGATCTACGTGACAGGGATCACAGAGACTGAACCGGAGCGCACTTAGGCTCACCTAAGCTTGACGACGGGGCTTTTGCCCCATGCAGGTGGCTCCGACGGTTTTAGGACTCGCGCTGCGCCGACATTGTGCAAACCCATCGCGCACCGGAACGATCTTCCGGCGCTGACAAATTGGAAATCGCTGTGAACGCATACAGTAAAACGCCGCTTCTCGACACCATCCGGACGCCGGACGACCTGCGCAAGCTCAAGGTCGAGCAGGTTCGCCAGGTCGCCGACGAGCTGCGTCAGGAGACCATCGATGCCGTCTCGGTGACCGGCGGTCACTTCGGCGCGGGCCTCGGCGTGGTCGAGCTCACCACCGCGATCCACTACGTCTTCGACACCCCGCGCGATCGACTGATCTGGGACGTCGGCCATCAGGCCTATCCGCACAAGATCCTCACCGGACGCCGCGACCGCATCCGCACGCTGCGCACCGGCGGCGGCCTGTCCGGCTTCACCAAGCGCAGCGAGAGCGATTACGATCCGTTCGGCGCCGCGCATTCCTCGACCTCGATCTCCGCCGGCCTCGGCATGGCCGTCGCGCGCGACCTCGCCGGCGGCAAGAACAACGTTATCGCAGTGATCGGTGACGGTGCGATGTCCGCGGGCATGGCCTACGAGGCCATGAACAACGCGGGCGCCATGAACTCACGCCTGATCGTCATCCTCAACGACAACGACATGTCGATTGCGCCGCCGGTCGGCGCCATGAGCGCCTATCTGTCGCGCCTCTACTCCGGCAAGACCTATCGCACGCTGCGCGATGCGGCCAAGCAGATCAACAAGCGCCTGCCGAAGATCCTCGCCAACCGCGCCAACCGCGTCGAGGAATATTCCCGCGGCTTCATGATGGACGGCGGCACGCTGTTCGAGGAGCTCGGCTTCTACTACGTCGGCCCGATCGACGGCCATAACCTCGACCATCTGCTGCCCGTGCTGAAGAACGTGCGCGACATGGAGACCGGCCCGATCCTGGTCCACGTCGTGACGCAGAAGGGCAAGGGCTACGGTCCGGCGGAAGCGTCCGCCGACAAGTACCACGCCGTCGTCAAGTTCGACGTCGCGACCGGCACCCAGGCCAAGTCCAAGCCGAACGCTCCCGCCTACCAGAACGTGTTCGGCCAGAGCCTCGTCAAGGAAGCCGAGAAGGACGACAAGATCGTTGCCATCACCGCGGCGATGCCGTCGGGCACCGGCGTCGACATCTTCAACAAGGCGTTCCCGGACCGCACTTTCGACGTCGGTATCGCCGAGCAGCACGCGGTGACCTTCGCCGCGGGTCTTGCGACCGAAGGCTACAAGCCGTTCTGCGCGATCTACTCGACCTTCCTGCAGCGCGGCTACGATCAGATCGTCCATGACGTCGCGATCCAGAACCTGCCCGTCCGCTTCGCCATCGACCGCGCCGGCCTCGTCGGCGCCGACGGCGCGACGCATGCCGGCTCGTTCGACAACGCCTATCTCGGCTGTCTGCCGAACATGGTGATCATGGCGGCGGCCGATGAATCCGATCTCGTGCACATGGTGGCGACGCAGGTTGCGATCAACGACCGGCCGAGCGCGCTACGCTATCCGCGCGGCGAAGGCCGCGGCATCGAGATGCCCGACGTCGGCATTCCCCTCGAGATCGGCAAGGGCCGCATGATCCGCCAGGGCAACAAGATCGCCCTGCTCTCGTTCGGCACGCGTCTGGCCGAATGCGAGAAGGCGGCCGACGAGCTCGCCGCCCACGGCCTCTCGACCTCGATTGCGGATGCGCGCTTCATGAAGCCGCTCGACACCGAGCTGGTGCTCAAGCTCGCCCGTGACCACGACGTGCTGATCACGATCGAGGAAGGCTCGGTCGGCGGCTTCGGCTCGCATGTCGCGCAGTTCCTGACCGACCAGGGCGTGCTCGACACCGGCCTGGTGCGCTTCCGCACGATGGTGCTGCCCGACGTATTCCAGGATCACGACACGCCGGCCGCGATGTACGGCCGCGCCGGTCTCGACGCCAAGGGCATCGTCGCCAAGGTGTTCGAAGCGCTCGGCAAGGACGTCAAGACCGAGACGGTCAAGCTCGCCTAAGGGCTGCTTCTTCGCCTCTCCCGCTTGCGGGAGAGGCCGGATCGCGAAGCGATCCGGGTGAGGGCTTTCACCTCTTGGGGGTTCTCGATTGAGGAGAGACCCCTTCCCCAACCCTTCCCCGCTTGCAAGCGGGAGAGGGAGAAGAGCACGTACCGCAGCTCGCACCTCAATCTAGATTCTCCGGTCTTCGCTCCATGAAAATCTATCTTGCAGGTCCCGATGTGTTCCTGCCGGATGCGGTTGAGATCGGCCGGCAGAAGGCCGCGATCTGCGCTGCCCACGGACTCACCGGCCTCTATCCCCTCGACAACGCCATCGACCTCACCGCGCCCGATGCGTCGCGGCAGATCTTTTGCGGCAACGAGGCCATGATGGACGCGGCCGATGCCATCATCGCCAATCTCACCCCGTTCCGCGGCACTGGCGCCGATCCCGGCACCGTCTACGAGCTCGGCTACATGGCCGGCCGGCGAAAGCTTTGCCTGGCCTATTCCAACGATGGCACCATCTATGCCGACCGCGTCGGCCGCTTGATGCACGTCACCTCGGAGGGCGGGCGGCTGGTCGACGCACAGGGGCTGACGGTCGAGGATTTTGGCCTCGTCGACAATCTCATGATGATCCATGCGCTGGAGCAGCACGGCTGTCCACTGGTGACACCGGCAGAACCGCCGGCCGACGTCTGGCACGATCTCGCCGCGTTCGAGACTTGCGTCCGGATCGCAGCCGCGCGATTGATCGCACCATAAGCACTTCACTCGTCTCCGGAGAGATCATGCCCCCTGCCCGCAAGCGCGCGGATGTTCTGCTGGTCGAGCGCGGCCTGTTCGAGAGCCGGGCGCGGGCGCGCGCGGCGATCGAGGCCGGCCTCGTCACGGCTGACGACAAGCAGGTCGCAAAGCCCTCGGAGACGATCGCCGAGGACGCGGTGATCCAGGCCGAGCCCGCGCACCCCTACGTCTCGCGCGGCGGCGTCAAGCTCGCCGGCGCGCTGGAGCGTTACCCGATCGAGATCGAGGACCATGTCTGTCTCGACGTCGGCGCCTCCACCGGCGGCTTTACCGAGGTGCTGCTGGCGAATGGCGCGAGCCTTGTGTTCGCCATCGATGTCGGCACCAGCCAGCTACATGCCTCGCTGCGCGATCATCCCAAGATCGTGTCGATGGAGGAGACCGACATTCGCAGCTATGATGGCAAGCGACTGCCGGCGCGGCCCGATGTCGTCGTGATCGACGTGAGCTTTATTTCGCTCAAGATGGTGCTGCCCGTGGCGCTGTCGCTGGCAGCTTCGCCGATGAGCCTGCTGGCGCTGGTCAAGCCGCAGTTCGAGGCCGATCGGAAGCACAACAAGAAGGGCATCATCCGCGACGCCGCCGTGCATCAGGGGATCTGCGACGACATCGCGGCCTTTGCCGCGTCGCTCGGCTGCACCGACATCGCGGTGTTTCCCTCTTCGATCGCAGGCGGCGACGGCAACATCGAATTCTTCCTGGGCGCGCGCCGTGGTTGAACGCATCACGATCGATCATGTCGGCCATCGCGGTGATGGCGTCTCGCTGACGACGCGCGATGCGATCTACGTGCCCTACACGCTTGGCGGCGAGAGTGTCGAGGTCGGCCATGTCGCGGGTCATCCTGACCGGCGCAAGCTGCTCGCGGTCGACGTCGCAAGCCCCGAGCGCGTTGAGCCGTTCTGTCCGCATTTCGGCATCTGCGGCGGCTGCGCGATTCAGCACTGGGCGGCAGATCCCTATCACGCCTGGAAGCGCAACATCGTGGTCGAGACGCTGGCGCAGGCCGGCATCGATTGTGACGTGGCACCGCTGGTCGATGCCCACGGCGCCGGCCGCCGTCGCATCACGCTGCACGGGAGGTTCGGCACGCATGACGTGCTGAAGGTCGGCTTCTCGGCCGCGGGCTCGCACGATGTCATTCCAATTCATCGCTGCCCGATCCTCGATCCCGCGCTCGAGGGTGCGCTCGACGCCGCCTGGGCACTCGCGGAGCCGCTGACGTCCAAAATGCCGGTGACGAAGCCGCTCGATATCCAGGTCACAGCGACCGCCAGCGGTCTCGATGTCGATTTACGCGGCTCGGGGCCACTGCCGACGCCACTGGTCACGGCGTTGTCGCGCGTTGCCGAGCAGCATCGGCTGGCGCGGCTGACGCGGCATGGCGAGTTGGTGCTGCAACGCCTGCCGCCAACGGTGAGGATGGCCCGTGCCGAGGTGACGCTGCCGCCGGGCTCGTTCCTGCAGGCAACGGTGGCGGGCGAAGAGACGCTCGCCGCACTCGTCGCCGAGCGCGTCGGCAAGGCCAAGGAAGTTCTCGACCTCTTCTGCGGCGTCGGCCCGTTCGGCCTGAGGCTTGCGGAGAAGGCGCGTGTCACGGCTTACGACAACGACGCCGGCGCGATCGCCGCTCTCGCGAAGGCCGCACGCACGCCGGGGCTCAAGCCGATCAAGGCCGAGACGCGCGACCTGTTCCGCCGTCCGCTGGTGCCGCCGGAGCTGCGCGATTTCGATGCGGTGGTGTTCGATCCGCCGCGCCAGGGCGCACAGGCGCAGGCGCTGAAACTCGCGGCGAGCAAGGTGCCGGTCGTGATCGCGGTGTCCTGCAACGTCGCCACCTTCGCCCGCGACGCGCGGCTGCTGATCGACGGCGGCTATCGGATCGAGACTGTCGTGCCGGTCGACCAGTTCCGCCACACACCGCATGTCGAGCTGGTGGCGCGGTTTACGCGATGAAGTCCTAGCGTCGTAGCTGGCCAAGCGCCGGCGACTCGCCGGGCAGCATGTCCGACCTGATGTCGCTGTCCATGCGGCCCGAGTCTCGCTGGGTGAAACCGGCCCCGAACGACAGGCTGAGGTTCGACGTCGGTTTGAACTCGACACCGGCAAATCCGCCGTAGCCGGGCGCAGCACCGGAGGTCAGCGGCGCGACCGAACTGCCGATGCCGTTGCCATATTTCAGCGTGTCGAAACCGGCAAAGAACGTCACAGGCATGCCGCCCGCGCTCTTCATGTTGTAGCCGAGCTGCGTGCTGTCGTAGGACAGCGCGCTGAAATTGCCGGCTGGGCCCGTCTGGTTGAGGCCGCTCCAATTGAGGTTGCCGCGTTGGCTGCCGACAAAGAAGCCGTTCGCAAAATTGGTGCGCCCACTGGCATCGAAGCTCGGAAAATTGCCGTAGGTATCGGAGCTCTGGCCGGCACTGCCGCCAAAGCCGAAAGCTCCGCCCGGTATCCAATAACTCAGAGGTGCTACTTGCGCATGAACCGGTGCTCCACCGAAGCAAAGCACGGCGAGGAGAGCTGCGAGACCGCAAGAACCTGCAAGGCTGGACATTCAGGCTTCCGTCGAAAAGGTTCCAAATTATACCTCCGGCATCGTGCGATTGCCAGAGAGGGGCACTGCACATCGCGTGATCCAGTCCCAGGATTACGTTCTCTTGATGCGTTGAACCTCCCCCGCGGCGGATTGACCCATTGAGAGGACGCGCAAGCCCAAGTCCCTTTGATTGTGAAGGCTTGGCGCGGTCCGCAGCGCAATTGCGCAGACCCTTGAAAACGCCCAACGTTTGGATGGAGGCTGTCATGGAGGTCAATTCCGACAAGTTGAATGCCTTTATGGGCAAGATGGTCACCGAGTTCGGCGCGGCGATGAATGCATCGCTGGTCCTGCTCGGCGACAAGCTCGGTCTCTACCGGACCCTCGCCGCCAAGGGGCCGATGAACTCGTCCGAGCTCGCGAGCGCCACCGGAACGACGGAGCGCTATGTCCGCGAATGGCTGTCGAGCCAGGCGGCGTCCGGCTACATCGAATACGATGGCGCCACAGGCAAGTTCTCCATGCTGCCGGAGCAAGCGATGGCGCTCGCCGACGAGGACAGTCCGGTCTTTCTCGGCGCGTTCGGCAACGTCATTGCTTCCGCGTTTCTCGACGAGCCGAAGATTTCGGATGCGTTCAAATCCGGTAAAGGCGTCGGCTGGAACCGGCGCAGCGAGTGCCTGTTCTGCGGCACCGCCCGCTTCTTCCGCACCGGCTACATGCATCATCTGGTGCAAGAGTGGCTGCCCGCACTCGACGGTGTCGTCGACAAGCTGAAGCGTGGTGCCAAGGTCGCCGATGTCGGCTGCGGACACGGCGTCTCGACGCGGCTGATGGCGGAGGCCTTTCCCAATTCACGCTTTTATGGCTTCGACTATCACGAGGGCTCGATCGAGGCGGCGCGCAAGGCGGCAGCCGAGGCCAAGCTCGGCGATCGCGTCAGCTTCGCGGTTCACTCGGCCAAGACCTATCCGGCCGAGGGCTACGATCTCGTCTGCTTCTTCGATTGCCTGCACGACATGGGCGATCCCGTCGGCGCCATCAGCCACGTGCGTCAGACCATGGCGAAGGACGGCACCTGCATGCTGGTCGAGCCGTTCGCGGGCGACCGCCTCGAAGACAATCTCAACCCGGTCGGGCGCGTCTACTATGCGGCGTCGACCATGATCTGTACGCCAGCCTCGCTCGATCAGGAGGTGGGCCTTGCACTCGGCGCGCAGGCCGGCGAGGCAAGGCTGCGCAAGGTCGCCAGCGAAGGCGGCCTGTCGCGCTTCCGTCGGGCCGCCGAGACGCCCTTCAACCTGATCCTGGAGGCGCGGATCTGATCCCCATCATGCCGGGCGCGTGCATGCGGCCATGCCGCAGCCTCGCCCGGCGCCGCCATCCTCCGCTCCGAATCTCAAAATGGGCTGGAATTCAGATCGCCGTCATTGCTAGAACAGTCAGCGACTACGCCGTCACGTCGACCGAGGACGACGAATCCGCCGGCGGATATTTCGTCACGGGCACCATGAAGGACTTCATGCCGACCTGGTAGATGATCTTGCCGTTCTGACCGTCATCCGTCGCGATCTGGGATTGCCCGAACATGATGACGTTCTTGTAGACGATGCCGGTACCCTGGCGGGTGATGCCGTCGGTGGTGACGCTGACCTGGGCTTCGTTGCCGTTGACGGCGAGCACGCGAAAGCTCGCGCTCTTGCCATTGTCGCTGGAATAGCCGCCCCAGCTTCCCATCAGGCGGCTGTCGGAGGCCGGCGGCGCCTGCTTGGCAAGCGTCGCGGTCTGCTTGCCGGCACCGCCCGCGGAGAACAACAGCACCAGATTTTTCCCGTCCTTGGTGCCGACCGTCAGCGAGCCGAAGGTGATAAGCGAGCCGCTGACCTGGCCAAAACCGCGCTCCGTGTGCCCGTTATGGGTGTACTCGACCTGGGCCCGAGCGCCGCGGATGTTCACGACCTTGAAGCCGACGGGCTGGTTGTTGCCCGCCCAATTGCCCTTCCACTCACCGAGCAGAGCACTCTGGTGATACATCCGCTCATTGGCGGGCGAGATCTGGCTGGTGCTTTGGGTGACGATGGCCATGGATCTGCTCGGACGCAGCGTCAGAAATATTCAGAAACAATTCGATTAGGACCATGCCACAGTTAACGAGCCGTTAATTTCGGGCGCCTGACGCCGTGAGGCAAACGGTCTCATCGGGATGGGCCTCTAGCCCGGATTTCTCACAGAGTTGAGGCGCACCGGGGCGCGAATCAGCGAAAGTTCTTTTGCGAGAAGGACTTTGCGATGATTCATGGGATGCCCCGATGCCGACAGAGTGTAGCGCAGAGCAGTTTGATTTTGGAAGGGTGGAAGGCCGGGCTG
>JAUEPE010000043.1 GCA_030403585.1 Frankia sp. RB7
TGGTTGGCAACGCGGTCGCCATCACCGCCGGCCTCATCTGCCGCCAACTTCTTGGGCGCGGCCTTCTCCTTGGGTGTCTTCTCCTTGGCAACGGGCGCTTCAGCAGCCGGCTCGGCCTTTACTTCAGCCTTGGCAATGGGTGCGGGTTCTTCGATCGCGGTCTCGCGGAAGGCGCGCTCAAGGTCGTCGAGCGAGACCTCGCCCGGACGCAGCGGACGCTCCAGGGTCTGGTCGATCAGGGAGCCTGTGGTCATCTCTTTGGCGGGCGCGGGCGCAGCGGCAACCGGTGCTTCCGGCACCAGCGGCGGCGCTTCAGCAACAGCAACGGGCGCGGGAGCAGCAGCGCCGGCAGCCATGGCCGCCATACCCTGCTCGACCATCGCTTCCAGCTTGTCGATGAGATCGCGGTCGGTGCCTTCGGGCTCGGCTTCCGTGGTCTCGAGGCCTGCGAGAATTTCCTTGATGCGGTCGATCGAGGACAGGATCAGCGTCACCGCCGGCCCCGTCACCGGCATGCCGTCGCGGAATTTGCTCATCAGCGTCTCGCCGGCATGCGCCAGCGCTTCGAGCCGCGGCAGGCCGAGGAAGCCGCACGTACCCTTGATGGTGTGGACCAGGCGGAAGATGTTATCCAGGATCTTGGCGTTGTTCGGTTCCTGCTCGAACTTCACCAGCTGATTGTCGACGGTGTCCAGGCTCTCGCTGGTCTCCGTCAGAAACTCCCGCAACAGATCATCCATGAGCTACGCCTTGACTGAGCTGGACCTCGACGCCTGCGCCGCACTTGGAATCGGCGGAAGTCCGCTCCTCGATCGTTAGACAACCCGTTTCACGGTCTCGTTAATTTCATCCTCCGTGCTAATACGGATATTGAAGCGAAGTTTGCTGTTCGGCCGCGCGGGGCCGCGGTTTTCGGCAAATCCGGCAGGCGGCATCAGGCCGGAAGCGCAACAGGTAAACGCGCCGATAATATCGTCACGACATGCGCATAATAATCCCGCCAAAATCAGGAGATATGCACGGCCAGCGCGAATTGAATCAAATCTCGCGCGACTGGAATCGCGTGTGCGACCGTCTGTCGATGTCGTGCTGAAATCCGCAAGGCTGCGCTCGCGGTAAACGGACTCTTATCTCACGAGCGTCGCAAACAATAATGCGCTAACCCAGCCGAGCGGCAGCGGCATGGCGCTCTGCAAGACAGTCCTTGACGGCGGCCAGCAGCGCAACCGGCGTGAACGGTTTGCGCAGGCAGCGCGCAGCGCCGAGTTCGAGCGCCATCCTCAGGAAGTCGGGCGCGGGCGAGTTCAGATCTGCGAAGGCATAGCCCGACATCGCGATCAGCGGGATGGCGGGTGCCTGGTCGTGAAAGAGCCGGATCGATTCGAACCCGCGCATATGCGGCATGAAGATGTCGACGATCATCAGGTCGAACTGTTCGTGCTCGAGCGCGCGAAGTCCCGCTTCTCCCCCGTCGGCAATCGTCACCTGAAAATTGTTTCGCTGGAGATAGATCTCGATGGCCATGCACACCATCGGATCGTCGTCGACAACGAGAATATGGTCCGGACTTTCTCTCGTGGTTTGAATATCTCGTTTCGGCGATTCAATAATTGAACCGTGGCGCACGCCTTTCTCCTCTCGCTTGCATTGAAATGGTGATGACCGCGCGCACAACCGGTCTGGCGCAGCATGCGAACGGGATGATCGCGAGATCTGCGGCCAGGCCGTGCAATGGCGCGAAGCAATTGCTGACGACTGAAAAGAATCGACGAGGGAGCAAATCGGTGCGGACCGGCGGACGGCCGATGGACATGCGGATGCAATGTCTGCGATCGATTGCGCGTCTCCAGCTCATGGAAGCCCCCTTGCCACTCATTCCCGGTCGATGACGCAGGACTGGTTCGCCGGGCGCGCGCGAATCAGCGCGCAGTTCTTATTTCCGCCGCAAATGCGGCAGGTTGTCTGCCCTCCAACAGGTATATGGACAGCAACACAACCTTTAAGATATATCTATTTTATCGCGCAACCAGATGTCGAATGCTTGACGCCGACATCCCATCGAACGCGCTGGATGATCCTGCATGATCGCGAGCGGACCACCGCCCAACCGGTTACTGCGAATGCTCGACGTTGCAGACTTCGATCTATTGCACGCTCATCTCATCGCGATTGAATTGGTCAGAGAGACTGTCTTGGGTGAAGCAGGCGCAGCGCTGCGACACGTCTACTTTCCGCACGCTGGAACCGTCTCGATTACGGTCAGCCTTTCCGAAGGACGGACAATGGAGGTGGCAATGGTCGGCCGCGACAGCATCGTCGGCGGTGGTGCGGCACTCGCTGACGGGATCGCGGCGTCAGACGCTGTCGTGCTGTTCCCCGGGACCCCGTCCATGCTTGAAATCACGGCCTTTCAAACCATCGCCGCTGCCAGCGCGCCGTTCCGCAACTTCATGATCCGGTATGAGCAGGCGCTGCTCGCGTGCACAGCAATCCCTGCTCTGCAACACGCTGCACCCGGTCGAGGCGCGGCTGGCGCGCTGGCTGCTGCGGGCCCGGGATCTGTCCGACAGCGAAACCCTTCCACTGGCGCAGGAGACTCTGGCTCAGATGATAGGCGTCCGCCGCAACGCCATTTCACTGGTCGCCCACGCGCTGCAGCGTGCCGGCATCATTCGCTACAGCCGCGGCCAGATCGAGATCGTCGATCTGCGGGCGCTGGAGGCGACCTCCTGCGGTTGCTGTGCCGCCGTGGAGGCCCATGACGTGCGGCTGCTGGAGAGACCGCGATGATGTGAGCGCTACCATCGCCGGCTGGATGCTGGTGTGCACACCAAGCGGTATCAGGCGATCGGGGGACGCAGCTGTGAACAATGAACCAATTGCCAATATATCCCGCTGCGAACATGATGGAACTTAACGTGCAGGGGATAGCGGATTCGGTGTCAGGCGTTCCACCGGCGGATGAAGACGGGAGGCAGATTTGGAAGCGATGGTACGCCCATCCAACGGTTTCCTGTCGGCACTGTCGGCAGACGATTATGAATTGATCCGTGCACATCTGCGCACGGTCGATCTGCCGCATGACGCCGTGCTGGTCGAAACCGGCGAGACGCTCAAGCGCGCCTATTTCCCGCACCGCGGCGTGATCTCGCTGGTCGTGAAACTCGCCAAGGGCGAGCATGTGCAGGTGGCCATGATCGGCCGCGGCAGCCTGCTCGGCACACTCTCGACCATGGGCGATGCCTGCGCGCTGAACACGGCGGTCGTGCTGGTTCCCGGCGTCGCATCGGTGATGGAGCTCGACCGGCTGCGCATCGCGGCCGAACAGAGCTCCACCCTGCGGACGCTGCTGACGCGCCACGGGCTCGCGGTCTACGCGCAGGTGCAGCAGACCGCGGGCTGCAACGCGGCACATCCGGTGGAGGCGCGGCTGTCGCGCTGCCTGCTGCATACCCATGATCTGTCGGGCGACTACCGGCTGCTGCTGACCCAGGAGGCCATGGCACAGATGATCGGGGCACGGCGCAACAGCGTGTCGCTGGTCGCCAATACCTTGCAGCAGGCCAATTTCATCCACTACAGCCGCGGACACATCCAGATCCTCAATCTGGACGGGCTGCGCCAGACGGCGTGCGAGTGCTACGCCACGGTCAAGGCCCAGTACGACCGGCTGCTCGGACCTGAGGGCCGCGGCACATAGTAAAGCAAGTGCTTAAGCGCGCCTGCAAACACTGCATATCTCGTGACCAGAACCGAAATCGGAATGGCGTAGATGTCCCGGACGCGTCGCACCACGACGCGCATCACGGGGACCGGGACGCCATGTTCGACGCCGCTTTCGCGCCCATGCCGGGCGCGCTCGATACCGCGCCGCTGCGCGAACTCGAACCGCTGCGCGAACTCGAACCGCTGCGCGAGCCTGGCGCGTTCACCGTGCTGGTGCGCGAGATCGGCGACGACGGCGCCTGTGAAGTGCGCGCGGTGTTCTGGAGCGAGACGAGCGCGCGGCTCGAGCTGTTTCATACGCTCGCGCTCGGCCAGCATCGTGGCCGGATCGCGCGCGAGGCGCATTCGCTGAAGAGCACGGCCAGGACGTTCGGCTACCTCCGGCTCGCCGCGCTGGCGCTCCGGCTCGAGAGCATCGCCGACACCCTGGACGACGCCGAATTCAGCGATCTGCTGCAGCGGATGGATGAGGCCTTCGCCGCCGCGAAGGCACAGGAACCGCAGGGCTGACCATCCCCGCCTGCACCCGCCGTACTTATACGGTTTGCAATTTTCACAGATGCCTAATCATAGGTGGCGATAGTCACCGGAAACCAGGAGGGTTTCCATGTTCACCTATGAGACTGCGGACCAGAAAGAGGTCCGTCGCTTCCGCATCGCACAGTTCAACGGCCGGATGGCCACGGTGAAGGCGGGCGAGTCCACGGTGACGGGCTTTGTCCGCTCGGTGCTGGAGCAGGATTCGACGATCCCGCCGCGCTGGACCATCACCATCATCCCGAATACGCCGAAGGAAGAGCCGAAGGCGCTGCGGCCAACCTCGCGCGCGCGCCCCTTCGCCGAAGACTATTTTTAAGGCACGACCACGCCGCCACCAGGGCGGCGCCAGACGGCGGCTTCAATCGATCGAATGCAACAGCGCCGCGCGGACGAGATCCGCGGTGTTGCGCGCACCGAGCTTGCGCATCGCTTCAGCCCGATGGCTCTCGAAGGTGCGCGGGCTGATCTGCATCCGCAGCGCCCCCTGCTTGTTCGAAAAACCCTCGCTGATCAGCCGCAGCACTTCACGCTCACGCTTGGTCAGCCGCTTTCCCGACAGGCTCGAGAGTTCGGAGCCCGTCTCACGCGGCGGCGGCAGCGCGCGGCCCGCCTTCAACTCGGCGTCCTCGGTCGTGGACGGCGCGGGCAATGCGCCCTTGTGGGAGCCGGCGAGCTGCTTGACCAGGCCGCAGACGCGCTCG
Source organism: Frankia sp. RB7 (assembly GCA_030403585.1). Lineage (GTDB taxonomy): Bacteria > Pseudomonadota > Alphaproteobacteria > Rhizobiales > Xanthobacteraceae > Bradyrhizobium. Next base: position 4,968 of record JAUEPE010000043.1, read on the forward strand.
GTCTGCGCCAGCGCGTTCTCCACTACCTGCTGCAAATAGGCCCGGTCCGCCGAGGCAGACGCGAGCTGGCCGCTGTAGTGCTTGATCTCGCCCATGTAGAGCAGGAGTGCCGTCAGGGGACCGTTGAGCTCACGGGCGATGGCCGCGGCCATCTCGTCGGCCGCTTTGGCACGGGCGGCGTTCAGCCGGGCGAAATCGAGCTCTTCGGCCGGAGCAGTGCTGCTTTCGAACCATTCCGACGGCCGCGAATCAGCAACCGTATCGTTCTGTGACCCCATGTGACTCGTTTAGCGGAACCCGGGACGATCTGTGGTTAACTTTTTGCTCCGTAAGACTACGGTGATTTTGTCAGTTCTGTGCTGAGATGGCGACGCCGGTACAATTTGTGCTTGCATGACCGCTTTGTTGACTATGTCAGGGTTGATAAAGCTGCCCACATCCCAGGCAAAGCGGCAAAGGCCTTCTTAACGATCGCTGTCGCGCCCGATCCCAGCGACCCCGCATTTTACAGATAAATTAACGGCGGCCTGCTTCTCTTTGTAACAATTGAGAGCGCGCAAATGCCTCCATGCATTGGGCCGATAGGCCAGCTGGAATCGTTGCGAGAGATTGCGTGCCATGGACGAGATCGACGAGCTTTCGGAGTTCCTGCAGAAGCTGACGCCGTTGTCGCGCAGCTGTCTGCTGAGCGAACTCGACCGGCTCGAACTGTGCGGCATCGACATGCCGGGCTCGGCCGGCGTCCAGGCCAAGCTGCGCGCCGAATTCCGCAAGGACGGATCGACCCAGGCGCGCGCCACCAATCCTTCGCGCTACTTCTTTGCGCCGCTCGAGCTGCTGCTGATCGACGGCGCGCCCGAGCATGCCAATGCGGGACGGATCTCGCGCAACACGCTTACCCCGATCTGGGAATGGATCTGCCGCGACCTGCTGCCGACCATGGCACGCGACTACGTCAAGGCGATCAACGACCAGGTCACCGCCAACAATCCCAAGGAAGTGCTGAAGATCGCGACGACCTTCCAGGTCAAGGTCGTCAAGGTGCTCGAGAACACGCTCGCCTCGGCCGAGAGCACCGAATTCGCGCGCGGCAAGCTCGCGCAATACACGGCCTCGCGCACCGCATTCGACGACGTGAAGAAGATGCAGCAGGTGCTGCGCGCCGGCAACGCGCTGCCGAAATTCAACGAGAAGCTGCCCGAGACCATCACGAAATTCGACGACGGCCAGGTCGCCCAGATCATCGCGCAGCTCGACGCTTTCAAGAAGGCCAATCCCGATGCACTGCCCTTTGCGCTGGCGCTGGTGGCGAGGCGCCTGAAGACATTCTGGCAGCTCGCATACCTTGCGACCAGGGCGGCCGCGAGCAAGAGCACCGCCGACGTTGCAGCGGCGCCCTATGCTTGCGTCGTTCCCATGGTGCTCGACCGGCTCGACGACAGGCGCCTCGCTTTGCGGATCGCACTTCGCCACAACCGATTCCTCGTCGCACGCGACCTGCTCACCGAAATCTACGACGCCGAACATGCGCTCAAGCTTCGCATCGACGGCATCGAGCAGAGCGCATGGGGCGTCCGGCTTCAGCAATTGATGGATGCGATCGCGGCACTGGTGTCGGCAGAGGTCAGCCGCTTCCCCGCCAATGTCGGTCACATCCTGGGGTCGCGCCGGCTACGCAGCCAGGATACGCTGGGCGGCAAGCTGAGCTATCTGGCCTGGAAGGGCCGCGATGCCGTGCAGGACGGCGCAGCGGCGCTTCGCAAATTGATCGGGGCGACTTAGAGCATGATCCGGAAAAGTGTGAAGCGGTTTTCCGACAAGACCATGCTCAAAATGGAAAAAGTTCGCCGCGCTACTCGGGCGCGTGCGGCATGCACAGAAAGCGATCGAGAAATCGCCCTGACATCACGATCCTGAACCACCAATAGATCAACCGCCGCGTCGTCATAGCTGCAATCCCTGACAGCCCACCACCGGCTGGGTTCACCAATAGCGCAGGTGCGGTCATACACATGTGAGGTGCTTCACACTCGCCGGCCGAGAGCTCGGTCGAATTGTCGCACAATCGTCACGCGCGGCAGGGGAAACATGCGCGCATCGCGCGGAAATGAATTCGTGGACTGAACGTATCGCTCCTATTCTCCGATCCATCGCAAGCTGCATTGGGAAGGACATGGACGATGAGATCGATCCGATTGGCGTTGATGGTGACGACGTGGCTGACGGGCGCATGCGCGCTCACACCGGCGACGATGGCGCAGACGGCGCCGCCCCCGGGCAATGCCGCGCCGACCGCCGACAATGCCGTCCTGCTCACCGTCTTCTTCAAACACGACCAGTCGCGTCCGCTCAGTGAGCTGAATGCGCAACTCGACAAGCAAGGCTTCCGCAAAGCCTTTCCACCGGCGGGCGTGGAGGTCGTGAGCTGGTACGTGGTGATGGGCATCGGCCAAGTGGCGACACTGCGGCTGCCAGCCTCGCGGCTGCGTGAGGTCAACCGCATCATCGAAGACACCGCGTGGGGTCCGTACCGCACCGAGTTCTATCCGACCTATGACTACAAGGCGGTCGGCATGGCCGAGCATGACAAAGCCGCAGCCAATTGAGGCGTCGATTATTCAATTGGGCAAAGCACGCGCCGCTTCGTCCAATTACAGGACAAGGCCGCGCTCGCTGCCGAACTGCACGTCGCGAAAATCTCGCATGATTGTCGCACGTGCGTGGGCGAGGCGCGGGCAAACGTAAAAACTTCTCGAAGGCAATCCGAACAATTTTAGGAATGATGGGGGCTTTAACGTTACCCAGATAATTCAACAATCGACTGAAGCCCTCCTTATTTGAAACTGCTCCCGTCGCTAACACCGGCCGCGGAACGGGAGTGGTTTGCGATGGACGACAGGATTGGTGATCTCGCCGGACGGAGGCTGAAAACCTTCGGACGGCGGAAGATGATGCCGCGCGCATGCGTGGCCGACAGCAAGCGCCATCTGCGCGCCTTCATGAGCGAGGTGCTCGAGGATCTCGGCTTCGTCACCAGCGAATGCAGCAGTGCGAGCGAGCTGCAGGCCATGCTTGCCACAGATCTGCCGGACCTGATCCTGCTCGGCATCGCCGCCGACGGCATCGAGCCCGGCCAATTCCTGGAGGTCCTGGTGCGCGAGGCCTTCGACGGCAAGGTTTTGACCGTCGGCGCCCGCGAGTCGATCATCGTGAAGGCCGTACAGCAGGTCGGCGAGGAATACGGGCTGGCGATGCTGCCGCCGCTCACCACGCCCTTTGCCGCGGAGACGCTGCGGGAGCGCGTCGCGATGCTGCTGCCGGACGAGCCGGCGCCGAGCCCGGCCGTGCATGTGGGCGAGGCCCTGCATGCGGGCTGGCTCGAGCTCTGGTACCAGTCGAAAATCGACGCGCGCTCGCTGGTCCGCTGCGGCGCCGAGGCGCTGGTGCGGATGCGGCACCCGACCTGGGGCGTGGTGCCGCCGGCCTATTTCATCCCGGAGGAGGACGATCCGCATTTCCGCGACCTGTCGGAGTTCGTGATCGAGCGCGCCCTGCAGGACTGGCACTATCTCCTGGAGCGGCACAGCGCGGTCGATCTGTCGATCAACCTGCCTGCGCCGTATCTGAAGGAGCCGCAGGCCGTACGCGATCTCTGCCGCCGGGTGCCGACGCATCCGGCCTTCGGCGGACTGACGATCGAGATCGCCAGCGCAGAGGCGATCGACGACCTCGCCTTCCTCACCGAGATCGCGCGCGAAATGCGCTTCCACAATATCGGCCTGTCGATCGACAATCTCGGCGCCAACTGGCCGGCGCTGATGGGGCGGGACAATATCCCCTTCATCAAGCTGAAGGCCGACCGGCAATTCGTCACGGGCTGCGGCAACGACCGCCTGAAGCGGACGGTGTGCCGCCACATCGTCGAGCTCGCGCAAGGCTACGGCGCGAGCGCAGTCGCCGAGGGCGTCGAGAGCCGCGGCGACCTGATGGCCGTCAACGAGCTCGGTTTCGACATGGTGCAGGGCTATCTGTTCGGCAAGCCGATGCCGCTGAAGAAGTTTGTGAGAAGCACGCAGACGCGGACGGTGATGGGGCAGGAGTAAGGTGCGAGGGCCTCAGGCGTATCGCCGCGCGAAGAAGACGCAGACCACGACGAGCGCGGTCGCGGCGATCATGCTCCATGCGATCGGCTCGTGTAGCAGGAAGCCGGCCAGTGCGAGGCCGAAGAAGGGCTGCAGCTGTTGCAGTTGGCCGATTCGCGCGATGCCGCCGATCGCGAGCCCGCGATACCAGAAGATGAATCCGACGAACATGCTGAAGATCGAGACATAAGCGAGCCCGATCCAGGCAGGCAGGCCGACGCCGCTCCATGTCGACGGCCAGGTCCAGATCATGACGGGCAGCATCAGTGGCAACGCCAGCAGCAACGCCCAGGAGATCACTTGCCAGCCGCCGATCCGGCGCGACAGCGCGGCACCCTCGGCATAGCCGAGCCCGCACAACACGATCGCGGCCACCATCAGGAGATCGCCGGCGATTGATGTGGTGCCGTCATTCGAGAGGGCAAAGCCTGCCACCGTGGCGCTGCCGAGAATTGCGAACAGCCAGAACAGCGGCTGCGGCCGCTCGCCGCCGCGCACCACGGCGAAGATCGCGGTCGACAGCGGCAGCAGACCGATGAAGACGATCGAATGCGCCGAGGTGATGTGCTGCAGCGCCAGCGCCGTCAGCAAGGGGAAGCCGACCACGACGCCGATGGAGACGATGGTCAGCGAGGCGAGATCCCTGCGTTCCGGCCACGCCTGGCGCAGCAGGCCGAGCACGGCCGCACCGATCAGCGCCGCGATGATCGCCCGCGCCGATGTCAGGAACAGCACCGAGAAGCCGCCGACCGCGACGCGCGTCGCCGGCAGCGAGCCGCTGAAGATGATGACGCCGAGAAGCCCGTTGCCCCAGCCGCTGCCCGCAGATTGCATGTCCGTCCCATTCTTTTGAGGCGCGACATTCGGCCTTCTGCGCTGGCGAGACCAGCCACAATCCAGTACAATCCCGCAAACCTGTATGGGTGTGGAAGGCAATACACCTTGGACATCGAAGCCCGAATGAAGGGTCGCGGCGGCACCCGGACCATTGACGTGATGAGCGCGATCCGCGCCAAGATCGCCGGACGCGCGCTCAGTGCCGGCGACCGCCTGCCGTCGATCCGCAGCCTTGCCGCCACCATGGGCGTCTCGCCGTCCACGGTGGTGGAAGCCTATGACCGCCTCGCCGCAGAAGGCCTGATCCGCGCCCGCCGCGGCTCGGGCTTCTATGTGTCGCCGACGGTCACGCCGCCGCTCGCGTTGACCGAGGTCGAGCCGCGGCGCGATCGGGCGGTCGATCCGTTCTGGGTCTCCAGGCAATCGCTCGACACCGACGCTGCGGTGCCAAAACCTGGTTGCGGCTGGCTGCCGCCGGAGTGGATGCCGGAAGCAGCCCTGCGGCGCGCCACCCGCGCGCTTGCCCGCGCAGACGCGAGCGTGCTGACCAATTACGGCTCGACATCCGGCTCGCTCGCGCTGCGCCGGTTGCTGCTCGCGCAGCTCGCCGAAGACGAGATCGAGGCCTCAATCGGCCAGCTGATGCTGACGGGTTCGGGCACGCAGGCAACCGACCTGATTTGCCGCTTCCTGCTCCGTCCCGGCGACACCGTGCTGGTCGACGACCCCTGCTACTTCAATTTTCGTGCACTGCTGCGCGCGCATCAGGCGAAGATCGTCAGCGTGCCCTACACGCCGTCGGGCCCTGATGTCGCGCGCTTCGAGCAAATTCTTGGCCGCGAACGGCCACGGCTCTACATCACGAATTCAGCGCTGCACAATCCGACCGGTGCGACGCTCTCGCTTCAGGCCGCGCACCGTCTGTTGACCGCGGCCGCCAACCACGACCTCACCATCATCGAGGACGACATTTTCGGCGACTTCGAGCCGGAGCGATCGCCGCGCCTTGCCGCGCTGGATGGACTGAACCGCGTCATCCGCAGCGGCAGCTTCTCCAAGACGCTGTCGGCCTCGGTTCGCTGCGGCTACATCGCCGCGCGGGCCGACTGGCTCGAGCATCTCGTCGACCTCCAGGTCGCCACCAGTTTTGGAGGCCCGAGCCCGGTCGCGACCGAGATCATCGCCAAGGTTTTGGCCGGCGGCAGCTATCGCAAGCACATCGACGAGCTCAGGCAAAAGCTCACGCGCACGCGTCGCGACGTCGCGCGAAAACTCGGGGCGTTGGGCATCGAACCCTGGCTGATGCCGCGCGGTGGCTTCTTCCTGTGGTGCCGCCTCGCCGATGGGCAGGATGCCACGGCCGTCGCCCGCGCCGCGCTCGAAGAGGACGTGGTGCTCGCACCCGGCAACGTGTTCAGCGTGTCGCAGAGCGCGCAAAACTTCCTGCGCTTCAACGTGGCGCATATGAGCGATCCGCGGATGTGGGACGTGCTGCGGCGGGCGTTGAAGGCGCAGCCTAACCGCTAGCTAGTACCATGGCTCCTCGTAGACCGGCTCGCCGTCGAGCAGCAGCCGCTTGATCGCGGCGCGGCCCGAGGGCAGCACGGCGGCGACGACGCGCAGCTTTTGCTGATTGCGGGCCTGTTCGAGCGTCTTGCCCTCGCCTTCCGGCACGAAATAGTTTTCGAGGCCGTATCGGATCGTCAGCTTGTCGCAGAAAATGCGGCTGGTCGAACCGCAGGAATAGCTGACGCGGCCGCGGATCAGCACTTCGGGCGCCGTGACCGTCACGGGCGCGGCATGCACGGAAACGGCCTGATAGACGCCGTTGGCATCAGGCGCGAGCTTGACGAACACGATCGGGTTGCGCTCGGCGGTCGGCTGGCCAGCGAGCGCCCCTGCCGGCAGTTGCGAGATGTCGTAACCGAGCACGACGTAGTCGCCGCGCAGGAGATCGCGCGGATCGACCGGCCGGGTCTGCAAGGTCACCTCGCGGCCTTCGCGCAGGATCCGCACGCGGTCGGCGACCATCAGAACCAGCAGGGCGCATTGAAGCAGGATGGCCGCACCGAACAGCACGGCCTTCGGGATGCGTTGCCAGAGCGCGGTGAGCCTGATCATCGTTCGGCCCTCGGCAGCGCGCGATTGAGCGCGGTTGCAAATACGACGGCGATGACGCCGGCCACCGCCAGGAAGGCCGAGCGGCGCAGCAGCGAGCCCTTCACCGCCCAGGTGATCGCAGCGATGACGCCAGCGATGCCGAGCCAGCCGGCGACGATCCGTGGACGCACATCGTCGAGCACGCCGGAGACGACGAGGCACAGCATGGCGCAGAGCAGCGCGGCATAGGCGAACCAGGGTTCGCCACCCGTCGATGCCGGCCAGATCGGCGCGGCGAGCAGCACGAGCCCGATCGCGCATGCTGCGAGGATTTCGCCGACACGCTTCGTAACGCCGGCGGACGCGAGCGCGAGGGCCACACCCGCGACGCCGCACAGGATCACCCACAGCGGCTGGGCCGGAGCGGTTCCGGTCCGCAGGCGGATGATGTCGTCGACCGTTGTGACCTCCAGGACGGCGACGACGGCGAGCGCAAACGCGCCATAGATCGCCAGGACAGATCCGAGCCGGTGCGCCCGCGGCGACGGCACGGCAGCGATCGCGAGCCCGGCGCCGAACAGCAGGGCCGCACCGTTCGCCAGCACGAAGGACGGCTGGACGCCATCGAAGTCGAAGCGCAGCGACGTCGCGATCCACCACGGCAGCACCGCAATCGCGACGAGATGGGCCGCGACGCGGGAATTCCATGCGAACGCGAGCGCGGCGGCGATGAGCCAGACCACCACGAACTGAAGGTGAAGAGCGTCCGGTGCATCATAGACGCGCATGCAGGTCCAGATGCAGGCGGCCGCGAGCCCGACCGCAAGCGCGCCGCGCGAGCCGGTCAGCAGTGCCGCGGCAAATGCGCCGATCGACCACAACAGCATGCCGCCGGCAAAATCGTCGCCGAGATGATACATCTGGCCGACCAGCGCGATGCCTGCGCCGAAGATGATCGCGCCGATGCTCGCGCAGAGGTCGGCGAGAACGATGCGGCCGGTCGCGGCGAACCACGCCCCGAGGCCGCCGGCGACGACCATGCCGGCAAGCAGGATCGCAAAGCGCAACAGCCGCGCGATCTCGGTCCAGTGCGCCGCGACGAAGGCGAGGAATGCGGCCGCAATCAACAGGCCACCGACGATGGCAACAATCACCGCGATGTTGATGCCCGGCGAGAGCGGCGGCAGCGCATTGCGAATGGAGGCGGCCGCCGCCGGCGCAATCACGCCATCGGCCTCCCATTGCGCGAGATCAGCTTCGAGGCGTTGCCGATAGGTCTTGTCGAACATTGTCGTGGATCACCTGACGGCTTGCCGGCTAGCTCCGGCCGCGGGATGTTGGTCGGACTGCGCCGGTGGCGGGTTCAACCTGTCATCGCTGTGCGGGAGCTTCCGCGACTGGACACCAAAAACGTCGAAAACAACCCCATGCACAGTAGACGGCGGCTGCGGGTGCGAGGCGGCTGCGGCCGGCGAAGCATTTGATGCGGTGGACGAAATGCCGACAGCGGCCCAACCGGACGGGGATGGGCCAGATCGGCGCTCACGCGCCGTATTACCCCCTTGCCCTCGCATCGATTTCCGGTAACATTTCCGGAAATTTAGGTACCCCATGACCGGCAAGACAAAATCCCCCGTCGCCAGCCACCGCGCACGTCGGCAGCGCCAGGGTTTCGTGCGGGTCGAGGTCAATGTCCGCAAGGAAGATGCAGGCCTGGTTCGCCGCGTCGCTTCGGCGCTGTCCGATCCCGCGCGCCAGGCCGAGGCGCGCGCGCTGCTGCGGCAGCGTTTTGCCGAGCCGTCCCATGTCAGCCTGAAGGCGCTGCTCGCCTCCGCTCCGCTCGACGGCATCGAGCTCGATCGCAGCCGCGATCCCGGCCGCGACGTCGACCTGTGAGCTATCTGATCGACACCAACATCATTTCCGAAATCCGCAAAGGCGCGCGCTGCGACGCCCGCGTCACCGCCTGGTACGCGTCAATCACGGACGCGGACATCTTCCTGAGCACGCTCGTGCTTGGCGAGATCCGAAAGGGCATCGCGCTCGCCCGCCCCCGGGACGCGAGCAAGGCGGCCGCGCTCGAACGCTGGCTGCGCGACGTCGAGGCCGCATTCGATGGACGCGTGCTCGGCATCGACAACGCCGTGTCCGATCAATGGGGCCGCATCAGCGCCATCAGGTCCGTCCCGGTCATCGACGGCCTGCTCGTCGCAACCGCGTTGACGCACGATTTGACGCTGGTGACGGGCAATGATCGGGATGTTGTGGGACTGGGGGCGAAGGTGCTGAATCCGTTCGGGGGCGCAAGAGACGAGAATTGATCGTCGTGCGCATCGCACGCCCGCTCAATCGCGCTCACGGTCGGGAGGGCTGCATAATTTGGTGCGCTCACCGTAACGCCGGTCACACTTACGGAGGTCGGCAGAGATAGGCGGCGACCGCAGCGTCGGGCGATTTTGGATGACCTCGCACGTTGTTTGACACGTCGGGCAAAACAGGGGCAAACTGCAATCATTGGAGAACGTTTGAACAGGGACGTTACACCACCGTCGCAAATGCAGTCGATCGTCTCGCGTGGGGGATCGAGCCTCCAATCCTTTACGCAGCAGGTATAGGAATCTCAATCTTGGTGGCAATCGCGGTATAGATATCGACATTTGTTCCGGGTGCCCTCACCGAGACGATTAGCGCATACCTAGCCGAGCGGTCCCAACGTTGAAGCGCGGGCTTTTCTTTCCACCAACCACTGATCGGGAACACGCCGATCGCATCGCGCTCAGCGAGTTCTGCCGCACTTCCACGCCAGATGTCCGAGTGGATGGACCCTTTATCGCGGATCGGACCAAGCACCCAATTGTCGCCACCTACCGCGGCTCCAGCGCGCCCCTCTTCTTCGGCCTCGGCAGCCTTGTTGATACGTTGACGAAATTGCTGAAGACTTTCCAATGATCGCTTCACTGCAAAACGCAACGAATGAGACGAATAGCGATGCCGCCGAGTCCATCCTCGCTCCCCAGGATTGGGCTCGACAAAGTAGGACAAGGTCAGCCGCAACTCGACATCCTGCTCGCCTAACGCGAGCAATTCGGCTCTTGGCCAGGGCAAGCGGTGAAGGTTCATACTGCGCGTCTTTATTGTCGAGCCCTCCTTCCGGAAAGGAAGAAGCGCATCTTCGACGATTAGGGTCGCATCGTCCGTCGCGCTCATCACTGCGCGACCAATATCCGGTACGCCCCATCCATATCGGCGAAGCATAGCTACCTTCTGTGATTGGGCAGCGCCCTCGATCTGGGCGCGCATCGCCGCCGTCCATTCGGCCGAGTGCACCGCGAGAGCTCGTACAGTTTCCGGCCAGAGCTCAGGCCGCGCGACTAGGACACCCACGCAAAGATGCGAGCCCAACGCCGCAGCCGCGCTTGTGTCGCCGAACGTCTCGAAGAGGCCCATTTGCGGGCGGTAGTGGGTTGTTAGGAGTTGAAGATCATCAATCGCAGAAGCTGGATTGACATTATCATGGGCTAAATTTCCGCCTTCAAAGACGACGTCAGGTCGGATTGGCCACTGACGATCCCAAATACCAGACGTTCGGCTCGCCGGCGATAAGTCGCCGGCTGGCGCCACGGGCTGCCAGCCGTCAAAATCTGGATGAAAGATACCTATCTTGTCGGTGTACGCACCGACGACCAGCGGATTCCAAGCTTGAGCAGGGCTCTCAATCTCTTCGAGATCGTTGCGGTCAGGATAGTCCGCCGCCGCGATGTCACCTCGCAAATTACCCGCAGCGAGCACCATGAGGCGCCGACGATCGCCACCTCCATAGCAGAGCTGGTCGATGGCCGACGACCACGATGATGGGCGACCACGACCAAGACCGACTTCGCTCGTCACGGCCAAGCAGAACACGCGACGGCGACGTGGCGCCTGCGCCTCAGCTTTGCCGATGCCTACTTCGGTAATTGCTCCATAAAGCTCGGGATCGTTCTGGCCACCCGGCGGCAGGATTTTCACTGTCTCCAGCCGATGGCGTAGCTCGACCTGACCACCACGGCTAAGCGCCGCTTCGAGATCGCCATACAGCGCGACACCCGACATCGACGTGCCGTGGCCGTTCCAGTAAGCGCTATCGCCCACCCCCCAGCCGTTGTCATAAGCGTGCTGGTCAGCGGCATCCAAAGCCGGTTCGATCAAAGGATGAGTACGGGTCGCGCCACTGTCGAGAAGACAGATTGCCGGTGCCACTGCATCGGGTGATTCGACCCGCTTGGTGAGATTGCCCGCCCAATCGGCCTGCTCAATTGGCCGCATTTCGAGAAAGAGCGTCGGTGTGTCCTTGGCAATTCGCAATTCGGCCACGGCGTCACTATTATCGATAAGCTTCGCCATCGTTTCTTCATTGGCGAGCGCCAGGATCACATCACGCTCGGGAAAGCTGATGGCATGCTCCTTTACCGCCACGTTTAGGCGCTCCGCTACATGACGGAGTGTCTCCAAGCGGCCGTCGCGAACCCAGACCTCCCACCACGCTTGGCGACCAGCCCCCGGAAAAAACGCCATATCGTCTGTGAAGAGCGAATGAACGGCCGCGAGCCGGACGTCCTCGATTCGAGCGACTAAAGCTTCGTTCCTCGGCTTTCCAGACTTCGAGTTCTTGTCGCGATATAGCTCGAGCTTTTTGGAAAAGAACTCGGCGGAGCGTTCAGGCACGAACACAGTGGCCGAAACCATCTCTTGATTGCCGGCGACGGGCCTAACGGCAACGAGTTCAATCTCGGCGGGCTTGTTTTCAAGACCTTCCACGGCATGCCGCTCCGCGACCGGAATCTCGAATTCAAGGTAGAACCCGCTCTCGCCTTCAGCGATCGCTTGGTTTCTGGTTCCAAGTTTCTGTCGAGCCTGCTTAACCGCAGCCCCAATCGCATGGCTGAGCTTTTCAGCGTGCTGCGCTCGAACTCTCGCTGGAGGCAGTCCCGTGATGACAATGCGCGGCGAAGTGTACGGCTCGGCTTCACCGCCACCCTCAAAATGAAAATGCGGTCGATTGCGCGGCGGTCGGGCCATCTATTGACTGCGCCTTAACTTGTGACGGCTCTGCGCTCCGCCAATGTCGAAAGCAACGTCGGCGTCTTGATCTCATCTGAATTTTCAAGCACGGCGAATTTAGCCGCCTCGTCTGCCGCCCGAGAGACTTCCGCTTGGCTCAAGCCCGCAGTGGCTTCCAAAACCGATGACCAATTAATACTCGACAGATCAAACCCCGTGAGATGCGACTCCAATATGCCGCGCGCGATCTCTGGGTTGGGCAATCCGTAATTGATGACGTCGTCGAAGCGACGAAAAACGGCCTTGTCTAGCAATTCAGGATGGTTCGTCGCGGCAACAATCAGGCTCGGCCCGTCGTCGTTTTCAAGAAATTGAAGAAACGAATTGAGCACACGTCGGATCTCGCCGACATCATTCGGCTGCGAGCGCTGCGAGCCGATCGCATCGAACTCATCGAAGAAGTAAACGCCACGCTGGACTGCAATGGCGTCAAACACTAGGCGCAAACGTGTAGCCGTCTCTCCCATAAGCTTCCCGATTAAGCCCTGATACAGGACGGTGAACAATGGAAGCTTCAGTTCGCCCGCGAGGGCCGAAGCGGTCATCGTCTTGCCCGAGCCGGGAGGACCGACGAGCAACAGCTTCCGGCGCGGCTGTAGACCACGCGCGCTCAGACGCTCTTGCTGACGCTGCTCGGTAAGCACACGCGCTAATCGCGCCTTCAGCTCTGGCCCTAGGACCATGCTATTGAGGCGGATGTCGGAATAACGCGCCGAAAGCAGGCTGCTGAGTTCGCCCTTGGGCTGGGCAAGCGGCACCGGCCCCGTTCCGCGGCGCCCTACATTGATGCCCTTGCCCTTCGCAGCATCTATCAGCTCGCGCAATTCCTGGGCGAGCTTGCCGTGGCCCTGTCTAGCCTCATGCGCGGCAAGCTGGGTCGCGATGGAGAGGAAGCGATCCTCATCCCCGTCAATATGGCTCCGTAGCAGCGCGACGATGTGGCGAGCGGTCGTCATGATCCTTACTTCGCGATCCCGTTCCGGAGCTGCGCTGTACCGACATTAGCAAGCGAGTACGGCCTTGTATCCAGCAAAGCCACCCTCACCGTTCCGACTGAGCTTTGCTTCACAAGTTTCGTCAGCTGTGACAAGCCTTTCAGTCGACAGCAACTCTACCCGTATGTGGTTAAAGTTTCTGGGGCCCCGCCAAGCATCAGCGCAGCCGCTCGATAGGAGGGACAGGGCAGCGCCCACGTTCTTGCAGCTCAATGTTGCCCGACGGACCGCGCACTAGTCTGGGGCGTGATTCGATGTTCGTCGGAGGCGGGCGGCTTAGAGGCGGGCGATTGTCGCCAGTACCTGAGGATGGATATGGCGGAGAAGGAGGGATTCGAACCCCCGATAGGCTTGCACCTATGCCGCATTTCGAGTGCGGTGCGTTCAACCACTCTGCCACCTCTCCTGAAGGCGCCATGGTAGGAGCAGTCCCATCACGGTCGTCTCGCCGCTGCCTTGCCATCTTCTTGGCCAGACGGAACAACTCCGGATGGGCCTCCACGTTGGCCTTGGCAAGCTGAACGAGCGGTCCCTTTGTCGCTGCACGTTTCGGCGCGACCTCTGTCAGCCAGATCATGGTTTCGACCGCTTCGACCTGGCAGAAGAACGGCTTGCGGCCATTGAATCCCGCGGCCCCTTCAAGAGGCTGGCCTTATCGTCGAGCGGACGGTGCTCAATCCCGAGCGGAAATGATATTGCACGCGCTCCAAATGTGTATAAAATCACAAATCTATACACATCAATCAATCGGGCCGACTGCGGTGCGAACCAACATCGAAATCGATGACGAGTTGTTGTCCCAGGCCATGACGGCGACAGGCCTGGCGACCAAGCGCGCCACCGTCGAGGAGGGCTTGCGGCTGCTGGTCCGGCTGCGCAAGCAGACCAAGGCGCTGACTGAGCTCAAGGGATTGGGGTGGGAGGGCGATCTCGGCGAGATGCGTCAGGGCCGTCCACCGCGCCGGCCGTGATTCTCGTCGATAGCTCCGTCTGGATTGCGCATCTGCGGGGGCTTCGCACGCCGGCGACCGACAGACTGGAGGAAGCCGCTGCGCGGGAGCCGCTCCTGGTTGGCGATCTCATCCTGCTCGAAATCCTCCAGGGCGCTCGGGACGACGCCCATGCCACGCGCATCGAACGCGGATTGCGTCAGTACGCGATTGTACCCCTCCTGAATGCCCATCTCGCCCCTCGCGCCGCCCGAAATTACCGCAAGCTGAGAGAGCTGGGCATCACGATCCGGAAAACAGCCGACATCATCATCGGCACGTTTTGCATCGAACATCGCCACGCGCTGCTGCACGACGACCGGGATTTTGCGCCGATGGAGGAGCACCTTGGTCTCAAGGTCGTGTAAATCGGCTGCCCCTCGTTCCGAGTCAAACGACGAGAGCGCGACGGGGGTATGGCGGAGAGGGAGGGATTCGAACCCCCGATAGGCTTGCACCTATGCCGCATTTCGAGTGCGGTACAATCAACCACTCTGCCACCTCTCCTAGGCGCCAAAAATCAGAGGCGAACCTCCGTGGTTGGGGGCGTTAATAAGCGAGGATGGCGGACCAGACAAGGCGCGAAAGGGGAAAATCCGCTGCCTCTTTCGCATCCCATCCCCGCCGCAGCGAGGAACTGCCGTGGAGCACCTGACGATCTCGGCCAATGGCGCCGAATTCCATGTGGTCCGCGCTGGAAGCGGCAAACCGCTGCTTTTGCTGCATGGCTGGCCGGAATTCTGGCTGACCTGGGAGCCGGTGATGGCCCGGCTGGCCGACCGTTTCACGCTGATCGCGCCCGATCTGCGCGGCTCTGGCGACAGCGACAAGCCGATTGGGCCTTACGGGCCGGACGGCCACGCGGCCGACATGCTGGGGCTGATGGATAGCCTCGGCATCGACCGATTCGGCGTGGTCGGCCATGATGTCGGCGGTGCCGTCATGCAGCCTCTGGCGCGGCGGGCGCCCGAGCGGCTTGCCGGGCTGTTCTTGTTCGATTTCGTCTATCCCGGCATCGGGCCGCGGATGGCCGCGCCCGACCGGCTCAACCACATCTGGTATCAATCTTTCCACCAGATGGAGATGGCGCCGGCACTGGTTGGTGCTACCCGCGAGAGCTGCCGGCTCTATATCGCGCACTTCCTCAAAGGTTGGGCCCATCGCAAGGACGCGTTCGACGACGTGCTCGATGATTTCGGCGACAATTTCTTCAAGGATGGCAATCTCGCGGGCGGCTTTGCGCATTATCGCGCGTCGCATTCGGGGCGTGTCGCGATGATGAAGGGCGAAGCGCCGAGGCTCCAGCCGATCCCCGTGCCGACCTGCGTGCGCTGGGCCGCGCACGATCCGCTGTTTCCTTTTGCTTGGACTGACCGGCTGGGCGAGACGTTCAGCGAACTCGATCTCGCGATGTTTCCGGGGGTCGGACACTTCCCGCATCGGGAGAATCCGGATCGCGCGGCGGCGGAGATCGCGGCGTTCTTTCAGCGGATCGGATGGAGCTGAAGCGCTGGGAACCCGGCGCGCGCCTCGTCCTTCGAGACGACCGCTTCGCGGTCTCCTCAGGATGAGGCTAAGCGGCATCAGCGCTCGTTGAAACTCCTGCCGCGCACTCGGTACTCATGCTGAGGAGCCCGCCTTAGCGGGCGTCTCGAAGGATGGGCCGCAGGGAACGCAC
Organism: Frankia sp. RB7; assembly: GCA_030403585.1. Lineage (GTDB taxonomy): Bacteria > Pseudomonadota > Alphaproteobacteria > Rhizobiales > Xanthobacteraceae > Bradyrhizobium. The sequence continues at coordinate 20,809 of JAUEPE010000043.1, forward strand.
CTCTGTCGGAGCGCGAGTCTCATCTCATCATACTCTGGAGAACGGGTGGGACCGCCAGACGCGGTAAACACTGGCGGTCCCGTGCCGCTCATTGAAAACTGACCAGGAAGGGCGGCTTCGCCGGCCAGGTGAGGCGACGATTCGACCGTAGCGTGCAGGCGCTGCACCGCAACGCAATCCGTCCCTTAACCTAACCAGTCAAGGTTACTCCTTGTCGGCCTTGCTCTTTTTCTTGTTGTTGTCCTTGCCGTTTTCGGATGAGTCCTTGCCGTTACCGCTGTCCTTGTGGCGGTTGGTGAAGCGCGCATTGCCCAACCCCGTGCCGATGGTGAGCACGCCCCAGCGATCGACATCCTGCATGAACGGCACCTCCGAGAGACCCTGAACCACGCCGTCATTGTGCATCAGGATCGCGGTGTCGTGCTCGCCGATCGCCGGGATGCCTTCGATCAAGCTCGCCGGGAGGTTGAACTTGCTGCTCTCCCAATTGCCGGGCAGATTCTGCGCGCCTTTTTCGATCGACCCATCCTCGTTGATGACGCCGGGACAGGCGATGCCGATGAAGGGCGCGAGCTTGAAGCCGTCTTTCTCGGCTTCCGTGATCAGCCCCTTCAGCATCTTGGTGAGCCGCTTCACCGCGCCTTCGCGGGTCGGCTCGTCATCGGCATGACGCCACAACTCGGACGTCACGACCTTGGCCTTCGACAGGTCTTTTGCCTTCTTCCAGCTGGTTTCCACCAGGCCGCAGCGGATGTTGGTGCCGCCGATATCGACCGCGAGGATGCTGTCATAGGCTTCGAATATCCATGACGGTGCCAGATGCAGCGTGCCGATCAGGCCGGCTTCATCGGGGTGAGCGCGGATCGGTACCATCTCGACCTTGAGATCTTCGGACCTCAGGATGATTTCGGTGCGCGCGATCGCGAGCTCACCGAGCCTGGAGTCGCGAAAGCCGCCGCCGACCACGATGCGCTCGGTCCTGGCCCAGGCCTTGGTCTTCAGGAAGCGCCGCGTGACATAGGCAAGTTGCTGGGCGAACTCCTCGATCGCGCTATGGACCAGGGCGGACGCCTTGGTGTCGTCGCCAACCAGGATGGCATCCAGGGTCTTCTTGCTGATCTCCTCCGACGGCTCATCGCCGAACGGGTCTTCGCCGGATTTGCGCAAGGGCTTGCGCCAGCGCTCGAGCATCTCGCGGAACGCACCCTTGCTGGCGCGGTCGCCGAGAAAGCCGTCCTCGTCCTTTATCTCGATGTTGAAACTGTCGACGTCCACCGACGGCAGCCGCTCGGCGCCGTGATGGGCGATGCCCGTCGTCGTCTTGACCAGTTCGTCGGTTGCCATGGAAGCCCTTGCCCGTGTCAAAATTCGCGGAGACAACGGCGCGGGAACCCGTTGGTTGCAAACCGGCGGTAGATTCGGCCGCGAGGCGGAAAGGCGCCAAATCCTTCTAATCGGGGCCGTTTTCGGCAGTTTTTCTTGACTCTTCGGGCTCGGCGGCTATAAGTCCCACAACCGGCGCGGGGCGTTTCTCGCGCCGCTTGTTTTTGCGTGGTTTTTCAAAGGGATAACTCCCGCCCGCACAAAACTCGCAATAAACCCATAGCGACTGACAAAAAGCCGGCCCCGATCACAAGTCGCGAGGCCGGGAATGAACACGAAGGAAAACAACGATGTTCGCAGTCATCAAAACCGGCGGCCGGCAGTACCGCGTCGTTCCGGATGATGTCCTGGAAGTAGGCAAGATCGAAGGCGAAGTCGGCACGATCGTGCAGCTGAGCGAAGTTCTGATGGTCGGCGGCGACACGCCGGTGCTGGGTCTGCCGACGGTTGCCGGTGCGACCGTTGCGGTCGAAGTGCTCGACCACAAGCGCGGACCAAAGGTCATCGCGTTCAAGAAGCGCCGCCGCAAGAATTCGAAGCGCAAGCGTGGCTACCGCGACGAGATCACGGTTCTCCGCATCTCCGAGATCCTGACGGACGGCGCCAAGCCCACCAAGGGCCCGCGTCCGAAGCGGGAAAAGGTGGTGAAGGAAGCCGACAAGGAAGCCGACGCCGCCTAAGATCGATCACGCCAATTCACGAATTGATGCGTGACAGATTTTGAAATGATTCCGTCAAGGAATTGACCTAGACATACGCAGGATTTCGGAGACGAGCCATGGCTCACAAAAAAGCAGGCGGTTCATCGCGCAACGGTCGCGATTCAAAGGGTAAGCGCCTTGGCGTCAAGGTGTTCGGCGGGGAGCGCGTGATTCCCGGCAACATCATTGCACGTCAGCGCGGCACCACCTGGCATCCCGGCCTTAATGTCGGCATGGGCACCGACCACACTCTGTTCGCCAAGATCGAGGGTCATGTTGAATTCCAGGCCAAAGCCAACGGCCGCACCTTCGTAGCGGTACTCCCGCTTGCAGAGGCTGCTGAATAGACGGTGGATCATTCGGAGTCCGCCGGGTCCTTGACCGAACCGGCGGAGTCCCAGAGATCATAGAGATCGAAGGCTCCAGGGGAGGCAGGGAAACCGGCCTCCCCTTTCGTTTGTCGTGTTCACTTTTCACTTAGTGACTTTGACGGAGCCGGACATGTTGCAGGACTTTTCGAGCGTGACCTTGCGGGAGGCGAGACCTGATGTCGTCGCCACCGAGCGGCTGACCTTGCGGCGGCCGACGCTGGCCGACGTCAAGACCATCGCCCTCCTCGCCAACGACCGTCGTGTCGCGGAAAACACCCGTCGCCTCCCCCATCCCTACTCGCAGGACGACGCCGTCGCGTTCGTCCGCGCCACTGCCGCGCTCGACAGCGAGACCGTGTTCCTGATCGAATACGACACCACGCCGGTCGGCATGGTCGGCATCGACCGCTCCACGCCCGGCAATGCCGAGCTCGGCTATTGGCTCGGCGTCGAGCATTGGGGCCGGGGCTTTGCCACCGAGGCCGCGCGCGGCGCGATCGACTTCTTCTTCGAGGCGTTCGAGGACGACCATCTTTATGCGGGTGCGCGCGTCACTAACCCGTCCTCGCGCAACGTGCTGGAGAAGTGCGGCTTCCAGTGGAGCGGCGTGCAACTGCACCGCTTCCTGGCACTGGGCTCGTCGACGCCGGTCGACTGCTTCCGTCTCTCGCGCGGGGTGTGGTCGTCGCTGAAGAGCTGGAGCAGCGCGCGAAGGATGAAGTAGGCACTATGCTGGCGGATTCACCTCTCCGCCAGCACGCCCCAAATCGCGCTCACGCAGGTAGATATAGAACCCGGCGCCGATGATGATCACGGCGCCGACAATCGTGGCCACCTGTGGCACGTCGCCGAACACCACGAAGCCGAAGATCACCGCCCAGACGATCATCGAATATTGGTACGGCACCACCACGCTCGCCGGCGCGAGTTTTAGCGAGCGGTTGACGCAGAACAGCGCCGTCACCGAAATGGCTCCCGCCAGCGCGAAAATCACGAGACTGCCCGGCGTCGGCGACACCCAATGATACGCCGACAGCACTGCGCCCAGCGAAAACGTGCCAATGAATTGCGAGGACGCCATCACGATGTCGGGCGTCTTGCGCAGGCTGCGGGTGATCAGCATCAAGGTCGCGAAGGACAGACTGCCGCCGAGCGCGATCAGTGCGGGCAGGCTCACCGTCTGCGCCGACGGCCGCAGCGCGATCAGCACGCCGCAGAAGCCGATCAGAATCGCGGTCCAGCGCCGCCAGCCGACCTTCTCGCCCAGAAAGATCGCCGACATCGCGGTGACGAAGATGGGACCGGCGAGATAATAGGTGATGACGTCGGCGAGCGGCAGATAGACGGTCGCGATGAAAAAGGCCGCCACCTCCAGTGTCGACAGCGTGACGCGAAGCAACTGGAGCCACGGTCGTTCGAAGTGAAAGAAGTCGTGACGCTGCCGCCAGATCAGCGGCGACAACAGCAACAGCGCCGCGCAAGCGCGCAGGAACAGCAGCTGCCCCACCGAATACGTCCCGACCAGGAACTTGCCCATGGCGTCGCCGAACGAGAACATGAAGATCGACAGCACCATCAGCGCGATGCCGGCGAGGCGCGCGGAGCGGTCGTCATAGGCGGAGAGATTCTTGAAGAGGGGCATTGGCGCCGTTTTAATCGCGTCGGCGCGCGGGACAAGCCCATGCAGGACGAATTGAACGCATTGTCGCACTCTTCGCGCCGCGGTAGCGATGGATGCCTCACTGACAAAAAGAGCACAGCCATGACCGACTTCGACCCGGCCCAGCACCGCATGATCACCGCGCAACGCTGGTTTGAGGATTTCGTGGTCGGCGAGCGCTTTGTGCTGCCGAGCCGCACGCAGACCACGGCAGTATTCGCGGCGTTCCAGACCGCGAGCGGCGACACCCATCCGGTGCATTACGATGTGGAATATTGCCGCAGCCGCGGCATGCCGCATCTGCTCGCGCACGGCTTTCAGACCCTGATCCACACCGCCCCCGGTGCGGGCCTGTTTCCATTCATGGTCGAGGAGTCCCTGGTCGGCTTCCTCGAGCAATCGAGCCGGTTCCTCAAGCCCGTCTTCGCCGACGACACGATCTATCCGGCGCTTGAGGTCACCGAGCTCGTGCCGGGACGCACGACCGGCGCGGTCACGCTCAAAAGCACCGTGTTCAACCAGCGCAAGGAGCTGGTGCTTGAAGGCATGCAGAAATTCCTGATCCGGCGCCGCCCGGCTGGTTAAGCAAGGGGCGAAAATCGCGGAAATTCGGCCGATTCAGGGGTAAGTCCGGGTTGCCGCGGGAGACCGGCTGGCCTACCTATGGCCCATGAAATTCCTCGACGAAGCAAAGGTCTATATCCGCTCCGGTGACGGCGGAAACGGCTGCGTGGCGTTCCGCCGCGAAAAATTCATTGAGTTCGGCGGCCCCTCCGGCGGCAATGGCGGCCGCGGTGGCAGCGTCATCCTCGAAGTCGCCGACGGCCTCAACACGCTGATCGATTACCGCTACCAGCAGCATTTCAAGGCCCAGAAGGGCGAGAATGGCGCAGGCTCGGACCGCCACGGCGCCAACGGCAAGGCGATCGTGCTCAAGGTTCCGATGGGCACGCAGATCTTCGACGAAGATCGCGAGACGCTGATCCACGACTTCACCAATGTCGGCGAAAAGTTCGTGCTGGCCGAAGGCGGCAATGGCGGCTTCGGCAACGCGCATTTCAAATCCTCGACCAACCGCGCGCCGCGCAACGCCAATCCGGGCCAGCCCGGCGAGGAGCGCTGGATCTGGCTGCGGCTGAAGCTGATCGCCGATGCCGGTCTCGTCGGCATGCCCAATGCCGGCAAGTCGACCTTCCTCTCCAAGGTCAGCGCGGCCAAGCCGAAGATCGCCGACTATCCCTTCACCACGCTGCATCCGCAGCTCGGTGTCGTGAACGCCGACGGCCGCGAATTCGTGCTCGCCGACATTCCCGGCCTGATCGAAGGCGCGCATGAAGGCACGGGTCTGGGCGACCGCTTCCTCGGCCATGTCGAGCGCTGCCGCGTGCTGCTGCATCTGATCGACGCCACCTGCGAGCACGCCGGCAAGGCCTACAAGACGGTGCGCACGGAGCTCAATGCCTATGGCGGGTTGCTCACCGACAAAATCGAGATCGTCGCGCTCAACAAGATCGACGCGGTCGAGCCGGACGAGCTGAAGAAGCAGAAGGAGCGGCTGAAGCGCGCCGCCAAGAAGACGCCGCTGCTGCTCTCGGGCATCACCGGCGAGGGCGTCAAGGAAGCGCTCCGCGCGCTCGTGGACGTGATCGGCGAGGCCCCGGTCTCGGCCAAGGCGAAGAGCGCGGCCGAAGCGGAGCCGTGGTCGGCCTGATACCGCCCTGCTTGTCTTGGCTGGGGCAATAGCGCAGCATTAAACAATCAAGAAACGACGGGGGCGGAGCATGGCGCGCGCGAAGAACGTTCTCTGGATCATGTGCGACCAGCTTCGCTATGATTATCTCGGCTGCACCGGCCATCCCACGCTGAAGACGCCGAACATCGACGCGATGGCCAAGCGTGGCGTGCTGTTCTCGAAGGCCTATGTGCAATCGCCGATCTGCGGCCCGTCGCGAATGTCGTTCTACACCGGGCGCTACATGCGCTCGCACGGCTCGCACTGGAACGGCTGGCCGCTGCGGGTCGGCGAGCCAACGCTCGGCGATCACCTCAAGAAAATCGGCGTGCGCAACGTGCTGGTCGGCAAGACCCACATGGCGCCCGACCTCGAAGGCATGAAGGCGCTCGGCATCCCGCCGGAATCGATGATCGGCGTGCACGTCGCCGAGTGCGGCTTCGAGCCCTATGAGCGCGACGACGGATTGCATCCGACGGGGCGGCCACGCCCGAAATACGACGAATATCTGCGCAGCCAAGGTTTTGAAGCCACGAACCCGTGGGAGCATTGGGCCAATTCAGGCGCAGCGGAAGACGGCTCGTTGCAGAACGGCTGGCTGCTGGTGCATGCCGACAAGGCCGCGCGCGTGCCGGACGAACACTCCGAGACGCCCTACATGACGCGCCGCGCGATGGACTTCATCGGCGAAGCCGAGACCGATGGCCGGCCGTGGTGCCTGCATCTATCCTACATCAAGCCGCACTGGCCCTACATCGCGCCGGAGCCTTACGCCAGCATGTACTCGACATCAGACATGATCCCGGTGATCCGCTCCGCGCGCGAGCGACAAAATCCGCATCCGGTGTTCGGCGCCTATATGGACATGCGCTACTCCCGCAACATGGCGCGCGACGATGCCCGCGAGAAGGTGATCCCGACCTATATGGGCCTGATCACCCAGATCGACGACCAGATGGGCGTGCTGATGAAATTCCTGGAGGAGCGCGGCCTTCTGGACACCACCATGATCGTGTTCACCTCCGATCACGGCGACTATCTCGGCGATCACTGGATGGGCGAGAAGGATCTGTTCCACGAGCAGTCGGCGAAGATTCCGCTGATCGTCATCGACCCGTCGAAGGAGGCCGACGCAACACGCGGTACCCGCAGCGACGCGCTGGTGGAAGGCATCGACCTCGCACCGACTTTCGTCGATTATTTCGGCGGCAAGGTGCCCGGCCACATCCTCGAGGGACGCTCGCTGCTGCCGCTGCTGCGTGGGCCAACGCCGCCGGATTGGCGCAGGGTGGCGTTCTCCGAATACGACTACGCCATGCAGGATGTGCGGCTGAAGCTGAACCAGCCGATCGAGCGCTGCCGTCTGTTCATGGTGTTCGACGGCCGCTGGAAATACATCCACGCCTCCGGCTTCCGCCCGATGCTGTACGATCTCGAAACCGATCCGGAAGAATTTTTGGATCGTGGCGACGACCCCGAATGCGCCGGCATCATTGCGCGGTTGCAGGCCGAGCTGTTCGACTGGGCGCTGCATCCCAATGACCACATCACCACGCCGCGCGAGAAAATCGCGAACTATGCCGACAACCAGCTCCAGGTGAAGGGCGGGATTTTGATTGGCGTGTGGGATGAAGCCGAACTCGCCGCGATCAAGGACGGAATCGCACAGCGCGGAAAACTCTAAGACCCTCATGGTGAGGAGGCGCGGAAGCGCCGTCTCGAACCATGCAGGCCCGGCTGCAACAGCTCGGCCTTCATCCTTCGAGACGCGCGCAAGAGCGCGCTCCTCAGGATGAGGGATAGAGCACGCGGCTAGCTAGCGATCAACGACACGCCCTTCAGATTCCGGCTTACCTCGTACCAGAAAGAGTCGATACCACTCGATATCCTTTCGCTCGGCGATTTCGGCGTCCGAGAGTTTCGCCGTCTCGCCGAGACTCGACTGATCGATTCCAAGATTTTGCCCGGCCACGTAGATTGCGTAATCGCCCTGCTCGACATCCGCAGAAATTGGGGGATTGTTGTCGATCACCGACATGACGTGGACCCGCCCGCTTCCGGAATGGAAATGCACGCAGGTGATCCGCTGCCACTCATCCGGTGATGGCGGCTGATCGCTCGACACCAACTCAACCCAATGGTCGTTGAGATCAGCTGCGGTGCCAATCATCCGAAACGCTGGCACGCCGGCAAAACCTCGCTTTGATTTCGCGTCGTCCCAATTTTCATTATCGCCGAGCGGCCTGAACGGATCGTCGCACACGACAATCTGATAGTGACTGGCAAATACCCGCGCGGCACCGAGTAACTGTTGGGTCATTGTCCGACCTTGATCAAAATCAGGTTCAATTCTCAATCTTGTACCCCGTCGCCTTGACGATCGGCTGCCAGAACGCCGTGTTCGCGGCGAGCTCCCTGGTCAGACCTTCGGCACTGCTGCCGACCGGGATCAATCCGATCGCCGTCAGCTTCTCCTTCACCTCGGGCTTGGCCAGCGCTGCGCTTGCGGCCGCGCCGAGCTTGCTCGCAAACTCCGGCGGGCTGCCGGCGGGGAGCCACATGCCGTACCAGGCATCGGCAACGAGATCGATGCCGCTCTCCTTCAGCGTCGGGACATCTGGCGCGAACGGCGACCGCTCCGCGCTCGAGACTGCAATGATGGTCACGCCCTTGGCGCGATGCTGCGGCAGCGCATCCGCCAGCGTGGTGATCCCGAACGAAATGTGGCCGCCGATGATGTCGTTGAGGATCGGCGCGCTGCCACGATAGGGCACGCGCGTCAGCGGAATGCCGAGATCCTTCTCGAGCTTGGAGCCCATGAAATGCGGAATGGTACCGTTGCTCGGCACCCCAAACGACGTCTTGTCGGGATGCGCCTTCAGCCACGCGGCGAATCCCTTGAAGTCGGAGGCATCGATCCCCGGACCGATCACGACGGCGAACTCGAACCGCGCAAGCAGGGACACCGGCATGAAATCCTTCGCCGTATCGAAGCTCGGCGTCGTCTCCACCATCGGCAGCAGATACATGGTCGGCCCCGTCGTCACCAGCACCATGCTGCCGTCGGGGCTGCCACCCTTCACCGATTTGATGCCGATCAGGCCGTCACCACCGGTGCGGTTCTCGACCACGATGGTCCGTTGCAGCGCCGGCGCCATCTCCTGCGCGATCAGCCGGCACAGCGTGTCGCCGCCTGCCCCCGCCGAGAACGGGAAGATGATTTTGCTCAGCCCGGCCTGCGCTCGGGCCTCACCGACCTGCGACAGCAGCGGCAGCCCGAGACATCCGGCCATGAATTTGCGGCGATCCATTCGTTTCCCCTTCCAGCCCATTATGGTTGGCGCCCATTAGAGCGGGCCATGCGCGCGACACAAGAGCGACATTGGTACCGTTTACCGGACCGGCCGCCTTGCGCCGGCCATCGTCCTGCTGCAAAAGCAGCCTCATCGGCGCCGCCTTTCGCTCCGCCGTTTCCAGAGCAATTCCGTCCCGTAGCGCCAACACATACGCACATGGCCAGCCCCGAACTCAGTCAATTCCGCCGCATCGTCGTCAAGGTCGGCTCCGCACTGCTGGTCGATTCCGACAAAGGCGAGGTGCGCGCGTCCTGGCTCGCCGCGCTCGCCGACGACATGGCCAAGCTGCACCGGGAAGGCCGCGACGTCCTCGTCGTCTCCTCGGGCTCGATCGCGCTCGGCCGCAGCCGGCTCAAGCTGCCGCGCGGGCCGCTGAAGCTGGAGGAGAGCCAGGCCGCCGCCGCCGTCGGCCAGATCGAACTGGCGCGGATCTGGTCGGAGGTGCTGAGGGCGCACGGCATCGGCGCCGGGCAGATTTTGGTGACGCTCCAGGACACCGAGGAGCGCCGCCGCTATCTCAACGCGCGCTCCACCATCGGCAAGCTTCTGGAATGGCGCGCGATCCCCGTGATCAACGAGAACGACACGGTCGCGACCAACGAGATCCGCTACGGCGACAATGATCGCCTCGCCGCGCGGGTGGCCACGATGGCGAGCGCCGATTTACTGGTACTGCTCTCCGACATCGACGGGCTCTACGACGCGCCGCCGAAGAACAATCCCAACGCCAAGCTGATCCCGGTGGTCGAGAGCATCTCCTCGGAGATCGAGGCGGTGGCCGGAGACGCCGAGTCCGAATTGTCGCGCGGCGGCATGCGCACCAAGGTCGAGGCGGCCAAGATCGCGACCACCGGCGGCACCCATATGCTGATTGCGTCCGGCAAGATCGAGCATCCGCTGCGGGCGATCGCCAATGGCGGTCGCTGCACGTGGTTCCTGACGCCTGCCAATCCCATCACCTCGCGCAAGCGCTGGATCGCGGGCACGCTTGAGCCGAAGGGCACGCTGACGATTGACGCCGGCGCGGTGACGGCGCTGCGCGCCGGCGCCAGCCTGCTGCCGGCCGGCGTGATCAAGGTCGAGGGCCAGTTCGCCCGCGGCGACGCCGTCATCGTCCGCGGCCCCGACACCAGCGAGATCGGCCGCGGCCTGATCGCCTATGACGCCGAGGTCGCCGAGCGGATCAAGGGCCGCTCCTCCCCGGACGTGATGACCATCCTCGGCATCAGCGGGCGGTCAGAGATGATCCACCGCGACGATCTGGTGGTTGGGGGATAAAGCCGACGGTCGCTATTGCATGTCGTCGGAGTTGATGTCCTGCCGGCCGTGCATGACGCGGATAATCTCGATGCCATCGGGCAATAGGTCATAGAAGATCACGTAGTTACCGACGGCGAAGCTGCGCAGACCCGCACGTAACTCTCGCCGTTCGCGTCGGGCGAGAAGCTGCGCAGGCAGAGCGGATTCTCCAGAAGCAGTTCGAATATCTCCCCGATGCGCGCGACCTGCTTGTCGGCCGCCCGAACGCTGTCCGCCGCAATAAAATCCCAGATCGAATCGAGATCTTGGTCTGCTTGTGGAGCTTTGCGAAATCTATTCGCCACGTTTGCGCGCGGCTAACCGTTGCCGTCCCCGCGCCTTGATGTCGGTCATCCACTCTTTGGGATCGACCTCTTCCATCGGCCCGCTGTCAAAGCCCTTCTGGATTTCCTCCCGTAGCGCCTCCAATTTGACCTTGCGCCGTTCTTCGCGCTCCTCGACGAGGCGCAGACCTTCGCGCATCACCTCGCTCGCGGTGGCGTAACGGCCGCTCTCGACCAGATTGTCTATCAGGTCTTCGAAATACTTGCCGATGCTGTAGCTGCTCGCCATTGGGAGGCTCCGATATCAGATAATGATATTTATTGATATTTGAGCGCCCCGCAAGGATCCGTCCGGCTTCCCAAACAACCCGGCCATTGGCCGACCCGGCGGCGCCGGCCGGGCCCCTGCCATACCCGCCCCGCCCTTCGCAAAAGCGGGATTTTCGTGCTAGGACACTGCCTTAGCAAAGGTTGAACTTCCCATGGCCGCCCCCCTGAAAGCCGTTGACGGCAATGCCGATCTTCAGGCGCTGATGTCCGATCTCGCCACCCGTGCTCGCGCCGCCGCGCGCGTGCTGGCGCTAGTGCCGCCGGAGCAGAAGAACCGGGCGCTGGAAGCCATGGAGCGGGCGATCCGCAGCAATGCTGCAGCGATTCTCGCCGCCAATGCCGAGGACGTCGCCGAGGCGCGTGCGTCCGGCAATGCCACCTCCTCCTTCATCGACCGCCTGACGCTGACGCCGGCGCGTGTCGAAGGCATGGCCGAAGGCATCGCGGTCGTGCGCGGCATCGCCGATCCCGTCGGCATCGTCACCGAGAGCTGGCAGCGGCCGAACGGCATGACCATCGAGCGCGTGCGCGTGCCGCTCGGTGTCGTCGGCGTGATTTTCGAGAGCCGGCCGAATGTCGCGGCCGATGCCGGCGTGCTCTGTTTGAAGTCCGGCAATGCCGTGATCCTGCGCGGCGGCTCCGACAGTTTCCGCTCCTGCCGCGCCATCCATGAATGCCTGGTGCAGGGCCTGCGCGAAGCCGGCCTGCCCGAAGCCGCGATCACGCTGGTGCCGACGCGCGACCGCGCGGCGGTCGGCATGATGCTGTCGGGCCTCCACGGCGCCGTCGACGTGATCGTGCCGCGCGGCGGCAAGAGCCTCGTCGCGCGCGTCGAGCAGGAAGCGCGCGTGCCCGTGTTCGCGCATCTCGAAGGCGTCAACCACGTCTACATCGACGGCAGCGCCGATCTCACCATGGCGAAGTCGATCGTCCTCAATGCCAAGATGCGCCGCACCGGCGTCTGTGGCGCGGCCGAAACGCTGTTGGTCGATCGCGCAGCGACCGCGAAGACCCTGAAGCCGCTGATCGAGATGCTGATCGAAGCCGGATGCGAAGTGCGCGGCGACGAGACGGTGCAAAAGGCGGACGGTCGCGTAAAGCCTGCGAGCGCAGACGATTGGGACACCGAATATCTCGACGCGATCATTGCAGCAAAGGTGGTCGACGGCGTCGACGGCGCGATCGCACACATCCAGGACCACGGCTCGCATCACACCGATGCGATCGTGAGCGAGAATGACGTCGCTGCGAAGAAATTCCTCAGCGAAGTCGATTCGGCGATCGTGCTGCACAACGCTTCGACGCAGTTCGCCGATGGCGGCGAGTTCGGCTTCGGCGCCGAGATCGGCATCGCCACCGGCCGCTTCCATGCTCGCGGTCCTGTTGGTGCCGAGCAGCTGACCAGCTTCAAATATCGCGTTCACGGCACAGGGCAGACGCGGCCGTAAGGCATGGCGCGAGGCGTGGGGCATTGAGTAACAATTTCGTCGCGCCGCGTTTCTTCGCGCAGGCCATCCCGCCCTACACGGAAGGCATGCGTATCGGCCTGCTCGGCGGCTCGTTCAATCCGCCGCACCAGGCCCATCGCGCGATCAGCCAGTTCGCGCTGAAACGCCTTCAGCTCGATCGCGTGTGGTGGCTGGTGACGCCGGGCAATCCGCTGAAGGAGAACGGCACGCTGCATGAGCTCGGCGAGCGCATGCAGGCGGCGCGCGACGTCGCCAACGATTCCAGGATCGAGGTGACCTGTCTCGAATCCGTCATTCGTACCCGCTATACTATCGACACGATCAACATTTTGCGCCGCCGTCTCAGCGGCTTGCGCTTTGTCTGGATTATGGGCGCCGATAACCTCGCTCAATTCCATCGTTGGCAGCACTGGCGGCGCATCGCCGATCAGGTGCCGATCGCGGTCATCGATCGCCCGCCGCAGAGTTTTCGCGCCCTCGCCTCACCCGCTGCCCAGGCGCTGGCGCGCTATCGCCTGCCGGAGAATAAGGCAGCATTACTTGCGGATCAGCCGGCGCCGGCCTGGGTCTTCCTGACCGGATTGAAGCTCAACCTCTCCTCGACCCGGTTGCGGAACCCGGACGGGAGCTGGAAAGGTACGAAGTGAGACAGAGTGTGCGGATTGTGGGGCTCTCTGGCATATTGAAACCCTTAACCCCACATGATGTAGTGTAACCGGTGAGGGTCGGATTCGACCCTCGCGATACAGTGAAAGGAATGGTCCCTGGCCACGTCTGTATTGTCCAAGTCTGCTAAACCTGTTTTACCCAAGGCGACGAAACCGACGCGTAAAACATCGACCAAAACTGCGGCCTTGAAGGCGCAACCCGACGCCGACAAGACGCTGAGCCTGATCCTCTCCCGCCTCGACGACATGAAGGCGGAAGAGACGGTCACCATCGACCTTCGCGGCAAATCGGCATACTCCGACTACATGATCGTCACCACCGGCCGCGTGAACCGGCACGTTGGCGCGATCGCGGAGAACGTCGCCAAGAGCCTCAAGGAAAACGGCATCAAGAACATCCATGTCGAGGGCTTGCCCAATTGCGACTGGGTGCTGATCGATTCCGGCGACGTGATCGTGCACGTGTTCCGACCCGAAGTCCGCGAATTCTACAATCTCGAGCGATTGTACACGCAGGGCCCAGGGGCGGCGAAGGCGATCTAGGCGCGATCTTAGAGGCTACTGGCCGATTTCGAATCGGCTGACGCGCATGCTAGCGTCGTGCGCGCGCGGACTGCGCGCGGTCTGGAAACGCGGCCCTGAAACCTCATGCGTGTTGCTGTCATTGCGGTGGGCCGGCTGAAGCAGGGCCCCGAACGGGAGCTTGCAGACCGCTATTCCGAGCGGTTCGACGAGGCCGGCCGCAAGCTCGGATTCCGCGAACTCACCATCCACGAAATCCCCGAGAGCCGTGCGCGCGACACCGCAACGCGAATGACCGAGGAGGCCGCGGCGATTGCCGCGCATATTCCCGAAAAATCGATCCTGGTGGCGATGGACGAGCGCGGACAAAACCTCGATTCCACCGTATTCGCACGGAATCTCGGGCGCTGGCGCGACGAGGGCGCCGGTCATACTATCTTCGTGATCGGAGGGGCGGACGGACTTTCGCCCGAATTGCGCCGTAAGGCCAAGCTCGCGATCGCGTTCGGCTCTGCGACCTGGCCGCATCAAATGGTCCGCGTCATGCTTCTGGAACAGCTGTATCGGGCCGCCACCATTTTGGCCGGCCACCCCTATCACCGCGCGTGATTCGCGCGACAACGAGCACCTTGACGACGAGATGCGAGCGCCGATTCTCAAACTGTTGCTGATTGCAAGCTGCGCCGGCGCAAGCCTCTTCGCTGAAGAAAGCCTCTTGGCTGAAGAAAGCCTCGCGCAAGCTCAGACCATAACGCCGGCGCCACAGACCGCGGCCATCTCGCCCGACGCCATCAAGCAGCGCGAGCAAGAGCTGGAAGCCGCGCGCGCAAGCAAGAAGAGCGCGGAGGAGGCGCAGGCCAAGCTGAAGGCCGAGATCTCCTCGCTCGGCCAGGACCGCACCCAGCTCAATCAGCAATTGATCGATACTGCCGCCAATGTCCGAACCGTCGAGACCAAGATCGACGAGGCCGAGGCGCGGCTGAGGACGCTGAACGGCCGCGAGCAGGCGGCGCGCACCTCGCTCGATTCGCGCCGCGCCGACATCGTCGAGGTGCTGGCGGCCCTGCAGCGCGCCGGACGGCGCACCCCGCCGGCGCTGCTGGTGCGGCCCGAAGATGCGCTGCAATCGCTACGCACAGCGATGCTGCTCGGCGCCGTCGTGCCGGAATTGCGCGGCCGCGCCGAGAAGATCGCGGGCGAGCTCGGCGAACTCGTCACCTTGCGCAAGAGCATCGCCGCCGAGCGCGACCAGCTCGCCGCCGACCGCGACAAGGTCCGCAGCGACCAGACCCGGCTCACCGCCCTGGTCGACGAGCGGCAGCGCCAGCAGTCCTCGCGTGAAAAGGACCTCGACGCCGAGAATTCGCGCGCCATCACGCTGTCGAAGCAGGTCGGCGATCTCCAGGGGCTGATCGCCAAGATGGAGCAGGACCTGCAAAGCGCGGCCAAGGCAGCCGAAAAGGCGGCCGAGGCCGCAAAGCAGGCCGAGGCCAAGGAGGCCAAGGCAGCAGCGGCAAACGCCAAACCCGGCCCGGCCACATTCAAGGACCGCTCCCGGACCAGCCCGGCCATCCTGTTCGCCTCGGCCAGGGGGCTCCTGCCGTTGCCGGTTAACGGTAACAAGATCAGGGACTTTGGCGGTTCCGACGGGGTCGGCGGGGTCCAGAAGGGCATTTCGCTGGCAACCAGGCCCGGTTCGCAGGTCACGACGCCGTGCGACGGCTGGGTGGTCTATGCCGGCCCGTTCCGCAGCTATGGACAACTCTTGATCCTCAATGCCGGGGGCGGGTATCATGTCCTGATCGCCGGGATGGAGCGCATTTCGGTAAACATCGGACAGTTTGTGCTCACGGGGGAGCCGGTCGCGTCCATGGGGTCGACATCTCAAGTCGCCTCCATTCTCGCCACCAACGCGAGTCAACCTGTGCTGTATGTCGAGTTCCGCAAAGACGGCACTCCAATCGATCCAGGCCCATGGTGGGCCGCAAATGAAGGCGAGAAGGTTCGCGGATGATGCGCAAGACTTCAGTTATCCTCCTCAGCGCGGCCACCGGTGCGGCGCTGACGCTGTTCGTGACCCAGCCGCGCGCGGTGTTCATGGGCTCCAGCGCGCGAGCTGCAACCGCTGACACCTATCGCCAGCTCAATCTGTTCGGCGACGTCTTCGAGCGCGTGCGCTCCGACTATGTCGAGAAGCCCGACGACACCAAGCTGATCGAATCCGCCATCAGCGGCATGCTCTCCGGTCTCGATCCGCATTCGAGCTACATGGACGCCAAGAGCTTCCGCGACATGCAGGTGCAGACCCGCGGCGAGTTCGGCGGCCTCGGCATCGAGGTCACTATGGAAGACGGCCTGATCAAGGTGGTCTCGCCGATCGACGATACGCCCGCCTCGCGCGCCGGCGTCATGGCCAACGACATCATCACCAATCTCGACGACGAAGCGGTGCAGGGCCTGACCCTGAATCAAGCGGTCGAGAAAATGCGCGGCCCCGTCAACACCAAGATCAAGCTCAAGATCATCCGCAAGGGCCAGGACAATCCGATCGACGTCACGCTGGTGCGCGACAACATCCGCGTCCGTTCGGTGCGCGCGCGCGTCGAGGCTGACGACATCGCCTATATCCGCATCACCACGTTCAACGAGCAGACCACCGAAGGCCTGAAGAAGGAGGTCGCCAACCTCTCGAGCCAGATCGGCGACAAGCTCAAGGGCTACGTCATCGACCTCCGCAACAATCCGGGCGGCCTGCTCGAGGAGGCCGTCACCGTCTCCGATTCGTTCCTGGAGAAGGGCGAGATCGTGTCGACTCGCGGCCGCAACGCCGAAGAGACCCAGCGCCGCACTGCGCATGCGGGCGACCTCACCAAGGGCAAGCCGGTCATCGTGCTCGTCAACGGCGGCTCGGCCTCGGCGTCGGAAATCGTCGCCGGCGCGCTGCAGGACCACAAGCGCGCGACCATCGTCGGCACGCGCTCGTTCGGCAAGGGCTCGGTGCAGACCATCATCCCGCTCGGCTCGGGCAACGGCGCGCTGCGTCTCACCACCGCGCGCTACTACACGCCGTCGGGCAAGTCGATCCAGGCCAAGGGCATCGTGCCCGACATCGAAGTGCTGCAGGACGTGCCGGACGAGCTGAAGTCGCGCACCGACACCAAGGGCGAGGCTTCGCTGCGCGGCCATCTCAAGAACGACGGCGACGAGAAGACCGGCTCGCAATCCTACGTTCCGCCGGATGCCAAGGACGACAAGGCGCTCAAGCTCGCCGACGATTTGCTCCACGGCATCAAGAACAGCGCCAACGCGGCGCCGACGCCGGGCACCACCGACAAGGCCACAGCCGATAAGCCCAAGGCCGCCAACTAAGCCCAGCCTTCGGCAATCTATTGAAAAGGGCGGCTCCAGGAGCCGCCCTTTTTGCTTGGAACTCCGCACCCCCCGGCCTATCCCGGCCTGCCGCCGCTTGACCTCGGCGTGGTATCTTCGGTGGAGTGATTCGGGATCTGGCATGACTGAAACGGCCGATGATCTGAGCGCCCCGCTCGGACAGGACAAGCCGCGCCGGAAACGGCGGCTGCGGCTGCCGTTCACGGCCATGCAGGCGCTGGCCGTGATGCTCGGCCTGTTCCTGGTCGCCTTTGCCGGCTTCGCCATCTTCAACAAAGACCCGTTCGGCGGCGAGCCGATGGCGCGGATGGCGATCCGCGATCCCAAGGCCTCTGATGGGAAGCCCGCGGCGGAGGCGGCCGGCCATGGTCAGGAGAGCAAGCAAGCCACCAAGGAGGCGCCGAAAGAGGCTGCCGCCAGTGAGCACAAGACCGTCACCATGATCGACGGCTCGACCGGCGCGCGCCACGACGTGGTGATCGGCGCAGGCGAGGCCGCCGACAAGGGTGAGGCGGCGTCCGCAGCACCCGCCGTCATGGCCGGGATCGATCCAAAACTGCTGGAGAAATCCCGCTACGGCATGATCCCCACGGTCTCGGGCGATCTCAAGCCGTTCAACGTCTACGCAGCCGAGGCCGACCGCGCCAAGGCCGCGAAAATGCCTGTCGTGGCGATCGTGATCGGCGGCCTCGGCGTCGGCGCCGCCAAGACCACCGATGCGATCATGAAGCTGCCGGGCGCGGTGACACTGGCCTTCACGCCCTACGGCGCCGACCCCGGCAAGCTCGCCGAGCGCGCCCGCGCCCAGCGCCACGAGATCTTCCTCCAGATCCCGATGGAGCCCTACGACTTCCCGGACAACGATCCCGGCCCGCAGACGCTCTTGACCTCGCTGACCGCCGACCAGAACACTGACCGCCTGTACTGGCATCTCAGCCGGATGCAGGGCTATGCCGGCATCGCCAATTTCATGGGCGCCCGCTTCGTGGCGACCGAGCCGGCGATGCAGCCGATCATCCGCGAGGCCTCCAAGCGCGGGCTCGGCTTCTTCGACGACGGCACCTCGCCCCGCAGTATCGCGCCGCAGGCCGCGGGAAGCTTCGCCGTGCCGTTCGGCAAGGGCGACATCGCGCTCGACGCGGTGCCGACGCCGAACGAGATCGACCGCGCCCTGAACAAGCTGGAATCGGTGGCGAGGGAACGCGGCGTTGCCGTCGGCACCGCCTCGGCCCTGCCCGTCTCGATCGAGCGGGTCGGCGCCTGGATCAAGACATTGAGCGACCGAGGTATCCTTTTGGTGCCATTGACAACCGCGATGCTGAAATCAAAATCCAGCTAAATCAAAGAATTGGTACGGCACGGGCCCCCACAGCCCTGCCGGCAGTACGCGAGGGGTTTGGCGGCATGGCGCGTTATGAGGATCTGCCCTACCGAACCTGCGTCGGTGTGATGCTGATCAATGCGAAGGGCCTGGTGTTCATCGGTCGTCGTGCCGGCGGTATCGAGCATGTCGACGACAGCCATGTCTGGCAGATGCCGCAGGGCGGCGTCGATCCGGGCGAGGACAATTGGGACGCCGCGAAACGCGAGCTCTACGAGGAGACCAGCGTGCGCTCGATCGAGCGGCTCGGCGAGGTTCCGGACTGGCTGATCTACGACATCCCGCGCACGGTCGCCGGGCGCGCCTGGAAGGGCCGCTACCGCGGCCAGCGCCAAAAGTGGTTCGCGATGCGCTTCACCGGCAAGGACAGCGAGATCAACGTCGAGAAGCCCGGCGGCGGCCACAAGGCCGAATTCGTCAGCTGGCGCTGGGAACCGATGAAGAACCTGACCGAGCTGATCATCCCGTTCAAGCGTCCGGTCTATGAGCGCGTGGTGAAGGAATTTTCCGCGCTCGCGGATGACTAAATCAAATTGTCATCCCGGCTTTGGTGCTAAGGCACCGGCTGGGCTGACAACGAGAGATTCCGCGTGACGAACGAAAAACCCTACCGTCCCAATGTCGGGATCGCGCTGTTCAATGCCGACGGCCGCGTGCTGATCGGCCACCGCTTCAAGGGCGACGGCCCCGAGATCATCTTGCCGGGGCTCGACTGGCAGATGCCGCAGGGCGGCGTTGACGAGGGCGAGGTCTTGCGCGATGCCGCCATGCGCGAGCTCTGGGAGGAGACCAGCGTCAAGAGCGCAACCTATCTCGGTGAGACCGATTGGCTCACCTACGAATTCCCGCCCTATGACGGACCGCAGACGCATCGGCTGGCAAAGTTTCGCGGCCAGCGCCAGAAATGGTTCGCGCTGCGCTTCACCGGCAAGGACGACGAGATCGACCCGCTGACGCCGCGCAACGACCAGCCCGCGGAGTTCGACGCGTGGCGCTGGGAGCGGCTGGACCGCGTCGCCGATATAGTGGTGCCGTTCCGGCGTGAGGTTTATCGCGCGGTGGCCGAGCAGTTTGCGCCCTTCGCGAACTGAAAACGCGAAAACAACCCCATGCACAGTAGCCGGCAGTTGCCGGCGCGATGCGCGATGCGCGATGCGCGATGCGCGATGCGCGATGCGCGATGGTCTTTGCCAAGGCGCTGAGACGTCAAGCGAAATCGACGAAAGCGCGCAACGATCCCTCTAATTCGTCGGCCCGACCGTAAACGGACCGATCGCGATCACGTGGCAGTCGCTGTCGTGCTTGACGCAGTCGGCGAGCGCGGTGTTGACGGCGGTCTGCTCGTCGGCGGCCTTCAGGCCGAGGCCGGGACGGCCCGCGGTGCCGACGGCGACCGCGTTCCAGCCCATGCCGTCGCCGAGCTTGCGCACGACCTCGTCGCGCGCATCGGCGACGATCGAGGAATTGCTCGCGGCGTGAAAGAAGCCGTTGACCTTGAGCAGGGTCGGGATCGGCACGACGAAATTATCGTCGACTGCCACGATCATGCAGGCAGCCCCCGCAATCGCGCCGCAGGACTCCAGCGAACGCCGCGTCGTTTCGTCGGTCGTCGAGGCCCCGAACACCATGAAATATTGTCCGCCCGGGCCGAGCGCGACCGAACGCGATTTCGCCGCCGGGACATACATGTTCTCGACACGGACTTTGGCCTGCTCACGCAGCATCGGAAAGTCCTTCGTCACGAAGGGACGCTCGGTCATGGTGTCGTGCCGAACCCACGGCTTCGGCGGCATCGGCGGTCCGCCGTGCGGATAAACAACATTGTTCCCGACCGCATAGAGCTCGCAGCGCCGCGGCGATTGCGCGGCGTCCGCGCGCTTCTGGCACTGGTCGAGCGCCATATTGCGCGCGGCCTCCTCGTTCGGCTGATTGAGCGCCGAGCCGTTGAAGCCGCCGATGTTGAGGGCGAAGGCCTTGTAATCGCCGGCGGCGGAATATTCGTTGCTGAGAAAGGCACGCTGACGCTCGCCGAGGAACGGCACCGCGTCCACGACAATCTTGCCGCCCGACGCGGCCGGCGGTGACGGCATCGGCGTTGGCATCGCGGCGGTCATTTGGGTCGGCGTCGATGTCGGCATAGGCATGGGCATCGGCGCCTTTGCGGCCATCGTGGGTGTCGGCCTCGGGGACGGCGAAGGCGCAGCCGCAGTCGATGACAGCTGGGTGGACTCGAGCTTGGTGAAATAGAGGAAGCCGCCGACGCCGATGGCGACGACGGAGACCACGCCTACCACCAGCGGCCACATCCAGTTCGGCGCGGGCGCAGCCTTTGCGACCTTCTTCACCTGCGGCGTCGAATAGGTCCCGTCCTCGCGCCGCATCGCCACCATATAGGCGTGCACCGGCGTCGGGATGTTCTTCACTTCCTGCGCGCCGATATCGGCGAACTGCACCGACAGCTTGTTGGCGACCTGCTCGTGCACCGCACGCGAGACGCAGATGCCGCCGACTTCCGCCAGCCCCTCGAGCCGGGCAGCGATGTTGACGCCGTCACCGAGCAGATCGCCGTTGCGCTCGACGACGTCACCGATGGTGATGCCGATGCGGAACGACATCTGCCGGCTCGGCGGATAGGCCATGTTGCGGGTTCGCAAGGACTCCTGAATATCGATCGCGCAACGCACCGCGTCGACCGCGCTCGGGAATTCCGCAAGCACCGCGTCCCCGGCGGTGTTGAAGATCCGGCCGTTCGCCTTTGCGATGAAATCGTCGATGACTTCGCGATAGGAGGCAAGACGCCGCAGCGTCTCTTCCTCGTCTTCCGCGACCAGCCTGGAGTAGCCGGCAATATCGGCTGCAAAGATCGCTGCGATCTTGCGTTTCATCTGCAAAAGCCCTGGAACAAAATCCGCGAGCGCAGAATGCCGCTATCGGCGGCGCGGCGCAACAAAGTTTCAGCGCCCGCCACTTCCGTGACGAGCGCTGATTTTATTTCAGAATTTCTCTCGAGCCCCGAAGCAGCGCCCCGGGGCTTAGTGCATGGCCGTCGAGCTGAGCTGCTGCTGGATGCTCTTGTAGTGATCGAGCCGCTCGATGGCCTGATCAAGCTCGCTGCCTTCGTGCTCCTTCAGCCCTTCTTCCATCTCCGAGATGGTCTCGGCGAACTGGGCACGGTCGAGCTCGTTCAGCGACGTCGCGACGTCGGCGAGCACAGTCAGGCCCTTCTCGGAGACTTCGGCAAGGCCGCCAAGCACGATGATCTTCTCGTGCTTGCCGCCGGCGGTGACGGTGAGGATGCCCGGGCGGATCGCAGCCACGACCGGCGCATGACCGGCCAGCACGCCGAAATCACCCTCGACGCCGGGAATGTCGACCTGGTCGACTTCGCCCGAGAACGCGAGCTTTTCCGGAGAGACGAGATCGAAGTGAAAGGTGGCCATGGAGAACCTGCGAGTAGTGAGTAGCGAATGGCGAGTAGCGAATGGGAACAGCGACTATTCGCTACTCCCCATTCGCCATTCGCCCTTAGGCAGCTTCAGCCGCCAGCTTCTTGCCCTTCTCGACCGCTTCTTCGATGGTGCCGACCATGTAGAAGGCGGCTTCCGGCAGGTGGTCGTACTTGCCTTCCACCAGGCCCTTGAAGCCCTTGATGGTGTCGGCGAGGTCGACGAACTTGCCCGGCGAACCCGTGAAGATTTCGGCGACGAAGAACGGCTGCGACATGAAGCGCTCGATCTTGCGGGCGCGGGCCACCGCCAGCTTGTCCTCTTCCGAAAGCTCGTCCATGCCCAGAATGGCGATGATGTCCTGGAGCGCCTTGTAGCGCTGCAGCACCTGCTGGACCTGACGGGCGACCGCATAGTGTTCCTCGCCGACGACCAGCGGGGAGAGCATGCGCGAGGTCGAGTCGAGCGGGTCCACCGCCGGATAGATGCCCTTTTCGGCGATCGAGCGCGACAGCGTGGTGGTCGCGTCAAGATGCGCGAACGAGGTCGCGGGCGCGGGGTCGGTCAAGTCGTCGGCCGGAACGTAGATGGCCTGCACCGAGGTGATCGAGCCCTTCTGCGTGGTGGTGATGCGCTCCTGCAGCGCGCCCATGTCGGTCGCGAGCGTCGGCTGATAACCCACGGCCGAGGGAATACGACCGAGCAGCGCCGACACTTCCGAGCCGGCCTGGGTGAAGCGGAAGATGTTGTCGACGAAGAACAGCACGTCCTGGCCCTTGTCGCGGAAGTCTTCCGCGATGGTCAGACCGGTGAGCGCGACGCGGGCGCGGGCGCCCGGCGGTTCGTTCATCTGGCCGAACACCAGCGCGCACTTCGACTTCACACCCTCGTCCGGCTTGTGCGGATCGGCGTTGACCTTGGACTCGATGAACTCGTGATAGAGATCGTTGCCCTCGCGGGTACGCTCGCCGACGCCGGCGAACACGGAGTAACCGCCGTGCGCCTTCGCGACGTTGTTGATCAGCTCCTGGATCAGCACGGTCTTGCCGACGCCGGCGCCGCCGAACAAGCCGATCTTGCCGCCCTTCGCGTAGGGAGCCAGGAGATCGACGACCTTGATGCCGGTGACGAGAATTTCAGCCTCGGTCGACTGTTCGGTGTAGGCAGGCGCTTCCTGGTGGATCGCGCGCAGGCCGTCCGACTTGACCGGGCCGGCTTCGTCGATCGGCTCGCCGATGACGTTGATGATGCGGCCGAGCGTGCCTTCACCGACGGGCACGCGGATCGGCGAACCGGTGTCGCTCACTTCCTGGCCGCGGACCAGACCTTCGGTGGTGTCCATCGAGATGGTACGGACCGTGGACTCGCCGAGATGCTGGGCGACTTCGAGCACCAGGCGGTTGCCGCCGTTCTTGGTCTCGAGCGCGTTGAGAATGGCCGGGAGGTGGCCTTCGAACTGCACGTCGACGACGGCGCCGATGACCTGGGTGACGCGACCGGACTGGGCTGCCATTGAATGTCTCCTTCGATCCGAATTTGTAGACCACGGTCGGCTAATTGACCGGGATATTGAGTTTGACGGGTACCGATGCGTCCTTGCTAGACGGCTTCGGCGCCCGAGATGATTTCGATCAGTTCCTTGGTGATCTGCGCCTGACGCGTGCGGTTGTAGACCAGCGTCTGCTTGCGGATCATTTCGCCGGCGTTGCGCGTCGCGTTGTCCATCGCGCTCATCTGAGCGCCGTAGAACGAGGCGTTGTTCTCGAGCAGCGCGCGGAAGATCTGGACCGCGAGATTGCGCGGCAGAAGATTCGTGAGAATCTCGTCCTCTTCCGGCTCGTATTCGTAAGATGTCGTGTTGGCAGCGGCGCCGGCTTCGACGACCAGCGGGATGACCTGCTGGGCGGTCGGGATCTGCGCGATCACCGAGCGGAAGCGCGAGTAGAACAACGTGCAGACGTCGAACTCGCCGTTGTCGAAGCGCGCCAGAACCTTCTTGGCGATGTCCTCGGCGTTGACGAAGCCGAGCTGACGAACGCTGCGCAAATCGAGATGCTCGACGATCTGCTTGTCGAACAGGCGGCGGAGCTGCTCGTAGCCCTTGCGGCCGACGCAGAAGAATTTCACTTCCTTGCCCTGCGCCATCAGCGCCTGGGCGCGCTCGCGGGCGAGACGCACGATCGACGAGTTGAAGGCGCCGGACAGGCCGCGCTCGCCGGTGCAGACCAGCAGCAGGTGAACCTGGTCACGGCCGGTGCCGGCCAGCAACGTCGACGCGCCGGGCGAACCCGCAGCGGCGCTGGCGATGTTGGAGATCACCGCGCTCATCTTGTCGGCATAGGGACGTGCAGCTTCGGCCGCGGTCTGCGCACGGCGCAGCTTCGAGGCCGCGACCATCTGCATGGCCTTGGTGATCTTTTGCGTCGCCTTGGTGGAGGCGATGCGGACGCGCATGTCTTTAAGAGACGCCATTCTTCGTTCACCCCGGCGGTTCGACAAAAACGTCGGACCGCTAGCCTGTCCCTATCGCAATGCCCGGCCGAGTGCCGGGCACGCTTGTTATTGTTTTGCCTCTCGCGAAACAATCATGGCCGGAAAATCCGGCCATGCCGCAATTACGCGAAGCTCTTCGCAAAACCTTCGACCACCGACTTCAGCTTGGCAGCGGTGTCGTCGGTGAGGTCGCGGGTGTCGCGGATCGAATTGAGGATCTCGGCGTTCTTGCCGCGCAGCAGCGACAGCAGACCGTCCTCGAACGCGCGCACCTTGCTGACCGGAAGCGGATCGAGATAGCCGTTGGTGCCGGCCCAGATCACGCAGACCTGCTCTTCCATCTTCAGCGGCGAGAACTGCGGCTGCTTCAGGAGTTCGGTCAGGCGCGAGCCGCGGTTCAGCAGGCGCTGGGTCGAGGCGTCGAGGTCGGAGCCGAACTGCGCGAACGCCGCCATTTCGCGGTACTGCGCGAGCTCGCCCTTGATCTTGCCGGCAACCTTCTTGGTGGCCTTGGTCTGCGCCGAAGAACCGACGCGCGACACCGACAGACCGACGTTCACCGCGGGGCGGATGCCCTGGAAGAACAGGTCGGTCTCCAGGAAGATCTGACCGTCGGTGATCGAGATGACGTTGGTCGGGATGTAGGCGGACACGTCGTTGGCCTGGGTTTCGATGACCGGCAGCGCCGTCAGCGAGCCGGAGCCCTGGTCCTTGTTCAGCTTCGCCGCGCGCTCGAGCAGGCGGGAGTGCAGATAGAACACGTCGCCGGGATAAGCTTCGCGGCCCGGCGGGCGGCGCAGCAGCAGCGACATCTGGCGGTAGGCGACGGCCTGCTTGGACAGATCGTCATAGATAATGACCGCGTGCATGCCGTTGTCGCGGAAATACTCGCCCATGGTGCAGCCGGTGAAGGGCGCGATGTACTGCATCGGCGCCGGATCCGACGCGGTGGCGGCGACGATGATCGAGTATTCGAGCGCGCCCTGCTCTTCCAGCACCTTGACGAACTGGGCGACGGTCGAACGCTTCTGGCCGATCGCGACGTAGACGCAATACAGCTTGATGTTCTCGTCGGTCTGCGCGTTGAGCGACTTCTGGTTCAGGATGGTGTCGAGCGCGATCGCGGTCTTGCCGGTCTGACGGTCGCCGATGATCAGCTCGCGCTGGCCGCGGCCGATCGGGATCAGGGCGTCGATCGCCTTGAGGCCGGTCGCCATCGGCTCGTTCACCGACTTACGCGGAATGATGCCGGGCGCCTTGACGTCGACGCGCATGCGCTTGTCGGCCTGGATCGGGCCCTTGCCGTCGATGGGGTTGCCGAGTCCGTCGACGACGCGGCCGAGCAGGCCCTTGCCGACCGGCGCGTCCACGATGGCGCGGGTGCGCTTGACGGTCTGGCCTTCCTTGATCTCACGGTCGGCACCGAAAATAACGACGCCGACGTTGTCGGTTTCGAGGTTCAGCGCCATGCCGCGGGTGCCGTTCTCGAACTCGACCATTTCACCGGCCTGGACGTTGTCCAGACCGTAGACGCGGGCGATGCCGTCGCCGACGGACAGCACCTGTCCGACTTCGGAGACTTCAGCTTCCTGGCCGAAATTCTTGATCTGGTCCTTGAGGATCGCGGAAATTTCCGCGGCGCGGATGTCCATCAGCCTGCCTCTTTCATCGCGTGCTTGATCGAATTGAGTTTGGTGCGAAGCGAACTATCGATCATGCGGCTGCCAAGCTTCACGACGAGGCCACCGATGATCGAGGGATCGATCTTCACGTTGAGCGCGACGTCCTTGCCGGTCACCGACTTCAGGGCAACCTTGAGGGCGTCGAGATTCTTGTCCGAGAGCGCTTCCGCGACCGTGACATCCGCGGTCGCCTCGCCCTTGAACCTGGCGACGAGGGCGCGGTAGGCGCGGATGACGTCAGTCACCGCGAACAGGCGGCGATTGGCGGTCAGCACTTTGAGGAAATTGGCGGAGATACCGGCGATGCCGGCCTTGTCCAGCACGGCCGAAAGGGCCCTGGACTGGGCATCGGCCGCGAAAACCGGGCTGCGGACGAGGCGCTTGAGATCCACGCTTTCGTTCAGCAGACCCTCGAACCTCTCGAGATCGGCTTTGACCTCGTCGACCACCTTCTGGTCGCGGGCCAGCTCAAACAAGGCCGTTGCATAACGGCCCGACACACCTGAAACGGACGTATCTTCTGCAGCCACAGACGCGCTCTTTTAGCTGTCAAATTCGCAAGGGAAAAACCGTCGCCACGAAGCGGCGCCTAGCGATCCAAGCCCTTGGAATTCAAGCGGGACTTTGATTCTCGGCCGACACGGGACGTGCCGGGTCCGTTAAAATCGCGGCTTTGCTAACATAGCAGGCGCGCACGTGCAACATGACGGCAACTTAAAGGCCCGGCTGTTTTTCGCCAGTTCGTCGCACGCCGTAATGATCGATCGCCGACGTGCCGGGAACCTGCCACGCCACGGAATTGCCACGAGCACCACGGCGGCAGCCTGCCTATTCGTTCCTGCCCTCAGCGCATACCGGCCATGAACACGGCTCGCTGAGCCGTGACTCAATCGGCCCCATCCGCGTCCGCCGAATACTTACTGAATTCTAAACGCTGAAGACGACGACTTTAATTTATAGTATTAGTAAGTAATTAAATAGTTAATAAATCGTTAAAGCGAAAGATTACGGAATATCGCGGGAATATCCGCGAGGGTCACAAGATATTTCATCACGACACATATCAAAACTACTGCCCAATTCATGCCTCATTGCGAAAGGAAACGGCAACCCGCTCACAAGTTGATGGGGGCTCCACTGGCCACATATGTGGCAATACTAGCGTAGGGACCACTAAATGCTGTCTTTGAAGACGCTGGGCACTGTGACCCGGCCGCGTACGGCGATCGCTTTCGTCGCCGCAACTCTCCTCGTTGGGGGAACTGCCTCTGAGGCTTCCGCCAAATCCAGGCATCACCACCGCTATTCTCAGCATCATCATCGCCACCACGCCCAGGACGACACCAGCGCGACCTCCGACTGGCGCAACGCCAATGCGTCGATGACGCCGTCGTCGGGCACCGGCCGCAGCTTCTCGGGCATGGCCTCCTATTACGGCAACGAGTCCGGCAGCCGCACCGCGTCGGGCCAGCGCTTCAACCAGAACGCCATGACCGCGGCGCACCGTTCGCTGCCGTTCGGCACCAAGCTGCGCGTCACCCATGGCGGTTCGAGCGTCATCGTCACCATCAATGACCGCGGCCCGTTCGTGCGCGGCCGCGTGCTCGACCTCTCCACGGGCGCTGCCCGCGCCATCGGCCTCACCGGCGCCGGCGTCGGCCGCGTCACCGCGGAAGTGGTGTCGTAACGGGGCGAGGCGTCAAACCTCACAAGCGCAGGTCTCGTCATCGTCCGCAGGGACGTGTGAGCGGCCGGATCAGCGCAGGTGAAACAAGCCCGCCGTCTTGGGGGACGGCGGGCTTTTTGATTCTTTCGTCATTGCGAGCGAAGCGAAGCAATCCAGAATCCTTCCGCGGGGGGATTCTGGATTGCTTCGTCGCAAGGGCTCCTCGCAATGACGTGGAGAGGGTGTGCGCAGCTCCTACAAAAAGCTCTGCGGATCGACATCCACTTCGAGCTTCTGATTGCCCTTCGGCTTCGGGCACACCGCGAGCCAGTTGCGCAAATAATCCGAGAGATCAAAACCGCGCGCCGATTTCACCAGAATGCGGAAGCGGTAGCGGCCCTTGATCACGGCGAGCGGGGCTTCGGCCGGGCCCAGCACCACGACGCGCTCGTCGCGCGGCGCCAGCGCAACGAGACGGCGGCCCAGGCCTTCGGCGCTCGGACGGTCGCCCGCCGAGATGATCAGGCTCGCGAGCCGGCCGAACGGCGGATAGAGCGTGCGCTCGCGCAGGTCGATCTCGCTGTCGTAGAAGGCCTCGCGATCGCACGCGATCAGCGCCTTCATCACGGGATGATCGGGCTGATGGGTCTGGAGATAGCCGACGCCGCGGCCCTGCTCGCGCCCCGCACGCCCGATCACCTGGTTGAGCAATTGCCAGGTGCGTTCCGACGCGCGCGGATCGCCATTGCTGAGGCCCAGATCCGCATCGACCACGCCGACGAGATTGAGCCGCGGAAAATTGTGCCCCTTGGCGACGAGCTGCGTGCCGATGATGATGTCGACGCGGCCCTCTGCGATCTCGGCAAGCTCGCTGCGCATGGTCTCGATCGAGGTGATGAGATCGCTCGACAGCACCATGGTGCGCGCGTCCGGGAACAGCGCCGTCGCCTCTTCCTGCAGGCGTTCGACGCCGGGGCCGACCGCGACCAGCGATTCCTCCGCCGCGCAATGCGGGCAGGTCTGCGGACGCGGCATCGAGAAGCCGCAGTGATGGCAGACGAGACGCTGGCGAAAGCGGTGATCGACCAGCCAGGCATCGCAGATGGTGCAGGCGAAGCGATGGCCGCAGGCGCGGCACAAGGTCAGCGGCGCGTAGCCGCGGCGATTGAGGAACAGCAGCGCCTGCTCGCGCTTTTCGATCGCGGTTTTGATCTGGCCGGCCAATCGCGGCGAAATGAAGCGGCCGCGCGCGGGCGGCTCGCGGCGCATGTCGATCGCCTCGATATGCGGCATGTGCTGGCCGCCGAAGCGCGAGGGCAGCGCGATGCGCTGATAGCGATTCTTGCGCGCATTGACCTCGGACTCGACCGACGGCGTCGCTGACGCCAGCACGATCGGGATCTTTGCGATATGCGCGCGCACCACCGCCATGTCGCGGGCGTGGTAATGCACGCCCTCGTCCTGCTTGTAGGCCTGGTCGTGCTCTTCATCGACCACGATGAGGCCGAGATTGGCGTAAGGCAGAAACAGCGCCGAGCGCGCGCCGACCACGACCGGCGCGGTCCCTTCCGAAATCGCCGCCCAATTGCGCGCGCGGGTGCGCGGCGTCAGCTCGGAGTGCCACTCGATCGGCCGCACGCCAAAGCGTTGCGCGAAACGGTCGAGGAACTGGCCGGTGAGCGCGATCTCCGGCATCAGGATCAGCGTCTGCTTTCCGCGCCGCATCGATTCCGCAATCGCTTCGAAATAGACCTCGGTCTTGCCCGAGCCGGTGACACCATCGAGCAGCGCGACGTGGAAGGTGCCGTTGGCCGCGAGCGCGCGCATCGCATCCACGCCGGCACGCTGCAGCGGCGAAAAATCCGGCCGGCCGAAGTCCGGATCTGGGGCCGGCGGCGGTGGTGGCGGCGGCATCGGCTCGACCGTGAGCGTGCCTTCGTCGACCAGGCCATCGATTACGCCGGCCGACACACCGGCCTCCTTGGCGGCCTCGGATTTGCCGTGCAGCAGCCGGTCCGACAGCACCTCCATCACGCGCTGGCGTGCCGGCGTCAGCCGCTTCGGCGGTTCGCCGACCAGGCGCACGCCGGCGCGCACGCGCTCGGGGCCGAGGTTCTCGCCCATGCGCAGGCACATCCGCAGCACCATGCCGCGCGGGCTCAGTGTGTAATTGGCGACCCAGTCGACGACCGCGCGCAGCTCACCCTTCAGCGGAGGAAGATCGAGCTTCTCGTTGACCTCCTTGAGGCGGTTGTGCAGCCGCGGATCGGGATTGGCGTTTTCCGCCCAGACCACGGCGAGCACCTCGCGTGGCCCAAGCGGCACGCCGACGAGATCGCCGGCCTTCAGCTCCATGCCGCGCGGCACCTTGTAGGAATAGGTCTGGTCGAGCGCGACCGGCACCAGCACGTCGACCATGCGGGTCGCGCTGGCGGGGGCGGTTTGGCTGCGCGACGAATGATCCATCAATGGTCTTTGGGTGGAGAATCGGAACCGGGGGGCCTTGAGGCTAGCGCCGTGGCGCCGCCTTAGCGAACAGTAAACGGGTGTGATGCGATATACTGTGCGGAATCATTACGTCCAGAGCGCATGAGCAAAGCGGTCGCCCCACAAATCGAGCTCGCCAGCGCCGATCCCTCGATCGCGCAGGAGATGACGCGCTGGCTGGCGCATCTCGGCGCCGAGCGGCGGCTGTCGCCGAAGACGCTGGAGGCCTATGCACGCGACCTGCGGCAGTGCCTGGATTTCCTGTGCAGCCATTGGGGCGAACGCGTGACGCTCGCCCGTTTTGCGTCGCTGGAAGCCACCGATATCCGCGCCTTCATGGCGATGCGGCGCGCCGATGATATTGCCGGCCGTTCCCTGATGCGCGCGCTCGCGGGCCTGCGCTCCTTCGGCCGCTTTCTGGAGCGCGAGGGCAAGGGCAAGGTCGGCGCACTCTCCGCCATCCGTGCGCCGAAGGTCGCGAAAACCTTGCCGAAGCCGTTGCCGATGGCATCGGCAAAACGCCTGGCCGACGCCGACGAACGCGCCGGCGAGGATCGCGAGACCTGGATTCTGGCGCGCGACGCCGCCGTGATGGCGCTGCTCTATGGATCGGGCCTGCGCATCTCCGAGGGGCTCGGCCTGAAACGCCGCGAGGTGCCGCGCCCCGGCGAAGGCGACGTGCTGATCGTCACCGGCAAAGGCAACAAGACGCGCATGGTGCCGGTGCTGCAAAACGTACTCGCGCTGATCGACGAATATGTCGGGATGTGCCCGCATACGCTGCCGCCGGAAGGACCGATCTTCGTCGGCGCGCGCGGCGGTCCGCTGAGCCCGCGCATCATCCAGCTCGCGATGGAGCGGCTGCGCGGCGCGCTCGGCTTGCCCGACAGCGCCACGCCGCACGCGCTGCGGCATTCCTTCGCCACGCATCTGCTCTCGCGCGGCGGGGATCTTCGCGCGATCCAGGAATTGCTCGGCCACTCCTCGCTCTCGACCACGCAGATCTATACCGGCATCGATTCTGAACGATTGCTGGAAGTCTATGCGAGCGCGCATCCAAGGCGCTGAGAGAGTCGGTCGCTGATTCCTGACATCAACCTGTCATCGCGCGCATGCCTCTTGCGCAGGCCGCACGGTTCGGTCAATCGTTACGGAACCGACACAGGAGGGGACTCATGAGCGCACACGAAAGCATGGAGCACGCCGAGCATGCCGAGCACGCATCGGGCGAGAGCAGGAAAATCGCTCTTCTGATCGCGGTGCTGGCGCTGTTCCTGGCGATCTCCGAGACGCTCGGCAAGGGCGCCCAGACCGAGTCGATCAGCAAGAACGTCGAGGCCTCCAATCTCTGGGCGTTCTTCCAGGCCAAGAGCATCCGCCGCACCGTCGTCCAGACTGCTGCCGACCAGGGCAAGCTGACGCTGGGCGCCGCCACCGACGACGCCATGAAGGCCACGGTGCAGAAGCAGATCGACGACTGGCAGAAGACCGCGGCGCGCTACCGCTCCGAGCCCGAGACCGGCGAAGGCACCGAGCAGCTCGCCGAGAAAGCCAAGGAAGCCGAGCACGTGCGCGACGAGGCGACCGCGAAATATCATCACTTCGAGCTGGCGTCGGCCGCCTTCCAGATCGGCATCGTGCTGGCGTCGGCCACCATCATCACCGGCATGCTGCCGCTCGCCTGGGTCGCGGGCCTGCTGACGCTCGCCGGCCTAGGCATGACCGTGCTCGGTGCATGGTGGCCGCATCTGTTGCATCTGCACGGGTGAGGGGCGTTACGGCAAATTCGGCGTTAGTCCCGTCATCCTGAGGTGCGAGGAGCGCAGTGCGTTAGCACTGTGCTCGGAGCCTCGAAGGATGAATGGCCGAGATGCAGCCGGGCCGTCGCCCTTCGAGGCTCGCCGAAGAGGCGAGCACCTCAGGGTGACGGTGAGAAATATCACCGCGCTTCGTGCACGCTCTTGCGAAAGCGCTGGATCAGGCGGAGCGTGCGCGAGGACCAGCCTTCGCCGTTGCCCTTGATCAGCTCGCGGATGCGGCGCTTGACCGGTTCGACCAGCTCGGTCGCCTTGGCGCGCAACCTCAAGACCAGCTCGTAGAGCCGCTCGAACCAGTGCATCTCCAGAAGCTTGTCGCGCGTGACGTCGAACACGAAGGCGGTGACGCCGACGCCGAGCATCTTTGCGAACAGGATCGTGAACACCGCGCTGGTCCAGTATTCATGCGTGAGCAGCCACAGGCCGACCAGCTTGAGCGGAAACAGCGGGATGATCGGGACCGCGAACACGATCAACGTCATCGCCGGCGACAGCGCATCGACGCGATCCGACAGCCATTGCTTGAACCGGGCGAGCGGGATCAGTGCGACAACGCGCGCAACGATCGGCTCGCAATGGTCCCATAGCCAGGCTTCGATCAAAAAGATGATCGCCAGCAGGACCCAGACCGGTTGCAGAAGGCGGCGCAGCATGTGTTTCCCGCCCGATTCGGCTCTGGGCGCGAACCTACATATGGATGGCCCGCTTGCCGACTGCAAGCGCGGCTTCCTTGACGGCTTCCGAGCGGGTCGGATGCGCGTGGCAGGTGCGGGCGAGATCTTCCGCACTGCCACCGAACTCCATGAGAACGCAGGCCTCGTGGATCATTTCGCCGGCTTCGATGCCGATGATGTGCACGCCGAGCACACGATCGGTCTTCGCATCTGCGAGAATCTTCACGAAGCCGTCGGTGGTCTGATTGACCTTGGAGCGGCCGTTGGCGGTAAAGGGAAACTTCCCGACGGTATAAGCCACGCCGGCCTGCTTCAGCTCCTCCTCGGTCTTGCCGACGGAGGACACTTCCGGGGTGGTATACACGACGCCTGGGATAACGTCGTAGTTCACGTGGCCGGCCTGGCCTGCGATGATCTCCGCAACCGCCACGCCTTCGTCCTCGGCCTTGTGCGCGAGCATGGGACCGGCGACGACGTCGCCGATGGCATAGACGCCCTTCAGGCTGGTGGCGAAATGCGGATCGATCTGCACGCGACCGCGGGGATCGAGCGCGACGCCGGCTTCCTTCAGGCCCAGGCCATCCGTGTACGGCACGCGGCCGATGCAGACGAGCACGACATCGGCCTCTAACGTCTCGGCGGCGCCGCCTGCGGCGGGCTCGATGGTCGCCTTCAGCGTCTTGCCCGAGGTGTCGACCGCGGTGACCTTGGCGCCGAGCTTGAACGCAAAGCCCTGCTTCTCGAGGATGCGCTGGAATTGTTTTGCAATTTCGCCGTCCATGCCGGGCAGGATGCGATC
>JAUEPE010000044.1 GCA_030403585.1 Frankia sp. RB7
CGCCGCCATGTTCCCATGATCTCGCTCCTCGTTCAGCTCTTCTCAAACGAGGAATCCACCAACATAATTCCGGTTCCATCCCTGCTCTCTTCATCGAGGCCGGTTTCATGGAATCGCTCGTCTAGTCCAAGGAAACGGGGTTCCACCATCAGAACGATGAAGGCCAATGCTCAGCTCGGCTACTCCAACGGCGGCATCATTCCTTTTGGCTACGATTCGGTTGACGCAGAAGTCATCGGCAACAAGCCGAAGAAGAAACTTGCCATCGAGCGGGTCGAATCGGAGATCGTGATCCGCGCCTTCGATCTGGCGAAGGTGACGGACAATAGCGGCCCGCTCGGAACGAAGAAGATCGCGGAGTGGCTGAATGCGCGCGGCTATCGCTCTCGCAACGGTTCGCTGTTCGGGACCGGCGCGATTCACGAAATTCTCGCGCGCCGCGCTACACCGGCGTCCGGACCTTCAACGAGTTTGATCGGAAGGGTGACGGCGAGCGCAAGGCGCAGTCCGAGATCGTCGAGTACGAAATCCCTGTTATCATCGACCAGTCGACCTTCGAGTCGGTCCAAGCCTTGCTGGAGTAGCGCCGGCCGCGGTCTCGCGGGCCGCGCTCGCCTCGACTCCGTCCTTGCTGGGCGGTCTTGTCCGCTGCGACTGTGCCAAGTCCTGTGCCCTGACCACTGGCTACCGGCACTTCCCGGACCGGCGTCATCTACAGCTAATACGGATGCATCCAATCCATTAAAAAGGGGCAGCACAAGCACGCTGACGGCGCCTCCTGCGGCAACCGCAAGATTCCGCGGCCCGTCTTCGAGAGCTCGTGGTCGAGGCCCTGCTGGATCAACTGCTGCAGCCCGAACTGGTCACGGCCATCCTGACCAACTTGAGGGCCCGCCGCGACGACCGGCAGGCCTCGGCCGACCGTCGCTTGGTTGATCTCGCCCGGCAGGTTACCAACGCAGAAGAACGCCTCTCCCGTCTCTATGCCTCGATCGAGGCAGGTACCATCGATGGTACGGATCCGACGCTGGAGGAACGGGTGGCAGCCTTGAAGACGACCCGGGACCGGGCCCTTGAGGCCCTCGATTATGCCAAGAATTCCAGCGCAGTCCCGATCGAGATCGATCTGGTTGCCATCGACCGCTTCACCCGCTTGATATGCGAACAATTCGTGTCGGAAGATGTGATTGCCCGGAAGGCCTACCTCAGCGCTATCGTGCCATCGTCGACAGCGACCGCACCATCCGCATCATCGGCTCAAATGACAATATCAGGGCCGCGCTCGGCCCGAACGGCGAACCGAGAACCCCGATTCGTAAATCTGTTAATCTGTTCAGGAATGGTGAGCCATTCAGAATAAAGCCACGAACTCATATTTCATTGAAATTACAATGTAATTTATCCTAGATGCCATGAAGCCCTGAGGGATGTCGGCGCGGGCCCGAAATCTCATTTGCTCAAGAGGGCAAATGACAGGTTTTCACGCCCACGGGTCCAACCCGTCCCAAGGACCGCCCTTGCAAAATACAATGGCTCAATTATGTATATCCCAATTGGATATACATGAGGCTCGCCATGACACGCTCGACGGTGTTTACCAGCAACCGCAGCCAAGCCGTGCGACTGCCCAAGGCCGTCGCCTTTCCGGAGGACGTGCATCAGGTTGATATTTTGAAGATCGGTCGCAGCCGAGTGATTGTGCCGCAAGGTAAACGGTGGGATGACCTGTTTCAGACCGGTCCGCGCGCAAGTGACGACTTCATGGCCGAGCGCGAGCAGCCGCAGGCCGAGGAGCGTGAGCCGCTCTAATGCTGACGTACATGCTCGACACCAATATCTGCATCTATGTGATGAAGAATTATCCGTTGGCCCTACGGGAGAAATTCAATTCACTGGCCGAGCAACTTTGTATTTCCAGCATCTCGCTCGGCGAGTTGCACTATGGTGCAGATAAGTCAGCACGTCGCACCGAGAACCTGACGGCTATCGAACATTTCGCAGCGCGTCTCGAAGTGTTACCGTTCGAAGCTAAAGCTGCTGCGCACTACGGGCAGGTTCGGGCGGAGCTGGAGCGCTCGGGAACTCCTTGCGGCCCGCACGACATGCAGATTGGCGGTCATGCCCGCAGCGAGGGGATGATCGTCGTGACCAATAATATGCGTGAGTTCAGCCGCATGCCGGGAATCAGAACTGAGAACTGGGTCTAACCGAAGCAAAAGTGCATCTCCGCCGCGCACAACCCCCGGAATTGACTGCAACGAGCCGGTCAATACATTAACTTAGTGCGCGAACCCGCACCTAGAATGAGACATCTGCAAGAAGAAGCCGATGCGATTTGCCAGCGATTCAGCCGAGCTGTTCAGGCATGTGAGTGCCGAGAAAGCGGCGTTCTATCGTTGCATCATGGACGTCTTCGCGGCCGCCAAACGGCAATATCGCTTGCAACTCCGCCCCGACGAGGTGCTTGCCGAAGCCCGCTGGCCTGACACCCCGCCTCGCATCGAAGACGTCAGCACGGCGCTCACCCAGCTTGCAGCCTGGGGCAACCTCGAATCTCAGCCCGATACTGCGCGGGTTTCCAGCCTCAGCGATTTCTATCGCGCGCGTTTTCTCTATCGGCTCTCGCAGGGCGGCGAAGCGGTCGAGGCGGCGCTGGCGTTGTTCGTGCAGACCCTGCAGCGCCGCGCCGAACTGCAAACCGTCGCGCTCGAAGACATCGCCAGCCGGCTGCAAGCGCTGCGGACGTTGGCCTGCGCGATCGAGACCGATGTCGCGAAGGTCCACGAAACCCTACGTGATCTGGTGCGCGTCTTCGAAAGTCTCGCTGACAATGCGCAGGCCTTCATGGCTGGCGTCGTCCGCAGTATCGCATTGCAGCAGGCGGACGCGACCGCCGTGGCGAATTACAAGCGCCAATTGATCGACTATCTGGAGCGGTTTATCGGCGATCTGGTGCGTCGCTCCGACACCATCGCCAGCCACATCCTTGCTCTGGAACCGCATGTCGACGCGTTGCTGCAACAGGTCGCCGCACGTGAGGCACGCGATGCCGCCCCCGGCAATGCAGCGGACCGCGCCGAGGCGCAGACCTCTTACCAAAATGCCTGGCGCGAGCGCTGGACAGGCCTGCACGGTTGGTTCTTCCGCAGCGGCCATGAGCCTTCGCAAGCCGAATTGCTCAGGGCGAGAGCAAGGTCGGCAATCCCGCAATTGCTCGGCGCGATCGCCGCGATCAACGAGCGCCGCAGCGGTCGCAGCGACCGCTCCGCGGATTTTCGAGTCCTGGCCGTCTGGTTCGCCGCCTGTCAGAACGACGGCGAAGCCCACCGGCTGGGACGCGCCGCATTCGCGCTCAATCCTGCACGGCATTTTGCGCTCAATACCGACGCAGATGCGGATCTCTCGGCCAGCACGCGGTGGGCAGATGCGCCGCCGCTCAGGATTCATCCCCGCCTGCGTGAATATGGCGAGGCCGCGCCGCGCGGACCGACGCCTCGCATACGCGATCGCGCAGAGGCTCGCGCGCGGCTGGCGCTCGAACTCGCCGAAGAGTCGCTGCAGGTCGAAGCCGCCCGTAGACGGCTCGCGACCGGTCAGCCCACCCGGCTTTCCGATATCGGCAAACTCGATCAGCATGCCTTCGGTCTTTTTCTCGGGCTGCTCGGCGAAGCGCTGACCGAGCAGGCCCGCCCGGATGCCGCTGTGACGCGGCAGACCGGCGACGGATTGCTGCACATCAGCCTGACGCCCCTTGCTGCCGAGAGCCGTGCGGAGATCCAAACGCCACATGGCGTCTTTTCCGGGCGCGACCATCTGATCACGATCACGTCGACGCAGGACATCCGATGACAGACCTCGCCAGAGACAGCCGCAATATCAGCCAGCAACAACGGCAACATCAGCGCGAGGAGTTTCGGACCGCGGTGCGCGCGCTGTTGATGACGCCGCTGATGACCCCGGGCCATGACGACTTTGCCGCGGTCCGCCGCCAGGCCGATGCGCTGCGTGACTGGTTCGCCCGCGAAACCGGCTGGCCGCTCCAGATCGAACAAGAGGGTGCCCGGCTCTACAAGAGACCGGCGGATCTCTCGGCCAGCATGCGCGGCCTGCCCGGCTATGACCGGCGTCGTTATGTCCTGCTGTGCCTCGCCTGCGCCGTGCTCGAACGCGCCGAGCCGCAGATGACGCTGCGTCTGCTCGGCGAAAGGTTGTTGCAGTTCGCCGCCGAGCCATTGCTGACCTCGCTCGGCTTCACTTTCACGCTGGGCGTATACCACGAGCGACGGGAGTTGGTGGAAGTCTGCAAGACGCTGCTGGCGATAGGCGTCCTTCAGCGCGTGGCCGGCGACGAAGATGCTTTCGTCCATGGTGGAGGTGAGCAGGCCGACGCACTTTACGACGTGCAACGCCGGACGCTCGCTGGCATGCTGGCGGCCCTGCGTGGCCCATCGACCTGGCAGCCGGAAGACGCACCCGCCACGCTCGAATCACGCTTGCGTGCCTTGGTCAGCGAGCACTTATCAGACAGCGACGAAGGCCGCCGGACCGCACTCCGCCATCAACTCGCACGGCGCCTTCTCGACGACCCGGTGATCTATATCGACACGCTGGACGCCGAAGCCCGCGCTTATTTCGTCAATCAGCGTGGAGCGATGTCCGCCCGTCTATGCGACGCCGCAGGTCTCGTTGCAGAGCACCGTGCGGAAGGACTAGCGCTGGTGGATGAGACCGGCGTGCTGACTGACGTGGCGATGCCCGCCGAAGGTACCGATAGTCACGTCACATTGCTGGTTGCGGAATTCCTCGCAAGCGGGCTCAGGCAGCAGAAGACGGATGACATCCTGGCAGCATCACCGCCGGCCGGTTACTCGGGCCACGACGTCATCGCCTTCTTGCGTGACGCCAAAAGCCGATACGGCCGATACTGGCGCAAGTCGGCCCGTGAAGCCGGTGCCGAGCGCGAGCTGGCAAATATTGCGATCGAACGACTGGAGAAGCTGCAGCTCGTCGTGAGAAACGCCGACAGGATCATTCCTCTGCCGGCGATTGCCCGTTTCGGGCTCGGCGAGGCCGACATTCGCAACCTCCATGAAGCGGAACGCACGCCGGCAGCGGATTCCGGCCAGCTTGGCTTCGCATGAACGATCGCCCGGCTTCGTTTGCTTCTTTGATCGAGCGC
Organism: Frankia sp. RB7; assembly: GCA_030403585.1. Lineage (GTDB taxonomy): Bacteria > Pseudomonadota > Alphaproteobacteria > Rhizobiales > Xanthobacteraceae > Bradyrhizobium. The sequence goes on from JAUEPE010000044.1 coordinate 5,180, forward strand.
CCGGCGCTCCCGGTTCCATCCCAGCTCCGCTGGCAGCCGCTGCGGCTGGGGCTGGTAGAGATGTTCCACTATGACAGCGAGGAATTCTGGTTCCGCGACGGACACCTGCTATTGCGCGGCAATAACGGCACCGGCAAATCGAAAGTACTGTCCCTGACTCTTCCGTTCCTGCTCGATGCACAGCTCAAATCTTCCCGCATCGAGCCCGACGGCGATAACAGCAAGAAGATGTCCTGGAACTTGCTGATGAACAGCTACCCACGGCGGACCGGCTATGCCTGGATCGAGTTCGGCCGTTGCGCCGACGATGGAACGCCGCACTATCTCACGCTCGGCGCCGGGCTCTCCGCCGTCGAAGCGCGGCCCCAGGTCGATAGCTGGTTCTTCATCCTGGACGATGTGGACAATGCGCCGCGCATCAATCACGACTTCTGGCTGATGAGCGAGCAACGCGTGGTCCTGACCCGGGAGCGCCTGCGCGACGCGCTCGATGGCCGTGGCCAGGTGTTCGACACTGCGGTCGGCTATCGTCGCGCCGTAGATGAACGCCTGTTTCATTTGGGCACCAAGCGCTACGATGCCCTGATGGATACCCTGATCCAGTTGCGCCAGCCGCAATTGTCCAGAAAGCCCGATGAAGCGGCTCTGTCGAACGCTCTCACCGAGGCCTTGCCTCCGCTGGCACCGGAGCTCCTCGGCGATGTGGCCGAAGCGCTTGGCCAGTTGGAAGAAGATCGCCGCCAGCTCGAGGACTATCAGGCGCTGGCGAAGGCCGTGGATCGCTTCGATCAGCGCTATCGTATTTATGCGGGAACGCAGAGCCGGCGACAGGCCCGCACGCTTCGTCAGGCGCAGACGGAATTCGACAATGCGAGCCGGTCACGCGGCGAAGCACAGGCCCGGCTTGAAGCGGCCCAGACCGACGAAGCAAACGCGCAACTCGCCCGGGACACAGCCGAAGTCACATTCAAGCGCGAACAGGCCCGTCTTGATACCCTGCGTTCTGGCGCCGGCATGGAGGATGCCAACCGCCTGGAATCCGCGGAGAGAGATGTAGCCGCGAGGAAGCGGGCATTCGAGACCGCGACCGCTGCTGTCGCCGAAGCCCGGCGGCGATTGAAACGCAGCAGCGAGCACAAGGAAGAGGCCGCGCTGCGCGTGACCGCAGCCGAACGTCAGATCGCCGGCCTGCGCCGGCAATGTGCCGCCCACGCCGAAACAGCGGGCCTTGCGAGCCTCCATGCAGAGCATCCGTTCGCAACTTCTGGCGTTGCGACCCTTGGCGAACTGACGCCGGACGCCTTCGAAAGCGCTCGTTCCGAACTTCGCGCCTTGGTCACCGATCGGCGCGACCAAATCGCGACGTTGCGCAGGCGCGACGCGGAGGTAGCGGGAGCCGAAGCCCTGCACACTCAACGCCAGACGACGCACGACGAATGGCGGGAGACGGCCGAAACTGCAACGGAACGGCGCGAACGCGCCGATACCGACGTTGAGCGTGAGGGGCAGAACCTGATTGAGTCCTGGCAGAACTGCTTCGACGGCTTGAAGCAGTTGCAGATTGGCGCGGATGACGGGGGCGCTGCACTTGCTGCCTTGGCCGAATGGGTCGTCGCACTGAACGGCGACAATCCGGCGCGGCGGCGCTTGCAGGTCGCTCAACAACAGGCCAGCGAACGCCTGGCGGCCAACCGTGTCTCGCTGAGCGGGCAAAGGCAAACCCTCGAAGCGGAGCGCGCGGCGCTCCACGACGAGCGCAGCCGTCTCGAAGGCGGCGTCGATGCCCTACCGCCCCAACCTTATACGCGCGCGGACGAGGTCCGGAACAGCCGCGAGGGCGCCCCGCTCTGGCAGTTGGTGGATTTTCGCGCTGCTCTCACAATTCCGCAAAGGGCCGGACTGGAAGCTGCGCTCGAAGCCGCTGGGCTGCTCGATGCATGGCTCTCGCCCGACGGCCGTTTGCAGTTCGGCGATGGCGATGTCACGCTGTTCGATACGCAGTTGCTGGCGCGACAGCCGCGCTCGCCGTCACTCGCCGACTGGCTGGAGGCCGATGTGCCGGCCAACAGCGCGGTCGCGGCAACCGTTGTTGAGCATCTATTGTCGGGCATCGCCTGTGCCGACGACGATCCCGTCGACAGCGAAACCTGGATCGCGGCGGATGGCCGTTTCCGGATTGGTGCGCTAGGCGGTGCCTGGACTAAACCGGAAGCCGTTTATATCGGCTATGCGGCCCGCGCCGCGGCCCGCGCACGGCGGTTGACCGAAATTTCTGCGCGGCTTGCGCGACTGACCGACGAACTCGCGGCCGTGCAAGAAGGGATCGACCAAGTCGGCAAGGATCAACACCAGGCCGCTGAAGAATGGCGACTGACTCCGTCCGACGAAACGTTGCGCAAGTCTCATCTGGCAGCGGAGGCCGCCGCACGAGAAGCAGAGACTGCCCGTCAACGATTGGCCGAAACCGCACGGCAATATTATGCCAGCGAGCGGGCCTTGCAGACGGCGCGGCAGCGGCGCGCTGCCGACGCCACCGATCTTCGCCTGCCTGCATCGCCGGCCGACCTCGCGGGCGTCGAAACAGCCCTGAGCAGCTATCAGGATGCCCAGTTCAACCTGACGCAGGCGATCCACGAGACGCGCCTGGCACTGCCCAACCTGCAAAGAGAACGACTCCGCGAAAGCGAGGCGCATGAAGATTTGACGGCGCAGGAGGAGCGATGCTCGGTGGCCCAGATCGAGGCCGAAGAGGCTTTCGCCCGGTTCGAGGTGTTGCGCGAGGCTGTCGGCGCCCTGGTTGCCGAATTGCAGCGACAAATGGCCGAAGCCCGTGCTGCCGTCGATGCCAGTGACAGGAGTCTCGGTGTTGCCCGCGACATCCTGACCAAGTCCAGCGAGGCGCGCGCGGTCGCGCATGAACAGGCCACGACTGCCAACGCGCACTTCCAACGATGCAGCGACGCGCGCGCCGAAGCAATTTCGAGGTTCCAGAGCTTCGTCGTCACCGGCCTGCTCGCCGCAGCGCTTCCGGAGCTTGAGTTGCCCGATATGGGTGCGGTCTGGACAATTGATCCCGCCCTCACCCTCGCGCGCCGCGCCGAACAGGCACTGTCTTCGCTGGACGACAAGGAAGAGACCTGGGCACGCGTGCAAAAGGAGATCAGCCAGGAATTGACGGAGCTGCAAACGACCCTCAGCGCCCTCGGGCACCGGGCGCAGTCCGAGCACAACGACTGGGGATTGATTGCCCAGATCGTTTACCAGAACAGACCGGAACGTCCGGATCGCCTCTCCACGCGGCTGATCGAAGAGATCGCCCAACGCAGCGAGTTGCTCACGGCGCAGGAACGCACCGTGCTGGAGAACCATCTACAGGCCGAAATCGCCTCCGAGATTCAACGGCTGCTGCAGGCAGCCGAGAACCGGCGCGACGCCATCAATAAGGAATTGTACAGCCGTCCGACGTCAACCGGCGTCCGCTACCGACTGCTATGGCAGCCGCTGGCCGAAGAAGAAGGCGCTCCGGTTGGCCTCGATGCTGCGCGCAAACGCCTGCTCAACACCAGCGCAGATCTGTGGTCGGCCGAAGATCGACGGGTGGTGGGCGCGATGCTGCAGCAACGCATCGCCGCCGAGCGGGAACGAACCGCTTCAGGCGCCGGGACGGAGGTTGGAGGCGCCCTGATCGACCAACTCACGCGCGCGCTGGATTATCGCCGCTGGCACCGGTTTCGCGTTGAGCGCTGGCAGGATGGGCACTGGCGCAAGCTTTCCGGTCCAGCCTCCAGCGGCGAGCGTGCGCTCGGCCTCACCGTACCGCTGTTCGCCGCGATCGCCAGTTTCTACAGCCAGGGCAGCTACGCACTGGCGCCGCGCCTGATGCTGCTCGATGAAGCATTCGCCGGCATTGATGATGCTGCGCGCGCCCACTGCATGGGTCTGATCCGCGAGTTCGACCTCGACTTCGTGATTACGAGCGAGCGTGAATGGGCCTGCTACGCAGAGTTGCCCGGCGTCGCCATCTGTCAACTGCAACGGCGCGAAGGGATCGACGCGGTGTTCGTCTCGCGTTGGACTTGGGACGGCCGTGCCAAGACGCGCGAAGGCGATCCCGATCGCAGGTTTGCGTTGACATGAGTTCGGCGATCGACCCGCGACTGCAACGCCTGCTCGGCGGCGATCACCTTGCCTCGCTGCGTAAGCGCCTGCGTTTGCGGTTCGAACGAGCACCGCTCGACGCCGCGGTCGAAGGCTTTCGCATCGGCCAACTCACCGTGGACGAACACGCCGCGCTGGCCTCCCTGCTTGGTCGGTCGCCCCGCTATGCCAGTTCCCTGCAAGTTGACGTTGGCCGTATCGACATCGCGTTCAGGAATGCCGGCATTGCGGTCTCGCTGCGCGATGCACTCGAGCAACTCGACGGTCCGATTTCGCATCTCGCCACAGTGCGTTTGGCGGCACAAACGATGTGGTCCGATGTGCTGGATAAATGCACGCACGACTCATTGGTCGAATTGCTGAGAACAGCCGCGGGCATGGGATTGCTCAAGCGGCTTGCGCGGCAGAACGCGACGGTGGCACTCCAGGTCTGCCGCCATGTCGAAGCCATATTGGAGCGCCTGCCCGCGAGCGGCATGACACGTTCGCAATTGGCCGCCGAGGTGCTGGGCGACGCCCATGCACTTGATGGTGGTCAGCCGGCGGCGACCATGGTCCTGACAATCTGGCGTCAGTCGATCGCTCGGGTTGGTGGCAAGGATGATGTTGTCGATCCAACGGAAGACAAAGAGCTGGAGTTGGCCGGTCGCGTAGAGCGCGACCGTGACGTTTGGGCAAGGGCCGGAGTGCTGGTCAATGAATTGGCGCGACCGGTGTTATTTCTGAACCTGCCCATACGCGGCACGGTGGCTTACTATCGGCCACCGGGAGAACCCACCTATGCTTCGTTGCGGTCGCTGCTGCGCTCTCCGCAGCCCTGGGACGTAGCGGATCGCAAGGTCTATGTCTGTGAAAACCCGAATCTGGTAGCCATCGCTGCGGATTACTGGGGCGCCGACTGCGCACCGCTGGTCTGCACGGACGGCATGCCCGCCGCCGCGCAGCGATGCCTGTTGTCGCAGCTGACCAAAGCACGAGCGCAGCTTTGCTATCACGGTGATTTCGATTGGCCGGGCGTAAGAATCGGCAACCACGTAATGCGCGAGCACGGCGCGCAATCCTGGCGCTTTGATACGGGAGATTACGAGGCTGCCGCAGCAGGCGCACCGGATATGGGACGGACCCTAACTGGTAAGGCTGTTCGTGCGATCTGGGACGACGGGTTGATGGCAGCGATGCAGCGTCATCGTCTCTCGATTGCAGAAGAAGCTCTTGCGACCTCACTTTTGAAGGATCTCGGGCCCGCACAGTAACGGTTCGTGGCTGTATTCTGAACGGTGGCGGAATGGTGCCCCTGATTGGAATCGAACAACGGATGCAGAACCTTGTTCGCAGACGTGGCGTGATCTCTCAACCGGAACCGAGCTTCGTTCTTGGCCAGATGCCGCCTCTGCGCGAAACCTGACAAGAGAAAGCGCAACCTTACGGCGCCCCCTTCCGTCGGTTGAATAATTGGTCCGAGTAATCCAGCTCCGGGTGAAAACCGCTAAGTATGCAACGTCGGTCCCGAACAGGTTAATCAAACACCCAACTGTTTCAGGAGGATTTCACGCGCATCAAATCGATGTTCGGCATCCCGAACTTCGCGGGACGTTGATTGCTTCACGCCTTTTTAGCAATTCGGATTTACTGTGGAATTCATGTTTAAACAGATTGCGATATGACTGTTTGCCGCCTGCTTCCTCTCCCAGGTCGATCGAATGGTCAGTGATGGGCGGTACAGTGCGGGCGCGACCAAATTTGTCGCTCCGTTGCCCTTGGATTTGGGTGGTGACGGCACGGTCTAGGATTGAAAACATGTCAATGAAGGACAGTCGGCAGAACGATCTACAGGTAAATATTGGGTGGCTACGCCAGGACATTGAAGATCGAGAGTCCCTGCTCGAAGTCCTTGAGCGAGACGGTCACAACGTGAGCGATCAGGAAGCCGTCCTTCAAAAGGATAGGTCGCAGCTCGCCGTCATGATCTCCCGTCACCTGGCCCTGCTGATTTAGGTGTGGCGCGGACTAATTAGCACGCAGCCAAATTCGGGTTGATGCGAATTTGACGAACGCCAGATAGTTAGCTGCGAGTTTGTCGTATCGGGTCGCGACACGCCGACACTGCTTGATCTTGTTGAAGAACCGTTCGGCCAGGTTGCGTGAACGATGCAGATACGGGCTGAAGCAGATCGGGTCTTTGCGATTGCGTTTCGGCGGAATTTTCGCCCGTGCTCTCCTGCTGGCCAACAAGCTCCCTGATTCAGTCGGCGTCGTAACCACGATCTGTCAGCACCATCGTTTGGGGTAGCAAGGCGCTGAGCAGAGCCGAACGTAGCCGGTTGTCATGCGCCTCGCCGGGGGTAAGAGCGAGATGGACCGGCCGGCCGTGGACGTTCACCACCGCGTGAATCTTGCTGGTCAGGCTGCCTCGCGAGCGGTCCATGCCTCGGTGATTTTTGTCGGCCACGAAAGCCCCGTGCTGGTGCACAGGGACGACGGAGGTATCGATCACCTGCACTGCCGCGTCGTGACTGGCAGCCAGCACATCCATGATTCTGTCCCAGACGCCAGCTCGCCGCCATCGAACGAAGCGATTGTAACAAGAAGTACGGGGACCATAGGTTCCTGGCAGGTCGCGCGCCATGGCACGCCGGAGCGCAGACCCAAAAGATGCCATTGAGTTCGCTCTCCCGAGGGAGACTTGAGTTCTAATCGAGCGCAACTTGCCAATATGGCTAACCAGGCGAAGGTCATACTGCAGACCGAGACTCTCGAGGCCGTTGCCGATCGCGGCTACTTCAGCAGCTCCGAGATCCTTGCTTGCCAAGAGGCCGACATCACGGTGACCCTGGTCAAGACGATGACTTCTAGCGCCAAGTAGGAAGGGCGCTTCGGCAAGCAGGACTTTGCTTATTTACCGGAGAAAGGCGCCTATCGCTGTCCGTCTGGGGAGCAACAGCCATATCGCTTTACTGGGGAGGGAGATGGCAAGCGGATAAGGCGCAACTGGACCACAGGCTGTCGAAATTGTTCGCTCAAATCCCAGTGCACGGTGCACGACAGGGCCGGAGCGGCGGATGCCTCGACGGGAGCATGAGCATCTGCTCGATGCTGTGCAGCAGCGCCTTGATGCGAACCCGATGGCTATGCGTCGACGTCGCAAGTCCGTCGAGCATCCGTTCGGTACAATGAAAGCCCGCATGGGGCGACAAACTTCCTGACCAAGATGCTTCCGAAAGTCGCTGTCAATCGGCGTTGACCCCTTTGATCGGCGAGTCTTGATGGTAGCGATCGTTGTGAGGACGACATCGGTACTTGCAGCTGGCCGATAATTGGACAGTGTCACTTGAAGTTTGGGACGGTTCGCGTTGGATTGGATCAATCCCCGGCGCAAAAGGTACTAATTTCGTGGCACAATTCATGCAATCAGATGGTGCCGGGATTTTGCGCGTCACCCTCTCGGGGCTGGAAAGCCGCCGTCTGCGCTCATTTAAGCAGGCGGCGTTTTTGCTTCTAAGATGGAAAGCCCCAGCTCTGTGCAGGGAGCCGGGGCCTCACTTCCAGAAGGTATCCGGCGAGATGGGACGGGCCGAACCTGATAAAACTACCGCCGCCTCCTCTAATTTTCCGTTTCGACCGCCGGCCTCGCTTGACCCTAAGTTCTTAATTTGTTCCTTTAGGAGAGAGCGCATGCGCGCTCGCGGGTCAGCCGCAAGCGCAAGGAAATTCTTCAAGTCCAACGGGCCGGGATCGGGACTGCTTCGACGAAAGCTCCCTGGCGCGGATGCAGGCAAAGGTCGATGACCTCTGCCTGCACCGGGACGAAATTAAGAAGGCCTAGCCCCCGGAGACCCGTACGCACGTTCTGTCTAGACAGCGCTCAAGCCCTTGTCCTGGCGGCGGTAGGCAAGGAGTCCGACGCCCGCAAAGCCCAGCATCAGCATTGCCCAGGTTGACGGCTCTGGAACGGCGCTGATCTGAACCAGCGAGAAGTCCGCCAGTTTGACGATGGTGTCTGTGCTGCCGTCCAGATTTCCAGGGGCGCCTGGTCCCACCAAGCAATAGGCCGCATCACAGGTGTAAGCCTGAAAGGGAGTACTCCCGAAAGCGTCCTCCGCAATGTTGAAAGCTTTGCCGTCTGGGCCGGCAAAGGCAATTCCATTGTAATCGACGAAGTAGAACGGGTTTGAAGGATCAAAGTGCGTGGATGCGCTTGGATCGTAATAAAGAGTTTGATCCGGGCTCGCATACGTGTCGAGCGCATTCATCGTGTATCCATTGGCGGTGCCGTTGATCCCCGTGAGCGTGTAGATGCCGGGAGTTGCCGTTGTCTCGGCGGTCATGACGCCAGAGCCGGAGACGGATGGATCGACACCAGTATAACTATATTGAAAGATGACCTCACTGGCATGCGCTGACGCAATTTGAGCGAGTATTGAAGTTGCGGCAATCAAATAAGCAATTGGCTTCATATCCAAGACCTTCCCATTTTATCTCGACTTAATTTTCATATTCATCTCCGAAGAACCCGAGATCAACGGTCCTAGGACTTCGAAAAGGTCCTAGGACCTTGGTCTTAGAATCGGACGAGACCACTGACCGCAACACAAAAGTGCGCTTTGATGTGCGTCGTCGAATAGAAGGACTACATCCGAAAAGCTCGAGGAAGCGTGGCTGGTGCCGAGGCAAATCGGGCGCGTGGAGGTCCCAGAGACTTGCCATGAGCTGACAGTACCCGTCGCCCACGGTTGGGCCGCGATCCTCGTCGTGGTAAGGAGTAACGCGGCGAAGGGGGCTCCTATTCTCGGCGAGGAACCAGCGACGATTTTCGCGCATCTCAAGTTGTTTATTTTGCAATCTCGAATGATCTGGATTTTAATCAGCAGATTGGCGCGAATCTCGGCGCACGATCGTTTCAGCAGGCATTGCAGTTGACGCCGTCATGAAATTTCTGATTGTTGATGATCACTCCATTTTGCGGGCCGGCATCAGCGTACTTCTGAAGCAGGAAAATCCCGATGCGGTGGTCGTCGAAGCCAGCGATGGGGAGCAGGCCCTGGCGCTTGCCGAAGCGCAGCCCGACCTTGATGCGGTTCTGCTTGATCTTCAGATGCCGGGTGTCGGTGGGCAATCCGTGCTAGAAGAATTCGGGCGACGATTTCCTGGATTGCCCGTTGTCATTCTCACGTCGACGGAAGATCCGGAGGAAGTCCGAAAGTCGCTGAGCAGCGGCGCGTTGGGTTACGTGCCCAAGTCTGCGAGTTCTACAACACTCATTGGCGCCCTGAAGCTCGTCTTGCAGGGCGATGTCTACGTTCCGCCTCTCATGCTCAACGAGCGGCCGCGCGAGATTCCGACCAACCCGCCGGCAGCTTCTTTGCGGCGGCTTACCCAACGTCAGTCTGACGTGTTGCGCCTCGTCCAGCGCGGCATTTCGAACAAGCTGATCGCGCGCGAGTTGGGCTTGTCGGAGAAGACCGTCAAGGTTCACGTTACGTCGATCCTGAAGGCATTGAACGTCACCACTCGAACGGCGGCAATCACCGCCGTGCAAGAGCTTTTAAAAACCAGAGAAAAGTAGCGGCGAATGGGAAAGCTGGCGCTTGACTACGTCGAGCCGCATTCGGCGCTGCGGCGAGGCCGAGCGGGCGCCGAACGGGTTTTCAAGACGCAGATCGAGACGCTCTACAAGACGTCTATGCCAGGTATCCTCGGGGCGTTGGCCGGAGCGCTGATTCTCATTGGAGCCTTTGTCGCACTCGGCGATCTACGTCCCTTCCCAGGCTTTCTCTGGGGTGCGTTGCTGGGTGTTTGTGTTCTGTTTCACTTCGGACTTCGTATTTCATACGATCAAATGCCGGACCGATGGAGCGCGCAGATATGGGGGCGACTTTTTACCCTTGCTTCGTTGCTCGATGGCCTGTGGTGGGGCGGTGCCACCATGGTTCTGCCTGCATCCGATCAATTCGACCAGCAGGCACTGGTTATCGCGCTTGCGCTCATTGTTGCGGCAGGCGCGGTACCAGCGTTCGCCAGCCATCTTCCGGCCTTGCTCGCAATATTCCTACCGATCTCCCTGATGTCGGCGATCGGACAGGCGGCACAGCCGGGGATACTTCATCAGGCGATTGTTCTCCTGACAGGCGTCTTCATCGTGACCATTCTCAGCCTGGGGCGACGAACGCATACCAATTTGGTTGAAATGATTAGCCTGCGTTACGAGCGCGAATACCTCGTCGACGATCTTCGTCGCCAGATTGAATTGGCTGAGCAGGCGAACATGGCAAAGTCGCGGTTTCTGGCGTCGGCGAGCCATGATTTGCGGCAACCTGTCCATGCGCTCGGCATGTTCGTCGGCTCTCTCGCGCGTCATCCAATGTCCGCGGAGATGAAAAGTCTGGTGGCGCATATCGAGGGTTCCACGCAGGCGATGGAAACGCTGCTGAATTCGATGCTCGACATCTCGCGACTGGATGCGGGCGTCGTCGAGCCGCGGCAGCAGATATTTCCACTTGGCCCCATGCTCGAGCGGATCGGCGCTGAGTGGGCGACAGACGCCGAGGCCAAGGGCATCGAACTTCGAATCTGCGGTACCAGTGCGTACGTAAGATCGGATCTCGTTCTGCTCGAGCGCATTCTGCGCAATCTGGTCTCGAACGCAATTAGATACACCGCTCGGGGTATCGTTCTCGTCGGCTGTCGCCGCGGTGGCGAAACTCTTAGGATTGAGATTTGGGATACCGGACAGGGCATCGCGCCCGCCGACCACCAGAGAGTGTTCGAAGAATTTTACCAGGTTGGTAATCCGGAACGTGATCGCAGCCAGGGATTGGGTCTGGGTCTATCAATTGTGCGGCGCCTCTCCAATCTGCTCGGTCATCCGATCGAACTCGTTTCGGCGCTCGGAAAAGGGTCCGTGTTTCGATTAGTCGTGGAGGCTGCGCCTCCCACGGCTCAGCCCGCCCCCGGCGCTTCAATTCAAGAGATTGGCGTCAAGACCCTTCGAGGGACGGTGATCGCAGTCGTCGATGACGACTTGTCAGTGCTTGAGGGTATGCGGACAATGCTATCCGGCTGGGAAGCTGAGGTTGTTGCCGCAACGTCTGGCGACGAACTTCTAGAGCAGTTGGGCCGGGCGGAGGTTCGTCCCGCGATCGTTCTGTGCGACTATCGGCTGCGCGCCGGCGAAGACGGAACGGAAGTGATCCTGCGCTTGCAGGGCTTGCTGGGTAACAAAATTCCGGCGATCCTGATCACCGGAGATACCGCTACCGATCGCGTTCGCCTCGCATACGACAGCGGCTTCCACGTCCTGCATAAGCCGATCGCACCGAGCAAGCTCCGTGCCTTGATCGGTAATCTCCTGATATCGTCGACCAGCAACTAGAGCAGATTCCGATCAGGTCGATTCCTGCGGCCATGAAGTAGTTGGCGCATTCGGTAGGGGTGAATGCTCTGTAGGCGTCGGAGATTGCGGCTTCGAGGGTGCCGACGGTGTTGGGCTGCGGCTTTGCGCAGGCTTGATCTGAACTTAGCAAAGGCGTTCTCGATCGCATTGAAATCGGGACGTATCGGGCGACAGCAGCAGAAGGCTGGCGCCGCGGCCCTCGATTGCGGCCCGGACGGCAGCGCTTTTATGTGCCGGCAGGTTGTCCATCGCGACGACGTCATCGGGATTGAGAGTGGGGACCAACACCTGTTCGACATGGGCTAAGATTGCGAGGCGTCATTGGTCCGTCGAGTGTCATCGGCGCAGTCAGGGTGGTGCAGTGGTAAAGGTCGCGGTCAGCCAATAACCACGCGGGACCGCGGCGCGGCAAGTGGCACACCGCGTTCGCAACCGAGATACCGAACGCCTCCGCCGCCGGGCGAAGTGACATTCCGCCCTCAAGAGTGGTTTCGTGAGAGACCCGTCAGGTGTCGCCGCTCTCTAACTTGGCAAGAGGGAAGGAATAGAGCTTGTCCAGATGTGCAAGGTCGGTACGGGCGGAGATCGGACGACGTCCGGTCAAATCGCGAGACCCTCGAAATGGTCGCAGGCGAAGCTTACCAAGGCTATCAAAAAAGCCAACGCAACATGGCTTGGGCCAAAGTTCTTCGCTGGCATCGAGTATCGGATCATCACGTCCGAATGCACGCCAAATTTTCTAAGCGACTCTCGAAGGGAACGTGGGGATCTTGAGTGCGTTTTCCCAGGAGTCGGAGAGGGAAAATGCGCAAGGCACTGGCTAAGCTGGACGACGCCGAACGGCATCAGCTGCTCTACCTGGCTGATCTTGGCACCGGCGGGTTTGGTCGTCAGTATACTCCACGCGATTGGCGATCTTTTCTGCGCGTGACCAGCCGACCGACTCTGGTGGGATCAGCGTTTGGTCTTTAGAGAGTTGAGCGGCCGAGGTGTGACCGCTCCGTTCCTTGGCATTTGTGCCGAGGCGCAAAAGTGTTGTGACGACCGCTGCAAGCAAGGTGACCCAACAACAGGCCGCAAAGAATATCAGGAGCGATTTTCGCATGCCGATTCTCGCGAATGAACGGGAGCATCGCGCCGAGTGTCCTGTCGCGACGCCCTCGCCAAGTGAAGCCGGACGGTGGAATGTCCGGTGAGTGCAAACTTAGCTGTGGGGAGCGCAGCAGCAACAAAACTCGCGAATTAAGCTTGATCGCGCGCCGCGGAGTCAAATTCGGAACCAAAGCTGAATAAGTCGGATCTAAAGCTGCGGATTGCCGATGTCGAATACGCCTAGACGGTAATCTTCACCCACCCACTCGTCAGTCGGCGCAGCCGAAATTAGTGTGAACGTCGCGTCGGGATAGCGCGTCCACACCTCGATATCCTCGAGTGTGAGGGTCAGATAGCCGAAGAAGCATCTATATCGACCTGGCGCTGTTACGCGGCCGATCTTATCCCACGTGATCTTGTTAACGCGCATCTCGATCAATCAAAAAGAAGCTCGCTCGTTCGTAACAAACGGGTTTCTAGTGCCCACGCGAATCGCGCCCGATCGGTTCATCAGCGCCGTAAGGAACCTAGTTTCGATAGGTTTCCGTCTGATTACCGAATCAAACTCGAAATGCTCAAACTCAAAGGACGCGCCACGGGACGGTGAGTCTTAGCTTCCAATTTTTCAAATTCTGACCGTGAGTAGGCGCTTTCTGCTTTCTGCACCTATCGGCATCTATCCTTCGTCTTTTATCTTGGCCTCGATCACGGCCTGCAGTCACGCCGGACGCCGCAAGGTATGAGCGGGCCTAGTGAGCGATCTTTGCGCCGTCGCGAGCGGTCAGCTTGATGTCGGCGCCATTCCGCTTTTCGAGCGTAATGCATTCTCGCATCCGCTCCAGCTCTGCGAACCGCTGTTCGATCTCTCTGATAGCTTTCTGTTCTCCACGGTGATCGTCTGCTTGGGCTGCTTCTTCACGACTCCAGATCGATACAGACCGGTCCGACTGGTTCACGTGGATATGTAATCCAGTTAATAGGTGGCGGAGTGTTCCGCAGGCCAGTCAATCGGCGCGCAGTGCAAACCGCGGCGTTCGATCTCTTGACGCAGCTCTTCGGCGCGCTCTCGGGCGGGGTCCCCGACCAGGCTGACGCCTGACGTGGCATCAGCGAGCACCTCGTCGCGGATGCTCTCGTACATGCGAACGATAAAGTAATCGGAGAGATTTTCGAAGGGCATTCGCGCGCACCAGATGGAATGAGGGGGGCCGCCAGACTTGGGGCGGTATCGCTGGCGGCCCTTACCGGACGAGTGAAATCGTGGTCTTGCGGGTTCGACTTGGGGAAAGACCAGCCCATCCGGTGCTACAATGAATACTGTCGGCATGCCTGACTTCAAGCCGATGTTCGGATTAACGTCACTTCTAAAGGTTAAGGAGGCGAGGGCAAATAGCTCAAAGCCGTCGGCGCAGATCGCTGGCGCGCCGTCGGGCTGATATCGCTGCTCGCACGCTGTAGCCGCAGAGGGCACCGATCAGGAACGCGATTAGCGCGATAACCACGACTAGGTTGAGATCGATCACGATCGGTCCTTTCGCTGAGTGATCCCAACGCTTTGTCGCTTGGGACCGTTCCGATGCTAGGAAGACGAGACCCTGCGACTGCCTGAGGGACTGAAGCCCGAAACGAAAAAGACCGCCCGGAGGCGGCCTTTCTCTGTTGCTCGATGACTCTGTCAGGCTGAGCGTGAACTATTTACTGCAATTACCGCAATGAATATTGCTGCAACGGTGATACCGAGATCGGAAATCATCCCGTCCCTCCGATGTCCTGGCTCGCCCCCAGAATATGCCACCGATCTCAGTCAAGCGCGCCCAAATGGTCGCCGATCGTGCGAAGTGTTGAGCGCCTCGCCGCCGCTCGGTTGATCGGCCGAGAGCCGAGCCCGCCTAGGGCCGCCGGCCCCTAGGGCGTTTCTTGGGGATCGGCCGGGGCCAGCGGACCATTGGGCGCGGGGCTAAAGTCGCGCAGCTCAATGCTAACGGGCCGCAGCGGTCGGACAATCGCGACTTTAGGCGCATCGAACGCCAGATGTCGCGACGATCGATATCTAATAGGGTACTCTGTCACTCTCTCTTCGGGGCCCGCAAGGGGAGACGTGCCACTCCGTTCCCAGGCACATGTCTCCGAGACAGAACGCATTCGGAAATTTGGAAGGCCCTGGCGCGGCTTGCATCGCAACAGGGCCCCATTCCCATTCTTATCGATCCACGCGCGGTATGGGATCGACGCTCATGAATTTATACCGACGATTATTGCGAGCAACGGCCAAAAGCATTCTCGGGGTTCGAGTGGGAATCCCTTCTTGAAACCGATAGAGATAGCCAAACAGACCGCCGCCAACTGGAGGGCTGTGAGATAGTCAGGTGGCGGCCGTCTTGCAAACGGTAACAAGGTAACCCATCAAAACAACCACTGTAAGCGGTCGGCCCATGAACCTTATCGAGTCCTATCAAATCAGAACATTCGCATAAACGTGCTGGTCCATGGGCAGTTCAAACCCCTATTTTCTCTCACAAAGGTCGATGGACCGCTATTTCGCAGGACGGATACTCCCGATGCGTTCCTGGAGTTAGATTAGGAACGATTGCTTTGGCACGGGCCTATCCCAACAGTGGGCCTACCGGAGTAACAAATGCGCTGCTTCATTTGCTTGATTGGCCTGATGATCGCTTCTGCACCAGCGTTGGCGCAAGTCGATTTGCGCCAACCCAATGGACCCATCGACCAACGTGTTGATGGACGCTCGAACAAGCGGGAAGGTTTGCCGCCGAGCGCGGCGGATAAGAACAATAGCATCCGAGACAATCCGATCTACCAGAGCGATTGCGCCGAAGTGGATCAGCTCAACACGAACGCACGATCGCGTTATCAGGATCGAGTGCGCCGAGCTTGCGGCGAACAATGAGGAAGACAAAAAGACCGCCCGAAGACGGTCTTCCTGCGTACCGATGTGGCCAGGCTATCAGCCGCGGTGAGTGCGGACGCCTGGTTGCGGGGTGGGGCCAAGCGCGAACGACCACAAAGCCAAGGATCATCATTGCCCATGTTGTCAGTCCGGGGGCGGCGGTAGTGAAAGCTCAAAGGCGGAAGGGCGGTTCGAAAACAACGCTCTGGAACGCCGTGCCCATTTTGAAACAACCAGTCAGATAACCGGGTGTGTTGGTGTTGAACGCGAAAGTCCGCGACAAGATCGGAGGTTGTCACGGTGCCGCTCAAACTCCCTTGTCTGTTCGCGAGCAAATAGAACGCAATCACAGTTCTGGCGGTCGAACCGATGTCGTTCGGATCCCCTGGACCATATTTACGGAAATTCTCGCCAGGTTGAAGCCTGCGTTGGTGCGATCTTACACCGCTTTCGCCATCCTCTGAAGTCAGGAGTTGAACGGCAGAAGCAAAAGGCCCATCGCTGCCAGTATGCCAGCTGGAACTTCTATCACCCGAGGCGGCATGAAGCAGAATTTTTGGTGTAGGCGCGAGGTAGCTGATGGACCAGACAGCCGCGGCTGTACACGACTCGGCATCACTCCGAGGCAAATCAGTTCGTAATTTCGGGCGGCTTTGGTAAATCGCAGCAAAGTACGCAAGAAAGGCCGCCCGAGGGCAGCCTTTGCATTCGTCAAGAGCAACGGAGAAATCAAGCGAAGTGTAGCGTGCCCTTCTTTCGGCGATAAGCCATAAAGCCGACCCCGCAGAAGCCAATAATCATCATTGCCCACGTAGATGGCTCGGGGACAGCCGCAATCTGGAATTCACCGGCCACTCGATTTAAAGCGAAAGCTTCCTGTGGATTGAAGTTGGAATCACCTACGAAATTTGCACCCACAGCGACCTGGTCGCCGACGTTCCCAGAGAAGCCCGAACCATAATTATCAATGTTGATCTGACCGCCACCGCCCAGGCCGATGACGATGTCCCACGCCGTGATGTTTCCCGCAGCGTCGGTCGAAAATTGAAAGGATGTGAAGCTCTTGGTGAACGCGCCACTTGTAAGCGTTTCCGGACCGGCCGTGAAGCTGAAGGCCGAGGGCGTCACATTGCTATTGGTGCTACTGGGATTTAGAGTGAGATTGGCAGCGAGCGGCGCCGCAAAACTTATCGTGCCAGTCAGGTTTTCCGCCAACGTGAATGGATCGTGCGCGCCAAGAAAATTGGCGCCCACATAGTTGTAAGTTACTTCGGCCGCGCGGGCGATATCAATCGGCGCCAAGAAAGCCAAGGCCACCGTTGTCATGCCAATCCTCGCCAACATTCGCGTCATTCCAAACTCCAACCTGTCACCAACTCCACCGCATCCCATTGATGCAGCGGGCGAGAAGCTGTTTAGTTAAAGATGACGACGGATGCGTGACAAAACGCCGCGCCGTGCGACAGCGTGATCAAGGTGCGTCCAATGATTGCAGTTATCGATTGCCGTAGGACTGATCGGAAATTGAGTGCGGCTACAGAATAGTAGCTGACCAATTTCGCATCGTACGGATGTTCGCTTCGGCTTCGTGGCGGGCGACTTAGCCGATTTGCGATACCAGAGGCAAACGCGGAGCGCTTGGGGTAGTGCCTTTATCTGTGCCCAGCGGGCATCGCCGTACCGTAACCATGGTTGGTTCTCGTCGCCGAGTACGATGACCTTGCTATCCGCTTTTTTGCCACCAGGATCAGCGCCTGCCCATACGGTCGCTTCGGATCAAGGTCTCAAGCCGGACCGATGTAGGATGGTGCCGGTGACGTTTGCCCTTTTGTCAGATGACGCACGCCAATCCGCACCCCCGAAGCAGAGCGTGAGCATCAACGTTGTGGCAAGCCGGAGCAATGACAGGAATTGGCTCAATGCCGTCCTCGCAACGAGATTAGCGCCAGTCAGTAAGCACACTTCGACATTTCGGAAACGCAGATGAGCTGACCCGAGCTTTGTTTTCCTCATCACGAAACGCTCGCCGGAAGCCGGGCACCAAATGAACCGCCGGGCGGCTGACGGGATGACAAGAAGGCCTCCGGGTCACGCTGCTCGGCCTTCTCATCCCGATGCTTTATAACTTCGCCTGTAGCGAAGTCCGATCTTGGTGATCCGCTGGACGGTGGCCGAAAAGTACGAAGGCCGCAGCAGGGGACTGCTGGTGGCCGTGATTGTCAAAAAAGTCCGGGTGAACGGGATTACGTGAAATATCCGGCCAGCCCCGGTGAATGTGACCCTATCGTAGCAATCTGGCAGCGCTACATGATCTGTTTCACATTGGCTGGTCGTCTTAATGATCGCGAGGGAGAGCCCACCGGATTGGCTCCTGGCGGGCTCTCAACCCCAAGCACAAGGCCGAGTATGTCCCCCACGGCCCCGTCTATGATCTAATCCTGACAGGTTCCTACTAACGAGTGGCAAAGATCTCAAACGTTCGGTTGAGATAGCCAAGGCTGCGTCAGGCGGTGATTTGCGCTCTTCTAAGCTGGCTTCGATCAACAATAGCCTTTCTCGGGTCGTTTTGGCTGCGTCGTGTCTGCGGGGGCGGCGTCCGTCACGGACGAGCAAATCTGCGAGAGTGCGTCTGTCGCAAACCGCCATGTAACCGGCGCTGACAAACATTTTGACGGTTTCCCAACGACTTGCGGTTATCGCGGTGGACTAAGCTCCGTTAGACTGGCTTCGGTAGTACGGAATTCACAAACGTCCCCATTGAGAGCGACGTTCGGCCCATCCATTTCGCACGAGCGCGAGCTTCGTCCCGGTGCGTCGGGCAATTTCGAGTAAGGCAATCCAATTGAGGTCACGCAGGCGATCGAGGAATTGCCGGTGATAATGGTTGAATACCGGGCTGCGCTTTACTGGGTCTCGGTGGTTTGCGCCTCAGAGAATCCCTGACGTCATACCTTGGCATTGTACTATTTAGGATCAGTTACCCGGCGAGAAAGCTAGGCAATCATTTTCCAACCGGACGCGTCCTCGTATCTCCGAGAAGGTGAGGAGGCCAGCGCCGGCTCGCCCGAGCCCCTTATTGGCACCGCTATGACCAACAGCCGCGCTCTCACTCGACCTTAGCTGCCCGAGGAGGAGGCTCGATTGCTCTCGGTCTTGGGCGAGGGTGCAACCGCTGATGAAGTAGGAGAGCAGTTGGGCCGCACGCGCCAAGCGGTCCACGCGCGCTTGCAACGCTTCCAAAAGCAACGAGGCCGAACGAGTGGAAGATCTTTCGCGCAATTGCCGAAATGATTCGAGTGCTCCCCGAACAAGCCAAGATTTGAGTATCAGAATCGCTGATCGATTTGCAGATAACCTCGCTTCGCCGGGCAGGTTCGTCATCATCCGTCAATGATCTCCACGTGAGACTATGGATTTTCCAGGGAAAACATCTCGGACTGCTCGTCATAAGCAAACAGTTCGGCATAGCGGCCCCAGGATACGACCGTCTTGAGGGTCTCGTCCGCATAGTCTTCGGACATGTAGTCTTCCAGCTCGTTGCGGAACCGCGCCGCAGGCGCGGTATGCGATGGGCGTTCGTCGAGCACGCGGCGGATCAATCCCATCACCGGAACATAGGTGATGAGATGTTCGGCGAATAGCTTCTTGCGCGCGTCGGTCTCGAGATGGGCGAAGCGCGTTCCTGCTTCGGTAAGCATCAGGTCACCCTCGCTGAGCTGCGCAAAGCGCAGGAGCTGAAGCGACTCGCCGAGATGAAGGATTTCGTCGGCTTCGAACTGGAGCTGGCTTGCGAGCACGGGCAGGTCGGCGTGCCCGCGATAGGGCGGCGCGGCCAGCGTCTCGATCAGGCCGGACAGCACGTTGGACGAGACGTGATGCAGGGTCATGCCGATACCGGTGCCGGGAATGCCCTCGATCGTGGGTGCCCTTGGCTCGGCGCGCTGGGTCATACGCGCATAGATGTTGTCGACGAGCTGACGGAAATACGTATCGAGGCGATTGCGCGGATGGGGTAGCTCGACCTTGATCTCGGTGGCGACGCGGCCGGGATTGGACGAGAACACCAGGACGCGATCGCACATCAGGACCGCCTCCTCGATATTGTGTGTCACCATCAACACGGATTCGATCGGCAGCCGGCCCTCGATCCAGAGATCGATCAAATCGGTGCGCAGCGTTTCGGCGGTGAGCACGTCGAGCGCCGAGAAGGGCTCGTCCATCAGCAGCAGATCCGGATGCACCACCAGCGCGCGGGCGAAGCCGACGCGCTGGCGCATGCCGCCCGACAGCTCCTTGGGGAAGGCGGATTCAAAGCCGTCGAGGCCGATCAGGTCGATCGCGACGAGTGCCCGCTTGCGCCGCTCGGCGGATTCGACACCGAGTGCCTCTAGCCCGAGCTCGACGTTCTGGAGGACCGTCAGCCAGGGAAACAGCGCGAACGACTGGAACACCATGGCGACGCCGTTCGGCGGGCCGACGATGGTTTCGCCGCGGCAGGTCGCGCTGCCCGAGGACGGCGTGACGAGACCGGCAATGATCCGCAGCAAGGTGGACTTGCCGGAACCCGAGCGGCCGAGCAGGCCGACAATCTCACCGGAGCGGATCGTGAGGTCGACCTTTTCAAGCACCAGGAGTTGTTCGCCGCTGCCTTTTGGGAAGGATCGGCAGACGCCGCGGATATCGATGAGAGCGGACGGTTGGTCGAGCATGATGGTCTCCTTTTTAACCCAGACGCAGGCGGCGTTCGCCTAAGGCGTACAGCGGTCGCCAAACCAGACGATTGAACAACGTTACCAGGATGCACATCGTGGCGATGCCGAGCACGACGCGCGGGAAATCGCCGGCCTCCGTCGCACCGGCGATATAGGCGCCGAGCCCAGTGGCATTCAGATGCGTGTCGCCCCAGCTCGCCACTTCCGCGACGATCGAAGCATTCCACGAGCCGCCTGAGGCGGTGATCGCGCCGGTGATGTAATAGGGGAAGATGCCGGGCAGGATCACCCTGGTCCACCAGCGCCATCCCCCGAGGTGGAAGCTGCCCGCCGCTTCCCTCAGGTCGGTCGGAAAGGCGCTGGCGCCGGCGATGACGTTAAACAGGATGTACCATTGCGTGCCGAGGATCATCAGTGGGCTGAGCCAGACATTGGCGTTTAGCTTGAAACGGACGATCGCGACGACGAACACGGGAAAGGCGAGGTTGGCCGGGAAGGCCGCCAGAAACTGAGCCAGCGGCTGGATCCGCTCGGCGAGTTTCGGACGAAGCCCGATCCAGACGCCGATCGGCACCCAGATCAGCGTGGCGAGGCTGATCAGGATGATGACGCGCAACAGCGTGATCAGCCCGTCGCGGATCGCGATGAGGACGTCGGGCAGGCCGAGACTGGCCGAAAGATAGTGATAGGTCAGCCAAGCGGCATAGGCCGTGCCTGCGAGGACGAGAGCAAGCCAAACCCCGTCGATCAGTCGTGACGGCTGGCTTTTGCTGTCCGCTGATGGCCGCAGTCTTGGCAGCGAGATGCGCAAATTCGAGACCGCGCGATTGATGGCTGAAAAGGGCAGCGTAACGGCACGCAGGGCCCGGGTTCGGCGAAAGAGGTCGAGCATCCACGAGGTCGGTGGGTCGCCGGAAGCCGTCTGTTCGAAGCGGAATTTGTCAGCCCAGGCGATGATGGGTCGGAACAGCAACTGATCATAGGCGACGATGACGAGCAGCATCGCAAGGATGGCGTAGATGATCGCCGGCAGATCTTGCTGCTGGATCGCCAACGCCACATAGGAGCCGACGCCCGGCAACGTCACCGTGGTGTTGCCGACGGTGATCGCTTCTGAGGCGACTACGAAGAACCAGCCGCCCGACATCGACATCATCGCGTTCCAGATCAGTCCCGGCATCGCGAAGGGCACGTCGAGCCGCCAGAAGCGCTGCCAGCCGGACAAATGAAAGCTCTGCGTGGCTTCTTCCAGATCCTTGGGCACGTTGCGCATGGACTGGTACATGCTGAAAGTCATGTTCCAGGTCTGGCTCGTGAAAATCGCGAACACGGACGCGAGCTCCGCGCCGAGCACCTGGCCTGGAAACAAATTCATGAAGAAGACGACGGTGAAGGTGAGGAAGCCCAGAATCGGAACGGACTGGAGAATGTCCAGCAGCGGGATCATCACCATCTCCGCGCGCCGGCTCTTGGCGGCGATCGCCGCGTAGATGAAGGTGAATACAGTCGAGCAGACGATCGCAAGCAGCATTCGCAGGACGGTGCGCAGCGCGTAGAGCGGCAGGTTCGCCGGATCGAGCGAGACTGGGGTGCGCTCCAGCTCGGACAATGGTGCGACGGTCTGCTCGCCGCCGTAGACGATCAGCACCATGGCACCGATCACGAGGAACAGCGCAGCAGCGTCCCAAACATTGGGACGTAGCGCCCGTCCGATCGCGGCGGTGCGGAAGACTTGGAGCTTCATAGGGCCGCCCCCGGGGCTAGAACTCAGCGTGCAGGCGGCCCGAGAAGATCGAGACCGGGCCGCGGTCTGCGTTGTAGGCGGGATTGACCACGAGCTGATAATCGGCGGTCAGCGTCACGCCCTTGATCACCGAATAGGCGTAGTAGGCCTCGAGGATGCGTTCGGTGCGATAATTGAGCTGGCCGTCACCGATCAGGAGGCCCGTGCCGCCGGCGGCGAGGAAGTCGCGATGCGCGGCCGACAGGCCGTTGATGGCGCCGCCGATGCCGACTGTGTCATCCGGGCGTCCCCAGTGGCTGCCCTTGATCGACAGGCCGCCCGACAGGCTGCGGTCGATGTCGGTGAAGGACAGGATCTGGTTCTGGCCGTCGTTCCAGCTTGCGCGCGCAAACAGTCCGACGTCGTTGACGATCTGCTGCTCGAGGTTGACGTAGAAGCCGTATTTGAGCCGGGTGCGCTGGGTCGCGTTGACGATGTCGTTGATGTCGAGTGCCAGATTCGCCGCGGCCAGGTCCACCACTTGCTGGTAGTTGGCGGTGTTGCCGCTGTTGGCGAAGACGCCGACGCGCAATTTGCCGGGCTGATCGAAGATCGAATGACGCTCCTCGAACTCGAGCACCGAACCGCCGGTCTTGAAGGTGAGCACGTCGCTGTTGGGCGACGCCGGCACTTGGAACAGGCCGGCACGGATCGCCCAATCCTTGCGGTTGAGCTCGACCACGGCGCCGCGGGTATAGCCGGGCAGGTCGGCGGGGAAGTCATATGCGGCTGACGCCCACATCGCCCAGTTCATGAAGTCGGCACGCGGGTCTTTAGCGTATGAATTGCCGTCGAAGAAGTCGCCGACGGCGAAGCGGCCGACGATCAGCGTGACACGATCGATGTCGCGCTTGCCGGCAAGCTGGTTCGGCGCGTCTTCGACCGCTTCCTGCTCGCCGCCGAGTCCGAATGTCTGCTTGAGGTAGTAGCGCTGCGCGCGGATTTTGGGGAACGGCGCCCCGGCCTTCTGCGCTTCGCCGTTGGAAAAACCGGCCAGTCCGAGCGTGCCGTTGATACCAAAACCCTGCGCCAGCTCGGGATTGAAATAGAACTCGCCGCCGTCCCAGAGCCGCGCGCCCAGAAATGCCGTGGTCGTCCATGTCGCCTGGAACTGGCCGCCACCAGGAAGACTCTGCGGGCTCGCATAGGGCGAATGGATCGGCCCATAGCCTTGCGGCAGCACGGTGGTCTGGGCATGGACGTTCCAGTCGTCGGATTCAGGCAGCTTGGTCTTGCCGCCGACCACCGGCATCCACGGCGTGTCGCCGAACTGGTAGTTCAGGCCGAGCTTGAACAGATGAATGCGTGGATCGACGTTGACGCTGCCGAGGCCAAAGCCGCTGAGATCGTAAGTCTTGCGGGAGAGATCGACATATTCGTACTCGGCCTTCGCGGTCCAATTGCCGCTGACTGCGTATTCGAGGCCGAAGCCCGCAGTCCATCCAGTCTGGTAATGGCCAACCGGGAACAACTCGCTGACGCCATCTGTATCGTTGACGTTGATGCGCGTGTGGCCCCATGCGGCGCCGCCGGTGACATAAGGCATGAATCTGTCGAAGGCATAACCGATGCGGCCGCGCACGGTGCCAATGTAGTCGATCGTCGTGTGGAAGGGGGCCGGTGAGTGTGCGAGCGCCGGACCGTCAGTCGGACCCGTGAACGTCGCATCCGCTTCGACGCCGAGCACGACGCGGTTTGCGAACTGGCGATTGTAGCCAAGCTGATAGCCTCCGGTGAGCCCGGTCGCGCTGTGGGGCAGGACGACGCCCTGCTCAGGAATGGGATTGGTGCCGGGTCCGAAACCCGCATCGCCATAGCCGAAATGGCCGCCGACATAGAAGCCGGTCCAGTCGTAGACGGTTCTCGCTGCGCGCAACCTTGACGGCAGATCATCCGCACGCGCATGAGGACACCCGAGGCTCGTGAGGACGCTTCCAATCGTAACAAATCGCTTCATTTGATGCCTCCGTGCGCCAGCGTGCCGCCGATCAGTGCTTTCGTCGTTGTCCTAGAGCGAGCCAGGTGCCCAGTCGCCCCAGCCAGCGTGTCCCAGACAGGACTGTTCGAAGACCTTGTTGGGAAATCCGGCGCTGACCGTGGAGGACCATGGCGCGGCGCAGAGTTTGGCTGGCCAAGCGAAGGACGACCACCGCCGCCAGGCGCCGCAGTTTTGCGATAAATGCCTTGCCCATCGGACCCAACATCGGCGACAAGCTTAGGCGCCTGATCCAATCCAGGAAGTCTGAAGTGGCTCAGACACCGACGATTGGCGCCGTAATCCTGGCGCCGCGGTCATTTCCTCTGACCAGTGGCAAACCAGTCCATCGTCGTCCCTCCACCAGCGGCACAAAAGCCTCGGGCGGATCGATCGGCCAACGTTGCGGACGCATAGATTGTCGTTGGCGGGACCACTTGCTCCGCTCGCAAAGCGGCAAAGTCCGCGCAACTGAATTCGTGCGATTACATTCAACATCGCTCACCTCCACCTCCGCATGACGCGGCAGGTCAGTGAGCGGAACGAGACCGGCTATCTGCGGTCGTAATTCCCGTCGCTGCCGCCGCTTTCGCGGATGGTTATGTTCTGCGGCTGCGTTGCTCTCGGGGAGAGCGCGGCGCCATAGGTGGTACTGCCCATAGCTCTTCGTCTGATTGTGATCCGTCCAGAACGGAATGTTCTGGACAGTGATTGGCCCAATATGCCTGCGAACGTGCGGAGTCAAGCACATCGTGCTATCCTCCCGGGAGGATAGTTTGTATCCTCCCGGGAGGATAGGAGACCCGATGACAGATCATGCTCACAGTCCGATTGCCCGTCGCCTGAAGCGCGCACACGGCCATCTCCAAACGATTATAGAGATGATTGAACAGGATCGCCCTTGTGCCCAGATCGCCCAACAATTGCAGGCGGTGGAGGGAGCAATCGAAAGCGCCAAAAAAATGCTGGTTCACGATCATCTCAGTCATAGCCTTGAACGTTCCTTCCCCGTTGCCGGTCCGAAAGGCAGGGCCGCACTCAAGGAGTTCAAGCTGATGGCGAAATACCTCTGAGGCTGTTGAATGATCGTTAGGAACGTCTGCAATGCCCCCGCGGCCTCACCAGCTATTTGACGTTACGACGAAGAGGACACTCGCCAGTGAAGTCAGAATTGTCAGCACCGCTGCACCCAGCGCGAACAGACGTCTCTCGGTTTGGCCTTGCATCGCACCGCCTGAGATAGCCTCAATTGCAAAGAAGGATCAGTCGTCCGCCGCCCAGCGGAGGTATTGGCAACAGATTGAACAGGGCAAGAGCCAAGGAGAAGCCGCCAACCAGAAGCGGGATCTCGCTGCCAGCTTCTCCAAGGTGAGGAGGGGCGAATTTGGGATCCCAAGAATTGGTGACCAACAACAAGGCGCACGCGAACGCTAGGTTCGAGAGCGGCCCGGCGATCAGGATGGCTGCGCGCCGCGGAATCGAGGGGCGACCGATTGAAGGTCGAGCGTTCAGCCGCTTTGCCGACCTTGTTGGCACGAGAGGCTCGGGTCCGTCACAGAAACCGCACGTGGACTGAATAGGCAGAACCCTGAAGGCCCAGATCGTGCCGGATCCATCGCAAATTCGACTGATCGTCGGACCCAGTCCAATGGTCTGGGTGACCGCATTGATGCCTAAAGCGTGGGCGGCAAGCAAATGGCCAAGCTCATGGATGACCAGGGCACCGTATCCGCCGATGACAAGGAAGGGGATCTGCCACATGCCGATCGCCCTCTATGCGCATCGGTCCTTTTGAAGTGACCAATAACGGCCCCTCTGAAAGACGAGGGGGTGGCGGGACTTTCCAGGACCTTCATGGATGGCGAGCACCCGAGAAATGAACAGTTCGTGGTCTCCGCCGTCGTGTCGGGCATATTGTTCACACTCCAGCGCGACCAGGACGTCAGGAAGGAGTGGAGTACCAAAGTGTCCTTCGATCGCGGATATGTCGTCCCACTTGCCGGATTTTGCGCGCGCGAAGCGATCGGACAGATGGCCTTGCTCTTCGCCCAGCACGTTTATCGCGTACCGGCGGCATAGCCGCCATTTCGTCAGGCTCACGGCCTCGAGATGAATGCTGAAGGCCACGAGGGGAGGAGCCAGTGAGACCGAGTTAAACGAACTCATGGTCATGCCCAGTCGCTCGCCCTCATTTGTCGTCGCAGTTACAACGATGACGCCAGTCGGGAAGTGGCCAAGCGCATCACGGAACTGTCGATTGTCGAAAGTCATGGCAATGTACTCTCTCGGGTCGGCCGCAAGTGTCTGCGCTTGGCAAGTCTGCTTCGTGTCTCGCCTGGAGTCGCCTGGAGGACACGGCAGGCGAGCCTCCTGCTATTCGGCGGGGACCGCGGCCTCGATTGGCTGGGCGGTATGGCCAGCTGATATGCCCTTCGCTGGCAGATCGTAACTAGCCATCAGCTTGTCGACGGTCTGATCAAGCGATGCCCAGGGTGCGAGCCTCATGCTATGGGCCCGAACAAGGAATGGCGGCCCCGCATAGAAGTTCTCATACTGAACGTGGCGCGCACCAAATTCCGAGGCCAGCAAATCCCAAGCCAGCTTGTAGAGCTTCATCCGGTCCAGCGCGCTCTCATGCTCAGTCGACCAATAGGTCTCGAAGAGAGCATTCATTTGAGCGTTTCCGACGATCGAGATGTCGGCCGGCATTTGGAAGATCGCGCCGCCCATGAGCTCTCTTACGGTCGCGCAGATCAGCCCGTAATTGTCCTGGCACCAGCTGAGCGCGGCATACATGTAACGCTGATTGACCACGACATACCCGTCGCCAACGGGCTGATGATCGGCAACCTGGCCTGCTATCAGGCCGGCGATCATAGCCTCCATGGCCGCAAGCTTTCCGAGCGTCTCTTGAACGGCCGGAATCCCGCGGACGCCTGCAGACCTCGCGATCTTGTTTGCAAGTCCGACGATCAGTTGAAGTTTTGCCCAGAAGCGAACATTCGATTGATGGTTTCCAAAATAGTGGCCACCTGTTTCCATATAGATCGCACGGCTGAGGTCGACGTTTCCAATCGTGAAGACCCGTGACCACGGAACCTTCACGTTGTCACAGACGAGCATGCAATCGCTCTCGTCGAAGCGAGAGGAGAGGGGGTAGTCGAATGCGTTCGGTGCAGCCTGCTCCATCGATCGTCGTGACCAAAGCGATAATCCGGGCGTATTTGCGGGCACCGCACAGGTCACGGCTTCCTTGATCCGGTCAGGCGCCAGCGGGGTCAGATTGCCGATCCAGATCTCGTCGCAGAACGCGCCTCCGGTCGCGAGCGTCTTCATGCCGTGGAGGGTGATTCCTTCATCATCGGTGGCCGAAACGTGAAGTGCCGGTGACTTGAAGAACGACGAGCCGGCATCGGATGAGTAGTTGCGCGCTCCCTGCGGAGGGTGGGTCGCGTAGCTGACGTAGAGATCGTTGTCCCGGATGTAAGTGTAATAGTCGAGGAGGTTCTGTCTGAAGCCGTAGTTCGGGACGTCGAACACCTCCGGCCGACAGGTCATGCCGGTGATGAAAGAGCCGACGTGGTCTGGAGATCGGCCGAACAGTCCGTAACTGGCGTCGGCCCACGCTTTGTGCCCGGCCATGCGGAATTCGAGGTCTTCGCGGGTACGCGGCCGCTTGAAATAAAAGCTATGACGCTGGCCGTCCTTCGAGAAGGACAATCTGCCGGAATGCTCCGGATCGCATTTCAGATCGAACAGGCGCGCGAAGCTTTGTGCCGAATTGCGGAAGGCGGGATGGATGGTCACGTCATCAACGAGGTGTGCACCGATGTAAATCTTGCGACCGTCTCTCAGCGAGCGAAGGTAATTGGCGCCGGTACGAAGCATTTCGATATCTCCAAGATTAGTTAGCTAAACTAAATAAATGTATGGGGCTGTGGAGTCAAGCCGGCATCCTGGAGATTATCGAGCTGCTGCCCGTCGGCGACGCTTGGGTGCCTGGCGTAGTGCAGCTTCTCGTTGGTCTGAGGCGACTTCGTTCAACACCGAAATCGCGCTCTCGGCACGAGAAATCAAGACGCTCAGCTCGTTGGAGTAGGTGAGGGCGCTATTGCTATCGAGATGACCGTAGAGCGCGTCGTTGACTATTTGCTGTACAGGCGCGATTGCCGACAGCGATGACACGCCCTTATCGGTGAGTTCGAGAAAGCTGACGCGCCTGTCATCTGGATTGACGATCTTGGCCAGATAACCCTGCTCGACCAGGTCGGCGATCTCAACGCTCGCATAGGCGTCCGTCACGTGCATCTCGCGCGCTATCGATCTGACGGTCCATTGCTGCTGATCAGTCAGACGACCCACGGCCTGCATGAGTACATATTGAAAGGTGGAAAGGCCGATCAGCGAGGCGAATCCGCTGCGAACGGTCTCGAGCATGCTCGTAAGCACGAAATGCTGATGGGTGATCCTCCGCACCAGCATGTCTGTCCCATCGACCATGAGGGCGGCGCGAGAAATCGTTGGCGGCAGCTTGGGAGCGCGGGGCCGGGTGACTGCGGCACCCAGCTTGGCCTTCGTCACGCGCTCCCTCGACTTTGTCATCTCAACTGTTCCTCCGACGGGCGCCGCGTCCGAATCGCTATCGTGCCACCCGCGCATGCCAATCCTCGATTAGCATGCTTTGACCCAACCCGACAGGGAGCGCAGCTTTGTGGCCAATCGCCTTGAGGACCGCCCAGCCGAGGCAAAGATTGGAAGAGAGCACCGGCTTGCCCGTGGCGCGGGCGATGTCCGGTATGGCTCGCAGGGTCGGTGCACCGGTTCCGGTCAGGACGATCGCGTCGGCCGAGCGCCAGTCCAGGCGCAGAACCGCTTCGACGACTTTGGAGGTACGAAGCCTATATATGTTAAGCGTGTCACTGGAGCCGAGGTCAATTCCCCCTTTCGCCGAAAGCTCAAAGCCAGCCTGCGACCAGAATGAGAATGACGCCTCTTGCAGCCAGGCCGGATAGGGGCCGAAAAGGGCAATGCGTTGCGCCCCGAGCTCGGCAAGAGCAAGTTCGATGGCCTCGGCCGAGGATAGGATGGGGTAGCCGAATAGCCGCGAGAGCTGCTCGAATTTGCGACTGACTTCGTCATGGCCGAGCAAATAAGTTGTCGCCGTACAGGCGAAACCAAGAGCCCCGAGCTTGATTGCGCCAAAACCCTCCAGGCTCTCTCCCAGATTGAACAAATAGTCCGAAAACCTCTTCCGGGCATCGACCGGATCGCCGCGAAGCCGGGTGGTGAGGCTGAGCACGTCCGGCGGCATGAGCGCGGCCATTTCCGGCTCCACTGTCGGATTCGATTGCGGCGGAGCGAAACCCACGATCCCGCCGGATCCGTACTCAAAATCATTGGACATCGTCGCGCTCCGCCAGTTTCTCGAGGGATGTAAGCAGATCGCTGGTTGGAAGAACGTCTGCATATTTCTGGGCCATGTCGAACAGATTCACGCCGTGAGCAATCGAGCTGCGGTCGTAGACGCACTCCTGCGGCACAGCCACGTGAAAATTGTAGGAGAAGGCGTCAACTACGCTAGCGCGGACGCAGCCTGACGTCGTGCAACCCGTCATGATGAGGCTGTCGACCTTGAGATCCACGAGATGGCTCACCAGGGTGGTGCCAAAGAAGGCGCTGGGATGCTTCTTCGGTATCAGTATGTCGCCATCGATCGGTGCGACTTCCCGCACGAAGCGGTACCCGACGGGCGGAATCGTCATGATCGAGGGCACTTTTGCCGCAAGCCGGCCGCCGTCCTCTCGGACTTTTGGAGCGACATGTGGAAAGAGGACCGGCCAGCGCTTCCTTCTAAATAGCTCAAGCACCTTGCTGATATGCGGCACAGCCTGCCACGCGACCTCGCCGCATGACGTCGGATATTCCTCGACCGCTTGCCAAAACGGCAGCGGCAAGGAGCCGGTTGTTCGATATTGCACGTCGATAATGAGAAGTGCAGGCCTGCGCCCCATGCCCGCCGAGCGGCCGAATCCGGCCGCATCGTAAGCTCTTCGATCTTCGTCGGTGATGATGCCGTCCCACGGTCGCATGCCAGGTCTCCTCTTAAAAATTAGTTTGCCAAATTAAATATCGTCGAGTAGCGTCCCGGTCAATAGAGGAAGCGAGGAGGGCCCATGGCCAAGTTTGATACAAAGATGGATCGTTATCCTTTCGTGCCAATCACACAGCGGCCGACCTACGATTGGCCCGGCGGCAAGAGACTCGCCGTCTATTTTGCAATCAATATCGAAGCCTTCGAGTTCGGCCGAAACCCCGGTCCAGACTTCACGACCATGCCGGCCCCGCCGTTTCATCGCGGCTATGCCTACCGGGACTTCGGTAATCGGGTTGGAGTCTGGCGCCTGATCGATCTCTTCCAGGAATTTGATATACCGCTTTCGGTGCTCGCCAATACCGCGGTCTACGATGCCTATCCCGAGCTAATGGCTGCGTTTCGACGGCGGGGCGACGAATTCGTCGGCCACGGTCGGACGAATTCGGAGCGGCAGATCGACATGACCGAAGACCAGGAGCGCGACATGCTGAGGGAGGTTCGGCATCGCTTCGAAAAGGAGGAGGGGGCGGCACCGCAGGGTTGGCTCGGACCGTTTATCTCGCAGAGCACGAAAACCCCTGAGCTGCTGGTCGAGCAAGGCTTCGGCTACATGCTCGACTGGTTCTACGACGAGCAACCCCAGCTGTTCAGAACGGATCTCGGCCCAATTCTAAGTGTGCCGTATCCGTCCATGGAGCTGAACGATCTGCCGGCCATCTTCAACAGGAGGGTCAGCGACGCTGAGTTTGCTGACCTTTTGGTCGATGCCTTCGATCAGCAATTGCAGGACTCCGAGAAGTATCCGCTCGTCTTCTCCGCCGCGCTCCACACCTTCGTCATGGGCCAGCCTCACCGAACCCGAAAGCTGCGGCGAGCACTCGCGCACATTGCCTCTCACCGAGACAAGGTCTGGATCACGACGGCGGGCAAGATTGCAGCTCATGCGCTCTCACTGCCCAAGGGCACGCTTGTCAGCCCCGATATCGCGGGATCAAGCGCGTCGCGCGCGCAATCATCGCACCGCCAGAGCGGCATCTGACCTCGTGGAGACGCTCGATATGGCGATGCAACATTTCAATGAGTCCGTCGCGATCGGAATAGCGGGGCGACCATGATTCTTCAGCAAATTGTTAATGGCCTCATGCTTGGAGGCGTTTACGTGATGGTCGCTGTTGCTTTCACGTTGGCGATCGGCGTTCTCAACTTCCTCAATTTTTCCATTCCCGGAATTTTCATGATTGCAGGAATGGTTTCGTGGGCTGCGTTGAAGAGCGGCCAGCACTGGCTGTTCGCATTCGGCGTCGCGCTGACGGCAAGCGCCGCTGTAGGCGTGGCCGTCTATTTCCTGACTTATCGACCGAGCAGCGACAGCGACCCTGAGGTTCCTCTCGTCAGCTCATTGGGATTTCTGGTCCTGCTCGAGAACCTGATCGTCCTGTGGTTGGGATCTGACCAACAATCCTATCCCGCGCTCATCGCTGATTTTAATTTCAGAGTGGGTTCGATCATCGTCGGCGGAGCCCAGCTTTTGAGCCTGGCACTCTCGCTCGCGTTCGTGTTCGCACTGTCCCTGTCATTGCGTTTTACGAACCTCGGACGTCAGGTCAGGGCGATTGCTGAAAGCCGCCGTACGGCATCGATTCTCGGTGTGAATGTCGGTTCCGTCGTCCCAAGGGTGTTCGTGCTGAGTGCGCTGTTTACGGGCGCTGGCGGCATCCTCTTCGCGATAAGCTACCTGCAGGTGTCCTCATCCATGGGCGAGAGCATCGGGTTCAAGGGTATCAGCGCAATGATCATCGGCGGCATGGGCAACATCTGGGGAGCCGTCGCCGGCGGGCTGCTGATCGGCCTCGTTGAGATCTTATCAACGCAGTTCCTTGGTGCCGATTTTGTTAATATCGGCGTCTACGGCTTGCTGTTGGCTTTGCTCATCATCAAGCCGGAAGGGCTCTTTGGCATGGCTGCCGCCAGGGAGAAACTTTGATGTCGGGCTATCTGACCGGGCTCTGTGTGCTTCTTGCCCTCAACACCATCGCCGCCTATGGCGTCTATCTGCCAATGGCCGCGGGGCAGCTCAATCTCGGGATCGCGGGATTCATGGCCATCGGGGCCTACGCCTCTGCATATCTCACCAACGAGTGTGGATGGTCGCCCATTGTGGCCATTGGGGCGGGCGGCGGAACGGCGGCAATTCTGGCATCCGTGATCGCGATGCCCATCCTGAGGACCCAAGGCATTTATTTGTCACTTGCGACCTTTGCCTTGGGACAGGTCATCTGCGCGATCATGCTCAATCTGGAAGTCGTCGGTGGTGCTGCTGGCTATCCCGTCTCGACCCACATCGAGGCCTATGTGGTCGTTGCCGTGGCGGTCCTGGTCGTTTCGCTCGTATCTGCGATGTCGACGACACGAGTGCCGATCTATCTTGCGGCCGTCAAGAACGATCCCTTGGTCGCCGACCTCTTGGGTTTGAATGTGAAGGCGCTTGGCGTCGCCGCACTGACGGCTGGCGCCGCTATCGCCGGGATAGGGGGAGCACTGTATGCGCACTACTTCAACTACATCGAGGCGCAGTACTTCGGCGTGATGCTGAGCACCTACACGGTACTGTACGTATTACTCGGAGGGACCCAATCGGTGTTGGGACCAATCGTCGGTGCCGCGATCTTTACGATCGTGCCTGAGGCGCTCAGGTCCAGCTCCCAGTGGCGATACGCGATCTTTGCGCTCTTCATCATCCTCTTCATGGCCTTGCGTCCGCAGGGGCTCATCACCCGCGGACTGTCGCGCCGGCGCAGGCAGGTTGCGGGACAGAGCGGAACAGCTGCATCATGACTATGCTCCTTTCGATCCAAAATCTATCAAAAGCGTTCGGCGGTCTCGAAGTCGTCCGCGATCTTTCCTTTGACGTGCAGGAGGGAACAGCAACCGCGCTGATCGGACCCAATGGCGCTGGGAAGACGACGGTGTTCAACCTCATCAGCGGTGTGTACCCGGTCACTTCGGGGCGCATTCGGTTTCGCGGTTCAGATATCGTCCACCTTCCATCACGCTATCGCATCAAGCATGGGATCGCCCGAAGCTTTCAGAATATCCGCCTGATACCCCGTCTGTCCGTGATCGATAATCTGCTGATCGGGCAGCACGTCACGTTGAAGCGGACTCTCGATGTGCTGCGGCCCTTTCGATTGGTTCGGGGTCACGAGTGGATCCGCGCGGCCAGGGCTGAACTGTCTGCGTTTGGTCTAAGCGAGTATGCCGATGAACCCGTGGATCTGCTTCCTTATGGGGTCCGCAAGCGCGTCGATCTGATCCGGGCAACCCTGTCCTCGCCCTCGGTCTTGATGCTCGACGAGCCTGCGGCGGGGCTCAATGCGTCTGAAACGCGCGAGCTGCATAGCCATCTCGATATCTTGAAGGGGCGAGGGGTAACCCTTCTCGTGATCGAGCACGACATGCATTTCATCCGTTCGATTTGCGAGAAAGTTGTCGTGCTGAATTTTGGCAGCAAGATCGCGGAGGGATCATTCGAGCAGGTGAGGAGGGACGAGCAAGTTCGTGAAGCTTATCTTGGGGTGGAGCAAGCGGCATGAACGAATTGATCCTCGACGTCGAGCAACTGTCGGCATGTTATGGGCGGGTCGAGGCCCTTATCGGTGTCTCGCTGCAAGTCGCGCGTGGCGAGATCGTGACGGTCGTCGGTGCAAATGGAGCAGGCAAGAGCACTCTGCTTCATTCACTTCTTGGAACGATTGCGCCAACGAATGGCAGGATCGCTTTTGCGGGCGAGGATATCAGCCGCTGGCCGATTCACCGTCGCATTGACGCCGGGCTAGTTCTGGTGCCGGAGGGCCGTCGGATCCTGGTGTCGATGACAATCGAGGAGAACCTCCTCCTTGGCGCCCATATGCGGCAGGACAAAAGTGCCGTACGGCGTGAGATCGACAACATCTATGATCGGTTTCCCAATCTTGGAAGACGTCGAAGTCATGGCGCGTCCTGCTTATCGGGCGGTGAGCAGCAAATGCTGGCGCTCGGCCGCGCGATGTTGGCGAAGCCACAGCTCTTGATGATGGATGAGCCGTCGCTCGGCCTGTCGCCTTTGTTTGTCTCGAAGCTGTTCGAGCTCATCAAGGACTACAATCGCGAAGGGCTGAGTGTGTTGCTGATTGAGCAAAACACCGCGAATGCACTGAGGATCGCTCACCAAGCAACAGTCCTGGAATTGGGCCGAGTGGCTATGGAGGGGGATGCTGCTGCCATCGCTGGCAGCGCCCGTCTTCAGGAAGCGTATCTCGGCGGCGCGGCGCACGAGGTTACTGAAGCGGACAAGAGAAAGTGGATAGGGAGGCGATCGTGAACTACAGAAGCATTTTAGCAGGACTGGCAATTGCAACCGCGCTTACATCGGCGGCAGTTGCGCACGAAGAGGATCTGGTCATCGGCTTGTCGATGGCTAAGACCGGTACGTTCGTGAGCGTGGCGAACGCAAATGAAATCGCTGTTGAGATGGCCGTCGATGAGATCAATCGCGCCGGCGGCGTCAATGGCTCCCCGATCCGGCTCGTGAAATTCGACACGGCCGGCGACCCCAAGCAGTCGGTGCTCGCAGTGGAGCAGTTCGCTCGTGATAGCGGGGCGCTGGCCGTCGTTGGCCCTTTCTCCTCGAGTGAAGCGCGTGTGGCATTTTCTGCCGGCGAACGGCTCGGGATTGTGCAGATGTCGATGTCATCGTCTGCGCCCGGAGTGGCGGCTCCATTCAAGTACGCCTTCCGCAACACGGTCGATGAAGGCCTGGTCATCGAGACGGTTCTCAAGGCCATGCGGGCTAAAAAGCTCAGCATGGGAACTGCGGCGATTGCTTACGCGACCGACGACGCCGTATCCAAGGCGGTCGGCACCACGGTGCTGCCGGAGGCACTGATTAAAGTTGAAGTTCCTGTCAGCGGCTTCGTCGATTTTCCGTACAAGGCGTTCGATATGTCGGCTCAGGTCTCGAAACTCGCCCAGTTGAAACCCGATATAGTCGGCGTCGGAGCTCCGCCCGAGGCCATGATCAATCTGGCCAAGGAGATGAAACGGCAAGGCGTCACTGCTCGCTTGTTCGCAGGTACGACGGTCGGCGATCCGGACTTGCCGATACGATTTGGAGATGCGGGCGAGGGGACAATCATTGGCTCGCCCTTCTACAGCGATCTCAACGATGCCGTCCGGGCGTTCGCAAAGTCGTTTGCGACCCGTGCAGAAGCCGCTAAAATCGGCCGGACGGTGCCGAACCAGACTGATATATCCAGTTACGATATTGTGTACCTCTATGCAGAAGCTATGAAGCGCGCTCGCGTGACGGGCGAGCCGTCCAAGATTGCTGCCGAGCGCACCGCTATCAGGGACGAACTGCGGAAAATGAAGGATTTCCCGGCTCTCGGTGGAAAAATTACATTCCGGGAGAATGGTGACGCGATCAAGCCCATCTACGTGCTTGAGGCCAAAGGCGGACACTGGACCTTGTTCGATCAGCGTACCAGCGATTGAAACATCGCCTAGGACGGTGCCGGATCATCGGCACCGTCCAACCGATGTTATCACGACGGATCTGGCACCAGCACAGCTCGTCCCACAACCCGGCCCGCCCGCAGATCGGACAGCGTCTCATGAGCGGCATCGAGCGGCCGGGTTACAATCGGCATCTGATCGACACCGGTGCGCACCAGGCTCATCAATTCGATCAGATCGCGCCGGCTACCAACAAATGAGCCCGATACCGTAATCGCCTTCAAAGGCATTGTTGCCAGCGAGAGCGTGCGCTCGCCGCCATAAAGGCCGACGATCACATAGATTCCGCCCTTGGCAAGCGTCGCCATCGCGAGATCCCATGACACAGGCGATCCGACGAAGTCGATGATCGCATGAATGCCTCCTTCGGCGTTCTCCGCAAGGATTGTGGCGAAGCCTTCTGTGGTCGGATCAAGAGCCGCAATAGCCCCTGCGGCAAGCGCCGCACCCCGCTTATCGGGATCAATGTCCGCGACGATCGCGCCAGAGCGCCCCATTGCCTTCAACAGGGAAAGGCACATCAGGCCGAGCCCGCCTGCTCCCACAATCAGGATTGGCCTTCCCAGCCGGTCAGGGCCGAGCTTCTTCAGGGCGGAATACGCGGTCAGCCCCGAGCATGCATAGGGAGCGGCCCGCTCTGGCAAGATCGCAGGGATATCGATGAGGTATCGGGGATGAGGGATCAGGACATGGTCGGCATAACCGCCTGGGCGTAACACGCCTAGATATTGTGGAGTTGGACACAAATGTTCGTCTGAGTTCTTGCAGACCTGGCACTCTCCACATCCGAACCAGGGATAGACGAGATACGTTCTGCCCATTTCAGTGAGACGCATGGCCTCATCGCCAGCCGCAACCACAGTGCCAACGACCTCGTGACCCATGGTGTGCGGCAGCTTCTGCCCCCGGTCGGACATCTTCATCATCTTGCCGCCGCCCAGATCGTAGCCGCCTTCCCAGATATGAAGATCAGTATGGCAAACGCCGCAGGCGCTAACCCTGAGAAGGACCTCGTTGCCCTTAGGGACGGGTGTAGAAGTTTCGACGCATTCGAGGGGAGCCCGGTATTGCGTGAGCGCGAGACTTTTCAAGTGTTCCTCCATTGTGTGTGAGCCTACGAGACGCCTCGCCCCCTATTTTCAATCGGTGGGCCGCGCGTCGATCTCCGCGCTTTTGACCCACCCTGACGTTGAGCTGCGAGGCTAAGTCGCGGTCCGATTGACATCTCGGCAGGAGGTCTATAACAAGATACTTAGGTTTGTTAAATAACTAAATAGGGACCGAGATGTTTGAGCGGGCGCTGAAAAATTTCGATATCGGTTTTCTGAACTCCGGAACGTACGCCCATGGCGACGGATGGAGCCCAACCGAAAGCAGGATTCCGTTCGATGCTGTCGATCCGGCTCAAGACAAGGTCGTGGTGCAAATCGCCGGCGCTAACGAGCGCGATTACGAGCGTGTCATTCGCTGTGCTCAAGCCGCGCAAGCCGAATGGGCAACCGTTCCTGCTCCGCGGCGAGGAGAGCTAGTTGGGCGGATTGGCTCGTTAGCTGCTGAGTATCTTGACGATCTTGCCGCTCTCATTGTCCTCGACACGGGCAGGGCGATCGGTGAGGCGAAGGCTGAAATTCGCGAAGTCATCGACATGGCTGCAATGGCGGCAGGTCAATCCCGCATGATGTATGGTTTCGTTCAGCAGTCGCAGCGCAGCAAGCACCGAATGTACGATCAATGGCTGCCGCTGGGCGTCGTCGGCGTGATCACGGCTTACAATTTCCCGGCATCGGTCTGGGCGCAGAATGCCTTCCTTGCCGCTATTGGAGGCAACACAGTCATCTGGAAACCGAGCCCTAAAGTGCCGCTTACCGCGCTCGGCATGCAGCAGATCTGCAATATGGCGATGAATGAGCTCGAGCTCGGTGGTGTCTTTTCGCTCTTCATGCCAGGCGACAACAGTGTAGCGGAGCTGCTCGTCAATGATAAGCGTGTCTCCTTGGTGTCGTTCACGGGATCAAGTGCCGTCGGTCGTAGGATTGCAGACGTTGTTGGAAGCACATTGGGGCGCCGCTATCTGCTCGAATGCTCCGGCAACAACGGATGCATCGTTGACCAGACCGCCGACCTCAAGCTGGCTGCGCGGAGTATCGCCTTCGGTGCAATCGGTACGACCGGCCAACGCTGCACGAGTACAAGACGCGTCATCGTCCAAAAGTCGGTCGCAAAACCCATGATTGAGCTTTTGAAGGACGCGTTTGGTCAGATCAAGGTCGGCGATCCCAGAGAGGAGGGAACGATGGTCGGTCCACTGGTTGATCGCGACGCGGTGGTGCTCTTTGAGAGGGCCGTTCGGAATGCGAGGGACGCCGGAGGCAAAGTGGTCTTCGGAGGGAAGCGCATCGACCGTCCCGGTTACTATGTCGAGCCGACGCTCATTGTGGACCTGCCTCAGGATCTGCCGTCCGTCCAGAAGGAGACCTTTGCTCCGATCGTCTATGTCTTCACCTACGAGACCCTCGCGGAGGCCATTCGAGTCAACAACGGCGTACCACAAGGGCTCTCGTCAGGCATTCACAGCACCGATCTGTCGAATATTGAGCTGTTCCTATCGGCCGCCGGAAGCGACTGCGGCATAGCAAGGGTCAATATGGGAACGACTGGCGCCGACATCGGTGCGGCATTTGGTGGCGAGAAGGAGACCGGCGGTGGACGCACTGCCGGCTCAGATGCCTGGAAGGGCTACATGCGAAGACAGAGCGTATGCGTCAATTGGGGAGGAGAGTCTCCCTGGGACGCCAGCATTCGTCTCTGAAACGAGCAGGGCAGGCTTCACCAAGTTGGTGCTAAGCGGCGGCCTCGAGCCACAACGGCCTTGGGCCGTAGCTGCTGTGCGCGTCGGCGGAGATCAAAGACGCTCTTCCGAGCAAATAACCATTCGTGTCAGGGTAACAGTCGGATCCAGCCATCATGAACTGGACGGAGAACATCTTTCAGGAGTTCATTGATGCCCTTCAGACGGCCATGGATGAGAACGAATTCGAGCGGATCGCCACGCGAGCAACCCATGGTCTCGGCTTTCGCTGGTTTGCCTATCTTAGCATCGTCGACAGCTCGCTGAAATTGATTTCGTCTTACCCAAAATCCTGGACGAACCGATATCTGCGCCGTTGCTACCATCGGCGCGATCCTGTCGTACTCCGCGCACGGGCCGAACACGCGATCTTCACCTGGGGAGCATCCTCTGGATCCATTCGCCCTAGAGATCCTGAGCAATCCCGCTTCTTTGAGGAGGCAACACAGTTCGGGATCAAGTCGGGAATAACGGTGCCGATCAGGGCAGGTTTCGGCCGCATGGCGGCCTTTACGGTCGCGACCGATGATGCCCTGATGGAACCCGACGTCTTGCTTGCGACGTCGAATGACACTGTGCAGCTGCTCGCGCTCTATTTCCATACGCATCTGCGCGGACATCCTGCAGCGAATGTGACGCCGCCGGACGCCCGGACGCTCAGCCAACGTGAGCGACAATGTTTGGCATGGGCGGCTCTCGGCAAGACGGTGTCCGAGACAGCAGTGCTAGTCGGCATCACCGCACGCACCGTGGCGTTTCACCTCGAGAACGCGCGCCGCAAGCTTGACGCGGTCTCGATCGCCCATTGCGTCGCGCTGGCGATCCGGCGACGACTGTTGCCCTGACGCAGCCAAACAGCTCCAGATCCCCAACGCAGGCGTTAACTCGTGTCGCAGTCGTCTGCCTTGTGGAAACGTCGACGCTTGGTTTGATGTCTTTGGCGTGTAGCGCGTCAATCTGGATGGGAACACAGCGACAATCAGGATGGCCATTTCGGCGGTCGCGGCGAGAGGATGATTGTCGCGGCCCGACGATAACGCAAGGGATATTTTCGTGACGCATAATTTGATTGTCGTGGAGCGACAATCAGGATGAGCCTTTGATTGTCGCGCGCGTCGGCGGACGTCCCACTCCGCGCGCTTTGTCGACAGCTTCTTTCCGGCGATAGCTGTCGACATTCATTTCGAGGATCGTGGCGTGATGGACGAGACGGTCGATCGCGGCAAGGGTCATTGCTTGATCCGGGAAGATCTTGCCCCATTCAGCGAACGGTTGATTGGCAGTGATGAGCATCGATCGCCGCTCGTAGCGGGCGCTGATCAGCTCGAACAAAACGCTGGTCTCGGCTTGATCCTTGGTCACGTAGGCAAGATCGTCGAGAATCAGCAGTTGATATTTGTCGAGTTTGGAGATCGCCGCTTCGAGCGCGAGGTCACGGCGCGCGATCTGGAGTTTTTGCACGAGATCTGTGGTTCTGGTGAACAATACGCGCCAGCCCTTTTCGATCAGAGCCATGCCGAGCGCCGCCGCCAGGTGCGATTTGCCTCCGCCAGGCGGCCCAAAGCATAAGAGATTGGCTCCCTTTTCGAGCCAGGCGTCACCGGCGGCGAGCGCCTGCACCTGCGCCTTTGAGACCATCGGCACGGCATTGAAGTCGAACGCATAGAGGGTCTTTCCCGGCGGCAGGCGGGCTTCTTCCAGGTGACGTTCGAAGCGGCGCCGGCTTCGCTCGACCATCTCCTGTTCGGCGAGCGCGGCCAGGAAGCGGGCTGCAGGCCAGCCTTCCTTATCGGCGGTCTCCGCCAAGGCGGCCCAGATCAGCTTGATACCGGGCAAGCGCAATTCGCTGAGCAGCAACTCGACACGGGCGGCGTCGATCTTGACGGTCGCGTTCATGCGGCTTCTCCCAGGGTCGCGGCGATCTGGTCGTAGACGGCGAGCGATGGCAGCGTGACGATGACGACCGGCAATGCCATGCCCTTCGGGCGGAAGCGTTCGATCAGCGCCTTGAGATCCGGCAGGACGCCGTCGTCGAGAGTGGCTTGCAGCAATGCACCGAGTTCTGCCTCACAGGCCCGTTCGTGTGCCAGTGCCAGAAGGCCGACCATGGCGCGGCAGGCTGGTCTCTCGCCGATTCGGCGAGCAAGGCGTCGAACGCAAGGGCGTAGGCGCGGCGGGGGAAGAGCTGGTCGCGATAGACCAGATTGAGCAGTGCCATCGGTTTGCGGCGCAGGGAATGAATGACATGGCGATAGTCGATGACATGGCCATGCTTGCCGTTTGGCTGCGCTCGCCCGCGCCGCAAGGTGATGATGTGCGTGGCGCCCTGGAAGCATTCCAGGGGTCGTCATAAAGACGCACGCGCAGCCGATGACCGATCAGCCGGGATGGGACCGAGTAAAACACCTTGCGCAACGTGAAGGCGCTGGATGTCGTGACGTCGACGTTGACCTCCTCATAGTCGGCGGTCTTGCGGACCGGCAGTTTCTTCAGCGCCATCCGCTCCTGATCGATGCGCTTGGCATTGCGCGCGTTGCCGCGGCCAACGATCTCATCGACAAAACCCCGCCAGGCCGGAAGATCGTCGAAGTCGCGGGAGGCACGCAGCAGCAGGGCGTCTGCCAGCGCTCTTTTGAGATGGCCATGCGCGCTTTCGATCGAACCGTTCTCATGCGACACGCCAGGATTGTTGCGGGTCGGCGTCATGCCGTAATGGCCGCAGAACGCCTCGTAGCGCGTCGTCAAATCCTCTTTGGCGTCGGCGCCGAGATTGCGGAACGCGGCCGAGAGGCTGTCGCTTCGGTGCTGCTCGGGAACTCCGCCCAGCGACCACAGGGCGTTCTGCAACCCTTCCGCCAGCGCAACAAAGCTCTCGCCGCCGAGCACGACATGGGCGTGCTCAAAGCCGGAGAACGGCAGACGGAAGTGGTAGAGCCGGCAGTCCAGCGACTGGCCGGCGATGGTGACGCCGAGATCGGCGACCTCGGTGAAGTCCGACAACCCCATGCGGCCCGGCGGATGCTCTTGGCGGAAGATCACCTCCCGATCCGGGCCGTTCACCGCTCGCCACGCCCTGATCCGGCGCTCAAGCGTCCGCCGCATCCCGGATCCCAGCTCCGGATGCCGGCGGCATAGTTCCTCGAACACAGAGATCGGCCGCAAGCCAGGGGCGGCCTTCAGCATAGGGAGGACGTCGTTCTCCCAGACATCGGCGAATGGACCGGCCCGGCGACGTTCGCGGGGCGACTTCTTCTGGGTGGGAAGTCGGGGATCCTTTTCGAACCGGTAGGCGGCGGAGGTGCTGAAACCGGCCTTTGCACCGGCGACAGC
The DNA here is from genome assembly GCA_030403585.1 of Frankia sp. RB7. Taxonomy (GTDB): domain Bacteria; phylum Pseudomonadota; class Alphaproteobacteria; order Rhizobiales; family Xanthobacteraceae; genus Bradyrhizobium. The sequence goes on from JAUEPE010000044.1 coordinate 47,023, forward strand.
TGGCGAATGGGTACGACGCAAGGTCATGAAGAGCCTCATTTGTTGATCGGTGACATGCCGGCCGGACAAAGAATTGGTCCTCGCGAAGGAGAAGCCGATCCCTTACCAGCCGCCGTTACCGCCAAATGAGGCCCCTTCGGGCATCGACGCCGCTGCCGGGGTAACTCCGGTCGGGCTACGCCCTCCCTTCGTCACCCGGCAGCGGCGCATTCTCATCCTGATTGTCGCGGGATTCCCATCCTGATTGTCGCGCCGCATTGGCGCAAACTTCTGTTTGGTTGTGAACCTGTCAAATAGCACAGGCGCTGCTGACCGCGCTCTCTGGTCTGGTGGGCTTCCCCCTCAACGGAGCCAGCCATGTACGCCGTCGCTCTCGATCATCGTCACACCGGCTCTCAACTCGAACTCTTGGTGCAGATGTTCCGCCTGCGCCGTCGTGTTTTCAGGGACCGTCTAGATTGGACAGTCTCGGCCTCCGGAGATATGGAAATCGACATTTTCGATGTGCTGACACCGACCTATGTCTTGGTTGTTTCAGATGATTACGACGTCCTAGGATGTGTGAGGCTGCTTCCGACCACTGGTCCCACCATGCTTGCGGACACGTTTCCAGTATTGCTTGGGGACCAAGAGGCGCCGAAGAGCGAGTTGATTCTCGAGAGCTCGCGGTTTTGCGTGGACACCGATCGCCCCGGAGAACTTGGTCCGCACGGGTTCAATCGTGCAACCTTCGTGCTTTTCGCGGCAATGCTCGAGACGATGCGAACGAAAGGTGCAAACGCAATCGTGACCGTCACGGACTTGCGGATGGAGCGGATCTTGAGACGCGCGGGCTGGCCGCTGGAGAGGCTGACCGAGCCGCATAAACTCGACCAGACGACTGCACTTGCGGGATACCTACGGGACTCTGATTTGGCGCTCGAGGCGATGTACCGCCAGGCAGGGCTCGAGGGGCCTGTCGTGCGCAATCAGCCCGAGGGCCGCAAAGCCGCGTGATATGGCGCCGCGTCACGCGTCAAAGAGCGCGCCCATTTTAGCAGACCTCCCGCCAGAGTCACGCCGCTGGTTTCAGCGGCCGCGCCAGCACCCGCTCCTCCGCCTTCGGCCCTGCGGCCTGCCGGCGCATGGGCGAAACCGATCGACGCGCCGGCAAGCAATGTACACATGGCCATCGAGAAAATTGCCTTTCGCATCTTAACTTCTTTTGATGTTAGGCCTGTCAGCTACATGCAGACATTCAAAGAGAAGGCGTTCCGATCGTGCAAAACATCGCGGCATGGACAGCACGGCTGTTGCAGAAGGTCGCTTATGTCCCCCTGCGCCGGTCCTAAGATCTAAATCCTGACCGATTTTCACTAACGGGCAAAAGATATCAACTGAACTATGTCTTAAGGCCGCCTCAAGCTGCGGCCTCGTTTCATAATCGGCAATCGCGGTTCTTGGAGTACAACGCGCCGCATCGCCCTTGAGCCCCTAGGCTCCGCTTCGTCGAATAGGTAACGACTGCTTCCATCTGCTACGATAAATATTCGGTCGATGCGACAGCATTGTAAAGTGATCGGGCAAGAAGCGCTGGTTCGCGCTGTCAGCTGGGCGATGGATAAAGTGCGGCCAGTGCCGTGCACAGCCAACAAAAGCGAGAAAGAGGTTCGTAGAAACCGCGGGACGCATTAGAGGCGCCGAAAAACAACCATGCGCTCGCTGATCGAAGCATGGGCGCGAAATCCGGCGTTCATCCACGTCCTTGCTTGGTTGTGGCCGACCTTCAGCGAACTTTCATTGCTCCACCAGGCTGAAAACCTGTATGCCGAAGCCGGGAGTTTCCGGCCGAGGATCTCCTCGATCTCGGAGAAAGCTAGCCGCAAGCTTGGCCCATCCTCGCGCGACAACCGTTGATGCAGCGGCTCGTAAACTGATTCTCGAATGGCAATACCTCCGCGCCGCTTTACGGCGCTGGTCGCCGAGGGCCTCGCTCTACCGGCCCGGGTCGGTGCGCTGTACGAATGCGCTGCCACCCGGACCGCTTGCACAAATGTATGAGTAGCGCTGGTTCAAACCCGTCGCATCTGTGTCGATATCCACGATGATCGGCTTCGATTGTCCCCTCCAGTTAGCCAGCTGTTCAGCCGGCATCTCTCGGGTTCCGGATTTTGTAACTTTGAGACCAGCGATTTTGGGAAGAGCTTCCGTTGCTCTCAGGACGCATAGCGTCTTTTGATCGGCCGCAGCAGAAGCGCTCGCTGGGACAAATAAACGGATAAGCGCTAAGGCCGTGGCAACCTGACCGTTGATACGCATGACTTCCCCCGGCGGAATTCAATCGTGGCGCGCTCCAAAAAGCAACTGCTTGCGTAGGGCGACCCACCGAATGGTTGTGGCTATCGCGCCGCTCCATCAGGTGCACAGAGCGTTGATGTTGCTTGGTTTCGCTGGTGTGAGCTTCACGACGTACCGCCCTCGATCGGCGGCCACGTCGCTTGTCCAAGATTTAGCAGTCAAAAGAAGGCCGCCCATCGGGGATGAGGAACTGGGACGCGAGGCGGTTAGCCAGAAGTTTTGGGAACGATCTCAGTTGATTTTTGTGTGCTTGTGCAAATTCGAAGACCTCTCTTTGCGTGCGCGCTCATGAACCCAGGCCCTGGCAAACGAAATATTGGAAGAGCGCAACGAGCGGCGCCGTCAGCTTGCAAGGGACTCTCCGGACGGTCCCACCGCTGAGCACATCCAAGAGATCGAGGCCGAGCTCTTGAGCGATATTCGCGTGCTGTAAAAGGCCTGTGGGTGGGGAATATGTCCTTCGAGCCGATGGCCGCTGCGGTTGGTTGCTGGATGCCCACCGCACAGGCGATATCTAGCTGATTTTGTTGATATACGCGCAGGACGTCGTGATCCATTGCAGCGCGGCGGAATGAAAATCCTAACATCACGGGCGATGTTTCGGTGAGCGCGCTTCTCGCGTTCAACGCATCTGCCAGATCGTATGCCTGAGCAGCGGGCCCTCAGTGTCCAGCGGTATGATGTTTGATGAGCCGCCGTCGTTGACAGCCATACGGCCCGCGCATGCATGCTCGAAAGATAGGGCAATACCCGTATAAGAAAGGGCCGCCATGCGGCGGCCCTGTCCAAGTCAGATACCAGTCAATGACTTACGTACACACGCAACACCCAGCCCCGGGAATGAAAACAGCTAAGGATACAAACCCCGTGCCCGGTTAGCTCCAATGAAACCAACGATGGGCCTTCATGGCAAGCCAGATTGTTGTTCCGTGCAGGGAACTGATCAGGGGGCCCTGCAGAGGCAATGACAGTTGCAGGTCGAATGCCCTCATGGAGTTCTCGGCGATGAAGGCTGGCAGCGTCGCCAAGACTTCGACGTCTCCATCAATGGCGCATGGGTCAATCGGGATGCGCAAACCCTAGCACCATCGTCAAAGATACCGCATGTCACCATCGCTCTCTGGGGAGGGACCGCCCGGTTGGGGCTGTTGCAACCGTAGATTCCTAGTCGCTGCCCCGCGAGTATGCGATGCTTGCGCATATTCGCATTTTGGCGGGGAAGCCCGATGCGCTTAGCATTGCCTTATCTGGGAATTGGTCTATGCGCTTCGCTGGCCGTCTGTATGTCGTTGATTTTGCTTTATTAAGTGGAGAGGGCTCCGCGGTAAGTGCTAGCGGGTTAGTACGGATCATTTCCTTCGATTTAGAACCTCGGCGGATTGGCGTAATCGCGCGTTAAGGTATGTTGCAGTTGCGCCGGCGGCGTATCCAGAGCTAGTCTGCCCCTATTTGAGAATGCCAATTTGATTGTCAGGTAGCGTCATGTCGAGTGCGATTGAGCTGATTGTGGAAGGCTACGCTCGGCTGAAGGACCGCCGGTCGCTTGAAGATCTGAGGATGCATCGCCGGCGCCTGGCCGCCGACTTGAAAGCCTGGAAGGGCTTTGACTGCAGAATGTCGATCGCGCAGGTCGAGCAGGATATCGCCGCGATCGAGACGGGGCTGGAGACACTGGGGCCGGTCAGCGGATAAGGTAAGAGCCTTGGCCAGGGGCCGGCCAAGCGATAAATCACAGGCCGGCGGCAACGCCGAAACGTCCGAGGCCGGGAAGCTTGAGCGCGGGGCGCCGCAGGTCGAACCCAAGGACGGCGCCTAAGAAATTTAACTCGAACCCTTCGACCCAGCCGATGGTAAGGCCGCCATATCCCGCAACCGTAGCGAACACACCAGTCTCTGACGGTGTGATCCCAATCCAGCGGCCGTCATAGGGGAAGTCCTTGCCGATCGCGGTTGGTGGCAGGACTGCACGAAGCTCGGGGACGGAATTCAGCGCCGCTTGCACGAAGGTGTTCGAGTTGGGACCTGGCCAAGCACTGTAATCGCCATAGGACCTGAACTTGTAGTTCTCGATCACGTGCCGAATTTCAGGGATTAGCGCCTCTGCGCGCCCACCATCGACGGCTACAATTGTCTCGGGCACGGCACCGAACCATCGTCCGTCTGGCGCGAAGCCGTTAGTGCGGATCGGTTCGCCCCACGCCGTGTAATCGTATCGGGTGTATATCGGCGCACCTTTCTCTTTCACGACAATCCACGAGTGAACGGCAAAGGTGCTGCGCCATCGCACGGTTCGCGCAGCGAAAACCCGTATCATTGCTTCTGAATGCACTGTCGCCGCCGGCAAAAGCCCTGCGCTGGACCGGTCCGCGGTCTGCCAGTTACCTCGGCCATCGCCTAGGCAAAGATAACGCGCCGCCGATGCTGCGATCGGCGCGAAGAGAAGGAATAGTAAGACGAGCAAGGGCCTTTTCAATGGGTGAGCGCTATGGACGGGTATCCCATCAAATAGTTCGCAACGGTTCACGCGCCAGGACCGAAAGAGGAGGGCAAAAAGTGCAACAAATCGGACGCCGTCTGCTGTGGCATGGGATGTTTCTGTTTCTACTGGGGTTGCTCACCGGCCTTGCCGAGCAACATTTCTCGAATATTAGGATGGGACTTGCGGCACACCTCGAGGGTCTCATGAATGGCGTCTTCCTTTTGGCGCTTGGAGGCAGTTGGGCACACGTTCGGCTATCGGTTGGGCTGGAACAGGCGGCGTTCATAAGCTTGCTGGCGGGAACCTACGGCAACTGGGCAACGACGACGCTCGCTGCCGTCCTGGGCACAGCAGCGATGTCGCCCGTCACAGCCGCGAACCAAGCCGCGGCGGCTTGGCAAGAACTGCTCGTGACATCCGGTTTCGTATCCGTTGGCGTCCTGGTTTTAGCCAGCACCAGCCTATTGCTTTGGGGACTTCGTCGCTGAAGCGCGGGTGAGACGCACAGGGATTATCGCGCCTTGATATCGATATCCGTTGCACCCGTTCATTCCGGCCGACCTTAGTCTTTGGGCTGCGCTATTGTGCGCTCCTCTCGTTCGTCTGGCGAGCGAAACGCTCGAAGCTTGCCTTCGCTGCCACTCCTGCGAAAGGGTGTCTGCTCCCTTAGCGGCTGTAAACTTCTCGTCTTCCTGGGATAAGCTTGGAAACAATGCTCCAGCTCTTCCCAAGCAGCCCAGCGGTTCTCTGACCGAGCGCAGCGCCCTGCGCGCGTAGCGATGCTGAGCAATGCCAAGGCGCTCAAGAATTCGGACGAGGTGGTCGATTTCTGTCGACTAAAGGTAGCGCCTCTGTTCTGCGGTTGAGCTAGTACGATTAGCGCTTGAGCGGCCATTAGCAAATTAGTAACGCACCGTACCCACGTACCCAAGCTGAACGCATCAAAACAAAAAGGCAAGCGGGATGGATGACAAAGTCAAGATCAGGTGTCCGGGCTGCGCGCAGGTGTTCCGCGAGAAGTGCACCAGAATTCGAGACGGTTCTCAGGTGGATTGCCTGAACTGCAATAAGCTGATCACCCTCAACGGCGATACCGAAGATCCCTTTATCCGTCGCGCACTGAAGACGGCTCGAGAGCTTCGGACAGCCCAGGAAGATGCGATTGCAGCAACTGCTTATTCGCGCCTGCAGCAGCCAATAAATGAACGGTGAGCCTAGTCCAAGAAAGAGATGCCGATCCGGTTTCCCGATCTCCAGATCAGTTGGCAATTCCTGATAAGGCGGTCCTTTTCGAACATCAGCTTGAACCGAGGTCTAAGGCAGGAAGGATCTCGGACCTCGACCGCTGCACCGCAAGGTGAGATGTTCACGACCTGGCAGCGAATGCTTGATCCATCCCCTGCAATGTATGCGACTTCGTCGATCTGTTTGCGTTCTGTCTTACGCCGCTCGTGCATGGCAAAGCTCTAGGCTGCGTCTAGCAAAGGCTTGGAAGTGTCTTCAACTGACGGAATTTTGGAGGGTGCCTCGTGGATTTGCGCAAGCCGAAGGAGGAGATCGCGCAGTCGAGGAGGCGGATCGTTGTAGTCAGGCCGAAGCATGCAGCTTAGCCTGGTGCCGATCTCTTCGTAGATGGCGCGGGCATGAATTGACGCAAGGTCAGGCTGGTTAGCCATGGTCGTGCTGTGCGAGAGAGGGGACGGATGCTTCCAATTGCATGTCTGCGATTGCCGAACCGGCGTAGGCGCAGGCCATCAGAAGCAAGATTTGAACGACGTTGAACATCTCAGCACTCCCTTATTATTTGCCTATTTGGTAGCAGGCCGGGATTGCCGGACGATTAGGAAACCTGGTTCTTGGATGGTTTAAAGGGTTGGTAAAGCGACCATTTAATCGAGGTCGTCGCGCCCCCCTGGCTCGAGGCAATAGCTGCCTGCCCGGTGAAATAATCTCGTGTGATTGTGCAATCGGCTTCGAGCGCGCGTGCCAACTGGGCAGTCCACGGTCGCATTGGGTATCCGACGGCCATAACCTTGACTCATGGCTTAACGCTGAGCGCGAACAATAAGGTCGTCAGGATGCGCTCGACTCGGTCTCGCGATGGAGGAATTAAACAGCGACATGATCTTCCAAGATTATGGCGAGGGCGCTTGGATCGGAGCTGTTGAAGCAAGATCATGGGTCGGATGCAGACATGCGGTTCGATCGCGTTTGGCCAGCGAAACCGACGTCACAGCCGATCTAACGTTGCATCGGCTGCCGCGAAAAAGTCGCCAAAATTTGCGGCATCGAATGGGCCTTTGCTCAATCGTCGGCCAGGTCTTTTTCTTCCCTACTAGACGAGCGATTCCATGAAACCGGCCTCGATGAAGAGAGCAGGGATGGAACCGGAATTATGTTGGTGGATTCCTCGTTTGAGAAGAGCTGAACGAGGAGCGAGATCATGGGAACATGGCGGCGA